>NZ_JBITGA010000004.1:422792-792317 GCF_044456565.1 Streptomyces sp. NPDC050842 | reverse complement strand
CGACTCCGCCGCACACTGAGCCTCCGACGACCGAGCCTCCGCACACCGAGCCGCCGACGACTCCGCCGCACACCGAGCCGCCGACGACTGAGCCTCCGACGACGGAGCCTCCGCACACCGAGCCTCCGACGACTGAGCCTCCGACGACGGAGCCTCCGCACACCGAGCCTCCGACGACCGAGCCTCCGCACACCGAGCCTCCGACGACCGGGCCTCCGCACACCGAGCCTCCGACGACCGAGCCTCCGCACACCGAGCCTCCGACGACTCCGCCGGGCCCCGAACTCCCCGACACCGGCAGCGAGCCCGCGCTCATGGGCGCGGCCGCCATCAGTGCGGCGCTGATCATCGGCGGCACCGTCATCTACCTCCGGGGCGGACGGATCTCCCGCCGTCACTGACGTCCCCAACGGCTGACGGAACGTCAATCGAGGCCCTCGCCTTCACCGGTGAGGGCCTCGCGCGTTGCTGCACACGGGGGTATTCCGCCACGTTTCCCCCGAACGCCTCGTTCTACAGAGCATGACTCTGCGCTCTCACGCCGGCATGGGAATCCTCATGACCGCGCTCGCCTCCGCCGCCATGGCCGCCCCGGCCGCCGCCGTCGAGGCACCGGTGATCGTCCCGCTCCAGGGGCTTGAGCCCGTACTGCCGATGGACGCGCCCACGGTGGCCACCGGCGTGCCCGTCCCGGTGCCCGGCGCGCCCACCGGCTTCCAGAAGGGCCTCGGCTCCCTGCCGGACCTCACCCTGCCCAGCGTGCCGCTCTCCGGCACGCTCCCCAAGACCGTCGTGGACGCGCCGCTGCCCGAGCTCCTGGACGGCAGCGACCCCGGCCGGGCGCTCCTCAGCAGCCCGCACTCGGAGATGAAGGCGTCCACTCCCGGCGCCGTCGTCGGCAACCCCGTGGAGGCCCCGCGCGGCAACGGGCTCGCCGGCCTTCCGGACCTGGCGAAGCCTCAGGCCGCCCTCCTCACCCCCGTGCTCAGCGGAGCCCTCGACCCCCAGCTGGGTCTGGCGCCGAACGCGCACTGACGCCGCCGCGCCCCCCCCGCGCGGGTGAAGACACGATTCTTCCCCGCCACCCCAGGGGTCGTTGATCGTTACAAGGAAGGCTCGTCGCATGGCCGCGGCCCGTGGACCGAGGCCCGTCCGTCGTAACCGGCGGCGGGCGCCCTCCGTCCGCGGGCCAATCTCTTTTCGGATCTTTTCGGATTTCTTTCGTCCCGTTCGGCGCAAGGACCGTGACCAGTCCCTGTGATCGGCGTTGAAGGGGAGTCGGCCGTGATTCCTGCGGTCGCTTTCCACGTCCAAGGAGTTCTTGATGTCTCGCATCGCGAAGGCTGCCGCTGTTCTCGCCGGCACGGGTGCCGTGGCCCTCAGCGGAGCCGGCCTGGCCGTCGCCGACTCGGGCGCCGAGGCCGTCGCCGCCCACTCGCCCGGTGTCGCCTCCGGCAACGTCGTCCAGGTCCCGGTCCACGTCCCGGTCAACCTCTGTGGCAACACCGTCAACGTCATCGGCCTGCTCAACCCGGCCTTCGGCAACACCTGCATCAACGCCGACGGTCACGGCCACGACAACGGCGACGGCGGCTACGGCGGCTGATCCCCCTCGAACAGCAGGTGTGTCCCCCCGGCCCGGCGGCCGGGGGGACACACCCGTGTGCGGGGTCAGGCGTACCGGTAGATCCGGCTGTGGTCGAACAGCTCCGCCGGAGTGACCCCCCAGGGCGCCATCGGCTCGTGCCGGGCGACGACCTTGCGGTACTGCGCGTCGCCCAGCGGCGGCGGCTCCGCCGGCAGGTACACGGCCCCGGGGTTGCGCTGCTGCCACCGCGACCAGACCAGGTCGACGAAGGAGTGGTGCAGCCAGAAGACCGGGTCGTTGACGGAGCCGCCGCCGAGCATCAGCCCGCCGACCCAGCGGTGGACCCGGTTGTGGACGCGGAACCGCTCGTTGCCCTGGCCCGAGGCCCAGCCCTCCAGCCGGTTGCGGAAGCCGGAGGTGCTCGTCGAGTTCCAGGGCGCCACGTCGTACACCCGCTCCCGCATCACCTCGTCGAGCTGCGCCTGCGTGGGAAGCGCGACCGGATCGCGGGGCCGGCCGAAGTCCCTGGTCAGGAAGCGGGTCTCGGACATCGCGTACGTGACGTTCCACCGCCCGGCCGAGTGGGCGAAGGGGCCGGTCATGACCTGGAGGTCCGCGCGGCGACCGTTGCCGCCCATGAAGTCCTCGCCCCAGATCGACGAGGCCGGGCTGTTGTCCCGGGTCCAGTCCCAGTAGGGGACGGAGACCGTGCCGTCGATCCGGCGCAGCGCCTTCTCGAACTCCAGCAGGAACCTGCGGTGCCAGGGCAGGAAGCTCGGCGCCATGTGTGCGGTCCGCAGCCGCCCCTCCCCGTCGGCCGTGTAGTGGTCGATGTGGGTGCGGACGAACTCGTCGTACGCGCCGGTCCGCTTGAGCTCCAGGACGGCGGCGACGAACTTCCGGCGCTCGGCGCCGGTCAGGTCGCGCTGGTTCTTACGCGTGTACACCACGCGGGCTCCCTCCCGTCGGGTCGGTGTGGACGCCATGGGCGGCGGCGAACCGGGACAGCGGGGCCGCCCCCAGCTCGTCCACGGCGGCGCGGGTGGCCGCCAGCGGCGTCGGGCAGGACGCGTAGTGGTCGATCGGTGAGACGTATCCGCCGTCGGCGCAGCGCATCAGGTGCAGCGGCCGGCCGTCGACGAAGGCGGCCGGGGTGCCGCCGGGCCGGGAGAAGCCCCGGATGCGGCGCCCTCCGTACATCTCGTCGAAGGCGAGCGGGTCGCGCGAGCCGCGCGGCGCCCCGGACGGCGCTCCCGGTGCGGTGCGGGTCGCGATGCGGCCGAGCGCGCCCCCGGCGAAGGCGGTGACCGCCACGGCGAAGAGGGACCGCAGTGCGACGCGGCGCGGGACGATCATGAGTGATCTCCTCGGGTCGGCAATTGCCCTCAGGGCACAACGATGAAAACCCGGGTTCGTTGCGTCCGAAATGCCAGCGGCGTGAATATCGACCGTTCGGGTGAAATCGGCGAAGAGGGAGGGGGGTTGGGCCACTAGCATCCGGATTCATGACCACTTCCGACGTTGTTTCCTCGGCGCGCAGCGCCTCTCCGCTGGGTACTCTCACGGTGATTCCGTGGTCCAGCGAGTCTTCCGCCGATTCGGCGGGCACGCCGTTCCTCATGGCGTATTCGCTCGGCGACGGCCGGGACGGCCCGGAGGCCGGTCAGCAGGCGATGCGGACGGCCCTGGAGTCCATGAACCTCTCGGTCGGCGACCGGCTCTTCGACCTGGAGAAGGACGCCGGGATCAACGCGACGCTGCTCGTCGAGGGCGGCTCCGCCGTGCTCAACCTGCCCTTCCTCAAGGTGCAGTGCCCGGTGCCCGACGAGTGGGAGGCGGCCGCCCGTGAGCGCGGCCAGGTCTACCTCATCTGCTCCGTGCGCCCCTGGCCCGAGGCCGTACCCGGGCAGCCGGTCGACGAGGCGCGGCTGCGTTCCTTCGTCTCCGACGAGGAGATGCTCGCGGAGTGCGCGCACGTCCTGATGCCGGTGCGGCGCCTCCAGGGCTGAGCGCGAGAGAACGGAAGGCGGTCGCGGCATGGCGACGGTGAACGTACGGGGCGGGATGCCCGGGGAGCGGCAGGAGGAGTCCGCGCGGGAGACCGCGGGGGCGGGGCTCGGCACGGGCCGGGCCTTCGCCTGGATGCTGATGGTCACCGGGGCGGCGGGCGTACTGGCCGGCTGGGTGATCACGATCGACAAGTTCAAGCTTCTGGAGGACCCCGGCTTCCAGCCCGGGTGCAGCCTGAACCCGGTCGTGTCCTGCGGCAACATCATGAAGAGCGAGCAGGCGGCGGTCTTCGGCTTCCCCAACCCGATGCTCGGGCTCGTCACGTACGCCGTCGTCGTCGCCGCCGGTGCCGGGCTGCTTGCCGGGGCCCGCTACCGGGGCTGGTTCTGGCTCGGCCTCAACGCCGGGATGCTCTTCGGCGTCGGCTTCTGCACCTGGCTCATGTACCAGTCGCTGTACGAGATCAACGCGCTCTGCCTGTGGTGCTGCCTGGCCTGGGTCGCCACCATCGTCATGTTCTGGTACGTGACCGCGCACAACGTCCGGGCCGGGCTGCTGCCCGCCCCGGCCGGCGTGCGGACCTTCCTCGGCGAGTTCGCCTTCGCCCTGCCCGTCCTGCACATCGGGATCATCGGGATGCTGATCCTGACCCGCTGGTGGGAATTCTGGACGAGCTGACGTGAAACCCTTCCCCTGGTCGTCCCGGCCGCGGGCCGCACTGATCGTGCTGCTCGCGGCCGTTCTCGTGTTCCTGCTGCCCTACGAGCGGCTCGCGCCCGGCGGGCGGCACACCGGAAGCCGGGCCCCGGTGACGCCGGGGCCGCTGCCGGGGGTGCCCTCCGGCTTCTTCACCGGCTCCGACGAGGCCGGGGTGCGGCGGATCGCGCAGGTGCAGGCGTGGCTCGGCGGCGAGACGCTGACCGTCGGGCACACGTACCTGCCCGGTGACCGCTGGTCCAACATCGAGGGGCATCCGGCGCTCTTCGCGCCCTGGGCGCGGTGGAAGGAGGAGCGGCCGGGACGGCTCTTCGTCCTGAACGTGCCGCTGCTCGACCGCAACGAGGCGGGGCTCCCGGACGCGGAGGTGCGCGCGGGGCTGGGGCAAGGCGCGGGCGGTGCCTTCGACGCGCACTTCCGGGTCCTGGGGGAGCGGCTCGTGGAGCACGGGCTCGGCGACGCGGTCCTGGTGCTGGGCTGGGAGATGAACGGCACGACGTACAGCCATCGCTGCGGCCCGGACCCGACGGCCTGGAAGGCGTACTGGCGGCGGGTCGTGGGGGTGTTGCGGGAGGTGGCGGGGCAGCGGTTCCGCTTCGACTTCACCCCGAGCCGGGGGCTCGACGCCGTGGCGTGGCCGCTCTGCTACCCGGGGGACGACGTCGTCGACATCATCGGGATGGACGCCTACGACCAGCCGGCCGGGCTCTCCTTCGAAGGGCAAGTGACCGAGGAGTACGGGCTCGAACACCACGTGCGGTTCGCGGCGGCGCACGGGAAGCCCGTCTCGTATCCGGAGTGGGGGCTCTTCAGGAACGGGGACAACCCGGTGTACGTGCGGGGGATGCTCGACTGGTTCGCGGCGCACCGGCCCGTCTACCAGACGGTGACGGACTACTGTCCGCACGGAGTGTGGGAGTGCGCGGACAATCCGGAGTCGGCGCGGATCGTCCGGGGCGCGCTGGGGGCGCCGGCCCGTCCGTGAAGTCGGGCCGGCGAGGTCCGTCAGGCGTGCTGGTAGGCCACCAGGGAGATGCCCACGTAGTGGGCGATGAAGGCGGCCAGGGTCAGCGAGTGGAAGACCTCGTGGAAGCCGAAATAGCGCGGGGACGGGTTAGGGCGCTTGATGCCGTAGATGACCCCGCCCGCGCTGTAGAGCAGTCCGCCGACGATCACCAGGACGAGGACGGCGATGCCGCCCGTGCGCATGAAATCGGGCAGGAAGAAGACGGCGGCCCAGCCCATCGCGATGTAGCAGGGCGTGTACAGCCAGCGGGGGGCGCCGACCCAGAAGACCCGGAAGGCGATCCCGGCGAGGGCCGCCGCCCAGATCGCCCACATGAGCGGCTTGGCCGTGGAGTCGGGGAGCAGCAGCAGGGTGAGCGGGGTGTAGGTGCCCGCGATGATCAGGAAGATGTTGGCGTGGTCGAGGCGCCGGAGGATCGCCTCGCCGCGTGGGCCCCAGGTGCCGCGGTGGTACAGCGCGCTGATGCCGAAGAGCAGGCAGGCGGTGAGGGCGAAGATCCCGCAGGCGACGCGAGCCCGGGGAGAGCCGGAGAAGGCGACCAGGACGAGACCGGCGACGATCACGGCGGGGAACATCCCCGCGTGCAGCCATCCTCTGAGCCTGGGCTTCGTCGGGAGCTCGATCGGGGTGGCTTCCGGCATGGCAGCTGTCATGACAACGAATCGTACCTACGCGCCCGTAGGTCCCGGATACGAGTGGCGATGCTCACGTGTGCGGCCCTCTGGACATATGGGCGCTAACATCGGATGATCAAATGAGTGCGGTCGGCACCGGATGAGCAGCTACGAAGCATCCGGGTCGCGGCCCCCACGGGGCATACACCAAAAAAACCCCTCAACAAGGAGCAATCGTGGCGCGCGACAACGCGGCTCCCACCACCGTCCCGACCCAGCACCAGGAGCTCGTCTCCTGGGTGAACGAGATCGCGGAGATCACCCAGCCGGACGACATCGTCTGGTGCGACGGGTCCGAGGCGGAGTACGAGCGCCTGTGCGAGGAGCTCGTCGCCAAGGGGACCTTCACGAAGCTCGACCCGGTCAAGCGCCCGAACTCGTACTACGCGGCCTCCGACCCCTCCGACGTCGCGCGCGTCGAGGACCGGACGTACATCTGCTCCGAGAAGGAGGAGGACGCGGGCCCGACCAACCACTGGAAGGCCCCGGCCGAGATGAAGGAGCTCTTCGCGGGCTCCGAGGGCATCTTCCGCGGTTCGATGCGCGGCCGCACCATGTACGTCGTGCCCTTCTGCATGGGCCCCGTCGGATCCCCGCTCTCCGCCATCGGCGTCGAGATCACGGACTCCGCCTACGTCGCCGTCTCCATGCGCACCATGACCCGCATGGGACAGGCCGTCCTGGACGAGCTCGGCACCGACGGCTTCTTCGTCAAGGCCGTGCACACGCTGGGCGCCCCGCTCGCCGAGGGCGAGGCCGACGTGCCGTGGCCCTGCAACACCACCAAGTACATCTCGCACTTCCCCGAGAGCCGCGAGATCTGGTCGTACGGCTCGGGCTACGGCGGCAACGCCCTGCTCGGCAAGAAGTGCTACGCGCTCCGCATCGCCTCCGTCATGGCGCGTGACGAGGGCTGGCTCGCCGAGCACATGCTGATCCTCAAGCTCACCCCGCCGCAGGGCGAGTCGAAGTACGTTGCCGCCGCCTTCCCGTCGGCCTGTGGCAAGACCAACCTCGCCATGCTGGAGCCCACGATCTCCGGCTGGACGGTCGAGACCATCGGCGACGACATCGCCTGGATGCGCTTCGGCGAGGACGGCCGCCTCTACGCGATCAACCCCGAGGCGGGCTTCTTCGGCGTCGCGCCCGGCACCGGCGAGCACACCAACGCCAACGCCATGAAGACCATGTGGGGCAACTCCGTCTTCACGAACGTCGCCCTCACGGACGACGGCGACGTGTGGTGGGAGGGGATGACCGAGACGGCCCCCGCGCACCTCACGGACTGGAAGGGCAACGACTGGACGCCCGCGTCCGAGACGCCGGCCGCCCACCCGAACGCCCGCTTCACCGTGCCGGCCGGGCAGTGCCCGATCATCGCGCCGGAGTGGGAGGACCCGAAGGGCGTGCCGATCTCGGCGATCCTCTTCGGCGGCCGCCGCGCCTCCGCCGTCCCGCTGGTGACCGAGTCCTTCGACTGGAACCACGGCGTCTTCCTCGGTGCGAACGTCGCCTCCGAGAAGACCGCCGCCGCCGAGGGCAAGGTCGGCGAGCTGCGCCGCGACCCCTTCGCCATGCTGCCGTTCTGCGGCTACAACATGGGCGACTACATGGCCCACTGGGTCAAGGTCGGCGCCAACGCGGACGCTGCCAAGCTGCCGAAGATCTACTACGTGAACTGGTTCCGCAAGAACGAGGCGGGCAAGTTCGTGTGGCCCGGCTTCGGCGAGAACAGCCGTGTCCTGAAGTGGATCGTCGAGCGCCTGGAGGGCAAGGCCGAGGGCGTCGAGACCCCGATCGGCATCCTGCCTACCGCGGAGTCCCTGGACACCGAGGGCCTGGACCTGCCGGCCGAGGACCTGGAGTTCCTCCTCAAGGTCGACCGTGACGTGTGGCGCGAAGAGGCCGCCCTCGTCCCCGACCACCTGAACACCTTCGGCGACCACACGCCGAAGGAGCTGTGGGACCAGTACAACGCGCTCGTGGAGCGCCTGGGCTAGTCGTCCCTTCGAGACTCGTGGTGGGTTGCCCCGAAACACCGCCCTGACCAGTGGGGTCACGACGGCCCACCACGACGCAGCCGGCCCCCGGAGCCCCCTCAGGCTCCGGGGGCCGGCGCATGTCCGCTACAGGATCGGCTGGCCGGCCTCGACGGTGGCGATCGCCCGGCGGCAGGCGTCGCGGAAGCGCTCGAACCTGGTGTTCCAGGTCGTAGCGCGGCCCCCGCGGGAGGAATGGTCGTCGAAGAAGCTCTCGCGCAGGTCCGTGGTCAGCTCCAGCTGGGCGCCCATGGCGAGCATCGTGCGGTTGCACGGGTTGTTCGTGTGGCTGCCGTTGAACTCGCTGAGCGTGGCGGAGTACCGGGGGTCGTAGGCGTCGACCGCCTGGAAGCCTGCGTTGTTGATCTCGGTCACGAGAGCCGAGCGGAACGCGGCGTTGAGGCCGCCGACGACGGCGACGCCGAGGTCTCCGGTCGGCGGGTAGACGGCCGTGGGCAGGTTCAGCTGCTCGAACTTGCAGCCGTGCAGGGACAGGACGTTGAGGTGGCTCGCCACGGTCGCCAGGGCGACGTGGTCGTCACAGTTCTTCGAGGTGACATGCAGGGCGTTGTTGCCGGTGGAGAGCAGGCCCTCGAACATGAAGTAGTCGTGCACGGTCGGCAGGACCGGGGGACCCGCGGGGTCGCCCTTGTCTTCGCCCGGGGCGCTGCCAGGGCTGTAACCGGCGATGCCCAGGCACAGCTCGCTCGTGCCCTTCTCGATGCCGCCGCCGTGCAGCGCGAGGATCGCGGTGCGCTGGAAGGCGTACTTCTCGCTCATCTTGAGGTCGAACTGCTGGTGGCGGCGGTAACGGCGGCTGTACGAGGTGCCCTCGACCCACTTCGGGTTCTCGTAGACGGCGGTGTTCGAAATGGGCTCGGTCGGGTCCGGAAGGGTCTCGACGAGGGGCACGGCGGCCGAGGCAGGAGCGGCGGCGGCGAGCTGGCCGAGGACCGGGGCTCCCGCGGTGGCTGCCGCGGCCAGCGCGGTCAGGAGGGAGCGGCGGGATGCGGACTGTTCGAAAAGTGTCATGTGCGGACCGTAGTCGATCAGTTGCCGCGTCCTTCCACGTATTCCGTGTGGATCTGCTGACGGATCGCTTCCGCTTCCTGGAGGGCGGTGGCGATCGCCGTCGCCTCCTCGTGGAGCGCGGCCAGCTGCCGTTCGAGGTGACTCTCCGGCGCCTCGGCGCCCGAGGTGAACCGCGACCACCACCGCGTCCGTACGAAGGTGTCGACCGCCTCCGGGATGTCCAGGCGGACCGCGCGGGCCAGGACGTGGAGGTGCTCCGGGTCGCTCACCCAGCCGGGTTCGAGCAGGGCCTCGACGAGGGTGTCGAGCGCCGTGAGCCGCTCGCGGGTCGCCGACGGCAGCTCCACCTCGGACAGATACCCGCGCAGCTTGGTGAAGTCGGCTCGCAGGGCGTCCAGTTGCTCGTCGGCGCTCGGGAAGTGCGGGGTGTCCGGACGCTCGGGCGGCGCGATCAGCGCCCCCGCCCCGTACAGGCCCACGACCACCAGCGGCCACAGGGAGCCCGCGGCTCCGGTGAGGGTGAGCGCGAGACCGGCCAGGCCGGCGGCGCAGCCCGTCAGGTTCTTGCGGGACTCGGCGTACCGCAGGAGGCGGTTACTGGTAGCCACGGATCTCCTCGAAGGCGCCGTCCAGCGAACCCTGTCGGGCGTCGAAGAGCTTGCCGCCGGTCAGGCTCGCGATGTGGTCGAGCTCGCCGCGGTCGGAGTCCCCGAAGAGGATCGGGAAGACCGGGGTGCGCTGCTGCTCGGCGGGCAGGGAGCGGTAGAAGGTGTCGAAGGCGGAGGCCGGGTCGCCGTCGGTGTTCTCCCCGTCCGTCATGAGCACGATCGAGGTGAACGCGTCGCCGGGGGCGGTGCCACCGGAAGAGGTGCCGAGGAAGCGGTACGCCTCCTGGACGCTGGAGTAGATCGCGGTGCCGCCGGAGGCCGAGAGGTTCCGGGCGTCGGTCCCGATCGCGTCCTGCGCCGCCTTCGGCGAGGCCGGGTCGACCGTGTGCGTACGGACCTCGCCCTGCTTCACCGCGGAGCCGAAGGGCATCAGGGTGACCTCCTCCCGGTCCCGGAAGTCGCCGGTGAGCTCGGCGAGCGCCGTCTTGAGGCGTTCGAGGCGCTCGCCCGCCATGGAGCCGGACGTGTCGAGGACGTAGACCGTGCGGGAGGGCCTGCGCAGGGTGTTGTCGTACGCGTCGAGCAGCCCGTCGGCGACGGCCCGGCTGCCGGGGAACGGCAGCTCGCGCCGCTGGTCCTCGGCGAGCGCGGACGCCGGCGGGACGCCGAGGACCACCGGGCGGCGCAGGGTCGTGTCGGTGATCCGCCGCTGGGCGTCCGGGGTGCGCAGGTAGGTGGTGAGCCGGCCGGCCGCCTCCTTCGCCTCGGTGCGGGCGGAGGTGAGCAGGGTGAGCGGGTAGTCGGCGGTCACGACGCCGTCCGACGGACGGATCACGGTGAGCTTCCCGGGCGCGGACAGCAGCACGGACTCGTAGTTCACGAGCGCGTCGACGTCGGCGCGGCGGCCGTAGGCGGTCGCGAGCCAGCCGGAGGAGCCGGAGGTCAGCTTCTGGCCCGCGAAGAACTCCTTCAGCCGGGGAGTGGCTCGGGTGACGTCCTGCTCGGTGAGCGCGGACTGGGCGCCGGAGAGTCCCGAGGCGACCGAGACCAGCGCGGAGAAACCGGAGTTGGAGCGCATCGGGTCCGTCATGCCGTACGTCAGCTTCTTCTCGGCGACCGCCTTGTGCAGCTGCGACCAGGTGACCTTGGCGGGGTCCCAGCCGAGGCGGGTGACGGCGGCGGGCCGGATCCCGAGGGCGACCGGCGAGGTCATGATCGGGGTCTCGCCGGTGATCCGCTTGGCGGTGTCCGGGCGGAGCCTGAGGTAGTCGTTGGAGGACAGCCAGATCGCGTCGTACGCCTTCTCCGCCTCACCGGAGGCGATCTGCTCGACGGCGTCGAGGGTGCCGGCGTAGGTGGGGCGGACGGTGACCCCGGTCGCCTCGCGGGCCTCTTCCAGCACGGGGGCCATGTCGGCCAGCTCGGAGGAGGCGAGGACGCGGAGGGTGCCGGGGGCGTAGCTCGTGCCGTGCCGGTCGGGCGTCGGGCGGCTGCCCTGGCCGCCGGAGGAGCTGTTGTCGATGGTGGAGCAGGCGCCGCCGGTGGCCGTGACGAGCAGGGTGAGGGCGAGGCCGGCGAGGATACGCCTCAGGAAGCCGCTGCGCGGGGTGCGGGTCATGCGGGGCCGCCACCCTCCAGGGCGCCGGTGCGGCGGCTGCGCTCCAGATGGGAGCTCGCCTGCTGGAGCTCGGAGGTCAGGGACCGGACGGTGGTGGCCATCGACTCCGTCGCCTGGACCTTGTACGTGTCGATGGCGTCGAGGGTCGTGTAGATCTGCTGGAACGCCGTGCGGAGCGTCTCCGCTCCCACCGCCGGGTCGGCCGCGATCCGCTGGATCTCGCCGGCCTGCTCGGACAGCATCCCGGCGTTGCTGGCGATGAGGTTCTCCGTCGTCGACCGGAGGGCGTCGACCTGCGCGGTGACGTTCCGCTGGTGCTCCAGCGCGGTGGCGAGCATCACGGCGATCCGCAGCGCCGACAGGGTGGTCGTGGCCGCGCGGTCCACGCCCTTGATCAGCTCGGCGTTGTTCCGGCGGACCACGTCCATCGCCATGTACCCCTGGGCGCAGACGGCCAGCTGGGTCAGCAGGTCCTGGTGCTTCTGCCGGACCGGGAAGAGGACGTCGGCGCGCAGCGCGTCCGCCTGGGCCCGGTCCGGGGTGAGGGCGATCCGCTCCTCCACGGCCGCGTCGAGGGCCTCGGTGAGCACCGCGTACTCCTGGAGCTTGCCCATGGTCTCCCAGAGCCGGGCGCGCTCGGTCTGCAACGCCGCGTTGTCGCGCTCCAGTTCGTCCTGACCGCCGCGCAGCGCGCCGACGATCCGGTTCAGAGTGGCCTGCGAGGAGGCGTACTTGGCGACGTGTTCGCGCAGCTTGTTGCCGCCGGGGAGCTTGGAGAGCAGCCCCTTGAAGCCCTTGGCGGGGGTGTCCCGGGGGTCCAGGTCCTCGACGGTGCGCCGGAGTTCGACGAGCGAGGCGCCGACCCGGGTCTGGGCGTCGCCGGCGGACGCGCCGGTGCCGAGCGAGCGGACCGTGCGGTCGAGCATCCGGTTCGACTGCTGGGTGGCGGAGCGCATCTCGCCCGCGCCGAGCGCCGTGATCTCGCCGATGCGGCCGGAGAACTCGGGGGAGCGCGGATCGAGTCCGGAGAGCGAGCCGACGTACTCGTCGGCCCGCCGGGACATCTCGGTACGGGTGGACTCGTCCAGCGGGACGACGCCGGAGACCTGCTCGGCGCGGACGGGCGCCACCGGCTCGGGCGGGGTGAGGACGAGCGGGCTGTCGTTCCCGGGCGGTGTCAGGGCCATCGTTCTTCTCGGATCCTCGGGCGTGGTCATGCGGTGTCCCCCTGGTCGCGGGCCCGCAGCGCCATCTCGTGCAGCACCTTGCTGGTGGGCACGGGCGCCTGGCGGACGCCGGTCAGTGTCTGGTTGAGGTAGGCGGCGTGGTTTTCGGTGGCCGAGGTGAACTCGCTCGCCGCGCCCTGCGGCCGGAAGCCGTGGCGGACCGCGAGCTTGCGCAGTTCGGGGTCGGTGGCGAGGAGTTCGCCGAGCGCCCGGCCGTTCTCGGTGAGCGGGACGAGGGTGTGGTCGCTGTTGACGGTGGTGTCCGGGTAGAGGACGACGAGGTCCCCCATGGGCTTGCCCGCGAGGAGCTGGGCGGCGACCTGGGACTCGTACACCAGGACCAGCGGGTTGCCGACGCCGCTGATGAAGTCGCGGAACGGGGCGTCGGAGCCCGCCTGTTGGGCGCCCTGCACCTGGATCAGTTTGCGCATGAGGGGGGCGGTGCGGGTCACGGCGGCGGCGTCGCCCGCGACCTTGCCGCCGTCGGCGACATAGCTCGCGGCGGCCAGGTAGAGGGCGCCGGAGTTGGAGGCGACCGGATCGGTGGAGGTGATGAAGAGGGTGCCGCTCAGCTCGGCGTGCCCGGCGGAGCCCTTGAGCTGCTGCCAGGTCCGGTCGGCGCGGGCTGCGGCCAGGTAGGCGTCCATCTTCAGGGTGCCGGTCGTCCCGCGCGGGCCGAGGGTCGCGAGGCCGTTGCCCGCGAGGACCCGGGCCGCCGCGCTGTGCGCGACGACGACGAGCGGCGAGTAGAAGGGCCGCAGCGGGGCGGTGGTCGCCTTGTCCTTCGTCTTCGCCTTCGCGCGGAGCCCGTCGGCGGGTCCCCTGGAGGACGGGAAGGCGAAGTCGTAGCCGTCGAGGGGGAGTTCGTCCATGTCCCAGGACCCGGAGGTCTCGGTGCCCACGGCGAAGCCCTTGGCGGCCAGCGCCTTCACGACCTGTGGGTCGGCGAAGAACTCCGCCTTCTCCGACCCGATGACTCCTCGCACGGTCTTCGTTGCCGTGCCTGTGTCCTTGTCGCCGCCCGTCACGAGGACGGCGGCCACGCCGCCGAGGAGCAGGGCGGCCAGGACGATTCCCAGGATGCGTCTCACGCGGGCAGCGTGCTCGCGGAAACCCACATTCCAGGGGGAGTTGGGTGTACGAGGAGTGAAGTGCCGATCCCGGTACCGAACCGGAGCGATGGCTGCCGGATGGCCGCCGGATGGCCGCCGGACGGGAGGCGGGCGGGAGGCGGGAGGAGAGGGGGAGGCGGGTGGGAGGTGGTCGGGGCGCGGTCGTCCTGGCCGTCCCGGGTGGGTGGCGCCCGGTCCGCGCGGTTCGTGCCGCGCGGACCGGGGCCGTCAGGGGGCGCCGGCTGCGGCCAGGGTGGGTCCCCCGGCCAGTGCCGCGGTGTGCGCGTCCATGCGCTCGGCGGCGAGGATCGCGGCGGCCGTGTCGGCCCGGGAGGCGGCGACGACCAGGGCGCGGCCCGCGAGGGCGTGCGCCTTGCGGTGCAGGTCCCGCGTCGGCGAGCCGCTCAGGCCCGCGTGGCGGGCGGGCGGTGCGCCGCGCAGCCGCGCCACCTGGCGGGCGATGAGCTCGCCCGCCTCCGTGTCGCCGAGCTCGTCGGTGACGGCGAGCAGGGCGGACAGGTGTCCGGCGAGCTGGATGTCCAGCTCCTCCTCGCGGGAGCGGTGCGGGTACGCGTGGTCGTCGTCGGCCATCCGGTGGACCGACTTGGTGCGGATCGGTTCGTACATGGGATGGCCTCCTGAGTGCTCTGGGGCCATCCTAGCTTAGATTCTGTCTAAAGTTGAGCGGGGTCTGAGGGTGGCTGGTCAGGGCTGGCTGTAGCCGTCCAGGAACCGGCCGATCCGCGTCACCGCGTCCGCCAGGTCCGCCGCCGCGGGCAGCGTGACGATCCGGAAGTGATCCGGCTCGTGCCAGTTGAAGCCCGTCCCGTGCACGACCATGATCTTCTCGGACCGCAGCAGGTCCAGGACCATCTGCCGGTCATCCTTGATCTTGTAGACGTTCGGGTCGAGGCGCGGGAAGAGGTACAGCGCGCCCTTCGGCTTCACGCACGTCACACCGGGGATCTGGGTCAGCAGCTCGTACGCCGTGTCGCGCTGCTCCAGGAGCCGCCCGCCCGGCAGTACCAGGTCCTCGATCGACTGCCGGCCCTGGAGGGCGGCGGCCACCGCGTGCTGCGCCGGCATGTTCGCGCACAGGCGCATGTTGGCGAGGATCGTGAGGCCCTCGATGTACGAGGTCGCGTGGTGCTTCGGACCGCAGACCGCGAGCCAGCCGGAGCGGAAACCCGCCACCCGGTAGTTCTTGCTCATCCCGTTGAAGGTGAGGCAGAGGAGGTCGGGGGCGATCGCGGCGGTCGGCGTGTGCGTCGTACCGTCGTAGAGGATCTTGTCGTAGATCTCGTCCGAGCAGACGACCAGGTTGTGACGGCGGGCGATCTCCGTCAGCGAGCGGAGCATCTCGTCGTCGTAGACGGCGCCCGTCGGGTTGTTCGGGTTGATGATCACGATCGCCTTGGTGCGGTCGGTGATCTTCCGCTCGATGTCGGCGAGGTCCGGCATCCAGTCGGCCTGCTCGTCGCAGCGGTAGTGCACGGCCGTACCGCCCGCGAGCGAGACCGAGGCCGTCCACAGCGGATAGTCCGGGGCCGGTACGAGGACCTCGTCGCCGTCGTCGAGGAGCGCCTGCATCGACATCTGGATCAGCTCCGAGACGCCGTTGCCGAGGTAGATGTCCTCGACGGAGAGCGCAATGCCCTTCGTCTCGTAGTGACTCATCACCGCACGGCGGGCCGACAGCAGGCCCTTCGCGTCGCCGTAGCCGTGTGCCTCGGAGAGGTTGCGCAGCACGTCCTCGAGGATGGCGGGCGGACACTCGAAGCCGAAGGCGGCCGGGTTGCCCGTGTTGAGCTTGAGGATGCGATGACCCGCAGCCTCAAGCCGCATCGCCTCTTCGAGCACCGGACCCCGGATTTCGTAACAGACGTTGGCGAGCTTCGTGGACTGGATCACCTGCATGCCGAGAGCTTACGGCGGGGTGGGGCGGGACGCCTCGTGTTTTGGGACACGTCGGACACGGCGCCCCGATGTGACCCCCGTCGTACCGGCGGTGTCGTGCTCCCTACAATTCGGGCCCATGAGCCAGCACGACCCCGGCGCCGCCGGCCCCCGGCGCGCGCGCCGCCACGCCTCCGCACGCCGGAGGCGCGGTCCGGTGTGGCTGATCGCCGCGGGCGGGATCGCCGTCCTCGGTGCCGCCGCCGCGCTGCTCGCGGGCGGCTCCGGCACGAAGGGCGGCACGGGCTCCCCCGACGGCGGCCCCGGCGGGCTGCCCGCGCTGATCCAGGCGGACCCGTCCGACCCCTCCGACCCGTCCGCCCGCGACGGTGAGGCCAGTCCGTCCGGTCCGTCCGGTCCGACCGGCGCGTCCGATGCCTCCGCCTCCGCTCCCGCGTCGCCCCAGGGGGGTACGACGCCCTCCGCCACGGCCGGCGGCCAGGAACCGACCGCTGCTCCGTCCGGGTCCGGGACGACCACTCCGGCCGCCGACTCGACGACGGAGGCGGCTCCCACCGGCGACCGGTCGACGAAGCCCGGGAAGGGGCGCGGCCCCTCCAGGCGACCGAGATAGGGGCGGGGGCGACGGTCGTCGACGGCCCGGGTCCCCGGCGGCGGGAGCGGGTGCCCGGCGGCGAGGTCGGGTCCTCCGCCCAGCCGGGATAGGTTGGCACGTCATGTGGGTCTTCAGTGCTTCCGGATGCCGGTGGCTGGGTGCTGCCGGATCGCTCGCCGTCGCCGTGGGCGGGTGGGCCGCCGGGACGCTGCCCGTACGCGGCGGCTGGGGACTGTGGGAGCCGCGCGGCTCCGCGCTCGCCGTGGCCGGCGCCGTCCTCGCGTACCTCGGCCTGACCCTGCTCGTCGCCGCCTGGTGGCGGTACGGCGTCCTGCTCGCGCGGGGCGTACGGGACGGGGTCCTCGGGACCCTGGCCCTCTGGACCGCGCCGCTGCTCCTCGCCCCGCCGCTCTACAGCGCGGACGTCTACAGCTACATCGCGCAGGGCGCGATGGTCCTCGAAGGCCACGACGTCTACGGCGGCGGGCCCTCCGTCCTCGGCCCCGGCGACCTCGGCGCGGACGCGGCCGCGAGCGTCGGCGGCCACTGGACCGACACCCCGGCCCCGTACGGCCCGGTCTTCCTGCTCCTCGCCGAAGTGGTCGTGAAGGCGACCGGCGGGGCGATCGTGCCCGCCGTGCTCGGGATGCGGCTGATCGCCCTGGGCGCGCTCGCGCTGATCGTCTGGGCCGTACGGGGGCTCGGCGGGGGCGCGGGGGGCCGGGACGGCGCGGTGTGGCTGGCCGCGCTCAACCCGCTGCTGCTGATCCATGTCGTCGGCGGCATGCACAACGACGGCCTGATGATCGGCCTCATGCTGAGCGGTGTGCTCCTCGCGGTGCGCGGGCGGTGGGTGCTCGGCTGCGTCCTCGTCGGCCTCGCGATGATGGTGAAGTCGCCGGCGGCGGTCGCCCTGCTGTTCATCGGCGTCATGATCGCCCGCCGGGACGGTGGCGTACGGGGTGTGGCGAAGGGGCTCGTGCTGCCGGGGCTCGTGGCGGGCGGGGTCGCCGTGGGGGCGACGCTGGCCGCCGGTACCGGGTTCGGGTGGCTGCGGACGCAGAGTGTCGCCGGCGCCATCCACACGGCGCTCTCGGTGACGAGCGACCTCGGGCTCGCGCTCGGGCTGCTCGTCGCGGACGATCCCGATCCGGTGAAGGGCGTCGTCCAGAAGCTGGGGCTCGTCGTCGCCGTCGGGCTGATCCTCGCGCTCGCGTGGCGCTCGTGGCGGGGCGCGCTGGACCCGGTCCTCGGCCTCGGGCTCTCGCTGGTCGCGCTCGTCGCGCTCTCGCCGATGGTGCAGCCGTGGTACCTGCTGTGGGGGACGGCCGTCGTCGCGGCGGCCGCCTGGCGGAGCAGGGCCGGACAGGCGCTGGTGGTGCTGTCGGCGGCGCTCGTGTACGAGACGGCGCCGTCGGGGCGCACGCCGTGGTACGGGTTCGTGGTGGCGGGTGTCGTGGTGGCGGTGGGGCTGCTGTGGATGCGGCGGGAGCGGTGGCCGGGGGTCACGGGGCGGGTCGCCGCCCCGGACGCGACGGGGGCGCGGTCCTAGAAGGGCGCCGTCCCGCACCTCACCTCGTCGGGGTCCTCCGGATGGCTCGGCCCGCCAACGTGTCCGTGCGGATGCCGTCCTCCATGACGAATCTGCCGTCGATCAGGACGTGCGGGATGCCCACCGGGAGGGTGCGGGGGGACGCGTACGTCGCTCCCGCCGCGACCGTCTCCGGGTCGAAGAGCACCAGGTCCGCCACGTACCCCTCGCGGACCAGGCCCCGGCCCGGGAGGCGGAGGCGGGCCGCCGGGCGGGAGGTCAGGTGGGCGACGCACTCCTCCAGGGAGAGGACGCCGAGCTCGCGCACGTACCGGCCGAGGTAGTGAGGGAACGTGCCGTACGCGCGCGGGTGCGGCTTGAGGCCCTGCAGGATGCCGTCCGAGCCGCCCGTGTGGACCCGGTGCCGCATGATCGTCCGGACGTTCTCCTCGTGGCCCACGTGCTGGAGGATCGTCGTGCCGAGCCGGTCGTCGACGAGGAGCCGGCGGGCCGTCGTCCAGCCGTCCAGTCGGCGGCCCACGAACTCCGTGAGGCCGGGGGCGGTCACTCCCGCGATCTCGATCGTGTGCCAGTCCACCGGCACTCCGTGGCAGCCGTCCGAGCCGACGACCTCGAGGTCGTGGCGGATCCGGTCCGCCGTCTCCTCGTCGCGGAGCCGCGCGAGCACCGCCTCCGGGCCGCCTTCGCTCGCCCAGCTCGGGAGGACGGCGACCAGGGTCGTGCTGCCGGGCGTGTACGGATACGTGTCGAGGGTGATGTCCGCGCCCCCGTCGAGGGCCTCGTCCAGGAGCGCCAGGAGCTCCGGCGCCCTGCCCTCGTTCACGCCGAAGTTCATGGTGGCGTGGGCCAGATGGAGGGCGCAGCCCGCCTCGCGGGTGAGGGCGACCATCTCCGCGTACGCCTGGAGGGCGCCGGCGCCGTACGAGCGGTGGTGCGGGCAGTAGTAGCCGCCGTACTCCGCCACGACCCGGCAGAGCTCGGTGAGCTCGGCGTCCGGCGCGTACATGCCGGGGGTGTACGTCAGGCCGGAGGACATGCCGACCGCGCCCTGCTCCAGGCCCTCGGCGACCAGCTGCCGCATCCGGTCCAGCTCGGAGCCGGTGGCGGGGCGGTCCTCCCAGCCGACCGCGTACATCCTGACCGTCCCCTGCGGGACGAGGTACGCGGCGTTCACCGCGATGCCCCGGCCGCCGTGCGCGCCGTCGAGGCGGTCCAGGTACGCGCCGACCGTGCGCCAGTCGAGGTCGACAGTCGTGTCCCCGGGCGCACCGCCGTTCCAGCCGGCGATCGTCCGCCGGACCTCGTCGAGCGTGCGGTCGTCGACCGGCGCGTACGACAGGCCGTCCTGGCCCAGGACTTCGAGCGTCACGCCCTGCGCGGCCTTCGCGCTGTGGTCCGGGTCGCGGAGCAGCGCGAGGTCGCTGTGGGCGTGCATGTCGATGAACCCGGGGGAGAGCGCGAGGCCCTCGGCGTCCACGACGCGGCGCGCCGTGGGGCGCTGACAGCCGGCGGCGGCGCCCTCCTTGACGATCGCGGCGATCCGGCCGCCGTCGATCGCCACGTCGGCCCGGTAGGACGGGCCGCCGCTGCCGTCGACGACCTCCGCGTCGCGGAAGACGAGGTCCATGCCGATCCTTCCGATTCCTTCTAGAAGAACGTGCGGATGTAGTCGACCACCGTGCCGTCCGCCTCGACCAGCGGGATCAGCTGCCACTTGTCGAAGGACGTGCACGGATGGGACAGGCCCATGCCGACCCAGTCGCCGACCTCCACGTCCGCCTCGGGGGCCGTGCGCAGCCACGCGTGCTGGTCGGAGAGGCCGGTGACGGTGACGCCCTCGGCCGCGCGGACCTCGCCGGTGCGGGCGTCGCGGACCACCTGCGCCTCGGGCAGGTGGAGGTCGTGGGCCGCGTCCCGCTTGCCCGCGTTGGTGAACGCCTGCTCGGCGGTCGGGCGGGAGACGACCTGGGACCAGAGCCTGAACGCCGGCTGGAGCGCGCCCTCTTCGGGGATGCGGTTGAAGGGGGTCCTCTCGCGGTACTGGCCGTCGTCGTGCGAGACGTACGCGCCGGAGCGCAGCAGCTTCAGGACGGGGAGGGAGAGTCCGGGGATCTCCGCGAAGACGTCCGCGACCGCGTCGAACCACTCGCTCCCGCCCGCGCTCACCACGATCTCGCCGATGGCGGGGTCGAAGCGGCCGGCCTTGTCGAAGTCGGCCGCGAGCCCGACCAGCCGGTGCAGCCACTCCCTGACCCGCTCGCCGTCGGCCCCGGGCATGGTGCCCTCGTACCCGGCGACGCCGACGAGCCGCAGGGTGGGGGCGGCCGCGACCGCGTCGGCGACGGCCGTGCACTCCGCCTCGGTCCGTACGCCCGTCCGCCCGGTCGCACCGGCGCCCAGCTCGACGACGACGTCCACGGGGCGGGCGGCTCCCGCCGCGCGCAGCGCCTCGTCCATCAGCTCGACGCCGCGCACCGAGTCGACGTAGCAGACGAAGCGGAAGTCCGGCTCGGCGTCGAGCTCGGCGGCGAGCCAGCGCAGGGCGACGGCGTCGACGAGCTCGTTCGCCAGGAAGATCCTGGCCACGCCGTGGGCGCGGTAGACGCGCGCCTGGTGCGGCATGGCGGCCGTGATGCCCCAGGCGCCGTGCTCCAGCTGGCGGTCGAAGAGCCGGGGGGCCATGGAGGTCTTGCCGTGCGGGGCGAAGGCGAGGCCGTGGCGCTCGGCGTAGACCTCCAGGAGGCGGAGGTTGTGCTCGACGGACTCGGCGGAGAGCGCGAGGACGGGGGTGGTGAAGCCGCCGGTGAAGAGCGAGCGGCGCTGGGCGGCCAGCTCGCCGACGGTCAGACCCTCGGCGTCCGGGGGCAGTCCCTTGAAGCGGTGGTCGACTCGCTCGTTCGCCAGGTCGGGCAGGTCGGGCACAAGGCCTCCTCGTCGAGTGTTGCGCTGTGTGCAACGGTCATTGCGTATCTTGCTCATGGCTGTCTAACATCCGGGCCAAGGCCGGGTCAATGGACCCGTGACAGTCACAGGGAGCCCGAGAGTGAGCGGACACGCGCCCCCGGACACGTCCGCAGACGCGACCACGGACACGTCCGCACCCTCACACGCACCCACGCCCCCGGACTTCGTCTGCCTCGGCGAGTCCATGGTCACCTTCCTTCCCTCCCGGCCCGGCCGCCTCGCCGACGTCCCCTCCTTCGCCCGCGCGATCGGCGGCGCCGAATCCAATGTCGCCTGCGCCCTCGCCGCCGCCGGACACCGCGTGAAGTGGGTCGGCCGCGTCGGCCGGGACGGCTTCGGCCACCACCTGGTGGAGACGATCGGGGCGTACGGCGTGGACGTCACGGCCGTCACCCGCGACCCCCACCGGCCGACCGGCGTCTACTTCCGCACCGACGAGGACCGGGCCGCCGACGCGCACGAGGTCGTCTACTACCGGGCAGGATCGGCCGCCTCGGCCATGTCGCCCACCACCGTCCCGTACGACTCCGTCGCCGACGGCCGCGTCCTGCACCTCTCCGGCATCACGGCCGCGCTCTCCGCCGACTGCCTCGCCCTCGTACGCCAGCTGACCACCCGCCGCCCCGAGCGCCCCCTCGTCTCCTTCGACGTCAACTACCGGCCCGCCCTGTGGCCGGGCGGCGCGGCCGCCGCCGGACCGGTCCTCCGGGAGCTCGCCCGCGGCGCCGACCTCGTCTTCGTCGGCGCCGACGAGGCCGAGCAGGTGTGGGGCCTCACCTCCCCGGCCGCGATCCGCGACGCCCTGCCGGAGCCCGCCCTCGTCGTCGTCAAGCTGGGCCAGGCCGGCGCCGTCGCCCTGGCCGACGGGGACACCGACGGCGCCGGCACCCTCGTCCGGGCCCCCCGCGTCGACGTGGTCGCGCCCGTCGGCGCCGGCGACGCCTTCGCCGCCGGATTCCTCTCCGCCACCCTCCGCGGGCTCGACATGGCCACGCGGCTCCGCCACGGCCACCTCATGGCCGCCGCCGCCCTCACCGTCCCCGGCGACGTCGCCGTCCCTCCCCGCCGCGCCCACGCCGACCGGCTCGCCGCCCTCGACGCCGCGGCCTGGGGCACACTTCACCTCGGCCCCGGCTGGACGGGGGAGGACCAGGAGGTACGTACGCCATGAGCCAGACCGTCGACCGGGCGCTCAGCATCCTGCCGCTGCTCGCCCAGGGCCCCGCCGACCTCGGGCAGGTCGCCGAACGGCTCGGCGTCCACAAGTCGACCGCCCTGCGGCTGCTGCGCACGCTCCACGAGCACGGCCTCGTCCACCGCCAGCAGGACCAGCGCTACCGACTCGGCGCCCGCCTCTTCGCCCTCGCCCAGGAAGCCGTCGAGAACCTCGACGTCCGCGAGATCGCCCACCCCTACCTCGCCGCCCTCAACGAGCAGACCGGGCACACCGTCCACCTCGCCGTGTACGAGGAGGGCGAGGTCCTCTACATCGACAAGTTCGAGAGCCGCTACCCGGTCCGCATGTACTCCCGCATCGGCAAGCCGGTCGCGATCACCGTCGCCGCCGTCGCCAAACTGCTCCTCGCCGACCTGCCCGAGTCCGACCGCCGCGCCGTCGCCGCGAAGCTCGACTACCCCCCGTACACGCCCCGTTCGACCCCGAACGCCGCCGCCTTCCTCAAGGAGCTGGCGACCGTACGCGAACAGGGCTGGGCCACCGACCTCGGCGGCCACGAGGAGTCCATCAACTGCGTCGGCGCCCCGATCCGCGGCGCCGACGGCCGGGTCGTCGCCGCCATGTCGGTATCGGCGCCCAACGTGGTCGTCACGGCCGAGGAACTCCTCGGTCTCCTCCCGCTGGTGCGCCGCACCGCGGACGACATCAGCCGGGAGTACTCCGGCAACACCCCTACCAAGGACAACGGATGACCATCGAGAAGATCGCCCTCACGCCCGCCACCCACACCGCCCCGCCCGCGAAGTTCTCGCACGGGGTGAAGAAGGGCAACATCCTCCAGGTCGCCGGCCAGGTCGGATTCCTCCCCGCCGTCGAGGGCCAGGCCCCGACGGTCGCGGGCCCGACCCTGCGCGAGCAGACCCTCCAGACCTTCGCCAACGTCAAGGCGATCCTGGAGGAGGGCGGCGCGAGCTGGGACGACGTCATGATGATGCGCGTCTACCTCACCGACGTGGACCACTTCGCCGAGATGAACGCCATCTACAACCAGTACTTCCAGGAGCAGGGCCTCACCGCCCCGGCGTCGGCCCGGACGACCGTGTACGTCGGCCTCCCGGCGGGCCTCCTCATCGAGATCGACGCGCTCGCCGTCCTCGGCTGAGACGGGTCCCCCGGGCCGCGCCTGCCGGGCCGCGCCTTCCGGGGCGCGGCCCGCTCGTCAGGTGGAAGCGGGCTCGGTACGGCCTGTGGGGGAGTCGTGCACCTCGACGAATTCCGCGTCCACGAATTCGCCGTCCACGAATTCCGCGTCGACGAACTCCGCGTCTGCCGCGCGGTGTGACGGCTTCGTCAGCTCCAGGCCGGCCAGGTGGTTCTTCAGCCTCTTCGCCATGGGGCGGTAGGTCGCGAAGGTGAGCCCGCCGGAAACGACGGCCCCGACGAGGGGAATGGCCTTCGAGACGGTCTTCGCGAAGGTCTGCTTCGTCATCTGGACGCCGAGGTAGCCCGCGACCTTCTTCACGATCGGATAGACGACGCCCTGGGTGAGCGCCTTCTGGGGCAGCTTCTTGGCGACCTCCTTCGACATCATCCCCGCGATCTGCCCCACGGCGGCGTTCGCCGACTGGGTACCGAACATCACGCCGAAGAAGAGGGTGAGGACGCCCTTGGTCGCGTCGTCGACGCCGTCGCTGTCACCGGAGAACAGATCGGGCCAGCTGTAGAGATAGGCGAGCTTCTGCGCGATGCGCAGCATGTGACCGAAGTACTGGGCCATGTCGGCGGGCACGGTGGCCGGAAGGGCGATGAAGCCGGGTATCCCGGCAGCGGCGGAGAGCGCACTGGCCTTGGCGGTCTCGTAGCCGATGGAGTCGTCGGCCGCTTTGCTCAGTACCTCGAGGGGGATGCCCGCCGCCGCGGGGGACTCCTCGACTGCTCGGCGGATGTCCTCCTCGGAGCAGTAGCGGGCCAGCGCCTTTCGGAGGTAGGCCTCCCTGTTGATGCGCACACCCGGCAGGTTCGCCGCGCTCGCCAGCACTGCGGAGAAGCGCGACTCCGGGTTCTCCACCACGTTCACCTTGGCCATGGCGAGAACCTACAGGACCTGTGTGGATGCCGATCCGCTTTCAACAGGACTGCCAGGCAGGTTCATTGGGGTCGACAGCTGCATGCGATGAAACCGGGTCCGGCGGGACTTCCCGCCGGACCCGGTTCGTTCATCCGCTCAGGCCGTGCAGTACTGCGCCTGCTTGCCGATCGAGCGGTACATGCAGTCCGCGTTCTCCAGGAGCTGGAGGACGGCGTCGCGGTTGCGGCTCGTCTCGCGCTCGATGACCTCGTCGGGCGGGTAGAAGCCGCCGCCGCCGGACGACGACGGGTACATCTCGAACGTGTACCCGAAGATCCTGTGCACGCCCCACAGGTAGTCGTCGATCGAGCCGTCCGTGATGTAGAGGTCGCTGGACTGCTCGGGGGTGTAGCCGTTGCTCGCCGCCATCTTCCCGCCGACGGTCGCGAAGGCGTCGCGGTCGTCCTGGGTCATGCCGGGGGCGGTGTTCGCGGTGGTCCAGCCGAAGGGCCAGAGGACCAGCTCGCTGTAGGTGTGGAAGTCGATGGCCGCGGTGATCTGCTGCTTGCCGCCGACCGTGCGCGAGCGGACGAAGTCGGCGACGACCTTCACCTCGGGGGCCGACTCGGGGGCCGCGCCCCGGTACGTCTCGGAGCTCTTGGAGCCGGAGGAGCCGCCGCAGCAGCCCCACTTGTAGTTCCAGTTCCGGTTCATGTCCGTACCGATGTACGAGGAGCCGGAGTTGGGCTGACGGTTCTTGCGCCAGCTGCGGTACGAGCCGGAGGCGATGTCGTACTCGCCGCCGTCCGGGTTGAGGTCGGGGATGATCCAGATCTCGCGCCCGTTCACGGCGTTGGTGACCCGGGAGTCCGTGCCGTAGCCCGCGCCGAGCTCGCGCAGGAGGTAGAGCGCCATCTCGACCGTGAGGTGTTCGCGGGCGTGCTGGTGGTGGGTGAAGAGGACCTCGGGCTCGGTCTCGTCGGTGGCGACGTTGTCGCTGATCTTGATCGCGACGATGTCCCGGCCCTGGTACGTCTTCCCGATGACCTGCTTGCGCATGATCGAGGGGTAGGCGGCGAGGCGCTGGTCGATCTCCGCGTTCATCTCCGCGTAGTTGTGGTACCTCGCGTCGGCGGAGGGGAAGTCGAGCGGGCCGAGGCCCTGGCCCCCGGGCTCGTCGTGGCCGTGGCCGTCCGCGGTGCTGCGGTTCGGCGGTCCGGGGAGGGCGACCGGCTTGTAGCCGAGCGCCTTGAGGTTCCTCAGCTGTTCGGTGTTGGCGCTGACGACGACCGAGCGGGCGTCGACCTCGTCGATCGAGACGCCGGTGGCGGTGAGCGCGGTGCGGGCGGCCGGGGTGGAGGGTCCGGCGACCTCGTACTGCCGGATCACCTCCTCGGCGCCGGAGGCGATACGGGCGGCGGTCGGCGCCGGGTCGGCCCCGGCGGGTGAGGAGAGAGCGGAGAGGGGCGCCGCGAGGGCGAGCGCCACGAGGGCCGCGAGGGTGGCGGACCTTCTGCCGCGGGTGGGACGTCGCATGGTGTCTCCTGGGTGGGGAGTGTGGGGGAGTGCGACAAACTCGTGCGGGTGTCCGGCCACATGGTGAAGGCATGTCATGCACCGGTCAAGGTGATGAGTTCGGCCATGCCGGCCCGCGGGGGGCCCTCATCGGCGGATACGTCATCGAGCACAAGCTAGGTGAAGACGGCCCAGGAACCGTCCACCTGGCCCGATGGCGCGGCGGGCGCGCCGCCGCCGCCGTGCAGCCGACGCGGCCGGAACTCGCCGCCGACCCGTCCTTCCGCGCCCGCTTCCGCGCCGAGGTCGCGGCGGCCCGTCAGGTCGGCGGATTCCACACCGCGCGGGTCGTCGACGCCGACCCGGAGGCCGAGGCGCCGTGGCTCGCGACCTCCTACATCCCGGGCCCCACCCTCTCAGGCGTCCTCGCCGCCCAGGGCCCGGTGCCTGCCCGCCTAGGGCCTCTCCGCGCCCCGTTTCCGCCCGGCCCGCGACCAGGCGTCCCGCTTCAATGGACGTACGGGGGAGGGAGGTTGTGGGTGGGGCGTGGGGGTGCGATCCTTGCCGCCATGTCGGCCCACAACTCTCCGCCCGATCACGAGTCGCTGATCGCGGAGGTGAGGAAGGTGAGGAGGGCGGGCATCGTCCGGCTGCGTGAACTCCGCCTGCCGGGGCTCAGCGGCCTTGTCGCCCGTACGCTTCCCTCGTCCGCTCCCGGTCGGGACGCGGAGCACAGGGTCGTCGCGGGGATCGAGGGCCTCCTGCGGGAGGCGGTCCACGGCATGGGCGGCGGCACGCTGCAGCTCGCGGCGGAATACAGTCTCGGGCTGGCTCAGGGCACCCGCGACTGGCCCGCGGCCGACCGGCGCCGCCGGGCGGCGCAAGTCTACGGAGTCAGTGTCGAACGGTTCCGCAAACATCACGAGCTGATGGTGCTCGGGCAGGTCGCGGAGCGACTCGTGGGACTGGCCGCCCCGGTGTCCGGGGGCGGTGACCGGAGCGGCTCCGGACGGCTCGTACGCGTCCACCGCGACCTCACCCTGCGGCTCCACGGACGGGGGACCGCTTCCGTGCGGGTGCACGCCCACTCCGTCGACCTGCTGCGTGACGTGGACGTCGTCCTGTCCCCGTCCAACACCCACTTCGCTCTGCCGCCCGTGTACAAGTCCTCCGTCTCCGCCGCCCTGCGCCGCGCCGGCGCCCGTCTCGACGCCACGGGAGGAGTCGTCGAGGACCGCGTCCACGACGAACTGCTCGACTGGGCAACCCGCCACGGGTTACCCGGCCGCGCCGTCACACCGGGGACGGTCGTGCCGACCTCGGCCGGAGCCCTGGCCGAGCACGGAGTCCGTCGGATCTACCACGTCGCCGTGACCCAGCCGCGGCCGGGCACCAACGACTACGACGTCCAAGCCGCCGATGTCACGCGAGGAGTGACCAGGGCCTTCGCCCTCATCGGCCAGGAGGCCGAAGCGTTCTCCCCGCCGCTCCGGTCGATCTGCCTGCCGCTCCTGGGGGCGGGGCGCGGAGGCCTGACCCCGCTGGAGAGCTTCGGCGCGATCTGGTCCGCGGTGGAGGCGGAACTCTTCCGAGGACATCGCTGGCAGCTTCACTTCGTCGTCCGCACCCAGGACCGCGCGGACTTCGTCTCACGCCTGCTCGCCCCACTCACCGCACCGGCGAGCGACGAAGGAGGGGCACGATGAACGCCCATGCCGTGCTGGCCGCCGCGGCGGCGCACTGGGAGCGGCTCGCCGACACCCTTGAAGGCCCCCTGCGTGCGCGACTCGCCGGACCGCTGCGGGTGGTGCGGGAGGGACGCGACGAGGCGACCCGCGACTCGGCCGTCGCCGCCGCGGCCGGGATCCTCCAGGAATGCCTCCCGGACGAGTTCGGCGCGGGACGGCGGGGCCCGTCGGCCGCGGGCGTGCTCGATGATCCGTACCTCGAGGACGCGTACCCCGGTTTCCGCGCCGAGGACCTCGCCGTCCTCCTCCTCGACGGCCACCAGATGGTCGGACCCGTTCTCGGAGCCGTACGCGAGCGGCTCCTCGCCGAGCCCGCCGTGAGCGCCGACGCGCTGCGGGACAGGGGAGGCGATCCCCACGCGGCCGATCTGATCCGGCTGCGCGGTGCGGGCGGCGCCGTGCTCCTGCCGTCCTTCCAGTTCTCGGCGGACGACCTTCCGTGGCTGACCGTCCTGGAGGTGAACCGGATCCTGGAGGCCGGCCGCGACCCCTGGGGGGCCGCCGACTGGTGGCTGTCCGCCAACGCGTGGCTCGGCTGCCGCCCCGCCGAACTCCTCGGCACGGAGAGGGAGCGGAATCTCGCCGGCACCGCGGGACACCTGATGGAGGGGGACTGACCGTGCCCAACGTCCGCCCGCCGCGCACGATGCCCGGCACACCGGGCAAGGTCACCCTGACGCGCGGCACCGTCCTCCACCGCGTCCACTCGGTACGGCGCGGTGCCGCCGACTTCAACCCCGTACCGTCGCACTGCCTCTACGGCGGTGGCCGGTTCGACGCCACCGCCTGCGACCCCTACCCGTACCTCTACGCGGGTCTCAGCGCCGAGGCGGCCCTGTGCGAGACTCTCCTGCGGTCGCTGCCCTTCGATCCGGAGGGCGGCCCGCGCCTGCTGCCCAGGGTCGCCGTCACCGGGCGCAGGCTGAGCCGTATCCGGCTGGAAGCGGACGTGGACGTGGTGCCCCTGATGAACGCCCGCGATCTGGCCGCGGTGCACCAGGACAGCTGGCTCGTGCACACCGAGGCGCACGAGTACGCGTACACCAGGGACTGGGGCCACTGGATCCGCCGGCACACGGACCCGTGGGCCCAGGGGCTCGTCTGGACCTCGAAGCGGGACCCGGGCGAGCGGGCCGTCGTCCTCTTCGGCGACCGCTGCCCACCGGGCGCACTGGATGTCCTCGGTGGCGAAGAGGTGGACTTCGACACGGTGGACGGCGAGGAATGGCTCGACCTCGTGCTCCAGACCTATCACGTGCGGCTCGGGAGATGACATGCGCGGATCGCGCGAACCTGGGGATGCGGAACGAACGGGCGCCGACGGTGAGACGGAGCCCACCGACGCGGAGCTGGAGGCGGAACGCGAGGCGCTGCTCGAACTCCTCGACGGGACGGAGCCCGACGACGCCGAGGCCGCCGCCCGCGCGGCGGCCGTCGGAGCGTCCAGCTGCGTCCTCCATGCCCGCCGGAGGACGCCGGAGGACCTGGCCCTCGCCGACCGGTTCTTCTCGCTCGCGTTCCGCACGCCCGGAGACGGGCCGCGGTGGCACGCCTGGAGGATCCGGTACGGGCATGTGCTCGGCTTCCGCTACGACGAGGAGGCGGACGCCGCCCTCCTGGACCAGGCCCTGGACCTGATACGGGAGGGGCTCTCGGGCCTGCCCGACGGCTCGGAGTACGACGTCGAACGGGGCCTCGGCCTCCATCTGCTGGCCCTCCTCTCGCTGAGCAGGGTCGTCGGCCTCCCGGACGGGTACGACGAGGAGGCCCGTGCCGCGCTGATCGACGCGTCCGTGGCCCATCACCGCGCCGCCCTCCCTCTGTTCGCACCGGACTCCGAGGAAGCCGTCGGTCTTCACGCCTCGCTGGGCTTCCTGTTCCTCCAGCGCGCGGCCGGGACGGGAGGCGGTCAGGGAGGCGCGGCGGAGCAGTCGGTGCGGCACTACGGCCGGGTCCTCGACGCGGCTCTGCCCACCAGCGACCTGCCCTATGTGCGGTACAGCAGAGCCATCGGCCTCATGATCCACGGAGCTTCCGCCCTCGACCGCACGCGACTCGAGGAGGCCCGCGAGGAGTTCGACGCGGCGGTCCAGGACGCGACGCGGGCGGGCGAACGGCCCGCCTGGGCCTGGGAGGCCGGGATCCGCAGCGCGTTCGTCCGCGCGACGCTCTGGTCCGGCTGGCGGGACCCAGCCCAGGCGGCCGTCGCCGAGACGACCCTCCACGGTCTGCTCGGCGAACCCGGCGCGACGGACCCGCTGATGCCGCAGTACCTCGACGTCTTCGGACGCGTGCTGTACGAGCGGGCCGCCCTCCGGGGCGACACGGCGGCACAGGACCGGGCGATCGACCTGATGCGGCGGGCGGTCACCGAGTGGGAACCCCGCCGGGACGGCACGGTGACGAGGGCCGCCTTCTTCCTCGCGCTGGCACAACAGACGCGCTACTTCGGCGACCCCGACCCGCGGCGGCTGCGTGATGTGGCCGACGCGGCGGTACTGATCCTGGACGACGAGAGCCTTCCCCCGCCGGCCCTCAGGACGGCCCGGTTGATCGGCGGCTGGGCCTGGATCAAGCTGGGGGAGCACGGGATCCGGCCGCCGTCCCCGGAGGACCTGCCGAAGGGCATGTGGGGCGCGGACCTGGACGCGGAAGCCGCAGCACTCTTCGACGACATGGAACGGGGCGACATCCACCCGGAGTTCGGCGACGGGGACGCCGGCTTCCCCGGGTTTCTGGGCGGCAGGATGTCCCTGCTGGGCGACGCGCTCGACTTCGCGTACGCGTTCTGGTCCGGGCTCGAGCCCGGACCCGACAAGGACCTGGGAGCGCTGGTCCTGCTCGGCCAACTGCCCGGCGCCGACCCGCACAGCGATCGGGTGGACAGGGCGCGCAGGGCGGCGCTCGTCGCCTGCGTCCTGGAGGCCGAGAGCGACGACCCCACCTGGGGCATGCGCGTGCACACCACCTTGGCCAGGCTCAGGCTGTCGGAGGAGACGGAGGCTTCCGGCCGCACCGCGGACGAGGCCGTCGACCACGTGGACCTCGCCCGGGCGGCGGGCGGTGCCACGGGGGGAAGGCTGAGCGAACGGCTGGACCTCCTGGGGATCCTGGCCGAGAACCATCGTGGCCAGACGAGGGGGGTGACCGACGACCAGGAGCGTGCGGCGGCCACGTGGCAGCGGATCCGGGAGAGCCCCACGGTCACGCCGTACGTCCGGAGCCTGATGGAGGCCCAACAGGCCGCCCTCGCCGTGCCCGCGGCGGTACGCCGCGGCGACCTCGCCGGTGCGGACCGGTACCTCGCCGTCGTGGCCGACACCTACGCGTCGCTCCACGACGACGACCCGACGCGCATCGAGCTGTGGACCGCCGTCGAGAAGCTGCGCCTGGGGCGCGACGCACTCGCCGACCGGCTCGGGGTGCCTCCCTACCGCCCGATGGCGGCCGGTCCGACCACGGCCGAGCTGCGCAGAGACGCTCGACGGCTGCCCCGCGACCGCCGGATCGCGGTCCTGGGCGGCAACGGCATCGCGCGTTACGGGCGGGCGGCGCTGGCGGAGGACGCCGCCGGTGTGGAGGACGCTCTCGGACTCGTGCGTGAGGCGTACGAGCTGGCCGACGAAGGCAGCGAGAGCCGGGTGCGCTACGCGGCCTCCCTGGGTACCGGACTCTGCGGACTGGCCCAGACGCGATCCGACGCCGTCTCCCGGGCTCGCGACCTGGCCGAGGGGATCGCCCTGCTGGAGGCGGCGTTCCGGGGCACGGGCGGGCCCACGAGCCGGCTGTACGCCACCATGGGTGCCATCCTCGCGTCGGCCTACCGGCTGCGGGGCGACGCCCTCCGCGGCGACCGGGAGAACAGCCGGCGCACCGGGCTCGACGCCCTGCGCGGGCACGCCTGGGCGGCCCTCCAGCAGTCGGGCACCGATCACGCCATGGTCGCCGCGCTCGACGCGACCTCGACCGCGCTGGAGGTCGGAGCGTGGTGTCTGAGCGACGGCGCGCTGGACGAAGCCGTCCAGGCACTCGACTCCTGCCGTGGCCTCGTCCTGCACGCTGCCGTGACGTCCCGGCAGGTTCCCGAGCGCCTGGCCGCCGCGGGGCACGCGGATCTGGCCGAGGAATGGCGTCACGCCGGCATGGGCGCCGAGCCGGAGACGGACTTGCTGTCGGCCACGGGTTTCACGGCCACGGGCTCCACGGGGACGGGCTCCACGGCCACGGGTTCCACGGGGTCGGTTCCGAGTAGTCTGCGCCGTCGCGTGCTCGCGGCGCTCCGCTCTTCGGGCGACGGCCAGGACCGGCTGCTCGAACCGCCGGTCGTCGACGAGATCGCCGCGGCGCTGCGCTCCCTGCGCAAGGACGCACTCGTCTACCTGGTCCCCGCCTCCGAGGACATCGGGGGCACCGCGCTCGTCGTCACCGACCGCGGTTCCACCCACGTGGTGCCGCTACCGAGGCTGACCGAGGACGCGACCGCGCTGCGGGACTACCTGCCCGCGGCGCACCAGGCGAGGGACCCGGGCGCCGAGGCCGGAGGGGCCGACGGGGGCGGCGACGAGCCGAGGGACCTCGGCCCGGTGACCGGAGGGCCCGTCGGGGGCGGCGACGACGCGACCATGCGGCGTCGGCTCGATCGGCTGTGCGGCTGGGCCTGGTACGCCGCGATCCGGCCGCTCCTCGACGCCTTCGGCGAGCCACCTGTGGCCGGGCGCGTCCCGAGGCTCGTCCTCGTCCCGATGGGAGGGCTCGGCCTCGTCCCCTGGCACGCGGCCTGGGAGCAGAACGCGGACGGCGGCCGCCAGTACGCGGTGGAGAAGGCCGAGATCTCGTACGCGGCCTCCGCGCGGCTGCTGTGCGAGGTGGCCTCGAGGGACGCCACCGCCCACGACGGCGCGGCCCTGCTCGTCGGCGATCCCACGGGAGACCTGCGGTACGCGGGAGAGGAGGCCGACGCGGTGCACCGTGCCTTCTATCCGGCCGGCCGCTACCTCGGCCGTCGGCGGGACGGCGTGGTGGGCAGCGCGGTCGACGGTGCGGGCACCCCGGAGGAGGTGGTGACGTGGCTGGCCGAAGGCGCCGGCGGGGGCAGAGTGCTGCATCTCGCCTGCCACGCCTCGATCGCCCGGGACATCGATCGGACGTCGTATCTCTCACTGTACGGAGGCGAGTTGGCGGCCGAGGAGATCACCGAGGCCGTCGGGTCCCGGGGCGGGATCGGTCTCGTGCTGCTCGCAGCCTGCCGGAGCCATGTCTCGGGGCGCGGGCACAACGAGGCGTACAGCCTCGCCACGGCCTTCCTGGTCGCGGGTGCCCGCTCGGTCGTCGGATCGCTCTGGCCGGTGCCGGACGACTCCACGTCGGTGCTCATGTTCATGACGCACCACTTCCTGCGGGTCGAGGGCGAGCCGCCGGCCAGGGCGCTGCGCCGCGCCCAGCTCTGGATGCTCGACCCGGACCGCCTTGCCCCCGACACCCTGCCGCCTCACCTGTCCGAGCGCGCCCGGCGCCTCGACCCGGCCGACCTCCGCTCCTGGGCGGGCTTCACCCACCTCGGACAGTAGGGACGACGGTGCGGAGAGCCAGGGTGCGCGTGGTCCACCGGGTGGCGGGAGCGGTCACCCGGCCTGCCACGCGCGCCCCGGAGCCACGGGGGTCCCAGGCGTTCAGTTCGTAGGGAACGAGGCTGAACTCGCTCTCGCACACGATCAGTTTCAGCCAGTCCCGGGCGGCCGCGCCCGGAGCCGCGGGGCGTGTCGGCGGCAGCGACAGCTGGACGGGCTCACCGTCGAGGGCGTGACCCACGCGCCCGGGGCCGATGAAGTGCCCGGGGTAGAGCAGCGAGTGGCACGCGTAGCTGTCGGTGAGGTCGAGCAGCACGCACCAGAGCGCCTTGTCGCGGGACCGGTTGTGTAGCCGGATGGACACGAAGGGCGCGACCGGTGCCCCGCTCGGCCCCGTATAGGCGCAGACGATCTCACCGCCGCCGTCCGGGGTGAGAAGGGGGCCGTCCTCCGCGCCCCAGGGCGTGATCTCGACCCGTACCAGGCCGTCCAGCGTGGACGGGCCCGCGGACAGGCCGCGGATGCGGTGCCAGCGGGTCAGGTGCTCCAGACAGTCCCGTACTCGGTGCGCGTCGTCGGGCGCGGACAACCGGAGTGCTTCGGTGAACGGCGTTCCGTCGCGCCGCAGCACCCGGGCGACGTCTTCCTCGACGGAGACCTGGAAGTGGAGATCGGCCGCCTCGTCCATGCCGTCGATCACCCGCAGCTGCGGGGAGGGGCGGAGGGCCGTTCGCAGTACTTCCGTCCAGGCGGCAGCGGGCGGCAGCGCGTCGAGCGTGACCGTGGCCGACGGTACCGGGAGCGAGGAGACGGCGACGGGGTAGACCCGCGTCGGGACCGGCGCCCAGCCGACGGGTTCGACGAGGGTGTGTGTCGCCCGGACCTCGCGGGTGTGCAGCAGCGTGCCGGGGCCGTCCTCCGGCCGGGGCGAGGTCACCCCGAACGTGGGGCCCGGTGCACCGGCCTGCGTTGCGACCCCGTGCACGGCGCCGCAGTCCACCTCCCATCCGTGCGCGCCGAAGCGCAGCAGATGGGGGCTGGGCGCGCGCGTCGCGGTTCCCGCCAGGAACGCCGTGTCGGCGATTCCTCCGGGTGTCGCAGGGTGGAGCACCGGCCGCTGCCGTCCGCCGGACAGCTGCATCCGGGCGTCGGCGGCGGCCAGCAGTTCCCGGTACGTGAGGTCACCACCGGCCTCTTTCGCCGCTCCGAGCAGTGCGTAGGTGAAGGCTCCGTGGCGTCGGCCGCCGAAACTCCCTTCGTACGACGGCTGGTTGATGCGGGAGGCGGCGAGGAGGACGTGCGGGGCGGCGGGGCCGTCGGCGGGGAGAGCGGCGCCGTCTCTGGGCCGCCCCGCGCCGATCGGGGGCTCCGGCAGGAAATCGTCCGGCCGCCACCCGGCCGCCATGGGGGCGAAGCGGGACGTGACCTCACGGTCGAGGGCTGTGCCTCCCGCGGCCTTCCGGTCGCGGGTGGCGCCGCCAGCGAAGCAGCAGTCGAGTACGGCGGCGACGTGCGCGCCGTTCGCGGCCACCTCGTGCAGCAGCCGGCCGAGCCGCTTGTCCGGCAGGAGCGCGTCCACGCAGACCAGGGCCTGGTTGCGGCCCGTCGCCTCGATTCTCGCGTCGGCCCCCGTGGCGAGGGTCTCGGTGCCGTGCCCGGAGAACCAGAACAGCGCGATGTCGCCCTCGCGGGCCCGGCCCAGGTGTTCGCGTACGGCGTCCTCGACCGCCTCCCGGGTCGCCTCGCCGTCCAGCAGCGTCCTGACGGACAGCTCGCCCGTCAGCCGGTCGCGGAGGAAGCGGTGTGCCTCGGTGACGTCGTTGACGCATCCGGTGAGGGATGTCGCCGTGCCGGCCGGATAGTTGTCGATGCCCACGAGGAGGGCCCGGAGCGCTGTCATGCGAGCGATCCTGCCAGCCGCCACCGGGCGCCCTTAGGGCGAACCTGGTCGAAATGAGGGCTTACTCCGGGCGAATTGAGGTAATCGACGTCACAACTGATCGCCCGTGAACCATTATTGACGTGACATCAGTCGCATGGCCTATCGGCGCATCAGCGACGTCCCGTGAGGCAACCGGGGGAGAAGTGGCGAGTACGGAAGGCCCTCGCCGCCTTGTGCGAGGCGGATCGACGGACGGGCAGGAGACGACCCGGGGCGGTCGAACGGACCGGCGACTCGTCATCGGTCCCGACCGGGCAACAGGGTCGGCGGTCGGGGCCGCGACGGGAGGCGCGCTGTCCCGCGACTTCCTCGCACCACGCGCCCCTGATCTTCGAGGGGCGATCGAAAGGCTCGACGCCGAACTGGACGACACCGCCCGCGCCGAACTGGCCGCCTGGATCCGAGAGGCGTACGAGCGGTCGCACGGCGACGTGCCTATGGGCTTCGTGGCCCGTTGCTTCCTCGGGCCGCCGTTTGTCGACCACACCCTCGACCTCATGGGAGTGATCACACGGCACTTCGCCCCCTTCGACCCGATGCCCGAACCCTTCGCCCGCGCCAGGATGCTGGCCCGCTCCGGGGGCTACGCCTACATCGAGGTCTACGCCACCGGCCTGGTCATCCCCGTCCTGCCCGACGGCCGGGCCGTACGCCCCTGAGCCGGCCGTCGAGGGCGGGGCGTCCGGCCGCGCACCTCACCCACCTCTGCCCCGCGACCGGACGTGCTCGGATCGGAGAACCGTCATGAACTACGTGGACTACGGGCTGCACCAGAAGGTGCGGGAGGTCGGCCAACTGGTGGGCCGGCTCGGTGAACAGCTGGGATCGGTGTCCGGCCAGGTGGCCGGCGTCGACGCCCGCCAGCAGCAGACCACGCGCGAACTAGGGGAACTCCTCGCGGAGTTCCGTGCCTTCGCCGGTCGCACTGAGCGCGTCGCCAACGTGCAGCGGGCCGAGACGCGCATCGGCAGGGTCCAGGACGAGATCGATCACGAGTTCGGCCACTACAAAGAGGTCCGCAGAACCGCCGTGGGCATGCTCCAGGCGTTCGACACCGGGCTCGTCGCCGAGGAGACCATCCGCACCGTCGGTGAGCAGCTGATGCTGCGGACCCCCCGCTACTGGCTGGCACCCGCCCTCGTCGCGCTCGCCTCCTGGGCCTCGGACGACCGGGTGCTGTGCGAGCGCGCCGTGGAGGAGGCCTTCCGTCGTTCACCGGCACGGACCTCGCTGTTCTTCGCCCTCGTCCTCCGGAGACAGGAGCGGCTGCAGAGCTCGCACCGCTGGCTCCGTCATTACCTCCTCGCCCAGGACCCGGTGCGCCTGGGCAGGGAATTCGCGGTCATCCTGGAATCGATCGCCCAGGGAGCGTTCGGCCTCGCCGGCCGGGAGATGCTCGCCATGTCACTCCGGGAGTGGCGGGACCGACTGGCGCACGACACCGCGGCACGGGACCGGCAGGTCCGGCGCTGGCGGCACGAGATCGACTCCCTCGCGGCTCCTTCCGCCGCGGCCGACTACCCGCTGCTCGCTGCGCTCTCTCCGGAGTGGCCCGCGCTCGACCGGGCCCTTTCCCTTGCACGCGCGCAGCAGCGGCTCCTCGACAAGTACCAGGCCGTCCTCGACCGTGAGCCCGGGCCGTCCGAGCGGCTGGAGGACGCCGTCGACGACATCCTCGACCGTCTCGTCGGTGCGTACGACGACGAGGAGCTGCCGCTCCGATGGGACCTGGCTCTGAGCAAGAACGTCGTGCGGCACGCCGGCGACATGGACAGGGCACGCAAGGCCACGGAGTCCGAGGCCGCTCTGTACGAGGAGACGCTCGACTATCTGACGGTGCAGAGCGCGGCAGCTCTCACCCCCGCGGCGATCGGTACGTCCGCCGCCACCCAGCGGCTGGCGATCGCCGCGTGCGACGAGTGGTTCGCGGAGGCCCACGCGGGCTACACCCGCGACTGCCGGGCGGCCGTGCCCCAGGATGTGCAGATCCGCCTCGACGAGACACACACGGTCGAATCGCGGATCTTCCGGTTGCCGCCGTGGCGGGGTTCTCTCAATGAGCCGATGGCGACCCTGGAGACCCGCCTCGCCGAGCACTGGAGCAATCACACCGACTCCTTCCTGAACGGGCTCGCCTACCCCCTGGCGGCCAGGGTCGCCCCCCTGGTCGTCGTCCTGCTCGCCATCCTTGCCCTCGTCGGCCAGGCCGGGGTGGTGGCGGCGCTCCTGCTCGCGCTGTGCACCGGAGCCGTCTGGGGCTTCGTCATTCACCGCGCGGCCCGCGATGCGGCGGCCACCCACTCGCGGGTCCGCGAGGCGCTCGACCGGGCGAAGCGGGCTTCGCTGCACCGACTGCGCGGCGCGTCGGCCGAGCGCACCGACTGGGAGGCGCGCTTCAAGGAAGCCGACGCCGTCGAAAGCCGGTGCCGGGACGTGATCTCCGCGTACGGCCTCCTCCACCAGGAGGGATCGCCGTTCGAGGGCCGGACCGTACGCAAGGAGGACGACCGATGACACACGAGCCGCAGGCGGACGGACGACAGGACGACGATCAGCAGCCCGACCCGCCTCCCGGCCCCGTACGGAGGTCAGGGAGCGAGGTGCCGTGGGCGGCCCAGGGCGCCGGCCCGGTCGACCGGTCGACCGGCCGCCACCGGCACGTCGTCGAAGGGCTCCCGGACTGGGAGCCGCTTCCTCCCGGGGAGACGCTCGTCCGCAGACCCGGAACCCCGCGGTGAACGGCCTCTGGGGGCATGGCGGCCTGTACGAGACATGGGTGGCGTTCCTCCGCCGGTGGGCAGCCTTCGAGCCCACCGACCCGTCTCTGCTGCCGCCGCTCACGGACGAGGACTTCGACGGCCCGACCGTGCAGCGCCTCGCCCGGCACCTGACGCAGGCGCTCGGGACGCGGCTGCAGACCTGGGCCGACACGCTGGTGCGCGCGGTGAGCGCCGAACCGGACGAGTTCTCCGTGGGGCGGGAGCTGGCCCAGGCCCGGCACGGTCTCGTGGCGATCCGGGAGATGGCGGGTCACAGGGGTCTGCCACCGGCCCTGCGGGAGCGGCTCACGCGGCTGGTGGACGAACGCGTCCACCAGCTCCAGGAGCAGCTGGAAGAGCAGTTGGAGACGGCAAGGCGCGAGGATCCCCTGGCGGAGTGGATCGAGGAACGCCGCCGCACCTTGCGCGACAACCCTCTGACGGCGGTGTCGACCCGGCCACCGTCCACGGAGCCACCCGGGGACCCCTGGGCCTACGACCCGACCACCGTGCCCCGCCGCAAGGTCGGACGGGACTGACGCGCGGGTGTACGACCCCGCCGGCGGGCGGGACTCCTGCCGCCTCCATGGCGGCCTTCCCACCGACTCCGACCCGAAGGTCCGCATGTCGAACTACGCCGACAGCCTGCACCACCTCGAAAGCTACATCGCCGCCCGCGTACCGGTCATCGGCATGCGCACCGTCGAGCAGCAGCGTGCCCTGCGCCTGCTGCGCGAAGCGGCCGGGCAGCCGCGCCGCAGCAGCATGCCCTTCTGGATCTACACCAGGGCGACCGGCCTGCGCGACCTACGGACCAATTCCACCGTGATCGACGACCGGTCCTTCGTCGGAGCCATGGATTTCGCCGCCGCCCAGTTCACGAGCCGGGCCAACGCCACCGTCGTCTTCGTCGACCCCACGGACCTCGAAGGGGACAACCAGATGTCCCGGCACATGGCGGAGCTGGCACGGCTCGCCGACACCAACATGGGCAGCGTCGTCGTCATCACCGACAGTCCGATCTGGAGCGGGCTCCAGCGGCTCGGGATGAGCATCCAGCTCGACCTTCCGGAGCCGGACGAGATGTACGCGATCCTCGGGCGCTTCCTGGGCGACCACCGTGGCCATATTCCGGTCGAATGGGACGAGAGCGACACACGCCGTGCCGCCGAGTTCCTGCGTGGTGTCACCGAGGCCGAGGCGGTCAACCTGATGGCCACATTCGCCGCCAAGGGCTCCGTCCTGAAGCCGGACGTGCTGGGCCTCGCTCAGGCAAAGGATCGCATCTTCAGCGATCTCGCCGGCCTGGAGCGGATCCCGCTCAAGGCCGGGAGCTACGCCGTCGGAGGACTGACCAATCTCCGGGAGTGGTTGGGGCGCAAGCACCGCCTCATGCACGAGGACCTGAGGGGCACGCACCTGCGTCCGCCGCGAGGAGTCCTGCTGGTGGGAGTGCCGGGCTGCGGCAAGTCGCTGTCCGCCAAGGCGATCGCGCACGAGTGGCAACTGCCGCTCTACCGACTCGACATGGGCAGCATCCACGGCAAGTACCTGGGCGAGTCGGAGAGCCGGTTCCGGGAGGCGCTGGCCATGGCCGACCGGGTGGCCCCGTGCATCCTGTGGATCGACGAGATCGAGAAGGGGCTGTCCGGCCGGCACGACACCACCGGCGTCCCCGCCCGTGTCGTCGGGCACTTCCTCTTCTGGCTGCAGGAGTCCGACTCCCGTGCGTTCGTGGTGGCCACCGCCAACGACGTCCGGAGCCTCCCGCCCGAGTTGATGCGCAAGGGAAGGTTCGACGAGCTGTTCTTCGTGGACCTCCCCGACGCGGAGGACCGCAGGGAGATCATCCAGCTGTACTACCGCCTGTACCTGGGACAGGAGCCGGACCCGGTCCAGATGGACCGCCTGGTCGATCTGTCCGACGGGTTCGCCGGCTCCGACATCGCCGCGGCCCTGCACGACGTGGGCACCGAGGCCCGGCTGAGCGGAGGGACGGGGCACCTGCGTCCGGCGTTCGTCCTGGACACGTTCGCCAACACCGTTCCGCTGAGCAAGGTGCATCCGGAGCAGATCCAGGAGATCCGGGCCTGGGGCCTGCAGCGGGCCGTGCCGGCGGGCCGCTCGCCCATGCCGTCCGGTCCGGTGGGCGGTGGCGGGCCCCGGCGGATCCTGTTCACGGGGGACTGAGACGGAACACGCGAGGGAGGGCGCGGCGCGGTACCTTCGTACCACGAGGCGCCCCCCACCGTTCAGCGGGTTAGGGCAGGTTGTGGACGTGCGGGCCCACCGCGTTCGACCAGGCGTTGCCGGCCGTCGCGTCCCAGTTGGTCGACCAGGTCATCGCGCCGCGCAGCGTCGGCCAGGCCTGGGCCGGCTTGTAGGTGCCGCAGCCGGTCAGCTTGGTCAGGCAGTCGAGCGCGTTCTTCACGATCTGCGGGTCGACGTAGCCGCTGCCCGCGCCCCGCGTGGAGGCGGGGACGCCCAGGCCGACCTGGGACGGGGCGAGGCCGCCCTGGATCTGGATGCAGGCGAGCGCGGTGAGGAAGTCCACCGAGCCCTGGCTGTACACCTTGCCGTCGCAGCCCAGCATCGAACCGCTGTTGTAGTACTGCATGTTGACGACCGTGAGGATGTCCTTCACGGCGAGCGCCGTCTTGAAGTACTCGGTGCCGGTGTTCTGCATGTCGATGGTCTGCGGGGCCATCGTCAGGACCATCGACGAACCGGCCTTGGCGGAGAGCTGGCGCAGCGCCTTGGTCAGGTACGTGGAGTTGATGCCGTGCTCCAGGTCGATGTCGACCCCGTTGAAGCCGTACTCCTGCATCAGGGCGTACGCGCTGTTCGCGAAGGCGGTCGCGCTCGCGTCACTGTTGATCGTGACGTTGCCCTTCTCGCCGCCGACCGAGATGATCACGGACTTGCCGGCCGCCTTCTTGGCCGCGATGTCGGCCTTGAAGTCGGCGGTGGAGGCGTAGCCGACGGCCGGGTCGAGGTTGAAGACGATCTGGCCGGCCGTGGTGGTCGAGTCGGCGAAGGAGACGGCGATGATGTCGTACTGCGACTGGACGTCCCGCAGCTTCTGGACGGTCGCGCCGTTGTTGAAGTTCTGCCAGTAGCCGGTCAGCGCGTGCTTGGGCACGGCCGGGCCGGGGCCCGGGTCGGTGACCTTGGCGGTCCGGGCCGACACGGCCGTTGACTTGGCGGACTCGCCCGCGGAGTTCGTCGCGGCGACCTGGAACTGGTAGGCGGTGTCGGCGGTGAGGCCGGTCACGGTGGTGGCCGTGCCGGTCACCGTCTGGGGGTTGGCGCCGTCGCGGTAGACCTTGTAGCCGGTGGCGCCCGAGACCGCGCCCCAGCTGAGGGCGACGGAGTTCGACGTGACCGTGCCGGCGGCGAGGCCGGCGGGGGTGGCCGGGATGACCGGGTCGGGGTCCTGGCCGCCGCCCCCGTCGGGGCCGAAGACGCTCACGTCGTCGACCAGGTAGGGGGACGTGCCGTACCAGCCGTGGGTGTAGACCTCGACGGAGGTGGTGCTCGCGCCGGTGGTGAAGGTGGTGGTGAGCTGCTTCCAGGCGGCGCTGTCGGGCGTCCAGGTGGAGACGCTGCCCGTGCCGGTCCCGGTGCCGCTCGCGCCGAGGTAGGCGTATCCGCCCTGGACCCAGGCGCTCAGCGTGTACGTGGAGTTGGGCTTGACGGCCACGGTCTGCACGCACTTGGCGTTGTCGAGGCCGGCCGGGGTGGCCTTCAGGGCGCCGGCCCCGGTGCGTACGGGCGAGGAGACGGCGGCGCCGCCCCCGGCGGAACAGGCCCAGTTGGCGAGGCCGTTCTCGAACCCGGCGTTCTTGGCGACGTTGACGTCGGCCGCCTGGGCGGTGCCGGCTCCGCCGACGAGGACGAGCCCGGAGCCGACGGCGATCGCGAGGGCTCCGCCGAGCCATCGACGTGCGTGCGGGCGGGTGGTGGTGCGGTCCACGTGCATCCTCCGGTGGGGGAGTTGGGGATGTGGAGGTGCCGTACGTCGTCGTACGGAGGGGCTCGTACGGGGGTACGAGGCTGATGCGGGGGTGCGGACGGTGGCCACCGTTGTCGCACAAGCTGGTCCAGACCAATCGCGTTGTCAAGACCTCTGGCGGCAAGCGGCGTTCGGTGGAGGCGGGGCCGCGGTGAGAGTCGCGGTGAACGTCGTGGTGAAAAGGGCCGGTGGGCCTGCTGCAAGGCCCAAAGAAAGTGGGGAGAGCTTGGCGGATTGTGTGTTCACCACCCCGGGTGGCGTGGATAAAGTGCAGAGGCGGCGGCGCCCTGCGGTGACGCCCCGAACGCGGTAGGTGATCTGCGGCTCCCGGGACCCCGGAGGCCGGAGGGGACGGGGGTCTGACGTGCCGACAGCGATCGCGGTCACCAGCGCCGACCTGGTGCTGCCGCCGACCGACCCGCAGACGCCGGACGCCGCCGTGCTCCCGGCCCCCGAGACGCGGTCTCTCGACGCCTCCGTCGCCGACATGCAGCAGCTCCTCGCGCGGTACGGAAGCGTGGTCGTCGTCTGCCCCACCTCCGCCCCCGCCGCCGTCGAGCGGCGCCTGCACGCCGTCCGCGGGCTCCTCGAAAGCGACCGGATCGCGCTGGTCAGAACCGACCTGCCGCCCCTCGGCGCGGCCGTGCTCGTCCGGCAGTTACGGCAGCTGGCGGCCTGCGACTTCAGCCCCGGCGTGCTCGCCTCCGCCGCCAGGCTGCTCGCCCATTACATCTACGCGGGGGCCGTACTGGGCTCGGTGTCCCGCCTCGACCGTGTCCCCGTCAGCCTCTCCTCCCACCTCAAGGGCTGGCTGCCCGGGGCGCACTTCGCCGTGCTCGCCGGGCCCACGCCGCAGATCGTCCGGCTCGGCGGTGCGGGCGACCAGCGCCTCGCGGGGCCGGAGTTCGCCACGCAGCTCCTCGTCGCGCGCGGCCAGCTCCAGACCGACTGGCCCGCCACCGCCCTCATCCCCGCGTGGCAGATCCAGAGCCCCGTCCAAGAGGCCGTACTTCCCGAGACCTCGCCCGGCTGGTGGGGTACCGGCAAGCTCGTGGAGTTCGTCGCGTACCTGCCCGACCTGCCCGTTCTCTACCAACTCGTCTCCTCCGTACGGCGCGAGACCTGCCACTGGTGCGGGATGGAGCTCATCGGCGACCGCTGCGGCTTCTGCGCGGCGCCGCTGACGGCGGCGGCCCCGCCGACGGCGGTCGCGGGCGCGGCGTCCGGGGCGGCTCAGGTCCGGGGGACGACCCAGGCGGCGATCGGGGCGCCCCGTGGCGCGACGCAGGCTCTCAGTGCGGCTCCGGTGCGAGGCGGGGCTCCCGCCCTCGACCCGGTGCCGGCCCGGGGCACCACCCGGGCCCTCGGAGCCGTACAGGCACCCGCCCCGGCACCCGCCACCGGCCGGCCCGCCACGTCCGGCGCCGCGCCTGGCTCGGTACCGGGCGCCGCGCCTGGCTCCGTACCGGGCCCCGCGCATGGCTCCGTACCCGGCCCCGCGTCCGGCTCCGTACCCGGCCCCGCGCATGGCCCCGCATCCGGCCCCGCGTCCGGCCCCGCGTCCGGCTCCGTACCCGGCCCCGCGATCGACCCCCGCACGGTCCCGTGAGCGCCGCCGCGTACGACGACCACCCCCGCCCGCCCCGACCCACGTCTCCGATCGAGGAAGTCCGGCCATGAACTCCCGCCAGCGCCGCGGCGTGATCCTGCTGCTGCTCTCCGTCCTGTGCGCCCTCGGCGCCTTCGCCGGCGTCCTCACGGTCATCAGCGACGTGAACGCGAAGGTCGGCCCGGAAGTCACCGCGTACCGGCTCAGCAAGAACGTGGCCCCCTACGCCGCCCTGAACGCGAGCCAGTTCGAGAAGATCTCCATGCCCAAGCGCTGGCTCTCCGCCACCGCCGTCACCGATCTCCGCCAGATCGAGGGCAGGATCGCCGTCACCGAGCTCAGGAAGGGCTCCCTCCTCCAGAGCGACATGATCGTCCAGAAACCCGAGCTCAAGCCCGGCGAGCAGGAGATCGCGATCATGATCGACGCCGCCACCGGCGTCGCGGGGAAGATCAACGCCGGCGCCACCGTCAACATCTACGCCACCTTCGCCGGCGAGAAGAAGGACGACCCGTCCCAGTCACGGATGATCGTCGCCGGCGCCCGCGTCCTCTCCGTCGGCAAGCTCACCCCCATCAGTGACAGCAGCGAGCGCACGAGCCGCGGCGCCACCTCGGCCGTCCCCATCAGCTTCGCGCTCTCCACCCTCGACACCCAGCGCGTCGCGTACGCCGAGTCGTTCGCCGAGCACGTACGCCTCGCCCTCGTCGCCCCGGCCACCGGCGGCGCCCCCGCCGACCAGGGCGACCGCACCTACACGCTCGAAAAAGACAAGTGAGGCCGGTATGACCACCAGGATCCTGCCGGCCGTCGGGGACCCCGACGCCGCCCGCTCCGTCGTCACCCTGCTCAGCCAGCTCCCCGACGCCGAACCCGCCGCGCCCGTCACCGACTCCACCCAGCTCGTCGACACCCTCGCCCGGCTCGCCGCCGAGTCCCTCGACGAACTCCCCGAGGTCGTCCTCGTCCACGAGCGCATCGGGCCCGTCCCCGCGCTCGACGTCGTCCGCGAGGTCGCCCTCCGCTTCCCGGCCGTCGGCGTCGTCCTCATCACCGCCGACGCCAGCCCCGTCCTCTTCTCCGCCGCCATGGACTCCGGAGCGCGCGGGCTCGTCACCCTCCCCCTCGGCTACGAGGAGCTCGCCAGCCGCGTCCAGGCCGCCGCCCAGTGGTCCGCCGGGGTACGCCGCCACCTCGGCGCCGGAGCCGAACTCGCCACCGGCCCCGGCGGCACCGTCGTCACCGTCAGCGGCGCCAAGGGCGGCGTCGGCACCACCGTCACCGCCGTCCACCTCGCCCTCGCCGCCCGCGCCTCCGGCCGGACCGTCGCCCTCCTCGACCTGGACCTCCAGGGCGGCGACATCGCCTCCTACCTCGACGTCCAGTTCCGGCGGTCGGCCGCCGACCTCGCGGCGATCGCCGACATCTCGCCCCGGGTCCTCCAGGACGCCGTCTACGTCCACGAGACCGGCCTCGCGCTGCTCCTCGCCCCGGCGGAGGGGGAGCGCGGCGAGGAGGTCACCGACCGCGCCGCCCGCCAGATCGTCAGCGCCCTGCGCGCCCGGCACGAGGTGGTGGTCGTCGACTGCGGCTCCCAGCTCACCGGCGCCAACGCCGCGGCGATCGAGATGTCCGACACCGCGCTGCTCGTCACCACCCCGGACGTGATCGCGGTACGGGCGGCCAAGCGGACCGTACGGATGTGGGAACGCCTCCAGGTACGGAAGGCCGAGGAGACCGTCACCCTGGTCAACCGGCACCAACGGTCCGCGGAGATCCAGCCACCCCTCGTCCAGAAGATCACCGGCACGCGGACGGCGGGCGTCTCCGTCCCCGCCAACTTCAAGGAACTCCAAGCCGTCGTCGACGCGGGCCGGCTCCACGACCTCGACGCCCGCTCGACGGTCAAGCAGGCCCTGTGGTCCCTCGCGGGGGAACTGGGCCTGGTCCAGGCGACCCCCGCACCCGGCCGACAGGGCAGGCCCGGCAAGGAGCTCGCCCGGGCGGGCGACCGGGGTTCGCTGGGCCTGCGCCGCCGCACCGGAGGCCGCTGAGCCATGCGGAGCTACCGGGACGACGACAGAGGACAGGTGGCGATCGAGTTCCTCGGCATGGTGCCGCTGATCCTGCTCACGCTGGCGTTGCTCTGGCAGGTCGTCCTGGTCGGCTACACGTACACGCTGGCGGCGAATGCGGCGGACGAGGGGGCGCGGGCGGAGGCCGTCGGCGGTGACTGCGCGGGCGCCGCGGTGCGCCACCTGGACGGGGCTTGGGCGGGCAGCGCCGAGCCGCGCTGCTCCACGAACGGCGGCATGGCGACCGCGGTGGTGAGCGTCGAGGTTCCCGTCCTCTTCCCGGGAGTGGGCGGCCTCTTCCGCGTGGACGCCACCGCGGGCGCGGTATCGGAGGTCCCCACACCATGAGCAAGCAACCGACTTCGAGGACCCGTGACCGAGGCCAGGCCGCCATCGAGTACCTCGGCTTCCTCCCCATCCTGCTCATCGTCGGCCTCGCGGGCCTACAGCTCGGCATCGCCGCGTACGCCGCCCAGCAGGCGGGTACGGCGGCCCGGGCTGCCGCCCGGGCGGCGACCACCGACGAAGAGAACGCGCCGGACTGCGCGACGGCGGGTCGCGCGGCCGTGAGCGGCTGGGTCGACCCCGAGATCGGGGGTTGCGGGGAGGGAGACGAGGCGGCCGTGATCACCGTCCGCGTCGAGATCCCCCGCGTCCTCCCCTTCTGGGACTTCGACCCGGTCGAGAAGACCGCCACCATGCCCCGCACCCCGCCCACCGAGGACGACGAATGAGAAGGAGGGACGACAAGTCATGAGTCTGCGTGCCCGGATCAACGCCCCCGAGGACAAAGGCGCCGGAGGAGGCAGGGAGGACAGTCACCTCGTCGCCGCCTTCCGGGCCAAGCTCCTGGAGGAGATCGACCTCACCGAGATGTCCGCGCTCGCGGCCGCCGAGCGGCGCGCCCGCCTGGAGCGCGTCCTCGGCCACATCATCAGCCGCGAGGGACCGGTCCTCTCCACGGCCGAGCGGGCCCAGCTGATCCGCCGTGTCGTCGACGAGGCGCTCGGTCTCGGCGTACTCGAACCGCTCCTCGAAGACGCCTCGATCACCGAGATCATGGTCAACGGCCCCGACCAGATCTTCATCGAGCGCGCCGGCCGCGTCGAGCTGCTGCCGCTCCGCTTCGCGTCGCACGACCAGCTGATGCAGACCATCGAGCGGATCGTCTCGACCGTGAACCGCCGTGTCGACGAGTCGAACCCGATGGTCGACGCCCGCCTGCCCTCCGGCGAGCGCGTCAACGTCATCATCCCGCCGCTGTCGCTCACCGGGGCGACGCTCACCATCCGCCGCTTCCCCCGCGCGTACACGCTCCACGAGATGATCGGCCTCGGCTCGCTCGACGAGCAGATGCTGCTCCTGCTCTCCGGGCTCGTACAGGCCAAGTTCAACCTGATCGTCTCCGGCGCCACCGGCACCGGCAAGACGACCCTCCTCAACGCCCTCTCCGGTCTCGTCCCGGAGGGCGAGCGGATCATCACCATCGAGGACTCGGCGGAGCTCCAGCTCCAGCAGGCCCACGTCATCCGCCTCGAAGCCCGCCCGCCGAACATCGAGGGCCGGGGCCAGATCTCCATCCGCGATCTCGTCCGCAACTCCCTGCGCATGCGCCCCGACCGCATCATCGTGGGCGAGGTCCGCGGCGGCGAGACCCTCGACATGCTCCAGGCGATGTCCACCGGCCACGACGGTTCGCTCGCCACCGTCCACGCCAACTCGGCCGAGGACGCCCTGATGCGGCTCCAGACGCTCGCCTCGATGTCCGAGGTGAAGGTGCCCTTCGAGGCGCTCCGCGACCAGATCAACAGCGCGGTGGACGTCCTCGTCCAGCTGACCCGGCACCCGGACGGCACCCGCCGGATCACCGAGATCGCCGTCCTCGCCTCCCACGGGCGCGAGCGTTTCCTCCTCGCCACGATCTGCCGCTTCCAGGCGCAGCCGGTCGCGGCCGACGGCCGGGTGTACGGACAGTTCACGTACCACCCGCTGCCCCGGCGGGTCGCCGAGCGGCTGTACATGGCCGGTCAGCCCATCCCGCAGGCCTTCGGCGTGGCCGCGACCGACGCCGGACTGGCCACCCGAGAAGCGAACTAGGAGCAGACGTCCATGACCGCGATCGATCCCGTGTGGCTGACGCTCGGCGTGGCGCTGATCTGCTGCGTCCTCGGCGTGACGGGCGTCCAGGTGTACGCGAGCGGGGCCCGCCGCCACGCGGCGCTCGTCGCCCGGCTCGACGAGACGAACGAGCCCGAGACGGCCGGCCGCCGCAGGCGCCGCTTCCGGGGCATCGACCGACGCGTACGCCGGACGTCCCTCGGCCGGAAGCTGGAACTGCGGATCGCGGCGACGGGACTCGACGTCACGCCCGGCGAGTTCACGGTCGGCCTCGCGGTGACGGTCGCCGTCCTCTGGGTGGTCGGACAGTCCGCGCTCTCCCCGTTCTTCGGCCCGATCTGCGGACTCCTCGGCGTGTGGGTGGCGTTGGGCTTCCTCAACTGGCAGCGGCAGAAGCGCATCGAGAAGTTCATCAACCAACTCCCCGAACTCTCCCGCATCCTGGCCAACGCCACTCAGGCGGGCCTCGCCCTGCGCATGGCGCTCAGCCTCGCCGCCGACGAGCTGGAGTCCCCGGCCGGAGACGAACTGGAGAAGGTGGCGCAGCAGTTGGCCGTCGGCACGTCCCTGGACGACGCCCTGGGCGAGCTGGCCGAACGCCTCCCCTCCCGCGAACTCGTCGTCCTGGTCACCACCCTCGTCCTCGCCAACCGGGCGGGCGGCACGGTCGTCTCCTCCCTTCGGAACCTCACGGAGACGCTGGAGGAGCGCAAGGAGACCCGGCGCGAGGTCCGCACCCAGCTGTCCCAGGTGAGCATGACCGCGTACTCCGTCCCCGTCATCGGCGTCGGCTCCCTCCTGCTCATCGACAACATGCAGCCCGGCGCCCTCGACCGCATGACCGGCTCGACCCTCGGACAGTTCGCGGTGGTCGCCGCCTGCGCCCTGTACGTGGTCGGCTTCGCCGCCATCCGCCGCTTCTCCAAGATCGACGTATAGGACGGGCGCGCGCCATGGACCTCCTTCTCGCCCTGCTCGCCGGCCTGGCCGTCGCCGGCATCGCCTACGGCCTGCGCCTCTACCGCGCCGACGCCCGCCTCCCCGACGACCTCAAGCTCGCCCTGGAGGTCGGCGCCACCCGTACCGGCGCGGTGGACTCCGCCGTCGACCGCCTCGGCATGCGCTGGTCACCCGCCGTCCTGCGCCTCATGGGACCGAAGCGGGTCAACGCCGTACGCCGCCGTATCGACCTCGCGGGCAATCCCGGCGGACTCACGATCGACCGGTACGGGGCGAGGCGGGCGGTCTACGGCTTCCTGGGCGTCCTGGGCGGACTGCTCATGCTGGGCAGGGGTTCGGTTCTCGTAGCGCTCCTCCTCTTCGCGTTCGGCGTGTTCTGGACGGAGGTCGGCATCTGGTCGGCGGTCCGCATCCGCAAGGACCAGATCGAGCGCACCCTCCCCGACTTCCTGGACGTCCTCGCCGTAGTCGTCTCGGCCGGCCTCGGCTTCCGTCAGGCCCTGGAACGGGTCGCGGAGCAGTACGCGGGCCCCTGGTCCGACGAACTCCGCATCACCCTGCGCCAGATGGACATGGGCGTCAGCCGCCGCCAGGCCTTCGACGAACTGCGCCGCCGCAACGACTCGGAGCAGGTGGCGCAGTTCGTGACGGCGCTCCAGCAGGGCGAGGAGCTGGGCGCCCCCATCGTGGACACGCTCATACAGATCGCCAACGACATGCGGCGGACGGACGCCCAGAACGCCCGCCGCAAGGCGGCGAAGGCGGTCCCGAAGGCGACGATGGTCATCACGACCCTGATGGTCCCGGCGACGATGATCCTCCTCGGCGCGGGCCTCTTCCTGGGCACGGGGACGGACTTCGGCTCGGTCACGGGCGGCGAGTAAGCCCGCGCGGCAGGCGAACGGGATCAGGTCGTGGGGTGCGCGCTCAGAGTCCGCCACCGCCCCGTCGCCGGTCCCGGTCGTGGAACAGGTCGAGCACGTCCGGCACGGGCGGGTAGTGCGGCGCGCACTCCGGGCAGGCGTAGACGTTGAATCCGGGCCCGGAGCTCTGGTGCACCTCGGAGACGACGACCGGGTCTGCCGTGATCACGCAGCAGCGCACGCACATCCGTACGGGCTGCCGAACCGCCCGGTGCGCGCCCTCGTGCCCGGCGGGGAGCGCGCACGGCGATCGGTGACGGCCGGGACGGTCCCCACCGGGCCACAGAGCGCCGCAGGCCTCGGGGTCCGGGACGGCCGAGGTCGCCATCACGCCACCCCCAGCCCGTGCAGGTCTCGGGTATCGAGATCAATACCGAAGTCCGCCGCGAGGACGAGGGCGAGCCGCCGCTGGCGCTGCCGAGCCCGTTCCTGCCGTTGGTCGTACGCGAGCAGGTAGGGACGGACGAGGGCTGACTCGTCCCCGTTCAGCGGCCCGTCGAGCCCGTACGGGGAACGCGGTCCGGGGAGCCGCACGGCCCCTGTTGCGGTGGGCACCGGGCACGGCGACGGGTCGGCTGTCCACAGCGCGGTACGGGCACGGTGTCGGCCGCTTCTCCTGGACCCGAACACCAGCCTCGCCCACAGAACGAGGGCGCGGATAAGGTCTGTCATGTTGACCTGCTTTCCACAGGTTGGCCACGCCCCGGGAGTGTTCGCGCACTCGCCGGGGTCTTCCGTTTTGAACGCTAGCTGCACTTGTATGGCTTGTCTACCTCGTCTAGGACGTTGCCCATATGCCCAGCGTGTAGCACGTAGCTAACGTCCCGAACATGGATATCGACCGTTTTGACCCGACGCCCATCTATAAGCAGGTGGCCCGAGTCATCCGCGAGCGGATCAAGTCTGGCGAGCTCCAGCCGAGGGACCCGATCCCGTCCGAGTCGAAGCTGGTGGCGGACCATGGCGTGGCGAGGGACACGGCACGGCAGGCCGTCGCCCTCCTGCGCTCGGAGGGATGGGTGATAACTCTCCCGCAGCGGGGCAGCTTCGTCGCAGAACGGCTACCCGAGGACGGTGCCTGATCTACGGTCACGACGTCGGCGGGAACTGTCTCAATCTCACCGCAGGTTGACGAACCTGCTTCGCGCGCACAACCGCATGTGACAGAGTGCGGACCGAGTGTGAGAGAGGTGGGGGTGACGGGACTTGATTGCCACGGGCCTGAACGACCGGCGAGTCGTTGCTACTTGCTCCATCCCCTTCGCTGAACTCCACACCGCCACGCGCGCCGAGGCCCTAGCCTTTTGGCTGGGCACCAGGCCGACCCGATGACCGGCACCCACAGAGGGGCCCACGGGCCCTGTGCGCCGACACGACCACCGGCGTCTGAACGCGGAGGGGACCACGATGTACGACGCGATGCTGAAGGCCGCGACCAGGGCCAAGGTGCGGGCATGGAGCTGGACGGAAAGGTCCACGAGGGACCGCGGGCAGACGGCGGTGGAGTACCTCGGGATCATTGTGGTGGTGGTGGCGATCGTAGTGGCCATCACCGGTACGGACATCGGAACGACGATCATGACGGCGATCAAGAACAAGATCGCCGAGCTGACCGGCTAGCTTTGCCAGGCCGCGCGCGTAGGGACTCGGGGCAAGCCTTTCCTGTCTACATCGCCGTGGTGGCAGGTCTCCTGTTCCTCGCTTTCGCCTACTTCGCGGTGGGGCAGGCGGCGTTTACTCGGAACAGCGCGCAGACAGCGGCCGACGCAGCGGCCCTCGCTGCTGCGCAGGATGCCCGGGAACAGCTACGGGAGGGCTGGATCGAGGTGATCCTCGACCCTGGGCAGTGGGGCGGGTTCCTCGGTGGACTGGAATACGACCCTGATGCCGCGTGTGACCAGGCGGCGGAGTTCGCGGCCCGGAACGGCGCCGCACTGTCGGGAGACACCTGCGTGCCCCTCGACTCGGGGGGTTTCCGCGTGACGGTGCGTACGAATGGCCCAGAGTCGAATCCTGCAACGGCGTCTGCTTCAGCAGTTATCGAACCGCTCTGCGAGTACAAGGAGCAGGAGCCCCCCTCGGAGCCGCCCCCCTCCACGCCGACGCCACCCGATGAGGGCGACGAGGAGGAAGAGGGCCCGATTATGGGGCTCATGTGCGACGGGGTTGCCTGGGAGATCGATCCGGAGAAGCCGACCCTGCCCGGCGCCGTCGATCTCTTCACGGTCCGGCTGTCCGAATGACCTGCGACGACGAGTAAGGAAGCGCGGTTTATGAACGTACGGTATGTACGCGGGGGATTGGCTTCCCTCGCAGTCGCGTCGGTGGCCTTCCTCGCGGTCGGCTGTGGCGCTGAGGAGAAGCCGAAGACGGACAAGCCTGCTACGACGACGTCTGCACCTCAGGCGAGCACCTCGACGCAGGGCTCGCAGCAGGCGGAGGAGCCGACAGCGACGCTGGCTGTCCTGAAGGGGCAGGACGGGTTCGAGTTGACCGTCAGCTCGGCGGCGCGTGACGCCGGAGGGTTCATGACAATCAAAGGGTCTCTCAAGAACACCTCCAGCAAAGGGCGCTCTGTTCCTGACCTCCTGAGGGGGGACGAAACGGAAGTGCTGAAGCACGGCACATCGCTTGGCGGCGCTACTCTCGTGGACGCGGTAGGGAAGAAGCGCTACTACGTTCTGCGGGACACGGACGGTCGGCCGTTGACCACCACAGGCCTGGGCATCGTCTCTGGTGGAGATTCGATCCCCGTCTTCATGCAATTCCCCGCACCCCCCGCCTCCACCACCGAAGTCTCGTTCCAGCTCCCCACGTTCGAACCCGCCACCCTCAAACTCTCCTGAGGCGACGCCATGACGACGACGAACCGCCGCCTGGCCGCCCTGGCCCTCGTCTCCGTGGGCATCTGGCCGCTCACCGTGCCCACCGCGTACGCCGACGATCCCCCCGGCTCCGCCGGCATCGCCGCCGCGCCGCCCGCCATCGATGCCAACGCGCCCGCGCTCATGCTTCCCGACGGCGCCACCCTCGCGCCCGCCAAGGTGCTCGACATCAAGCAGATCGTCGAGGAGCAGGGCGGCGAGCAGCGGCGACAGGACACCAACGTGGACGTGACCTTCGCGCTTCAGGCCGAGGTGCTGTTCCCGAAGAACAGCGCCAAGCTGAGCCCCGCCGCCGCCTCCCGTATCGCCGCCATCGCCGCTGAGGTCAACAACCTCGGTTCCGGCCGCGTCAGGGTCTTCGGGTTCACCGACAACCTCGGGACCTACGAGCACGGGCTCAAGCTCTCGAAGCAGCGTGCCGTCGCCGTGCAGCAGGTCCTCGCCCGGAGTCTCGACCCCGGGACGACGTTCGACGTCCGGGGCTACAGCGAGGACTATCCGATTGCGGACAACTCCTCTGAGGAGGGCCGCAAGAAGAACCGGCGCGTCGAGGTCTCCTTCCCCCGGACGACGGCCCCTTAGCGGGAGAGGGAGGTCAAGGCCGTCCGGATCGTCCCGACGACGTGATCCGGACGGGAGAAGACCCCCCTCGCCGTGAAGCGCAGCACCCGGCGGACCTCCGGGCACGACTGGAGCGCGTTGAAGCGGGCCACGTCCCGTTCGTGGGCCCGGCGTGTGCCGTGGAAGGCGTAGCCCTCCACCTCCACCGCCAGGCCCGCCTCGCGGAAGAGGAAGTCCGGGCGCAGAGCCTGCCCCTCCGCCGTGCGGAGCAGCGGTTGCGACTCCGGGAAGAGCGCCGCGTCCCGTAGGCGGAGACGGGCCACCGACTCCGCCGGGGAGCCCGAGGCCGGCTCGGTCAGGCGCAGCCAGGCGCGGGCCCGGGGGCCGCCGGGTCTCGGTGCGGCGAGTTCGGCGGCCAGGTCCTCGTACCGGACGAGGGGCTCGCGTCGTACGCCGCCGACCGCCCTCCGCGCCAGCGCTGAGTCCGCCGCGACGACCGCCTCCTCTCGGCTGCCGCAGCCCCGTATCAGGTCGCCGACCGTTCGCGCCGGGGTCGTCACCCGCAGCCCCCGCCGTGTCCCGCAGTCCCCGTCCGTGAGGGAGGACGTGGAGCGGACCCGTATCAGGGCGTCGTGCGTCGAGCGGGACGTCGCCGGTGCCGTGAAGTCCAGGAAGGCGGGGGCAACGGTCTCGCCCAGCAGTTCGATGCGGTGCAGTCGCGCCGCCGTCCCGTGGCTGCACACCAGTTCCGGGCGCAGGAGCTGGAGCGCCGTCGCGCGGACGCGCCAGTCCACGTCCTTCCCCGGTGCCGCCCACGCGCCCCGGCAGATCCCCTGCCACCCGTCCCGGCGCAGGCGGCCCGCCAGCCGGCCCCGGGGCCAGCCCGCCGCGAGCGCCCAGACCGTGAGGAGTACCCCGCCCCTCGCGAGGATCGCCAACTCGTACATACGCTCAACGATCCACGGAAGAGCGACACTTCGCACCCCCTGTGGAAAACCTGGAGAAACTCGTCGTCAGGAAAGTGCAAAAGTGACGGGACGTATGAGTGACGGAGGAGCATGCTGGATCCGAGTACCCGACACCGCAGGGACCGTTCCGAAGTGGGCTGCCGATGACCTCGACGCCGAGTGTCCAGCTGGTCAGTGATCTCGTCACCCGGATTCCCGAGTTCCGGGGCGCCTACGAGACCCATGTCTTCACGCAGGGCGACGTCCTGCCGCACGTCTTCTTCTGGGACGTCGTCCAGGGCACCGTCCGCTCCTTCCTCGGCGAGGACCCGACCGCCGCCGACTGGCGCCGCACGCTCGACTTCCTGGAGGAGCAGTGCTGTCGCGGCGTCATCGGCATCGACGAGGTCATCGTCACCTCGTTCCTCGGCGACCTGCCCTCCCCGCAGGAGCCCGGCCACGCCATCGTCCACCAGCTCGGACCCGTCCTGTCCTCGAAGTTCGTCCGCATAAGGCCCCTCGGGTGAGAGCGGCTACCTGCCCGGGATAATCGACGGATGCCCTCGTCCCGTCGTCCCCGTCGTCCCCGTCGTCCCCGTCGTCCCATACGTCCCCGCCGTCCCCTCAGCCCCACCCTCACCGCCCTCGGCGGCTACACCGGCACCCGGCTCATCGGCCTCGCCGTCCTCGCGATCGCCGCCGCCGCGACCGGCAAGGACGGGCTGCACCGGCTCAAGGGCCGCTGGGACTCCGTCTGGTACGTCCGTGTCGCCGAGAACGGATACGGGTACGAGGTCACCCTGCCGAACGGCGACGTCCACTCCGACCTCGCCTTCTTCCCCCTCCTCCCCGCTCTGGAGCGGGGCCTGGCAGCCGTCCTCCCCTTCGACGCTGCCACCGCCGGGCTCCTCGTCTCCTGGACCGCCGCCCTCGCCGCCGCCTGGGGCATCTACAAGTGCGGCGCCCATGTGGCCGGGGAGCGCGTGGGGGTGCTGCTCGCGATCCTCTGGGGTGTGTATCCGACCGCGTTCGTGCAGTCGATGGCGTATACGGAGACCCTGTTCACCGCCTTCGCCGCCTGGTCGCTGTACGCCGTCCTGCGCGGGCGGTGGATCCTGGCCGGCGTCCTGTGCGCCGCAGCCGGGCTCACCCGGCCGACGGCCGCCGCGCTGATCGCCGCCCTCGGGATCACGGCCCTCGTCACCCTCGTACAGGAGCGGAGGCTGCCCCTCCGGACGGCGGTCGGGGTGTTGATCGCCCCGCTGGGGTGGCTCGGGTACGTCGTGTACGTGGGCGTACGGGAGGGGAGCCCCTCCGCCTACTTCGACGTCCAGGCCGCCTGGGGCAACTCCATCGACGGCGGCGTCGCCCTCGCCCGCTTCATCGCCGGCCTGCCCTGGCCCGCCGCCCTCGGCCTGTGCGCGGCGCTCGCACTGCTCGGCTGGCTCATCGCCCTCTGCGTACGGCAGAAGCAGCCGCTGCCCCTGCTCGTCTACACGATCGGCGTCGTCCTCGTCTCCCTCGTCGGCGCCGCCTACTTCGGCTCCCGGCCGCGCCTGATGATGCCCGCGTTCGGGCTGTTGCTCCCGCCCGCCGTCGTCCTCGCGCGCCTGCGCCCGCGTGCCGCCGTGCCCGTCCTCGCCGGGCTCGCGCTCGCCTCCGCCGCCTACGGGGCGTTCACCCTGCTCGGCTCGGGCCCGCCGTGATGCCGACCCTGACTCCCGGCCGCAGCCCCCACCCCTCCATCGCACCCGCCTCCGCCTCGAGCACGTGCCGGCCGCGCGGCCTGACCATGCCCAGACGTCCCGGCCGCATCGTCACCACGGACAGGACCCGGAGCGAGCGGTCCAGATAGGCCACGTCGATCGCGAACCGCATGCCGAAGGTGTGCACGCTGTTCGTCCGTGTGATCAGCAGCGCCCCCGCGACCCCGTCCCGGCCGAGCAGCCCCCGCCGCCGCGCCCGGTACGACGCCGCCACCTCCAGAGCCACCTCCCGCTCCAGAACCGTCAGCGTCCCCGGCCCGTCTCCCCATTTCGCCATGCGCCAGACCGTAGCCGCACGCGCCTCTAGGGTCAGTCCGTGTACGTCACGCTGATCACCGTCGCCGCCCTGTGGGGGGCCGCCGTCGGGCTGCTCGTCCCGCGCGCCGCGTACCGGCTGGCCGTGCCCGCCGAGGAGCCGTGGCGGGACCGGTGTCCCGCCGGGCACCCGCTCGTGGGGCCCGCGCGCGGCTGGCTCGGCGGGCCCGGGCGGCAGCACTGCGCGACCACCCCCAGCCCGCTCGCCGCGCCGCTGCTCACCGCCCTCGCCTGCGCCGCGCTCGCCGCGGCCACCGGCGGGCCCCGGCCCGAGCTGGCGGTCTGGCTGCTCGGCGCGCCTTTCGCCGTCCTCCTCGCCTGCGTCGACGCCCGCGTCCACCGGCTCCCCGACGGGCTCACTCTGCCGCTCGCCGCCAGCGTCCCGCTGCTCCTCGGCGCCGCCGAGCTCCTGCCGTACGACGCGGGCTCCTGGCTCCACGCGCTGCTCGGCGCGCTCGCCCTCGGCGGGTCCTATCTGGTGCTTTTCGTGATCAATCCGGCGGGACTCGGCTTCGGTGACGTGAAGCTCGCGCTCCCGCTGGGCGCCGCCCTCGGCTGGTACGGCTGGGGCGTCCTGTTCGCCGGGGCCTTCGCGGGCTTTCTCCTCGGAGCCGTATACGGCCTCGGGCTCGTCCTGCTGCGCCGTGCGGGCCGCTCCTCGGCGATCCCCTTCGGCCCGTTCATGCTGGTCGGAGCGCTGCTCGGGCTGCTCCTCGGGGCGTTCACCGCGATCCCCTGAAGCGTGCGCGCGTCAACGCCGCGCCTCGACGGAACTCCGCCGCCACGCCGGGGCGCAAACCCGCCACACGGCCTCACAGCCCTTGTCCCGACTGGGATCCGGAAAATCCAGGGCGGTGAGTTCCGCGCACGTGGCGCGCAGCACGACTATCGAAGGGTTATGGTGGAAACCCCCCCTCGGGCCGGTCCGTATCCCCCCCACGGACCGGCCCGTTTTTTCTTTCCCGCCCCATAGGGCGCCCCATCGGGCGCCCTATGGGGCGGGAAGGGGTCAGCCCCGGCCGGCCCAGATGTTCGTGCCGTCGGTGTCGACCGCGAACGAGTCGATCTCCTTGAGCTCCTCGTCCGTCAGCGGCGCTGCCGCGAGCGCGGCCACGTTCTCCTCCAGCTGGGCGACGCTGGACGCGCCGATCAGCGCCGAGGTCATCCGCTCGTCGCGCAGCACCCACGACAGCGCCAGCTGCGCGAGTGACTGCCCGCGGCGCTCCGCGATGTCCGCGAGGCCGCGCAGGCGCCGCAGCACCTCGTCGGAGAGCAGGTTCGGGTCGAGGGACTTGCCCTGGGTGGCCCGCGAGCCCTCCGGGATGCCCTTCAGGTACTTGTTGGTGAGCAGTCCCTGGGCCAGCGGCACGAAGGAGATGCAGCCCATGCCGGCCGCCTCCAGCGTGTCGAGGAGGCCGTCGTCCTCGGTCCAGCGGTTGATCATCGAGTACGAGGGCTGGTGGATCAGGGCCGGGACGCCCATCTCGCGCAGGATCCGGGCCGCCTCGGCGGTCTGCTCGCTGTTGTACGAGGAGACGCCGACGTACAGCGCCTTGCCCTGCTGCACGGCGGAGGCCAGGGCCCCCATCGTCTCCTCCAGCGGGGTGTGCGGGTCGAAGCGGTGCGAGTAGAAGATGTCGACGTAGTCGAGGCCCATCCGCTTCAGGGAGGCGTCGAGCGACGACAGCAGGTACTTGCGGGAGCCCCACTCGCCGTACGGGCCGGGGTGCATCTCGTAGCCGGCCTTGGTCGAGACGATCAGCTCGTCGCGGTAGGGCGCGAAGTCCTGGGCGAAGAGCTTGCCGAAGTTCAGCTCGGCCGAGCCGGGGGGCGGCCCGTAGTTGTTCGCCAGGTCGAAGTGGGTCACGCCGAGGTCGAAGGCGCGGCGCAGGATCGCGCGCTGGTTGTCGAGCGCGCGGTCGTCGCCGAAGTTGTGCCAGAGGCCGAGCGAGATCGCCGGGAGCTTGAGGCCGCTGCGGCCCGTGCGGCGGTACTCCATGGCGTCGTAGCGGTCCGCGGAGGCGCGGTACAGGGGGGAATCAGTCACGTATCTCTGCTTATCACGGACCTGTGACAGTCCCGGGCTGGGAGCCTGTCGCCCGTGCGCAGTAGTGTGGCGGCTTGCGGACCGCCGCTGCCGGGCGGACCGCCGCTGCATGGAGAGGTAAAGAACAGTGAACCTGCGCGACCTGGTGTACGGGCTCTACGCACGCCGGGTGGAAGGCCGCCTCGACCACGCCCAGGTGCCCAAGCACATCGGGGTCATCCTCGACGGGAACCGGCGCTGGGCCAAGGCGTCCGGCGGGACCCCCGAGCAGGGACACAAGGCGGGCGCGGACAAGATCCAGGAGCTGCTCGGCTGGTGCGCCGAGACGGACGTCGAGGTCGTCACGCTCTGGATGCTGTCCACGGACAACCTGAACCGGCCCGAGGAACAGCTCGTCCCGCTGCTCGGCATCATCGAGAACGCCGTGCGCGCGCTCGCCGCCGACGGCCGCTGGCGCGTCAACCACGTCGGCACGATGGACCTGCTGCCCGCCCGCACCCAGTCCGTGCTGAAGGAGGCCGAGCAGGCCACCCACGCCAACACGGGAATACTGGTGAACGTGGCGGTGGGCTACGGCGGCCGCCAGGAGATCGCGGACGCGGTCCGCTCGCTGCTCCTGGAGCACGCCGAGCGGGGGACGAGCTTCGAGGAGCTCGCCGAGATCGTCGACGTCGAGCACATCTCGGAGCACCTGTACACACGCGGTCAGCCCGACCCCGACCTTGTGATCCGTACGAGCGGCGAGCAGCGCCTCTCCGGATTCATGCTGTGGCAGAGCGCCCATTCCGAGTACTACTTCTGCGAGGTCCACTGGCCGGCCTTCCGCAAGGTCGACTTCCTGCGTGCCCTCCGCGACTACGCGGCCCGGCACCGGCGCTACGGCACCTGAGCCCCGCCGGTCGAACGGAGGACACACCCTCTCGGAATCGATCACCTCGTGTTCACGAACACGTCGTCATATGCCATGGCATGGCATGGCTGGTTCGAGGGCATATCCCTGGTGAAGTGAGCGGCACGGAGACCGCCACCCGGGAGGCCCCTTGCACCAGGACGACCGTGCGGGACACGCACGGGAGAAGCGGAGGGCCGTGGTTCGGCCCGCGCATCGCGGCCTGAACCCGGTCCCATTCCGTAGCGACACCGGTTCCGTCGCGCCCCGACCTCACAGGGGTCTTCAGAGGGGGTCTGTCCTTCCGTGGTGACCAGCACGAAGCGCCGACTTAACGACCGGCGCACCTATGTTCTCGACACCAGCGTCCTGCTGGCCGACCCCAACGCGATGTCCCGGTTCGACGAGCACGAAGTGGTGCTCCCGATCGTCGTGGTCACCGAGTTGGAGGCCAAGCGGCACCACCCCGAGCTCGGCTACTTCGCCCGGCAGGCCCTGCGCCTGCTGGACGACTTCCGGGTGAAGTACGGACGCCTCGACGCCCCGCTCCCCATCGGGGAGCTCGGCGGCACGCTGCGTGTCGAACTCAACCATTCCGACCCCGGCGTACTGCCCGCCGGCTACAGGTTGGGGGACAACGACTCACGGATCCTCGCGGTCGCGCGCAACCTCCAGGCGGAGGGGTACGACGTCACGGTCGTCTCCAAGGACCTGCCGCTGCGCATCAAGGCCTCCTCGGTCGGTCTCCTCGCGGAGGAGTACCGCGCCGAGCTGGCCATCACGGACGCCAACGGCTGGACCGGGATGTCCGAGCTCGCGCTCTCCGGGGAGCAGGTCGACCTGCTCTTCGACCAGGACACGCTGTACGTGCCGGAGGCCGCCGAGCTTCCCGTCCACACGGGCCTGGTGCTCCAGTCCGAGCGCGGCAAGGCGCTCGGCCGGATCACCTCCGAGGGGAACGTCAAGCTGGTCCGCGGCGACCGGGAGGCCTTCGGGCTCCGCGGCCGCAGCGCCGAGCAGCGGATCGCGCTCGATCTGCTCCTCGACCCGGACGTCGGCATCATCTCGATGGGCGGCCGGGCCGGCACCGGCAAGTCCGCGCTCGCGCTCTGCGCGGGCCTGGAGGCGGTCCTGGAGCGCCGGCAGCACCAGAAGGTGATGGTCTTCCGCCCGCTGTACGCGGTCGGCGGCCAGGAGCTCGGCTACCTGCCGGGCAGCGAGGCGGAGAAGATGAGCCCCTGGGCTCAGGCGGTCTTCGACACGCTGTCCTCGGTCGCGAGTCGCGAGGTCATCGAGGAGGTCCTCGGGCGCGGGATGCTGGAGGTCCTGCCGCTCACCCACATCCGGGGCCGCTCCCTCCACGACGCGTTCGTCATCGTGGACGAGGCCCAGTCCCTGGAGCGGAACGTCCTGTTGACCGTTCTGTCCCGGATCGGGGCGAATTCACGGGTCGTGCTGACCCATGACGTCGCCCAGCGCGACAATCTCCGGGTCGGCCGGTACGACGGAGTCGTCGCCGTGGTCGAGAAGCTGAAGGGGCATCCGCTCTTCGCCCATGTCACCCTCACCCGCTCCGAGCGCTCCCCGATCGCCGCGCTCGTGACGGAGATGCTGGAGGACGTTCAGATCTGACCCGTTTCGTACGCATCCGTACGCGTACGGCAGTTGGCGCCGCCCGGCAAAGCGCAGGAGCTTAGCCGGGCGGCGCACTCCTGTCCGCTGCATCGTCAAAAACACCTGCGCCCGCCGAGGTGTGAGCTTTCACACGCAACGCAGAATTGCCTTGCGGTGTCGCCGTCCGGCAAAGTCTTGCTTCCGTCAGGCCCCGCATACGGCACACATGCACCTCCAGAGGCGCACACCCCATGAACAACTCAACAGCCGTCAGCCGTATGCCGCCCACAGCACCACGGGCCCGTGTCTTCAGTGACCCAGTACGTCGGAGACCAGCGCCAGGGGCACGATTTCGCCCGCGTGGTCACCTATGCGGGCGATGCTGGAAGGAAACCGTGTGAGCCGGATCTCGGTCCGGGGATTCGCGGTGGCTTCGGCCACTGCGGTCACCACCGTCGGCGCCGTCGTCGGCGTTGCCTCGGGCAACGCCGTGCAGGCTTCGGATGACAACTTCGAGGCCACCGCGGCCGATACCACGCTGCTCGCGGACATCCCCGCGGGCGAGCAGGCCCAGGTTCAGGTCTCCTCGCTCTCGGAGCAGGCCGACGTCCAGGCCGCTGCCGCCGACGCCGCCGTGAAGAAGACCGCGGAGGAGAACGCCCGGCTCCGTGCCGCCAAGGACGCCGAGGCCAAGAAGGAGGCCGCCGACAAGGCCGCCGCCGAGGCCAAGGCCGAGGAGGAGCGCAAGGAGCGGGAGAAGGAAGAGGCAGCCGAGCGCGCCAGCCGTTCCTCCGTCCGCGACGCCTCCAGCTTCTCCGCGAAGGGGTCGTACTCCGTCGCCGAGGTCAAGGCGATGGCCCGCCAGATGGTCCCGGCCTCGCAGTTCCAGTGCTTCAGCAACATCGTGAACCACGAGTCCACCTGGAACTACCTCGCGGTCAACCCGTCTTCGGGCGCCTACGGCCTCGTGCAGGCCCTGCCGGGCAGCAAGATGTCCTCGGCCGGCGCCGACTGGCAGACCAACCCCGCCACCCAGATCAAGTGGGGCCTCAGCTACATGGACAGCCGCTACGGCGGCCCTTGTGGCGCCTGGTCCTTCTGGCAGGCCAACCGCTGGTACTAGTACCGGCGTGCTCAACCTCCGGGAGCCCCTCACCGTCCTACGGTGGGGGGCTCTCGCGTGCAGGCGTGTAGGTTGCGAAAGCCCACCAGCTTCCGGGGGAGCGGGGTGGGCCGAAGAACGAGCGGGGGGAAGAGGAAGCGATGTCGAGACTGCCGGGATGGCTGGGACGGCTTGGCGCGGGCCTGAGCCGTATGGGCGAACGCCTGGACGAGCGCAGGGTCGAGGCGGAACGAGAAGATCCGGACAGCGTTCCGTACGAGGACGTGGCCGGCCCCGTGCCCGCCCCCGCTCCGGAGCGGCCCGCCCCGTCGGGCATCGACACCGCCCCGCGCCTTCCGGCGGACGCACCGACCGCCACGGACGCCTTGCACGCCACGGTCGCCACGGCCGAGGAGGCCCCTGACGGAGCCGGCCGCTCCGTCCCCGCCCCTCCCTCGTACGCCCCCGCCGTCGCCGCCCGCCCCGACCCCGCCGCCGCGATCCCCTGGGGCATGCGCGTGGCGGCGGAGGCGAGTTGGCGGCTCCTCGTCTTCGCGGGCACGCTCTGGGTGCTGATGAAGGTGATCAGCTCCGTCCAGCTCGTCGTCCTCGCCTTCGTCGCCGCGCTGCTCGTCACCGCCCTGCTCCAGCCCACCGTCGCCCGGCTCCGCGCCATGGGCATGCCGCGCGGTGTCGCCACCGCCGTCACCGCCGTCTCCGGCTTCGTCGTGATGGGCCTGGTCGGCTGGTTCGTGGTCTGGCAGGTCATGGACAACATCGACAACCTGTCCGACCAGGTCAAGGACGGCATCGAGGAGCTCAAGCTCGCGCTGCTCAACAGCCCCTTCCATGTGACCGAGCAGCAGATCAACGGCATCGCGAAGAACCTCAGCGACTCCGTCGGCGCCAACGCCGAACAGATCACCCAGGTCGGACTCCAGGGCGTCACGGTCGTCGTCGAGGCGCTCACCGGCATCCTGCTCGCCATGTTCTCGACGCTCTTCCTGCTCTACGACGGGAAGAAGGTCTGGGAGTGGACGCTCAAGCTCGTCCCCGCCCAAGCCCGGCCCGGCGTCGCCGGCGCGGGGCCGCGCGCCTGGCGCACCCTCACCGCCTACGTGCGCGGCACGGTGCTCGTCGCCCTTATCGACGCGGTCTTCATCGGGCTCGGGCTCTACTTCCTCGACGTGCCGATGGCCGTGCCGCTCGCCGTCTTCATCTTCCTGTTCGCCTTCATCCCGCTGGTCGGCGCGGTGATCTCAGGCGCCCTCGCGGTCGTCGTCGCCCTCGTCACCAACGGCCTGTTCACCGCGCTCATGGTGCTCGTCGTCGTCCTCGCCGTGCAGCAGATCGAGGGCCATGTGCTCCAGCCCTTCATCCTCGGCCGCGCGGTACGGGTCCACCCGCTGGCCGTCGTCCTCGCGGTCGCGGCCGGCGGTCTGACCGCCGGCATCGGCGGCGCCGTGGTCGCCGTCCCGCTGGTGGCCGTGTCGAACACGGTGGTCGGCTACCTGCGCGCGTACAGCACCGAACAGGCCCTGCGCAGCACACCGGAACCGCGCGGCGCGACCGCGTTCGAAGTGGCCCCGACCCCGGCACCGGGTGCGGTGGCCGTCAAGGGGGAGAGCAGCACGTGATATCCGAGCCGGAACTGGACGGTGGCGACGCCTTCGTCACCTCCGAGGTCCTCACCGAGACCCCGCCGCCCGGCCCGCCCCGCCCGCCCCGCACCCGCCGCCCCTGGCTGTGGGCGCTCGGCGGCGCGGTGCTGGCGTCGGCGGTGTGGGGCGGGGGGCTCTACACGTACGAGAAGCGCCAGGACGGGGGGCCGGACATGCGCGGGTACAAGAGCGTGGAGAGCCTCTGCGAGACGGCGGAGCTGAAGGCGCTCGTCGGAGTCCTCGGGAAGCGTTCGACGGACAGCACGGCCGACAGCGGATCGAACAGCGGAGAGGACGGAGCCAAGGATCCGGTTCTGGACATCGCGAGCTGCTCGCTGACCTTCGGGCCGCCCGAGACCGGCTACAGCGGGGACGTCACGTACACCCGGCATCTGGTGACCGATCCCGGGCCCGAGTTCGACGCCGTGGCGAAGCGCTTCGGCGCGGGGGAGCCGTACGAGGGGCTGGGGGAGAAGGCGTACCTCCAGGTCTACGAGGACCAGGGGGCGGAACTGCGGGTGCTCGACGGTCAGGTGGAGATCGCGATCAGCTTCAGCACGATGTCCAGCTGGAACGAGGACACCGGCGAGGTGATCCGGGACACCAAACCGATCGACCTCTCCGGGATCGAGGTCCCGCTGGCCCAGGACATGCTCGCCCTCATGGCCGCGCTGAAGAAGTAGCCGGACCGGCATGACGGAAAGGCCCCGGGGCGTGAAGCCCCGGGGCCCTTCTCGTGCGACGGTCATGCCGTGTCAGGCGAGGACCGCTTCCGCGTCCAGCGTGACGCCGACGGCCTGGATCACCGCGGCGATCTTCACGGCCTCCTGGATCGTCTCGCGGTCGACACCGGCCTCGCGCAGGACCTGCTCGTGCGAGTCGAGGCACTGGCCGCAGCCGTTGATCGCGGAGACGGCCAGCGACCACAGCTCGAAGTCGACCTTCTCGACGCCCGGCTTGCCGATGACGTTCATCCGCAGTCCGGCGCGCATCGTCCCGTACTCGGGGTCCGACAGCAGGTGCCGGGTCCGGTAGAAGACGTTGTTCATCGCCATGATCGCGGCGGCGGACTTGGCAGCCTGGTACGCCTCGGGCTTCAGGTTGGCCTGGGCCTCGGGCTCCAGCTCCTTGAGGACGATCGGCGAGCGCGAGGCGATCGCGCAGGCCAGGACCGTGCCCCAGAGCTGCTGCTGCGGGAGCTCGCTGTTGCCGATGACCGAACCGAGGTTCAGCTTCAGGTCCTTGGCGAAGTCCGGTATGGCGGACTTGAGTGCGTCGAGAGCCATCTCAGATCACTCGCCCGAGAGCAGCGCGGCCGCGTCGAGGGTGCCCTCGCCCTTGTTCCAGTTGCACGGGCACAGCTCGTCGGTCTGCAGGGCGTCGAGCACCCGCAGGACCTCCTTGGGGTTACGGCCGACGGAGCCGGCGGTCACCATGGTGAACTGGATCTCGTTGTTCGGGTCCACGATGAAGACGGCGCGCTGGGCGAAGCCGTCCTCGCCGCGGACGCCGCAGTCGCTCATGAGCTCGTGCTTCGAGTCGGCGAGCATCGGGAAGGGCAGGTCACGCAGGTCGGCGTGGTCCTTGCGCCAGGCGTGGTGCACGAACTCGGAGTCGCCGGAGACGCCGAGGATCTGGGCGTCGCGGTCCGCGAACTCGTCGTTCAGCTTGCCGAACGCGGCGATCTCGGTGGGGCAGACGAAGGTGAAGTCCTTCGGCCAGAAGAACACCACGCGCCACTTGCCCTCGTAGGCCTTGTGGTCGATCTGCTCGAACTCCTTGCCGCTCTCCAGCGACACGCAGGCGGTCAGGTCGTAGGTGGGGAACTTGTCACCGACAGTGAGCACGCGCTCTCCTTGCGAAGCGGGAAGGGTCCCTTTTGGGGTCTTCCGGTGGGGGTTGGACGTGTTCACAGCATGGCACGGAGTGCATTGATCAGTGAAATAGCTAGAGTGGGTCGTGTTGATCGAAGGTGGTTATCAGTGGCGTCCCCGTACACCCCGCCCTACAGCCCGCACCGAGGCAAGCAGCCGAGCCTTTCGCAGCTCAGAGCCTTCGCCGCGGTCGCCGAGCATCTGCACTTCCGCGATGCGGCGGCGGCCATCGGCATGAGCCAGCCCGCGCTCTCGGGCGCGGTTTCGGCTCTCGAAGAGGCACTCGGTGTCCAGCTCCTCGAGCGTACGACGCGGAAGGTGCTGCTCTCGCCCGCGGGGGAGCGGCTCGCGGTGCGCGCGCGGGCCGTCCTCGACGCGGTCGCCGAGCTGATGGAGGAGGCGGAGGCGGCCCAGGCGCCGTTCACCGGCGTGCTGCGGCTCGGGGTGATCCCGACCGTCGCGCCGTACCTGCTGCCCACCGTCCTGCGGCTCGTCCACCGGCGCTACCCGGACCTCGACCTCCAGGTCCACGAGGAGCAGACCTCCTCGCTCCTGGAGGGCCTCGCGGCCGGGCGGCTCGACCTGCTCCTGCTCGCCGTGCCGCTGGGCGTGCCCGGCGTCACCGAACTGCCGCTCTTCGACGAGGACTTCGTGCTCGTCACCCCGCAGGGGCATCCGCTGGCCGGGCGGGACGACATCCCGCGCGACGCCCTCAAGGAGCTGCGGCTGCTGCTCCTGGACGAGGGGCACTGCCTGCGGGACCAGGCCCTCGACATCTGCCGCGAGGCCGGCCGCACCGGCGGCGCCGAGGTCACCACCACCGCCGCCGGGCTCTCCACCCTGGTCCAGCTGGTGGCCGGCGGCCTCGGGGTGACCCTGCTGCCGCGCACCGCCGTGACCGTCGAGACCGCCCGTAACAGCGCCCTGTGGACGGGGCTGTTCACGGAACCGGCGCCCTCGCGGCGGATCGCCCTCGCGATGCGGACGGGCGCGGCCCGGCACGCCGAGTTCGAGGAGCTGGCGGAGGAGCTGCGGGGCGCGATGAAGGGGCTGCCGGTACGGGTCGTCGGCGCGGGTTCCTGACGTACCCCGGTACTCCGATACCCCCGTACGCGTGACGGGCGCGGGTTCCCGAAGCCCCCCGGCTCCGGGTACCCGCGCCCACCTGCGTACATCCGCTCGACGGGTTACTCGGTGCGCAGCCCGTCCGCCCGCATCAGCCGCCACAGGACCGGCATGCTCAGGAGCGTCACGGCCGCGATCAGGCCCAGCCCGATGCCGGCGACCGGCAGGAAGACCCACCAGTCCTGGACCCGCTGCCCGCCCATCTTCAGCAGGACCATCCCGAGGCCGAGCCCGCCCGCCACGGCGAGGACGAGACCGAGGGCGATCGGGATCGCCGTCTGCCACAGCACCGACCAGCTCAGGGTCGAGCGGCGGGTGCCGAAGGCGACGAGCGAGGAGAGCAGCCGCTTGCGGTCCCTGAGCTGCTCCAGCGTCGCGACCAGGAGCGAGGCCGCCACCAGGAGCATCGTCAGGGTGGAGCCGACGAGGATGCCCGTGCGGACGCTGGAGAACGCGGCGTCCCGCTCGATGTCCTGCAGGGTGCGGACCCACGACGTCGGGTCGATGTCCGCCGCCGTGTTCCGTACGTGCTCGGCGGCGTCCGGCACGGCCGGGTCGAGCCGGACCATGGCCTGCGCGTAGGGCTCGTCGAGCAGCCCGGCGTCGATCGCCGACGGGGTGGCGAGGACGCCGTACTCGTACATGCCGGTCGGGTCGGGGCGGGAGTCGACGATCCGGGCGCCGGCCGGGATGCGCCACTGCGGCACCTTGGTGCCCGCGGGGGGCTTCGGTGCGCTCGGGTGCGGATGCGGGTCGCGCAGGGCGACCACGGCGCCCGGGCGTGCGGCGCTGGTGACCCTGCTGTCGTCCGGGCTGCCCTGCGCGCCGTGCGCGAGGAAGACGAAGACGTCGCCGTCCGTGCAGGAGGGCAGCGTCGCGTACTCCCTCAGGGAGGCGCAGTCGCCGACCCTGAGCGAGGCCATCGGGGCGAACTCCTCGCCCTCCTTGAGGGGCCCGGACCGCCACACGTTCGACCGGACGATGCCGATCGCCCCGGTGACGCCCTCGGTCCGCTCGACGCGGGAGATGATCCCGCGGGCCTCGTCGGCGGTCCGCGCGTGGGCGCCGACCGCGATCTGGGCGCGGGACGTGTCCTGGCCCGTGAACTCCGTGAAGTCGCTCTCCATCGCCTGGAAGAGCATCTGGAGGGCGATCGCCCCGGTCGCCGCGACGACGATGCCGCTGACCGCGCGAGCCGCCGTCCCGCTGCTCAGCTGGAGCCTGCGGACCGCCAGCTGCCAGGCGACCGGACCGGCGTGCAGACGCTTCACGCAGGCCTCGACGAGCCACGGAAGGAGCGTGGTGAGACCGATCAGGGCGAGCGTGGTGCCGGCCGCGATGCCCACGGTGTCGACGCTCGTCTGGGTCACCGAGATCTTGCCCATGAGCGGGACGAGCAGGGCCGCGCCGGCCGCCAGGAGCAGCAGCCGCCACCACACCCGGCGGCGCCGGGGCGTGGAGACGCGGACGACCCCGAGCGGCTCGATCACCACGCCGCGCAGCGCGAAGAGCGTGACCACCACCGAGGAGACCGGGACCGCGACGAGGACGAGCGCGGCGAGCGCGGGCATCGGCACGACGTCGGAGGGGTAGGCGTTGACGTCCCAGATGGTGAAGGACCCGGCGAACTGTCGCGCCGCCGCGAAGAGTCCGAGGCCCACCAGGAGGCCGAGCAGCGCGCCCGCGAGGGACTCGCCGGCCGCGATCCGGCGGGTCATCGCCGTGTCCGCGCCGACCAGCCGCAGCGCCGCGAGCCGCCGGTCGCGCTGTTCGCCGCCGAAGCGGACGGCGGTCGCGATGAAGACGAGCACCGGGAGGAGCAGGACGACACAGGCGACGACGACGAGCAGGATCAGGAACGCGTTCAGCGGTTCCTCGGGCACCGACCAGCCGTAGCGCGTGCCGCGCCCGTCGAAGTTGTCGGTGGTGAGGAAGTCGACCTGGGCGACGTACCGCAGCTCGGCCGGGCCGATGAGTCCGGCCTGGCCGATCGTCCCGGTGACCTTGTAGGGGAGCCGCTCCTTGAGGAGGGCGCCTTCGGGGGAGTCGAGCAGCTCGCGGAGCGCGGGGGAGACGGCCATCTCGCCGAGGGCGGGGAGTTCCGCGGTGCCCGGCGGGGCCGGGGGCGCGTCGCCCTCGGGGCGCACCAGCAGACCGGTGACGACGTCGTCCCGGTAGACCGTGGACCGGCCGAGGTGGAGGAAGGAGTCGGGCCGGGGCGCCTCGATCAGTTCGCTGCCGTCGACGGCGCGCTGGGACTCCCGTACCTCCCGCTGGAACGTCATGCTGGGCAGCGAGACGGCGGTGAGCAGCAGGGCCACGCCGAAGCCGACGCCGGTCGCGGTCAGCAGGGTACGGAGGAGGCCGGGGCGGCCGCCGGTGACCGCGAACCGGGCGCCGAGCGCCAGGTCGCGGGCCCAGGTGGCAAGGCTCATGCCGCCCACTCCGCGTCCCGGACCGAACCGTCCCGAACGACGATCTCCCGGTCGGAGTAGGCGGCCACGCGGGCCTCGTGGGTGACGAGGACGACGGCGGCACCGGTGTCCCGGGAGGCGTCGGTGAGCAGCCGCATGACCCGCTCGCCGTTGAGGGAGTCGAGCGCGCCGGTCGGCTCGTCGGCGAAGATCACCCGCGGGGCGGAGACGAGGGCGCGGGCGACGGCGACGCGCTGTCCCTGGCCGCCGGATATCTCGCCGGGGCGCTTGCCCGCCACGCTGTCGACCTCCAGGCGGGCCAGCCACTCGGCGGCCCTGGCCTCGGCGGCCTTCCGGCGCTCGCCGTTCAGGCGGAGCGGGAGGGCGACGTTCTCGACGCAGGTCAGCTCGGGGACGAGCTGGCCGAACTGGAAGACGAAGCCGAAGTCGGTCCGGCGCAGGGAGCTGCGCGCGGCGTCGGAGAGCGCGGTGAGCTCCCGCCCGTCGTAGGTGATCGTGCCCGCGTCGGGGCGCACGATTCCGGCCAGACAGTGCAGCAGCGTGGACTTGCCGGAGCCGGACGGGCCCATCACGGCGACGACCTCGCCGGCCCGGAGGGAGAAGTCGGCGCCCGCGAGCGCCGGGGTGGGGCCGTAGGCCTTGTCGAGGCCGGTGGCCCGCAGGAGCGGGGCGGTGTTCATCGGCGGACCTCCTCGGCGAGCCGGTCGAGACGGGCGGCGGTCAGTTCCAGCCAGCGCAGGTCCGCTTCCAGATGGAAGAGGGCGTGGTCGCAGATGAGCTGGTCGGCGAGGTCGCCGTCCTTCTTGCGCCGGGTGAGCTCGCGCATCAGCCGCAGGTGCTCGGAGCGCTGGGTGTCGAGGAGGTCGGCGGCGGCGCGGCCGGTGAGCAGCGCCAGGACGACCTTGGTGTAGAGCGTGGACTGGAGGTACGGCTCGGGCTTCTCGGGGGTGGCGAGCCATGCGGCGACATCGGTGATGCCGGCCTCGGTGATCGCGTACCGCTTCCGCTCGGGCCCGCCGCCCGCCTCGATGCCGTCGACGACGACCAGGCCGTTCTTCAGGAGTCTGGACATGGTCGAGTAGACCTGGCCGTAGTGCAGGGGCCGGTCGTGACCGAACCGCTCGTCGAAGGCGCGCTTGAGGTCGTAACCGTGGCGCGGTCCGGATTCCAGGAGCCCTAGAAGGGTGTGACCGATGGACATGCCGGTCACTGTACACGGGGTGTATACGCGCGATGCATAGTGGCCGGGAGCGGTGCGGAGGGTTTCTCGCGGCTTGATCTCGATTGCTGCGGGCGCGCAACCATCGGGCCCGTTCGAGCGTCGGTTCCTCTGGGAGTGGGTGCTGATTCTCACGTCCGGAAAAGGCGTGATCGGTTGCCAATTGTCTGCATCGTCGGTGTTAGCTTGCTGAGCTGATCCGGCGCGGACGCGCGACAGCCGAGGCGCCGAGACACACGACGAGTGGAGCGACAGGACCCATGGGCCGACCCGACAAGAGCAAGGCGAAGAAGCGCGGCATACGCCGCTTCTTCTCCTGGAAGAAGCTCCTGGGCACCTTCTTCGTGTTCTGCCTGCTCGCCATGGGCGCCCTGTACGTCGTCTACATCATGGTCCCCGTGCCGACGGCCAACGCCGAGGCGACCATGCAGAGCAACATCTACAAGTACGCCAACGGCAAGATCCTCGCCCGCACCGGCGAGATAAACCGCGAGATCGTCGGCCTGGAGAAGATCCCCGAGCCGGTCCAGAAGGCCTTCGTCGCCGCCGAGAACAAGAGCTTCTACCGGGACAACGGCGTCGACATCAAGGGCACCACGCGCGCCGCCTGGTCGACGCTCACCGGCCAGGGCAAGCAGGGTGGTTCGACCATCACCCAGCAGTACGTCAAGAACTTCTACCTGAGCCAGGACCAGACGGCGACGCGCAAGCTCAAGGAAATGGTCATCGCCATCAAGGTGGACCAGGAGACGAGCAAGAGCGACATCCTCGCCGGGTACATGAACACGAGCTACTACGGCCGCTCCTCCTACGGCATCCAGGCCGCCGCCCGCTCGTACTACGGCGTCGACGCCACCGAGCTCACCACCGCCCAGGGCGCCTACCTCGCCTCGCTGCTCCAGGCGCCCAACCAGTACGACTGGACCTCCGCGAGCGCCACCGGCCGCAAGCTCGTCGAAGAGCGCTGGAACTACGTCCTCGACAACATGGTCGGCGAGGGCTGGCTCTCGTCGACCGAGCGCGCCGGCATGAAGTTCCCCGTGCCGCAGAAGGCCAAGCCCGCCCCCGGCATGGAGGGCCAGACCGGATACATCGTCGAGGCCGCCAACCAGGAGCTGATGCGCCAGGGCGTCAGCGAGGAGGACATCAAGGCCGGCGGCTGGACGATCACCCTCAACATCGACGAGAAGAAGCAGAAGGACCTCGTCAAGGCCGTCGACCGGCAGCTGGAGGCCAAGCTCGACCGCAAGGGCGACAAGAAGGACGCCACCGTCCAGGCCGGCGCCACCTCCATCGACCCGAAGACCGGCGCGGTCGTCGCCATGTACGGCGGCATCGGTGCCACCGAGCACTGGACGTCCAACGCGACCCGCCGCGACTACCAGCCCGCCTCGACCTTCAAGCCGATCGTCCTCGCCTCCGCCATCGAGAACGGCTCGGAGACCCAGGACGGGCGGAAAATAGGTCTCGGCACGATCTACGACGGCACCAGCGGGCGCGAGGTCGTCGGCAGCACCATCCCCTTCTCGCCGGAGAACGAGGACGACAAGAGGTACGGCCCCGTCACCGTCCAGAAGGCCACCAACAGCTCCATCAACTCGGTCTACGCCCAGATGATCGTCGACGTCGGCGAGGCCGAGACCAAGAAGACCGCCCTCGCCCTCGGCATGAAGGACGGCCAGGACTTCGGCCTCAGCCCCGCCATGTCCCTCGGCACCATGGGCGCCTCGACCATGGACATGGCCGGTGTGTACGCCACGCTCGACAACCACGGCAAGCAGGTCACCCCGACCCTGGTGAAGGCCGCCTCGCACCGGGACCGCAAGGTCGAGCCCGTGGACGCGATCGGCAGCCAGGTCATCACCCGCGAGGCCGCCGACACCACCACCAAGGCCATGCAGGGCGTCGTGCAGAGCGGTTCCGGCTTCCGCGCCGCCGGCGACTACGACGCCGCCGGCAAGACCGGCACCTCCGAGAACAATCGTTCCGCCTGGTTCGTGGGCTACACCCCCGAACTCGTCACCGCCGTCGGTCTCTTCGGCGAGGACACCAAGGGCAACCAGGTCACCCTCACCAACACCATCAACGAGGGCCGCGCCAACGGTGGCCGCACCCCCGCCCAGATCTGGGGCGACTACACCACCAGCGCCCTCGACGGCGGCTCCGACGCCCAGTTCGACCTGGAGACCGAGAGCGGGACCGGGACCGGGGACGAGGACACGGGCTCGTACGAGCCGGACCCGGACCCCACCCGGACCACCGAGGCACCGGAGGAGCCGACCGAGGAGCCGACCACCACGTCCCCGGACCCGACGCCCCCGCCGACCTCGACGGCCACCACGCCGCCGGAGCCGACCCGGGACCCCGTCACCACGCCGCCGGAGCCCACCCGCGACCCGGCGCCTCCGACCCAGGACCCGACCACGCCGCCGCCCACGACCGAGCCGCCGACGACCGACCCGACGACGATCCAGCCGCCGGACCCGGAGCAGGGACAGACCGGTGACACCGACACCGGGGGCCCTGACCGGGGGCAGTAAGGCAGTAGGGCAGTAGGGCAGTAAGGCCGTAAGGCAGTGAGGCTGTGAGCAGTGATGGCCGGACCCCGACGGGGGTCCGGCCATCACTCGTGTACCGCCGTCTCGCTCAGCTCCGCGTGGCCAGCTCGAACCAGACCACCTTGCCGCCCGAGAGCCGGGTGGCCCCCCATCGACGGGCCAGCCGGTTCACCAGGAACAGGCCGCGCCCGCCCTCGTCCGTGTCCCGCGCCCGCCGCTGCCGGGGCAGCTGCGGCGAGTCGTCACCGACCTCGCAGCGCAGCACGTCCGTCCTGAGCAGCCGCAGCGTCACCGGTCGCTCCGCGTACCGCACGGCGTTCGTCACGACCTCGCTGATCAGCAGCTCGACCGAGTCCGTCAGCTCCTCCAGGTCCCAGCGGGCGAGCGCCCGCCGGGCGAGCCGCCGAGCCCGCCCGGGAGCGGCGTCCTCCGGCTCCAGGAACCAGTACGCCACGTCGCTCGGCGCGATCCCCTCGAACCGGGCCGCGAGCAGCGCGATGTCGTCGTCCCGGTCGCCAGGACCCAGCATGTCCAGGACGTCGTCGCAGAGCGCCTCAAGAGGCGGCGAGTGGTCCGGGCCCGTCAGCTGCGCGGTCGCCGCGAGGCGCTCCCGCAGCTGCTCGATCCCGGTCCACACGTCCCGCAGCCGCGACTCCACCAGACCGTCCGTGTAGAGCAGCAGCGTCGCGCCCGCCGGGGCGTCCAGCTCGACCGCCTCGAAGTCGACGCCGCCGACCCCGATCGGGGCGCCGGGCGGCACCCGCAGCACCTCGGCACGACCGCCGAGGTGGAGCAGTATCGGCGGCGGATGACCGGCGTTGGCCACGGTGATCCGGTGCGAGACCGGGTCGTACACCGCGTACATGCAGGTGGCCATCCGGTTCTCGCCGAGCCGCTGCGCCTGCTCGTCCAGGTGGTGCAGGACCTCCTGCGGGGGCAGGTCGAGCCCGGCCAGGGTCTGCGCGGTGGTGCGCAGCTGGCCCATGATCGCCGCCGAGGTCATGGAGTGGCCCATGACGTCGCCGACGACCAGGGCGACCCTGCTGCCGGGCAGCGGGATCGCGTCGTACCAGTCGCCGCCGACCCGGGCCGTCTCGGCCGCCGGGAGGTAGCGCGAGGCGAGCCGTACACCGGTCGGCTGCGGGAGGGAGTCCGGCAGCATCGTCCGCTGGAGCTCGTCCGCGATGTACGCCTCGCGGCCGTACAGGACGGCCTTGTCGATGCCGAGCGCGGTGTGCGTCGCCAACTGTGCGGCGACGAGCAGGTCGTTCGGCTCGAAACCGGCCCGCTCGGGACGGCGCAGGAAGACGGCGGCGCCGATCACCCGGCGCCGGCCGCGCAGCGGGGCGAGTATCGCCCGCAGCCCGCCGGGCAGCGGATGCTCGGATCCGAGGAGCTCGGTCAGCGCGGTCTTGGCGGCGGCGGAGTCGCCGAACACCGGCCGCACGCCGCGCAATACCTCGGCGAGCGCCCCGCCGGACCGCACCTCGCAGAGTTCGGCCGCGGGGGTCGGGTCCGGATCGGGTACGAGGACGAGCTCCTCGCCCTCCACTTCGCTTAACCGGAGGCGGTCCGTGCGGCGCAGCCGTAGGACGAACGGCGACACCGGGCGCTCGTCGCCGACCGGCAGCGGATCGCGCAGGTAGACGAGGATCTCGTCGGAGAAGGTGGGCACGGTCGCCCGGCACAGGCCGAGCACGATCTCGTCGAGGTCGAGCCCGCGGGCGATCCGGCGGGTCGCGGCGCCGACGAACCGCAGCCGCTCGCCCTCGCGCCGCGCGGCGCCGTCGGGGCCCCGGCCTCCGCCGGGGCTCTGCGCCGCCACGGCGACGGCCACGGCCCCGGGGGCACCGCCCCCGCCGCCCGGGCCGCCGGCCGCGTCACCGGGCGAGCCGGGCGAGCCAGGGGCGCCGGACGGGCCCGACGTGCCGGAGGCACCCGGCGTTCCCGCCGTCGCGGGGGAGGGGGAGTTGGGGGTGCCTTGGGCGTCATGGGTGCCTGGGGTGCCGGTCGCCGCCGGGGTGCCCGTGCCGGGGGCCGTCGCCGTCCGGTCCGCCGGGCCGCCCGGCTGGGCGGGCACGTCGGAGGGCAGGCCGGCGGCCGCCGCCTCCTGGCGAGGGCGCGCGCGTTCCTGCGGCCGGGCAGCCAGCGGCTGTCGGCCTTCGTGGGAGGTGGGATGCTCCGTCACGCGTGGGGTTCCGTCCGTCCGGGCCGGTGGTGCGATGCACTCGCTCTTCTCGCCGATGCCGCGCCTTCGGCAGGGATAAACCCCTCGTATGCAGCGGATGTGGACGTTCCGCGAGAGGCGGCAACGGCAGGGGTCGGAACACCCGGGCGCACGTCCGGCACTGCTCTCCCCCTCGTGGATGACTTGCGGTCAGGTCCTGTGCTGCGATCGGTCGTTGACGTGGAGTTCGGTCGGTCTGACGTGCTGTTCGATCCGCTTCTGCCGTGCGGAGGACGATCCTACGTTTGACCCCCGGGGGCGCATCAAGGGTCTCACGGGGCCGTATGGGCCGGAGTGCGGTCCCAGTCGCCGGGGAGGTGCGGCACCGGCCACCCCGGATCGGGCCGCCAGTCCTCCCAGCCGTCCGCGAACGGCGTCCCCCAGGAGTGGATCAGATCCACCGCCCGCCGCCCGGCGGCCCGTACCCGCTCGGCCTGTTCCGGGTCCATCAGGCCGGACCGCTGGGCCTGTGCGAACTCGTCCTCGTCCCGCCAGAGCCAACTGTGGTCGGGGTAGACGGAGATGTCGAGGAAGTGGTCCTCGGAGTCGACGCCGCCGGACCAGCGGGTGCGCGGCTCCTCCAGGTTCACGTACCAGCTGCGGAAGCGCCAGCCCCGCTCCCAGAACAGCCACACCGACCACGGGTCCCCGGGCCGGGCCAGCTTGAGGACGCCGCTGCCGAACCAGCGGGACCGCTCCGTGGTGCGCGGGGCCGTGTACCGGGTGGCGAGCGGCTCCTCGTGGACGGGCGTGCCGTCGCTCAGCACGGGCCGTACGCATTCGGTGCCCGGCGCCATCCAGACCGCGAGCAGCTCGGACGTGTCCTGGACGACGGTCACCGGCCGGCAGATGTGCACGGCGCCGGTGCCGTTGCCGCGGTAGCGCCAGAGGATCTGCTCCCCCGGCGCCCAGTGCTGAGGGCCGCCCGACTCTGTCATGCGCAGATCTTAGGGGCGCGCTCCCACGAGCGCTGCGGTACAGGTCACGGATGAGTCAGCCCATGCCTACGGGTGCGTCATCCGCAGCACGTCGAGCGCCTCGTCCAGCTGCTCGACCGTGAGGTCGCCCCGCTCGACGTACCCGGAGGCCAGGACCACCTCGCGGATGGTCTTCCGCTCGGCGAGGGACTTCTTGGCGACCTTGGCGGCCTCCTCGTAGCCGATGTACTTGTTCAGCGGGGTGACCACGGACGGCGAGGACTCGGCGTACTCGCGGGCGCGCTCGACGTTGGCGGTGATGCCGTCGACCGTGCGGTCCGCGAGCAGCCGGGAGGCGTTGGCGAGCAGCCGTACCGACTCCAGGAGGTTCTTGGCCATCACCGGCAGCATCACGTTGAGCTCGAAGTTCCCCGCGGCGCCCGCCACCGCCACCGTGGTGTCGTTTCCGGTCACCTGTGCGGCGACCATCAGCACCGCCTCCGGGACCACCGGGTTCACCTTGCCCGGCATGATCGACGAGCCGGGCTGGAGGTCGGGGAGGTTGATCTCCGCCAGGCCCGTGCGCGGGCCGCTGGCCATCCAGCGCAGATCGTTGGCGATCTTGGTGAGGGAGACGGCGACGGTCCTGAGCTGCCCGGACGTCTCCACGAGCGCGTCGCGGGCGCCCTGCGCCTCGAAGTGGTCGCGGGCCTCCGTCAGCGGCAGTCCGGTCGCCCGCGCGACCTCCCCGATGACGGCCGCGGAGAAGCCGGCCGGGGTGTTGATGCCGGTGCCCACCGCCGTACCGCCGAGGGGGAGTTCGGCGAGCCGGGGGAGCGCGGCGCGCAGCCGCTCCACGCCGTACCTGACCTGGGCCGCGTAGCCGCCGAACTCCTGGCCGAGGGTGACCGGGGTGGCGTCCATCAGGTGCGTACGGCCGGACTTCACCACCGTCGAGAATTCGGCCGATTTTCGCTCCAGGGAGGCGGCCAGATGGTCGAGGGCGGGGATCAGGTCGCGGGTGACGGCGCCGGTGGCCGCGATGTGGATGGAGGACGGGAAGACGTCGTTCGACGACTGCGAGGCGTTCACATGGTCGTTGGGGTGGACGTCCCGGCCCTCGGGGAGCCGCTCGGAGGCGAGGGTGGCGATCACCTCATTGGCGTTCATGTTGGACGAGGTGCCGGAGCCGGTCTGGAAGACGTCCACGGGGAAGTGGTCGTCCCACCGCCCTTCGGCGACCTCCGCCGCCGCCGAGGCGATCGCCCCGGCCCGGTCCGCGTCGATCACCCCGAGCTCGGCGTTGACCGTGGCCGCGGCGGCCTTGATCCGGGCCAGGGCCTCGATGTGGGCGCGCTCCAGGCGCTGGCCCGACACGGGGAAGTTCTCCACGGCCCGCTGGGTCTGGGCACGCCACTTGGCGTGCGCGGGGACCCGCACCTCGCCCATGGAGTCGTGCTCGACGCGGTACTCGCCGGCTGCGCTGTTCGTCGTCATCTTCCTCGCCATCTCTCTCAACCTCCTGCAAAAGCTGAGCACTTGTCTTGTTCGATGTATTCCCAACACGCGTACCGACCAGTAAAAACCGTGGGTAACCCCACTTCCAGGAGGCGCAATGACGCGCACCAGGTACAGACTCCGCTGGCCCATCGCGGCCGTCGCCGCGGCCGCCGCCGCGCTCGGCACGATGACCGCCGCCGCGCCCGCCGGAGCCGCCGGCACCCTCACAGCATCGGTCACCGCTTCCGTACCGCTCCCGCCCGAGCTGGAGGCGATCCGGGCCGCCGAGGCCACCAAGATCTACGGCGACCCGGCCGAGCGCCCGCTCGCGCAGCGCAAGACCGGCCTGATCTCCCTCGGCGACAGCGAGATCTCCGGCGAGGGCGTCGGCACGTACGAACCCCCCACCAACGGCCCGACCAACTGGTGCCACCGCTCGCCGGACGCCGCCATCCACCGCACCGGCATCCCCGCGGACCTCACCTTCAACGTCTCCTGCTCCGGCGCCTACACCGGCAATATCCGGATCGGCGGCTCGAAGCAGTACGCCGACGAGCTCGTCCAGAGCGACAACCTCGCCGTGAAGGCCCGCAACACCCGGATCAAGATGGTCCTGCTCGTCGCCGGAGCCAACGACGACCTGCAGTTCGGCCCCGTCATGACCGACTGCGTCCAGCGCTACCTGCTGCTCCAGGGCGCCTGCGAGCCCAAGTACGCCCCCGGCTGGCAGGCCCGCGTCGACGCGCTCGTCCCCAAGGTCGAGCAGACCGTGCGCGACCTCAAGACCGTCATGCGCGACGCCGGATACGCCGACGGCGACTACAAGCTCGTCGTCATGGGCTACCCCAGCCCCATCGGCCCCGACTTCCACGACAACCCCTCCTTCCCCGGCAAGCTGAGCTGCGGCGGCCTCGGCTACGACTCCGACACCGTCTGGGGCCGCAACACCGCCGTCCCCGCCTTCGAACGCGGCATGCGCAAGGCCGCCGCCTCGACCGGGGCCGTGTACCTCGACAACTCGCGGCTCTTCCACGGCCACGAGGTCTGCATGGAGGACGCTTGGGCCCGCGGGCTCTACATCGACCTCTCCAAGCCCGGCACGCCGGACGAGAACTCGGTCCGGCAGTCCTTCCACCCCAACGGCCGAGGGCACGCCGCCTTCGCCTCCTGCCTCACGCAGGTCTACGACTCGGGTCTCCGTGAGGCCGGCTGCGCCGACGTCGCCTCCTCGGGCAGGCCGACGCTCTTCCCGGTCGCCTGGGACGACGCGTACAAGCCGCTGAGGAACCAGGCCACCGGCCAGTGCGTCGACGTCGAGGCGGCCTCCTCGGCCAACGACACCGGCGTGGTCGGCTGGGACTGCCACGGCGGCCGCAACCAGGGCTGGTGGTACGACTCCGCCCGTCAGAGCGTCCACACCCAGCTCACCCAGGACCGCTGCGTCGACGTGCCCGCGTCGGGCTTCCAGGCGGGCAAGGCGCTGATCATCTGGAACTGCCACGGCGGTGCCAACCAGAAGTTCGTCCGTGACGGCGCCACGATCCGGCCCGCCGGCGCGACGGGCCTCTGTCTCACCCAGGGTGCGGCGAAGGAGCCGATCCGGCTCCAGAACTGCGACGGCTCCGCGAACCAGAAGTTCGCGTAGTCGTCCGCACCCTCACGGAACGCCGTGGCCCCCGTCCGGTGCGGGACGGGGGCCACGGTTGCGTCCGGGACGGAGCCGCCGGGCTCAGCCGAGCTCGGTTCAGCCGAGCTTCAGCGTCGTCCTGGCCAGTTCGTACGCCGGGAGCATCGCCCGGTGCTCCTCCGTGTCGAGTCCGCCGAGGTGGACGATCACTGTCCCCTTCGGCGTCGCGACGGCGAAGGCCCGCTCCTCCTTGGACTCCTCCGTCACCTCGTTGTGGACCGTGTACGTCACCTCGGTGGCGGGCAGCGCGCCCGCCTTCGTCTCCCGGTAGGTGACGGCGGAGGTCTTCTCCTCGGCCTTCACGAAGCCTTCGAGGGCGGCCCGGGCGGAGCCCTTCCCCGCCGAGCCCTTCTCCGCCGTGCCCTTCCCCGCCGTCCACACCCGCAGGTAGCCGACGTTCCCCGCCGGCTTGGCGTCCACCTCGCAGCGGACCGTGGCAGGCCCCTGACGGGTGAGCGCGGCGAACTCCGGGTCCTCGGGGCTCTCGATCGCCTCGGGCTTCCACTTCTCCGCCAGACCGAAGGAGACGGGCAGCGCGCAGGCCGTGCCCGGCCCCCCGAGGGTCGCGTGCGCGGCGGCCGCGACCGCCGTGGCCGGCGCCGCCGGGGTCGTGCTCGGCGCCGTGGCCGGCCGGGCGCCCTGGGTGACCTCGGGCAGGGGCGCGGGGGCGGCGCAACCGGCCGTCAGCACCCCGCTGACCAGGAGAGCGGCGGCCGGGACCATGATCCGTATCGGGTGTTCCATGCGCGTCAGGGTAGCGGCGCGCGCGGGCGGGCCCGGGGCGGGCGACGGACAATGGAGCGAGCCGAGAGGGAGATCCACCACCCGCGAGGAGGAAGGTCATGTCCCGAAGCTTCAGGAGGATCGGCGCGCTCGGCGCGGCGACCGTCGCGTTCGTCGCCTTCGGCGCCGCAGCCCCGGTCTTCGCCGCCCCGGTCGCCGCCGGCACCCAGGCCGTGGCCGTCGAGTTCACCCTCTACGCCAAGGACGTCTCCGGCGACGAGGGCGAGGAGAGCGCTCCCGCGCCCGAGGCCGGCGACTCCTTCGTCTTCGCCGAGGACCTGTTCAGGTCCAAGGGCGGCGAGCAGCTCGGCCGGGACGGCGTGACCTGCACCGTGGTGCGCGCCGACGACCCCGGCGACCTGCTGTGCGTGGGCACCTTCGTCCTGACCGGCGGCCCCGCCGGCCAGCGCGGGCAGATCGCCGGCCAGACGCTCCTCCCGGTCGACTCGGGCGAGCAGCAGCCCGCCCCGTTCGACATCGCCGTCACCGGCGGGACCGGCGACTTCAAGGACGTGAGCGGCCACATCCGCTCGACCCCGGACGGGGCCTACTCACGACTGGAGTTCCACCTCACGCGCTAGAGGGCGTCTCGGCGCTTCGTCAGGAGAGCTTGCCGTCGTAGTCGGGCAGCTTGAAGGCGCGCTCGGCGTGCCCGCCGACGATGTCGGTGGTGTTGTTGCCGATGTTCGCGATGATCGTGTAGCCCTTGGCCTCGATCTCCGCGCGCTTCTCCGTCTTGTACGCGCTGACCTCGGCGAACAGGTCGGGCAGCGAGCGCACGTACAGACCGTCGACGGGGTATCCGGCCCGCTTCAGGTTCCAGTCGGTGAGGGAGTGGATGATCCCGGGGCGGGCGGTGACGAAGAAGACCGCCACGCCCTTGTCGTGGGCGTCCTGGACCAGGTCGCGGACGTCCGCGATGGCCGGGGTCGGCAGCTCCCAGAAGGGGTGGAAATCGGTCTCCAGGGAGGAGTTGTCGATGTCGAGGACGATCGCCTGCTTCTCGCTGCCGGCGTCCTTCGCGCGCTCCTCGATGTACGGGCGGGCCTCGGCGACGACGGCGGCCACGTCCTTGCGCCAGGTCGCGTAGTCCACGTCCGCGAGGGCGGCGGTCGACACCAGGTGGGTGTCCGGGTCGGCCGCGGAGGCGGCGGGCGCGGGGCCGACGACGAGGAAGGCCGTCAGGGCCAGCGCGCCCGTGGCACTGGCGGCGACGCGCCTGCGGGCGGACGAAGGTGCGGTGGCGGCGCTGGGGGTGACGTGGGTGGTGGGGGGTGCGGAGGGCATGGGGGCTCCCGAGGGGTCTACCGGCTCAGTGGTTGACATGCTCGCGGCCAATACTGACCGGTAGGTAACGAGAGGTCTACCGGTCGGTAGCGAGTTTCTGAGCAGAGATCGACGACACCCTCCGTCCGGGTACGCGACGACGCCCCCGTTCCGTACGTACGGAACGGGGGCGTCGTCGGGACGTCGCGCGGAACGGATCAGCCGAGGCCGGGACCCCGCACCGGGATGTGCGTGAAGGTCGGCTCGGGCGCCGGGTTCTGGAAGAAGTCGTTGCCCTTGTCGTCCACGACGATGAACGCCGGGAAGTCCTCGACCTCGATCTTCCAGACCGCCTCCATGCCGAGCTCCTCGTACTCGACGACCTCGACCTTCTTGATGCAGTCCTGCGCGAGACGGGCCGCCGGGCCGCCGATCGAGCCGAGGTAGAAGCCGCCGTGGCTGCCGCACGCGGTCGTGACCTGCTGCGAGCGGTTGCCCTTGGCCAGCATGACCTTCGAGCCGCCCGCCGCCTGGAACTGCTCCACGTACGAGTCCATGCGGCCGGCCGTCGTCGGGCCGAAGGAACCGGAGGCGTACCCCTCGGGGGTCTTCGCCGGGCCCGCGTAGTAGACCGGGTGGTCCTTCAGGTACTGCGGCATCTCCTCGCCCGCGTCCAGGCGCTCCTTGATCTTGGCGTGCGCGATGTCGCGCGCCACGACGAGCGGGCCGTTGAGGGAGAGGCGGGTCTTGACCGGGTACTTGGTCAGCTCGGCGAGGATGTCGTCCATCGGCTGGTTCAGGTCGATGGTGACGACGTCGCTGTCCTCGGAGAGGTGCTCGTCGGTCGTCTCCGGCAGGAAGCGCGCCGGGTCGGTCTCCAGCTGCTCCAGGAAGACGCCCTCGGCGGTGATCTTCGCGACGGCCTGGCGGTCGGCCGAGCAGGAGACGGCGATCGCGACGGGCAGCGAGGCGCCGTGGCGGGGGAGGCGGACGACGCGGACGTCGTGGCAGAAGTACTTGCCGCCGAACTGCGCGCCGATGCCGATCTTCTGCGTCAGCTCGAAGACCTTCTCCTCCAGCTCCTTGTCCCGGAAGCCGTGGCCGGTCACGGCCGAGCCCTCGGTGGGCAGCTCGTCCAGGTAGTGCGCGGAGGCGTACTTCGCGGTCTTGAGCGCGAACTCGGCGCTCGTGCCGCCGACGACGATCGCCAGGTGGTACGGCGGGCAGGCCGCCGTCCCGAGCGAGCGGATCTTCTCCTCCAGGAACTTCATCATGCTCGCCTCGTTGAGGACGGCCTTCGTCTCCTGGTAGAGGAAGGACTTGTTGGCGGAGCCGCCGCCCTTGGCCATGAAGAGGAACTTGTACGCGCCGCCGTCGGTCGCGTACAGCTCGATCTGCGCGGGCAGGTTCGAGCCGGTGTTCTTCTCCTCCCACATGGTGACGGGGGCCATCTGCGAGTACCGCAGGTTGAGCTTGGTGTACGCGTCGTAGATGCCCTTCGACAGGGCCTCCTCGTCGCGGCCGGGGGTCAGCACGTTCTGGCCGCGCTTGCCCATGACGATCGCGGTGCCGGTGTCCTGGCACATGGGGAGGACGCCCGCGGCCGCGATGTTCGCGTTCTTGAGGAGGTCGAGCGCGACGAACTTGTCGTTGCCCGAGGCCTCCGGGTCGTCGATGATCCGGCGCAGCTGGGCCAGGTGGGCCGGGCGCAGGAAGTGCTGGATGTCGTGGATCGCCTCGGCGGCGAGCGTGCGCAGCGCCTCGGGCTCGACCTTGAGGAACGTACGGCCGTCGGCCTCGAAGGTGGAGACACCTTCGGAGGTCACCAGGCGGTAGGGCGTGGTGTCCTCTCCCAGGGGCAGCAGATCGGAGTACGCAAACTCTGGCATGACGGCAGCCATTCCTCACTCGGCAGACGGCGGCGCCGCCTCCATTGGCGGCGCCTCCTCCAGCGTAGAGCGCGGCCGCGGCCCCGATCCTGTGAGGTAAGGCTCACTAGCGACCGGGACCGCGCCGATGTGGCGTGTTCCTCGGGTGCGGCGCAGGGCGACGGAAGGTCCGGTGGCGGGTCGGCGGAAGGTCCGGCGGCGGTCGGAGGAAGGTCCGGCGGCGGGTCGACGGAAGGTCGGCAGCGGTCGGAGGAAGGTCCGGCAGCGGTCCGGCAGCGGCGGGTCGGCAGCGGTCCGGCGGCAGGTCTGCGGCGGTCCGGCGGCGGGTCTGCGGGTCCGGCGGCGGGTCGGCCGGCTGGTCCGGCGCGCCGGGCGTCCGGCGGGAGGCGGTCTCCCGACGTGGCTTCAAACCGCCTTTTCCGGCTGCCCGTTCGTCTCGTCCTCCACAGGTCCGGCCCCGCCCCCTGGTCGCGATCTATCGCGTTTCGCTACGCTGACTCCGTGGACCTCGAAAAGAAGCCCGAACCCGAAAAGCAGCCGCAGCCGCAGCGGTCGGCCGCGCCCGCCGAACCCGCCCCGGCCGAGACCGCTTTCGCCGACCCGCGAGGCTCGCTGCGGGCATCCGACGCGGACCGGGACCGGATCGCGGACATCCTCCGGGACGCCCTGGCCGAGGGCCGGATCGATCCCGAGGAGCACTCGGACCGGATCGACGCCGTCTACCGGGCCAAGACCGTCGGAGAGCTGGAGCCGATCGTCAGCGACCTGCCGGGCCCCCGGACCCGCCGGGAGCCGGAACCGGCGTACGACGACGACCCGGGCGACCCCGCCGCCGCGGCGGACAGCCTCGTCGCGATCTTCTCCAGCACGACCCGCAAGGGCCGGTGGCGGGTGGGCCGCAGGACGAACGCCTTCGCGCTCTTCGGGAACATCGAGATCGATCTGACCGAGGCGATCTTCGCGCAGCGCCTGACCACCATCAACGCCACGTCGATCTTCGGGAACGTCGAGGTGCGCGTCCCGGAGAACATCAGCCTGCGCGGCAACGGCAGCGGAGTCTTCGGCAACTTCGAGGTGGTGACCCTGGAGGGCGTCGATCCGCAGGCCCCGGTCGTCGTCGTCAACGGCTACTCGGTCTTCGGGAACGTCGAGGCGAGGCCCAAGCGCGGCAAGTGGATCACCGACCTCCAGGGCAAGCTGCGCAAACACCTCGGCCACTGACCCCGGGCGCCGTTCGTGTGTCGGGGCGATCTTCGTGGCCGGCCGGTGACCGGATTTCGTCCTGAGGTATCCGCAGTGCGGAACGGCGCGGCACGCAGTGCATAGGCGCGCGCACAGCGGGTAGGGCTGCTGCATCGCCGCTCGCTCGCGAAGCCGTCGTCAGGAGTAGATCGTGCTGCCACTGCCGCATCAGCCCCTCCAGGTCGCCGCCGTTCCCCCTCAGCGCACACCTGCCCGGGAGGACGAGGCCGGCCCCTGGCACGCGGAGGCGGCGTGCCGCCGGGACGAGGCGGGGCTCTTCTTCGCCCCTTCCAAGGAGCCGACCGCAGCGCGGCTCGCGCGGGAGGAGGCGGCCAAGCGGGTCTGCGCCCGCTGTCCCGTGATGATCGAGTGCCGGGAGCACGCGCTGCTCCAGCCCGAGCCGTACGGCGTGTGGGGCGGGCTCACCGCCGCGGAGCGCCGTGTGGTCCTGGCCAGACGCCGGCGGCGCGAGGTGGAGCTGAGGAAGGCGTCCGCGACCGACGGACGGATCGCCCAGGCGGGCTGACAGGGGAGCGGACGCCGACGCGGCCCGTACGGGAAGGGGCGCCCCCACCGCACATGGGGGCGCCCCTCTTCGTTCCGTTCCGCTGGGCCGTGGGCCGAGGCGACCGCTCAGCGGCGCGACCGATGTCGGCCGTACACCGATTCGGCCATTCCGCCGCACAATCGCTCGGCCGCTCGCCGCTCAGCCCCCTCGGCCGGCTCGGCCGGCCGTTCGGCTTACTTGGCGCGATCGAAGTCGATCTTGCTGTACGCGCGCAGCTTCGAGAGCCGGTGCGTCGAGTCGATCTGGCGGATCGTGCCGGACTTCGAGCGCATGACCAGCGACTGCGTCGTCGCCGTCTCGGCGCGGTAGCGCACGCCGCGCAGCAGCTCGCCGTCGGTGATGCCGGTCGCGACGAAGAACACGTTGTCGCCGCTGACCAGGTCGTTCGTGGAGAGCACCCGGTCCAGGTCGTGGCCCGCGTCGAGCGCCTTCTGCCGCTCGGCCTCGTCCTTCGGCCACAGCTTGCCCTGGATCACGCCGCCGAGGCACTTGATGGCGCAGGCGGAGATGATGCCCTCGGGGGTGCCGCCGACGCCCATGAGCATGTCGACGCCCGTGCCCTCGCGGACGGCCATGATCGAACCGGCGACGTCGCCGTCCGAGATGAACTTGATCCGGGCCCCGGTCTCGCGGATCTCCTTGACGATGCCCTCGTGACGGGGGCGGTCCAGGATCATGACCGTGATGTCCTCGGGAGAGGAGTTCTTCGCCTTGGCGACCCGGCGGATGTTGACCGAGACGGGGGCGTTGATGTCGACGAAGTCGGCGGCCTCGGGGCCGGTGACCAGCTTGTCCATGTAGAAGACCGCGGACGGGTCGAACATGGTGCCGCGGTCGGCGGCGGCCAGGACGGCGATCGCGTTCGGCATGCCCTTGGCGTTGAGCGTGGTGCCGTCGATCGGGTCGACGGCGATGTCGACCTCGGCGCCGGTGCCGTCGCCGACCCGCTCGCCGTTGAAGAGCATCGGGGCTTCGTCCTTCTCGCCCTCGCCGATGACGACGACGCCGTTCATCGAGACGGTGGAGATCAGGGTCCGCATGGCGTTGACCGCCGCGCCGTCCGCGCCGATCTTGTCGCCGCGGCCGACCCAGCGGCCTGCGGCCATGGCGGCGGCCTCGGTGACGCGGACCAGCTCGAGGGCGAGGTTCCGGTCGGGGGCCTCAGGGGAGACGACGAGCTCGGGCGGCAGGTGATGGTGCTCGGTCATCGAAGCGCACCTTTCTGTACGGCGACGGCCGGGAACGGCGACGGCCGGAAAAAACGAGGGTGATGCGACTCTATCGGTACGTCGACAAAATGAGCAGAGGGGCCCACGTTTGAGCACGACACCCTAATGCGACCATGTGGGGCGTGGCAGGTATGCGAGGTAGGCAGACGGTACGAGGGATGTTCCAGTCCCTCGGGGTGATCATGGTCGCTGCGGGAGTGATGTATCTCTTCATCCCGCATGACGAGAGCGCGGCGCCGGTCAAGGCGAAGGACTACCGCGTCGAGCTCCTGACGGCCCAGCGGGCGGCGCCCTATCCGGTGCTGGCACCCGAGGGCCTCGGGGCGGACTGGAAGGCGACGGTCGTCTCGTACAAGCGCGAGAAGGGCGACGCCTGGCAGCTCGGTTTCCTCTCCCCGGACACGCAGTACGTGGCGATCCACCAGTCGACGGCGGCGGCGGGCAAGTACGTGCCCGAGGTCACGCACGAGGCGAAGAACACGGGGAAGACCCGGACGGTGGACGGTCGGGTCTGGCAGCGCTGGGAGGGGCCGAAGTACGACGCGCTCGTCCGTACGGAGGGCGGCGCGACGACCGTCGTGACCGGTACGGCCTCCTTCGACCGGCTGGCCGAGATGGCGGGCTCGCTCAAGCCGCACAAGGCCTGACGGGCACCCGAGGCGTACGAGGGACGCACGAGACGCACGAGGGACGCACGAGATGTACGAGAAGGGCCCCGCACTCCGTGAGTGCGGGGCCCTTCTCGTGTGCCGTCAGGCTGGGTGCGATCAGGCTCAGACGGTGGTGACGACGTCGTCGTAGGCCAGGCGCGGGGAGCGCGGGAACCAGGCGTCCTCGCCCGGCTTGCCGATGTTGACGACCATCAGCGGGGTGTGGTCGCCGTCCAGGAACTCCTTCTGGAGGCCGGCGAAGTCCAGGCCGGTCATCGGGCCGGCGGCGAGGCCGGCGGCGCGGACGCCGACGATGAAGTAGGCGGCCTGGAGGGCGGCGTTCAGCACGGCGGACTGCTCGCGGACCGGGCGCTCCGAGAAGAACATGTCCTTGGCCTGCGGGAAGTGCGGGAGCAGGGCCGGGAGCTCCTCGTGGAACTCGTTGTCGGCGGAGAGGATCGCGACCAGCGGGGCGGTGGCGGTCTTCGCCTGGTTGCCCTCGGCCATGTGCTTGACCAGGCGCTCGCGGGCCTCGGGGGAGCGGACCAGGGTGATGCGCAGCGGGGTCTGGTTGAACGCGGTCGGACCGTACTGCACCAGGTCGTAGATCGCCTGAACCTGCTCGTCGGTCACCGGCTCGTCGGTGAACGTGTTGGCGGTGCGGGCCTCACGGAAAAGGAGGTCCTGGGCGGCGGGGTCAAGGGCGAGAGACATGCTGCGTACCTTCCGGACTGCGGATCAAGCGATGTCCTCGACAGTACGCGCATGATTGGTGAAACTTCAACTAATCCATCCGGATAGTGATCCGCTTCACTCCCGAGTCTACGCCAGGACCCGCAGGGCACCGGCAGGACCCGGCAGCACCGGCAGTGCCCGGCCGGCAGGACCCGGCAGGGCTACTCCTCTCCGCCCGAGCCCCCGCCCGCCGCCTCCGCCTCGGCCGCGCGCTCCGCCGCCAGGGAGGCGTCCAGTCGGGCCCGCGCGCCCTCGAGCCGCCGCCGGCAGACCTTCGCCAGCTCCTCGCCGCGCTCCCAGAGCGCGAGGGACTCCTCCAGGGACGTCCCGCCCGCCTCAAGCCGCCGTACGACCTCGATCAGCTCGTCCCGCGCCTGCTCGTACCCGAGCGCCGCCTCTTCCGTACCGGCTGCCATGTGTCCCGCCTTCCGTGTCGCGTGTCGCTTGTTGCTTCGCTCTCGATGATCTTCAAGCCCTGATCAGGGGGCCAGGGCGCAGGGTGGGGTCAGGCAGGGCCGGCCACGTCCCCGCCCACGCGTCGCACCGCGAACTCGCCCTCGGCGACCCGGGCCCGCAGCTCCTCGCCCTCCGCGACCTCCTCGGAGGAGCGGACCACCGCGCCGTCCGCCCGCTGGAGCACCGCGTACCCCCGCTCCATGGTCGCGGCGGGCGACAGTGCCCGGACCCGCGCCCGCGTGTGCGACAGCTCCGAGTCGGCCCGGTCCAGGAGGTGTCCCAGGACCCGCCGGCTCCGCGCGAGCAGCGCGTCGATCTCGTCCTCGCGGACCTCGACCATCCGCTGCGGATGCTCCATGACGGGCCGCGCGAGCGCGTGCGCGAGACCGCGCTCCTCCCGCTCCAGGAGCCCCCGCACAGTCCGCAGTGCCCGGTCCCGCAGCCCGCGCACCCGGTCGAGCTCCTCCCCGACGTCCGGTACGACCTTCTTGGCGGCGTCCGTGGGCGTCGAGGCCCGCAGGTCGGCCACCAGGTCGAGGAGAGGCGAGTCCGGCTCGTGCCCGATCGCGGAGACCACGGGCGTACGGCAGTCGGCGACGGCCCGCACGAGCCGCTCGTCCGAGAACGGCAGCAGGTCCTCGACGCTGCCGCCGCCCCGGGCGACGATGATCACGTCCACGTCCTCGTGGGCGTCGAGCTCCTTCACCGCCTGGACGACCTGCGGGACCGCCTTCACGCCCTGCACCGGGACGTTCCGCACCTCGAAGCGGACGGCCGGCCAGCGGCGCCGCGCGTTCTCCAGGACGTCCCGCTCCGCCGCCGAGGCGCGTCCGCAGACGAGCCCGATCAGATGGGGCAGGAACGGCAGCGGCTTCTTCCGGTCGAGCGCGAAGAGCCCCTCGGCCGCCAGGCTCCGCTTCAGCTGCTCGAGCCGGGCGAGCAGCTCGCCGATGCCGACCGGCTTGATCTCCACGGCCCGCAGCGACAGCTGCCCACGCGGTGCGTACCACTCGGGCTTGGCGTGCACGACGACCCGGGCGCCCTCGGACACCAGGTCCGCGACCGAGTCGAAGACCTGGCGGTAGCAGGTGACGCCGATGGAGATGTCGTGCGAGGGATCCCGCAGGGTCAGGAAGACGACCCCGGCGCCGGGGCGCCGCGACAGCTGCGTGATCTGCCCCTCGACCCAGATCGCTCCGAGCCGGTCGATCCAGCCCCCGATCAGCCGGGAGACCTCACCGACGGGAAGCGGTGCTTCGGCGGACGTAGTCAGAGCCATGGACCGAGCGTAACGGCGCGGTACGACAACGTGTACGACAACGGGGCGGCAGCGCGCACGAGAAGGAACAGGGCGCCGCCGCCGGCCACGCGCGCGCCCGGCGGCGTCAGCGCCGCGCGGGAGTCCGTGTCGTGCCCTGCACGGCCAGGACGATGAGCCCGACCCCCAGCCACACCACGCCCACCACCTGCGCGGCGACGGAGGCCTCCACGATCACCGCGATCAGGATCACCGCCCCCACGACCGGCATGACGACGTGCTTCAGCCAGTTCGGCGGCCCCTCCGCCCTCCGTACCGCGAACCACCCCACCACGCTCGCGTGCAGCAGCACGAACGCCGTCAGCGCGCCGACGTCGACCACCGACACCAGGTGGTCGAGCCCGTCGTCCCGCCGCGCCGCCCACACCGCCGCGACCATCGTCACCGTCGCCGCCACGAGCAGCGCCACCCTCGGCACGCCCGAGTCCGTACGGGCGAGCACGTGCGGCAGCCGCCGGTCGCGGCCCATCGCGAAGAGCAGCCGGGCGCCCGCGGCCTGCCCGGCGAGGGCGGCGAAGGCCGCGCCGATCGCCTTCGAGACGGCCACGAGATCGTGCAGCCAGCTGCCGACCGACACCTCCACGGCGTCGTAGAAGGCCGAGCCCTGCTTCACGGGATCCGCCGCGAGCTCGGCCGACGAGACCGGTTCGAGGAGGGCCACCAGCCAGGTCTGCGCCACGAACAGCGTGCCCGCGAGCGCCAGGCAGAACAGCACCGCCCGCGCGACCTTCGCCGAACCGCCCGTGACCTCCTCCGCGAAGGAGGCGATCGCGTCGAAGCCCAGATAGGACAGCACGGCCACCGACACCGCGCCGAGGACCGCGGCCGCCGAGAACGTGCCGTCGCCGGTCAGCGGCGACCACCAGTCGCGCTGCGCCCCGTCCCGTACGAGCACGACCACCGCCGACACGACGAAGACCAGGAGGACGACGATCTCCATCGCGAGCACGGCGAAGCCGACCCGGGCCGCGGCCCGGACGCCCCACAGGTTGAGCAGGGTGGTGACCACCACGGCGATCCCGGTCCACACCCACCGGTCCACCTCCGGGACCAGCGCCTCCATGGCGATGCCCGCGAAGAGATAGGCGACGGCGGGGATCAGCAGGTAGTCGAGGAGCGCCATCCATCCGGCGACGAAACCGGGCCCCTCGCCGAGCCCCTTGCGGGCGTACGTGAAGACGGAGCCGGCCTGCGGCGCGACCCGGATCATCTGGGCGTAGCTGAACGCCGTGAACGCCATGGCGACGGTGGCCACGACGTACACCAGTGCGACGGCCCCGTGGGACTTGGCGTCGAGCGTGCCGAAGACGCCGACGGGTGCCATCGGCGCGATGAAGAGGAGGCCGTAGACGACCAGGTCACGGAAGCCGAGGCTCCGACGGAGATCGGTGTGCTCGTCGCGGGCAGCCACCTGCGGTTCCTCGGCCATGCGGCCAGTCTCGGCCACGGTGCCGATCAAACCGCTCACCGACGCGGCCTTACGATGGGACGCATGACTGCAACGCCCGCGCCGACGCCCGAGTCCGCCTCCGCGACGAACCGCCCGAAGCGTGTCCTGCTCGCCGCTCCCCGCGGCTACTGCGCGGGCGTGGACCGTGCCGTGATCGCCGTGGAGAAGGCCCTGGAGCAGTACGGGGCGCCGATCTACGTACGCCACGAGATCGTCCACAACAAGTACGTGGTCCAGACGCTGGAGCGGAAGGGCGCGATCTTCGTCGACCAGGCGACCGAGGTGCCGCCGGGCAACATCGTGATGTTCTCCGCGCACGGCGTCGCCCCGACCGTCCACGAGGAGGCCCGCGAGGGCCGGCTCGCGACGATCGACGCGACCTGCCCGCTGGTCACCAAGGTCCACAAGGAAGCCGTCCGCTTCGCCAACGACGACTTCGACATCCTCCTCATCGGCCACGAGGGCCACGAGGAGGTCATCGGCACCTCCGGCGAGGCCCCCGACCACATCCAGCTGGTCGACGGCCCCGGGGACGTCGCCAAGATCGAGGTCCGCGACCCCTCCCGGGTCGTCTGGCTCTCCCAGACGACGCTCTCGGTCGACGAGACGATGGAAACGGTCGACGCGCTGAAGGAGAAGTTCCCGCAGCTGATCTCCCCGCCGTCCGACGACATCTGCTACGCCACGCAGAACCGCCAGATCGCGATCAAGGAGCTCGCCGGCCAGGCGGAGCTCGTGATCGTCGTCGGCTCGAAGAACTCCTCGAACTCGATCCGCATGGTCGAGGTCGCCAAGCAGGCCGGCGTCCCCGCCGCGTACCTGGTCGACTTCGCGAGCGAGATCGACGAGGCCTGGCTGGAGGGCGTGACCAGCGTCGGTCTCTCCTCCGGCGCCTCCGTCCCGGACATCCTGGTCCAGGAGGTCCTGGAGTGGCTCGGTGAGCGCGGCTACGCGGACGTCGAGATCGTCAAGACGGCGGACGAGTCCCTGACGTTCTCGCTGCCGAAGGAGCTCCGCAACAAGGACCTGCGGGCGGTGGCGGAGCAGCTCGGCAAGACGGAGCCGGTCGCCGCGGCCAAGGAGTGACTCCTTGTCACTCCACGAGGAGTAAGTCCCGGCCACAGCCCTTACCGTGGGTCCATGAACGTCTTCGGAGTGGACATCGGCGGCTCGGGCATCAAGGGCGCTCCTGTGGACCTTGAGCGCGGAGCGCTCGCCGAGGAGCGCCACAAGGTACTGACCCCGCAGCCCGCCACACCCGACGGTGTGGCGGGCTGCGTCGCGGAGGTCGTGGAGCACTTCGGCTGGACCGGACCGGTGGGGGTGACCTACCCGGGCGTGGTGACGGGCTCCACGATCCGTACGGCGGCGAACGTCGACAAATCGTGGATCGGCGTGGACGCGGGCACCCTGCTGAGCGAGCGCCTGGGCGGCCTCCCGGTGACCGTCCTGAACGACGCGGACGCGGCGGGAGTCGCGGAGATGACCTTCGGCGCGGGCCGGGGCCGCAAGGGCACGGTGATCCTCCTGACGCTCGGCACGGGCATCGGCTCGGCCCTCTTCGTCGACGGCCGGCTCGTCCCCAACACGGAGCTGGGCCACTTGGAGCTGAAGGGCCACGACGCGGAGACGCGGGCCTCGACGAAGGCCAAGGAGGACGAGGACCTCACCTGGGAACACTGGGCGAAGCGCCGGCTGACGAAGTACCTCGCGCACGTGGAGATGCTGTTCTCGCCGGAGCTGTTCATCATCGGCGGCGGGGTGAGCCGCAAGGCGGACAAGTTCCTCCCGCTCGTCGAGGGCATCCGCGCGGAGATCGTCCCCGCGGAGCTGCAGAACAATGCGGGGATCGTGGGCGCGGCGATGGCGACGGGCGGGTCCTGAGGGGTACGGATTCGGCGGGCGCCGCGGAATCCGCACGAGCGCGGCGAAGCGAGGGGGCTACGCGGCAGGGCTACGAGACACAGGGCTAGGCGACAGGGCGCCGGCCGGGCGCAGCAGGCCGCCCACCGGCCTTCTCACCCGCGGGGGCACCGCTGCCGCTGCCACTGCCACTGCCATGGCCACTGGCACTGGCGGCGCGCTGCTGGCGGCGCCCCATGTCCCGTACCTTGCGCACGCTCGTGATGAGCCCGGCGACGAGGGTGCCGCCGTACAGCCACCCGGCGTGCACGGCGAGCGCGGTCACGACGGCCATGGCCTGGCCGCCGAGCCCACCCGTACCGCCGGCGATGGGGACGACCCCGACGGCGAAGGCGATGGGCACGCTGATGGGGGCGGTGACGAGGTCGGCGGTACGGACCCACAGCGCGGTGAGGGCGCTGACCGGCAGGAACAGCAGCCCGAAGGCGATCGGGGAGCCGTCGAGGATCAGCCGGTCGAGGAAACCGATCACCAGCATGGCGGCGGCGGCGAAGAGCCCGGCGCCGAGGCCGGTGAGACGGGGAGAGGGGAGCCGCCGCAGGGCGAGGACGACGGGCGGCACCGGCCGTGTTCCGGGCGCCGTTCCCGGCCGCCCGGAACCGCGCCCGGGGACGGCGCCCGCCGCTCCCGCGGCCCCGGCCCGCTGCACGCGGGCGCCCCTGCCGGCCCTGCCGGTCACGCGGTAGACGGCCACGCCTTCCACGGCCACGCCTTCCACGGCCACGCCTTCCACGACAGCGCCCTCCACGAGCGCGCCGGGCGGCGTCACGGGCGGCGTGCCGGGCTTTTGCGGCCGTCGGCGGCCTTGCGGCTGACTTGTCCTGTGCTGCTCCACCCCACCAACGTAGGTCGGGAACGGGCGGGAACCGGGTCCGGGACACGCCCTTTGGGTGACCTTGCCCCCGAGATCGACCGAAGGTCGGCGTCACTGGCCGGTTCGCCCCGCCCGTAAACTGGGGGATCGGCCCACCATCCACACTTCAGGAAGTCGCCACCGTGTCGCTCACGATCGGAATCGTCGGTCTGCCGAATGTCGGCAAGTCGACCCTGTTCAACGCCCTGACCAAGAACGACGTGCTGGCGGCCAACTACCCGTTCGCCACGATCGAGCCCAACGTCGGAGTGGTCGGTGTCCCCGACGCCCGCCTGGCCGTCCTCGCGGGCATCTTCGGTTCGCAGAAGATCCTTCCCGCGACGGTGGACTTCGTCGACATCGCCGGCATCGTGCGCGGCGCCTCGGAGGGCGAGGGCCTCGGCAACAAGTTCCTCGCGAACATCCGCGAGTCGGACGCGATCTGCCAGGTCATCCGCGCCTTCAAGGACGAGAACGTCGTCCACGTCGACGGCAAGGTCTCGCCGAAGGACGACATCGAGACGATCAACACGGAGCTGATCCTCGCGGACCTCCAGTCGATCGAGAAGGCGGAGCCGCGCCTGACGAAGGAGTCCCGCCTCCAGAAGGAGAAGGTCGCGGTCCTCGCGGCCGTCCTCGAGGCCAAGAAGATCCTCGAAGCGGGCGACACCCTCTTCTCGAAGGGCATCGCCAAGGGCACGGAGCAGGGCGACCTCCTCCACGAGCTGCACCTCCTCACGACGAAGCCGTTCCTCTACGTCTTCAACGTGGACGAGGACGAGCTGACGGACGAGGCCTTCAAGGACGAGCAGCGCGCGCTGGTCGCCCCCGCCGAGGCGATCTTCCTGAACGCGAAGCTGGAGCAGGAGCTCATCGAGCTGGAGGACGACGAGGCCCTCGAACTCCTCCAGTCGGTCGGCCAGGAGGAGCCGGGCATGGCCACCCTGGGCCGCGTCGGCTTCGCGACCCTGGGCCTCCAGACCTACCTGACGGCAGGCCCCAAGGAAACCCGCGCCTGGACGATCAAGAAGGGCGCCACGGCCCCCGAGGCGGCCGGCGTCATCCACACCGACTTCCAGCGCGGCTTCATCAAGGCGGAGATCATCTCCTTCGCCGACCTGGTCGAATGCGGCTCGGTCGCAGAAGCCCGCGCGAAGGGCAAGGCCCGCATGGAGGGCAAGGAGTACGTGATGCAGGACGGCGACGTGGTGGAGTTCCGCTTCAACGTCTGATCGCAGCAGGAAGGGGCCGGACTCCGACGAGTCCGGCCCCTTCCGCGTGTCCGGGCGGGCCTTCAGGCAGTGCGGGGCGGCGTGAGACTGCCGAGGTCCAGGCTGATCGCGAAAGGCACCGGGCGCTGGAGGGTGCCCCGGAAGATACCCGCGGGCGCGTAGGCGCCAGTGGGTTCGTCGAGCTCGTAGACGTGGACGACGGGTGACCCGTCCTCATCTTCGATGCACCAGTAGTGCGGGATGCCGGCCTCTGCGTACTTGCGAAGCTTCACGGTGCGATCGCGGTGGGCGGACTCGGGGGAGACAGCTTCGACGACGAGTTTCACGTTCTCCGGGGCGTACCAGGTGCGGTCCGGGTCGTAGGGCAGGTCCGTCAGCAAGAGGTCCGGCTCGGGGCGGTTGCGGGCGTCGAGGCGGATCGTCATCTCCCGCTCGACCTCGAAGTCAGCTGGCGCCTGTGCCATGAGTGTGGTGGTCAGGGCGGTGACGAGGCGGCCGTGCCAGGCCCGCTGGGGCGACATCATGAAGACGAGTGCACCGTCGATGAGCTCGGTGTGGCGGGGTGCCTCGGGGAGGTGGTCCAAGTCCTCCGCGAACCAGCCCTCCGCGCGTGGCGGGCGCATCCAGTCGGGCAGTGCGGTCATGGGACAACCCTAGCGATCGTGGCTGTCATGGGGAGGTGTAGTACTGCTCATCGATGGCGACAGGTCCTGCCGGTGTGCCATGGATTTCTCCGCCTCGGCGTACCCAGGCCGGAAGCCCGGGGGCCGGCGTGGGTACGCCGAGGCGGCTCCTCGGGGTCTCCTGGGCGCCGGTCTCGGAGCGATCACGGGGGTGCGGGCTGACATACTTCGGCCGGATCGTCGTGACGGAGGTGCGGGACCTTGAAGCTTGCCGAGGCGTTGGCGTTGCGGGCGGACGCCGCTCGTCGGGTGGAGCAGTTGCGGGCCCGGGTCGTCAGTAGTGCCCGGTATCAGGAGGGCGAGGAGCCGGCCGAGAACGCCGGGAGTCTGCTCGCCGAGGCCGGCGAGGTGCTGGACGAGCTGGAGGGGTTGATCCGGCGGATCAACCGGACCAATGCCCACGTCGTCATCGACGGGGGCGGCACCCTCACGGACGCGCTCGCGCGCCGGGACGTGCTGCGGCTGCGGCACTCCGTGATCACCGACGCGGCCGACGCCGCCGCCGGACGGGACCGGCACGGCGGGGTGCGGCAGTTGCGGTCCGAGCTGAGGATGCTCGCGACGCTTCCGGTCGGCGAGCTGCGCGCGCAGGCGGACGTGCTCGCCCGGGAGATCCGGGAGACCGACGTACTGATCCAGCGGTCGAACTGGGAGGTCGATCTGCTGGACTGAGCCGGGTTCGGCGTGGAGTCGGTAGTCGTCACGAAGGCGTGCACAAGCCGCGGGCCGACGGTCAATTCGGTCCTACCTGGTGCGTGGAGAGCAGCGCAGGGGTTCGATTCCCCTTTTACACAGCAGCTCAGCACACCGCACAGGTGATGGTGCACAGCGCACAGTTCACCACCATGTGCAGATTCGGACGGCGAGGGCGGGATCGGGGATCTCCACGTCGCGGTTGACTCCCGCGGCCCACGTATCCTCGATTGCTGGGGATCGGGGGACGGGGGACAAGGGATCGCGGAGGTATCAGGTGGAGTTCCGGCTGCTCGGCTCCGTTGCGCTGGTGACGGAGGACGGCGACGTAGCCCTGGGGCCCGCCAAGCGGTCCAGTCTGCTCGCCATGCTCCTCCTGCGGCCCAACGGCGCGGTGAACGTGGGGCAGCTGATCGATGCCCTGTGGGAGGACGAGCCGCCTACGCACGCCAAGACCGTCCTCCAGGGGCACGTCTCGCGGCTGCGGGCGCTGCTCGCCGAGCACGGGGCGGAGGAGTACGGGGTCGAGCTCGCCACCCAGGGTTCGGCGTACGTGCTGCGCATCCCGGAGTCGCTCGTCGACGTCCACCGCTTCGAGGAGCTCGTCGCGCTCGCCGGGGTGCAGCGTCATCCCGGTGACGCCGTGCGGATGTTGCGCGAGGCGCTCGCGTACTGGCAGGGGCCCGCGCTCACCGGGACCGTGCACAGCAGGCCGCTGGAGGCGGCGGCCGGGGGGCTGGAGGAGCTTCGGCTGGCCTCCGTGGAGGCGCTGGCCGCGGCGTACGGGGCGCTCGGCGAGCACGGGCGGGCCGCCGCCGTCCTCCGTACCGAGGCCGTCGCCCACCCCCTGCGCGAGTCCCTGGCCGCCGCGCTGATGCTCGCGCTCGGCCGCGCCGGGCGTCAGTCGGACGCCATCGACTGGTACCACCGCACGCGGCGGCTGCTCGCGGAGGAGCTCGGGGTGGACCCCGGCGAGGCGCTCGCCGAGGCGTACGCGACGCTCCTCCGCTCCGCCGAGCCCGCCGCCCGCGTCCCCCGCCCGGCCCTGCCGGTCGAGGCGTCCGTCGCGTTCGCCGCGCCGGAGCAGCTGCCCCGCGCGCCGCGCGGCTTCACCGGCCGGGGCGCCGAGCTGGCCGCGCTCGACCGGGCCGTCGGCGGCGTCGTCGCGCCCCTCTGTCTCGTCACCGGACCCGCCGGCGTCGGCAAGTCGGCCTTCGCCGTCCACTGGGCGTACGAGCGGCGCGCCGGCTTCCCCGATGGTCGACTTTTCGCCGATCTGCGCGGCTTCAGCGACACCCCGGCGCCCGAGACCGCCGCCGTCCTCCGCGAGTTCCTCCTCGCGCTCGGCGTCCCGGCGCTGCGGATCCCGGAGGCCGCCGACGCGCGCGGCGCGCTCTTCCGCTCCCTCACCGCGGGCCGCCGGCTGCTCGTCGTCCTCGACAACGCACGCTCCTCCGAGCAGGTCAGGCCCCTGCTCCCCGGCGGCGACCTCTGCGCGACGGTCGTCACCAGCCGCGACCGGCTCAGCGGCCTCATCGCCTCCGACGCCGCCCGGCCCGTGCCGCTGGGCCATCTGCCGCCCGCCGACTCGGCGGCCCTGCTCGCCACCGTACTCGGCGAGGCGCGGGTCGCCGCCGAGCCCGCCGCCGCCGAGCGCCTCGCCGGACTCTGCGACGGACTGCCCCTCGCACTGCGCGTCACGGCGGCCCGCCTCGCCGAACGACCGCAGTGGACGCTCGACGTCATGGTCGGTGAACTCGCCGACGAACAGGTCCGGTTGACCCTCCTCGACGTGGAGGACGTCGGAGTGTCCGCCGCGCTGCGCCTCACCGTGCAGCAGCTGCCCGACTCCGCCGCCCGGATGTTCCGCGCGCTCGGCCTGCACACCGGCTCCGACCTGGACCGCTTCGCGGCGGGCGCGCTCGCCGGCACGTCCCCCGCGCACGCCTCCGGCGACCTGGACCGCCTCGCCGCCGCCCACCTCCTCGCCGAGGCCGTCCCCGGCCGCTGGACCCCGCACGACCTGGTGCGCCTCTACGCCCGCAGCGTCGCCCCGGAGGCCGACCCCGAGGGCCTGCCCCGCCTCCTCGACCACTACCTCTACACGGGTCTCGCCGCCGACGCCGCCGCCGAACCGGGCTCCCAGCCCTGCTACTCGCTGCCCGCCGACGCCCGACGGCCCGCCGCGACACGGGAGTTCGAGGACCGCGCGGCCGCGCTCGACTGGTACGCGGCCGAGCGCCCCGCCCTGGAGGGCGCGGTGGCCGCCGCCGCGGCCCTCGGCCTGCACGACCGGGCCTGGCGCCTCGCCCTCGTGCAGTGGCCGCTGATGCTCATGCGGATCGGGGACGGCTGGACGCCGCTCCTGGAGGCCGGGCTCGCCTCCGCCGAGCACGAGGGCGACCTCGACGCGCAGTCGCGGACGCGGGCGCTCCTCGGCTGGGTGCTGCACGAGGAAGGGCGGGACGCCGAGGCGCTCGTCCATCTGGAGAAGGCGCCGATCCTCGCCGCCCGCGCCGGGGACGCGGTCAGCGAGGCGATCGCGTACGTCAACTACGCCGCCGTCCTGGACGCGACCGGCGAGCACGAGCGGGCCGGACTGCTCATGGTCCACGCGGTCTCGCTCGCCGACCGCACCGGTCATCCGTCCACCCAGGTGCTGACCCTCCACCACCTGGCGACGCACTGTCTGAAGGCAGGGGAGTACGACGAGGCGCTCGCGCACACGGTTCGCGCGGGGGAACTGGTCACCCCCGACGCGGTGGTCGTCCTGGCGCAGTTGCAGATCGTCCGGGGTGAGGCACTGGCCGGCATAGGGCGCCTTGAGGAGGCTGCTGACCAGCTGAAACGGGCGATCGCGGCGGCCGACGCGGCCGGGTTCACGGAAGGTTCCGCGCGCGCTGCGGAGCGGCTTTCGCGGCTGTCAGCGGATCGTTAGCGGTACGCAAGCGGGACGGCAGCGCCGGGCCGGAAGCTGGATACAGCACGCGGACGTACCTGCGTACCGCGTCGACCAACGCTTCACGGGGGAGAACCATCATGCGCACCACCACGCGAACCACCCACTACAAGACCACCGTCCTGGCCGCCGCCGCCGTCACCGCCCTCTCGCTGGGCCTGACCGCCTGCGGCGGCGGCACCGCCACCGGCACCGGCGCCAAGGACGCGGGGAGCGCGAACAGCTCGCAGCAGGCCGCCGGTACGGCGGGCACCAGCACGGCGGACTCCGGTACGGGTGCGACCGGGGGCGGCGAGGCCGGCTCGGGCGACACCACCGGTACGGCGGGCCAGGCTTCGGTGAAGGGTTCCACCACCGGCGGAAACCCCACGAGCAAGTCCGACACCACCACCAGCACCACCGGCTCCACCAGCGGCAAGGCCTCCGCCAAGGCCCTCGCCTGCGCCCACGGCGACATCAAGATCACCGCGGCGAAGGCCGACGAGGTCCCGACCGAGCACATCGTCCTCACCGCCACCAACACCTCCGGCCGCTCCTGCACCCTCCTCAAGTACCCGCTGATCGCCTTCGGCGACATCCAGACGGCCAAGGACGTCCCGGCCGTCGCGAAGAGCAAGCCGGCCGCCCCGGTCGTCCTGAAGCCCGGTGCCCTCGCGTACGCCAATGTGCGGGTCGCGCTCGGCGGCGTCGATGAGGAGAACAAGGTCGTGAAGAGCTTCAACGTGAACCTCTTCGCCGCCGACGGCCCGGCCGAGGGCAGCGTCGTCGTCAACGCCCCCGCCGGCGGCATCGCGGTCGACGAGGCCGCCGCCAAGACGGGCTACTGGACGTACGAGCTGCGCAACGGCGCCGACGAGTTCTGATCGTTCAGCGGGCTCGTGGGTGCTTTTACCGCGCCAGACCGGTCTTCGCGCCCGCCCCGCACAGCGGCACCACGGTGAGGCCGGGGCGCGGCGGGGCGGCGCGGACCGCCGCCCAGCACGCCACGCCCGTGGCCTCGACGAAGAGGCCGCGGGCCGCCAGGTCTCTCTGTGCCTCGCGGATCCGGTCCTCCGTCACCGTCAGGAACGTCCCGCCCGTCTCGCGTACCGCCCGGAGGATCTGGCGGGCGCGGGGCGGCGCGGGGATCGCGATGCCCTCGGCGAGGGTGGGGAGGGCGGGGGCGGGGCCGTCGAGGTCGTCGGCGCCCGCGTGGAAGGCGGCAGCCAGGGGGGAGACGGCCTCGGCCTGGACGGCGACGAGTGCCGGCCGGGTGTCCGTGAGGCCCTGCCGGCGCAGTTCGTCGAGGGCGAGGGCGGCGCCGAGGAGCAGCGTGCCGTTGCCGACGGGGACGACGATCGTGTCGGGGAGCCGGCCGCCGAGCTCCTCCCAGAGCTCGTACACGTAGGTCTTGGTGCCGTGCAGGAAGTACGGGTTGTACACGTGCGAGGCGTAGAACGTGCCGGGCTCTTCGGCGGCCTCACGGGCCGCCCGGGCGGCGGCCTCGCGGTCGCCGGGCACTTCGACGACGCGGGCTCCGTGCGCCCGGATCTGCTCCAGCTTCTTCGGGGACGTCCCCTCGGGTACGTACACGAGGCTGTCGAGCCCCGCCCGCGCGCCGTACGCGGCGATCGCCGTGCCCGCGTTGCCGCTGCTGTCGGCCACGACCCGGTCGAGGCCCCCGGCGCGCGCCAGGCGCAGGGCGTGCGCGGCGAGCATCACCGCGCCCCGGTCCTTGAAGGACAGCGTCGGCATGAGGAAGTCGAGTTTGGCCGAAACCGACTCCGTGAGGGGGACGAGGGGCGTGCGGCCCTCCCCGAGGGTCACCTCGGGTCCGTACGGCATCGGTGGCAGTGCCTCCGCGTACCGCCACAAGGAATTCACACGTGACGCGAGGGACGCGAGTGGCGGGAGGGACGCGAGTGGCGGCGTGATCTCCAGGTCCCAGGGGCCTCGGCACTCCGGACAACACCAGGTGAGCGCGTCCGTGGGGGAGTGGACGTGGCACCGGGGGCACACGTAGGCGGTCATGGGGCCAGGATGTCAGCCGTGTGACACGTGCGTGTCGGGCACGGCATGACCCTTGTGTGATTCCTATGGATCCGTCAATCTTTCGCTCGGCAGCCGGACTTACAAAACGGCGCGGACGTCTCGCGTCGTCTTGTCATGTTCATGCCTTCCCCCACAGCAACGCACCACCAATGAGGAGGACCCCTCACATGTCAGTGATGCGTGACTCACGTCGCCGAATAGCCACCGCCGCGGCCATCGCCGTCGCCGCCCTCGCCCTCGGCTCCGCCTCCACCTTCCCGGCCGCCGCCTCGCCGGCCGCCGCGGAGGGCGTCATCGAGAACGCCGGAGCCGAAGGCACCATCGCGGGCAGCTACATCGTCACCCTCGACGAGTCCGCTCAGGCGGAGACCGCCGAGGGCCGGGCGGTCGCCGCCAAGTTCGGTGCGAAGATCAAGCGGACGTACACCTCGGCGATCAACGGCTACTCCGTCGAGCTCTCCGAGGCGCAGGCGAAGAAGCTCGCGGCCGACCCCGCCGTGAAGTCCGTCGTGCAGAACCGCGTCTTCACGATCGACGGTACGCAGCCCTCCCCGCCGTCCTGGGGCCTCGACCGGGTGGACCAGAAGGCCCTCCCGCTGAACCAGAGCTACAGCTACCCGGACAGCGCGGGCCAGGGCGTCACCGCGTACATCATCGACACCGGTGTCCGCATCAGCCACAGCGACTTCGGCGGCCGCGCCTTCAACGGCTTCGACGCCATCGACAACGACAACACCGCCCAGGACGGCCACGGCCACGGCACCCACGTCGCCGGGACCGTCGGCGGCACCTCCTACGGTGTCGCCAAGAAGGCCAAGATCGTCGGCGTCCGCGTCCTCGACAACTCCGGCTCCGGTACGACCGAGCAGGTCGTCGCGGGCATCGACTGGGTGACGCAGAACGCCGTCAAGCCGGCCGTCGCCAACATGAGCCTGGGCGGAGGTGTCGACACCGTCCTCGACGCCGCCGTCCGCAACTCGATCGCCTCCGGCGTCACGTACGCCGTCGCCGCGGGCAACGACAGCTCCAACGCCTCCAACTACTCGCCGGCGCGCGTCGCGGAGGCCATCACGGTCGGCTCCACGACCAGCACCGACGCCCGCTCCAGCTTCTCCAACTACGGCACGGTCCTGGACATCTTCGCCCCGGGCTCCTCCATCAAGTCGGCGTGGAACACGAACGACACCGCCACCAACACCATCTCCGGTACGTCGATGGCGACCCCGCACGTCGCGGGCGCCGCCGCCGTCTACCTCGCCGGCAACCCGACGGCGACCCCGGCGCAGGTCTCCACGGCCCTGACGACCGCCGCCACTCCGAACGTCGTCACCAGCCCCGGCACCGGCTCCCCGAACCGGCTGCTCTTCGTCGGCGGCGGCGGCACCACTCCGCCCACCGGCCCGAAGTTCGAGAACACCGCGGACTTCGCCATCGCCGACAACGCGACCGTGGAGTCCCCGGTCACCGTCAGCGGCGTCACGGGCAACGCCCCCGCCGCCCTCCAGGTGCCGGTGAACATCGTCCACACCTACATCGGTGACCTCCAGGTCCAGCTGATCGCCCCCGACGGCTCGGCGTACACCCTGAAGGCCTTCGGTACGGGCGGCAGTGCGGACAACATCAACACCACGTACAGCGTGAACGCCTCCTCGGAGGTCGCCAACGGCACGTGGAAGCTGCGGGTCACGGACAACGCGAACGCCGACATCGGCAAGATCGACTCGTGGGGCCTGCAGTTCTGACCCCGTCTCCGTAGCCGAACGGTGAGGGGCGGTCGCCTGCGGGCGGCCGCCCCTTCGGCGTACCCCCGGGTCGATGGATGCAGGGGCCGACCACGTACGATGCGCGCTCGTTCGTCTGTTCGCACCAGCCGCCCGAAGCCGCCCCAACAGGAGCACGTCAGCCGTGGAGCCGACCCAGCCGCCCCAGCAGCCCTCGTCGCCCCAAGGGGGCCCGCAGCAGCAGGGCTGGCCCGCCCCCGGCCCGTACACCTCCCCAGGAGGGCCGTACGCGACCGGTCCCTACGGCGGCCCGCCCGGCATGCCCGGCGTGCCCGGCGTGCCCGGCGTCGGGCCCTACGGGCAGCCCAGGCGCTCCACCAACGGGCTCGCGATCGGCTCCCTCGTCTCCGGCATCGTCTGCTGCCTTCCGCCCCTCGGACTGGTCCTCGGCCTGATCGCCCTCCCGCAGATCAGGAAGAAGGACCAGGCGGGCAAGGGGCTCGCGGTCGCCGGCATCATCCTCTCCGCCGTCAGCTGCCTGCTGCTCGTCGTCGGCCTCGTGACCGGTGCGATCGGCTCGGCCGTCGACAGCTTCGAGAAGGGCGTGGACGAGGCGTCGCGCACCAAGTCCCCGTTCGCGCTGCGCACCGGGCAGTGCTTCGGCGACGACGGCAAGCTGGAGGACTACGCGACGGACGTCGAGATCATCGACTGCGCGAAGCCGCACGACGGCGAGGTCACCGGCAGCTTCAAGCTCACCGGTTACGGCAAGAAGTGGCCCGGCGAGTCCGAGATCGAGGGGGTGGCGGAGAAGCGCTGCGACACGATCAACTCCGCCTACGCGCTGGACACCTGGGCCGTCCCCACGGACGTGCTGGTGTACTACTACATGCCGAGCGGTCAGAGCTGGCGCCTCGGCGACCGGACCGTGACCTGCGCGTTCGCGAGCGAGGAAGGGTCCTTCGCCGGTTCGGTGCGGTCCGACGCGAGCACCCTGACGGCCGACCAGGAGCACTTCCTGAAGTCCGTCAACCCGATCGACACGGTCGGCTACCGCGAGCCGGACGACGACCCCGACGAGGACTTCGCGGCCAACAAGGCATGGGCCGGGGAGATGCTGGCGGCGATCGACGGCGCGCGCGCCGGCCTGGCGAAGCACCACTGGCCCGGCGCCTCCACGGCCCCGGTCGCGGCGCTCGGCAAGGAGCTCGACGCGGCCGCTGAGCAGTGGCGGAAGCTGGCGGGGGCGGCCGACGCGGACGCCTACTGGGAGGCGTACGACACGGCCTGGGACGCCGTGCCCGCGGACCTCGGAGCGAAGGCGCGGACCGGGCTCGGCCTGACGGACACCCTGCCGGTGGAAGAGGGCCCGAGCAGCTCGGCCTGAGAGCCGGTGGAGCGCGTACGGGGACGAGTACGGGAGCCGCCGGGTACGGGTAGGGGTACGCGTACGGGACCGGGTCTCCTTCGAGAGGCCCGGCCCCGCGTGCGTCTCAGCGCCGGGTCAGACCCCGGTCGATCGCGGTGATCAGCTCACCGTCGGGGGTGTCGCCGTCCAGGGACCAGACCATGGCGCCGCCGAGGCCCCGCTGGCGGACGTAGGACGCCTTGGTGCGCAGCACGGTGGGGTCGTCGTAGGTCCAGAGGGTCGTGCCGTCGAAGAGCCAGGCGTGGCCGTTCCGGTAGCCGCGGTGGAGCGTGTACGTACCGGAGGCGGCGAGCGTCTTGAGGTGCTTGTAGTCCTCGGAGCCGGCGGCCCAGGTGGCGGGGGCGGGGCCGGTCGCCGGCCGGCCGAGGCCGTCGCCGCCTCCGGTGACGCCGGTCCAGCCCTGGCCGTAGAAGGGCATGCCGACCACGAGCTTGTGCGCCGGGGCCCCGCGCCGCAGCCAGGACTTCACGGTCCCGTCGACGCTCCAGTCGTTCTTGGCGAAGAGCGCGGACTGCTGGGCGGTCGTCGTCTCGCCGGAGACGTGGAAGTCGTAGCCCTGGAGGTTCACGAAGTCGAAGTCCCGCATGATCTTGGCGACTTCGAAGCCCGCGTCGATCTTGGCGGGGGCGGTGGGCACGTACGCGCTGAGGTCGTAGCGCTTGCGCTGGGGCAGCGAGCGTCCGTAGGCGTCGAGCTGGGTGCGGAACTCCCGTACGAGCTTGGTGAAGTTGGGCTTGTCCTCGGGGCGGATCACGTTCCCGGGGGCGCCGTCCGAGCCGGGCCACTCCCAGTCCAGGTCGATGCCGTCGAAGAGGCCCGCGGCCGCTCCGGCGCCGCCGCGGGCGCCGTCGGCGGGGAGGTTGCCCTTGATGTACGTGTCGATGCAGGAGGCGACCAGCGTCTTGCGGCCGGCGTCGGTGCGCACGGCGTCGGAGAAGTGGGCCGATCCGCTCCAACCGCCCAGCGAGATCATGACCTTGAGGCCGGGGTTCTTCGCCTTCAGCTCGCGCAGCTGGTGGAAGTTGCCGGCGAGGGGCTGCTCGGCGGTGTCGGCGACGCCGTCCACCGAGTCGGCCGCGTCGACGGGGCGCACGTAGTCGGCCCACGGGTCGGAGCCGGGCATGTTGCCCATGAGGCACTTGCCGTTCGAACCGACGACGCCGAAGGCGTAGTTGATGTGGCTGAGCTTTGCTGCGGTGCCGCTGGTCTCCAGGTCCTTGACCTGGAAGTCCCGTCCGTAGATGCCCCATTGGGTGAAGTACCCGATGCGCTTCAGCGCGTGGGTGCGGGTGGGGGAGGGCTGGTGCGCGTCGGCCGTGGGGGCCAGGGTGGCGAGGAGGCCGAGGGTGGCCGCGGCGGCGGTGCCGAAGGTCAGCTTGGTCAGGGCTCTGGGGCGCATGGGCTCGTTCCTGTGCGAGGCGGGATGGCGCGTGCGAGGTGGAGGGCCGTGCGTGATGGCGCGTGTGTGACGGCGTGTGCGAGGAGGTCCGTGCCGTGAGCGGTCGTGCAGGCAGGAACGTATTGGTCTGTACCAATAGAGGTCAAGGGGTGCGACATCGCTCGGCCGGCCACCTACTCCCGGTGACCGTGGGTAGCAAGGCCTGCGACCGGCGCGTCATCACTTCGAGTGAAACTTTGGCCCATGCTTGCGGATCGCGACCCTCGGTCGTCACTCTGTAGCTGTCAGTCAACCTGAGGGGAGTGTCCAGTGACATTCGGTGAGCAGCCCGCCTACTTGCGCGTGGCGAGCGATCTGCGGGAGAAGATCGCCAACGGCTCGCTTCCGCCGCACACCCGTCTCCCGTCGCAGGCGCGCATCCGCGAGGAGTACGGGGTGTCGGACACCGTCGCGCTGGAGGCCCGCAAGGTGCTCATGGCCGAGGGGCTCGTGGAGGGCCGGTCCGGCTCGGGGACGTACGTGCGGGAGCGCCCGGTGCCGCGCCGGATCGCCCGCTCCGGCTACCGCCCGGCGTCCGGCGCCACGCCGTTCCGGCAGGAGCAGGCGGCCGAAGGGGCCCGGGGGACCTGGGAGTCGAGCAGCGAGCAGGAGCCGGCGAGCGCCGAGGTGGCCGCCCGGCTCGACATCGAGCCGGGGGAGCGCGTGATGCGCACGCGGTACGTGTACCGGGACGGGGGCGAGCCCATGATGGTCTCCACCTCCTGGGAGCCCCTCGCGGTCACCGGCCGGTCGCCGGTGATGCTGCCCGAGGAGGGCCCGCTGGGCGGCTGCGGTGTCGTCGAGCGGATGGCGGCCATCGACGTGGTCGTGGACAACGTGGTGGAGGAGGTCGGCGCCCGCCCCGGCCTCGCCGAGGAGCTCCTCGCGCTCGGCGGGGTCCCGGGCCATGTGGTGATGGTCGTCGAGCGGACGTACTACGCGTCGGGGCGGGCCGTCGAGACGGCGGACGTCGTCGTGCCGGCCGACCGCTACCGCATCTCGTACCACCTGCCGGTCCGGTGAGCCGGCCCGTCGTGTTCCCGCCCCCGGGTCCCGGGGGCGCGCGCCGACCGATGAGCGGGTCCGGCTGTCCGGGCGGTGTGACCGGGAGTTAACGGCACGTCAGACCGTGTAACCGCCCGGCAATCGCGGACCGCGACAAGTCGTCACGCCCGGCTCCTACCTTCCTGCTCCGTACCCGCGAACCGGTCGGACGACAGGAACCCTCATGACGGACACGGTCACCACACCCACCCCGGAGCCGGGTGGGGGCACCTCCCCGGCGCTTCAGGCGCGGGGGGAGGTCGCGCCGCCGCAGGGGCCCCGCCGCAGCTACGCCAAGCTGGCCGCGGACGAGAGCCGCGAGGACTACTCGCTGCGCTACGCACCGCACTCCTTCCGGCGCTGGTCGCCCGCCACCGTGGCCGGTACCGCCCTCGGAGGCATCGCCTACCTCGCCGACTTCGCGATCGGTGCCTCGATCGTCTTCACCTACGGCTTCGGCAGCGGCCTCGCCTCGATCCTCACCGCCGCCGCGATCATCTTCCTCACCGGCATCCCCATCGCCCGCGCCTGCGCGAAGTACGGCCTGGACATGGACCTCATCACCCGAGGTGCCGGCTTCGGCTACTTCGGCTCCACCCTGACCTCCCTGATCTACGCCTCCTTCACCTTCATCTTCTTCGCACTCGAAGGCTCGATCATGGCCCAGGCCATGCACCAGGCCGTCGGCCTCCCGGTCGAGATCGGCTACCTGGTCACGACCCTGATCGTCATCCCGATCGTCTTCCGCGGGATGGGCGCGCTGGCCAAGGTGCAGGCCTGGACCCAGCCGATCTGGATCATCGGCATGGTGCTGCCCTTCGTCGTCCTGGCCTTCGAGGCCCCCGACGCCTGGGGCGCCTTCAGCTCCTTCGGCGGTACGGAGGGGGCCGGCGCGGGCTTCTCGTGGATCGGCTTCGGCCTCGGCACGGGCGTCGCGCTCTCCCTGATCGCCCAGATCGGCGAGCAGGCCGACTACCTGCGCTTCATGCCCGCGAAGACGGAGTCCAACAAGCGCCGGTGGAACCTCGCCGTGCTCGCCGCCGGACCCGGCTGGGTCCTCATCGGCGCGGCCAAGCAGCTCGGCGGCGCCTTCCTCGCCTTCGTCGCCCTGGAGGCCGTCGGCAAGACCCATGCCCTGGAGCCGATCGCCCCGCAGATCGAGGCGCTCAAGCCCTGGCTCGGCACGTTCGCCCTGCCCGCGGCGGCCCTCTTCGTGATCGTCTCCCAGATCAAGATCAACGTCACCAACGCCTACAGCGGCTCGCTGTCCTGGTCGAACTTCTTCTCCCGCGTCACCCACCGCCACCCCGGCCGTGTCTGGTACATCTTCCTGAACCTCGCCATCGCGCTGACGCTGATGGAGATGAGCATGTTCGCGGCCCTCAACAAGCTGCTCGGGTTCTACTCCAACGTCGGCATTGCCTGGATCGTGGCCGTCGCCGCCGACCTCGTCATCAACAAGCGGGCCGGCTGGAGCCCCCCGTACATCGAGTTCAAGCGCGCCTACCTGTACGCCGTGAACCCGGCCGGCTTCGGGGCCATGGTCATCGCCTCGGTCGTCTCGATCCTCGCCTTCTTCGGTCTCTTCGGTACGTACGCGGAGGCGTTCTCCACGTTCATCGCGGCCGGTCTCGCCCTCGTCCTCTGCCCGCTGATCGCCTGGGCGACCAAGGGCCGCTACTACCTGGCCCGCCCGAACCCGGTGAACGGACCGGGGGCCGCGGTGGCCGACGAGCGGGCGACCCACACGTGCGCGGAGTGCGAGACGGCGTACGAGCTGCCCGACATCGCCGACTGCCCGGTGCGGTCCGGACCCGTCTGCTCCCTCTGCTGCTCGCTCGACGCCGATTGCGGCGACGTCTGCCGCAAGGACCCCGGGGGCGCCGGCGCCCCCGTCCTGATGCCGCTGCCGACCGTTCCCCGGGCGGCCTCCGGGGCGTGAGCTTCGGCCTCCCTCCGTCGGTTACCGGCCGATCCGTATCTCTTTGTGAAAACTCATATCCGCTGTGTGAAGGTCAGGCGTAAGCTCCGGCATATGCGGATTGCGGTTTCCCGGAGATCGTTGGAGATGCCCGGACCGGCGGAGGGAGAAGCCTGATGAGCGACAGCGGCGCTGTTCTTCCCTGGCTTGTCATACGGCAGGACGACAACGGCAACCGCTACCGCGTGGGGCGGTATGCGACCAAGGACGAAGCCCAGAAGATCGCGGACAGTCTCGACGACCGCGGCCACAAGCAGCTGTACTGGGTCGAGCACATCGGCACCCCGGCTCTGTGAGCCCGGCGGGTGCCGCCCGCCCCGGGCTACGCTCGCGCCCATGACGGAACGCACCACCGACCCCACCGCTCCCCACGGGCACCACCACGGCACCGACCCCGGTGTCGTGGTCGTCGTCGCGGGGGCCGTGTACGACCGAGGGCGCCTGCTCGCCGCGCGCCGCAGCGCCCCCGCCGAGCTCGCCGGCCGCTGGGAACTCCCCGGCGGTAAGCTCGAACCGGGCGAGAGCCCCGAAGAAGCCCTGGTCAGGGAGTTGCGCGAGGAGCTCGGCGTCGAGACCGAACCGGGTGAGCGCATCCCCGGCGAGTGGCCGCTGAAGCCCGGATACGTCCTGCGGGTGTGGACCGCCCGGCTGCTCTCCGGTGAGCCCCGCCCGCTGGAGGACCATGACGAGCTGCGCTGGCTCGCCCGGCACGAGCTGGACTCGGTCGACTGGCTCGACCAGGACCGCCCGGCCGTCGCCGAGGCCGCGCTGCGGCTCCCGACGGCTCCCGCAGACGGAGCGCGCGACTGAGTCTCTACGCCGTTCGTGCCACCGTGCGCCCATGGCTGCGCCCGACACGATATCCCGCACCAAATAGCGGGTATGTCCTGATTGATCCCCTGGAAGGGGACGTGGGCCTTCCTGCTGACACACGGCTGGGGAAGTGATCGGGTGTGATCGACACCGACGGCGACTGTGCCGAGTGGTACTTCCCGGCAGAGGCCAATGCCGTGCGTACCGCCCGCCACGCGGTGCGCGAGACCCTGCGGGCCTGGGAGCTCGACGCGGCCCTCGGTGATGTGACCGTCCTGCTGGTCAGCGAGCTGGTGACCAACTCCCTGCGCTACGCCTCCGGCCCCATCGGTGTCCGTCTGGTCCGCCCCCGACTCGACGGAGCCGAACCCTCCCCGCACCCTGCGCTGCTCGTGGAGGTATCGGATCCACTTCCGGATCCCCCGACGGAACGACCCGCCGGACCGGAGGACGAGGGGGGCCGCGGACTCGGTCTGGTGGCCTGTTCCGCACGGCGCTGGGGGACCCGTAAAGGAAGGACGGGCAAAACCGTATGGTTCGAGCTGGCTCTCCCTGGTGAGTAAACAGGGTGGGACAACGATCACCTGCACTCGGTCCGAAGCGAACGAGACCACCCTGTGATCGTGAACGTCGTGCCGTCGGGGCCTGCCGTATTGAATACTGCGGGCATGGCCGGTCCGGTGCGGTGAGCTGGAGGGGACGGTCGCGTGAGCGAGATATCCGAGACGGCGAGCGGCTTCGTGTGGCAGAGCAGCCCGCCCGGCTCCATCTATGACTACATCCGGGTCGCGTCCTTCTCGATCGGGCCCGACGGCCTCGTCGAGCAGTGGAGCAGGCGAGCCGTGGACCTCTTCGGCGTGAGCGCCGAGGAGGCCAGGGGCAAGGACCCGGTCGAGGCCTTCATGCCCGCCGACCTGCGCGAGCGCGGTCATCGGCGGGTCAAGGAGATCCTCGACGGCAAGGAGTGGACGGGCCTCGTCCCCTTCCGCATGCCCGGCGAGGAGCACCCCCAGGGCATCGCCGAGATGTACGTCATGCCGAGCGAGACCGAGTCGGGGGAGCGGGCCGCGCTGTGCATCGTCGTCGATGTACGCGCCCTCCGCCGCATCGAGACGGACCTCGCCGCCTCCCAGGCGATTTTCGGCCAATCTCCCTTCGGTTTTCTCCTCTTCGGGACCGACCTCACCGTGAAGCGGGCCAACCAGCGCTTCGCCACGGTCTTCGGCGGCTCGGCCGACGACCACCGCGGCCGGACCGTCCACGACTACCTCGCCCGGTCCGAGGCCGACCGGATGACCAGCGCCCTCCGACGGGTCCTGGAGACCGGGGAGTCCGTCACCGACCTCCAGATCGTCGGCGCCGCCCCCGGCGCCCGCGACCGCCGCCACTGGTCCATCAACCTCTACCGCGTGCACAGCGGCTCGGGCCGGCCGATCGGCGTCGCCGGCCTCGGCATCGACGTCACCCGCCGCCACAACGCCGCCCGCGAGGCCGCCAGCGCCCGCCGCAACCTCGCCCTCCTCAACGAGGCCGGCGCCCGCATCGGCAACTCCCTCGACCTGGAGGCCACCGCCCGCGAACTCCTCGACGTCGCCGTCCCCGGCTTCTGCGACCTCGCCTCCGTCGACCTCTACCAGGGCCTGCTGACCGGAGACGAAGCACCGCCGGGCAGGTGGGGCAGCTCCCACGACGTCGGCTACGGCGCGGGCAGCGCCGAACTCCGCAGGGTCGCCTTCGCCAGCGCCGTCGCCGACACCCCCCTCAGAACCGACGAGGGGCACGGACCGGGCAGCGGCTGTTGCGGACCCGTACCGATCGAGGTCGGGGCCGTCCACCGCTACCCGTTCAACTCGCCGTGCGCCGGAGCGCTGCGGACCGGACGGATCCGGACCGTGCCGGGCACCGACGGCGAACTCGTCCAGTCCACGCTCGTCGTCCCGATGGTCGCCCACGACACCGTCGTCGGCCTCGTCCAGTTCTCCCGGACCAAGGGCAGCGAGCCCTTCGGGGAACGCGACCGGGCCCTCGCCGTCGAACTCGCGGCCCGCGCCGCCGTCTGCATCGACAACGCCCGCCTCTACCGCCGCGAACACGAGCGGGCCCTCATCCTCCAACGCAGCCTGCTCCCGCCCGGCGACCCCGAGGCCGCGGGACTCGACATCGCCTGCCGCTACCTCCCCGGCACCACCGCCACCGAGGTCGGCGGCGACTGGTTCGACGTCATCGAACTGCCCGGCCACCGCACCGCCCTCGTCATCGGCGACGTCATGGGCCGCGGCCTGCGCGCCGCCGTCGCCATGGGCGAACTGCGCACCGCCGTCCGAACCCTCGCCCAACTCGACCTGGAGCCCGCCGAGGTCCTCTCCCACCTCGACGAGATCGCCCGCGGCCTCGGCGCCCCCATCGGCACCCAGCAGTCCCGCACGCACAAGTCCCGGGGCCCCGAACTCTCCGAGGTCTACCTCGCCACCTGCGTCTACGCGGTGTACGACCCGGTCACCCGCCGCTGCACCTTCGCCAACGCCGGCCACCTCCCGCCCCTGCTCGTCGAACCCGGCGAGGAGGCCCTGCTGCTCGACGTACCCCCCGGGATGCCGCTCGGGGTCGGCGGCGAACCCTTCGAGGAGGTCGAGGTCGAACTGCCCGAGGGCGCCCTCCTCGCCCTCTACACCGACGGGCTCGTCGAGTCCCGCGACCATCCCCTGGACGAGGGACTCAGCGCCTTCCGGCGCGCCCTCACCGACGCGACCCGCCCGCTCGAGGACGTCTGCGACCGGGTCCTCACCAGCCTCGACACCGGGCACGGCGAGGACGACATCGCCCTCCTCATGGCCAGGATCCAGGGCATGCCCAGCGAGGCCGTGGGCGACTGGCGGCTGCCCCGGGAGCCCCGCTCGGTCGGCCGGGCCCGCGAACTGGCCCGCACCCAGCTGAAGGCCTGGGACCTCGAACCCCTCGTCGACACCGTCGAACTCCTCGTCAGCGAACTCGTCACCAACGCGCTGCGCTACGGCGAGGGAGAGATCCGGCTGCGCCTGCTGCGCGACCGTACCCTCGTCTGCGAGGTCTGGGACGCGGGCCTGGTCCAGCCGCGGCGCCGACGGGCCCGGGACACCGACGAGGGCGGTCGCGGCCTCCAGCTGGTCGGGCTGCTCAGCTCCTCCTGGGGATCCCGCCGCACCCCGCGCGGCAAGACCGTCTGGTTCGAACTGGCGCTGCCTGACGGCGAAGGGACGGCGGAACCCACGGTGGAACAGCTCCTCAGCATGTTCTGACCGACGCCGGCCACGGCGGGCGGCGCACCGCACCGCCCGACCGAGCCAGGACCGGATCAGCCCTTGAGCGCGGCCAGCCGGGCCTCGATCTCCGCGCTGTCGCCGAGCGCGTCCAACTGCTCGAACTGGGCGTCCAGCGAGGAGGCGGCGAGCTCCTGCTTGCCCATCGCCTTCGCCTCCTCCCGGCGCACCTTGTCCTCGAAGCGGCTCAGCTCGCTGGTCGGGTCGAGGACGTCGATGCTCTTCACCGCGTCCATCATGCGGTTCTGCGCCTGCGCGGACTTGGCCCGCGCGACCAGCTCGTCGCGCTTCGCCCGGAGCTCGCCGAGCTTGGCCTTCATCTGGTCGAGGCCCGTCCTGAGCTTGTCCACCACCTCGGTCTGCGAGGCGATCGTCGGCTCCGCCGTCCGCGCCTCCTTCTCCGACTGGAGCTGGCGGCCCAGCGCCACCTTCGCCAGATTGTCGAACCGGTCCGCCTCCGTCGCCTGCCCGCCGGCCCGCAGCTCGTCCGCCTTCCGGCTGGCGGCCAGCGCCTTGCCACCCCACTCCTTCGCCGCCTCCACGTCCTCCTGGTGGTCCTGCTCCATCAACCTGAGGTTGCCGATCGTCGCGGCCACCGCCTCCTCCGCCTCCGTGATGTTGCTCGAGTAGTCCCGGATCAGCTGGTCCAGCATCTTCTGCGGATCCTCCGCCTGGTCCAGCAGCGCGTTGATGTTGGCCTTCGCCAGCTGGGTGACCCGGCCGAGAACGGTCTGCTTGCTCATGGCTCTTCTCCTTGAGAGGGACAGAAAAGGGGACACGGAACGCGCGGTCCTCAGAACCGGCCGCCGCCGCCCCGCCGGCCGCGCGTGCCACTGCCGCCGAAGCTGCCGGGCCCGCCGCCGAAACCTCCGCCCCCGAAACCGCCACCCGAACCTCCACCGAACCCCCCATGTCCGCCTCCCCTTCCCCCGCCGAACAGTCCGCCGAGGATGATGCCGCCGAGCACCGCACCGCCGAGCCCGCCGCCACCGCTTCCTCCCACCCCTGTTACACCGCCCAAGCCGTTCGGGTTCCCATACGTCCGGACGTCCTGCTCGGCGAGGCCCTGCGCACGCCGGGCCAGCGCGTCCGCCTGCTGGGCCTCCGCGAGGGCGGCCTGCGGGTCCTCGGCATCGGCGAGGACCCGCGCCTTCTCCCAGCGCCGCTGGGCCTCGGCCAGGCGCGTACGGGCCTCGGAGCCCACGGCTCCCCGATGCGTGGTGATGTAGTCCGCGGCCGCTCCGATCGCCGAGCGGGCCGTCAACATCGCCTGATCGAGGAGCGCACGGGCGCGCCGAGTGCCCGACTCGCGCTCCCGTGCGCCCTCCAGTGCCTCGTCGAGCGCCGCGTCGGCCTCCTCGACCCGGCGCAGCGCGTCGATCGGGTCGTACCGGCCGGCCTCCACGCCACGCCGGACCTCCGCGACCACCGACTCGGCCCGGGCGATCCGGCCCTGGAGATCGGCGGTGGACACCCCTTCGGCCGTCCCCTTCAACAGGCCGCGGGCGTCCGCGAGGTCCGCGTCCGTCTCGGAGAGCGCGCCCGGCAGCTTGCCCACCGCCTCGGCCAGCTCCTGAGCCCGCCGGTCCACGGCCCCGACGAGCCGGGCCGCCTGGGCCACCGCACCCTCGGCCGCCCGGATGTGCACGGCGGCCCCACCGTTGTCCCCGGCGTCGATCTGCTGGCGGGCCTGGTTGATGTGCGTCGTCGCGAACACGAGCCGGTCCTTCGCCTGCTCGATGTCGCCCGCGACGGGGGACGCGGCGGAGTCCGCGTACCGCTCGCGCATCGCGGTCAGCGCCGCATCGGCCATACCCATGTGCCCGGTCTGCTCGCGGAAGGCGGCCTCGACCGAGGCCAGCGCCTCGGGAGCGTTCCGCTCCAGGGCCCGGAGCCGGTCGAAGTCCTCGCTCTCGGCATCGAGACGCGCGTCCGCCTCGGCGCAGCGCCGGAGGATCTCGTCGAGCATGCCCCGGCGGGTCGAGTCGTCCTCGGGAAAGGAGTCGTCGAGCTTCTGCCGCAGCCGGAACGAAGCCGTCAGCTGATCCGTGGCGAAGGCGACCGCCGCGGTGAAGGGCTTCACGGCCTCCTCGCCGAACTGGGCGGACGCGAAGCCGAGCTCCTCCTGGCTGGTGCGGACGGCGTCGTCGGTGGCGACCAGCGCCACCCGGGCCTGCCCGTCGAGCTCCTCCAGGGACGGCAGTGCGGGCTCCTTCGGCGCGCCCCAGCCCTGGCCGCCCTGCGGGGTGGTGCGGGTCTCGGTCCGCCGACGCCGCTTGGTGTACGCGTAGGCCGCGACGGCCCCCGCGCCGCCGACCAGCACCACCGGCAGGACCAGGTCGGTCGCCGAAGTGCCGTCGTCGGCCGGGGTGCCGGGGTCGGCGGGCCCGGGGGTGATCGCCGGGGTGGGGACGGGCAGTCCGGCGAGGACGGCGTCGTAGCCGTTCGCCGCGCCGATGGCGGCGCCCGCCCAGTCGTTCTGCCGCAGGGGCGGTTCGATCGCGGTCCGGGCCACGTCGTCCAGCTGTTCCTGGGTGAAGCGTGAGGCCGGGTCGGCGGAGTAGCCGTACTGCCGGTCGTGGGTGGCGACGGCGAGCAGCAGGTCCTCGACTCCGAGGCCGTTGCGCTCCGCGGTGGCGTCGGCCCAGCTCTGCGCCGAGCGCCCGGAGAAGTCCCGTACGTACACGACGAAGAGCTGCACCCGCCGGTCGTCGTAGAGCCGGTCGAGGGCCTGGGCCACGGAGGCGCGGCGGTCGCCGAGGGCTCCCACCCGGTCGGTGATCTGCCCCTCGCGGGACAGGACGACGGGGTCGTCGGCGTGGGCACCGTGAACGGCGGGCACGAGGAGCCACCACGCCGCCACCAGTACCGCGAGAAGGGTTCGGGTGGCTATTCGCGTCACAAATGGGAGGTTATGTCCGGGTATGCGGCTCCGCGACCGGACCGATGCCATCCGGAAACCGTTCGAGGCTGTCCGGCGTCACTGTCTGTGGCCGCCTCTACGGTGGCACCAGTGACACGACGGCTCTTGGGGGACTCGGGTGAACGGACGGTTGAGAGGCATATGGCGGCGGGGACGATGGTTCGTCCTCGGGCTGGTCCTGCTGCTCGTCGTGCCCCTGCTCACCGGCGCGGTCGCGCTGCGCCTCAACTACACCGGAGACGTCAGGGACGACGCGCGGACCCGGGGCAAGGACGCCATCTGGCTCGGCCACGCCTGGGTCGACGGGCGGAAGAAGGACGCCGACCTCGCGGCCTTCGCAGAGCGGATCAAGGGCACCGGGATCCGCGACCTGTACGTCCACGCCGGACCGCTGCGACACGACGGCACCCTGCCGGCGGCCAAGTACCCCCGGGCGAAGTGGCTGATCGACGCGGTCCACCGCACGATGCCCGGGATACGGGTGCAGGCGTGGCTGGGCGACGTCCTCGCCACGGAAGGACCCGACGGACTGCGCCTGGACAAGGCCGAATCCCGGGCGGCCGTGGTCACCTCGGCCCGGCAGATCCTGGACGCCGGCTTCGACGGGGTCCACTTCGACCTGGAGCCGCTGCTCTCCGACGACGGGAACTACCTCTCGCTCCTCGACGACCTGGGCGAGCTGACCCGGGCCCGGAAGGTGCCGCTCTCGGTCGCCGCCCACCAGATCGACCCGGTGCCGGCCGCGCACACCGTCAACGGCGCGCTCACCGGCAGGGAGAAGTGGTGGTCGCAGGAGTTCTTCGGGCAGGTCGCCCGGCGCGTCGACCAGATCGCGGTGATGTCGTACGACACGTGGATGCCGCTGGAGGGCCTGTACGGCGGCTACGTCGCCCAGCAGACGAGCCTCGCCCTCGAAGTGACACCCGAATCCACCGACCTGCTCATGGGGCTCCCCTTCTTCCACGAGGACGACCTCGGCCACCACGAGAACGCGGAGACCGTCGCCGCCGCGATCCGCGGCACGAGGCTCGGCCTCGGGCGCACGGACCACGACCGCGAGCGGTTCGGTGTCGCGCTGTACGTCGACTTCGCCGCGGAGGAAGGGGACTGGGCGGCCTACCGCGAGGGCTGGCACTGAGCCGGGCCTGATCGACAAGCCCCCTAGATGCTGAAGCGTTCCTTCCGGAGCAGCGGCCGCACCCGCGCGGCAAAGCCGCCCGTACGGAAGGGGCGCTGGAGCAGAGCCGTACCGCGCCTCGTCCAGACCGTGTTCGATCTGGGAGCGGACGTACCGCTGGTGCGTCCGTCCCCAGGAGCGCGGGGACCACTCGGTCTCCGGCACGAACAGCGGCACCATCAGCGCCTCGAACATCGAACCGCCCCAGCCCGGCACGAGCTAGCAGCCGCAGCTCTGCCGCTTCGCGAGCGTCACCGGCAGCATCAGGGACTCCGGGGTGCGTTCGCGGTCGTTTAGGCGCCGGACGAGGAGCTCGATGGCCTCCTCGCCCAGGCGGCGCGTCGGCTGGCGGACCGTGGTGAGCGTGGGGCGGACCAGGCGGCTCAGCGGGATGCCGTCGAAGCCGGTCACGGCGACGTCGGCGGGGACCCGCAGGCCACGCCGCTCCAGGGCCTGGAGCGCGCCGACCGCCATCTGGTCGTTGGCGAAGACCATCGCCTGCGGCGACTCGCCGCCCCGGTCGAGCAGGGCCTCGGCCGCGCGGGCGCCCTCGGCCTGGGTCATCAGGGGCGCCCGTACGTCAGGGGCGTCCGGCACCGGGAGCCCGGCGTCGCGGCAGGCGGCGGCGTACCCCGCGAACCGCGCCTCGACGTCCGGCGACTCCTCGGCCGTGCCGACGAAGACCAGGCGCCGCAGCCCGTGGTCCTCGATCAGGTGCCGGGTGAGGGCGCGCTGCCCGTCGGCGTTGGCGACCTCGATGTGGTCGAGGTGGTCGATCTCCCGGGGGCCCGCCAGCATGACGACCGGAAGGCGGCGCGAGATGACCTCCAACTCCTCGGTCGGCACGGTCCGCGCGAGGACGGCGAAGCCGTCTACCCGCCCCGCGACCTGGTTGACGAGGGTCTGCGGCCCGCCCTCCAGGGAGGCGGCGATCAGCAGCGCGTACCCGTGCCGCCGGGCCGCCCGCTCCATGCCCCGGATGATCTGGTCGCTGTAGAGCATGGCGGCGTCGTCGTCCTCGACGCCGTCCTCGATCCCGATCGTGTCCGGGTCGGAGTAGTCGGGGAAGCAGAGCCCGAGCACGCCCGTGGTCCGGCTGGCCAGGCCGCGCGCGCTGCCGCTCGGCACGTAGCCCAGGCCGCGGGCGGCTTCCAGGACCCGGTCGCGGGTCTGTTCGCGTACCGAGTCGGGGTTGCGGTACACCCGCGACACCGTGGCGATGGAGACGCCCGCGCGCTCGGCGACGTCGTACACCGTGGGGGCACTCACCGGCCGACCATCCGTCCTGTTCGAGTTGTGAAAGCGCATTCACAGTAGGGCGGGGCCCGTCCCGGCGGCAACTACGCCCCCGGGTGGCCGGAACTCCACCCCGCACTGGAGGATGAGGCCGTCGGCCCCAGGCGCCGGCACACCGAGGGGGAGTACGCCATGACCAGTCGTCTGCTGATGCCCGTCCGGACCGCAGGCAGGACCACAGCCAAGGCCACAGCCAAGGCCACAGCCAAGACCGCCGACAGGACCGCAGGCAATGCCGCCGCCGGGTCCACCCGCCCCACGCCGATCCTGGACCTGGAGCACCCGCGGGTCGTCGCGTTCGTGGCGGGGGTCCTGCGGGAGGCGGACGAGCGGGGCGCGGTGACGGCGCGCGACCGGCTCCGGACGGCCCACGGGATCATCGTCCCGACCGTCCGGCCGGTGTACTCGGTGGAGGACCGGCGCCGCGTGTCACGGACGCTGCGGCTCGGCCGAGGCTCGTGCAGCCAGCGCATGGCGGTCCTGGAGGCGGTGGCCCGGTCGATCGGAGTGCCGACCCGGGTGCGGGGCCTGCTGGTCGACGGCGCGTTCTGGTACCCGCGCTTCCCGAAGGTGCGCCCCTTCGTGCCCGAGGAAGTCCTGCTGGCCTGGCCGGAGTTCCTGCTCGACGGCGCCTGGATGCCGGTGGCGGAGCTCTTCGAGGCCCAGGGCGCGGTGACGACAGAGAGCTTCACCAACCACGGTCCGGAGACGCTCTTCGAGGCCGTGGCCCGGACCGCGGTGGACTGGGACGCGCCGGCCGCGTGCGCGGGCTCCACCGCCCCCTGCGACCTCTCCGCCCACCTCCGCACGGACCTCGGCCGCTTCGACTCGCGCGACGAGCTGTTCGCGCGCCACGGCCAGACGCTGTGCGGCCCCGCCCGCACCCTTGCCGAGCCCGTCCTCGGCCGGTGGAGCGCGGGCGCGGCACCGGCAGCGCCCACAGCGTCCGCTACCCCTTCCGCCGCCTGATCGTGTTGCCGAGCCACACCAGCGGGTCGTACTTCCGGTCCACGACCCGCTCCTTCAGCGGGATCAGCGCGTTGTCGGTGATCCGGATGGACTCCGGGCACACCTCCGTACAGCACTTGGTGATGTTGCAGTAGCCGAGCCCGTGCTCCTCCTGCGCGCTCCGCCGCCGGTCGATTCCGGCCTCCTCTGCCGCGTCCAGCGGGTGCATGTCGAGCTCCGCGACCCGCATGAGGAAGCGGGGCCCGGCGAAGGCCTCCTTGTTCTCCTCGTGGTCGCGCACCACATGGCAGGTGTCCTGGCACAGGAAGCACTCGATGCACTTCCTGAACTCCTGCGAGCGGTCCACGTCCTCCTGCCGCATCCGGTACTCGCCGGGGGCGACCCCGGGAGGCGGGACGAAGGCCGGGATCTCCCGGGCCTTCGCGTAGTTGAAGGAGACGTCCGTGACCAGGTCGCGGACGATCGGGAAGGCGCGCATCGGGGTCACGGTGATCACCTCGTCCCGCGCGAAGACCGACATCCGGGTCATGCAGAGCAGCCGGGGCCGTCCGTTGATCTCGGCCGAGCACGAACCGCACTTGCCCGCCTTGCAGTTCCAGCGCACGGCGAGGTCCGGTGCCTGGGTGGCCTGGAGCCGGTGGACGACGTCGAGGACGACCTCCCCGTCGTGCACCTCGACCGTGTAGTCGGTCAGTTCGCCGCCGTCGGTGTCGCCGCGCCACACCCGGAACCGCGCGTCGTACGTACTCATGCCCCCAGCTCCCCTTCCAGCTCACCGTCGGCGAGGTACTTGGCCAGTTCCTCCTGCTCGAAGAGGGCGAGCAGGTCCGGACGGATCGGCTCGGTACGGATCCGTTCGAGCCCGATGCCGTCACCGTCGGCGTGGCACAGCAGGTTCACGGGGCGCCACTCCCGCACCATCGCCGGGTGGTCCTCCCGGGTGTGCCCGCCCCGGGACTCGGTGCGCTCCAGAGCCGCCCGGGCCACGCACTCGCCGACGAGGAGCATGTTCCGCAGGTCGAGGGCGAGGTGCCAGCCCGGGTTGAACTGCCGGTGTCCCTCGACACCGATCCGGCGGGCCCGCTCCCGCAGGGCGGCGATCCGCTCCAGGGCCTCGGCCATCTCGCCCTCCCGCCGGATGATCCCGACGAGGTCGTTCATCGTCTGCTGGAGTTCCTGGTGGAGCGTGTACGGGTTCTCCGGCGCGCCTGCCGACGGCGCCCCCGCCGAAGGCCCCCCGCCCGACGCCCCGACGCCCGACGCTCCGACGCCCGAGGCCCCGACGCCCGACGCCCCGCCGAACGGCGCCAGCGCCTCCGCCTCCGCCGTCTCGATGTCGTCCGCCACGACCGTCCCGCCCGCCCCGGACATCGCGTACTGCGCCGCGTAGAGCCCGGCCCGCCGGCCGAAGACGAGCAGGTCGGAGAGGGAGTTTCCGCCGAGCCGGTTGGAGCCGTGCATGCCGCCCGCCACCTCGCCGGCCGCGAAGAGCCCCGGCACGCCGACCGTGGCGGCCGTCTCGGAGTCGACGGCCACGCCGCCCATCACGTAGTGGCAGGTCGGCCCGACCTCCATGGCCTCCGCCGTGATGTCGACGTCGGCCAGCTCCTTGAACTGGTGGTACATCGAGGGGAGCCGCCGCCGGATCACCTCCGCCGGCATCCGCGTCGACACGTCGAGGAACACCCCGCCGTGCGGGGAGCCGCGCCCCGCCTTCACCTCGGCGTTGATGGCCCGCGCCACCTCGTCGCGCGGCAGCAGCTCGGGCGGGCGCCGGTTGTGGTCGGGGTCCTCGTACCAGCGGTCGCCCTCCTCCTCCGTCTGCGCGTACTTCTCCTTGAAGACGTCGGGGACGTAGTCGAACATGAACCGCTCGCCCTCGGAGTTCCGCAGCACCCCGCCGTCGCCGCGCACGGACTCGGTGACGAGGATCCCCTTCACCGAGGGCGGCCAGACCATCCCGGTCGGATGGAACTGCACGAACTCCATGTTCACCAGCGGCGCGCCCGCGAGCAGGGCCAGCGCGTGCCCGTCGCCCGTGTACTCCCACGAGTTCGAGGTGACCTTGAAGGACTTGCCGATGCCGCCGGTCGCGAGGACGACCGCGGGCGCCTCCAGGACGAGGAAGCGCCCGCTCTCCCGCTCGTAGCAGAAGACCCCGGCGACCTGGCCGTTCGCGCCTTTCAGGACCCGGGTGACGGTGAACTCCTGGAAGACCTTCAGCCGTGCCTCGTGGTCGCCGGTCTCGCGGTGGTCCTCCTGCTGGAGGCCGACGATCCGCTGCTGGAGGGTCCGGATGAGTTCGAGCCCGGTCCGGTCGCCGACGTGAGCGAGGCGCGGGTACTCGTGCCCGCCGAAGTTGCGCTGCGAGATCCGGCCGTCCGCGGTCCGGTCGAAGAGGGCGCCCCAGGTCTCCAGTTCCCAGACCCGGTCCGGGGCCTCCTGGGCGTGCAGCTCGGCCATCCGCCACTGGTTGAGGAACTTGCCGCCCCGCATGGTGTCGCGGAAGTGCGTCTTCCAGTCGTCGTGCTCGTTGGCGTTGGCCATGGCGGCGGCGATTCCGCCCTCGGCCATGACGGTGTGGGCCTTGCCGAAGAGGGACTTGCAGATCACGGCGGTACGGGCGCCCGCCCGGCGCGCCTCGATCGCGGCCCGCAGTCCGGCCCCGCCGGCACCGACCACGATCACGTCCCACTGCTGTCGCTCCACCACTGCCATCTCAGAAGAACCTCACGTCAGAAGAACCTCGGGTCGTCGAAGGTGCCGGTCGCGAGCAGGTACACGTACAGGTCGCACACGGCGACGCTGATCAGCGAGGCCCACGCGAGCTGCATGTGCCACCGGTTCAGCCGCCCGGTCCAGGTCCACAGCCGGTACCGGACGGGGTGCTTCGAGAAGTGCCGCAGCCGGCCGCCGACGATGTGCCGGCAGGAGTGGCAGGACAGGGTGTACGCCCAGATGAGGGCGATGTTCACGAGGAAGACCAGCGTCCCGAGCCCCGCGTGCCCCCAGGCGTACGAGGCGTCGCGGAAGGTCAGCACGGTGTCGTACGTGAGGATGCCGGCGACCGGCAGCGCCGCGTAGAAGAAGTACCGGTGGACGTTCTGCAGGAGCAGCGGGAAGCGGGTCTCGCCCGTGTACGTACGGTGGGGCTCGGCGACCGCGCAGGCCGGGGGAGACGCCCAGAAGCCCCGGTAGTACGCCTTGCGGTAGTAGTAGCAGGTCAGCCGGAAACCGAGCGGGAAGATCAGGATCAGCAGGGCGGGGGAGAGGCCCCACCAGCTGCCGAAGATCTCCCAGTTCGGCCCGCCCTCCATGGGGACGCAGTTCGACGCCAGACAGGGCGAGTAGAACGGCGAGACGTAGGGGGCCGCGTAGTAGTCGGCGGCGGCGAACGCCCGCCAGGTCGAGTACACGACGAAGGCGAGCAGTCCGGCCGCGGTGGCGGCGGGGGAGAGCCACCACCGGTCGGTGCGCAGATGGCGGGCGGCGATGGCGGCGCGCCCCGGGGAGCGCACCCCCGTCGCGGCCCCGGGCGGTTCCGTACCTGTGGCCAACAGGCCCTCCTCCGGTCGGTTGCCGGTACGTCCTCAGGCGCGTGGCGGCCCGGGCGCGTGGCGGTCTAAGGCGCGTGGCGGTCGCGTGCTCCCAGGCCCTCGTCGTCCGTGTCCGTCCACAGCCCGCTGTCGTACGGGGCATCGGGGATGGTCACCAGGCTTTCGGCGCGGGCGGCCGGCGCCGGGCCCCGCTCCGCCGTGACGGAGCGCTCCAGCTGGCCGACGGTGCGGACCAGCTCTTCGAGGCAGCGCTTGACGGCCGCCAGATCGTCCTGAACGGACATGGGTTGCCCTCACTTCCGCGAGCGGCTTCCGCAGGAGTGTCGCGCGTCACATCCCGCTTGGGAAGCCATGTGCACGGGTTTCCACTCGTCCGGAGCGCCCCGGGTCGGGGGCGTTGGGCCGCACGAGTGGGGTTTCCCGGACGTGCCGCCGTGTCGCCGTGGCCGGATCCGCTCCGTCCTTTTCAGTGTATGAGCAATAGGTCTGATCATCTCCAAATGGCATAAATCTGGACGAAGGGGTACAAGTCATGTCCCAGTTCGGCGCCCCTCGCGGGAGGACATGCTCCAGGAGCCCCCGCTCCCGCACGCTCCGCTCCGTCGCCACCCTCACCAGTGCGGTCCTCGCCGTCACCGTGCTCGCCGGCTGCAGCTCCGGCGACGAAGCCGACGAGGCCCCGGCCGCCGCGCAGGACAACGCCCCCGCCGCGCGCGACAAGGTGGCCGACGGCGGCACCCTGCGCTGGGCCGTCGACGCGCTGCCCACCACCCTGAACAGCTTCCAGGCCGACGCCGACGGCACCACCGCCCGCATCGCCGGGGCCGTGCTCCCCTCCCTCTACACGATCGACGAGCGCGGCCGGCCGCGGCTGAATCCGGACTACCTGGAGTCCGCGCAGGTCGTCGAGACCGAGCCGAAGCAGGTCGTCCTCTACAAGCTCCACCAGCAGGCGGTCTGGAGCGACGGACGCGAGATCGGCGCCCCCGACTTCGTGGCCCAGTGGCGGGCGCTGAGCGGCCGTGACACCGCGTACTGGACCGCCCGCAACGCCGGCTACGAGCGGATCGAGAAGATCGAGAAGGGCAGGAACGACCTGGAGGTGCGGGTCACCTTCTCCAAGCCCTACGCCGACTGGCAGTCCCTCTTCACCCCGCTCTACCCGAAGCAGGTGATGGGGTCCCCGAACTCCTTCAACGACGGGGCGCGCACCACGCTCAAGGCCACTGCAGGACCGTTCCTGCTGAAGTCGATCGACCGCAAGAGCGGCGACGTCACCCTGGCCCGCAACCCCCGTTGGTGGGGGCAGTCCGCCAAGCTCGACAGCCTCGTCCTCAAGGCCGTCCCGCGGGCCGACCGCGCCGAATCCCTCGCCGCCGGCAAGCTCGACCTGGCCGAGATCGACCGCACCACGGCCGAACGGATCGCCCTCGCGCTCCGGGACGCCCGCGCCGGCCGGAACGGCGCGCAGGCGGCCCTCGCCCACGGCCCCGGCTCGGCGATCACCTCCTCCAAGGCCCTGAAGTCCTGGGCCCTCGCCTACGGCTCCGACGAGGAGAAGGCGGAGGAGGTCCAGGCGGCCCGCGAGAAGAACCAGACGGCCGTCGCCCGGTACGCGAACGAGCAGGACACCCTCGCCGGCTTCGTCGTCCGCAAGTCCCTGGAGCCCGCCTACACCCAGCTCTCGCTGAACGGCGAGTCCGGCGCGCTCGCCGACGAGCGGGTACGGCGGGCGGTGGCCCGCGCCATCAACCGCCAGGAACTGGCCGAATCCGTACTCAAGCCCCTCGGTCTCCCCGCGACGCCCCCCGGCAGCCATCTGGCCCTCGCCGGCCAGGCGGCGTACGCGGACAGCAGCGACGCCCTCGGCGACCAGGACACCAGCGAGGCGCGGGCGCTCCTCGCCGACGCGGGCTGGGTCCCGGGCGGCGCGGTCCGGAAGCCGGCCGCCGCGAAGGACGGCACCGAGGCGGGGAGCGAGGCCGACAAGAAGGCGAAGCAGGCCGAGGGGGAGAAGAAAGAGAAGGCCGGCGACAAGGCCGGCGACAAGGCCGCCACCTCCGACGCCGCCACCGCCACCGACGCCAAGAAGAAGGCGACCGACACCGCATCCGACGAGGGCCTCTACGTCGTCGGCGACGACAAGCCGGGCGACCCCAGGGCCCTCCCCGCCCCCGTCATCGGCGCCGCGGGCCCCGAGAACGGCACCAACGTCCTCGCACCGGCCGCCGCGGCCGCGCGCCAGCGCGCCGCGCTCCTCGCCCGGGCCGAGGCGCTCGACACCGGTACGGGCTCCGGCGCCCGGGCCGGGGTCCCGGTCGCCAAGCCGGACCGGGGAGTGGCCGGGGCCTACGCCCCGCGCGGCACCGCGGCCCCCGTGACCGCGCCCGAGGCCTCGAAGGTCCTCGGCAAGGACGGCAAGGCGCTCAGCCTCCGCTTCGTCCTGCCCTCCGGGCCCGGCTCGGAGTCGCTGCGCGCGGTCGGCGACCGGATCGTCCGGATGCTCGACGCGGTGGGGATCCGTACACAGGTCACCACGGTCTCGGACGACAGCTTCTTCAAGGACCACATCGCCGCGGGCGACTACGACCTGGCCCTCTACTCCTGGCCGGCCTCCGCCTTCCCGGCGACCGACGCCCGGCCCATCTTCGCCAAGCCCGAGCCCGCGTCGGACGGCTCGCTCCTGGTCGAGCAGAACTACTCGCGGGTCGGCACCGACCGCATCGACCAGCTCTTCGACCAGGCGGCCGGGACGCTCGACGAGGAGGAGGCCCGCGAGCTCGTCCGCCAGGCGGACGCCCGGATCTGGGCGGCGGCCGGTTCCATCCCCCTCTACCAGCGTCCGCAGCTGGTCGCGGCGAAGGCGGAGATCGTGAACGCGGGGGCCTGGGGCCTCGCCGCACCCCGCTACCAGGACATCGGCTTCAAGAAGCCCGAATCCTCCAACGGAGCAGAGCGAAACCGCTGAAAGCACCAAAGTCTACGAAACCGCTGGTCACAACCTCAGAAGCAGCTCAAGTTCCTTGCCCGCCGGTGACTCCGGCGGGCAGGATCGCGTCGGCCGCTTGACCCGGCCAGTCCGCTGTCACACCGCAGTCGCACCACAGCAGCACCGCATCTCCCGCGTGCCCGGAGCGTCCCCAGCGCGACCGGGCACACGCCGAAGCCGTCACCGGCTCGGTGGATCAAGGCCGAAACCCCCTAGTAGACCCTCTCGGATCCGGGCGGGGAAGCCCCTTGCGCGGCAGCCCCGTACCATAGGACATAGCCGTGGCGCGTCCGCCCGGCGGGCGTACGAGGAACTGACGCCAATCCCACGATCCGAGAGAAGCGCAAGCACCCATGCCCACGCGCCACGACATCCGTAACGTCGCCATCGTCGCCCACGTCGACCATGGCAAGACGACCATCGTCGACGCCATGCTCAAGCAGGCCGGTGCCTTCGCCGCCCACCAGCAGCTCGACGACCGCATGATGGACTCGAACGACCTGGAGCGTGAGAAGGGCATCACGATCCTCGCCAAGAACACGGCGGTGAAGTATCACCCCAAGGACGGCGGGGCCCCGATCACGATCAACATCATCGACACCCCCGGTCACGCCGACTTCGGTGGCGAGGTCGAGCGCGGTCTGTCGATGGTGGACGCGGTCGTCCTCCTCGTGGACGCCTCCGAGGGTCCGCTCCCGCAGACCCGCTTCGTGCTGCGCAAGGCCCTCCAGCAGCGCAAGCCCGTCATCCTCTGCATCAACAAGACGGACCGCCCGGACTCCCGGATCGACGAGGTCGTCAACGAGACCTACGACCTCTTCCTCGACCTGGACGCGGACGAGGACCAGATCGAGTTCCCGATCGTCTACGCCTGCGGCCGTGACGGCATCGCCTCGCTGACCAAGCCGGAGAACGGCACCGTTCCCGCGGACAGCGACAGCCTGGAGCCGTTCTTCTCCGCCATCCTGGAGCACGTCCCGGCCCCGGTGTACGACGAGGAGGCGCCCCTCCAGGCCCACGTCACCAACCTGGACGCCGACAACTTCCTCGGCCGTATCGCGCTCCTCCGCGTCGAGCAGGGCGAGCTGCGCAAGGGCCAGACGGTCGCGTGGATCAAGCGTGACGGCACGATCTCCAACGTCCGCATCACCGAGCTGATGATGACCGAGGCGCTCACCCGCAAGCCGGCCGAGGTCGCGGGCCCCGGTGACATCTGCGCCGTCGCCGGTATCCCGGACATCATGATCGGCGAGACCCTGGCCGACCCGGAGAACCCGATCGCGCTTCCGCTGATCACGGTCGACCAGCCGGCCATCTCCATGACCATCGGCACCAACACCTCGCCGCTCGTCGGCCGCGGTGGCACGGGCAAGGGCGCGGACGCCAAGTCCGCGGTCAAGCAGCGCAAGGTCACCGCCCGCCAGGTCAAGGACCGTCTGGACCGCGAGCTGATCGGTAACGTCTCGCTCCGCGTCCTCGACACCGAGCGCCCGGACGCCTGGGAGGTCCAGGGCCGTGGTGAGCTCGCGCTCGCCATCCTGGTCGAGCAGATGCGCCGCGAGGGCTTCGAGCTGACCATCGGCAAGCCGCAGGTCGTCACCAAGCAGGTCGACGGCAAGACCCACGAGCCCGTCGAGCGCCTCACGGTCGACGTGCCCGAGGAGCACATGGGCGCCGTCACGCAGCTCATGGGTGTCCGCAAGGGCCGCATGGACAACATGTCGAACCACGGCTCCGGCTGGGTCCGCATGGAGTTCGTCGTTCCGTCCCGTGGCCTCATCGGCTTCCGTACGGAGTTCCTGACCAACACCCGCGGTACGGGCATCGCCCACTCGATCCACGAGGGCCACGAGCCGTGGTTCGGCACGCTGACGACCCGTAACAACGGTTCGCTGGTCGCCGACCGCGCCGGCGCCGTCACCGCCTTCGCGATGACGAACCTCCAGGAGCGCGGCGTCCTGTTCACCGACCCCGGCACCGAGGTGTACGAGGGCATGATCGTCGGCGAGAACTCCCGCTCCGACGACATGGACGTGAACATCACGAAGGAGAAGAAGCTCACCAACATGCGCTCCTCCTCCGCCGACTCCTTCGAGGCGATCGTCCCGCCGCGGAAGCTGTCCCTGGAGCAGTCCCTGGAGTTCTGCCGCGACGACGAGTGCGTCGAGGTGACCCCGGAGGCCGTGCGTATCCGCAAGGTCATCCTGGACCAGAACGCGCGCGGGCGTGCGACTTCCCGCGCCAAGAACGGCTGAGTAAGGTCGCATACGGCCGAGGGTGGCGGGGTAGGTCATCGACCTGTGATCTTCGCCGCTCTCGACTGACATAGCGTCAGCACCGGAGCCCGGACCCCCACGGAAACGTGTGGGGGTCCGGGCTTTTCGTCAAGTTCAGTCAACTTCATTTCGACGGCCAAGTGTCCGCATATCGGCCATCGCTCTCCGGTACGTGTGTTAACGGTCCGTTTCGGGGGTGTCTGTCTGTGCTCAGTTTGTCCGGATTTCGGTATCCGGACCCTTGGTGATGTTGTCAAAACGAGACCACTTAAGTGTGGTTTACAGCCCGGGCGTACTTAATAGTTGGCGTCATTGAGCTCGGGTCAATGGGTCACGCACTGTGGGGAGTGCCGACTCACGAGCACACTCGGGGTACTTGAGTGCAACGCCGTCAGGGGTGTCGGCGAACTCGGAGTACCCCTCTTGTAGTGACAAAAGTGGACTCATGAGGAGGAACCCATGCGCGGTGCCAAGAGCGCCAAGTGGGTAACGGGCGCGATCATCGTTGCCCTTGCTGCGACCGCCTGTGGCGGGGGTAAGAGCGACGGCGGCAGCGACGCCAAGGGCGCTGTTGACCCGAACGGAATTTTCTCCATCGAGCTGGGCGAGCCTGAGAAGCCCCTGCTCACCGGCGACACGATGGAGTCCAACGGCTCCGCCGTCATGGCCGGCCTGTTCTCGACCCTGGTCGACTACAAGGCCGACGGCTCGCTGGAGATGATCAACGCCGAGTCGGTCACCACGACGGACTCGAAGACCTGGACCGTCAAGCTCAAGCCGGGCTGGACCTTCCACGACGGCACCCCGGTGACCTCCAAGTCCTACGTGGACGCGTGGAACTGGAACGCCAGCCTGAAGAACGCCCAGGGCCTCGCGTCCTGGTTCGCGGACATCAAGGGCTACGACAAGGTCCACCCGGACGCCGAGGGCGCCAAGCAGACCGCCGACAAGCTCGAGGGTCTGAAGGTCGTCGACGAGAACACCTTCAAGATCGAGCTCTCGAAGGCCGTCCCGTACTTCGGTCACAAGCTCGCCTACATCGTCTTCGCGCCGATGGCCGAGTCCTTCTACAAGGACCCGACCGCGGGCGGCCTGAAGCCGGTCGGCAACGGTCCCTACAAGTTCAAGAACTGGGACCGCAAGAAGAAGATCGAGATCGTCCGCTACGACGACTACAAGGGCCCGAACAAGGCGAAGAACGGCGGTGTGGTCTTCAAGAACTACACCACCCTCGAGGCCGCGTACGAGGACCTGAAGTCCGGCAACGTCGACGTCCTGCGTCAGATCGCGCCGAAGGACCTCCCGGTCTACCGCCAGGACCTCGGCGACCGCGCCGTGGACCAGCCGTACTCCGCGATCCAGACCATCGCCATCGCCTTCTACGCCGACCAGTGGAAGAAGCCGAAGCAGATCGACCCGAAGGTCATCCAGGGTCTGTCCATGGCGATCGACCGTGCCACCATCACCAAGACGGTGCTGCAGGGTACGCGTGAGCCCGCGACCGGCTGGGTCGCTCAGGGTGTCCTGGGCTTCCAGGAGGACGGTGGCGCCGGCGTCACCAAGTTCGACCCGGCGAAGGCCAAGGAGCTCATCAAGGCCGGCGGCGGCGTCCCCGGCAACAAGATCTCCATCCAGTTCAACGCCGACGGTGGCCACAAGGAGTGGGTGGACGCTGTCTGCAACTCCATCACCCAGGCCACGACCGTCCAGTGTGTCGGCGACGGCAAGCCGGACTTCCAGGCCGACCTGACCGCTCGCAAGACCAAGCAGGTCAAGTCGATCTACCGCTCCGGCTGGGTGCTCGACTACCCGGTGAACGCCAACTTCATCTCGGACCTGTTCCGCACGGGTGCGGCGGGCAACCAGGGCGACTTCTCCAACAAGGCGCTTGACGCGAAGATCGCCAAGGCCGACTCGGCCGCGACGCTCGACGAGTCCGTCAAGCAGTTCCAGGCCATCGAGAAGGACCTGGTCAACTACATGCCGTCGATCCCGCTCTGGTACTACAAGGTCAACGCGGGCTACTCCGAGAAGGTTTCGGGCGTGGCTTACGGTCAGGACGGCGACCCGATCCTGACCGGCGTCGAGGTCAAGAAGTAATCACCCAAGCGTAGTCCGCACGCCGTCACGGGACTTGACGGACAGTCAAGTCCCGTCTCGGTGCCTTACGCAGTGGCTGGGGGGCCCTTCCACGACATAGCTGTGCCCGAATCCGGGCATAGCTGTGCCATGGGGGGGCCCGTCGGTTGCCGCTGTCACATCTCAACGGAGGCATGATGGGGCGTTATGTCGCACGACGACTGCTCCAGATGATCCCGGTTTTCCTCGGGACGACCCTGCTGATCTTTGCCATGGTGCACGCCCTGCCCGGTGACCCCGTGCTGGCGATGTTCGGTGACAAGGGCGCCGACCCGGCGACGCTCGCCGCGAAGCGCCATGAGCTCGGTCTCGACAAGCCGGCATGGCAGCAGTACTTGTTCTATATGCGGGACATGATCCTGCACCTGGACTTCGGTACCCAGCTCCGTAACGGACGGCCGGTCACCGAGGTGCTGGGCGACGCGTTCCCCATCACGCTCCAGCTGGCCGCCCTGGCGTTCGCCATCGAGCTGATCTTCGGCATCGGCCTGGGCATCATCGGTGGTCTGCGCGCCGGCCGGCTGGCCGACAACGCGATCCTGATCTTCACCCTGCTGATCATCTCGATCCCGGTGTTCGTCCTCGGCTACATCATCAAGATGGTCTTCGCCTTCAACCTGGGCTGGATCGACCCGAACGTCAGCACCGAGCCCCAGCTGAGCGAGATGCTCGCTCCGGCCATCGTGCTCGGTGGTCTCTCCCTTGCCTATGTGGCGCGGCTCACCCGCACCTCGATGGCGGAGAACCTGCGGGCCGACTACATGCGTACGGCCGTCGCCAAGGGTCTGCCGCGGCGTCGGGTCATCGGCGTCCACCTGATGCGTAACTCGATGATCCCCGTGGTCACCTTCCTCGGCACCGACATCGGCGCCCTGATGGGCGGCGCGGTCGTCACCGAGGCGATCTTCAACATCAAGGGAATCGGCGGCGTCATCGCCGAATCGATCTCCCGGCGTGAAGGTTCGACCCTGGTGGGCCTCGTCACCATCCTGGTGATCGTCTACCTCGTCACCAGCCTGCTCATCGACCTGCTGTACGCGGTCCTGGACCCGAGGATCCGGTATGCCTGACGTGACCAAGACCGCCACCGCAGTCGAAGACGCCGTCACCACCCCCTCGGTGGACGCGTCGGCGCCGGCGGCGAAGCAGGAGAAGGCCCGCAGCCTCTGGGGCGACGCCTGGGCCGATCTCCGCCGCAACCCGTACTTCATCGTCTCGTCGGTGCTGATCGCGCTGCTGCTGCTGATCTCGGTGTGGCCGACCCTCTTCACCAGCGCGTCCCCGACCGCCGGTGACCTGGTCCACCACTTCCTGAGCAAGCCCGAACTGGGCAACATCGGCTCGCCGGAGTGGCTGGGCTACGACCAGCAGGGCCGCTCCGTCTACGCCCGACTGATCCACGGCACCCGTGCCTCGATCATCGTCGGTGTCTGTGTCACCGCCATCGTCACCATCGTGGGCGGCGTCATGGGCATGATCGCCGGTTACTTCGGCGGCATCGTCGACGCGATCCTCTCCCGGATCACCGACGTCTTCTTCGGCATCCCGTTCCTGCTCGGCGCCATGGTCGTCCTGCAGTCGTTCGTCGAGCGGACCGTCTGGGTCGTCGTCTTCGCCCTCGCGTTCCTCGGCTGGACCCAGATCACCCGCGTCATGCGCGGTGCCGTGATCACCGTCAAGCAGGCCGACTACGTCCACGCGGCCAAGGCCCTCGGCGCCGGCACGGTCCGGATCCTCTTCCGGCACATCCTGCCGAACGCCATGGCCCCCGTGATCGTCGTCGCGACCATCGCGCTCGGCGGCTACATCTCGGCCGAGGCCACCCTGTCGTTCCTCGGCCTGGGCCTCGCGGCCCCGACCGTCTCGTGGGGTGTCGACATCTCCGCGGGTGTCGCCCAGATCCGAGTGGCCCCGCACGTCCTGCTCTGGCCCTCGATCATGCTGAGCCTCACCGTTCTGGCGTTCATCATGCTCGGCGAAGCCGTCCGCAACGCCCTCGACCCCAAGCTGCGCTGAGGAGGGCGTAAAAGATGAGCATCATCGACAAGACCGCGGCCGTCCCCGCGCCGCGCGCCGGTGCCGACTACAACGGTCCGCTGCTCGAAGTCCGCGACCTGCACGTCGAGTTCCACACCCGTGACGGTGTGGCCAAGGCGGTCAACGGTGTCAACTACTCGGTGAACGCCGGCGAGACCCTCGCCGTCCTCGGCGAGTCCGGCTCCGGCAAGTCCGTCACCGCCCAGGCCATCATGGGCATCCTCGACATGCCGCCGGGCAAGATCCCGCAGGGCGAGATCCTGTTCCGCGGCGAGGACATGCTGAAGATGTCCGAGGAGGAGCGCCGCAAGGTCCGCGGCCGGAAGATCGCCATGATCTTCCAGGACGCGCTGTCCTCCCTCAACCCGGTCCTCTCCGTCGGCTACCAGCTCGGCGAGATGTTCCGCGTGCACCACGGCATGTCCAAGAAGGACGCCAAGGTCAAGGCCATCGAGCTGATGGACAAGGTCAAGATCCCCGCCGCCAAGGCGCGGGTCTCCGACTACCCCCACCAGTTCTCCGGCGGTATGCGCCAGCGCATCATGATCGCCATGGCGCTCGCCCTGGAGCCGGACCTGATCATCGCCGACGAGCCCACCACGGCTCTCGACGTGACCGTCCAGGCCCAGGTCATGGACCTCCTCGCGGAGCTCCAGCAGGAATACAACATGGGCCTGATCCTGATCACCCACGACCTCGGCGTCGTCGCCGACGTCGCGGACAAGATCGCCGTGATGTACGCCGGCCGGATCGTCGAGCAGGCACCGGTGCACGAGCTGTACGGGCGCCCCGCGCACCCGTACACCCGCGGCCTCCTGGACTCGATCCCGCGCCTGGACCAGAAGGGCCAGGAGCTCTACGCGATCAAGGGCCTGCCGCCCAACCTGCTCCGCGTGCCCACCGGCTGTGCCTTCAACCCGCGCTGCCCCAAGGCCGACGACATCTGCCGTACGGAGATCCCGGCCCTGGCGCCGGTCACCGAGCAGGACGGCGCGGATCTTCCGGGCCGTAAGAGCGCCTGCCACTTCTGGAAGGAGACGATCCATGGCTGACCTCAGCAAGAACGACGAGGCCGTGGCCGCCGCCATCGAGGCTCCCGTGGGCCGCGGCGAGCCGATCCTCCAGGTGCGCAACCTGAAGAAGCACTTCCCGCTGACGCAGGGCATCCTCTTCAAGAAGCAGGTCGGCGCGGTCAAGGCCGTGGACGGGGTCTCCTTCGACCTCTACCAGGGCGAGACCCTCGGCATCGTGGGCGAGTCCGGCTGTGGCAAGTCCACGGTCGCCAAGCTCCTGATGAACCTGGAGCGGGCCACCGCCGGCGAGGTCTTCTACAAGGGCCAGGACATCACCAAGCTGTCCGGGCGCGCGCTGAAGGCCGTCCGCCGCAACATCCAGATGGTGTTCCAGGACCCGTACACCTCGCTCAACCCGCGTATGACGGTCGGCGACATCATCGGCGAGCCGTACGACATCCACCCCGAGGTGGCCCCGAAGGGCGACCGGCGCCGCAAGGTGCAGGAGCTCCTCGACGTCGTCGGTCTGAACCCGGAGTACATCAACCGGTACCCGCACCAGTTCTCCGGCGGTCAGCGCCAGCGCATCGGCATCGCCCGCGGCCTCGCGCTCAACCCGGAGATCATCATCTGCGACGAGCCGGTCTCGGCCCTGGACGTCTCCGTCCAGGCGCAGGTCATCAACCTGATGGGGAAGCTGCAGGAGGAGTTCAACCTCTCCTACCTCTTCATCGCGCACGACCTGTCGATCGTCCGGCACATCTCGGACCGCGTCGGCGTCATGTACCTCGGCAAGATGGCCGAGATCGGTACGGACGAGCAGATCTACGAGCACCCGACGCACCCGTACACGCAGGCGCTGCTCTCCGCGGTGCCCGTGCCGGACCCGCAGGCCCGCGCCCACCGCGAGCGGATCATCCTCACCGGTGACGTCCCCTCGCCGGCGAACCCGCCGTCGGGCTGCAGCTTCCGCACCCGTTGCTGGAAGGCGCAGGAGAGGTGCTCCCAGGAGACTCCGCTCCTCGCGATCCCGACGGTCTTCCAGGGCCAGGACACCCCGGCCGCCCACTTCTCGGCGTGCCACTTCGCCGAGGAGAAGCAGGTCGTCCCGGTGCTCTGACACCCTCACGCTCCACCCGGCCGACCCCCGGCGCCACCAGGCGCCGGGGGTCGGCCGTTTCGCGTGCGCCGTACGAGGCGGGGGCAGCCCCCGTTGCTCGCGACCTCCCTGGCGTCCGCACGGTACGGACCGCCGACCGGGGGGTTGAGCTGCGCTACAGCCCCACCTGCCGGGCCGCCTGGGCCCGCAAGACCTCCGGCGCCTCCTTCGACACGGTCATCCGGGTGCACACTCCCAAGGGGCCTCACCGGGTGTTTATTACGGGGGCAACGGGACGGCGTACACCGCGATGGTCAATGACAAGGACATCCTCGCCTGGGCGTGCGAGGTGCGTGCCTACGAGACCCTCCAGACCCACTGCACCGGCAGTCACTAAGGACGAGCGCCCATGACCACGGTCACCGGACCGAACCCCCGTCGTCGCACCCTCCTCACCGGCGCCTTCGCCCTCGGCGCCGCCACCGTCCTGCCCGTGGGCCTCGCCGACCGGGCACGGGCCGCGGACGGCGTCCCCGCCATCGCGTACTGCGCCGCCTGGGGCGCCCGCCCCGCGAGCGGCCCCCTCACCGTCCTGCCCACCCCGCCGGTCAAGATCATCGTGCACCACACGGCGACGCCCAACGTCACCGACTACTCCCAGGAACAGGCCTTCCGGCTCGCCCGGTCCATGCAGAACTGGGCGATGGACGACCGGGGTTGGAGTGACACCGGGCAGCACTTCACCATCAGCCGCGGCGCCCACGTCACCGAGGGCCGCCACAGCAGCCTGGCCGAGCTCCAGCGCGGTACCCGGACCGTCGAGTCCGCGCACTGCACCGGACAGAACACCAGCGCCATCGGCATCGAGAACGAAGGCACCTACACCTCGGTCGACCCGCGCGGCACGCAGTACGCGGCGCTGGTCGACCTCTGCGCCCACATCTGCCGCCAGTACGGGCTGCGCGCCTACCAGATCTACGGACACCGGGACTTCAACGCCACCGAATGCCCCGGCGACCGCCTCTACGCCCTGCTGCCGCAGCTGCGGCGGGACGTCGCCGCACAGATCGGCGGCGACCCGGCGGCGCCGGTCTGGCCGCTGCTGCGCGCCGGCGACACGGGCGACCGGGTGCGGGCGCTCCAGCACCTGCTGGCCGGGCGAGGGGCCGTTCTCACCGCCGACGGGTCGTTCGGCCCGGCCACCGAGAAGGCGGTACGCGACTTCCAGGGCGTGACGCGTGCGACCGCCGACGGCCTGGCCGGCAACCAGATCTGGCACCAACTCGCTGCCCCCGTACGGCGGGACGCGTCGGGCGAGGCCGTGCGGGCGGTCCAGGTCCTGCTGGGTGCCCGCGGCGTCCCCGTCACGGTGGACGGGGTCTTCGGAGCCGGCACCCAGGCAGCGGTCACCACGGTCCAGACGGGCGCGGGCCTTCCCGCCGACGGCCTCGTCGACGCCCGCACCTTCGGCCGCCTGCTCGGCTGACCCGAGCACCCAAGCGCCCGAGCACCCGAGCACCGGACTTCCCACCTCAGAGGAGGAGCACTCAACCATGCCCCGCCTCAGAGCAAGGGCAACCGGGGGGCGGACGTCGCCGCCCTCCAGTACCTGCTCAACGCGCAGGGCGCCGGGCTCACCGCGGACGGCGTCTTCGGCGCCGGCACCGACTCGGCGGTCCGCTCCTTCCAGACCGCCAAGAGCCTGGACTCCGACGGCATCGTCGGCCCGGACACCTGGCGCGCCCTGGTCACCGGCACCTCCGGCGGCAGCGGCGGCATGCTGACCCCTTCCGAGGCCGCCTCGATCCTCAACTCGGCCGGCGGCGTCACCTGGACCGGGCCCGTACAGCCACTGAAACGGCTACAAGCTGGACTTCAGCCCGTCCTCCTGCGTGAGCAACTACATCACCGGCACCTGCCCGCGGGCGGGGACCCGCGCCGACGTGACCTTCCTCGACTCAGACCGACGACTCGGATCGACATCCGAGATCGATTCCGGCGACGCGGCCGGCCGCGGCGAAGCATGCCGCGGCCGGCCGCCGTCGTGCCGGCTCCAGCGCACCAATGGCTGCCGACAACATGCATATCTCCTGATTTCGAGTCATATTGAGCCCTAAGTCACACTTAGGGACATATGGGAGGCACTCCATGCGCGGAGCCACGCACGCCAAGTGGGCCGCTCTGGCCACCGCAGTCGCCCTCGCGGCGACCGCTTGTGGCGGCGGCGACGACAGCGGCGGCGGAGGGGCCGACGGCATCGTGTCCTCATCGTGGGGAGACCCGCAGAACCCACTGGAGCCCGCCAACACCAACGAGGTGCAGGGCGGCAAGGTCCTGTCCATGATCTTCCGGGGCCTCAAGCAGTACGACCCGAAGACCGGCGAGGCCAAGGACATGCTGGCCGAGAAGATCGATACCACCGACTCGACCAACTTCACCATCACGGTCAAGGACGGCTGGACCTTCTCCAACGGCGAGGCGGTCACCGCCGAGTCCTTCGTCGACGCCTGGAACTACGGCGCCCATCTGAAGAACAACCAGAAGAACGCCTACTTCTTCGGCCAGATCGAGGGATACGACCAGGTCCATCCCGAGAAGGGCGAGCCGACGGCCGAGACCATGTCCGGCCTCAAGGTCACCGGCCCCCAGACCTTCACGGTCAAGCTCACCCAGAAGTTCTCCACCTGGCCCATCACCCTCGGCTACGCCGCCTTCGCGCCGCTCCCCAAGGCCTTCTTCGACGACCACGCGGCCTGGCTCTCGAAGCCGGTCGGCAACGGCCCGTACACCGTCGACTCGTACACCAAGGGCTCCGAGATGGCCCTCAAGCGCTGGGACGGCTACCCCGGCACCGACAAGGCCCAGAACGGCGGCATCACCCTCAAGGTCTACACCGACAACAACACCGCCTACACCGACCTGACGGCCGGAAACCTCGACCTCGTCGACGACGTCCCCGCCGCCCAGCTCAAGAACGTCTCGGCCGACCTCGGCGACCGGTACATCAACGTCCCCGCCGGCATCATCCAGACCCTGTCCTTCCCGTTCTACGACCCGGCCTGGAACAAGCCCGGACAGGAGAAGCTCCGCCAGGGCCTCTCCATGGCGATCGACCGCGACCAGATCACCGACACGATCTTCCAGAAGACCCGCACCCCCGCCGTCGACTGGACCTCCCCGGTCCTCGGCGAGGACGGCGGCTTCAAGGACATCTGCGGCGACTTCTGCAAGTACGACGCGGCCGAGGCGAAGAAGCTCGTCGCCGAGGGCGGCGGCATCCCCGGCGGCACCATGAAGATCTCGTACAACGCCGACACCGGCTCCCACAAGGAATGGGTCGACGCGGTCTGCAACTCCATCAACCGCGCCCTCGGCAACGACACGGCCTGCGTCGGCAACCCGGTCGGCACCTTCGCCGACTACCGCAACCAGGTCACCTCGCAGAAGCTCACGGGCCCCTTCCGGGCCGGCTGGCAGATGGACTACCCGCTCATCCAGAACTTCCTCCAGCCGCTGTACTACACGAACGCCTCGTCCAACGACGGCAAGTGGACCGACCCCGAGTTCGACAAGCTGGTCGACCAGGCCAACGCCGAGACCGACATCGCCAAGGCCGTCGGACTCTTCCAGCAGGCCGAGGAAGTCCTCCGCGACGACATGGGCGCCATCCCGCTCTGGTACCAGAACGGCAGCGCCGGCTACTCGGAGCGCGTCTCCAACGTGACGCTGAACCCGTTCAGCGTCCCGGTCTACGACCAGATCAAGGTCAACTGACGTCGTAGCAGGTCGGCGGCGTACGGCCCGGCCCGCGGACCCCCGCGCCGGGCCGTACGCCTTCCCCACACCCCTACCCGGAGCCAACCCCCGGAGTCCCCCCATGGGTCGTTATGTGATCCGGCGACTGCTGCAGATGATCCCGGTCTTCTTCGGCGCCACGCTGCTGATCTTCCTGATGGTGAACGTGATGGGCGACCCCATCGCCGGTCTGTGCGGCGACCGCCAGTGCGACCCGGCGACCGCGGCCCAGCTCGAGAAGGAATTCGGACTCGACAAGCCCGTCTGGCAGCAATACCTGACCTACATGGGCAACGTCTTCACCGGCGACTTCGGCACGGCCTTCAACGGCCAGGAAGTCACCGAGCTGATGGCCAGCGCCTTCCCGGTCACCATCCGCCTCACCCTCGTCGCCATCTTCTTCGAGATCGTCATCGGCATCAGCCTCGGCGTCCTCACCGGCCTCAAGCGCGGCCGCCCCATCGACACCACCGTGCTGTTGCTGACCCTGGTCGTCATCTCCATCCCGACCTTCGTCACCGGCCTCCTCCTCCAGCTCCTCCTGGGCGTGAAGTGGGGCTGGATCAAGCCGGCCGTCTCCAGCGACGCCCCGCTGAACGAGCTGATCGTCCCGGGCCTCGTCCTCGCCTCGGTCTCCCTCGCCTACGTCACCCGGCTCACCCGGACCTCGATCGCCGAGAACAAGCGGGCCGACTACGTCCGCACCGCCGTCGCCAAGGGCCTGCCCCGCCACCGGGTCATCAGCCGCCACCTGCTGCGCAACAGCCTCATCCCGGTGGTGACCTTCATCGGCACCGACATCGGCGCGCTCATGGGCGGAGCCATCGTCACCGAGCGGATCTTCAACATCCACGGTGTCGGCTACCAGCTCTACCAGGGCATCCTCCGCCAGAACACCCAGACCGTGGTCGGCTTCGTGACCGTCCTCGTCCTGGTCTTCCTGGTGGCGAACCTGCTCGTCGACCTCCTGTACGCCGTCCTTGACCCGAGGATCCGCTATGCCTGAGCAGCCTCAGCCGTTCGACGACGGCCGCGCGATCAACCACACCGGCGCCGGCGGCGGCACGGACCTCGCGATGGACGAGGGCGAGACGCTGGAGAAGACGCCCGGCGGTCCCCAGGGCACCGGACCCGACAAGAAGCCCCGCTCCCTCTGGTCCGACGCCTGGCACGACCTGCGCCGCAACCCGATCTTCATCATCTCCGGGCTGATCATCGTCTTCCTGGTGATCATCTCGATCTGGCCCCAGCTCATCGCCAGCGGCAACCCCCTCGACTGCGACCTCTCCAAGGCCCAGGAGGGCTCCCAGCCCGGCCACCCCTTCGGCTTCAACGGCCAGGGCTGCGACGTCTACACCCGTACCGTCTACGGGGCCAGGGCCTCCCTCCAGGTCGGCCTCTTCGCCACCCTGGGTGTGACCCTCCTCGGCTCCGTCCTCGGCGGACTCGCCGGCTTCTACGGCGGCGCCTGGGACGGCTTCCTCTCCCGTGTCACCGACGTCTTCTTCGCGATCCCCGTCGTCCTCGGCGGTCTCGTCCTGCTCTCCGTCGTCAGCAGCAACACCGTCTGGCCCGTCATCGGCTTCATGGTGCTCCTCGGCTGGCCGCAGCTCTCCCGCATCGCCCGCGGCTCCGTCATCACCGCCAAGCAGAACGACTACGTCCACGCCGCCCGCGCGCTCGGCGCCTCCAACAACCGGATGCTGCTCCGGCACATCGCGCCCAACGCCCTCGCGCCCGTCATCGTCGTCGCGACCATCGCCCTCGGCACGTACATCTCCCTCGAGGCGACGCTCTCCTTCCTCGGCGTCGGCCTCAAGCCCCCGACCGTCTCCTGGGGCATCGACATCTCCTCGGCCGCCCCCTACGTGCGCAACGCACCGCAGATGCTGCTCTGGCCCTCCGGCGCGCTCGCCGTCACGGTGCTCGCCTTCATCATGCTCGGCGACGCCGTCCGCGACGCCCTCGACCCCAAGCTGAGGTAGGGACCCATGCTGCTCGAAGTGCGCGACCTGCACGTGGAGTTCCACACCAGGGAAGGGGTGGCCAAGGCGGTCAACGGCGTCGACTACTCCGTCGACGCGGGGGAGACCCTCGCCGTCCTCGGCGAGTCCGGCTCCGGCAAGTCCGTCACCGCCCAGGCCGTCATGGGCATCCTCGACATCCCGCCGGGAAAGATCACCCAGGGCGAGATCCTCTTCCAGGGCCAGGACCTCCTGAAGCTCTCGGAGGCCGAGCGGCGCAAGATCCGCGGCGCCAAGATGGCGATGGTCTTCCAGGACGCGCTGTCCTCGCTCAACCCCGTCCTCAGCGTCGGCGACCAGCTCGGCGAGATGTTCCAGGTCCACAAGGGGATGTCGAGGAAGGACTCCAAGACCAAGGCCGTCGAGCTGATGGACCGGGTCCGCATCCCCGCCGCCAAGGAACGCGTCGGCCAGTACCCCCACCAGTTCTCCGGCGGCATGCGCCAGCGCATCATGATCGCGATGGCGCTCGCCCTCGAACCCGAACTGATCATCGCCGACGAGCCGACCACCGCCCTCGACGTCACCGTCCAGGCCCAGGTCATGGACCTGCTCGCCGAGCTCCAGCGCGAACTCAACATGGGCCTGATCCTCATCACCCACGACCTCGGCGTCGTCGCCGACGTCGCCGACAAGATCGCGGTCATGTACGCGGGCCGGATCGTCGAACAGGCCCCCGTCCACGAGATCTACAAGGCCCCCGCCCACCCCTACACCAAGGGCCTCCTCGAATCGATCCCGCGCCTGGACCAGAAGGGCCAGGAGCTGTACGCGATCAAGGGCCTGCCACCCAACCTCCTGAACATCCCGCCCGGCTGCGCCTTCAACCCCCGCTGCCCCATGGCCCAGGACATCTGCCGGACCGACGTACCCCCGCTGTACGACGTGACCGACTCCCCGGTGCCCCGCGCCAGCGCCTGCCACTTCTGGAAGGAGTGCCTCCATGGCTGAGGCGATTCTCGAAGTCCGGGACCTCCACAAGCACTACCCGCTGACCCAGGGCATCCTCTTCAAGAAGCAGGTCGGCGCGGTCAAGGCCGTCGACGGCGTCGACTTCGACCTCGCCGCCGGCGAGACCCTCGGCATCGTCGGCGAGTCCGGCTGCGGCAAGTCGACCGTCGCGAAGATGCTGGTCAACCTGGAGCGGCCGACGTCCGGCTCGATCCGCTACAAGGGCGACGACATCACCAAACTGTCGCCCCGCGCCCTCAAGGCCGTCCGCCGCAACATCCAGATGGTCTTCCAGGACCCGTACACCTCGCTCAACCCGCGCATGACGGTCGGCGACATCATCGGCGAGCCGTACGAGATCCACCCCGAGGTCGCCCCCAAGGGCTCCCGCCGCCAGAAGGTCCAGGACCTCCTGGACGTCGTCGGCCTCAACCCCGAGTACATCAACCGCTACCCGCACCAGTTCTCCGGCGGCCAGCGCCAGCGCATCGGCATCGCCCGCGGCCTCGCGCTCCAGCCCGAGATCATCGTGGCCGACGAACCGGTCTCCGCCCTCGACGTCTCCGTCCAGGCGCAGGTCGTCAACCTCCTGGAGAACCTCCAGACCGAATTCTCCCTCTCGTACGTCTTCATCGCCCACGACCTCTCGATCGTGCGGCACATCTCCGACCGGGTCGGCGTCATGTACCTCGGCCGGATCGTCGAGATCGGCAGCGACGCCCAGATCTACGACCACCCGACCCACCCGTACACGCAGGCCCTGCTCTCGGCCGTCCCGGTCCCGGACCCGGAGGCGCGCGCCCACCGCGAGCGCATCATCCTCACCGGCGACGTCCCCTCCCCGGCCAACATCCCCTCCGGCTGCCGCTTCCGCACCCGCTGCTGGAAGGCCCAGGAACGCTGCACGCTGGAAGTCCCCCTCCTCGCCGTCCCGGCGGTCTTCCGCCTCACGGACAGCCCGGCGAAGCACGACTCGGCCTGCCACTTCGCGGAGGAGAAGCAGGTGGTGCCACCGGAGAGCGGCAACGGGAACGACAACGTCGACGGGAACGGCGGGGAAGAGCCCAAGTCTCTTTAACCCGCAGGCAACTCGACCGACTCGGGTCCGATATACGGACACGTCAGGATCGTCCACGTACGGCCGTGCGGGTGCCGTGAGCCGGCCGGGGCGCGCCATGTCGCCCCGGCCGGGTTTTCACGCCCCCCTCGTCACCACCGTCCATGCGGAACCGCTTGTTTCGGCGGGTCGCGACCGTGAGTATCGGATCCGTGACTGTGACACGACCGGCACGTCTCACGGGCGCCGCGCTCTGCGCCGCGCTCGCCCTCTTAGCCGCCGTGTGGATCCTCAAGGACCTCGCCGTGGTCGGCTCGCCCGCCGACCTCGCCCTGTCCTGGACCGGGGACCACCTCTTCCTGGCGAGGGGACGGACCGCCACGTCGTTCGTCGACCCCCTGCTCCTCGCCGTCTACGTCGCCACCGCCGTCGCCGCCCTGCGCTCCCGCCACGCGGCCTCCGCGCTCGTCGCCGCGGGCGCCGTCACCCTCGCCCTGCGCCTGCCCGGCCTCTGGGCGCCCGGCAGCGGCGCGCTCGTCACCGCCCTCCTCGAACTCGCCCTCGCCACCGGCCTCGTCGCCATCGCTGCCGCGGGCCGCCGCCGGGCCGAAGGACCGCACGAGCGGCTGCCCACCCGCCCCCGCACGGGCCAGGCCGTCGCCGCGGCGATCCTCCTCACCCTCGGCGCCCTCACCGTCGTCCTGTGGGAGGCGTACTGGGCCGTCGAACTGCCCCTGGAGATCACCGTCGACCGGTTCCTCGGCGGCCGGTCCCTCGTCATCCCGGTCCTCGCGCCCCCGCCCGGCTGGCTCGCGGCGATCCTCGTCGCGCTGTACGGGACCGCCGCCGTCTCCGCCTTCGCCCGCGCCCGCCACACCCGCGCCTTCGGGCTGCTCGCCGGGGCGTTCCTCGCGGCCGACGGCCTCGTCGAGTGCGTACGGATCGTCAGGCTCGATCTGCTCACGCACCTCATGGACCTCCCCACCGTCCAGCAGGCGCACGTCCTCAGCTCCGTCATCGGGCTGCTCGGCGGCCTCGCCGTGCTCGTCCTCCTGGCCGGGCGCGGCGCCCCGGCCGCCGAGCCCGTCTCCCACGGTCCGTACGGCGCGTACGGACCGCCCCCGGCCCCGCCGTACCCGCCGCCGCCCCACTGGTGACTCACCCGACGATGCCGAGCGACCTCCTCAGGAAGTCCACCTGGAGCAGGAGCAGGTTCTCCGCCACCTGCTCCTGCGGCGTCATGTGCGTGACCCCGGACAGCGGCAGCACCTCGTGCGGCCGGCCCGCCGCGAGCAGGGCCGAGGAGAGCCGCAGCGCGTGCGCGAACACCACGTTGTCGTCGGCGAGCCCGTGCACGACCATCATCGGCCGCGCGGGCTCCTCCGGCGCCGTCAGACCGTCGTCGGCGAGCAGCGACTGCGCCGCGTACACCTCCGGATCGTCCTGCGGGGTGCCGAGGTACCGCTCCGTGTAGTGCGTGTCGTACAGCCGCCAGTCCGTCACCGGCGCCCCGACGACGGCCGCGTGGAAGACGTCCGGCCGCTGGAGCACCGCCCGGGCGGCGAGGTAGCCGCCGTAGGACCAGCCGCGGATCGCCACCCGCCCCAGGTCCAGCGGGAAGCTCCCGGCCAGCGCGTGCAGCGCGTCCACCTGGTCGTCGAGCGTCGGCGTCAGATCGCGCAGGATCGCCTTCTCCCAGGCGGGGGAGCGGCCCGGCATGCCGCGCCCGTCCGCGACGATCACCGCGAAGCCCTGGTCGGCGAACCACTGGGACGTCAGATACGGGTTGTACGCGGCGAGCACGCGCTGCCCGTGCGGACCGCCGTACGGATCCATCAGGACCGGAAGCGGCCCGTCCCCCTCCGCGTACCCCGTGGGCAGCAGCACCGCGCACGGGATCCGCCGGTGCCCCGCCTCCGTGAGCCGTACCCCGACGGAGATCATCGGCTCCTGTGCGTACGAGCCCACCACCGCGACGTCCCGGCCGTCCCGCAGCACCCGCGCCACGCTCCCGGGCGCGCCCGGCCGCGCCGAGACGAGGACCGTCACCGGCCCCGAACGCACGGCCCCGTGCACCCCGACACCCTCGGAGAGCCGCTCCACCCCCCGGTCGGTCACCCGGTACACATGGATCTCGCCGGTCTCCGCCGCCGCGGCCGCCTCACCCGCCGAAGCCGATACGAGGACGTCGTCCTCCCCGAACCCGAGCACCGCCCTGACGTGCAGCGCCGCGTCCGTGAGGAGCCGCTCCCCGACGGCGAGGGCCCGGGCCCCGCTCTCGTCCGTGACACGGACGAGCCGCCCGTCCGGGGCCCACGCCGGCACCCCCGGCAGCAGCTCCAGCCACGCCGGATCCTCCTCCGCCCGCACGGTCGAGGTCGTCCCGGACTCCGTGTCCACCGCCAGATTCAGCCGGGCCCGCTGGTCCCGCGTCTGGACGAGCAGCAGCGGCGCCCCGGCCGCCGACCAGTGCACGCGCGCGAGGTACGGATACCGCTCCCGGTCCCACACCACCTCCGTACGCGCCCCGTCGAGGCCCATGAGGAAGAGCCGCACCTCCGCGTTGTCCGTTCCCGCCGCCGGGTACGCGACCTCCTGCGGCGCCCGCCCGGGATGTGCCGGATCGGCGATCCACCAGCGGCGCACGGCCCGGTCGTCCGCACGGGCGACCAGCAGCCGGTCGGAATCGGGGGACCACCAGTAACCGCGGTCCCGGCCCATCTCCTCGGAGGCGATGAATTCGGCCAATCCGTAGGAGACGTGCCCGTCCTCCGGAACGGCGAGCTCCCGATCACCGGAACCATCCGCTCCGACCACCCGCAGCGCACCCTCCGCGACGTACGCGACGAGCCGCCCGTCCGGCGAGGGACGCGGGTCGATCACCGGCCCCGGCACCGGCAGCTCCCGCGCCGTCCCCGCCCGCAGCTCCGCCGTGAACAGCCGCCCCGACAGGGCGAACGCCGCCAGCTCCACGGCCGCGTCCACCGCGTACGCCACGATCCCGCCGGAGCCCTCCCGGCTCCGCTCCCGGCGCGCCCGCTCCTCCGGCGACAGCTCCTCCGCCGCTCCCGCGAGCAGCGCCTCGGGATCGGCGGCCACCCGCTCCACCGGTGCGCCCTCCGCCGGCAGGTCGAGGACCCACAGCTGGTGCGAACGGTCGGTCCCGGACGCCGATCTGACGAACACGACGCGCTCCCCGCCGGGAGACACCGAGAAGCCGCGCGGAACGCCCAGCGTGAACCGCTGGGTCCGGGCGTGCAGCCGGGGGAAGGAGAGCGCGGCCCGGGGCGCGGCCGACGGCTGAGGGGACGGCTGCGGTGACGGCTGTCGAGACGAGGTCATGCGGCTGAAACTAGTGCCGTGCGCCCCCCTCGTGCCTCCGTCCGCCGATCGATGCGATGGCACGGATAGTTATGATCCGTAGCGCTAGGTGGGTATGTACCCGACTGGCACATGCTCCCTGCCCGATCCGTTCGAATATCCGACCGAAGAAGTGTGGAGGTGGACCGCCGTGGCACTCTCGATTTCGGTGGTGGTGCTGCTGGCGATCGTCGTTTTCCTGCTGATCCGGAAATCCGGGCTGAGGGCGGGACACGCGGCGATCTGTGCGCTCCTGGGCTTCTACCTGGCGAGCTCGTCCATCGCCCCGTCCATCAGCACCCTCACCACCAACGTGGCGAGCATGATCGGCGGCCTCAAGTTCTGACCCCTTCGTAGCGGGAAGGGTCTCCCGGGGAGGGGTCTCGTAGGGTGGGGCCATGACCGATCTCCCCGCCCGTCGTCTGCTCCTCGTGCACGCGCACCCGGACGACGAGTCGATCAACAACGGCGCCACCATGGCCAGGTACGCGGCCGAGGGCGCCCTTGTCACCCTGGTCACCTGCACGCTCGGCGAGGAGGGCGAGGTCATCCCGCCCGGGCTCGCCCACCTGGCCCCCGACCGGGAGGACCGCCTCGGCCCGCACCGCGTCGGCGAACTCGCCGCCGCGATGACCGAGCTGGGCGTCACCGACCACCGCTTCCTCGGCGGCCCCGGCCGCTTCCGCGACTCCGGAATGATGGGCGCCGAGCAGAACAAGCGCGAGAACGCGTTCTGGAACACGGACGTCGACACCGCCGCCCCCCACCTCGTCGACGTGATCCGCGAGACCCGCCCGCAGGTCCTCGTCACCTACGACCCCGACGGCGGCTACGGTCACCCCGACCACATCCAGGCCCACCGGGTCGCCATGCGCGCGGCCGAACTCGCCGCCGACCCGGCGTACCGCCCCGACCTCGGACCCGCCCACACGATCGCCAAGATCTACTGGAACCGCGTCCCCCGCCCGGTCGCCGAGGCCGGATTCGCGAAGCTGCGCGCCGAGGGCTCCGCCTTCCCCGCCGTCGCCGCCATCGACGACGTCCCCGGGGTCGTCGACGAGGACCGGATCACCACCGCGATCGACGCGGGCCCGGAGCACACGGCCCGCAAGACCGCGGCGATGGCCGCCCACGCCACCCAAGTCGCGGTCGACGGCCCGTTCTTCGCCCTCTCCAACGACCTGGGCCAGCCGATCTTCACCACCGAGTACTACGAGTTGGTCCAGGGCACCCCCGGCGCCCCCGCCGGCGCCCGCGAGACGGACCTCTTCGCGGGGGTGACCGCGTGAGCGCCGCCGCCTCCCGGGCCTCCTCGGGCGCCTCCCCCCGGACCCCCGCTCCGACCCCGGCCCCGGCCTCCCTCCCGATCTCCCGCGCCGCCCGATACGCCTGGTACGGCGCCCTGGTCGTCCTCGGAGCCCTCGTCGGGACCGCCGGAGCCCTCGTCCAAGCCGCCTGGTTCCCCGGCGGCTTGCTGATCGCACTCGTCGCCACTGCCGCCGTCTTCTACGGAGGGCTCCGCGCCACCGGCACCCAGGTCGGCGTCGTCGCCGCCGGCGCCGGCTGGCTCGTCGCCGTCATCCTGCTCAGCTTCGGACGCCCGGAGGGCGACGGGGTGTTCGGCGGAGGCGCCGGAGAGCTGCTGTTCCTCTTCGGCGGCATGGCGGTCGCTGTGATGTGCGCCACGCTGTCCCGGCTCCCGCGACCGACCCCGTGAACAGGACGACTTGACACCGGAGACGCCCTGACTTCGGCCGGATTGCCCGTCGTCCGCCACCCAGGGGTCGGGTATGGAGCGGCGCTGCCCAGTATGGTGGTGCGCGCCGCCGAACCGCCCGGGTTACACGAGCCTCAGCAAGAGCGGGCGGTGGAGCCAACCGGGAGATCCTGCTTTGAGTCGTGAAACTGGTCGAGAGACTGACAGTTCGTCCTCCGGCGCCCAGGGGCGCGGTGGAGCCGCGTACCCCTCGGGTACACCGCCGTACGGATCCCGCCAGTATCCGTCGCTCCACCCTTCGCAGGACGCGCCGGAGGAGACCCCCGCCGCGCCCGCACGGCCGGAGGAGCCCAAGACCGAGACGACGCTGACGACCCGGATCCGGATCAACATCCCGGGTTCGCGTCCGATCCCGCCGGTCGTGGTCCGCACGCCGGTCGCCGATGCGCCCGCGGCGGAGAAGGAACCGGAGCCGACGCCCCCGCCCGCACCCGCACCCGCGCCCGTCGCGGAACCGGTGCCGGTGCCCGAGCCGGTCGCGGCTCCGGAGCCGGCGAGCGCCGAGGCGGCGCCCAAGGGGAAGGAGACCAGCGACTGGTTCGCCCCGCGCAAGGCGTCGCCGGCCCCCGCCCCGACCCAGGCCCCGACCCCCGCCCCGCCGTCCGCACCGGCGACGCCCGGCCCGCTCGGCGCGGCGCCCGACGCCCCCGGCACGGGCTTCGCGGGCTCCGCGACCTCAGGCGTCCCGACGGTCGGCACGACCCCGTCGAGCCGCCAGGTGGCGACCCCCGGCGCAGGCAACCCGCTGTACGAGGTCGGCACCCCGGCGGGCGGCACGCCCCGGTACGAGGGGACTCCGGGGTACGACGCCACGCCGATGTACGACGGCACGCCCTCGGGCGGGACGCCCGCGTACGACGGAACCCCGGCGGCGGGCACACCGATGTACGACGGCACGCCGGCCGCCGGCACGCCCAGGTACGACGGCACGCCCTCGGGCGGCACCCCCGCGTACCGCGGCCCGGCCGCGGGTCCGACCGGCCCCACCACCGGCCCGGTCACCGGCACCGCCTCGCTCGGCGGCCCGGCACCGACCGCGCCGTTCCCCGGCATCCCCGGCACGCCCGGTGGACAGGGCGTCGCCCCGCGCATGTCCGACGACACCGCGATCCTGACCCCGCAGCCGCCGGCCCCGAAGCCCGCCCAGGGCCCGGGCCGGGCCCAGGGGCCGGGCCAGGGCCCCGGACCGGGACCGATGCGCCCGCAGGCGCCCGGCCAGGGGGCACCCGGCCAGGGCATGCCGCCCGCCGGCGGTGGCCACGTCTCCGGCGACACCCTCACCAGCGGCATCCCGGTCGTCCCGCCGTCGGCGGCCCGCCCGAACCTCACCCCGCGCATCGAGGAGACCCCCGCCCCGGCCCCCGCGCCCGCCGCTCCCCGCCCCGCCCCGGCGTCGAGCCGCGCCCAGGCGAAGAAGGGTCGCTCCAAGCTGGTCCTCGTCGCCGCGGGCCTCTTCGGCCTGGCGGGCGTCGCCTACGGCGCCGGACTGCTCCTCAACCACTCCGACGTCCCCAAGGGCACCACGGTGCTCGGCGTGGACATCGGCGGCGGTACGAAGGAGGAGGCCGTCAACAAGCTGGAGGCCGCCCTCGGCAAGCGCGCCGCAGCGCCGCTCCAGCTCAGCGTCGGCGGCAAGAAGGTCCAGATGCCGCCCGAGAAGGCGGGCCTGGCCCTCGACAGCCAGGAGACCGTCCGCGCGGCCGCCGGCAGCGACTACAACCCGGTCTCCGTCATCGGCTCCCTCTTCGGCGGCGAGCGGATCGCCAAGCCGGTCTTCCCGGTCGACGAGGAGAAGCTCGCCGTCGCCCTGCGGGACCTGGCGGGCGCCTCCGCCGCCGCGACCGAGGCGACGATCCGTTTCGCGCCGAACAAGGTCACCCCCATCGAGGGCAAGCCCGGCGCCGGCATGGACGTCCAGCGCTCGATGATCTCCGTCAGGGACGCCTTCCGCGCCCAGGTCGAGACGGGTCAGGGCAAGGTCGTCGAACTCCCGGTCACCACGCTCCGTCCGACGGTCACCAAGGCCGAGCTGGACCGGGCGATGAAGGAGTTCGCCGAGCCCGCCATGTCCGACCGGATCACCATCGTCGCGGGCGGCAAGGAGATCCAGTTCGGCCCGGCGCGGTCGCTGCCGCAGATCCTCTCCATGAAGGCCATCGACGGCCGCCTGGTCGAGGTCTACGACAAGAAGGCGATCGAGAGGCTCCTCGACGGCGCCTTCGACGGGATCATGATCACCAAGGGTGACGGCACCAAGCACGAGGTCTCCGCCGACGACGTGGCCTTCGTGATGCGCGACGCCCTGATGGGCAAGACGAAGGCCGAACGCACGAAGGTCATCGACCTGAGCGGCAACGGCTGACGCCCGAACCGTACGAGAAGCCCGCGTTCCCGCACCCCCGTCCGACGACCGTCGGGCGGGGGTGTCACGCGTCCGCACCGGCCGGTATCCGATCGACACCCCGAGACCGGTCGGGTTGACTGGACGGCATGCCAGAGCTGCGTACGGACCGTCTTCTGCTCCGCCACTGGCGGGAGTCCGACCTCGAACCGTGGGCGGCGATGAACGCCGATCCCGAGGTCCGCAGATACCTGGGTGAGCCGCTGACGCGGGAGCAGAGCGACGCCGTCGTGGCGGGGATGCGGGCCGCGTTCGACGAGCGTGGCTTCGGGTGGTGGGCTCTGGAGGTGCGCGAGACCGGCGAGTTCGTCGGCCGCGTCGGCTTGGACGTGGTGGGCGAGGACATGCCGTTCCCGGGGGTGGACATCGGCTGGCGGCTGGTCCGCTCGGCGTGGGGACACGGTTACGCGACCGAGGCGGCCGTGGCCTGTCTGGCTTTCGGATTCGAGACGCTCGGGCTGCGGGAAGTGCTGGCATCGACGACCGTCGACAACGTTCGTTCGCAGGCGGTGATGCGCCGGATCGGCATGACCCGCGACCCGGCCGACGACTTCGAGGACCCGAGCGTCCCCGAAGGCCCCCTCCGCCGCTGCGTGCTGTACAGAGCGAGGCCGCACCGGGGGTGAGGTTCTGGGGGTGGGCCTGCTTCGTGGGTTTCTGGTGGGACCGCCCTCTTTCCGAGAGTCGCAGCTTCCGCCACCGCGTCAAGGGCGCCTTCGGCGTCGCTTCGCGATGGGCTGCGCCCACCCTTGACCCGGCGGCGGAAGCTGCGCAAAAACTCTCGGAGGGCGGTCCGGGGGCCGGGGTCACGCCAGGGCCTCGGGCATCGGCCGAGGTCGAACGGCGGGTGGCGGGCCGGTGGGTGGGGGCTCGGTTCGTAGCGGGGGCCGGTGAGTCTCTTCGGGTGGGTTCGGGGTGCGCGGCCGTTGAATGGGGCAGCCGGGCTCGGCTTAGCGGCGGACGCCCGTCCCTTGGTGGGGATTCAGGCCCGGCTGGTCACTCCCGGTGGGTGGAGAGGTGACTAACCCGCAGCTACTCCAAGTAACAGGTCCTGAGATAACCACCAAAGGGGGCAGATCGCCCTTATCGGGCGGAGAAAGTGCACCAATGTCTCGCCGCCAGCCCGCCGAACCCCGACCGCCCACCGCCCTCCGCCGAACCCCGACCGCCCACCACTCTCCGCCGAGGACCCACCCCGTCCATGGCCCACCGCCCAGCCCCCCCTCCACCCACCGGGACAGACCAGCGGGGCCTGAATCCCCACTCACCACCGGCCGTGACCCGCTAAGCCAAGCCCGACTGCCCCATTCAACGACCGCGCACCCCGAACCCACCCCGGCGGACCCACCCGCCCCCCTGCTGACCAAGCCCCACCCCACCGGCCTGCCACCCGCCGTCCGACCCCAGCTGATGCCCGGGCCCTCGCGTGGCCACGCCCCCGGCCGCCCTCCGAGAGGTCTTGCGCGCCTGGAGCCGCCGGGTCAAGGGTGGCCGTAGGCCATCGCGCAGCGACGCCGTAGGCGCCCTTGACGCGGCGGCGGAAGGTGCGACTCTCGGAAAGAGGGCGGCCGCACCAGAAGCCCACGAAGCAGGCCCACCCCCAGAGCCCCGCCCCCCGCCCCCCGGCCCGGGATTCTCACGCGCGTGGGAGCGCTGCGAATGCCGATTGTGCGATGTTCTTCGCCTCCTGCTCGCACGTTTCCGCCGGGTGGGGCTTGCCGCCCAGGGAGACGTAGACGATCAGGTTTCCCTTGCGGGCGTAGAGCGCGCAGGTCGTCTGGTCGTTGCTCGGGGCGCTCCAGAAGGCCTCGTCGGCGAACGGGAGGCCGGTCTCGGGGCGTTCGCCCTCCGCGTCGTCCGCGAACTCGGTCTTCTGGCGTTCCGTGGCGTTCTCGTCGGTGCCCGCGCTGCGGCGCAGGTCCCATCGGACGACGGCGTGGGCGTAGTAGTTCCAGCCGTCCGCCTGCGGCTCGTCCTTGTTGCTCCAGGAGCAGCTGGTCGTCGCCGAATCCGAGTACTCGGTGTACGCGTCCTGGTCCGGCCGCCGTTCCGGGAGCGGGAGCTTCCGTGCCACCTCCGCGCAGATCGGCATCGTCAGGTACAGGTCCGGCGGGCCCGCCCCCAGTTCGCCGTCCTTCAGGGACCACCAGGCGCCCGCGCCGAGGACGCACAGGGCGACGGCGGCGGCGACGAGCGGGCCGCGCCTCCGGCGGCGGACGGGGGTGGTGGAGAGCTGGGTGACCACGGCCGTGGGGGCCGCGGGGACCTTGTGGGGTGCGACGACCATCGTGCGGTCCGGGTCGTCGGCAGGGCGGCTCAGGAGGTGGTCGATGTTTCGCTGCTGGTCGTCGATCATCGCGTGGACGGCGGGCGGCCACTGCCGGGCCACCGGGGCCGCCGGGCCCAGCGCGGCGAGGAGTTGCGGCGGGCTCGGGCGGGCCGCCGGGTCCTTGGCCAGGCACCAGGCCAGGAGGCCGGCCAGCTCCGGCGGTACGGCGGTCAGGTCAGGTGCCGTGTGGACGACGTTGTAGAGCGACTGGAGGGTCGACGGGCCCGCGAACGGGCTCGCACCGGTCGCCGCCATCGCCAGGACCGAGCCGAGCGAGAACACGTCGCTCGCCGGGGTGAGTTCCTTCCCCTCGGCCTGCTCGGGCGACATGAACGCGGGCGAGCCGACCACCAGGCCGGTCCCGGTCAGCTCGGTGACGTTCCCGGCCTCGGCGATCCGCGCGATGCCGAAGTCGATGACCCGGGCGCCGTCCCCCGAGAGCAGGACGTTCTCCGGCTTCAGGTCGCGGTGGATCAGCCCGGCGCGGTGGATCTCGTCCAGGGCCGTCGCCAGTTGTACGGCGAGGCGCCGTACCGTCTCGGCGGGCAGCGTGCCGGACCGTTCCACCGCCGCCCCGAGCGAGGGTCCCGCGACGAACACGGAGGCCAGCCAGGGCACGGGCGCGTCCGCGTCGGCGGCCATCACGGCCGCCGTGCAGGCGCCGGACACCTTCCGCGAGGCGTGGACCTCGCGCCGGAACCGGGCGCGGAAGTCCTCGTCGTGGGCGAACCGGGCGTGTACCTGCTTCACGGCGGCGAGCCGCCCGTCGGGCGCGGCGCCGAGGTAGACGCGGCCCATGCCGCCACGGCCGAGTTCGGCGAGGAGCCGGTAGGGGCCGGCCTCGCGGGGGTCGGTGGGGCTCAGGGGCCTCGTCACTGCGCCGCCGCCTTCTTCTTGATGAGCGCGACGGCCTGCCTCGCGCTCTCCTCGGTGAGGGCCTCACACGTGCCCAGGGGGTAGTTGGGGCCCTTCACCTGGACGAAGAGCTCCAGGTTGACGTTCCGGGCGTACAGCACGCAGTGGCCGTCGTGTTTGTACCAGAGGGCTTCCTCGGCGTAGTCGAGCGTCGAGACCCGCTGGGTGGCGCCGCGTATGTACATGCCCTCGTAGCGCGCCTTCGCGCCTTCGGCGCCGGTGGGGCCGCCGGGCTTGCTGCGGTAGAGGTCCCAGACCAGGACGATCTGATCGCCGGAGCGGGTGTTCCAGGTGCACTGGTTCGACGTGGCGCCGTCGTACTGGGTGTGCGGGGGCCCGCCGTCCTGGACCCGCTGCTGGGTGAACCCGGCCGGCACCTTCACCTTCGGGCGCAGTTCCTCGCAGGAGGGGATCGGCCCCGTGTACGTGTCGGCCACCTGGCTCAGCGGCACGTTCCCGGGCGTCGGGACGGGCTCGTCCACGAACGCGTAGTACACGTCGTCGGCCCAGCCGTTCACCGCGACCAGCGCCCCGGTGACCGTGAGGAGCCCCGCGACGACGGCGGCGACCGTCCAGAGCCGGCGGCCCCGGCTCCGTACCCGGGGGAGGGGAGGCGCCGCCGGTGCGGCCACGGTCGGCGCCGCGCTCACCAGCCGGGCGGTCTCCGCCGACTGGTCCGCGATCCGCCGGTGCACGGCCTCCGGCCAGGGCCGTGCCGACGGCGTCACCGGCCCGATGAGGGCGAGGACGTCCTGCGGGGAGGGGCGCGCCGCCGGGTCCTTGGCGAGGCACGCCGCGAGGAGTCCGCGCAGCCCCGGTGGTACGGCGCCGAGGTCGGGTTCCTCGTGGGCGATGCTGTACATCAGCGCGGGGGCCGAGGCGCCGTTGAACGGCGTCTTCCCCGTACAGGCCACGACCAGGGTCGCGCCGAGTGCGAAGACGTCGGCGGCGGGGGTCGGCGCCCCGCCCGTGATCTGCTCGGGCGCCATGAACGCGGGGGAGCCGATGAGCGCGCCCGTGTGCGTGAGCTTCGTCAGGTGGTCGCCCGCGCGGGCGATGCCGAAGTCGATCACGCGGACGCCGTCGTCGGTGAGCATCACGTTCGACGGCTTCAGGTCCCGGTGGACGAGACCCACGCGGTGGATGTCGGCCAGCGCCTGGGCGAGGCCGGCGGCCAGCTGCCGTACCGCCTCCTCGGGCAGGGAGCCGTCGGCGAGGACGTCGCTCAGCGGGAGCCCGGGGAGGAAGAGCGAGGCGAGCCACGGCGTCGGGGCGTCCGGGTCGGCGTCGATCACCGGTGCCGTGTAGGCGCCGGACACCCGCCGTGAGGCGTCGACCTCGCGGCGGAACCGCGACCGGAAGCCCTCGTCGTCGGCCAGCTCGGCGTGCACCTGCTTGACGGCGACCAGGCCGCCGTTCGGCGCGACGCCGAGCAGGACCCGGCCCATGCCCCCCTGCCCGAGCACCGCGACCGTACGGAACGGCCCGACCTGTGTCGGGTCGTTCGGCGTCCATGGACGCATGTGATCACCCTCCCCCGTGAATGCGGGAAGGATCCTAGTAGGGGTGGGCGCCGATCACTCCGGAAACCCCGCGTGATCCACAAGACATCCACGGGCAGGGTCAGTTCAAGGTATCCACGGGCGGCGTCAGTTCAGGCGGGCCCGCGCCGCCTGCGCCCGGCGGCGGATGGTCGTCGCCGACTCCGGGTCCACCGCGTCCATCACGCGCGCGTACGCCTCCATCTCCGCCGCGCCCGCGAGGAACTCGCCGCGCTGGACGAGCAGCTCCGCCCGCTCGTAGCGCAGCCGCGCCGGGTGGGAGGGCAGCAGCAGCGCGAGATCCACGGCCCACAGGCCCACGTCGGTGCGCTCGGGGCGGGGGGCCGCCCAGGCGCGGATGTTGTTGAGGACGCGCAGCACGATCGCGCCGGGCTCGGCCGGCCGGAGCATGGAACGGTCGAGGGCCTCGCCCGTCGCGCTCGCCACGAGCAGCTCCGCGTCCGGGCCCGTCAGGGGCCGGCCGCCGGAGAAGGGGTCGGCGAGGTTGAGGTCGGCGGGCTCGCCGAAGCCGACGACGAAGTGGCCGGGGAGCCCGAGTCCGTACACGGGGGCGCCGGCCCGGCGGGCGACCTCCATCCACACGACGGAGAGCAGGATCGGCAGGCCCCTGCGGCGGCGCAGCACCTCGTGGAGGAGGGAGGACTCCAGGCGCTGGTAGTCGGCGGGCACGCCCTCGAAGCCCTCGCGGTCGCCGAGGAGCGATGCGAGCTCGGTGGCCCAGGCGCCGGTGGTTCGGGTCGCGTACGGGATGAGGCCGGCGAGGCGGTCGAGTTCGATCTCGGCCTCGTCGATGACGTGCCGGGTGACGGTCGGGTCGGCGACCGCGCCGACGAGCAGACAGAGCCGGGCGAGATCGGGCCGCTCGGCCCGGGCCTCCTCCGCGAACTCCCGACGCCAGTCGGGCCTGTCCTCCGGCGGTTCTTCGCCCGCCCGTTCGTCCGGTCCGTCGGACCCGGCTCCGTGCTCGGTCACGCCTCCGTCACGCCTCCGCCCATCGGTAGTGGTGGTAGTGGTGGTGGACCGCGAAGCCCATCCCGTCGTACAACGCCCGGGCGCCGTCGTTGTCCGCCTCCACCTGGAGCCAGGCCGCCGACGCGCCCTCGTCGAGCGCCTGCCGGGCGAGTGCCGTCATGACGGACGTCGCCAGGCCCCGCCGCCGGAGGGCGGGGTCGACCTCGACGGCCATGAAGCCCGCCCAGCGGCCGTCGACGACGCAGCGCCCGATCGCCGCCGGTACCTCTCCCGTGCCCGCCACGGACGCGAACCACACACGCGGACCGGAGGTGAGGACCGGCCGTACCGCCGGGCTCGGCTCCCCGAAGCGCTGGTAGCGGAGCAGCCACGACGGGTCGAGCGTGCGCTCCAGGCGTACGGCGGAGACGTCGGCGTCCAGGTCGCCGATCGGGGCGAGCGCCGCGATCCGGACCTCGGCGGAGACCTCGCGCCGCCAGCCGTGCCGGTCGAGCGCCGCGCACAGCAGTTCCTGGGTGCCCTCGGCGCCGGTGGCCGTCTGGACGTACGCGGGGAGCTTCCGGGCCGCGTACCACTCGCGTACGAAGGTCAGGGCCTCCGGCACCGGGAGTCCGGGATCGCCGAGCGGCAGCGCGGAGTTGGCGCGGCGGGTGAATCCGTCGGCGGCCCGTAGCGTCCACTCGCCGAGCTGCTCGCTCTCGACCGGCTCCCAGGCGCGCGCGGTGGCCCGGGCCAGCTCCGGGAAGGTGGCGGAGGGGCCCCTTCGGCGGGCCGGTGCGGGGGGTACGACCTTCCCCGCGACCAGGGAGGTTTCCGCGATCCGGACGGTTTCACCGCTCTTTCGTGTGATCAGCAGCACACCGGAATCCCACGATGTGAGAACCCCTACCGCGTCCGTGAACTTCCCGCCCGGCGCGGCCGACTCTGTCACGTACCGAACGGAGACACGTTTTCCCACGTCAGCGCTGGTGATTCGGACCTCAAGGAGTCCTCCTCCGGTCAATTCCACAGCTTCTCCGCCCCTCCTGTTCGGATCGCCCCCAAGAACGGAGATACTAGGTGCGGGCATCGACGACGCCGCGCTCCCGCGCAGACCAGCCCTATCGAGGAGGAACGACAGCGTGACCTACGTCATCGCGCAGCCTTGTGTCGACGTCAAGGACAAGGCGTGCATCGAGGAGTGCCCCGTCGACTGCATCTACGAGGGCAAGCGGTCCTTGTACATCCACCCGGACGAATGCGTCGACTGCGGGGCCTGTGAGCCGGTCTGCCCGGTGGAGGCGATCTTCTACGAGGACGACACCCCGGAGGAGTGGAAGGACTACTACAAGGCGAACGTCGAGTTCTTCGACGAGCTCGGTTCGCCCGGTGGTGCCTCCAAGCTCGGCGAGATCGAGCGCGACCACCCCTTCATCGCCGCCCTGCCGCCGCAGAACGGCTGATCGACCGCATCCGGTCCCGTACGGCGTCGGTCGCTGTACGGGACCGAGGCGTTTCCCGTACGTACAGGAAGTGAGAGCCAACCCGTGAGCGCAGTCTCTTCGCGCCTGCCCGTCTTCCCCTGGGACAAGCTGGAGCCGTACAAGAAGACGGCCCTGGCGCACCCGGACGGAATCGTGGACCTCTCGGTCGGCACGCCCGTCGACCCGGTCCCCGCGCTGATCCAGGACGCCCTGGTCGCGGCGGCGGACTCGCCGGGCTATCCCACGGTGTGGGGGACGAAAGAGCTGCGGGACGCGCTCACCGGCTGGTGCGGACGCCGTCTCGGCGCCGTGGACTTCGCCCACGAGAACGTCCTGCCGGTGGTCGGCTCGAAGGAGCTCGTCGCCTGGCTGCCGACGCAGCTGGGTCTCGGTGCCGGCGACCGGGTCGCGTACCCGCGTCTCGCCTACCCGACGTACGAGGTCGGCGCGCGGCTCTGCGGTGCCACCCCTGTCGTCTACGACACGGAGACATTTGCGGGTGACCCCGCGGGGACGGAGCTCGACCCGGCCGGTCTGAAGCTGCTCTGGCTCAACTCCCCGTCCAACCCGACCGGCAAGGTCCTGGGCAAGGACGAGCTGACCCGGATCGTGGCCTGGGCGCGCGAGCACGGCGTCCTCGTCTTCTCCGACGAGTGCTACCTGGAGCTGGGCTGGGAGGCCGACCCGGTCTCCGTCCTGCACCCGGACGTCTGCGGCGGTTCGTACGAGGGGATCGTCGCCGTCCACTCGCTGTCCAAGCGCTCCAACCTGGCCGGCTACCGCGCCGCGTTCCTCGCGGGCGACGCGGCCGTCCTCGGTGAGCTGCTGCTGATCCGCAAGCACGGCGGCATGATGACCGCGGCGCCCGTGCAGGCGGCGACGGTCGCCGCGCTCGGCGACGACGCGCACGTGGCCGAGCAGCGGGAGCGGTACGCGGCCCGCCGGGCGGCGCTGCGGGCGGCCCTGGAGGCGCACGGCTTCCGGATCGAGCACAGCGAGGCGAGCCTGTACCTGTGGGCGACCCGGGACGAGCCGTGCTGGGAGACCGTGGCGTACCTGGCCGACAAGGGCATCCTGGTGGCGCCCGGCGACTTCTACGGCGAGGCCGGGGAGCGGTTCGTGCGGGTGGCGTTCACGGCGACGGACGAGCGCGTCGACGCGGCGGTCAAGCGGCTCGGCTAGCCCGACACACGGGGGAGGGCCCGGGGAGCAGCTGATGCTCCCCGGGCCCTCCCGTGCTTCCGTGCCGGGTTCTGTGCCGGTTTCCGTGCCGGATCAGCCGATCGGCAGGCCGCCCAGGGACGGGGCGGCCGGCAGGCCGCCGCCCAGGGCGCCGGCGGCCGGGCCGTTCGCGCTGTCGCCGGCGGCGCCGGCCGTCTTGCCGACGACCTCGCCGGTGCTGCCGGCGGCCTCGCCGGCCACCTTCTGCGCGGCCGGGGTGGCGGTCTTGCCCGCCGCGCCGGCGGTCTTGCCGACGGCGGGGACGGCCGTGCCGACGGCCTGGCCGCCGGTGGCGCCGACGACGCCGGTGGCGGCCTGCGCGCCGCTGTCGACAGCGGTGCCCGCACCGGCGGCGTCCAGGGCGGTGACGCCACCGAGGGCGTTGGCGGGCGCGAGGCTGTGGTCCAGGGCGCTCGCGGAACCGGCCGCACCGACCACGGGGGCTGCTCCGGCCGCGATGAGGAGGGCGGCGCGGGCGATCCGACGGGTCAGGGGGAGGGACATGGTGCTCCTTCGACGGGTGCGACGAGTGGTGTTCGGACGCAGTGACAACCGGCCCCGGGGTGGGAGAGGTTGCGGCGGTCGAAGGTAAAGGATTGGTAATGCGTCGTATTGTCGGGTGGGGAGGAAAACGGACGAACGTGTCATTGCGTGATCGCCTGGCGAACCGTCACTTCCCTTGCCACGTAAGGGAATTGGCGCAGCGGACCGCGACCCGGAAATGACCGCGCGAAGTGCGGGAGAATTTCCCGGGATTCCGTCCGGGCGCATGCCACGGGCGGGTGAACGACCGTACGTGCGACCGGCTACTGCGCGAGCCGGATACGGACCGATCCCGTGTCGGACACGGCGCCGGAGCCGGCACCGGACGCCGCACCGGCGGAGGCCGATGAGGACTTCTCCCAGCCGCCGGACGCGTCGCTCGCGCGCCACACCCGGCCCCCGTACGCGACCTCCGTGACGCGCAGCTCGTCCGCCCGCGCCACCGCCCACTGCGCCAGTTCCCAGCCGCGCCGCTCGTCCGACCCGGCCCCCGGGGCCGTGCCCGCGTCCGCCGCCGCCCGGACCGGCACCACGAGCACCGGCGGCTCCGAAGCCGACGACCGGCCCGCGCTCGACCCGCCCGTGACCGCCTTCGGCGCCGCCTTCTCGCCGAAGGCCCGCACCAGCTCCGTACGCACCCGCTCCGGATCGCCCGGCGTGCCCTTCACGTCACTCGCCGTACAGATCAGCGCGGCCGGCGCCCGGCCGGTCAGCGCCGCCGAGAGCAGGGTGGCGTCCGGCTCGTGCTTCGCGTACGCCTGCGGGAAACCGCTCTTCTGCACCTTCTGCGCCGCCACCGTCAGCGGCAGCCGCGAGTACCCCGGGACCTTCTCCAGGCCCTCGTAGAACTTCCCCGCCGAGTACACCGGGTCCATGATCTGCGCCGGCGTCCCCCAGCCCATCGAGGGCCGCTGCTGGAACAGGCCGAGCGAGTCCCGGTCACCGTGCTCGATGTTCCGCAGCGCCGACTCCTGGAGCGCCGTCGCGAGCGCGATCGTCACCGCACGCTCCGGCAGCCCCCGCGAGGTGCCGACCGCCGAGATCGTCGCCGCGTTCGACGCCTGGTCCGGCGTGAACTCGTACCGGTTCTCGCCGGTGCCGACACTGCACCGCGGCGTGCCTCTGCTCCCTGTCACCTGGTGGAAGGCCACGTACGAGGCCAGGCCGAGGAGCGCGGCGAGGGCGGCCGCGGAGCGGGCGAGACGGCCGCGGCGGGCGGGGCGGCCGCGACGGACGGTGCGGGTGGGCTCGGACACGGGGCCCACCGTACTGGAGGCCGGGTTAGGGTCGGCACATGGCTGACATCACTCCGTACGAGACCCGGCTGGACCTCTCCAAGGACGGGGCCGCCCTCACCGCCGCCCTCGTCGACTTCCCGTCCGTGAGCGGGACGGAGCAGCCGCTCGCGGACGCCATCGAGCAGGCCCTGCGGACCCTGCCGCACCTCACCGTCGACCGCTACGGCAACAACGTCGTGGCCCGTACGCGCCTCGGCCGCACCGAGCGGGTCGTCCTCGCCGGCCACATCGACACCGTGCCGATCGCCGACAACGTCCCCTCGCGGCTCGACGAGGACGGCATCCTGTGGGGCTGCGGCACGACGGACATGAAGTCGGGCGTCGCCGTCCAGCTCCGGATCGCCGCCACCGTGCCCGAGCCCAACCGCGACCTCACCTTCGTCTTCTACGACAACGAAGAGGTGGCCGCCGACCTCAACGGCCTCGGCAAGGTCGCCGCCGCCCACCCCGACTGGCTGGAGGGCGATTTCGCGGTCCTCCTGGAGCCCTCCGACGCACAGGTCGAGGGCGGCTGCCAGGGCACCCTGCGCGTCATCCTGCACACCGCGGGCGAGCGGGCCCACTCCGCGCGCTCCTGGATGGGCTCCAACGCCATCCACACCGCCGCCCCGATCCTCGCCCGCCTCGCCGCCTACGAGCCGCGCAAGCCGGTCATCGACGGCCTCGAGTACCACGAGGGCCTCAACGCGGTCGCGATCGCGGGCGGCGTCGCCACCAACGTCATCCCCGACGCCTGCACCGTCACGGTCAACTACCGGTACGCCCCCGACCGCTCCCCGGCCGAGGCCCTGGCGCACGTCCGCGAGGTCTTCGCCGACTGCGACATCGCCGAGTTCGTCATCGACGACGAGAGCCCCGGTGCCCTGCCCGGCCTCTCCCACCCGGCCGCCGAGGCCTTCATGAAGGCCGTCGGCGGCAGCGCGCAGCCGAAGTTCGGCTGGACCGACGTCTCCCGCTTCAGCGCCCTCGGCGTGCCGGCCGTCAACTACGGTCCCGGCGATGCCATCTACGCGCACAAGCGCGACGAGCACGTCGCCGTCGACAAGATCCACCACTGCGAGGCACGCCTCCGCGACTGGCTGACTGCCTGACTTCCGTAATTTCGCGTTTCGTCACCTCTGTCGTCCTACGCTGACCGGACCAGAAGATCAGTGGATCGGCGGAGGGAGCAGGCCATGGGCATTCCCGAGGGAATGGCGAAGCCCGAGGAGCAGCGTCTGGGGCCGGTGCTGAGGCGCAGGGACCAGGTCCAGCCGGGCACCACGGACCAGCGGCTGCTCGACACCGAGGGCGACTCGGAGTGGGTGCACACGGACCCCTGGAGGGTCATGCGCATCCAGTCCGAGTTCGTCGAGGGCTTCGGAGCCCTCGCCGAACTGCCGAGCGCGATCAGCGTCTTCGGCTCGGCCCGCACGAAGCCGGACTCGCCCGAGTACGAGGCGGGCGTACGGATCGGCCGGGCGCTCGTCGAGGCCGGTTTCGCGGTCATCACGGGCGGCGGCCCGGGCGCCATGGAGGCGGCCAACAAGGGGGCCAGGGAGGCCAAGGGCATCTCCGTGGGCCTCGGGATCGAGCTCCCCTTCGAGCAGGGGCTGAACCAGCACGTCGACATCGGCGTGAACTTCCGCTACTTCTTCGTCCGCAAGACGATGTTCGTGAAGTACGCGCAGGGCTTCGTCGTCCTGCCCGGCGGCCTCGGCACCCTCGACGAGCTGTTCGAGGCGCTGACCCTGGTCCAGACCCGCAAGGTCACCCGCTTCCCGATCGTCCTCTTCGGCACGGAGTACTGGAAGGGCCTCGTCGACTGGCTGCGCGACTCGGTCGTCGCGGGCGGCAAGGCGTCGGAGCGCGACCTGCTCCTCTTCCACGTCACGGACGACGTGGAGGAGGCGGTGGCGCTGGTGACGAAGGAGACGGGCAAGTAGGACGGTCCTCGGGGGGCGCCGGTCCGGCGCCCCCTTTCGTCCACCTACGCCAGCCCGCGCCTGGCCACCGCCGGCGGCCGGTGCCCGGCGATGGACGCGACCATGTCGAGCACCTGGCGGGTCTCGGCGACCTCGTGGACCCGGTAGACCTGCGCGCCCAGCCAGGCCGACACGGCGGTCGTCGCCAAGGTCCCGAGGACCCGCTCCTTCACCGGCCGGTCGAGCGTCTCGCCGACGAAGTCCTTGTTGGACAGGGACACCAGCACCGGCCACCCCGTCGCCGCCATCTCGCCGAGCCGCCGCGTCGCCTCCAGGCTGTGCCGGGTGTTCTTCCCGAAGTCGTGCCCCGGGTCGATCATGATCCCGTCGCGCCGCACCCCAAGGGCCACCGCGCGCTCCGCGAGCCCCACGGTCACCCGCAGGATGTCGGCCATCACGTCCGCGTACTCGACCCGGTGCGGCCGCGTCCGCGGCTCCGCGCCGCCCGCGTGCGTACAGACCAGCCCCGCGCCGTACTTGGCGGCCACCTCCGCGAGCCCGGGGTCGACCCCGCCCCACGCGTCGTTCAGGACGTCCGCCCCGGCCTCGCAGACCGCCGCGCCGACGTCCGCCCGCCAGGTGTCCACGCTGATCACCACGTCGGGGTGGCGCCTGCGGACCTCGGCGACGAAACCGACCGTCCGGCGGGCCTCCTCCTCGGCCGTGACCTCCTCGCCGGGGCCCGCCTTCACCCCGCCGATGTCGATGATCGCCGCGCCCTCGGCCACGGCCTGCTCGACGCGGTCGAGCGCCGGCTCGTCCCGGAAGGTGGCGCCCTGGTCGTAGAAAGAATCCGGGGTCCGGTTCACGATCGCCATGATCACCGGCTCGTGCGGCCCGAATTCACGCCGTCCCAAGCGCAGCATCCCTTTTGTCCTCCCTCGCGTCCGTTCGCTGCGACCCTAACCGTCAGTGGCGCATGGCACGATCGGCACGGGACGAATTCCACTCCGGGAAGAGGCGCGCAGGTGTTCTGGTTTCTGCTCATCACGATGGTCGTGGTCGTGGCCGCGGTGACTCTGGCGGTGGTCGGCGGAGGCGACAGCGAGGTGCTGCCGGAGGTGGCGCCCGAGCAGCTCGTCGACCCCCTCCCGGCCGCCCGCCCGGTCGACCGCGCCGACGTCGAGGCGCTCCGCCTTCCCGTCGCGGTCCGCGGCTACCGGATGGCGGACGTGGACGACGTCCTGGTCCGCCTCGGCGCCGAGCTCGCCGAGCGGGACTCCCGGATCGCCGAGCTGGAGGAGGCGCTCGCGGGCGCGTCCGCCGGTGACGGAGAGGACGACCGCTCATGACGGTGGGCGGGCCGGTCCCCGGCCCCGACGGGCGGCTGCGCTGCCCCTGGGGCCTGTCGACCGAGGACTACGTGGCCTACCACGACGAGGAGTGGGGCCGCCCGGTCCACGGCGACGACGAGCTCTTCGAACGGCTCTGCCTGGAGGCCTTCCAGTCGGGCCTGTCCTGGATCACGATCCTGCGCCGCCGTGAGGGCTTCCGGCGCGCCTTCGACGGCTTCCGCATCGCCTCCGTCGCCGGCTTCGGCGAGACCGACCGGGAGCGGCTCCTCGCCGACGAGGGCATCATCCGCAACCGCGCCAAGGTCGACGCGACCCTCGCCAACGCCCAACTCCTCGCCACCTGGTCCCCGGGCGAACTCGACGCCCTGATCTGGTCCTACGCCCCCGATCCGGCCAGCCGCCCCGCCCCGCGCTCGGTCTCCGACGTCCCGGCGGTCACGGACGAGTCCACGGCCCTCGCCAAGGCCCTCAAGAAGCGCGGCATCCGCTTCGTCGGCCCCACCACCGCCTACGCCCTGATGCAGGCGTGCGGCCTGGTCGACGACCACGTGGAGGGCTGCGTGGCCCGGGGCGGGAAGTAGCCCCGGGCCTGCGCTGACTAGCGGCCCAGGTACGTCGGCTTCTCCTTGGCGATGAAGGCGCGGACCGCGATCGTGTGGTCCTCCGAGGCGCCCGCGAGGGACTGCAGTTCGTCCTCCTTCTCCAGGGCCTCGGCGAGCGAGTGGTCCGCGCCGTACGCCAGGGACTCCTTCAGCGCCGCGTACGCGACCGTCGGGCCCTCCGCCAGCTCGCGGGCCACCTTCGCGGCCTCGGCGGCGAGGTCGGCGGCCGGGACCAGGCGGTTCGCGATGCCGAGCTCGTACGCCTCCTGGGCGGTGATCGAGCGGGGGAAGAGCAGCAGGTCCGACGCCCGGCTCGCGCCGATCAGCCGGGGCAGCGTCCAGGACATGCCCGAGTCCGAGGTGAGCGCGACGCCCGCGAAGGACGTGTTGAACGCTGCCGTGTCCGCGACGACCCGGTAGTCCGCCGCCAGCGCGAAGCCGAAGCCCGCCCCCGCCGCGACGCCGTTCACGGCCGCCACGACCGGCTTCCGCATGCCGGTGAGGGCCCTGACGATCGGGTTGTAGTGGTCGCGGACCGTGTTCATGGTCTCGCGCGTGCCGGACTCCTGGTCCGCCTTGAGCAGGCCCACGTGCTCCTTGAGGTCCTGGCCGACGCAGAACGCCCGGTCGCCGGCCGCCGTGAGCAGGACGGCCCGTACGGCGGTGTCCGCCGCGGCCGTTTCCGCGGCGTCCCGGAGCGCGACCTTCGCCGCCACGTTCATCGCGTTCATGGCCTCGGGCCGGTTGAGCGTGATGGTGGCGAGCCCGTCGCTCACCTCGTACAGCACCGTGTCGGCCATGGGGTTCCCTTCGCTTCTTTGCGCGGTTGACCTGCCCAGCATGGCGGAGATCACCCGCACCGCACATGTGAGCTGCGTCAAAGAAATTCCGCTGTCGGCAGGATCCAGGGTGGCGCAGTATCGCAGCCCGATCGCCGAATTGTGTGGTTTTGAGAGAGCGCGTTGCGGAAGCGATGCAGATCGATGTTGGTCATCGGGTCCTGCGATGCGGGATAATGACCTGGAAGCAATGTGTTCGAAGCCGGTGAAGCGTGCTCCGCATCGAAGAGCTGCCCGGCTGACGATGAGCTGGTTTCAGGAAGGGGAACAAGCATGGCGGCCATGAAGCCGCGGACGGGTGACGGCCCGCTCGAGGTGACCAAGGAGGGGCGGGGCATCGTCATGCGCGTTCCGCTCGAAGGCGGCGGTCGGCTTGTCGTCGAGCTGACCCCGGGTGAGGCCGAGGCGCTGGGCGACGCCCTGAAGAAGGTCGTCGGCTGACCTGATCCTCCACGATTCCTCGCCACTGCCCCGGGACGGTTTCCACCGTGCCGGGGCAGTGGTGTGTCCGGGCGGCCTCGGGCGGAGTCCAGGGCGCCGGGGAGGGGCAGGGAAGGGCGGGGAAGGGTCGGGCGAGGGGCTGCGGGGGTCCCCCGGGGTCGCGGAGGAGTCAGCCTCGGCGTACGGCGCAGAGCAGGCCGTCGCCCACCGGCAGCAGCGAGGGCAGCAGCTCCTGGCTCTCCCGCACCGTGCGCAGCAGCTCGCGGACCCGCAGGACCTCGGCCGGCTGGGCCGCCGAGTCGACCGTCCGGCCGTCCGCGAAGACTCCCTCGAAGCAGACGAGACCGCCAGGTCGGAGCAGGCGCAACGATTCAGCGAGGTAGTCCAGGTACTCCAGACGGTCGCCGTCGCAGAAGACGAGGTCGTATCCGCCGTCCGCGAGACGCGGCAGGACGTCGAGGGCGCGGCCCGGGATGAACCGGGCGCGATTGCCGGCGAAGCCCGCCGCGCGGAACGCCGTCTTCGCGAACTGCTGGCGCTCCGGCTGGAGGTCCACCGTCGTCAGGACCCCGTCGGGCCGCATCCCGAGCAGCAGGTAGATGCCCGACACGCCCGTGCCGGTACCGATCTCCGCCACCGCCTTGGCATCCGCCGTCGCCGCGAGCAGGCGCAGCGCGCCACCGGTGCCGGGCGACACCGAGGGCAGCCCTGCCTCCCGGGCCCGGTCCCGGGCCCAGCGCAGAGCTTCGTCCTCGGCGACAAAGGCGTCGGCGAACGACCAGCTCGTCTGCCGGTTGGCGGTAATGGCCCTCTCCTGTCCCCGTAGTTGACGCAACGGTGACTGTATCCGCTGTCAGCGGGAACCCGCAGATGGGACCGCACGTTCACTGGAGGCAGGACGCGACCGGCGGCAGCCGGGCGAGCCGGTTCCAAATTCGCGTAAAGATTCTTATCCGGAGCTAACGGGCGAGGTGGCTATGGTAGGGGCTCCACTGGACACCACCAGAGCCGACAGGGGAGGTGCGGCTGCGCCTGTGGATCGGGGAGGAGTGCTTCGGCGTCTTCTCAGGTCGGCGGGTGAGCCGAAATCCGTGACCGACACCGCTGACCGAATCCGCACCACCGACTCCGCTCCCACCACCGCGACCTTCGCATCGGATGCGGAATCGCAGGCGTGGACTCCGCCCACCTGGGAGGAGATCGTCAGCACGCACAGTGGCCGGGTCTACCGCCTCGCCTACCGCCTCACGGGCAATCAGCACGACGCCGAGGACCTCACCCAGGAGGTCTTCGTCCGCGTCTTCCGCTCGCTGTCGACGTACACGCCGGGCACCTTCGAGGGCTGGCTCCACCGCATCACCACCAATCTCTTCCTCGACATGGTCCGCCGCAAGCAGCGCATCCGTTTCGACGCGCTCGCCGACGACGCCGCCGAGCGGCTGCCCAGCCGTGAGCCGTCGCCGCAGCAGGTGTTCAACGACACCCACTTCGACGCCGACGTGCAGCAGGCCCTCGACACCCTCGCGCCCGAGTTCCGCGCCGCGGTCGTCCTCTGCGACATCGAAGGACTGTCGTACGAGGAGATCGCCGCGACCCTCGGCGTGAAGCTCGGCACCGTCCGCAGCCGGATCCACCGCGGGCGCTCCCACCTGCGCAAGGCGCTCAAGCACCGCTCGCCCGAGGCCCGGGCGGAGCGTGCCCTCGCCTCCGTCGGATGGGAGGCAGGGACAGCGTGAGCGGCACACGTCCCTCGTCGCCGACCCCTGCGGAACACCACCTCGGGGACCGGCTCGCGGCGCTCGTCGACGGCGAGCTCGGCCACGACGCCCGGGAGCGGGTGCTCGCGCACCTCGCGACCTGCGCGCGCTGCAAGGCCGAGGCCGACGCCCAGCGCACGGTGAAGAGCGTCTTCGCCTCCGCGGCGCCCCCGCCTCCCTCGGAGGGCTTCCTCGCCCGGCTCCAGGGGCTCCCCGGGGGACCAGGTGAGCCTTCGGGTGGCTCCGGCGGGCCCGGAGTGCCCCGAGGGCCCCTCGAGGAACTGCTCGGCGCGGCGGCGCTGAAGTCCGACGGCTTCGCCACCGCGGCGGTCGTCACCCCGCGCTCCCCGCACCACGGCACCGGCTTCCGGATCCACGAGGTCGGCGACCGCGCCTCCGGCACGTCCGGGCGCGGCCGGCGCTTCGCCTTCGCGGCGGCCAGCGCGGTCTCCTTCGCGGCCATCGCCCTCGGCGGCACGCTGCCGGTGGAGACCTCGGTGAGCGCGAGCGGACGCGGCGGGCAGGGCACGGGCAGCGCGGTCACCCCGCTGCGTGCCACGGCCACGGGCGGCGCCCCGGGCACCGGCGGCGTACGCGGTACGCGCTCCGGAGAGCGTTCGGGCGCCCAGTCCGTCGCCGAAGAGCCGCTCACCCCGCTCGCGGCCCGGACCGGCGACCCCGCCGGCAGGGCTCCCGCGGGCACCGTTCCCTCGGGCGCGGTTCCGCCGGACGCGGTGCGCTCCGGCACGGCTCCGCTGGTGGCCGTGCGCCTCCAGAGCCAGGCCATGCAGTCGTTCTTCGCGCTCTCGCCGTTCATACGACCGACGGGTCCGGCGCTCGATCTGGCCCTCGCCCCCGGTCCCAGCCCGGCGGCGAGCCCGACGAAGGCACCGCTCGGCTCCCACCGCTGACCCGCGACCTGGTTGAATCCAGGGACAGGGGCGCCCGAGCCGGGGCGCGGACGGGTCAGCGGTTGCGGGGAGAGCATGGACGACGGGAAGCCGAACTGGTGGAGCCGGCCTTCGACGGCACCGGAGGCGGCGCGGATACCCTCGCCGCCTCCGACCGACGGCGGTGACGACGGTGACGGTGATTTCCCCCTGCCCGCGCCCCAGACTCCGGCCGAGACCGAATCCGAGACCGAGACCGAGGCGCTGACCGAAGTCTCCGTCGGCGTCGCGGCCGAGGCCTACACCACGGAGCTGCCCGCCGCGCCCCGGCCGGAGCCGGAGGTCGCGTCCGAGCCCGTGCCCGCGCCCGCCGTCCTGCTGACGAAGGACGGGCCGGCCGACGCGCCCGTCGCCGAGGCCCCCGTGGCCGACGCGACCCAGGCCCCGGCGGCGGCCGCGCAGCCCGCCCCCCAGCCCCTGCACGCGCCCGACGAGTACCGGACGCCGCCGTACGGCGAGCCCGGCCCGTGGGCGCCCGCACCGCCCGTGCAGCACCCGACGCCCCCCGTACCGCCCCAGAGCCCCGTACCACCGCAGGCACAGGCCCCCGTGCCCCCCGTACCGCCGCAGCAGGGCGGGACCGCCCCGTGGATGCAGTACGACCCCTGGGGCGGGTCCCTCGGCGGCGTCGGGGTTGCACCCGCGCCCGCGAAGAAGAAGTCCCGGAAGGGCCTCGCGCTCGCCGGGGCGCTCGTCTTCGCCCTCGTCACCGGCGTCATCGGCGGCGGCATCGGCGCCTACGTCGAGCGGAACGGCGGGCTCGGCACCGTCGAGCTGCCCCAGGCCGACGGCGGGGACACCGACCGCGCCCCCGAGAGCGTGGCCGGCATCGCCGCCGGCGCGCTGCCCGGCGTCGTCACCCTGCACGTCAGCGGCGGCGGTTCCTCCGGCACCGGCACCGGCTTCGTCCTGGACACCAAGGGCCACATCCTCACCAACAATCACGTGGTCGACGCGGCCGAGTCCTCCGGGGACATCACCGTGACCTTCTCCAGCGGCGAGACCGCCCGCGCCAAGATCGTCGGCAAGGACACCGGCTACGACCTCGCCGTCGTCCAGGTCACCGGCGTCTCCGGCCTCAAGGCGCTGCCCCTCGGCAACTCCGACAATGTCCGCGTCGGCGACCCCGTCGTCGCCATCGGCGCGCCCTTCGACCTCTCCAACACCGTGACCTCCGGGATCATCAGCGCCAAGGAGCGCCCGATCACCGCCGGCGGCGAGAAGGGCGACGGCACCGACATCAGCTACGTCGACGCCCTCCAGACCGACGCCCCGATCAACCCCGGCAACTCCGGCGGCCCGCTGCTCGACTCCAAGGGCCGGGTCATCGGCATCAACAGCGCGATCCGCGCCGCCGGCGGTTCCGGTGACGGCGACGGCGGCAGCGCCGGCCAGCCCGGCTCCATCGGTCTCGGCTTCGCCATACCGATCAACCAGGGCAAGCGGGTCGCCGAGGAGCTCATCAACACGGGCAAGGCCACCCACCCCGTCATCGGTGTGAGCCTCGACATGCAGTTCAACGGCGACGGCGCCCGTGTCGGCGAGAAGGGCAAGGACGGCGCCGCCTCCGTCACCCCGGGCGGCCCGGCCGCCGCGGCGGGGCTCCGGCCCGGCGACGTCATCACCAAGGTCGACGGCCAGCGGGTGCACAACGGCGAGGAGTTGATCGTGAAGATCCGCGCCCACCGCCCCGGCGACGAGCTGCGGCTCACCCTCACCCGTGACGGCAAAGAGCTGACCAAGACGTTGACACTCGGTTCGTCGCAGGGCACGTGAGCGCCATGTGGCGGACGCCGGGAGGTACCCGTCGGACAGTTTCGGCGGGTACCGTGGACCGGGCCCTGGACCGGCGTGAAGGAGCTACTAAGTGTTCAGCGACATAGGCGCACTCGAGCTGGTGGCCCTCGTGGTCCTCGCCGTGCTCGTCTTCGGGCCTGACAAGCTCCCGAAGGTCATCCAGGACGTCTCGCGCTTCGTGAAGAAGGTCCGTGACTTCTCCGACAGCGCGAAGGAGGACATCCGCAGCGAGCTGGGACCGGAGTTCAAGGACTTCGAGTTCGAGGACCTCAACCCCAAGACGTTCCTCCGCAAGCAGCTGGAGGGGAACGAGGACCTCCAGGAGCTCAAGGAGCTGCGCGGCTCGTTCGACCTCAAGAAGGAGATGAACGACGTCGCCGACGCGGTCCACAACCGCGAGCCGCAGCCGTCCGCAGTCAACGGCGCTCCGGTCAACGGGGCCGCGGCCGGAACCCCGGACCTCCTGAAGAAGCAGGACAAGCCGGACACCGGAGAGCGTCCGCCGTACGACTCCGACGCGACCTGACGACGGGCTGTCACCGACCCGACGCGTCCTGGTGGCTATCCTCCCTCTGTTGACGGAACGAGGAGGCGGCCGAGTTGGAGACCACGAGTCGGGTGGAGGGCGTACCGACGGCCCGGCGTACCCCCGAGGGCTATCTGCGCGCACCCTTCGCCTGGTACGGCCTGGATGAGGCCTTCACCGGGCCGCGCTGGCTGATGCAGGTCGGCACGGCGGCGGACGGCAGTGTGCAGCACGGTTCGACGGGGCACGGTGACGAGCCGTCCATAAAGTCGGACGCGCGGGGCATGGAGAAGGAGCGTTTCGCCGTCGTGGTGACGGTCGCGGCGAGCCCGGTCCGGCGGACCGGGGACGGGACGGGCGTCCTCGACGCCACCACGGTCTCCTCCGCCGCCTGGCTGGCCGGATCGGGGCTCCTGGTCCACACCTGGCCCGCCTCGCTCGACCACGGGCTGCGCGACAACTGGCTGGACCAGCAGACGGAGACGGCCTTCGAGCTCGCCGACGACCTCGACGGGCCCGCCTGGTCGACGCTGTCGCTCCCCGTGGACGGGGTGCCGGTGCCCTTCCACTACCGCGAGTCGGAGTTCGGCTGGGTGCTGGCCGGGTCGGCGGCGGGGGTGCACCTGGGGGCGTACGGGCGGGGGATGAGCGCGTACGGGCTCGGGTTCTCGCAGATCAAGGACCTCGAGGCGTACGCGTAGACGCGGGTACGTGAAAGGGCGCCCCCTCACCAGGGGGCGCCCTTCTCGCGTACCGCGTCTCAGAACTTGTTGCGCGGGGTGATGCCCAGGCTCATGCCCGACAGGCCGCGCGCGCGGCCGCCCAGCTTGCCGGCGATCGCGCGCAGTGCCGCGCCCGCCGGGGAGTCCGGGTCGGACAGCACGACGGGCTTGCCCTCGTCGCCGCCCTCGCGCAGCCGGACGTCGATCGGGATCGAGCCGAGGACGGGGACGGTCGCGCCCGTGGTCCGCGTCAGACCGTCGGCGACCCGCTGGCCGCCGCCCGTGCCGAACACGTCGACCATCTCGTCGCAGTGCGGGCAGGGCAGGCCCGCCATGTTCTCGACGACGCCGACGATCTTCTGGTGCGTCTGCACGGCGATCGAGCCGGCCCGCTCGGCGACCTCGGCGGCGGCCTGCTGCGGGGTCGTGACGACCAGGATCTCCGCGTTCGGGACGAGCTGCGCGACCGAGATCGCGATGTCGCCCGTGCCCGGGGGCAGGTCGAGCAGGAGGACGTCCAGGTCGCCCCAGTACACGTCCGCGAGGAACTGCTGGAGCGCGCGGTGCAGCATCGGGCCGCGCCACACCACCGGCGCGTTGCCCGGGGTGAACATGCCGATCGAGATGACCTTCACGCCGTGCGCCGACGGCGGCATGATCATGTTCTCGACCTGGGTCGGACGGCCGTCCGCGCCCAGCATCCGCGGCACGCTGTGACCGTAGATGTCGGCGTCGACGACACCGACCTTCAGACCGTCCGCGGCCATCGCCGCGGCGAGGTTCACGGTCACGGAGGACTTGCCGACGCCGCCCTTGCCGGAGGCGACCGCGTACACCCGGGTCAGCGAGCCCGGCTTCGCGAACGGCACCTCGCGCTCCGCGCCGGTCCCGCGCAGCGCCGCCGCCAGCTCCTTGCGCTGCTCGTCGCTCATCACGTCGAGCGTGACGTCGACGGCGGTGACGCCCTCGACGCGGGAGACGGCCTCGGTCACGCGCTGCGTGATGGTGTCGCGCATCGGGCAGCCGGAGACGGTCAGGTAGACCGTGACGGCGACCCTGCCGTCCGGTTCGATCTCCACCGACTTGACCATGCCGAGCTCAGTGATCGGTTTGTTGATCTCGGGGTCGTTCACCGTCGCCAGTGCTTCACGCACCGCGTCTTCCATAGCCATACCGACGATGGTACGGCGCGGACCACCGGGCCATGAAAGGGCTGTCAACGGTCGGGTACGTCACGTCCGTGACCTTCGCCGGAGGGGAATAGATCCCGGCGCTCCTCCAGCTCCTTGATCAGGCCCTGGAGCTCCGAGCGGATCCAGTCGCGCGTGGCGACCTCGCCGAGGCCCATGCGGAGCGCCGCGATCTCCCGGGTCAGGTACTCGGTGTCCGCGATCGACCGCTCGTTCTGCTTCCGGTCCTGTTCGAGGTTGACCCGGTCCCGGTCGTCCTGCCGGTTCTGGGCGAGCAGGATCAGCGGGGCCGCGTACGAGGCCTGGAGGGACAGGGCGAGCGTCAGGAAGATGAACGGGTACTCGTCGAACTTCAGCGACGCCGGGGCGAAGATGTTCCACATGACCCAGACGATGATCGTCAGGGTCATCCAGACGAGGAAGCGCCCGGTCCCCAGGAAGCGGGCGATCCGCTCGGACATCCGCCCGAACGCCTCCGGGTCGTACTCCGGCAGGAACCTGGCCCGGCGCTCGCGCGGCAGGTCGAGCCGGATCCGGGCCACCATCGGCCGGTCCCGCTCCCGGTCCCTCTCGTGCCCCCGCTCAGCGGCCATGTCCCGTCCCCTCCTCGTGGAACTCGGTCTCCCGCCAGTCCTCCGGCAGCAGGTGGTCGAGCACGTCGTCGACGGTGACCGCGCCGAGCAGCGAACCGCTCTCGTCCACGACGGGCGCGGCGACCATGTTGTACGCGGCGAGGTAGCTGGTGACGGCGGGCAGCGGGGTGTCCGGGCCGAGCGGCGGCAGGTCGCTGTCGACGAGCGAGCTGACCAGCGTGAACGGCGGGTCCCGCAGCAGCCGCTGGAAGTGCACCGTCCCCAGGTACTTCCCGGTCGGCGTCTCGTCCGGCGGCCGGCACACGTACACCTGCGCGGCGAGCGCCGGCGACAGGTCCTGCTGGCGCACCCGGGCGAGCGCGTCCGCGACCGTGGCGTCCGGCCGCAGCACGATCGGCTCGGTCGTCATCAGACCGCCGGCCGTCCGCTCCTCGTACGACAGGAGCCGCCGCACGTCGGCGGCCTCGTCCGGCTGCATCAGGGTGAGGAGCCGCTCCTGGTCCTCCTCGGGCAGCTCGGACAGCAGGTCGGCCGCGTCGTCCGGGTCCATCGCCTCCAGGACGTCGGCCGCGCGCTCCTCCTTCAGCTTGCCGAGGATCTCGATCTGGTCGTCCTCCGGCAGCTCTTCGAGGACGTCGGCGAGCCGGTCGTCGTCGAGGGCCGCGGCGACCTCGGCGCGCCGCTTGGGGGAGAGGTGGTGCAGGACGTTGGCGAGGTCGGCCGGGCGCAGCTTCTCGAAGGTGGCGACGAGGCTCTCCGCGCCCTGCCCCTCCTCCTCCAGGGAGAAGCCGGTGACCGCCGACCACTCGACGGTCAGCGTCTCGCCCTTGCGGCTCAGCACCCCGCCCTTCCCCTTGCGGACGAAGACCTTGTCGATCTCCCAGTCGCGGCGGGCGGGCAGCTGCTGGATGGCGACGTCGAGGACGGTGACCTCCTCGCCCTCCTGCCCGTCGGTCCCCACGAGCCGGACGCGCCGGTCGAGGAGCTCGCCGAGGACGAGCCGCTCGGTGGGGCGCCGTTCGAAGCGGCGCATGTTGACGACGCCGGTGGTGATGACCTGGCCGGACTCGACGCCCGTGATGCGGGTCATCGGGACGAAGACGCGGCGGCGGCTGAGCACCTCCACGACCATGCCGAGCAGCCGGGGCGGTCTGCGGCCGACGCGGAGCATGGCCACGAGGTCGCTGACGCGGCCGACCTGGTCGCCGACGGGGTCGAAGACGGGGACCCCCGCGAGGTGCGAGACGAAGATCCGGGGGGCGCCTGCCGCCATGCCACGCGCCTCCTCGGTGCCGCACGATTCGAGTCGAGGCAAGCGCTTTGCCGGTGATTGCAGAGCTTTGCCGGGTTCAGGCTAGCCCGTGCCGTTCCGCCCCGCTCCGGCAGCGCCTCCGTACGGCTGGCTGCGGGGCCCGTCACCCGGCCCGGGTACGCTGCGGTCTGCCGTTCCCCCACGCGGCCGCGGCACCGGACCCGGCCATTCCGCCCGGCCCGGCCGACGGCCGTCCACGGCACCCCGTACGGGCCACGGCCCGGCGTACCCCCCCCACGACACGAGAGGCAGCGCAGATGGCCGTTCGTACCCCGTCATCGCGTATCCGCAGGGCCGTCGCGCCCCTGGCGCTCTGCGCCGGGCTGACGGTCGGACTCACCGCCTGCGGCGCCGATCCGGACGAGGGGACCAACGGGGTCGGGAGACTCTCCGCGCCCGAGATCGAGAAGAAGGCGCAGTCGGCCGCCGACACGGCGAAGGCGGTACGGCTCGCGGGCACGCTCGTCAGCAAGGGCGGCACCTTCAAGCTCAACATGCGGTTGAAGCAGGACGGCGCGGCCGGCTCGGTGACGACGAAGAACAGCACCTTCGAGCTGCTGCGGATCGGCGACGCGCTCTATCTGAAGGCGGACGCGGGCTTCTGGGCGCACGACGACACGTCGGACGACGAGCCCACCGAGGCGGACACCGAGGCCGCCGACAAGCTCGACGACATGTACGTGAAGGTGCCGAAGGGCGACCCCGCGTACAAGCAGTTCCGCGGCTTCACCGACATGGACGTGCTCCTCGGCGGGCTGATCGGCCTGCACGGGGAGAAGGTCAAGGGCGACCGCGACCAGATCGGCGGGGTCCGCACGATCAAGGTCAAGGGCGGCGCGGAGGGCGAGGGCGGCACGCTCGACGTGGCCCTGGAGGGCTCCCCGTACCCCCTGCAGTTCGCGCGGGGCGGGGGAGCGGGCATCGTCGTGCTCTCCGAGTGGAACAAGGACTTCCCGCTCGCGGAGCCGTCGAAGGAAGAGACCCTCGACTACGGCAAGCAGCTGCCCCGGACCTGATTACCTGCGGCGCTTCCGGAACAGCAGCTTCGGGAGCGCGGCCGGCACCGGCCGGCGGGTCGTGGCCTCCGAGGGCAGCGGTACGGCCGCCAGGGAGCCGTCCGGCAGCTCCGTCGTCGAGGAGCGGGGGTCGAGCCGCAGGACGCGGCACTCGCGCGCCCAGCGCCCCGGCATGGCCTCGCCGTCCGACGCGTTCAGCCGCTTGCCCTTCAGCTCGGCGACCGCGGCGTCCCACTCCTCCGTACCGGGGGAGAGTTCGCGCACGGCGGCCGTCCAGGCGACGAGCCGCCCGCCCTTGTCCTTGCTGCGGACCGTGACCTCGGCCGTCCCGCCGTCCACGAGGCCCGGCAGCGGCTGCTCGCCGGGGCCGTCGCCGACGACGTGCGCGGCGCCGTCGTGCCAGACGTGCCAGAGAGCGCGGGAGGGGCCGGTCCCGCGCACCCAGACGAGGCCGGACTTCTTGGTGGCCTCCTCGACGAGGGCGGACCCGGGCAGCTCTTCAGTCATGGCCCGAAGCTTAGGGCCTGTCCGGCTACAGCCAGCCGTTGCGCTTGAGCATGCGGTGGATGCTGAAACAGACCACGATGATGCCGGTGAGCACCATCGGGTAGCCGTACTTCCAGTGCAGCTCGGGCATGTGGTCGAAGTTCATGCCGTAGACGCCGCAGACCGCCGTGGGGACGGCGACGATCGCCGCCCACGAGGTGATCTTGCGCATGTCCTCGTTCTGCGCGACGGTCGCCTGCGCCAAGTTGGCCTGGAGGATCGAGTTGAGGAGCTCGTCGAAGCCGACGACCTGCTCCTGGACGCGGGCCAGGTGGTCGGCGACGTCCCGGAAGTACTTCTGGATGTCGGGGTCGACCAGCCGCATCGGGCGCTCGCTGAGCAGCGTCAGGGGGCGCAGGAGCGGGGTGACGGCCCGCTTGAACTCCAGTACCTCACGCTTGAGCTGGTAGATCCGGCCCGTGTCCGTACCGCGGGTGGAGCCTTTCGTGCTCGGCGAGAAGACGTCGATCTCCAGCTGGTCGATGTCCAGCTCGACGGCGTCGGCGACCGCGATGTAGCCGTCGACGACGTGGTCGGCGATGGCGTGCAGCACGGCCGAGGGGCCCTTGGCGAGGAGTTCGGGCTCGCCCTGGAGGCGGTGGCGGAGGTTGCGCAGGGAGCCCTGGCCGCCGTGCCGGACGGTGATGACGAAGTCGGGGCCGGTGAAGCACATGACCTCGCCGGTCTCGACGACCTCGCTGGTCGCGGTGAGTTCGGCGTGCTCGACGTAGTGGATCGTCTTGAAGACGGTGAAGAGGGTGTCGTCGTACCGCTCCAGCTTGGGCCGCTGGTGGGCGTGGACGGCGTCCTCGACGGCGAGCGGGTGCAGCCCGAACTCGGCGGCGATACCGGCGAATTCGGCCTCGGTCGGCTCGTGGAGCCCGATCCAGGCGAAGCCGCCGCTCTCCCGTACCTGGCTCATCGCGCCGCGGGGCGTGAGGCAGTCGCGGTCGTCGACCCGGCGCCCGTCGCGGTAGACGGCGCAGTCGACGACGGCGCTGGAGGCCGAGTGGTCGCGGGTGGGGTCGTACGAGGTGTAGGTGGTGGGGGTCTTGCGCAGGGTGTGCCGCAGGCTCGGCCGGACGGCGGCGCGCAGGTCACGGATCATCGACATGGGCATGCTCCTTCACGGAGAGGCCGTCGGTGCGATGCGTGGCACAGCCCGGAATGGGGACGTGGAGCTACGTCGTCCACAAAGCGGGCGGCACCGGGGGATCGCGGTGACGGCGTTCGCTACAGACAGGCAAAGGCGAAATGCTCTTCCGTCGTGCGAGATGCCGGATGCCCGATGTCGGAGAAGGCGGGTCCCGTACGGGACCTGGGATCACCGGAGGGTGAAGCGCACCGGGCTCGGGTGCGAGGCGGAAGAGCGACTGGTACTGCCCGACCGACTTCGGTCCATCGCAGCCCCACCTCCTCCGGCCGGTCCCCCGTGGGGGATGACGTGTGACGAGTAATCAGGAGTTCGTGACTCCCGACCAGCGGCCAAGACTATCAGCCGACAGAGGGTCAATCCTTGACTTTGCCCGTTCCATACGCGCTTTATGCTCAAGCCATGGGAGAAGTTCTTGCTCTGGTCGAGGCCCGGCTGCGGACGGCACTCGGAGAACCGGACGCGCGGGCCGCGGTGACGTTCCTCGGCACTGATCGGATCGAGGTGCTCCGCTTCGTCGACGGCGACCTCGTGCGGTACGCGACCCTCGGGATGTCCGCCTCGCCGATGGCCGATCCGACCGCCGCCCTCGCGGACCCCGTGAAGGGCCCGCGCGCGGAGCTCGTCCTCACCGTACGGGCCGGCCTCGCCGACACCGACAAGGTGCTGCGCCCGCTCGCCGTGCTCGCCGCCACCCCGCAGGTCGAGGGCGTGGTCGTGGCCCCCGGCGCCTCGCTCGACGTGGGCGATCCCCTCTGGCCGGGCGCCGGCTTCAGCTCGGTCCTCGTCGCCGAGTCCGGCGGCCTGGTGGAGGACCTGGAGCTGGACGAGCCGCTCGACCCGGTCCGCTTCCTGCCGCTGCTCCCGATGACGCCGAACGAGGCGGCGTGGAAGCGGGTGCACGGGGCGCAGGCCCTGGAGGAGCGCTGGCTGGCCCGGGGGACGGATCTGCGCGACCCGCTGCGCGCGTCCGTGAGCCTGGACTGAGCCCGGGCCGCGCACGGGCTCAGCCCGGACTGAGCCCGGACTGAGCCCGGACTGAGTCCGGGCCGAGCCTGGACTGAGCCCCGGCCGCGGCACTGGACCGAGGCCCTGGGTGAACGGCTCGGGCCGGACGGGTGATCGTCCGCGGGCCGTCCTTGACGCGGGGCCCGAGGGGTAGGACCGTTGAGCCCTATGAGGGGCGAACCCAGTTGTCCGAAGTGCGGTGGCAGGGTCAGAGCGCCCGGTCTCTTCGCCGACTCCTGGCAGTGTGACGTGCACGGCTCGGTGCACCCGCTCCAGCCCGTGCTCCCACCCAGCGTCGAGGCTCTCGACGTCGTGGTGCACCGGTCCCAGGTACCGGTGTGGATGCCGTGGCCCCTGCCCGTCGGCTGGCTCTACACCGGTGTCGCGTGCGCCGGTGACGACCGCAGCGGCGCACGCGCGACAGCCGTCGCGTGCTCGGGTCCCGGCCCGCTCGGCGGGCTCGGCGAGCTGCTCCTGATCGCCGAGGAGCTCGGCGTCGGCCTCGGCGCGCGGTACGCCGGCATCGACGGCCTCGATCCCGGCTCCGGCATGGCCATCGACAAGCCGCCCCAGGCGAAGGTGCTCGCCGCCGGACGCCCCACCCCGCTGTGGCACGTCACCGGCACCCCGCAGGACCGCGCGGTCTTCGCGGGCGAGGCGCGCGGCCTCTGGCTGTGGGCGATCGTCTGGCCCGAGCAGTCCGGCCTCCTGATGTACGACGAGCTGGTCCTGACGGACCTCCGGGACGCGGGCGCCGAGGTCGAGCTCCTGCCGTGCGGCGCACTCACCCCGAGGCTGCTGAAGTAACGGGCGACCGGGTGACCGGATCCGTACACGGCTGTTCGATTCGCCCGTTATGCTGAAGCGTCCCTCGTCCGTGCCGAGCCCCCGGAGTACCGCGTCGTGCGCATCGATCTGCACACCCACTCCACGGCCTCCGACGGTACGGACTCGCCGGCCGAACTCGTCAGGAACGCGGCCGCCGCCGGGCTCGACGTCGTCGCGCTGACGGACCACGACACCACCCGCGGCCACGCCGAGGCGATCGGCGCGCTGCCCGAGGGGCTGACCCTCGTCACCGGTGCCGAGCTGTCCTGCCGGCTCGACGGCATCGGCCTGCACATGCTCGCGTACCTCTTCGACCCGGAGGAGCCCGCGCTCCTCGCCGAGCGCGAGCTCGTCCGGGACGACCGCGTGCCGCGCGCACAGGCCATGGTCGGCAAGCTCCAGGAGCTCGGCGTCCCCGTCACCTGGGAGCAGGTCGCCCGGATCGCCGGCGACGGCTCCGTCGGCCGCCCGCACGTCGCCGAGGCGCTCGTCGAGCACGGGGTCGTCCCGGACGTCTCCGGGGCCTTCACCCTCGACTGGCTCGCCGACGGCGGCCGGGCGTACGTCGAGAAGCACGAGCTGGATCCCGTCGACGCGATCCGCCTGGTCAAGGCCGCCGGCGGGGTCACCGTCTTCGCGCACCCGCTCGCCGTCAAGCGCGGCGAGGTCGTGCCGGAGGCGGCGATAGCCCGGCTGGCCGACGCCGGACTCGACGGCATCGAGGTCGACCACATGGACCACGACGAAGCGACGCGCGCGCGGCTGCGCGGACTCGCGAAGGAGCTCGGGCTGCTGGCCACGGGCTCCAGCGACTACCACGGCAGTCGCAAGACCTGTCGCCTCGGCGACTACACCACCGACCCCGAGATCTACGGCGAGATCATCCGCCGTGCCACAGGGGCCTTCGCGGTCCCCGGCACGGGGGGAGCGGTCTAGCCCCAGGGGGCAGGCCCGAGGCCCACGGCCTTCGGCCTTCGGTGAGCGTCCGGAGCGGACGAGCCGCGGCGGTCGCCACGAGGCGGGCCCGTATCGCGTCCGCGCCCGCGCTCGTCCCCCGCGGTGCGGTGTCCTGCCGGTCGCACCCGGCCGCACCCGCTCTCCCGGTCCTCTCCGCGAGGATCCCGGGCCGCCCCCACCCGTACCCGTTCACGTCACCCCGCGCGGCTCCGTGCCCCGCGGTGGACGTACCCACGTCGGCCCGCTGGCGGAACTCCACATTCCGGCAGTGGGAGCCCACACCCCACCGTTCGACTCTCCCGCAAGGCACCCCACCGTGTTCGACGTCGCCGTCTTCGGCTCGCTGTTCCTGACCCTCTTCGTGATCATGGATCCCCCCGGGATCACGCCGATCTTCCTCGCCCTCACCTCCGGCCGGCCGGCCAAGGTCCAGCGCCGCATGGCCTGGCAGGCCGTCGCCGTGGCCTTCGGCGTCATCACCGTCTTCGGCCTGCTCGGGCAGCAGATCCTGGACTACCTGCACGTCTCCGTCCCCGCGCTGATGATCGCGGGCGGTCTGCTCCTGCTGCTCATCGCACTCGACCTGCTCACCGGCAAGACCGACGAGCCGAAGCAGACGAAGGACGTGAACGTCGCCCTGGTGCCGCTCGGCATGCCGCTGCTCGCCGGGCCGGGCGCGATCGTGTCGGTCATCCTCGCGGTGCAGCACGCCGACAGCGCCTCGGCGCAGGTCTCCGTCTGGGCCGCCATCGTCGCCATGCACGTCGTGCTCTGGCTGACCATGCGCTACTCGCTGCTGATCATCCGCGTCATCAAGGACGGCGGCGTGGTCCTGGTGACCCGCCTCGCCGGCATGATGCTCTCCGCCATCGCGGTGCAGCAGATCATCAACGGCGTCACCCAGGTGATCCAGGGGGCCTGAGAGCCCGCTGCGGGGCCGGCTCCGGACACCACTGCGCCCCCGTACGGATTCCGCTCTGCGAAGTCCGTGCGGGGGCGCGGTGCGTGGTGTGGACCTGGCCTGTTACGAGGCCGAGGTCTCGGCGGGGCGGATCCAGATGCGCTGGCCGATCGCGGCGGCCTGCTGCACGATCCGATTGACGGAGGCGGCGTCCACGACCGTGCGGTCGACGGGCGTGCCGTCGATGTCGTCGAGGCGCAGGATTTCGAAGCGCATGGGCTTCTCCCTTCGTCTGAGTTGATCCTCCTGAAGGAGAACTGAGTTACGTATGTGTCCAACGAAATGCACCCTGCAAACATTCCTTACGCTAAGGAAAATTTTCGGATGTCTAACTACTAGCGGGTAGGGGGGTGTGGCGGCAGCGCCGCCGGCGGCGGAGAATGAGCCCCGTATGAACGACGCAGAGACCACCGACGCACCCGCCGACGCCCCTACCGACGCGCAGCCGATCGACGCCCGCCTGAGCGCGCTCGACGCCCGCGTGGAGCGCACCAACGAGCTCCTCCAGCGGATGCTGGCCGAGGTAGCCAAAACCCCCTCCACCCACGCCATCTTCGTCGACGCAGGTTACGTCCATGCTGCGGCGGGGTTGCTGGTGACGGGCACCGAGGACCGGCGCTCCTTCGACCTCGACGCCGAGGGCCTGATCGAGGCCTTCATCGACAAGGCCCGCACGATCTTCGCGGACAGCAGACTGCTCCGCGTCTACTGGTACGACGGCGCCCGGCGCCGGATCCACACCCCCGAGCAGCAGGCCATCGCCGAGCTGCCCGACGTCAAGGTGCGCCTCGGCAACCTCAACGCCAACAACCAGCAGAAGGGCGTCGACTCCCTGATCCGCACCGATCTGGAGTCCCTCGCCCGCCACCGTGCCATCAGCGACGCCGCCCTCGTCGGCGGCGACGAGGACCTCGTCTCGGCCGTCGAGGCCGCCCAGGGCTACGGGGCCCGCGTCCACCTCTGGGGCATCGAGGCCGCCGAGGGCCGCAACCAGGCCGAGGCGCTCCTCTGGGAGGTCGACAGCCAGCGCACCTTCGAGCTCGACTTCTGCCGCCCGTACGTCACGCGCCGCCCCGTCACGACGTACGAGAACGAGGGCGAGCCGCCGCCCTCCCGAGAGGAGGTCCGTTTCGTCGGCGCCCAGATCGCCGCGACCTGGCTCGCCGAGCGCGGCCGGGACAGGCTCGGGGAGCTCCTGCCCGGCGCCCCCTACCTCCCGGGCCCCGTCGACCAGGACCTGCTCGTCGAGGCGGAGCGCCTGCTCAGCCGCTCCCTGCGCGGGCACGCCTCCCTGCGGCGAGCCCTGCGGGACGGCTTCTGGCAGCACCTCAAGACGCAGTTCTGAAAGACGCAGTACCGAGCGCTTTTACGGGGCTGCCGCACCGGCTTCCGTACGGGCGTCGACCCGCTCCCAGAAGCCGGTGAGCCGGTCCGTCAGCTCGCGCGGGTGCGACACGTTGGGGGAGTGGCCCGCGCCCTCGACCACCGTGTGGTGCGCGCCGGTACGGGCCGCCGCCGCGGCCAGTTCCGCCGGGGGCCAGACCATCTCGTCCGCCCCGTACGCGATGTGCAGCGGCATCCGCAGCTCCAGCAGCTCCGCCGTACCGTCCGGATCGCTCAGGAGCAGTCGCCCGGCGCCCGCGAGCTGGGCGATCCGGGTCCGCATCCAGCGCCGCCGCAGGAAGCCCGTGAGCTCCGGGGTGTCGCCCGTGTCCGTGTCCGGCTCCTCGCCCCGGCTGTCCAGCCAGCACATCGCCTGCCAGACCCGCTCCTTCGGCAGCAGCGCCAGCGCGCCCCGCAGGACCCGGATCCGGATCCGCTGCGGTCGCGCGACACGGCCGGGTCCCGAGGAGAGCAGGGTGAGCGAGCGGAACGCGCCGGGCGCGAGGGAGCCTGCGGCGCGGGCCACGAGGCCGCCGAAGGAGTGGCCGAGCAGATGGACGGGCCCGTCGCCGAGGGCGGCGGCCTGGGCGACCGCGTCGAGGGCGAGCGGCCTGCGCCGGTAGGCGGCCCGGCCACGGGGGCCCGGGGTCTCGTGCTGGCCGCGCCCGTCCACCGCCACCGCCCGGTATCCGGCCTCGCTCAGCGGCCCGAGCAGCGCCAGGAAGTCCTCCTTGCTGCCGGTGTACCCGGGCAGCAGCAGCACCGTCCCGCGCCGCTCGCCCTCGGGCATCGCGTCGAGGACGGCGAAGTCACCCCGTGCGGTCGCCAGTCGGCGGGCGCGGGTGCGGGGCGGGAGTGCGAGGGAACGGGGCTTGCTCATATCTGGACTGTAACGGCGCGAACGGGACAGGGCTCGGGGGCCGGGGGCGCCTGCCACACAACGGCCGTGCGGCCCGGCCCCTGGGGAGGGACCGGGCCGCACGGCCGTGACGGGGGCGGGGATCAGCTCTCGGGCTGAGCCGCCGCCTTCTTCGTGGTGCGGCGACGGGGAGCCTTGGGGGCCTCCTCGGCGACCGCGGCCTCGACTGCCGGGGCCTCGGCGGCCACGGCCTTCTTCGTCGTACGGCGACGCGTCGGCGTCTTCGGCTCCGAGGCGTCGGGCGCCTCGGCGGCGACCACCTTCTTCGTGGCGCGGCGACGCGGAGCCTTCGGGGCCTCCTCGGCCACCGGGGCCTCGACGACGGCCTCGGCGGCCGCGGCCTTCTTGGTCGTGCGGCGGGCGCGCGGAGCCTTGGCGGCCTTGGGGGCTTCCTCGACGACCGGTGCAGCGACCGGCTCGACGACCGGCGCGGCGGCCTGCTCGACGACCAACGCGGCGACGGGGGCCTCGGTCACCGGTGCTTCGGTGGTGACCGGGGATCCGGCGGGCCTGCGGGCGGTGCGGCGGGCGCGGGGAGCCTTGGGGGCCTCCTCGACGACCGGCGCCACGACCGGCTCGGCGACGGGGGCCTCGGCCACCGGCGCTTCGGTGGTCACCGGGGATCCGGCGGGCCTGCGGGCGGTGCGGCGGGCGCGGGGAGCCTTGGGGGCCTCCTCGACGACCGGCGCCACGACCGGCTCGGCGACGGGGGCCTCGGCCACCGGCGCTTCGGCGGTCACCGGGGAACCGGTGGCCTTGCGGACCGCACGGCGACGGCGCGGGGCGGGAACCTCGGCCGTGACCTCGGCGGCGACCGGCTCCGCGACGGCCTCGACGACCGGAGCGGCGACGGCCTCGACGACCGGCTCCGCGACGGCCTTCTTGGCCGTGCGGCGGCGCGGGGCCTTCTTGGGCTCCGCCGGGGCCTCCACGGGGGCCTCGACGACCGGGGCGGCGGGCGCCTCGGCGACCGGCGCGTTCCGCAGGGCGGCCGCGGCGGTCTCGACCGTCTGGAAGGAAACGGTGTCCTCGACCGGCCGCAGGATGCGGGGACGGCGACGACGGGGGGCCGGGGCGGCCTCCTGGGCCACGGGGGCCGGGGCGACGAACGCGGCCGTCACGGCCTCCGGGCGAGCGGCACGGGCACGGCGACGGGGCGCCTTCGGCTCCTCGGCGACGGGGGCCGGAGCGGCTTCGACGACCGGAGCGGCCTCGACGACCGGAGCGGCCTGAGCCACCGGAGCGGCCTGGACCGGCTGGGCGACCGGAGCGGTCTGCGCGACCTGCGCGGCGCCCGGGTTGCCCGGACGGGTACGGCGACGGCGACGCGGGGTGCGCGGACCGGACTCGGCCGAGGCGTCCTCGGTCACCGGAGCGGCCGGAGCGGCCGACACGGCGGTGGCCGGAGCCGTCGACGCCGGGGCGTCACCGAACTCGCTGCCGCCACGGGTGCGCCGGCGCTGACGCGGGGTCCGCGTACGGGCCGGGAACTCCTCGGCCTTCTCGACCTTCTCGACCTTGTCGGCCTTCGGGCCGCGCCCACGGCGTCCGCCGGGCTCGCCCAGGTCCTCCAGCTCCTCCGCGCCCAGACCCGCACGGGTCCGCTCGGTGCGGGGCAGGATGCCCTTGGTGCCCGCCGGGATGTCCAGCTCCTCGTAGAGGTGCGGGGACGACGAGTACGTCTCGGCCGGGTCGTGGAAGTCCAGCTCCAGCGCCTTGTTGATGAGCTGCCAGCGCGGGATGTCGTCCCAGTCGACCAGCGTCACGGCCGTACCCTTCGCACCCGCGCGGCCGGTGCGGCCCACGCGGTGGAGGAACGTCTTCTCGTCCTCCGGCGACTGGTAGTTGATGACGTGGGTGACACCCTCGACGTCGATGCCGCGCGCGGCGACGTCGGTGCAGACGAGGACGTCGACCTTGCCGTTACGGAAGGCGCGCAGCGCCTGCTCGCGGGCGCCCTGGCCGAGGTCGCCGTGGACCGCGCCGGACGCGAAGCCGCGCCGCTCCAGCTGCTCGGCGATGTCGGCCGCCGTGCGCTTCGTACGGCAGAAGATCATCGCGAGCCCGCGGCCGTTGGCCTGCAGGATGCGGGAGACCATCTCCGGCTTGTCCATGTTGTGCGCGCGGTAGACGTGCTGCTTGATGTTGGCGACGGTCGCGCCCTCACCGTCGGGCGAGGTGGCCCGGATGTGCGTGGGCTGCGACATGTAGCGGCGGGCCAGGCTGATGACCGCGCCCGGCATGGTCGCCGAGAACAGCATGGTCTGGCGCTTGGCCGGAAGCATGTTCATGATCTTCTCGACGTCGGGCAGGAAGCCCAGGTCGAGCATCTCGTCGGCCTCGTCCAGGACGAGGACCTTGACGTGCGAGAGGTCGAGCTTGCGCTGGCCGGCCAGGTCGAGCAGACGGCCGGGGGTGCCGACGATGACGTCGACGCCCTTCTTGAGCGCCTCGACCTGCGGCTCGTACGCACGGCCGCCGTAGATGGCGAGCACGCGGACGTTGCGCACCTTGCCGGCGGTCAGGAGGTCGTTGGTGACCTGCTGGCACAGCTCGCGGGTGGGGACGACGACGAGCGCCTGCGGGGCGTCGGTCAGCTGCTCGGGCTTCGCCCGGCCGGCCTCGACGTCCGCGGGAACGGTCACGCGCTCCAGGATCGGAAGGCCGAAACCGAGGGTCTTGCCCGTGCCGGTCTTGGCCTGGCCGATGACATCGGTGCCGGTGAGGGCGACCGGAAGGGTCATCTCCTGGATGGGAAAGGGGGTGACGATGCCGACGGCCTCAAGGGCCTCGGCCGTCTCGGGAAGGATTCCGAGCTCTCGGAAAGTCGTAGTCAGGGTGCTGCCTCTTCTGTGGACGCGGGACGAGGCGAACGAAGGGGGTCGTACCGTGCCGGGATACTTCCGGCCGGATCGTGAAGATCACAGCCAGGTGGCGCGGGACCACTGCCGTCGCTCGAGCGTCGAACCGCTGAGGTGACCCTTCCGCGGGTCCGCCGGAAGGGCTGTCGGGCCGGAGCCGATCGGGCCACCGACCGGGCATCCTCATTCATGAGTCGGCCTACCGGATACGTCCGAACGTGCGAAAGCATGTCCGCATACTCAGCAGGCGCTTTATCACTGTACCCCGGAATCGCGCATGTGTGTTGGGAGAAAACGTGATGAGGGCACGGTCACACTGACTGACCAGGGCCTTCCCGGTGGCGGGAGCGGGCTATTGTGCGCTCCATGGAGACGCCTGACAACGCCACACCGACCGGGATCGCCGCCGAGGACTGGGCCACGGCATCCGCCGAGCCGCAGTACCGCGCCGCCGTGATCGACCTCCTCGGCGCGCTGGCCTACGGAGAGCTGGCGGCCTTCGAGCGGCTCGCCGAGGACGCCAAGCTGGCGCCGACCCTCGCGGACAAGGCGGAGCTGGCGAAGATGGCCTCGGCCGAGTTCCACCACTTCGAGCAGCTGCGGGACCGGCTCGCGGCCGTGGACGCCGAGCCGACCGCCGCGATGGAGCCCTTCGCCAAGGCGCTCGACGACTTCCACCGCCAGACCGCGCCGTCGGACTGGCTGGAGGGCCTCGTCAAGGCGTACGTCGGCGACTCGATCGCCAGCGACTTCTACCGGGAGGTCGCGGCCCGGCTCGACTCCGACACGCGCGGTCTCGTCCTGTCGGTGCTCGACGACACCGGCCACGGCAACTTCGCCGTGGAGAAGGTCCGCGCGGCGATCGACGCCGACCCCCGCGTCGGCGGCCGGCTCGCGCTCTGGGCGCGCCGTCTGATGGGCGAGGCGCTCTCGCAGGCCCAGCGCGTGGTGGCCGAGCGCGACGCGCTGTCGACGATGCTGGTCGGCGGTGTCGCGGACGGCTTCGACCTCGCCGAGGTCGGCCGGATGTTCTCCCGGATCACCGAGGCCCACACGAAGCGCATGGCCGCGCTCGGCCTCGCCGCGTAAGTCCTGTCGTACGTTGTCGAGCGGCGCTGTTCACGCCGCCGCTGATCGTCGCAGCCGGCGCGATGCCGGGCGGATCAGCAGCGAGAGCAGCACCGCCGCGACCGCCACCGCGCCGATGAGCGTGGCGAGGAAGTGGCCGGGGCCCAGCGCCCCGTGCGTGACGAGCGCGCCGAAGACGCCGCCCACCGCGCCGGTCATGAGGACGGTCCCCCGGGAGGGGAGGCGGTCGGCCAGCCATTGCACGGCGGCCCAGGCCAGGGCGAAGCCGAGCAGGGCGGAACCGAGGGCTTCCAGGAACACGGCGGATCACCTCGCGGGTGCTGCGGGGCGGGTGGTGCGGTCGTAGCCCTACTACCCCAGGCGCCTCGACGGCAATCCTCCCCGTACCCCCTGACGTGGCCATTCGACACGAAAAGGCCCGGCGGACCGTGACGGTCCGCCGGGCCTTTCCCGTAGATCCGGGACTCAGAGGGCGCCGAAGCCCACCCGACGCACGGCGGGCTCGCCGAGCTCCACGTACGCGATCTTCTCGGCCGGGATGAGGACCTTGCGGCCCTTCTCGTCCGACAGGCTGAGCAGCTGCGCCTTGCCGGCCAGAGCGTCGGCCACCGCGCGCTCCACCTCCTCGGCGGACTGCCCGCTCTCCAGAACGATCTCCCGCAGTGCGTGCTGCACGCCGATCTTGACCTCCACGGCTATGTCCCTCCGAACGGTCAGCGTTGCGCGACTTCCGCGCCGTACGCTGCACACATTAGCCCGGTGAGGGGACGCGCACGGCTCAGTGGCGGCACGCCAGGAGCGAACAGCACGCGGGAATGCCGCCGAAGGCGGGTCAGTGGCCCTCGGCGCTCAGCTGGCCGTCGACCGGGTGCAGCGGGAAGCCCGCGATGCCGCGCCAGGCGAGCGAGGTCAGCAGCCCCACCGCCTTCTCGCGGGGGATCACCGACTCGCTGGACAGCCAGTAGCGGGCGACGACCTGGGAGACGCCGCCGAGCGCCACGGCGAGCAGCATCGACTCGTCCTTCGAGAGCCCGGTGTCCTCGGCGATGACGTCGGAGATCGCCTCGGCGCACTGGAGGCTGACCCGGTCCACGCGCTCGCGCACGGCCGGCTCGTTGGTCAGATCGGACTCGAAGACCAGCCGGAAGGCGCCGCCCTCGTCCTCGACGTACGCGAAGTAGGCGTCCATCGTCGCCGCGACGCGGAGCTTGTTGTCCGTGGTGGAGGCCAGGGCCGTGCGCACCGACTGCAGGAGGGACTCGCAGTGCTGGTCGAGCAGGGCCAGGTAGAGCTCGAGCTTTCCGGGGAAGTGCTGGTACAGCACCGGCTTGCTGACACCCGCCCGCTCCGCGATGTCGTCCATCGCCGCGGAGTGGTACCCCTGGGCGACGAAGACCTCCTGGGCCGCGCCGAGCAGCTGGTTCCGTCGGGCGCGCCGCGGCAGGCGCGTGCCCCGAGGGCGTGCGGCCTCTGTCTGCTCGATGGCGCTCACGCGGCCTCCCAAGAATCGATCCATGTGCGCTGTCGCGCCGCGCGGCCCATCGTACTTTTGGGTAACCCGGCTGTGCGCGGTGCGAACGCAGAATTTCACGGACCGGACGCCCTGGTCGACAGTCGATTCAAGATTAAACCGAACAAATCAGCGGTAGTCGTCCTCGTCGAGGGCGACGACACGCGTCTGATCCGTCGCGTCGGCCTCGTCCGCCGACTCGTGCTCGATATGTGTGGGGTGCTCGTCCTCGCGCTGCTGCAGTTCGGTGTGCTGTTCGGCCGCGTCGGCCTCGGGGATTTCCTGGTCGAGCACTGCGGCCTCTTCCTCGGCGAATGTGTCCGGCTCGGTCGGATCGACAGTCATGAGGTTCCTTCCGGCGCGCGGGGTCCGCGGTCCTCTCCGATGGCCCTCCCTTCGAGCGTAGGAGCACACGCGCCCCGCCGCACACGCACTTGTGACGGCACCCACACGCGCCCCCGCGTGATCGTCTCGTAATATTGCGGCCATGCCCTCGACCGAGCTGCCGGAAACCCGGACCGCCGCCGCACCGCAGGCGCCGCGGATCCGCGCCGTACGGGTCGCCGACGGCGAGGAGCTCCGCTCCGTCGCCCTGCCCGGACTCACGCTCACCGTGCGCGCCCGCCCCGGCAACCGCGCCGGTCTGCCGCCCGCGCTGTACGTCCACGGTCTGGGCGGCTCCTCGCAGAACTGGTCGGCGCTCATGCCGCTGCTCGCGGACCAGGTCGACGGCGAGGCCGTCGACCTGCCCGGCTTCGGCGACTCCCCGCCGCCCGACGACGGCAACTACTCGGTCACTGGGCACGCCCGGGCCGTCATCCGGCTCCTGGACGCCGGCGGGCGCGGACCGGTCCACCTCTTCGGCAACTCGCTGGGCGGCGCCGTCGCCACCCGCGTCGCCGCCGTGCGGCCCGACCTGGTCCGCACCCTCACCCTGATCGCCCCGGCCCTGCCCGAGCTGCGCGCCCAGCGCACCGCCTGGCCCACCGTGATGCTCGCGGTGCCCGGCGTGGCCTCGCTCTTCGCGAGGCTCTCCCGGGACTGGACGCCCGAGCAGCGGGTCCGCGGGGTTCTCTCGCTCTGTTACGGGGACCCCGGCCGGGTCAGCGACGAAGGGCTCCGGCACGCCGTCGAGGAGATGGAGCGGCGCCTGGAGCTCCCGTACTTCTGGGACGCCATGGCCCGCTCCTCGCGCGGCATCGTCGACGCGTACACGCTCGGCGGTCAGCACGGGCTGTGGCGGCAGGCCGAGCGCGTGCTCGCCCCGACACTCCTCGTCTACGGCGGGCGCGATCAGCTCGTCTCGTACCGGATGGCCCGGAAGGCGGCCGCCGCCTTCCGCGGCTCGCGCCTGCTGACCCTGCCGGAGGCGGGGCACGTGGCGATGATGGAGTATCCCGAGACGGTCGCCCAGGCCGCGCGGGAACTGATCGCCGAAGACGGCGGGAGCTGAGCCGGGGCGTGGGACGACATAGTCGCAAGGGCTCCGCGCCCTCGGTGCCCGGCACCGAGCAGCGCGCGGCGGCCGGACGGACGACGGGGGCGGCGGCGCAGGGCGCGGCCGGGCAGCCCCGGACGGCCGGGACCGCGCAGCCCGGGGGAGCACCCGGGCAGGCCGGGGGCACGGGGCGCCGCCGCAGGGCGCCGGGCGACGGCCAGGACGCCGCCGGTACGCCCGCGCACGGGACCCCTCGGTACGGAGCGCAGCAGAACGGAGCGCCTCCGTACGGAGCCCCGCAGTACGGCTCGTCTCCGTACGGGCCGCAGACGTACGGCGGCCAGGGTTCCGGCGATCAGGGTTACGGACGGCAGGGGTACGGCGGCGCGGCCTACGACACCCCGGCGCACGGGACCCCGGGCACGCCCGCGTACGGCGTCCCCGCCTACGGGACCACTCCCGCTCCCGTACGCGGCGGACATCCGCAGCACGACGAGGGCACCGGACCGGGGCCCGAGGGGTACGGCCGCCGGCGCGGCTCGCACCGGGCCGCCGCGCCCGAGCAGGACGCACCCCCGTCCGAACAGGCCGATCCCCAGGGGCCGTTCATCCCCGGGCCCCGGCGCGAGAGCCTGGCCGACGCGGAGGGCGAAGCCGGGAAGCCGGCCGACGAGCCGCCCGGCCGGACCTTCAAGGGCCGCACTCTCACCGGCATCGCGGCCGCCGCCGTCACCACCGTCCTCGCCGTGGTCGTCGCCGGACAGGTCGCCGACCGGGGGGCCGCGCCCAGCACCACGCGCGCCGCCGACGGGCCGGCCGAGCGCGCCTCGGGCGACACCTCCGCCTCCCGTTCCGACGACCGGATCACCCCCTCGCGTCCGGCGACCGCCAAGCCCGCCAAGCCCGCCGCGTCCGCGGCGGCCCCGGCACCGACGTACGAGCAGCTGATGACCCGCCAGTTCCCGATCGACCCGAAGCTGGACGGCTCCGGAGAGTTCGAGGCCGTGCCGGGCTTCCAGAAGGCGCCGGGCAAGGGGCGGCTCGTCCGCTATCGGATCGACGTCGAGAAGGGGATCGGGCTCGACCCCGAGCTCTTCGCCTCGGCCGTGCACAAGACGCTCAACGACGAACGCAGCTGGGCCGGCCAGGGGGCGATGACCTTCGAGCGGATCTCCACCGGAGAGCCCGAGTTCGTCATCACGCTCGCGAGCCCCGGCACCACCGGGGAGTGGTGCGACAAGTCCGGACTCGACACGACGGTCGACAACGTGTCCTGCGATTCCGCCAGCACCGAGCGCGTGATGATCAACGCGTACCGCTGGGCGCAGGGCTCGGAGACCTTCGGGCCCAAGGCCATGTACGCGTATCGCCAGATGCTCATCAATCACGAGGTCGGGCACCGGCTCGGGCACGGCCATGTGAGCTGCAGCACGCCCGGAGCGCTCGCGCCCGTGATGCAGCAGCAGACGAAGTCGCTGCGGGTCGGCGGAATCGCCTGCCGTCCCAACCCCTGGGTGTATCCCGGAAGTTGATGTACCGTCCGATCCGGCGATGATCACATGGTGAGACGTGCGTCTCGGGAATCCCTGAATGCGCGTTGACATCGCTCGTGCGTTCGTTCATATTTCTCGGCATGTCGCACCGTCACGTCGCCTTCGATCGCGCCGCCATTGAGCTGGCGCTCATCGGCGTGAACCGGCACGCCGTGGCCGACATTCTCTGTAGCTGACGCTCCCCCTGGGTCCAGAGGCCCGGGTGGTACCCCCAGCCCGAGCGCCCGTCGGCCCCTTTTTCTTTCGTACCGCCGACGCCTTTCCGCGCCCGGGTGTTCCCCTCCCGCAGGCGCGGCTATTCGTATGTGCCGTTCCGGCTCTCCGTATTCGTCCCGGAGAACCGACCGCTCGCCGCTGCCTGCGCGGAATTCCCTTTTCCCCGCCCGCAGTTCTCCGAGAGGTCTTCTCCGATGCGTCAATCGTCCGTCATTTCGCGCCGCGTGGCAGCGGCCGCCGTCAGTCTCGTCCTGGCCTCGGGCGCCGCCGCCTGCGCGGGACCCGAGGACACCGGCGCCAAGGGAGGCTCCGCCGGCAAGGCGGCGGCGGGCACCCCGCAGAAGGGCGGCACGCTCACCGTCCTCAACAGCGAGGCCCAGACCGACTTCGACCCCGCCCGCCTCTACACCTCCGGCGGCGGCAACGTCCCCTCCCTCGTCTTCCGTACGCTCACCACCCGCAACCGCGAGGCGGGCGCGGCGGGCAGCAAGGTCGTCCCCGACCTCGCCACCGACCTCGGCCGCCCGAACAAGGACGCCACGGAGTGGACGTACACCCTCAAGGAGGGGCTGAAGTTCGAGGACGGCACACCGATCACCAGCGCCGACGTCAAGTACGGCATCGAGCGCTCCTTCGCCGCCGAACTCTCCGGCGGCGCCCCCTACCTGCGTGACTGGCTCGTCGGCGGCGACACGTACGAGGGCCCGTACAAGGACAAGAAGGGGCTCGCGTCCGTCGTCACGCCCGACGCCCGGACCATCGTCTTCAAGCTGAGGAAGCCCGAGGGCGAGTTCCCCTTCGTCGCCACGCAGACCCAGTTCGCCCCCGTCCCCCAGGCCAAGGACACCGGCGCGACGTACGAGGAGCACCCCGTCTCCTCCGGCCCGTACAAGGTCGTGAAGAACGAGAACGACGGCGAGCGCCTCGTCCTGGAGCGCAACGAGCACTGGGACCCGAAGACCGACGAGGAGCGCAAGGCCTACCCGGACCGCGTCGACGTCCGGTCCGGGCTCGACGAGGCCGTCATCAACCAGCGCCTCGCCACCTCCTCCGGGGCCGACTCCGCCGCCGTCACCACCGACACCAACCTCGGTCCGGCCGAACTCGCCCAGATCGGCTCCGACAAGGCGCTCGCCGCCCGCGTCGGCACCGGCCACTTCGGCTTCACCAACTACCTCGCCTTCAACCCCAAGGTGAAGCCCTTCGACAACCCGAAGGTGCGCCAGGCCATCTCGTACGCGGTCAACCGCACCAGCGTCGTCAACGCCGCCGGCGGCTCCGCCCTCGCCGAGCCCGCCACCACCTTCCTGCCGGAGCAGAAGTCCTTCGGCTTCACGCCCTACGACCACTTCCCGGCCGGGAAGACGGGCGACCCGGAGAAGGCCAAGCAGCTCCTGAAGGAAGCCGGGTTCCCGGGCGGGCTCACCGTCACCCTCCTGCACTCCACCGCCCAGAACCGCGCCACCAGCCCCGAGATCGCCACCGCCGTGCAGGAGGCCCTCGGCAAGGCCGGCATCACGGTGAAGCTCGACGGCCAGGAGCCCAACTCCTTCAACGAGAAGCGCTGGAGCGTCAAGGACGCGCCCGGCCTCTTCCTCTCCCGCTGGGGCGCCGACTGGCCGGCCGGCGGCCCGTTCCTCGCGCCGATCTTCGACGGCCGCCAGATCGTCGCCGACGGCTCCAACTACAACCACGCCCAGCTGAACGACCCGGCGGTGAACAAGGAGATCGACGAGATCAACAAGCTCACCGACCTCCAGGCCGCCGCCGCCCGCTGGGGCGCCCTCGACAAGAAGATCGGCGAGAAGGCACTCGACGTGCCCCTCTTCCACCCGGTCTACAAGCGGCTCGTCGGCAAGGACATCAAGAACGTCGTCATCAGCGACTGGACCGGCGTCCTCGACATCTCGCAGGTCGCGGTCAAGTGACCGCACCGACCGGCACCCCGCTCGCCGATCCGACGGCGCCCGTGGCGGGCACCCCCGCCACGGGCGCCGCCCGGCAGGCCTGGCGGCGGATCCGCACCCGCCCCGCCGCCCTCCTCTCCGCCGGGGTCCTCCTCCTGCTCGTCCTCCTCGCCCTCGCGGCGCCGCTGCTCGCCGCCCTCGAGGGCCAGGACCCGTACGCGTACCACGACGACCTCGTCGACTCGGCCCGCGGCGGCGTCCCGTACGGCTCCTTCGGCGGAGCGAGCGCCGACCACTGGCTCGGCGTCGAACCCGGCACCGGCCGCGACCTCTTCGTCCGCCTCCTGTACGGAGCCCGGATCTCGCTCCTCGTCGCCGTCGGCGCCACCGCCGTCCAGGTCGCCCTCGGCGTCGGCATCGGCCTCGCCGCCGGGCTCGGCAGCCGCTGGGTCGACGGCCTCCTCGGCCGGATCACCGACGTGCTCGTCGCCCTGCCCATGCTGGTCCTCGCCATCGCGCTGACCGCCGTCGTCCCCCGGGACTTCCCTCGCCCGCTGCTGCTGATCCTCGTCATCGGCCTGCTCGGCTGGGCGGGCACCTCCCGGATCGTGCGCGCCCAGACGCTCACCCTCAAGAGCCTCGACCACGTCGCCGCGTCCCGGCTCGCGGGCTCCGGACGGTGGCGGACGGCCCGCCGCGAACTGCTGCCCGCGCTCGCCGCGCCCGTCATCACCTACGCGGCGATCCTCGTCCCCACCAACATGGTCGTGGAGGCCTCCCTCTCCTTCCTCGGCGTGGGCGTCACCCCGCCCACCCCGTCCTGGGGACAGATGCTGTCGACCGCGCAGACCTGGTTCCGCGCCGACCCCGCGTACGTCCTGCTGCCCGCCGGACTGCTCTTCGTCACCGTGCTCGCCTTCACCGTCCTCGGCGACGCGGTCCGCACGGCGCTCGACCCGCGCGAGGCGAGCCGCCTGCGCGTGGGCACCCGTAAGGAGAACTCCCGATGACCCGCTACGTCCTCAAGCGGCTCGCGGGTGCCGCGCTCGTCCTCCTGGCGCTCTCGGTCCTCGTGTACGCCCTCTTCTACGTGGCGCCCGGCGACCCGGCCCGGCTCGCCTGCGGGGAGCGCTGCAACCCCCAGCAGGTGGCCCAGGTGCGCGAGCGGCTCGGCCTGAACGAGAGCGTCGTCGCTCAGTACCTGCACTTCCTCCAGGGCGTCTTCGCGGGCCGCGACTACTCCACCGGCACCTCCGTCGTGCACTGCGACGCGCCCTGCCTCGGACTCTCGTACCAGAACGACCAGCAGGTCACCCGGCTCATCCTGGAGCGGCTCCCGGCCACCGCCTCGCTCGCCCTCGGCGCGCTCGTCGTCTGGCTCGTCGTCGGCGTCGGCACCGGACTGCTCTCGGCGCTGCGCCGGGGCGGCCCGACCGAGCGGATCCTCACCGTCCTCACCCTCGCCGGGACCGGCACGCCCGTCTTCATCCTCGGGCTGCTGCTCCTCATGGTCGTCTGCGCCCACCTCCAGTGGCTGCCCTTCCCGAGCTACGTCCCCCTCGGCGAGGACCCCGAGCAGTGGGGCTGGAACATGCTGCTGCCCTGGCTGACCCTCGGCTTCTTCGAATCCGCCAAATACGCGCGTCTCACCAGGAGTTCCACCCTGGAGACGCTCGCCGAGGACCACATCCGCACCTTCCGCGCCTATGGCGTGGGGGAGCGGGCCGTCGTCACCCGCCACGCCCTGCGCGGCGCCGTCCCGCCCGTCATCGCGATCAGCGCCGTCGACCTCGGCTCGATGTTCGGCGGGGCCGTGCTCACCGAGTCCCTCTTCGGCATCCCCGGACTCGGCAAGACCCTCATCGACGGCGTGCGCGAGATCGACCTGCCGGTGGTGGTGGGCGTGGTCATGGTGATGGGCGTGGCCGTCGTCCTCGCCGGCTTCGTCGCCGACCTGCTGTACGCCGCCGCCGACCGAAGGGTGGTCCTGACGTGACCCCGCACAGCGAAGGCCCTCTGGTGGAAGTCCGGGACCTCACCGTCGAGTTCGACCGCGACGGCGACCCCGTACGGGCCGTGGACGGGCTCTCCTTCACCCTCGGCGCAGGCCGCGCCCTGGCGCTCGTCGGCGAGTCCGGCAGCGGCAAGTCCACCGTCGCCTCCGCCCTCCTCGGCCTCCACCGGGGGACGGGCGCGCGGGTCACCGGCTCCGTACGGGTCGGCGGCATCGACGTCGGCACCGCCGGCCCGGGCGAGCTGCGGAGACTGCGCGGCGGGGTCGCCGCGATGGTCTTCCAGGACCCGCTGTCCGCCCTCGACCCCTACTACGCCGTCGGCGACCAGATCGCCGAGGTCCACCGGATCCACGCCGGAGGCTCCCGCCGGGACGCCCGCGCCCGCGCCGTGGAGGTCCTCGACCGGGTCGGCATCCCCGACGCGGCCCGCCGCTCCCGCTCCCGCCCGCACGAGTTCAGCGGCGGCATGCGCCAGCGCGCCCTCCTCGCGATGGCCCTCGCCTGCGCCCCCCGGATCATCGTCGCCGACGAACCGACCACCGCCCTCGACGTCACCGTGCAGGCCCAGATCCTCGACCTGCTGCACGAGCTCCGGCGCGAGACGGGCACCGCGCTGCTCCTCGTCACCCACGACGTGGGCGTGGCCGCCGAGAGCGTCGACGACGTGCTCGTCATGCGCGGCGGCCGCGAGGTCGAACGCGGGCCCGTCGCCGGGGTGTTGGGCGCCCCCTCGGAGCCGTACACGCGCAGGCTGCTCGGCGCCGTGCCCCGGCTCGACGGGCCGGTGCGGCCCGCCGCCCCCGCGCCCGCCGGCGAACCGCTCCTCGAAGCGGTCGACCTGCGGCGGGAGTTCGGGCGGGGCAAGGGCGCGGTGACCGCCGTCGACGGCGTCTCCCTCACCGTCCACGCCGGTGAAACCCTCGGCGTCGTCGGGGAGTCCGGCAGCGGAAAGACCACCCTCGGCCGGATGCTGGTGCGGCTCCTCGATCCGACAGGGGGCCGGCTCCGTTACGGGGGTACGGAGATCGGCACCCGGTCGGACCGGGAGCTGCGCCCGTACCGCCGCGAACTCCAGATGGTCTTCCAGGACCCCGTCGCCTCCCTCAACCCGCGCCGCTCCGTGGGCGAGTCGATCGCCGACCCGCTGCGCGCGGCGGGGGAGCGCGACGAGACCCGGATCCGCTCCCGGGTACGGGAGCTGCTCGACCGGGTGGGGCTCGAACCCGACCGTCACAACGCCTACCCGCACGAGTTCAGCGGCGGCCAGCGCCAGCGCGTCGGCATCGCCCGCGCGCTCGCCGCCGAGCCCCGGGTCGTCGTCTGCGACGAACCGGTCTCCGCCCTCGACGTCACCACCCAGGCCCAGGTGACCGCGCTCCTCGCCGAGCTCCAGGCCGAACTCGGCCTCGGGCTCGTCTTCATCGCCCACGACCTCGCCGTCGTCCGGCAGGTCAGCGACCGCGTCGCCGTCATGCGCGGCGGGCGGATCGTCGAGCAGGGCACGGTCGAGGAGGTGTACGGCGCACCCCAGGATCCGTACACGCGCCGGCTGCTCGCCGCCGTTCCGTCCCTCGACCCGCTCCTCGCGGCCGAGCGCCGGGGGCGGCGCCGGGAACTGGCCCCGGCCTGACAATCCGTAACCGATCCGCCGCGTACCGCGACCGAACGCGACCGGGGTGGGAAAGTTACGTGCATTCACCCCTTCCGGTGGTGCGACGGACAACCGTCCATCGCACCACCGGTATCTCCGCTTACGTTCTTCCCGCTGCGAGTCGCCGGACCAACGGTGGCCGACGTCAAGGGAGATCGGGGGTGCACTCGTGCGGATCGCACTGCTCACGGAGGGTGGCCACCCGTACGCCGCCGGTGAGGCCGGACTCTGGTGCGAACGGCTCGTACACGGGCTCGGGCAGCACCAGTTCGACGTCTACGCCCTCGGCCCCACCGGCACCACGGCCCCGCTGCCCCCGAACGCCCGGACCGTCCGCACAGGGGACGTGAGCGGCCCCCATGCCGACACCACCCCGGGGAGCCGCGTCGAGCGGGCCGCCTTCGGCGACGACCGCGCCTCCCGCCGCGCCTACGGACGCCGCGAGCGCCGCCGCTTCACCGAGGGCTTCCACGCCCTCGCCACCGGCCTCTGCGCCGAACACGACGAGACGTCCTTCGCCACCGGGCTCCACGCCCTCGCCGACCTCGCCCGCGAGCGCGGCGGACTGCCCGGCGCGCTCCGCTCCGACGACGCCGTTCGCGCCCTCGAAGCCGCCTGCCGCGCCCCCGGCGCACGCCGGACCGCGGCGGCGGCCGGCCTCCCCGACCACCTCGCCTTCGTCGACCACCTGGAGCGCGCCCTGCGCCCTCTCTCCCTCGACTGGTACGAGGAGGACGCGCTCGGCGCCGTCGACGTCTGCCACGCCACCGCCGGCGGTACGACCGCGCTCCCCGGCCTCCTGGCCAAACGCTTCTTCGGGACGCCGCTCCTCGTCACGGAGTACGGGGTCCGGCTCCGCGCCCACTACCTCTCGCCGGCCGCCGCCGACCGCTCCGTCCCCCTGCGCGGCCTCCTCGCCTCGCTCCACGGCCGGCTCGCCGCCGAGACCTACCGGCAGGCCGCGCTCCTCACCCCCGGCAACGCCCACGCCCGACGCTGGCAGGAGAAGTGCGGCGCCGACCGCGCCCGTATCCGCACCGTCCACCCCGGCCTGGCCGCCGACCGCTTCGCCGAGGTCGGCGAGGACGAGGAGAGCGGCGACCCGACCACCCTCGTCTGGGTCGGCCGCGTCGAACCCGCCAAGGACCTCGTCGCCCTGCTCCACGCCTTCGGCGAGATCCGGGCCCGGCAGCCCGACGTCCGGCTGCGGATCGTCGCCGTGCCGACCGGCGAGCCCGCCGCCGACGCGTACCTCACGCACTGCAAGGGGTTCGCGGCGCAGCTCTTCCCCGACGAGGCCCCGGGGGCGCACGCCGTCGGCGAGAACCCCGTCACCTTCGAGGAGCTCGGCGGGCCCGAGGCGCCCACCCTGGAGGACACCTACGCCTCCGCAGCGGTCGTCGTCCTCTCCAGCGTCGTCGAGGGCTTCCCGACCAGCCTCGTCGAGGCGATGTTCTGCGCCCGCGCCACCGTCTCGACCGACGTCGGCGCGGTCGTCGAGGTCATCGGCGGCACCGGCCTCGTCGTCCCGCCGCGCAACCCGCGCGCGCTCGCCGACGCGTGCCTCGCGCTGCTCCGGGAGCCCGAGCGCCGCCACCGGCTGGGTGCCGCGGCCCGCGCCCGCGCGCTCGAACTCTTCACCGTCGACCAGAACCTCGCCGCGTTCCGCGGCATCTACCTGGAACTTCTCTCCCACGCGCCGGTGCGCCACCGCCCCGGGGACGGCGTGCCCTTCGCCCACCCGGCCGAGGCCCACGTGCCCGGCAGCTGGACGCACCAGGCCGTGACCGCGGGCACAGGAGCCCCCGATGCCTGAAGGAGGCACCCCCATGCGCGGCCCCGCCGCCCCCACGAGCCCCGGAGCCTGGGACGCCCGCTCCGAAGCCCTCCTCGGCACCCCGGCCCTGACCCCGGCCGGCGCCGAGACGAGCGACCTCCCGGCGGACGCACCGGACGCGTGGGACGCCGCGGACACCGCGGACACCGCGCCGCCCGGGATAGCCCCGGCACCCGAGGCCCCACCGGCCGACACACCGCCCGCTTCCCCGGGCGCCGACCGCTGTGACGCTCCGGAGCGGGGTCTCGCCTGGATGGCCGCGGCGAAGGATCCGACCTGGACGGGTGAGCTCACCCCGGCGGAGTCACTCGCCCCGGCGCCCACCCGATCGGGGGAGCTGCCCAGGACCGAGACGTCCGCCCTGGCGGACGCGTTCGCCCCGGCGGGCCCGCTCGCCCCGGCGGAAGGGCGGAACCCGACGGAAGGGCGGAACCGGGCGGAAGCGCCGATCTCGATGGACACGCTCGCCCCGGTGGAAGGGCCGGCCCCGGCGGACGCGCTCGCCTCCGCGGACGCGCTCGCCCCGGCCGACCGGACCGGCGACGGGGGCCCCGTGTCGGCCGAGGGCGCGGGTGCGCCGGTGGCCGGGTCCTCGGTCTCGCCCCCCCGGCCGCGGCGCGGCAACGCCGATCCCGTCAAGGTGCTCATGCACCGGCACCGGGAGCTGTGCGAGCGCGCCGTCGACCCGCTGGAGATCGCCGCCGGGCTCGAAGCGCAGGGGTTCACCGACCGGACGGCCGCCCGCTTCCGGCACCGGGACGTCTTCGCGCTCGCCGAGGAGCTGTACGTGCGCGTGCCGCGCGGCACCGGCACGCCCCCGGCCCCGGCGCCGGGCGAGCGGGCCCGCGCCGACTGGGTGCTCGCCGCCCTCGCACCCGGCGCCGCCGCCGCGCTCGCCGGGCTCGGGCTCACCCTCACCCAGGGGACCGTCCGCCTCGCCGTCGGCGCCGCCGGAGCCGTCGCGCTCACCGGCGCGCTCCTCCTCGCCGTCCGGCGCGGACCGCTCCGCGCCCCCGGCGGCCGGACCGTGCCCGCCGCGCGCCTCTGGACCGTCTGGCTCCTCGCGTACGCCCTCGCCGGCGACGGACTCCTGGCGCAGGTGCTGGCGGGCGGCCCCGACGGGCCCTGGGACCTCGCCCCCGGCCCCCTCCTGCCCCTCGCCCTCGCCGTCGCCCCCGCCGCCTGGGGCGCCCACGTCTTCGCGAGCCGGTCCCGCCGCCGGATCGCCGACAGCCGGGGACTCGCGGACTTCGCCGCCGGAACCCGGCCTCTGCTCCTCGGCACCGTGACGCTCCAGCTCCTCGCCCTCACGGCCCTGCTCGCCCTCACCGGATTCAGCCCGGGCGCCTTCGCCCTCGGCGCGCTCCTGCTGCTCGCCCGGCTCCTCACCGTCCACGGCTTCCCCGAGACGGCCTCCGCCGCGCTCGCCGCCGCCTGCGCCGCCGAGGCCCTCGCCCTCGCGAGCGTCCTCGCCGCCCGTATCCCCGTCCCCGGCTTCGACGCGCTCGCCGCACCCGTGCGCGCCCTCGCCGCCGCCGCGGGAGCCGGGGCCGTACCCACCCTCGTCTGTGGCGCCGTCGCGCTCGGCCTGCTGGCCCACGCGACCGGCGCCCTCGCCCGGGCCTCGGCCCACACAGCCACCCCGTGAGAACCCGAGCGAAGGCCCGGCGACCACCGCAACCACCACCCCGCCGAGCCTCCCGCCGAGACCCCTCTTCGCACCCGCGGAGCCGACGCCGCGGGCGTGCCCCGTCACCTCTCTCATTCACCCCGCAAGGAGACCGAAGACCATGACCCCTCGATCCCAAGGACCGGCCGGTCGGCACGTAGGGGCCGCACGATGAGGGTGCTACTGCTCGGAGCCAATGGCTTCATCGGCCGCTTCGTCGCCGACCGGTTGCTCGCCGACCCGGCCGTCCACCTCACCGCCCTCGGCCGCGGCGACGACGCCGACGTACGTTTCGACCTCGCCTCCGGCAGCCCGGGCGCGCTGACCCGCTTCCTCGACGCCGTCCACCCCGGGGTCGTCGTCAACTGCGCGGGCGCCACCCGCGGCGGCGCCCGCGAACTGACCCGGCACAACACCATCGCCGTCGCCACCGTCTGCGAGGCCCTGCGCCGCAGCGGCTGTGGCGCCCGGCTCGTGCAGGTCGGCTGCGCCTCGGAGTACGGGCCGAGCCAGCCCGGCTCCTCCACGGCCGAGGACGCCGTACCCCGCCCCGGCGGCCCGTACGGCGTGTCCAAGCTGGCCGCGACCGAACTCGTCCTCGGCTCCGGCCTCGACGCCGTCGTCCTGCGGGTGTTCTCGCCCGTCGGCCCCGGCACCCCCGCCGGCTCCCCGCTCGGCCGCCTCGCCGAGGCGATGCGCCGCGCGATGCAGGCCGGGGACGGCGAGCTCAAGCTCAGCGGACTCGGCGTGCAGCGGGACTTCGTCGACGTACGGGACGTGGCCAGGGCCGTCCACGCGGCCTCGCTCTCCGCCGCCCAGGGCGTCGTCAACATCGGCACCGGCCGCGCGGTCCGGCTCCGCGACGCCGCCGCCGTGCTCGCCCGGGTCGCCGGCTACACCGGCAACCTCCACGAGCTGGACGCCCCGCACGGCATGCCGCAGCGCCCGATGATCGGCGCGCCCCGCACCGAGGGGACCATCGCCGACCAGCTGGCCGCCGCCCCCTACCCGTACCCCGACGGCTGCGGCCCCTGGCAGCAGGCCGACGTCCGCACCGCCCGCGACCGGCTCGGCTGGCGGCCCCGGATCAACCTGGAGGAGTCGCTCGCCGACATCTGGATGGAGGCGGCGTGTCGCATCTGACGACGCCCACCGCCACGGGCGCGGTCCAGGCGCTGGGGGTGGGCGTCCCCGGCTACGCCCACCCGCTGCTCGCCCCCGTCGAGTGGGCCGAGCTGACCCGCCCCGGGACCCCGCTGCACTGGGCCGTGCTCAACGTCGCGGACGGCCCGGGCAGCCGTCCCGACCCGCACTGCCTGGAGGCCGCGGGGAAGCTCCGTAACGCCGGGGTCCGGGTCCTCGGGCACCTGGACCTCGCCTACGGCTCCCGGCCCTTCGGGGAGCTGGTCTCGGACGCCCACCGCTTCCTCGACTGGTACAGGGTGGACGGCTTCTACCTGGACCGCGCCCCCTCGGACCGGGCCGACCTGTCCGGGACGCGGCGGCTCACGGCGACCCTGGAGGCCGTCCTCGGCGGCGAGGCGCACCTCGTCCTCGGGCACGGCACCCACCCCCACCCGGGGTACGCGGAGACCGCCGACCAGCTGGTCACGTTCTCCGGTGCCTGGACGGACTACCGCTGGTCACAGGTGGCGGAGTGGACCGCCGACTACGCGGAGGCGAAGTTCGTCCACCTCGTCCACGGGGTCCCGCGCACCCACCTCGACGAGGCGCTGCGGGTCGCCCGCTGGCAGGGGGCCGGGACGATCTTCTTCACCGACCGGGCAGGGGGTCGGGGACAAAGCACGCCATTCCACTCGCTGCCCGGCTACTGGGACGAAATCGTCTCGCGGATCGGACCGGGTGTCTCGGAATGAGGAGGGGCGTGGCAGTGTTACGGGGAGAACAACCGTACTGACATACCGACAACCGGAGTCCCCGTGTCGCTGCCACCCCTGGTCGAGCCGGCTGCCGAGCTCACCGTAGACGAGGTCCGCAGGTACTCCCGCCACCTGATCATCCCGGACGTCGGGATGGACGGGCAGAAGCGGCTGAAGAACGCCAAGGTGCTGTGTGTCGGCGCCGGCGGTCTCGGCTCGCCGGCGCTGATGTACCTGGCCGCCGCCGGCGTGGGCACGCTCGGCATCGTGGAGTTCGACGAGGTCGACGAGTCGAACCTCCAGCGCCAGATCATCCACAGCCAGGCCGACATCGGTCGCTCCAAGGCCGCCTCGGCGCGCGACAGCGTGCTCGGCATCAACCCGTACGTGAACGTGATCCTTCACGAGGAGCGGCTCGAGGCCGACAACGTGATGGAGATCTTCGGCCAGTACGACCTGATCGTCGACGGCACGGACAACTTCGCCACGCGCTACCTGGTGAACGACGCCTGCGTGCTGCTGAACAAGCCGTACGTCTGGGGTTCGATCTACCGCTTCGACGGCCAGGCCTCGGTCTTCTGGTCCGAGTACGGCCCGTGCTACCGCTGCCTCTACCCGGAGCCCCCGCCGCCGGGCATGGTCCCGTCCTGCGCCGAGGGCGGCGTCCTGGGCGTGCTGTGCGCGTCCATCGGCTCCATCCAGGTCACCGAGGCCATCAAGGTGCTCGCCGGCGTGGGCGACCCGCTGGTCGGCCGCCTGATGATCTACGACGCCCTGGAGATGCAGTACCGACAGGTCAAGGTCCGCAAGGACCCCGACTGCGCGGTCTGCGGCGAGAACCCCACCGTCACCGAGCTCATCGACTACGAGGCCTTCTGCGGCGTCGTGTCCGAGGAGGCCCAGGAGGCGGCGCTCGGCTCGACGATCACTCCCAAGCAGCTCAAGGAGTGGATCGACGAGGGCGAGAACATCGACATCATCGATGTCCGCGAGGTCAACGAGTACGAGATCGTCTCGATCCCCGGCGCGCGTCTGATCCCGAAGGGCGAGTTCCTGATGGGCACCGCCCTCCAGGACCTCCCGCAGGACAAGCGGATCGTCCTGCACTGCAAGACGGGTGTCCGCAGTGCGGAGGTCCTCGCGGTGCTCAAGTCCGCGGGCTTCGCCGACGCGGTGCACGTCGGCGGCGGCGTCATCGGCTGGGTCCACCAGATCGAGCCCGAGAAGCCGGTCTACTGAGCCGGTCTGCTCAGCCGGTCTGATAGTTCGTACGCGGAAGGGCCCGGACCTCGTCACGAGGTCCGGGCCCTTTCCCGTGCTCACCCGCAGGTCGTGCCGTACGCCGGGACCGTGCCCTTCAGGAAGTACGCGTCGACCTTCTTCGTCACGCACGGCGAGGTGCCGTAGGCGCCGTGGCCCTCGCCCTTGTTCGTGACCAGGACGCCGACGCCGTCCCCGAGCTCCTTCGCCATCTTCTCCGCGCCCTCGTACGGGGTCGCCGGGTCGCCGGTCGTGCCGACGACGAGGATCGGGGCCGCGCCCGGGGCGCTCGCCTCCGGGGTCGTCCGCTCGCCCTTCACCGGCCAGTTCGCGCACCAGCCGGCCGTGTCCCAGGCGAGGAACGCCCCGAAGACGGGGGAGAGCCCGCGGAACTCGGGGATCAGCGCCTTCGCCTGCGCCGCCGTCGGGCGCTCGCTGGAATCGGCGCAGGAGATCGCCCGCTGGGAGTGCGACTGGGTCGCGTAGTGGCCCTTCTCGTCACGGTCGTTGTAGGCGTCGGCGAGTGCGAGGAGAGCGTCGCCGCGGCCCTGTTCGGCCTCGGCCAGGGCCCGGGTGAGCAGCGGCCAGTTCGCCTGCCCGTACAGCGTGACCGCGATGCCCGTGAGCGCGAGGCCCTCGGTCAGCCGGCGGTCGCCGACGGTCAGCGGCGCGCGGTCCAGCTTCCGCAGCAGGCGCGCGATCCGCTCCGACCCGGCCTTCGGGTCCTCGCCGGTGCTCTTCAGGTAGTTGTCCAGGGCCCGCTGGAAGCCGATCGTCTGGTGGCGGGCGTGCCCGGTGGTGTCGGCGGTCGGGTCGACGACCGCGTCGAAGACGAGCCGTCCCACGTTCGCCGGGAAGAGATGGGCGTACGTGCCGCCGAGCTGCGTCCCGTACGACATGCCGAAGTAGTGGAGCTTGTCGTCCCCGAGGACCTGCCGGACCAGGTCAAGGTCGCGGGCGGTGGCGGTGGTCGTGGTGTGCGGGAGGACCGTGGCGGAGCGGCGGGCGCAGCCGGCGCCGAAGGCGGTGTTGTCCTCGATGTACGCGGCCTCCTCGGCGGCGGTGTCCGGGGTGAGGTCCACCGAGGCCTCGGCGGCGGCCTGTTCGGCGTCGTCCCGGCAGACCACGCCGGCGCTGCCGCCCACGCCCCGGGGGTCGAAGCCGACGAGGTCGTAGCGCTCGCCCAGCGTCGCGTACTCCTCGGCGGCCTGCGGCAGGATCTCGACGCCGGAGGCGCCGGGGCCGCCGAAGTTGAAGAGGAGCGAGCCGATCCTGCCGTCCTTGTCGCCGGCCTCCTTGCGGATCAGGGCCACGGGGGTCGTGGCGCCTTCGGGCTTCGCGTGGTCGAGCGGGACCTTGACCGTCGCGCAGCGCCACTCGGGACCGGGCGGCCGGCCGTTCTCCGGGGCCTCGCAGCGCTTCCAGTCGAGGCGCTGGCCGGTGAGGGAGGCGGGGAGCGCGGGGGCCGCGGCGGGTTCCGAGGCCTTGGCGTCGGTGGTCGGTGGCGGCGTCGGGGTGGTGGCGGACGGGGCCGCCGTCGTGGTCCCGCCGCTCCCGTCGTTCCCACCGCTCGTACAGCCCGCGACGAGCAGCCCGGTCACGGCGAGCACCGTCATGCGTACACGTATGGACATGTGTTCCCCCAGGATCCCGGCAAGGCGGCCATCCTAGAGGCGCGTCACTTGCAGACGGTCCCGGAGGCCGGCAGCTTGCCGTCCAGGAGGTACGCGTCCGTCGCCTTCTTCACGCAGGTGTTGCCGCTGTTGTAGGCACCGTGGCCCTCGCCCTCGTACGTCAGCTCGATGCCGACGCCCTTGCCGAGCGCGTTCACCATCGCGCGCGTGCCCTCGTACGGCGTGGCCGGGTCCCCGGTGGTGCCGATGACCAGGATCGGGTCCGCGCCGGACGCGGAGACGTCCGGGTGCTCCCAGGTGCCCGGCACCGGCCACTGCGAGCAGCTCGCGAGCGCCCAGCCCATGAAGTCGCCGAAGACGGGGGAGGCCTCGCGGAACTCGCCGAGCCGCTCCTTCGCCTGGCCGAGGGTGTAGCGCTCCTTGAAGTCCACGCAGTTGATGGCGGCGTTGGCGGCCTGGATGTTGCTGTAGGTGCCGTTCTGGCCGCGTCCGTTCAGCGAGTCGGAGAGCGAGAGGAGCAGGGCGCCGTCGCCGCCGTCGGCCGCGTCGAGCCCCTGCTCCAGATAGGGCCAGAACTCCTTGGAGTACAGGGACTGCGCGATGCCGTTGGTGGCCTGCGTCTGGGTCAGCTCGCGGTCGCCGATGCCCGGGATCGGCTTCGCGTCGAGCTCGGCCAGGAGGTCGGTGATGAAGGACTCGATCTCAGCGACGCTCGTGCCGGGCAGGGTGCACTCGTCGCCGCGGTCCACGCAGTCCTGGGCGAAGTTGTCGAGGGCGAGCTGGAAGCCCTTCGCCTGGGCGAGAGCGCCTTCCTCGACGCCCGCGTCGGGGTCGACGACGGCGTCCAGGACGGCCCGGCCCACGTTCTCCGGGAAGAGATGGGCGTAGACGCCGCCGAGTTCCGTGCCGTACGAGATGCCGAAGTAGTGGAGCTTGTCGTCGCCGAGGACCTGGCGCATCAGGTCCATGTCCCGGGCGGCGTTCTCGGTGCCGACGTGCGGCAGGGCCGGCCCCGCCTCCCTCTCGCACCCGGCCGCGTACGTCTTCTGCGCGTCCGACAGGGTCCGCTCCTCGGCCGCGTCGTCGGGCGTGAAGTCCAGGGCGTAGTACGCGTCGAGCTCCTTGTCGGTGGCGCACTCGACGGGTTCGCTGCGGCCCACCCCGCGCGGGTCGAAGGAGACGAGGTCGTACCGGGAGCGGAGGGACTCGTACTCGTTGGCGAAGCCCGGCAGGCCGGTGATGCCGGAGCCGCCGGGCCCGCCGAAGTTGAAGATCAGTGAGCCGATGCGGGCGTCGGCGTCGCGGGCCTTGGCCCGGATGAGGGCCAGCTCGATGGTCTCGCCCGCCGGCGCCGCCCAGTCCAGCGGTGCCTTGAGGAACGAGCACTCCCAGGGCGTGCCGCCGGGGAGCGGCGAGGGCGCGGGCCCGCCGCCCTCGGCCGCGGACGGCGGCGGGCAGGGGGCCCAGTCCAGAGTCTGTTCCGTCAGCGCCGAGAGTCCGGCCGAGCCGGTCGGCTGCGCCGTGTCGGTCCCGTCGTCCGACCCGTCCGAGCACCCGGCGGCGAGCAGCACGGTCGTGGCGGTGATCAGGGCGGCGCGCTGGGCGGCGGAGATCGGCATAGGCCCATGGTGGGCCGCCGTCCGGGCCTCCGCGCGGGGCGGAGGTCCGGACGGGTGGCCCCCGCCTCGCGGGGCCACCCGCTACAGCGCTTCGCGTTTCGTCAGCCAGTTGAAGCAGATCCAGCCGGGGAGCACCGGGAGCCACAGGGTCAGCAGGCGGTACAGGAGCACCGCGGGCGTGGCGACCTCGATGGGCAGACCGATGGCGACCAGACCGGCGATGAGCGCGCCCTCGACCGCGCCGACACCGCCCGGGGTCGGCGCCGCCGAACCGATCGCGTTGCCCGCGAGGAAGACGACGGCCACGCTCGCGTAGCTGACCGTGTGGTTGCCGTGGCCGAAGGCCCGGATCGAGGCGTCCAGGCAGAACACGAACGCGCCGGTCAGGAGCAGCATCCCGCCGATGCCGGTCAGCAGCTTCATCGGCCGCTGGAGCACGTCCAGCATGCGCGGCACGACACCGGCGAAGAGCGAGCGCAGCCGTGTCGACACGAACTTGCGCATGAACGGGATGGCGGTCACCACCAGGACGATCACCGCGACCGTCAGCAGTCCGGCGATGACCGTCCTCGACGGGCTGAACGACTGCGTCTTCTCCGTCCCCGTCAGGTAGCCGAAGAGGAGCAGGAGCAGGATGTGCGCCCCGAGCCCGAAGAGCTGCGAGGCGCCGACGCTCGCCACCGCGAGCACGGGCCGTACGCCCGAGCGCTGGAGGAAGCGGGTGTTCAGGGCGACGCCACCGACCGCCGCGGGGGCGACGATCTTCACGAACGAGCCGGCGACCTGCGCCACCACCGTCCGCCAGAACCCGACCCGCTCCGGGACGAAGCCCAGCAGGCTCATCGCCGCCGCCAGGTAGCTGACCGCGGAGAACACGACCGCCGCCGCCACCCACCGCCAGTCCGCCTCGCTGATCGTCGACAGCGGCGTACGGGCGATCTGGGACAGGAGGAAGTACGCGGCGACCGCGCCCGCGATCATGCTGATCAGCGTCCGCGGCTTGATCCGCTCGAGACGGACCGGTTCCACCGGCGCCTGCGGGCGGATCAGCAGCACCTGCTGCCGGATCTGCACGAGCAGATCCTCTTCGCGGGCCTCGTCGAGCGCCGTGTCGAGGGCCCGCTTCTCGGCCTTCCTGTCCGCCTTCTTCTCGGCCTTCGTCTCGGACCGTTCGACGGTCTTGTCCGCGGCGGCCTCCGCCTTCGCCCGCTCCCGCTCGCGCTTGGCCGCCTCGGAGTCGGCGAGCACGGCCTCGCGCTCGCGGTGCGACCGCTCCCGCGCCAGTTTCCGCAGCGTCGCGCGCGTGGAGCGGCTCAGCGCGATCGGCTGGAGCAGCGGCATGCAGTCGGCGACGCTGTCCGGGCCGAGGATCTCCACGGCGGCCGCGACCGACCGCTCCGCCCCGATCCGCAGGCCGAGGGTGGTGAGCAGCTGCGCGATGTCCATCCGCAGGATCAGGTCCCCGGCCGCGATCTCGCCGCCCCGCAGGTCGGTCAGGAACACCCTGCCGGAACGATCCACCAGAATCGCGTCGCCCGCGAGCCTGCGGTGGGCGATCCGGCGCGACTGGAGCGCCCGCACCTGCCGCCAGGCTCCCCGTACCAGCTCGTCGGTGATCTCGTGGTCGTCGAGCGAGTCCAGGCTCCGGCCGCCGATGTGCTCGTACACGAGCATCACGGCGTCCGGGCCGAGCTCCGAGGTGGCGATCAGCTTCGGTGCGTTCGCCCCGGCGGCGATGGCCGCGTAGGCGAGGAGCGCCTCCTGCTCCAGGGCCTGGCGCAGCGAGACGATCGACCGGCGGGTGGTGATCGTCCGCAGCGTGATCCGCCGCCACATCCGGTAGAAGAAGCCGTGGGCCTGCTGCTCGCGGTCGACGACGGTGACGTCGAGCGGCTCCCCCTCCTCCAGGGTCACGATGTACCGGCGGCCCCGGTCACCGATGTCCGACGCGTCCGGCACGCCCTCGGCGCGCAGCGCCGTCACGGGCCGGAAGCCGACCCGGCGCAGGCCGGCGAGGAGGGTCTGGCCGGTGGGCCGGACGTTCGGGGAGCCGACGGCGTACAGCGTGCCGTAGGCCACCGTCCAGCCGATCAGGACGGTCAGGATGATCGAGAGCGCCGTGGTGTAGCCCGCCACCAGCATCGTGAACGCGTCGAGCAGCAGCACCGCCCAGAGCGACACCCGCCAGCGAGGTCTTCGGGCCATGCCCACGGCGGTCATGTACGCGATGACCGGAGCGAGGTAGTTGTGCACCGGGTCGGTGAGCCCGCCGCCGGACTGCGGCTGGGTCAGCGCGTCCTGGATGGTGCCGGGCGCCGCCTGCGCGACCCAGAGGTCGGTGGCGAGGGTGACGCCGTGCGCGAGGACGGCGGCGAGGACGCCGTCGGCGATGCGCAGTCCGTCCCGTTTGATCAGGCGCTCGATGGCGAAGGCGACCGGGACCAGCAGGACGGCGATGGAGGAGACGAGACCGGCGATCTTGACGAAGACGTCGGGGGCGCCGCCGGCGCCCTTGTTGATGTCCTCTTCGAGGCCCGACGTCGTGGCGTGCGCGAAGGCGGCGACGGCGATGACGAGGCCGATGGCGAGGAGACCGGCGAGCAGCCGCATCAGGTCGGAGGGCCGGTGGACGCGGGCCGCGAGCAGGGGCTCGTCCCCGGAGACCCGCTCGGGCAGGTCGGCCTCGCCCTCCTCGGGAGGCTGCGTGTCCTGCCCCATCACCATGTCCGTCTCTGCATGTGCGTCGTGTCGTTCCCGCTCTTGCTCTTGTTCTCGTTCTCGTTCTTGTATTTGTCGCTCTTGATCTCGTATCACCAGTCACCGCCCGGACGATGGTGGCACGAAGAGCCGCCGCGCGGAGGCATCAGGGCCATGTCGGTGGGGTGAGGCAGGATGAGACGGATGAGCGTGGAGGAACCCGTGGGGGACACCGGAGAACTGCCCGAGTACGCGGAACGGGTGCTCGACGTCGCCGACGGAATCCCGCCCGGCCGGGTGATGACCTATGGCGACGTGGCCGAATGGCTGGGCGAGGGAGGGCCGCGTCAGGTCGGCCGGGTGATGGCCCTGTACGGCGGGACGGCGCCGTGGTGGCGCGTCGTCCGCGCGGACGGGACGCTGCTCCCCGGACACGAACTGCGGGCCCTCGGCCACTACCGCGAGGAGGGCACCCCGCTGCGCGAGGCGGGCCCGGCGGCCGACGGACACGTACCGAGGATCGACATGCGGCGGGCCCGCTGGGACGGAACTCACACCTGAGACCGGAGCCCCGGGGGGTACGGGCCGTGCGGGCCCGGTGGAGCGGACGCGGTACGGCGTACGGCGGCGGCGCCGGTACGGGGCACGGCTCGGGATCAGGGACGGAGTACGGCTCGGCGGCGGTCCGTTTCGCGTAACGTCGACGTTCGCGTCTTCCGCGGCGACGGCCGCCGCGCATCGGCGCCTCACCCGCACCACCACATCCCCCAGGACCGGCGAACCACGTGAGCTCCTCCTCCACCACCCGGCACACGCCGCACCAGGGACAGCCGTACCCGGGTCCGGGCCGGCAGCGGACCCCGGGCGCGTACCGACTGGTGCGTACCGCGCCGGCCCCGCTGGATCCCCCTCAGCTGGACGCAGCCCAGCGGGAAGTGGTTGACCACACCGGCGGACCGCTCCTCGTCCTCGCCGGACCCGGCACCGGAAAGACGACGACGCTGGTCGAGGCGGTCGCGGCCCGGATGGAGCGGGGCGCCGACCCCGAACGCCTCCTCGTCCTCACCTTCAGCCGCAAGGCCGCCGTCGAACTCCGCGACCGGATGGCCACCCGGCTCGGCGGCCGGCGCCCGCCGCAGGCGACGACCTTCCACTCGTACTGCTACGCCCTGATCCGCGCCCACCAGGACGCCGAGCTCTTCGCCGAACCGCTGCGGCTGCTCTCGGGACCCGAGCAGGACCTCGCCGTGCGCGAGCTGCTCGCCGGCCAGATCGACCTGGAGAAGGCCGGCCTCGGGCGGGTCGGCTGGCCCGACGAGCTGCGCGCCTGCCTGACCACCCGCGGCTTCGCCGACGAGGTGCGGGCCGTCCTCGCCCGCTCGCGTGAGCTGGGCCTCGGCCCGGACGCGCTCGCCCGCTTCGCCGAGCGCGTCGGGCGCCCGGACTGGAAGGCGGCGGCCGGCTTCCTCGCCGAGTACCTCGACGTCCTCGACCTCCAGGGCGTCCTCGACTACACGGAGCTCGTCCACCGGGCCGTCCTGCTCGCCGGGAGCGTCACGCTGCCCGCGTACGACGCGGTGTACGTCGACGAGTACCAGGACACCGACCCGGCCCAGGTCCGGCTCCTGCACGCCCTCACGGGCGGCGGGCGGAGCACGGTCGTCGCCTTCGGCGACCCGGACCAGTCGATCTACGCCTTCCGCGGCGCCGACGTGAACGGCATCCTCGACTTCCCGGCCGCTTTCGGCGGCAACGACGTGCGCGTCCTGCGCACCTCCCGCCGCGCGGGCCAGGAGCTCCTCGGGGCGACCCGGCTGCTCACCCAGCGGATGCCGCTCACCCGCCTCCCCGCCGCCAAGGTCCGGGAACACCGCGAGCTCGCGGCGGCGCGGGACGGGGGCAGGGCGGAGGCGTACACGTACCCCACGGCCTCGGCGGAGGCCGAGAACATCGCCGACCTGCTGCGCCGGGCGCACCTGGAGGACGGCGTCCCCTGGCAGGACATGGCCGTCCTCACCCGCGCCGCCGCCACGCTCCCGTCCCTCCGCCGAGCGCTCACCTCGGCGGGCGTCCCGGTGGAAACGGACGCCGCGGACACCCCCCTCCGCCACGAACCCGCCGTGTCCCCCCTGCTCCTCGCGCTTCGCGCGGTCGCGAGGCCGGGCGGCCCGCCCCCGCAGTCCCTGGTTGCGGACGAGCCCGCGCCTACGCAGGACCTGGTTGTGGACGAGCCGGCGCCTACGCCGGACCTGGTTGTGGACGAGCCCGCCCTCGGGCCGGACCTGGTTGTGGGCATGCGTTCCGCCGGGGCTGGGGGTACCTCCCAGGCGGAGCTCTGGGGGAGGGTGGGCACAACCACCCACGCGGCCGCACCGTCGGCGTACCGCTCTGACCCCGTGCCCGATGGCCCCGCGGCCGCGCAGGAGGCTGAAGGGCCGGCAAACACCGCCGGCTGGCTCACCGTCGAGACCGCGCTCGAACTGCTCGCCTCCCCCCTCGCAGGGGTGGACCCGGCCGACCTGAGGCGCCTGGGCCGCGCCCTCCGCGACGAGGAGCGAGCCGGCGGGAACAAGCTCCCGCCCCCCTCCGACGTCCTCCTCGCCCGCGCCCTCGCCGAGCCCGAGCGCCTCGTCGCCCACGACCCCTCGTACGCCCGCGGCGCCCGCCGCCTCGGCGAGCTCCTCCGCGAGACCCGCACCCTCCTCGGCGCCGGCGGCACCGCCGAGGAGGCCCTCTGGGTCCTCTGGAACGGCACCCCCTGGCCGGGGCGCCTGGAGCGCGCCGCCCTGCGCGGCGGGCCCGCCGGGCGCAACGCCGACCGGGACCTCGACGCCGTCTGCGCCCTCTTCGAGACCGCCGCCCGCGCCGAGGAGCGCGTCGGCGGCCGCGGTGTCCTCAACTTCCTCGAAGAGCTCGACGCCCAGGACATCGCCGCCGACACCCTCACCCGCCGCCACACCCGCCCCGACGCCGTCCGCCTCATGACCGCCCACCGTTCCAAGGGTCTCGAATGGGCATTCGTCGTCGTCGCCGGTGTCCAGGAGGGCCTCTGGCCGGACCTGCGCCGCCGCGGCTCCCTCCTCGAAGCCGACCGCATCGGCCGCGACGGCCTCGCCGAGCCCCTCACCCCGGGCGCCCTCCTGGCCGAGGAGCGCCGCCTGTTCTACGTGGCCGCCACCCGCGCCCGCGACCGTCTCGTCGTCACCGCAGTGAAGGCACCGGCGGAGGACGGCGACCAGCCCTCCCGTTTCCTCACCGAGTTCGGCGTCGCGCCGACGGAGGTGCCCGGCCGACCCCGCCGTCCCCTCGCCGTCTCCGCCCTGGTCGCCGAGCTCCGGGCGACGACCGTCGACCCGGCCGCCTCGCCCGCGCTCCGCGACGCCGCCGCCCACCGCCTCGCCTCCCTCGCCGCGCTCGCCGACGAGGACGGCCAGCCGCTGGTGCCCGCCGCGCACCCGGACCGCTGGTGGGGGCTGTTCGAGCCGACGCAGAGCACGGTGCCGCTGCGCGACCGCGACCTGCCCGTCGCCCTCTCGCCGAGCGCCCTGGAGAACCTCGCCACCACCTGCTCCCTCCAGTGGTTCCTGGGCCGCGAGGTCAAGGCCGCCGCCCCCGCCACCGCCGCCCAGGGCTTCGGCAACGTCGTGCACGTCCTCGCCGACGAGGTCGCCTCCGGCCGCACCCCGGCCGACCTCGACGTCCTCATGGCCCGCCTGGACTCCGTCTGGGACGCCCTCGCCTTCGACGCCCCCTGGAAGTCGGCCCAGGAGAAGGCCCACGCGCGCGTGGCGCTCGAACGCTTCCTCCAGTGGCACGTCATGGACCGCGGCGGCCGCACCCCCGCCGCCTCCGAGCACGGCTTCGACGTGACCCTGGAGGCGGGGGAGTACGAGGTCCGCATCCGCGGCTCCATGGACCGCGTCGAGACCGACGAGCACGGCCGCGCCTACGTCGTCGACTTCAAGACCGGCAAGGCGGCTCCCACCCGGGACGAGGTCGCCCACCACCCGCAGCTCGCCGTCTACCAGCTCGCGGTCCGGGAAGGAGCCCTCGACGAGGTCTTCGACGGGCGCCGGCCGGAGCCGGGCGGCGCCGAGCTCGTACAGCTGCGGCAGGCCGCCCCGAAGAAGGAGGGCGGGGACGCCCTGCCGAAGGTCCAGGCCCAGCAGCCCCTGGAAGGGGAGTGGGTCGGCGACCTGCTCGCCACCGCCGCCGGCCGGGTCCTCGACGAGCGCTTCACGCCCACCACCGGCCAGCACTGCGCGAACTGCGCCTTCCGTGCCTCGTGCAGCGCCCAGCCGGAGGGCCGCCAGATCGTCGAGTGACGAGTCGAGCGACACTCTGTGCGGAACGTCACGTTCCGCCACGTACACCCTTTGTTCGTCTTCGCACGTCACTCTTCACGGCGTCCCGCATAAGGACGCTGTGAAGACACGCTGTGAAAACGCTGAGGAGTACGCGGATGAAGGCCAATCGGAAGCTCTGGGTCGCGGCGACGGTCTGTGTGGCCGTGGTCGCGGGTGCCACGGGCTGTTCCCAGGGCGACGACAAGGCCGCCGACCCCTTCGCGGGACTCGCGGCCGACGCCATCGTCGACAAGGCCGTCGCGACCACGAAGGCCGCCACCTCCTTCCACATGAACGGCCAGGGCAAGACCGACGGCCAGGAGATGACGGTCGACTTCTCCGTCGACGACAAGGGCTCCTGCAAGGGCTCGATGCAGGCGGCCGGCAAGGGCGGCAAGGCCGAGCTGATCGGCACCGGCGGCGTCAGCTACATGAAGGGCGACGACGCCTTCTGGAGCTCCACCGCCGGCGAGGAGGGCGGCTCGGCGGAGGAGGCCGGCGCCATGTCCGCGCTGCTCAAGGGCCGCTGGATGAAGATGCCGGCCGGGGACGAGGGCCCCGACGCCTTCTGTGACCTCAAGACCATCGTCAAGGACATGGACGAGGACACGCCGCGCAAGGGCCTGACCCGGGGCGACGACGCCGACGTCGACGGCACGCCCGCCGCCACCCTCACGACGAAGGCCACGAAGGGCGAGACCACGACCTTCTACGTGGCCAAGGACTCCGCCAAGCCGTACATCCTCCGTGTCGTGGAGGCCGGCGGGAAGGAGCCCGGCACGGTCACCTTCACCGAGTACGACAAGCCGGTCACCGTCACCGCGCCCCCGGCCGACCAGGTCGTCGACATGGCGGAGCTCGCCGGCGCCTCCTGACTCACCCACCCCCGCCGCCCCACCCGCCCCGCCCGGTCGCGGGCGCGCGCGTGTGGGGCGACCCTGGTGGACAAGGGTGAACAAGGGTCAGGGGACTCGGGGAATCCGCGAGGAGGCTCGCATGGCGTCCCACCGAAAGCTCCGCGCCGCAGCCGTCGTCTGTGCCGCCGCCGCCCTCGCGGGTCCCGCGCCGGCGGCGGCCTGGGCGGCGCCGGCAGCGGTGGTCCAGGCCCCAGCGGTGGTCCAGGCCCAGGCCCCGGCCCCGACGCCGTCCCCCGACCCCTTCGCGGACCTCACCCCCGACGAGATCGCCGAGCGGGCGGTCACCGCCACCCAGTCCGCGACCTCGCTCCGCATGGTGGGCCGGGTCGCAGCGGACGGGCAGCCGCTCGACATCGACTTCGCCGTCAACGACCGCGACGAGTGCACCGGCGTGATGAAGATCGACGGCGGCACCGCCGAGCTGCGCCGCGTCGACGACATCACGTACATGAAGGGCGACGAGGCCTTCTGGCGCGTCTCCATGGCCTCCCAGGGGATGCCCGAGCCACAGATCGACGCCACGATCGAGCTCGTCAAGGGCCGCTGGCTGAAGATCGCCCCGGGACAGGCGGGCAGCGGCGACCTCGGCGGCGTCTGCGACCTGAAGGGGCTCCTCGCCGACCTCGACAAGGACAAGGCGGAGCGCAGCGGTCTGGTGCGCGGGCCCGACGGCGAGGTGGACGACACCCCCGTCGCGACGCTGGTGAAGAAGAAGACCGGCGGCGAGACGACCACCGTCTCCGTCTCCCAGGAGGGCAAGCCCTACATCCTCAAGATGGTCAAGACGGGCGGTGACGAACCCGGCTCCATGCTGCTCTCCGACTACGACAAGCCCGTCGACGTGGTCGTCCCGCCCGCCGACGAGACGGTGGACCTCTCGAAGCTGGACCCGGGCCAGCCCGCGTGAGCCCGGTCGCGGACCGCGCGGGAGGCCATGGTGAGCGCCTGGTGACGGCCGGGCCGGGCCGCACTGTCAGTCGGTCGCGTTAGCCTCTTTGAGGTGACCGCACACCTCACCGACCCCGAGCAGCTCAAGGAGCTCCTCGGCATCCCGTTCACCCCGGAGCAGACGGCCTGCATCACCGCGCCGCTCGCCCCGCAGGTCGTCGTGGCCGGAGCCGGCTCCGGCAAGACGACGGTGATGGCCGCCCGCGTGGTCTGGCTGGTCGGCACGGGGCAGGTCGCCCCCGAGCAGGTCCTCGGGCTCACCTTCACCAACAAGGCCGCGGGCGAACTCGCCGAGCGCGTCCGCACCGCCCTCGTCCGCGCCGGGGTCACCGACCCCGACGTCATCGACCCGGACGAGCCCCCCGGCGAGCCCCGCATCTCCACGTACCACGCCTTCGCCGGGCAGCTCCTCACCGATCACGGCCTCCGCATCGGCCTGGAGCCCACCGCCCGGCTCCTCGCCGACGCCACCCGCTACCAGCTCGCCGCGCGCGTCCTGCGCGAGGCCCCCGGCCCGTACCCGGCGCTGACCAAGTCCTTCCCGACCCTGATCACCGACCTCCTCGCCCTCGACGGCGAGCTCGCCGAGCACCTCGTACGGCCCCGGGACCTCACGGCGTACGACTCCGAGCTCCTCACCGCCCTCGCCGGCGCCAAGCTGAGCAACGCCGAGCTGCGCAAGATCCCCGAGGCCACGGCCGCCCGCCGCGAGCTCCTCGACCTCGTCGTCCGCTACCGCGCCGCGAAGCGCTCCCGCGACCTGCTCGACTTCGGCGACCAGATCGCCCTCTCCGCCGAGCTCGCCACCACCCGCCCCGAGGTCGGGGGCCTGCTGCGCGAGGAGTTCCGGGTCGTCCTCCTCGACGAGTACCAGGACACCTCCGTCGCCCAGCGGCTGCTGCTCTCCGGCCTCTTCGGCCAGGGCACCGGACACGCGGTGACCGCCGTCGGCGACCCCTGCCAGGCCATCTACGGCTGGCGCGGCGCCTCCGTCGCCAACCTGGACGACTTCCCCGAGCACTTCCCGGGCGCCGACGGCAGCCCCGCGAGCCGCTACTCCCTCTCCGAGAACCGGCGCAGCGGCGGCCGTCTCCTCGACCTCGCCAACCGACTCGCCGCCCCCCTGCGAGCCATGCACGCGGGCGTCGAGGCGCTGCGCCCCGCGCCGGGCGCGGAGCAGGACGGCAGCGTCCGCATCGCCCTGCTGCCCACCCACGCCGAGGAGATCGACTGGCTCGCCGACTCCCTCGCCCACCTCGTCCGCACCGGCCGCGAGCCCGGCGAGATCGCCGTCCTGTGCCGGACCGCCACCGACTTCCCCGCGATCCACGCCGCCCTCGTCGCCCGTGACGTGCCCGTCGAGGTCGTCGGCCTCTCCGGCCTCCTCCACCTGCCCGAGATCGCGGACCTGGTCGCCGTCTGTGAAGTCCTCCAGGACCCGGGGGCCAACGCCTCCCTCGTCCGCCTCCTCACCGGCCCCCGGTGGCGGATCGGCCCCCGCGACCTGGCCCTCCTCGGCCGCCGCGCCCGCCTCCTCGTCCACCGGGGCGGCGACGACCCCGACCCCGAGCAGCGGCTCGCCGCCGCCGTCGAGGGCGTCGACCCGGCGGAGGTGATCTCGCTCGCCGACGCGCTCGACACCTTCCTCGACTCCGGCGGCGCCGCCGACGACGGCCTGCCCTTCTCCACCGAGGCCAGGGTCCGCTTCGCGCGCCTCGCCGCCGAGCTGCGCTCCCTGCGCACCTCGCTCGCCGACCCGCTCATGGACGTGCTGCACCGGATCCTCGGCACGACCGGCCTGGAGGTCGAGCTCTCGGCCTCCCCGCACGCGCTGGCCGCCCGCCGCCGCGAGACCCTCTCGAACTTCCTGGACATCGCCGCGGGGTTCGCCTCCCTCGACGGCGAGGCGAGCCTGCTCGCCTTCCTCGGCTTCCTGCGCACGGCCGTCCAGTTCGAGAAGGGCCTCGACAACGCCCTCCCGGGCGGCGAGAACACGGTGAAGGTCCTCACCGCCCACAAGTCCAAGGGCCTGGAGTGGGACGTCGTCGCCGTCCCCGGCCTGGTCGCCGGAGCGTTCCCGAGCGCCCGCGCCCGCGAGGCGTGGACGTCCCAGCCCCAGGTGCTCCCACACGCCCTGCGCGGCGACGCGGACACGCTGCCGGGCATCCACACCTGGGACGCGAAGTCCCTCACGTCGTTCAAGAACGCCATGCGCGACCACCAGCACACGGAAGAGCTCCGCCTCGGCTACGTCACCTTCACGCGCCCCCGCTCCCTCCTCCTCGGCTCGGCCCACTGGTGGGGCCCGTCCCAGAAGAAGCCCCGAGGCCCCTCGGACTTCCTCCAGGCCCTCTACGACCACTGCGAGGCCGGCCACGGCGACATCGAGTCCTGGGCGGAAACCCCGGAGGAAGACGCGGAGAACCCGTCCCTGACGGAGAACACGAAGGACGAGGCCTGGCCCCTCCCGCTGGACGCGGAGGCGCTGACGAGGCGCCGCGCCGCGGCGGAGGCCGTGACCGCCCGGTTGCGGGCATACGTTCCGCAGGGGCTGGGGGTCCCCCCTCTGGGGGAGGGTGGGCACCACCCCCCGAGCGCAGCGCCCGACCTCCCGGACCCGCACCCCGAGGACCTCTGGCCCGACGACGAGGAACCCGTCTGGGACGAAGAGACCCTCCCGGAGGACACCCACGCGGACGCGGTGCCGGCACCGCGGGACCCGGAAGCGACGGTCCCGGAGCGCACCCTCACCCCGGAGGAGCTCCGCACCATCGCCTCCTGGGACCGCGACCTCACCGCCCTCACCACAGAACTCCGCCGCGCCCGCGCCACCACGCGCGACGTCCTCCTCCCTCCGTACCTCTCCGCCTCCCAGGTGCTCCGCCTCGCCGCCGACCCCGACGGCTTCGCCCAGGACCTGGCCCGCCCCATGCCCAAGCCGCCGCAGCCCGCGGCCCGCCGGGGCACCCGGTTCCACGCGTGGGTGGAGTCCCGCTTCGAGGAGCTGCCGCTGCCGTTCCTCGGCCCCGAGGACCTGCCCGGCGGCGAGGACTTCGCGGGGGAGCCCGAGATCCTCGACGAGCGGGACCTCGACGACCTCAAGGAGGCCTTCGCCCGCACGCCGTACGCCCACCGCTCCCCGTACCGCGTCGAGGTCCCCGTCCACCTCACCCTCGCGGGCCGGGTCGTCCGGGGCCGGATCGACGCCGTCTACCGGGACAAGGACACCGGCGCGTACGAGATCGTCGACTGGAAGACCAGCCACCACCGCACCGCCGACCCCCTCCAGCTCGCGATCTACCGGCTCGCCTGGGCCGAGCAGCACGGCCTCGCGCCCGACGACGTCACGGCCGCCTTCGTCTACGTCCGTACGGGCGAGGTCGCCCGCCCCGCGCGCCTGCCCGGCCGGGCCGAGCTGGAGGCCATCCTGCTGGGCGGGGCACCCTCCGGCGCCGGATAGGCTCGGAGGCATGAGCGAGACCCCGGACAGCGCCGTCCACGCCGTGCGTACGTACATCGAGCAGCACCGCGCCGCCTTCCTCGGCGACCTGGCCGAGTGGCTGCGCATCCCCTCCGTGTCGGCGCAGCCGGACCACGCCGGGGACGTCCGGCGCAGCGCCGAATGGCTCGCCGCGAAGCTCACGGAGACCGGCTTCGCCACGGTCGAGGTGTGGGAGACGGACGGCGCCCCGGCGGTCTTCGCCGAGTGGCCCTCCGGGGACCCGGACGCACCGACGGTCCTCGTCTACGGCCACCACGACGTGCAGCCCGCGGCCCGCGAGGACGGCTGGCACACGGAGCCCTTCGAGCCGACCGTGATCGACGGCCGGATGTACGCGCGGGGCGCCGCAGACGACAAGGGCCAGGTGTTCTTCCACACACTCGGGGTCCGCGCCCACCTCGCCGTCACCGGCCGCACCGCCCCCGCCGTCAACCTGAAGCTGATCGTGGAGGGCGAGGAGGAGTCGGGCTCGCCGCACTTCCGCGAGCTCGTCGAGACCCACGCCGAGCGGCTCGCCGCCGACGCCGTGATCGTCTCCGACACCGGCATGTGGTCCGAGACGACCCCCACCGTGTGCACCGGGATGCGCGGGGTCGCCGACTGCGAGATCGAGCTGTACGGCCCCGACCAGGACATCCACTCCGGCTCCTTCGGCGGCGCCGTGCCGAACCCGGCCACCGTCGCCGGCCGGATCGTCGCCGCCCTGCACGACGAGACCGAGCGCGTCGCGATCCCCGGGTTCTACGAGGGCGTCACCGAGCTCTCCGACGCCGAGCGCGCCCTCGTCGCCGAGCTCCCCTTCGACGAGGCGGCCTGGCTGCGTACGGCCAAGTCCCACGGCACGCTCGGCGAGGCCGGCTTCTCCACCCTGGAGCGGGTCTGGGCCCGCCCCACCGCAGAGGTCAACGGCATCGGCGGCGGCTACCAGGGCCCCGGAGGCAAGACGATCGTCCCCGCGTCCGCCCAGCTCAAGCTGTCGTTCCGGCTCGTCGCCGGCCAGGATCCGGCCAAGATCGAGCTCGCCGTGCGGGACTGGCTCGCCGGGCTCGTCCCCGCCGGCATCCGGTACGAGATCGTCTTCGGCGCCCCGACCCGCCCCTGCCTCACCCCTCTCGACCACCCCGCCCTCAAGGCGGTGGCCCGGGCCATGAGCAGGGCCTTCGACGGCGCCAAGGTCCGCTACACCCGCGAGGGCGGTTCCGGGCCGGCCGCCGACCTCCAGGACGTCCTGGAGGCGCCCGTGCTGTTCCTGGGCATCTCCGTCCCGTCCGACGGCTGGCACGCCCCGAACGAGAAGATCGAACTCGATCTCCTCATGAAGGGCGTCGAGACCACGGCTCACCTGTGGGGCGACCTGCCCGCCGCCCTCGACAGCGCCGCGCGCCCAGGGCCTGTCCGGCGGATCACGGCCGGGTCCGCGACGTCTGGCACGGCACCTCGCCGCGTTGCCGAAACGCCCCAATAGCTCCGCTATCGAGGCGCTCCGGCGCCTTGCGATGCACCGCACCAGACGCCGCGGCCTATCCGACCCTGATCCGCCGGACAGGCCCTGGCCCACACACCGATCCGGGGGAGTTGGAAGCACCTGTGAGCGACTTGAAGCACGCGTCAACGGACCGGCCGGACCGTCCGATCTCGCTGACCGCACCGAGCGGCATCGACCGGGCTGCTCACCACCGCCTCGACGAGGCGTGGCTGGCGGCCGCCTGGAGCCACCCCACGACCCGTGTCTTCGTGGTCTCCGGGGGCCAGGTGCTGATCGACGACCGGCCCGACGGCACCACCGAGCTCGTCATGACCCCGGCGTTCGAGGCGCCCGTCACCGAGACCCACCGCTACTTCCTGGGCACGGACGCCGAGGGCGTCTCCTATTTCGCGCTCCAGAAGGACTCCCTGCCCGGCCGCATGGACCAGTCCGCCCGGCCGGCGGGGCTGCGCGAGGCGGGCCTGCTGCTCTCGGACCGCGACGCGGCACTCATGGTGCACGCCGTGGCCCTGGAGAACTGGCAGCGCCTCCACCGCTTCTGCTCGCGCTGCGGCGACCGCACCGTCATCGCCGCCGCCGGGCACATCCGGCGCTGCCAGGCCTGCGGCGCCGAGCACTACCCGCGTACCGACCCGGCGGTCATCATGCTGGTCACGGACGACCAGGACCGGGCCCTGCTGGGCCGCCAGGTCCACTGGCCGGAGGGCCGCTTCTCGACCCTCGCGGGCTTCGTCGAGCCCGGCGAGTCCATCGAGCAGTCGGTGGCCCGCGAGGTCTTCGAGGAGGCCGGTGTCACGGTCGGCGAGGTCGAGTACGTCGCCAGCCAGCCCTGGCCATTCCCGTCCAGCCTCATGCTGGGCTTCTTCGCCCGCGCCACCTCCTCGGAGATAGACGTGGACGGCGAGGAGATCCACGAGGCCCGCTGGTTCTCCCGCGAGGACCTCGCGGCCGGCTTCGAGTCCGGCGAGGTGCTGCCCCCGTACGGCATCTCGATCGCCTCCCGCCTGATCGAGCGCTGGTACGGCAAGCCGCTCCCGAAGCCGGGCGACGTGGTCTGAGAAGGACGTCGTCCGAGAAACACGGAACCCCGACCGGAGGACTTCCGGTCGGGGTTCGTGAGTCGCGGGGTCGTGGGTCGCGGGCTCGTGGGCCGCGGGGTCAGGCGCCGAGCGCCTGCTTCACCTGCGCGAGGCTCGGGTTCGTCATGACGACCTCGTCGCCGCCGGCGACGGGAACGATGCGGACGGTCGGAACGGTCTGGTTGCCGCCGTTGGCCTTCTCGACGTACGCCGCCGACTCCGGGTCCTGCTCGATGTTGATCTCCGAGTACGCGATGCCCTCGCGGTCCATCTGGCTCTTCAGCCGACGGCAGTAGCCGCACCACGTGGTGCTGTACATCGTCACAGTGCCCTGCATGGCCTGGCGCTCCTCTTGTTCGCTGACGGGTGCCGAGAAGAAGAACGTACGCCCCGGCCCTCCCATTCCCGGCATTCGTATGACCGGCGCCTCCCGCCTGTGGACAAGCCGCCGCACCGAGCTCGCCGGACCTGGCAGCATGGACAGGTGACAGCAGCAACGCACTCCACTCTCTTCCCGCAGGTCCCGGAGACGGCCGACGCGGTGCTCGACGGGCTCGACCCCGAGCAGCGCGAGGTCGCACGGGCCCTGAGCGGCCCGGTGTGCGTGCTGGCGGGAGCCGGCACGGGCAAGACGCGCGCCATCACCCACCGGATCGCGTACGGAGTGCGGGCGGGGATACTCCAGCCCGCCAGTGTGCTGGCCGTCACGTTCACCAACCGCGCCGCCGGCGAGATGCGCGGCCGGCTCCGGGAGCTCGGGGCGGGCGGAGTCCAGGCCCGGACGTTCCACTCCGCGGCCCTCCGCCAGCTCCAGTTCTTCTGGCCGAAAGCCGTCGGCGGCGACATGCCCCGGCTCCTGGACCGGAAGATCCAGCTCGTCGCCGACGCCGCGGCCCGCTGCCGCATCCGGCTCGACCGGAACGAGCTGCGCGACGTCACGGGCGAGATCGAATGGGCCAAGGTCACCCAGACGGTCCCCGCCGACTATCCGGCCGCGGTCGCCAAGTCCGTCAGGGACGCCCCGCGCGACCCGGCCGAGATCAGCCAGATCTACGCGCTGTACGAGCAGCTCAAGCGCGACCGCTCGGTGATCGACTTCGAGGACGTGCTGCTGCTCACCGTCGGCATCCTCCAGGACCGGCACGACATCGCGGAGCAGATCCGCCGCCAGTACCAGCACTTCGTCGTGGACGAGTACCAGGACGTCTCCCCGCTCCAGCAGCGGCTGCTCGACCTGTGGCTCGGCGACCGCGACAACCTCTGCGTGGTCGGCGACGCCAGCCAGACCATCTACTCGTTCACCGGCGCCACCCCCGACCACCTGCTGAACTTCCGCAACCGTCACCCGAACGCCACGGTGGTCAAGCTCGTCCGCGACTACCGCTCCACCCCGCAGGTCGTCCACCTCGCCAACGGGCTGCTGAGCCAGGCCCGCGGCCGGGCAGCCGAGCACCGCCTGGAGCTGATCTCCCAGCGCGACCCGGGCCCCGAGCCCGCCTACACGGAGTACGCCGACGAACCGGCCGAGGCCGAGGGCACCGCCCGCCGCATCCGGGACCTCATCGCCGCCGGCGTCCCGGCCGGCGAGATCGCCGTCCTCTACCGGATCAACGCCCAGTCCGAGGTCTACGAGCAGGCCCTCGCCGACGCCGGAGTGCCCTACCAGCTCCGCGGCGCCGAGCGCTTCTTCGAGCGCCAGGAGGTACGGGAAGCGGGCATCGCCCTGCGCGGCGCGGCCCGCGCCGGCGGCAACGACTCCCTCCTCGACGACGCCGAGGACCTGCCCTCGCAGGTCAGGGCCGTCCTCTCCACCAAGGGCTGGACCACCAAGCCGCCGTCCGGCTCCGGCGCGGTCCGCGACCGCTGGGAGTCGCTCGCCGCCCTCGTCCGGCTCGCCGAGGACTTCGCCCGCGCCAAGTCCGGCGCCACCCTCTCCGACCTGGTCGCCGAGCTCGACGAGCGGGCCGCCGCCCAGCACGCGCCGACCGTCCAGGGCGTCACCCTCGCCTCGCTGCACGCGGCCAAGGGCCTCGAATGGGACGCGGTGTTCCTGGTCGGCCTCACCGAGGGCATGATGCCCATCACGTACGCCAAGACCGACGAGCAGGTCGAGGAGGAGCGCCGCCTGCTGTACGTCGGCGTCACCCGGGCCCGCCTCCACCTCTCGCTCTCCTGGGCGCTGTCCCGCGCCCCGGGCGGCCGCGCCTCCCGGCGCCCCACCCGCTTCCTCAAGGGGCTGCGACCCGGCTCCGGCTCCCTCGGCTCCGGCACCGTCGCCAGGGCCGGAGGCATCGAGCGGGGCCTCACCGGCGGCCGGCGCAAGCCGCGCGGCCCCGTCCTGTGCCGGGTCTGCGGGGCGACGCTCACCGAGGCGGGCGCGATGAAGCTCATGCGCTGCGAGGACTGCCCCTCGGACATGGACGAGGGGCTCTACGAGCGGCTCCGCGACTGGCGCGCCGAGCAGGCGAAGGAGCTGGCCCAGCCCGCCTACTGCGTCTTCACCGACAAGACGCTCATGGCCATCGCCGAGCGCGTCCCGACCACCGACGGCGAGCTCTCCTCGATCTCCGGCGTCGGCGTCCGCAAGCTCGACCGCTTCGGAGCCGACGTCCTGGCCATCTGCGCAGGTGGGGAGGGAAGGACGGGGGAGGACGAAGTCTCGTGAAAACTCGTCGCGAAAATAGTTTGCGCCTGCCCCGTCAAGCGCCATAGGTTCTTAACCACGGACACGGTGGCTTCTTAGAAGCCCTGTCTTCGTGCTGTACTTGTCCAAATACATATGAGGGTCAGGGCTCGCGCCCGAACCCCTCCGAGACGCCGAGAGGAGGCGATTACCCGTGATCAGCATCATCAAGCCCAGCACCGCCGGCTTCGTCAGCACCGCCAAAATGACCGATCGCGCGATCGTCTCCGCCTGCTCGCTCGGCCTCTCCGGCGCTGCGTTCCTTGGCAGCGGTCTGCCCGTCACCGGTCTGTCCGGTCTCGGCGTGGCCGCCATCGAGCGCAATGAGCGACCGACCAAGGCACTGGAAGCAGGAGCAGCGGGCAAGGCCACGGCCTATGCCTTCGCCGCGACCGGTGCCGGAATCCAGCAGCGGCAGACGACGACGCACCACCACATGATGTGGGCCTTCCGTGGGCTCGAACCCTGGAGTGATCCAGTCTGATCCATGATCAGACCGGCGCCTTCAGGGCCGCGGAACCCCACCCGGGATCCGCGGCCCTTCTGTTTGTCCCCGAACGGGGATGACGGAGCGAAGGGGCCTCGGGCAGAACCACCCGGTACCAGCCGAAACCCCGGCCCAACAGGCCGGAACGACCAGACGAGGAAAGACCACCGTGCAACTCGAAGCGCACGCCCCGTCCGTACCGCCTTCCGACTCGATCACCCTGCCCGGTTCCACGGAGGACCCCACCTTGACCCCCCTCACCGCGCTCACCGCGCTCGACGACGCCATCGAGAACCTCGGCGTCCCCGTTCCCTGTCGCGCCTACGACCCCGAGGTCTTCTTCGCGGAGTCCCCCGCCGACGTCGAGTACGCGAAGTCCCTCTGCCGGACCTGCCCGCTCATGGCTGCCTGCCTCGCCGGCGCCCAGGAGCGCCGCGAGCCCTGGGGCGTCTGGGGCGGCGAGCTCTTCGTCCAGGGCGTGGTCGTCGCCCGGAAGCGGCCCCGTGGCCGTCCGCGCAAGAACCCGGTCGCGGCATGAGCGCCACCGGAACCATCGACCATCCCTTCACGCACGATCCCCAGAAGCAGGCCCCGATGATCTCCTCCGCCATCGAGCCCATCGGCTCCGCGACCCCCGACTTCTCCACCACCGCCGCGCACACCGCGCGTCAGAACAGGATCCGCGAAATGCAACTCATCCCAGAAGCCTTGGCTCGTGCCCATATGCACGAGCGGCAGCGTGAGGCCGAGGCGGAACGCCAGGCCGTGCGCCTGGTCGCCGCCCGGCGCATGCAGCGCCGCGCCGAGCGCGTCTCGCTGCGCGCCCGCCGCGCGCTGGCCATGGCCGTCATGAACTAAGGGGTTTCCACCCCGCGCCCTCAGGGGCGCGCCCGCGGGGGCCGGTCCGAACGGACCGGCCCCCGCGGTGCGTTGCCCGGGCCGAGGCGCCTCCGCCGGGCTATCGTCACGAGGGTGAACGACGCCCGTACCCCCGAGGCACCCCTCGCCTGCGCGCGCTGCGGCAAGACCACCGACACCCTCCCGCTGACCTGGACGTGTTCGGTGGAGAACGGCCGGCGCGAGTACTTCTGCGAGGACTGCGCCCGCGCCAACATCCGCGCCATCGAAGGCCGGCTCGACTCCGCCTGGTGGTGACCGGCCCTCGCGGCGGCGGAACTCAGTCGCCGTCCGGCGCGACGAAGCCGGGCAGCCACTCCTCCAGCTCGTCCCGTAGCCGTACCGTCGCGTTGAGCTGGCACAGCACCCCGATGGTGCTCAACGTCACACGGTGTATCAACAGGTACGAGGGCGGCAGGTTGAGCTGCTTGCCCAGCTGGTGGGCGGGGGAGCGGGGGTCGGCGATCCGGGCGGCCTGCGCGCGGAGCCAGCCGCGGGTGAACAGAAACGTCTCCGCCTCGGCCGGCTCGATGATCGGGAGCAGATACTCGAGGACCGCGTCCGGATCGAGGGCGACGGAATCCTTGACGAACCCTTCCGTGCGGAGCAGTTCGTAGACGGTCTCGGCCTCACCGGCGAGCGTCATCCGCAGACACACGCCGATCGTCTCCGGCAGTCCGCCCGGGAGCCGGTCCACGGTGCCGAAGTCGAGGACGCCGAGACGCCAGCTCGCCGGATCCTCGTCCCCCTCGGCGCCCGGCAGCAGCCGGAAGTTCCCCGGGTGCGGGTCGGCGTGGAGCAGGCCGGTGCGCGCGGGACCGGAGAAGAGGAAGCGGGCCAGCAGCTGCCCCGCGCGGTCCCGCTGGGCCTCCGTGCCGTCCGCGATCACCTCCGAGAGCGGGATCCCGTCCATCCACTCGGTCACGAGGACCTGCTCCGACTGGTGCACCACCGCCGGTACGACCACGTCGGGATCGTCTGCGAACACCTCCGCGTGCTCGCGCTGGGAGGTCGCCTCCAGGGCGTAGTCCAGCTCCTCGGAGACCCGGTCCCGCATCTCGGTGATCAGCGGCTTGATGTCCATCCCCGGCACGAGCGGCCCGAGGAGCCGGGCGAAGCGGCTCAGCTGGGTCAGGTCCGAGAGCAGTGCCTCCCCGGCGCCCGGGTACTGCACCTTCACCGCGACCTCGCGGCCGTCGTGCCAGACCGCCCGGTGCACCTGCCCGATCGAGGCGGCCGCCGCCGGCTTGTCCTCGAACTCCAGGAACAGCTCACGCCAGTTCTCCCCGAGCCGCTCGTCGAGGACCGCGTGGACGGTGGACGTCGGCATCGGCGGCGCCGCGTCCTGAAGCTTCGTCAGCGCCGCCCGGTACGGTCCGGCGACCTCCTCCGGGAGGGCCGACTCGAAGACGGACAGCGCCTGACCCAGTTTCATGGCCCCGCCCTTCAGCTCGCCGAGCACCTTGAACAGCTGCTCGGCGGTGCGCTGCTGGAGCTCGCGGGCGACCAGCTCGGCGGACTTGCCGCCGATCCGTTTGCCCAGGCCCCATGTGGCCCGCCCGGCGAAGCCGAGTGGCAACGCGGCCAACTTGACGGTCCGGGTGACCGCCTTCCGGGGAAGATCAGACATGCGCCCCTCCAAATCCCAGACTGCCGTGTCGCGCAGGGCCGTTACCCCGCCATTGTGTCCTGCGCGCTTCCGGCTGCCGAGGCGCGCTCCCCTTCTAGGGCGCGCGCCGCCCCGCACGGGCAGCCAGGGTGCGGCCGCAGACGCTCCGTTCGCCACCCCAACAGCGGCAGGGACACCTCCCAGCGGGCGCCCGTACTGGCCGGCAGGTCCCCGTCCAGGAACGCGAGCGCGTGCGCGGCGGCGAGCCCCGCCACGGCCGTCGCCAGCGCCAGGTCGCAGGCGGGCAGCGGATGCGGGGCGCCCGAGCGCCACTGGGCGAGAAGCCGGGGCCGGACGGGCTCCCGGTCCGTCAGCTCCTCCTGGAGACAGCGGGCGCAGGCCGTCCCACCCGGCAGGACGAGCGGCCCGACCGTCCCCGTCGCCTCCAGCACTCCCGCGTACAGGTGGGGTGTGCCGGTCGTGACCCACGGTCCGGCCGGCAGCGGGTCGGGGACGTACGCGCCGAGACCGTCGCGCGGTGTCACCACGACGAGTGAAAGCCCGGGCGTGCCCCGGCCGTCACCCGGCGGGGACGCTCCGGCTCTGCCGGCACCGCCCCGCGCCCAGCGGCTCACCAGACGCCGGGCCGCCGTCGCCCGGCGCTCGCCGACGGCCTCGGCCGGCAGCCCGCCCGGGGCGGTCTCCCACGGCTCGACCCGGCCGGAGTCCAGCACGTCGACCGTGCCCACGCCCGCCGCTGACAGCAGGGCCGCCACCATCGACCCGACCCGCCCCGCCCCGCGGACCTGGACGCGCTGCGCCCGCCGGGCGGTCAATGTCCGCACCGCCCGGTCGGGCTCGCGGTGGACGACGGAGAGCGAGGCCAGGTCGGCGCGGAGCGGATCGAGTGCCGTGTCCACCGGGCCGGCGCCCGGACCCGCCTTCCCCGGCCGCCCGTTCGAGGCGTCCGCGAGGAGCCCGGCCGCCGCCAGCCGGCCGAGGAGCGCCTCCAGATGTCCGTCCGGCAGACCGCGTGCCCGCGCCTCGGCCCGCAGCAGCTCCGTCCCCCGGGTGCCGTCGAGCAGCGCGAGGAGCTCGCCGGTGCCCGTGTCGACCGGACTCAGCACCACCGCGTGCGCGCGGGCGATCCCGAACTGGACACACTGGAGACTCCGCCAGGCGCGACGCAGCGCCGGTTTCACCATCGGATGCATTTCCCCGCCCCCGCCCAAGACCGCATTCAAGATCGACAACGGCTCTTCCGTCGTCATGAAGCGAGAATGCCCCGCCGCCGCGAAGGCCGCCGAAAGTTGTCCACAGGCCAGGGGGATTAGTCATTCGAATGGTGCGCGGTGGGGTCGGATCCTTCCCGAAACGACTCCGGAGGGAGGACTTCCCCCACCGTCAGCGGGTAACGTCGGGGCCGTGCCCGCCGACCCACAGCGCAGCGTGACCAGCAAGCCGCCCCGCGGCTCGGGGACGAGTGCGGTCGAGGTCCGCAGAAGCGCCCGGCGCAGCAGAACCGTCTCCGCCTACCGCGAGGGCGACCGGACCATCGTGCTCATCCCCGCCCGCATGTCGGAGGCGGAGGAGCAGCGCTGGGTCACCGTCATGCTGGACAAGCTCGCCGCCCAGGAGAGCCGGAGCGTCCTCGGCGACCGCGAGCTCACCGAGCGGGCCCTGCGCCTGTCCGACCAGTACTTCGGCGGCCGGGCGCGCCCCGGCTCCGTCCGCTGGGTCACCAACCAGAACACCCGCTGGGGCTCCTGCACCCCTTCCGAGGGAAGCATCCGGCTCTCCCACCGGCTCCAGGGCATGCCCGAGTACGTCGTCGACTACGTCCTCCTGCACGAGCTGGCCCATCTGCTCGTCCCTGGCCACGGCCCCAGGTTCTGGCGGCTCCTGGAGGCGTACCCGCGCACCGAGCGGGCCCGCGGCTACCTGGAGGGCGTGGTCGCCGCCGATCGGCTCCCGCACCTCCCGGGCGCTCGCGAGGAGTGACAAGGCCGATACCGGCAGCGCGCGTGTTTCCCGATTCCGTACCGAAAACGACCTGCCCTGTCTCAATGTCGCACTCAGCGGTTAGCCTGGCGCGAGCATTCGCCATTCGGGATGGGGGACGGTCGTTACGCATGGCCAGGGAATTCCAACGCGGCCACAAGGCCAAGATCAGCGATCTGACCGCGGGAACCGATCTGTACGTGGGTGTGCAGATCGCGGCGCCCGGACTCAGCTTCGACATCAGCTGCTTCGGACTCGACGCGGACGAGCGGCTCTCGGACGACCGCTACTTCGTCTTCTTCAACCAGCCGAAGTCGCCTGAGGAGTCCATCCAGCTGCTCGGGGCCCAGTCCGGTGACACCGAGTCCTTCCGCGTCACCCTCGACCGCATCCCCGCGAACATCCACAAGCTGTCGTTCACCGCGACGATCGACGGCGCCGGCCAGATGTCCCAGGTCGGCCCCGGCCACCTGCGGATCGTGGCCGGCGGCGAGGAAGTCGCCCGGTACGCCTTCACGGGCGCGGAGTTCTCCACCGAGCGCGCGGTGATGCTCGGCGACTTCTACCTCAAGGACGTCTGGCGGTTCGCCGCCGTCGGCCAGGGCTTCGACGGAGGCCTGGACGCGCTCCTGCGGAACTTCGGCGGCGAGGTCGCCGAGGAGGAGCCCGCGGCGCCGCAGGCCCAGGCCCCGGCACCCGGCTTCGCCCCGCCGCAGCAGGCGGCGGCGCCCCCGGCCTTCGGCGCGCCCGCACCGGCCGCGCCCCAGCCGCCCGCCCCGGCGCCCGCGTTCGGCGCCCCGCCGGCCCCGCCCGCGCCCGTCGCGCCCGCGCAGCCGGTCCACACGGCGCCCACGATGGTGGCGCCGATGGCTCCCGCACAGGTCCCGCCGCCCGCGCCGGCCCCCGCCCCGTACGGACAGCCGCCGCAGCCGCCGCAGTACGGCCAGGTCCCGGGCCAGGCCCCGGGGCAGTACCCCGGCCAGATCCCGGGTCAGGCTCCCGGCCAGTACCCGGGCCAGGGCCAGCCGCCGCAGCAGCCTCCCTACGGGCAGCCGGCCCCCGGCCCGTACGGCCAGCAGCCGCAGTTCGGGCAGCAGCCCGCGGGCGTCCCGCAGGGCGTCCCGGCCACCGGCGCGGGCCTCGCCGCCGCGCTCGCGCCGTTCAAGGAGACCGCCACCGGCGTCCGGTGGACCCCGCAGAACCAGCAGCTCATGCGGGTCGACCTCGCCATGGGCGGCACGCCCGTCCTCGCCCGGCAGGGCTCCATGGTCATGTACCAGGGCAAGGTCGACTTCTCCCACAAGGGCGCGGGCTTCGCCGGCCGGATCGTCGGCAACGCCACCGGCCAGGAGATGCAGCTGATGCGGTGCTCCGGCCGCGGCCAGGTCTTCCTCGCCGAGGAAGGCGCCCATCTGCACCCGATCGAGCTCCAGGGCGACGGCATCTGCGTCTCCGCGGAGAACGTCCTCGCGTTCGACGAGTCCCTCCAGTACGAGGTCCGCCGCATCGAGGGGCACGGCATCCCCGGCGGAGCCCTGTTCACCATGCAGTTCCAGGGAACCGGCACCGTCGTCGTGAAGACCCACGGCATCCCCGTGGTCCTGCCCGTCACGCCGACCACCTTCGCCGACTGCAACGCCGTCGTGGCCTGGTCGTCCGCGTCCCAGGTCATCCTCTCCAGCCAGGTGCGGCTCCGCCGCAACGCCTACCCGGGCCACAGCGGAGAGACCGTGAACCTCCAGTTCCGGGGCGCCCCCGGCAATTTCATCGTCGTCCAGCCCTACGAGGTCTGAGGGAGCCCGAAGTCATGAACCAGCAACTCGCGGGCTACGCCCCGACCCCCGTCGCGGCCCGGATGGAGAACCACGGCCGCGCCATGCTGAAGGTCGCCATGGCCTCCGGCCAGGAGCTGTACGCGCGGACCGGCTCGATGGTCGCCTACGAGGGCTTCATCACCTACGAGCCCAACCCGCCCGCCGTCCGCCAGGTCGCCAAGGAGTGGGCCACGGGCGAGGGCGCGCCGATCATGAAGTGCTCCGGCGACGGACTGCTCTACCTCGCCGACTACGGCGCCGACGTCGTCGTGATCAACCTCCAGAACGACTCCCTGTCCGTCAACGGCACCAACCTGCTCGCCTTCGACGCGCACCTCCAGTGGGGCGTCGAGCGGGTCAAGGGACTCGCCAAGTTCGCCGGCCAGGGCCTGTTCAATGTGGAGATCGCCGGTACGGGCTGGGTCGCGCTCACCTCGCGCGGCACGCCGATCGTCGTCGACTGCGGTCGCGGCGAGGACGAGACGTACGTCGACCCCGACGCGCTCGTCGCCTGGTCGCCGACGCTCAAGGTCAAGGGCAAGCGCAGCTTCAAGGCCTCCTCCCTCATCGGGCGGGGCAGCGGCGAGGCCTTCCAGATGGCCTTCTCGGGCCAGGGCATCGTCGTCGTACAGCCGAGCGAGGACAGCACCGACCGCCTGCGGGTCCGGGGCTGAGGGGGAGCGAGAACACACCATGCAGAGCCCGCTTTTCAACCACGCCGAACAGCAGAGCCAGGAGCGGTACGTCATCCAGAACCCGCAGCTCCTGCGGGTCAGCCTGACCGGGCAGGACGACATCCTCGCTCGTAAGGGCGCCATGGTCGCGTACCAGGGGCTCGTCGACTTCGACGGCGAGTACCAGACCCCGAACCAGCGCCGGGCCCGCGCCCGCACCGGCGAGGGTCTCGACCTGATGCGCTGCTCCGGCCAGGGCACGGTCTACTTCGCCAACCTCGCCCAGAACGTCCACGTCGTGGAGGTCGACCAGGAAGGGCTGACCGTCGACAGCGCCTACGTCCTGGCGCTCGACTCGACGCTGCACACCGAGGTCATCGCCGTCGACAGCCAGTACGGCATCTCCGGCTCCGGCAAGTACCAGCTCAACATCTCCGGCCGCGGCAAGGTCGCCCTGATGACCTCGGGCCAGCCCCTGATGATGCTGGTCACGCCCGAGAAGTACGTGAGCGTCGACGCGGACGCGATCGTCGCCTGGTCGACCGGGCTGCGCGTCCAGATGCAGGCGCAGACGCACAACTCCAGCGTCCGCCGCCGCCGCGGCGACACGGGCGAGGGCTGGGAGCTCAGCTTCCTCGGCCAGGGCTTCGCGCTCGTCCAGCCCAGCGAGGTCATGCCCCCGCAGAACGCGGCCATCGGCCAGGGCATCGCCGCCCAGTTCGGCGCGGGCCAGCAGGGCGCCCACGCGCAGAACCAGAACAACGCCTGGAACTGAGCACGACACATGGGTGAGGGGCGGTCGCCCAGGCGACCGCCCCTCACCCATGTCCGTCACAGACGGGCGAGCGTGCTCTCGACCAGCCGCACCACCGACGTGTCCGCCACACCGGCCGCCTGCTCGTACGGGAACCAGCGAAGGTCCAGCGACTCCTCGCTGATCTCCGCCGCGGCCCCCGCCGGAGCGAGCGCGGCGTACTGCACGTCCAGGTGCCAGTGGCACGGCGCCGGAATCGGATGCCGGTCGAGCCGCACCGGACCGCCCGGCAGCAGCGTCAGGCCCGCGATCCCGGACTCCTCCGTCGCCTCGCGCAGCGCGGCCGCCTCCAGCGTCACGTCACCCGGCTCGCAGTGACCACCCATCTGCAGCCACATGCCCAGCTTCTTGTGCAGCGTCAGCAGCACCTGGCCCCGCGACGGGTCGATCACCAGCGCGCTCCCCGTGAGGTGACCCGCCCCGCACGGCTTGTACATGCCGTCCGGGTGGGCCGCGAGGTGCTCCAGGTAGACGTCCCGCAGCTCCGGCTGGTCCTCGTACGCCTTCAGTACGAGGACCGCGTCATCGTGCAGACTCACGCCTTGTCGTCCCCGTCCTCCGCGTCGCCCCTGCCGGAGTCTCCCTTCCCGGGGTCACCCTTCGCCGCCTCGCCGAGCATCTTGTCCAGCTCCGAGAAGTCGAGGTGCTCGCGGTGGACGAAGCCGTCCGGGTCGTCCAGGTCGGTCGCCGTCGGCAGCATGTCCGGGTGCTCCCACAGACCGTCCCGGCCGTCGACCCCGCGCGCGTCCGTGAGGGACGCCCACAGGCGCGCCGCGTCCCGCAGCCGCCGCGGACGCAGCTCCAGACCGATCAGCGTCGCGAAGGTCTGCTCGGCGGGACCGCCCGAGGCCCGGCGGCGGCGCAGTGTCTCGCGCAGCGCGTCCGCCGAGGTCAGCCGCGACTTGGCGGCCTCGTGGACCACCGCGTCCACCCAGCCCTCGACCAGCGCGAGCGCCGTCTCCAGACGGGCCAGGGCCGCCTTCTGCTCCGGGGTGTCCTCCGGCTGGAACATGCCCTGCTGGAGTGCCTCCTGAAGCTGCTCGGGGTGCGTGGGGTCGAGCTGGCCGACCGCCTCCTCCAGCTTCGAGGTGTCGACCTTGATCCCGCGCGCGTACCCCTCGACCGCGCCGAACAGATGCGCCCGCAGCCACGGCACGTGCGCGAAGAGCCGCTGGTGGGCGGCCTCGCGCAGCGCCAGGTAGAGCCGCACCTCGTCCGAGGGCACGCCCAGGTCCTTGCCGAACGCCTCCACGTTCAGCGGGAGCAGCGCCGCGCGCCCGGCCGGGCCGAGCGGCAGACCGACGTCGGTCGAGCCGACGACCTCACCGGCGAGCGCGCCCACGGCCTGCCCGATCTGCTGGCCGAACATGGCGCCGCCCATCGAGCGCATCATGCCGATCAGCGGGCCGGCCATGGCCTGCATCTCCTCCGGCAGGACGTCGCCCATCGCCGCGCCGACCCGCTCGGCGACCGGGTCCACGAGCTGCTGCCACGCCGGCAGCGTCGCCTCGACCCACTCCGCGCGGCTCCACGCCACCGCCGTGCTCGCGCCCGAGGGCAGCGAGGTCACGCCGTCCAGCCACAGATCGGCCAGGCGCACGGCCTCCTCGACCGCCGCCTTCTCGGCGGGGCCCACACTGGCATCCTTGGTGCCGTCGGCGGTGCCCTGGGCCACGACCTGGCGGGCGATCTGCTTGGCCATGTCCCAGTTCACGGGACCGCCCTCGTAGCTGAGCATCTGCCCGAGCTGCTGGAAGGCCGCGCCCAGATCGTTGGGGTTCAGCGAGCCGAACATCGCCGCGAACGGATTGTCCGCTCCGCTCTGACCGCCCAGCCCGCCCATGCCGGGCAGCCCGCCGAACCCGAACGGGTTCGCCCCGAACGGGTTGCCGCCCTGGCCGCCGGAGCCCTGGCCACCTCCGGCGGGGTCCTTCTTCTTGCCCTCGTCGCCGTTCTCCGGCTCCTCCGGCGGAAGGCCGAATCCGAATGGGGTGTCACTCACAGGTTTCCTCGGCTCGTAGGGCCGCCGGCCTCCTGCCGACGGCGACTGCCCGACCAGGGCCTGAGAACAGGCCCCGCACACCACCAGCGTAGACATCCGGGCCGGAAATGGGCTCGGTGCTCCGCCGGGCCGTGCCCTGCGGCAGGATGGACGCCACCTGGTCCGTACGCGTCATGCGTGTACGTACTGAAGACAACCGCTGGAGACGCCCGGTGAGTTCCCCAGATCCTCAGGTTCGCGGAGCGCGAAACCACTCAACCCGGTCCGCCGCGCGCGGCCCCGTCGTCGCGGTCACCGGCGCCGCCTCCGGCGTGGGTGACCTGCTGACCAGGCGCCTTGCCGCCTCCGACGAGATCAAGCAGGTCGTCGCGATCGACGAGCGTCGCGGCGACGTCGCCGAAGCGCGGTGGCACATCCTCGACGTACGAGATCCGGCCATCGCGGAGAAGCTGCGCGGCGCGGACGTCGTCGTGCACCTCGCCGTCGATCTCGACCTGGAGACCGACCCCGCCGCCCGAACGGCCTACAACGTGCGCGGCACGCAGACCGTCCTGACCGCCGCCGCGGCGGCCGGCGTGCACCGCGTGGTGCTCTGCACCTCCGCGATGGTCTACGGCGCCCTGCCCGACAACGACATCCCGCTCTCCGAGGACGCCGAGCTCAGGGCGACGGCGGAGGCCACCGGCGTCGGCGACATGCTGGAGATCGAGCGCCTCGGCCGCCGTGCTCCCCGCGCGCACCCCGGACTCAACGTCACCGTGGTCCGCCCCGCCGTCCTCGTCGGCGGTACGGACACGGCGCTGACCCGCTACTTCGAGTCGCCCCGGCTGCTCGTCGTCGCCGGCTCCCGCCCCACCTGGCAGTTCTGCCACGTCGAGGACCTGGTGAGCGCGCTGGAGTACGCGGCCCTGGAGAAGGTCGACGGCGAGTTCGCGGTCGGCTGCGAGGGCTGGCTGGAACAGGAGGAGGTCGAGGAGCTCTCCGGGATCCGACGCATGGAGCTCCCCTCGGCCGTCGCCCTCGGCGCCGCGGCCCGCCTCCACCGGATCGGGCTCACCCCGTCCCCGGCGGGCGACCTCGCCTACACCATGCACCCCTGGGTGGTGAGCGTCGGACGGCTGCACGACGCCGGCTGGCGGCCGAAGTGGACCAACGAGGAGGTCCTCACCGCGCTCCTGGAGGAGGTCGAGGGCCGTCACACGGTCGCCGGCCGCCGCCTGGGCCGCAAGGACGCGACGGCGGCGGGCGCGGCCGGCGCGACGGTGGCGCTGCTCGGCACGGCGGCGCTCGTCCGGCAGATGCGGAAGCGGCGCGGGATCTGACCCGCGCCCGGGGCGGGGCCGGACGGGCGGCCTGTAGAACCCTCCTACGGAGGGTTCCGACGACCGGTCGAAACCGCTATTCCGGGATGTCGAGGGCGTACGGCACCATGGGTGCATGGCACGCACCCACGACCACCCTGGCGAGCAGGCCGCCGCCGACCCGATCAAGCTCCTCGCGATCCGGGAGACCCCCCTCTCCGTGGACGAGGTCTTCCGGGCCGTCGGTGACGACGCCTCCGGCGGCACGACGCTCTTCGTCGGCACCGTGCGCAACCACGACGGAGGGGCGGACGTCGACGGGCTCGGCTACTCCTGCCACCCCACCGCCGAGGCGGAGCTGCGCCGCGTCGCGGAGAAGGTCGTCGCCAACTACCCGGTCCGCGCGCTGGCCGCCGTCCACCGCGTCGGCGACCTCCGGATCGGTGACATCGCGGTCGTCGTCGCCGTCTCCTGCCCCCACCGCGGCGAAGCCTTCGAGGCCTGCCGCAAGCTCATCGACGACCTCAAGCACGAGGTCCCGATCTGGAAGCACCAGACCTTCTCGGACGGCACCGAAGAGTGGGTCGGCGCCTGTTGAGGGCCTTCCGTGCACGGCTCGGGACCGCAAGGCGACGCGCCGACAGCGCGTAGCCGAACGCCCGATTTGCGTAACCGGCCCCCAGGCAGCAGCGTTGATGCCACAGATGAATAGTCTGCTGGTCAACTCACTGGGGATGGGAGGTCGGGATGGCAGCGCTGGCCTGGTTGCTGATTCCGCTTTTCGCAGTCGTCGGCGCGGCGATATGGGGAAGCTGGGCTTCGAGGAACAAGACGACAGGTGACGTGGCCGAGCTCGCCGGCTACGCCCGATTCCGGGACGCGATGGAGCGATCCCACATCACGACGGCCGACTCCGTCGTCCAGGAGCGCGAGACGGCCGGCACGGTCGCCCCCGTCTCCACGACGTCCGGCTGACGCGGCCCGCGGGCCGCCCCGTACGGACCGCCCCAGGGGTGCACCCACAGGCGAGTCCCGTACTGTCGTTCCATGCCACGCCGCACCGCGACGATGCTCGCCTCCACCCTGGTGTTGATCTGTCTGCTCATCGCAGGCGTCCTGATCCCGGTGCCCTACGCGGAGATGAGTCCCGGCCCCACGGTCAACACCCTCGGAGAGGCCAGGGGAGAGCCCGTCCTCTCGATCTCCGGACGCAAGACCTACCCGACCGACGGCCACCTCAACATGACGACGGTCCGTGTCACCAGCGCGGACTACAAGATGAACGCCGTCGAGGCGGTCTACGGCTGGCTCGCCCACGACAACGTGGTGGTGCCGCACGACACGCTCTATCCGGACGGCAAGACCGAGGAGCAGTCGAGCCAGGAGAACGCCGAGGAGTTCAGCCAGTCCCAGGAGAGCGCCAAGGTGGCCGCCCTCGGGGAGCTGGGCATCCCGGTGACCAGCCGGGTCATCGTCGCCACCGTCGTCAAGGACTCCCCGGCGGAGGGCAAGCTGCACGCCGGTGACGTCATCAGGGCCGTCGACGGCGTGACCGTCACCGAGCCGGGCGATGTCGCCGAGCAGGTCACGAAGCGCAAGCCCGGCCAGGACGTCGTGTTCACGATCGTCCCCGCCAAGGAGGCGGCCGAGGCCGAGAAGGCCGGCAAGGAGCCCACCGTCACCCGGAAGGTGGTCATCAAGACCGCCACCTCCGAAGAGGGCGACCGGGCCATCGTCGGCATCCAGGCCGGAACCGACCACGTCTTCCCGTTCACCATCGACATCAACCTCGCCGACGTCGGCGGCCCCAGCGCCGGTCTGATGTTCGCCCTCGGCATCGTCGACAAGCTCACCCCGGAGAGCCTCACCGGCGGCGCCTTCGTCGCCGGCACGGGCACCATCGACGACAAGGGGAAGGTCGGCCCGATCGGCGGCATCGACATGAAGCTCGTCGGCGCGCGCAAGGCGGGCGCGAGGTACTTCCTCACCCCCGCCGACAACTGCGCGTCCGCCGCCTCCGACACGCCCGACGGTCTGACCCTGATCAAGGTGGACACCATCGACGACGCCACGAAGTCGCTGGAGAAGCTCCGCGAGGGCGACACGGCGAACCTGCCGAGCTGCTCGAAGAGCTGACCGGCCCGGACACGCACGAGGGGCGCCCGGTCTTCCGACCGGGCGCCCCTTCTCGTACCGTCGCCGTGGACCGGCGGCGGCTGCGGGCCGTCTAGGACTCGAAGGTCGCCGCCAGCGCCTCGGCGAGGCCGGGCACCAGGTCGGGGCCGGTCAGGACCTCGGTGGTCGTGTCCTTCTCGCGCAGCCGGATCGCCGCCTCGCGGGCGCCGCCGCGCAGCACCGCCACGGTCATCCGGACCTCCTGGCGGTCCGGGTGGGCGGCCACCCACTTGGCGAGCTGCTTCTCGCTCAGCCCCTGCGGCACCTGGGACTCCGCCGACGGCGGCAGCATCAGCCGCTCCACCGTCAGGGCGCAGCCCGCCACGGAGGCGGGCCAGGCGATCGTGCCGAGGAAGTCGTCGAGCGGCTTCCCGCGCGGCAGCTTGTCCTGCTCGATGGGGGTGAAGGCGGTGGCGTCGTCGCCCAGGCCGAGCTGGGAGGCGAGGGCGGGCTCCTTGGCGCGGAGCCGTGCGGTGTCGACGAGGGCGAACAGACGGGCCGGCTGGTTCCAGCCGAGACCCGACGCGTACTCGTCGATCTCGAGTACCGCGCGGGTGAGGGGGCTCGCGGCCATCGCCGGGCCTGAGGGGGAAACGTTGGACATGACCAATATCCTGCCTCCTCTTCCCCCGAAGACGGGAACTAGGTAAAGCCTCAGTAAGTTGCACCAGTGGGCTCTACGATCGCGGGGCCTGCTTTTCAGACGCATCAACATCGAGGGGCGCACGTTGGCTTTCCAGATGCCGGACCGCGGCGGTAGCCCGTCCGGGCCGAGGATGAGAGTCGGCCGGCCGTCCCGGCGGGCCCGCACCCTGCTCATGACACTCGGGGTGCTGGCCGTCCTGGCCATGGCGTTCGTGATGTTCGCCGGGTTCTGGACGGACTGGCTCTGGTACCGCTCGGTCGAGTACTCGTCCGTGTTCACCACCACCCTGTGGACCAAGGTCGGCCTCTTCGCCGTCTTCGGTCTCCTCATGGGGCTCGCCGTCGGCCTGAACATCTGGCTGGCGTACCGGCTGCGCCCGCCGCTCAGCGCGATGTCGCTGGAGCAGCAGAGCCTCGACCGGTACCGGATGGGGGTCGCCCCCTTCAAGAAGTGGGTGCTCCTCGCGGTCACGGTCCTGGTGGGGCTGATCGCCGGAGCCTCCGCCTCGGGCCAGTGGCGTACCTGGCTCATGTGGATCAACGGCGTGAAGTTCGGCCAGAAGGACCCGCAGTTCGGGCTCGACGTGTCGTTCTACGCGTTCGACCTGCCCTGGTACCGCTTCCTCCTCGCCTTCGGCTTCGCCGCCACCGTCCTGTCGCTGATCGCCGCCGCGCTCACGCACTACCTGTACGGCGGACTGCGGATCACCAGCCCGGGCGCCCGCGCGACCGCCGCCGCGACCGGTCACCTCTCGGTGCTGCTCGGCGTCTTCGTCTCGCTCAAGGCCGTGGCGTACTGGCTCGACCGGTACGGCCTGGCCGTGAAGTCCAGCGACTTCAAGGCCACCGGCAACTGGACGGGACTGCGGTACGTCGACGCCAACGCGTACCTGCCGGCGAAGACCATCCTCTTCTGCATCGCCGCGATCTGCGCCGTGCTGTTCTTCGCGACGCTCTGGCGCCGGACCTGGCAGCTGCCGGTGATCGGCTTCGGCCTGATGGTGCTCTCCGCGATCCTGATCGGCGGCCTGTACCCGGCCATCGTGCAGAAGTTCCAGGTCCAGCCGAACGAGCAGGCCAAGGAAGCGCCGTACATCCAGAAGAACATCGACGCGACCCGCAAGGCGTACGCGATCGACTCGACGAAACCCGAGAACTACTCGGGCAAGTCGACGGTCAAGGCCAAGGACCAGCTCCGCACGGACGCCGACTCGGCGGCCAGCTACCGCGTCCTCGACCCGAACATCGTCTCGCCGACGTTCCAGCAGCTGGAGCAGAAGCGGAAGTACTACCAGTTCCCGACGACCCTGGACGTGGACCGCTACCAGGGCAAGGACACGGTCATCGGTCTGCGGGAGCTCAACATCAAGGGCATCCCGAAGCGGAACTGGATCAACGACCACTTCACCTACACCCACGGCTACGGCGCGATCATGGCCACGGGTACGACGACGGACGCCAACGGCTCCCCGGTCTTCACCGAGTCCGGCCTGCCGACCACCGGTGACGTGGGCGAGTACCAGCAGCGGATCTACTACGGCGAGAAGACCGACCAGTACTCGATCGTGGGCGGCCCGCAGAAGGAGCTGGACTACGAGGAGAACGGCGAGAAGACCACCAGCTACAAGGAGAAGAGCGGCGTCAGCCTCTCCGGCGCGTTCAACCGCGCCGCCTACGCGGTGGCCTTCAGCGAGCCGCAGATCCTCTACTCGGGGGCCATCGGCGAGGGCTCGCGGATCCTCTACAACCGCACCCCCAAGGAGCGCGTCGAGGCCGTCGCGCCCTGGCTGACCATCGACGGCGACGCCTACCCGGCGGTCGTCAACGGGCGGATCCAGTGGATCGTCGACGCCTACACGACGACCAACGGCTACCCGTACGCCTCGCGCACCACGCTCGGCGACACCACGGCCGACTCCCTGACCGTCGGCAACCAGCAGCGGACGGTCGTCGCCCAGCAGAACCAGGTCAACTACATCCGCAACTCGGTGAAGGCCACCGTCGACGCGTACGACGGCGCGGTGAACCTCTACCAGTGGGACACGCAGGACCCGGTCCTCAAGACCTGGATGAAGGCCTTCCCGGGCACGGTGAAGGCGAAGTCCGAGATCAACGGCGACCTGATGGAGCACCTGCGGTACCCGCAGGACATGTTCAAGGTCCAGCGCGAGCTGCTGACCCGCTATCACGTCACCGACCCCGCGCAGTTCTACAGCGGCTCGGACGCCTGGCAGGTGCCGGACGACCCGACCAACAAGGACGGCAACGCGGTCCCGCCGTACTACCTGAGCATGAAGATGCCCGGGGACGCGGCGCAGCGCTTCTCGCTGACGACGACGTTCACGCCGAACGGCCGGCCCAACCTGGGCGGCTTCATGGCGGTCGACGCCGACGCCACCAGCAAGGAGTACGGCCGGCTGAGACTGCTGCGGGTCACCGAGGACGTGCCGGGCCCGGCCCAGGTGCAGAGCAAGCTCAACGGTCTCCCGGACGTCGCCCAGTTCGTCCGGGACATGAAGGGCGCCGACTCCGACATCCAGTACGGCAACCTGCTGACCGTGCCGCTCGACGGCGGGTTCCTGTACGTGGAGCCGGTGTACGCCCAGGGCCGCAACGCGCTCTACCCGCTCCTGAAGAAGGTCGCCGTGTCCTACGTGGACGCGGACCAGCCGGACGGTGACACGACCAAGGACACCACCGTGTTCGAGGACAACCTCACCAACGCGCTGAACGCGGTCTTCGGGGTGGAGGCACCGACGCCGCCCACGACCCCGCCGCCGGGCACCACACCCCCGCCGCCGACGTCGAACGACGCCGCTCTGAAGGCGGCGATCGCCGACGCCCAGAAGGCGTACGACGCGGGTGAGGCGGCGCTGCAGAAGGGCGACTGGACGGCGTACGGCAAGGCGCAGGAGGAGCTGCAGGACGCTCTCCAGCGCGCGGCGGACGCCGGAGCGAAGCTCAAGAGCTCGGGATCAGGCGCCTGACCTGAGGTTTTCCATCCCCGCGTCGTGATACTGTGGTTTCACCGACGCGGGGTGGAGCAGCTCGGTAGCTCGCTGGGCTCATAACCCAGAGGTCGCAGGTTCAAATCCTGTCCCCGCTACTCAGAACGAGGGCCCGGATCCATAAGGATCCGGGCCTTCGTCGTGTGTCGAGATGACGGAGGGCACCGAAGAGCGGTACGGAGGGGGCGAGTTGGTGTGAGGCGTGTTTGACTTGTCTCTCTGTGGGCATGTCGACAAAACGCTGAGTGACCTCACTGGCTGCGGTATACCAGGTGTGCTCGGGTTGCGGGTGGTGCGACGATGGTATTTATGGGGGACAGGGCAACTCTGTTGGAGACAGGGCGGTTTGTGCAGCGGCACGCCAGAAACGCCGCGGACGAGATCATCGAGGCAGTAGGGGCCGTCGATGCGGCCGTCGACACCACCGCCGAGACCGATGCCGACACCGAGAACGAGACGGAAACCGAGAGCGAGGCGCGCCACCGGCGCGCGGCCGAGCGCGGAGACCTCGCCTCGATGAGCGCGCTCGGCGCGCTGCTGCTGCGCCGCGGTGACCTCGACGGCGCCGAGCCCTACCTGCGCGGCGCCACCGCCGAGGGGGACCGGGCCGCGGCGAACAACCTGGGCGTCCTGCTCCACCAGCGGGGATACGCCGACGAGGCCGCCGGCTGGTGGCGGGTCGCCGCCGTCGCGGGCTCCGCGCCCGCCGCCCACGCCCTGGGCCGCCACCACCGCGAGCGCGGGGACGAGCCGGCCGCCGAGTACTGGCTGCGCCAGGCCGCCGAGCAGGGCCACGCCCTCGGCGCCTACGCCCTCGCCGACCTCCTGGAGCACCGCAGCGACGTCGGCGCCGAGCGCTGGCTGCGCGCCGCCGCCGAGCAGGGCCACCGCGAGGCCGCCTACCGCCTCGCCCTGGCCCTGGAGCGCCGCGCGACCGACCCGGGCCGCGGGCCCCACGAGGCCGGCCGTGGGCCGCACGACACCGGCTCCCGGCTTCGTGTGCCCGGCGGCACGGCGAGCGCGGTCCCTCCGGCGGGCGCGGCGCCCGGCGGCGTGACGGACCCCGCCCCGCCGAAGGGCGAGGTCACCGAGGCCGAGCAGTGGTTCCGGCAGGCCGCCGCCCGCGGGCACCGGCGCGCCGCTCTGCACCTCGGCGCGATCCTGGAGAAGCGCGGCGACCTCAAGGAGGCCGGCCGCTGGTACCTGAGCTCCGCCAAGGAGGGCGAGGCCAAGGCCGCCTGCGCCCTCGGCTTCCTCCTCCGCGACGCGGGCGACCAGGAGAGCGCCGCCGTGTGGTGGCTGCGCGCCGCCCAGGACGGCGACGGCAACGCCGCCAACGCCCTCGGGGCGCTGCACGCGGCCCGGGGCGAGCAGCAGACCGCGGAGCGCTGGTATCGCGCCGCCATGGACGCGGGCGACGTGAACGGGGCGTACAACCTCGGGCTGCTCTGCGCCGCCCAGGACCGGATCCCGCAGGCCGAGCAGTGGTACCGCCGCGCCGCCTACGCGGGCCACCGTGAGGCCGCCAACGCGCTCGCCGTGCTGCTCCTCCAGGCCGGCGACGCCAACGGGGCCGAGCCGTGGTTCTCCAAGGCCGCCGAGGCCGGCAGTGTGGACGCCGCCTTCAACCTGGGCATCCTCCACGCGGGCCGCGACGACGACCGTACGGCCCTGGTGTGGTACGAGCGGGCCGCCGCCGCCGGGCACACCGAGGCCGCCCTCCAGGTCGGCATCGCCGCCCTGCGCGACGGCGACGAGCGGACCGCCGAGCGGCACCTGCGGTGTGCGGCCGGCGGCGGCAGCGCCGAGGCCGCCTTCCGGCTGGCCACGGTCCTCGACGCGCGCCGCCCCGACCCCGGCCCCGCCGTGCTCGGCGCGCCCCGGGACGAGAAGACCGAGTGCGAGGAGTGGTACGAGCGGGCCGCACAGCAGGGCCACCGGCGCGCCCAGGTGCGGGTGGGGATGCTCGCCGCGGGCCGCGGCGACCTCGCCGAGGCCGACCGCTGGTACCGCGAGGCGGCGGAGGCGGGCAGCCGCAACGGCGCCTTCAACCTCGGGCTGCTCCTCGCCCGCGAGGGCAGCGAGCGCGAGGCCGCGCTCTGGTGGACCCGGGCCGCCCGGGCCGGCCACGGCCGCGCCGCGCTCCGGCTCGCGCTGCTCGCGGCGCGCCGGGGCGAGCTCACCGAGGGGCGGCACTGGTGCGCCCGCGCGGTGGAGCTGGGCCCGGCGGAGGTCGCCGAGCGAGCGGCCCGGCTGAGCGAGGCACTGCACCAGGAGCTGACCGCGTGAGAACCGCGTGATGGCCGCGCGATAACGAATTTGCGCTGGTCGGGGGGCGTCCCGTAGAGTCGTGTTTACCGACGCGGGGTGGAGCAGCTCGGTAGCTCGCTGGGCTCATAACCCAGAGGTCGCAGGTTCAAATCCTGTCCCCGCTACTCAGTAGCAACGAAGGCCCGGATCCGGTTTCGATCGGATCCGGGCCTTCGTCGTGTTCCCCGAGGGGGAGACGGCGACAACGAGAAAGGCCCCCGCCGGAGCGGGGGCTTTTCTCGTCACGGTGTCAGGCCGTCGTCGCGCAGCTCGGGCAGATGCCGCGGTACGTGACCTCGACGTTCGAGATGGTGAAGCCGAAGCGCTCCGTGTCCGGCAGGTCCGCCATCGGGTCGCCCGCCGGGTGGACGTCGCGGATGGCGCCGCAGCGGCCGCAGACCAGGTGCTGGTGCGGGCGGTGGGCGTTGGGGTCGTACCGCTTGGCGCGGCCGTCCGTCGCGACCTCCATGACCTCGCCGAGCGTGACCATCTCGCCCAGCGTGTTGTACACGGTCGCGCGCGAGATCTCGGGCAGCCGCGACACGGCACGGGCATGGACCTCGTCGGCGGTCAGGTGCACATGATCCCCGTCGAGGACCTCGGCCACGACGCGCCGCTGCGCGGTCATCCGCCAGCCGCGTCCGCGCAGTCGTTCCAACAGGTCACTCATGGGCGCCAGCCTAACAGTCGGGGGAACCGGGTCCCGAACGGGTGTGACTTTGGAAGTCTACTTGACTTAGACAATGTCTATTGTAGGATCAAAACCGGCATTGACCAAGGTCTCGAGCAAGGGGCCGGGTCGATCGACAGGACTCGCAGGACATGACGCAGGAGGCGCACGTGACGCAGGGACCGCTCACCACGGAGGCCGGCGCGCCGGTCGCCGACAACCAGAACAGCGAGACGGCGGGCGTCGGCGGACCGGTCCTCGTGCAGGACCAGCTCCTCCTGGAGAAGCTCGCCCACTTCAACCGTGAGCGCATCCCGGAGCGCGTGGTCCACGCGCGCGGTGCGGGCGCCTACGGCACCTTCACCCTCACCCGTGACGTCTCGCAGTGGACGCGCGCCGCGTTCCTCTCCGAGGTCGGCAAGGAGACCGAGACGTTCCTGCGCTTCTCCACCGTCGCGGGCAACCTCGGTGCGGCCGACGCGGTCCGCGACCCCCGCGGCTGGGCGCTGAAGTTCTACACCGAAGAGGGCAACTACGACCTCGTCGGCAACAACACCCCGGTGTTCTTCATCAAGGACGCCATCAAGTTCCCCGACTTCATCCACACCCAGAAGCGCGACCCGTACTCGGGCTCGCAGGAGGCGGACAACGTCTGGGACTTCTGGGGCCTCTCCCCGGAGTCGACCCACCAGGTCACCTGGCTGTTCGGCGACCGCGGCATCCCCGCCTCGTACCGCCACATGAACGGCTACGGCTCGCACACGTTCCAGTGGAACAACGAGGCCGGCGAGGTCTTCTGGGTCAAGTACCACTTCAAGACCGACCAGGGCATCAAGAACCTCACCCAGGCCGAGGCCAACCGCCTCGCCGGCGAGGACCCGGACTCGCACCAGCGCGACCTGCGCGAGTCCATCGAGCGCGGCGACTTCCCGACCTGGACCGTGCAGGTCCAGATCATGCCCGCGGCCGAGGCCGCCGAGTACCGCTTCAACCCGTTCGACCTCACCAAGGTGTGGCCGCACGAGGACTACCCGCCGATCGAGATCGGCAAGCTGGAGCTCAACCGCAACCCGGAGAACGTCTTCGCCGAGGTCGAGCAGTCGATCTTCAGCCCGGCGCACTTCGTGCCCGGCATCGGTCCGTCCCCGGACAAGATGCTCCAGGGCCGTCTCTTCGCCTACGGCGACGCCCACCGCTACCGCGTCGGCATCAACGCCGACCACCTGCCGGTGAACCGCCCGCACGCCACCGAGGCGCGCACCAACTCCCGTGACGGCCACCTCTACGACGGCCGCCACAAGGGCGCGAAGAACTACGAGCCGAACAGCTTCGGCGGCCCGTTCCAGACGGACCGTCCGCTGTGGCAGCCGCTCCCCGTCACCGGCCTCACCGGTGACCACGCCGCCCCCTCGCACGCCGAGGACAGCGACTTCGTCCAGGCGGGCAACCTCTACCGCCTGATGTCGGAGGACGAGAAGGGCCGTCTCGTCGAGAACCTGGCGGGCTTCATCGCCAAGGTCTCGCGGGACGACATCGCCGAGCGGGCGATCGACAACTTCCGCCAGGCGGACGGTGACTTCGGCAAGCGGCTCGACGCCGCGGTCCAGGCCCTGCGTGGCTGAGGGCGCTTGTCGTAGGTAGGGACCCGGGCCGGACTCCGTACGGAGTCCGGCCCGGCCTCGTTCATCGGCCGGCGACGCTGTGCACCGGGATCCAGCAGCGGATGATGTCCCGTACGGAGACGATGCCGACGGGTCCCCGGTCGTCGAGGACGACGAGGTGGCGGAAGCCGCCGTGCGTCATCGCCTCGGCCGCCTCCGCCAGGGTCCAGGTGGGCGCGGCGAAGACGACGTCATGGGTGGTGTGGGAGCCCGCGGTCTCGACGTCGGGGTCCTGGTCCCGGGCGAGGGAGTTGAGGATGTCGCGCTCGGTGAGGATGCCGAGCCCGCCGGCGTCGGAGTCGAGGACGACGGCCGCGCCGACGCGGCGCGCCGACATCAGGCGGGCTGCTTGTCGGAGGGTGTGGGCGGGGCCGATGGTGAGGACCACGGTGCTCATGGCGTCACGGACGAGCATGGGCGGAGCCACCTCCTTCGTGAATCCTTCAAAGAGAAGTGATTCACAAGTTCACAAGTGGGGGGACTCTCAGAGTGGCACCGGGGGAGGGGCCCGACAAGGGGGCGCGCGAGGCGCCCCCGGGGAGTGACGACGGCGCTCGGCCCGACACGCTCGGCACGTGCGCTCGGCCCCGCGCGTCCGTCCCGCGTGCTCAGGCCTCCGGGCTCTCCTGGTTCAGGTAGCTCAGCAGCTCGCCGTGGAGCAGGCCGTTGGACGCCGCCGCGTTGCCGCCGTGCGGGCCGTGCCGGCCGTCCAGGCCCGTGTACGTGCCGCCCGCCTCCTGGACGACGATCGCCACGGCCGCCATGTCCCACAGGGACAGCTCCGGCTCGGCGCACATGTCCACGGAGCCCTCGGCGACCATCATGTACGGCCAGAAGTCGCCGTACGCGCGCGTCCGCCAGCACGCGCGCGTGAGGTCGAGGAAGCCGTCGAGCCGCCCCTGCTCCTCCCAGCCGCTGATCGAGGAGTACGCGAAGGAGGCGTCCTCCAGGGTGGCCACCTTCGACACCCCGAGCCGGGTCGCCGAGGCCAGGCTGCGGCCCGTGTACGCCCCCAGGCCCTTCGCCGCCCACCAGCGGCGGCCGAGCGCCGGGGCCGACACCACGCCCACCACCGGCTGGAAGCCGGTCTCGCCGGCCTCCATCAGCGCGATCAGGGTCGCCCAGACGGGCACCCCGCGCACGTAGTTCTTGGTGCCGTCGATCGGGTCGATCACCCAGCGGCGCGGACCCGAGCCCTCCACGCCGTACTCCTCGCCCAGGATCGCGTCACGCGGCCTGGCGCGCTGGAGCTGGCCGCGGATCAACTCCTCCGCGGCCTTGTCGGCCTCGCTCACCGGGGTCATGTCCGGCTTCGTCTCGACCTGGAGGTCGAGCGCCTGGAATCGGTCCATGGTGGCCGCGTCGGCGGCATCCGCGAGGACGTGGGCGAGACGCAGATCATCGTGGTAATCGGCCATGGTCGGCACTCTATCCCCGGGTGATCCCCGCGCGGCGAACCGTCCACAGGGGCCCTTCGGCGGCGGGCTCCCGACAGCGCGGCGACCCGGCGGCGACCCCTTGACAGCGCGGAGGCTCCTGTCGACGCTGAGCACGGAAACGTTCGGTCGGTCCGGGAGGCGAGGATGCCGACAGCCCGCGAGGCCCTGCTCGACGCCGCGCTCGCCGCGCTCGCCGACCGGTCCTGGTCCGCCGTGCGGATGGTCGACCTCGCCACCGCCGCCCGGGTCTCCCGGCAGTCCCTCTACAACGAGTTCGGCAGCAAGGAGGGGCTCGCCCGCGCCCTCGTGCGCCGGGAGGCCGACGCCTATCTCCAGGGCGTCCGGGCGCTGCTCGCCGCGTCGGACCCGGTCGAGCGGAACCTCGTCGCCGTCGCCGAGTGGACCGTCGCCCGGGCGGCCGCCCGCCCGATACTGCGGGCCCTGCTCACCGGCGCCTGGAACGAGCGCCTGCCCGTGCCCCGGCCCGTCCGGCCGGGCGCCCGCCCCGCCCCCGTACCCGCCCAACGGCGCGCCGACGAAGGACCGCCCGCGCCGGGCGAGCTGGTGGCGGCGACCGCGGCCTGTGCGGGCGAGCGGTGGGCTGCCGGCTGCGAGCTCGCCGTCCGGCTGGCCCTCAGCCACGTCGTGGCGCCGCCGATACCGACCGGCCGCGCCGTGTCGTCCGGTGGCCCGGCGGATCAGTGCGAGGAGCCGGAGAGCTGGAGTCCGATGACCCCGGCGATGACCAGCGTGATCGAGATGATCTTGAGGGTGGAGACGACGTCCCCGAGGAAGATCATTCCGTAGATCGCCGTCCCGGCGGCGCCGATCCCCGTCCACACCGCGTACGCCGGACCCACGTCCAGCTTCCGCAGCGCGAGGGTGAGCAGTCCGAAGCTGCCCAGGGCGAAGGCCGCGAAGGCGATCGTCGGCCAGAGCCGGGTGAATCCGTGCGAGAGCTTCAGGCAGACCGCGAAACCGGTCTCCAGGACACCGGCCACCACCACCAGCAGCCACGCCATCGTCAGTGCCTCCCACGCCGTCGGTGACTGCTTCGTCGCACTTGGTGCGATTATGCCCTTACCGGTGGCGGTCGACCGTAAACACCGATCGGTCAGTCGCCCTCGCGTCGCTCGCGGGTCGAGAGCAGGCGGCGCAGCGAGTAGAGCCGCGCGGGGTCCGCGTGACCCTCCGCCACGAAGGCGTCGAGCGCGCAGTCCGGCTCGTCGTGGCTGCACGCCCGCGGGCAGTTCTCCGTCCCCGGCACGAGGTCGGGGAAGGCGAGGATCACCCGGGACGGGTCGACGTGGTGCAGTCCGAAGGAGCGCACGCCGGGCGTGTCGATGACCCAGCCGCCCTCCTTGTCGTCGAGCGGCAGGGCGAGCGCCGAGGTCGTCGTGTGTCGGCCGCGGCCCGTGACCGCGTTGACCACACCCGTGGTCCGCCGCCGGTCCGCCGGGACCAGGGCGTTGACCAGCGTCGTCTTGCCGACACCCGAGTGCCCGACGAAGGCGGTCGTACGGCCCTTGAGGTGCTCGTGGACCCGATCGGCGGCGACGCCGTCGACGAACTCGTCGCGCGTGGTGACCACGTGCGGGACGCCGAGCGCCCCGTACATCTCCAGGAGCGCGTCCGGCGACGCCAGGTCCGACTTGGTCAGGACGAGGAGAGGGGAGAGCCCGCCGTCGTACGCGGCGACCAGACAGCGGTCGATCAGCCGGGGGCGCGGCTCGGGGTCGGCGAGCGCGGTGACGATCGCCAGCTGGTCGGCGTTGGCGACGACCACCCGCTCGAACGGGTCGTCGTCGTCGGCCGTGCGCCGGAGCACCGAGCTGCGCTCGCCGATCCGGACGATCCGGGCCAGGGTGTCCTTCTCGCCGGTGAGGTCGCCGACGATCTGGACCCGGTCGCCGACCACGGCGGCCTTGCGGCCCAGCTCGCGGGCCTTCATCGCCGTCACGATCCGGTCGTCGACCAGACACGTCAGCCGGCCCCGGTCGACGGTGAGGACCATGCCCTCGACGGCGTCCTCGTGCTTCGGGCGGATGGACGTACGGGGACGGGTGCCCTTGCGGTTGGGCCGCTGGCGGATGTCGTCCTCGTCGGTGTTCTTGCCGTAGCGACGCATGACTCAGACCCCGAGCATTTCGGTCCACATCGTCGGGAAGTCCGGCAAGGTCTTGGCCGTCGTCGCCACGTCCTCGATCTGCACGCCCTCGACCGCGAGGCCGATGACGGCGCCCGCCGTGGCCATGCGGTGGTCGTGGTACGTGTGGAAGACGCCGCCGTGCAGCGGGCGCGGGCGGATGTGCAGACCGTCCTCGGTCTCCGTCACATCGCCGCCCAGCTCGTTGATCTCCTTGGTCAGGGCCGCCAGCCGGTCCGTCTCGTGGAGCCGCAGATGGGCGACCCCGCGCAGGGTGGAGGGGGAGTCGGCGAGCGCCGCGACCGCCGCGATGCCGGGGGTCAGCTCCCCGACCTCGCCGAGGTCCACGTCGATGCCGTGGATCCGGCCCGTACCGGTGAAGGTCAGACCGGCCTCGGTCAGCTCGCAGGAGCCACCCATCTCGGTGAAGATCTGCCGCAGCGCGTCACCGGGCTGGGTGGTCCGCTCGGGCCAGTCCGGCACGGTCACCCGGCCGCCGGTCACCAGCGCCGCCGCCAGGAACGGCTGCGCGTTCGACAGGTCGGGCTCGACGACCAGGTCCCGGCCGCGCAGCGCGGAGGGGGCGACGCGCCACACGTTCGGCTCGCCGCCGTGCTCCGGCTCGTCGACCTGGGCGCCGACCGCGCGCAGCATGTCGACCGTCATCCGGATGTGCGGCAGCGACGGCAGCTTCGTGCCCACGTGCCGGACCTCGACGCCCTGGTTGAAGCGGGGCGCGGAGAGCAGCAGGGCGCTGACGAACTGGGAGGACGAGGAGGCGTCGATCTCGACGGTGCCGCCGTCCAGGCCCCCGGCGCCGTGCACGGTCAGGGGCAGCGCGCCCCGGCCGTCGTCGTCGACGCGGGCGCCGAGCGCGCGCAGGGCGTCGATGACGCCGTGCAGCGGACGCTCGTGGGAGCGGGGGTCGCCGTCGAAGCGGACGGCGCCGTCGGCGAGCGCCGCGACGGGCGGCAGGAAGCGCATGACCGTGCCCGCGTTGCCGACGTCGACGGTGGCCGGGCCGCGCAGCGGGGACGGGATGATCCGCCAGGCCTCGCCGGTGCCGTCGGGGCCGACCCCTTCCTCGATCTTCACGCCGAGGGTACGCAGCGCCTCGGCCATCAGGAGGGTGTCGCGGGAACGCAGCGGGCGGCGCAGCCAGCCGGGCTCGGCGGCGAGGGCGGCGAGGACCAGGCCGCGGTTGGTGACCGACTTCGATCCGGGCACGGTGACGGTCGCGTCGACGGCGCCGCGGGCATAAGGGGCGGGCCAGAGGTCGGTGGACGGGTCGGGGCGCACGGAAGCTGCTGCGGTCATGGAATCACTGTACGGGTGAGTCAGAAGCCCAGGAGCCAGCGCCCGCCGCCGATCAGGGAGCAGATCGAGACCGCGTGGAAGAAGAAGAGCCACACCCCCGGGTGCACGTGGGTGAGGCGCGAGAGCTGGTCCGCGTCCGAGTCGGGGGTGCCGCCGTGGCGCCGTTTCGCCTGGAGCTCGAAGGCCGGGCGGACACCGCCGAGGAGCAGGAACCACACCGCCGCGTAGGCGAACAGCGACTGGACGTCCGGGCCGGTCAGCCAGGAGACGAGGAGGAAGGTGGCACTCGTCAGGAGGACGGTGAGCATCCCGTACGCGTTGCGGACCATCACCAGCATCGCGAGCAGCAGGCCGGTCGCGATCCAGAGGAGCAGGGTGACCAGGCCGGCGCCGAGCAGCGCGGCGCCGCCGAGGCCGAGCAGCGGGGCGGCGGTGTATCCGGCGGCCAGGGTGAGGATCACGCCGATGCCCGTCGGGCGGCCGTGGGTCACGGTCAGCCCGCTGGTGTCCGAGTGCAGCCGGATCGCCTGGAGGCGGCGGCCGGTCGCGAGGGCGACGATCCCGTGGCCGCCCTCGTGGGCGATGGTGATCGCGTTGCGGGCCAGGAGCCAGACGCGCCGGGGCACGGTGACGGCGAGGGCGGCGACCGCGGTGGCGATCACCAGCCATTCGGCCGGGGCGGCCTGCGGGCTGAAGAGGTCCATTGTCCGGGCCGCTCCTCGGGAGGTCGGGGATCGTGGCAGTGTGGCACGTATGTGCGGACGGTATGCAGCGAGTCGGCGGCCCGAGGACCTCGTCGACACCTTCGGGATCGAGAAGTGGGAGCCGGAGGAGACCCTGGCCCCCGACTGGAACGTGGCGCCCACCAAAGAGGTCTGGGCCGTTCTGGAGCGTCCTCTGAAAGACGCGGAAACGCGCCGGCCGGTTCGCCAGCTGCGCGCGCTGAAGTGGGGCCTCGTCCCGTCCTGGGCGAAGTCGCCCGAGGGCGCCGCCCGGATGATCAACGCGCGCGCGGAGACCGTGCACGAGAAGCCCTCCTTCAAGCGCGCGTTCGCGGCGCGCCGCTGCATCCTCCCCGCCGACGGCTACTACGAATGGGTGACCGCCGCGGGGGAGCGGGACCTGGAGGTCGAGGGCAAGAAGAAGCGGCCGCGGAAGCAGCCGTACTTCGTGACCCCGGCGGACGGCTCGGTCTTCGCGATGGCCGGTCTCTACGAGTTCTGGCGCGACCGCACCCTGCCCGACGACCACCCCTCCGCGTGGTGGGTGACCTGCTCGATCGTCACCACCGAGGCCGAGAAGGGCCCGCTGGGCGTGGCCCCGGCCGAGGGGCCGCACTCGCTCGCCGACATCCACCCCCGGATGCCGCTGATGCTGACGGAGGACCGGTGGGACGCCTGGCTCGACCCGGCGCGCACCGGCGAGGACGAGCTGCGCGGGCTGCTCGCCGCGCCGCCGGAGGGACTGATGCGGGCCTTCCCGGTGTCGACGGCGGTCAGCAACGTCCGCAACAACGGCCCCGAACTCCTGACGGAGCTGGAGGGCCCGGTGGAGGGCACGCTCTTCTGACCGTTCGCGGCGAACGGACGGCAGGATGGGGGCGTGACCGACGTGACACAGTACGAGACCGTTTCCACCGACGCCGGCGAGGCCCGCGTCACCTGGTACGAGGGGACGGAGCCGTGGGCCGTCCTCGCCCTCGGCCACGGCGCCGGCGGCGGGATCGAGGCCCGTGACCTCCGGGCCCTGGCCCGCGCGCTGCCCGCCCACGGCGTGACCACGGCCCTCGTCGAGCAGCCCTGGCGGGTCGCCGGCAAGAAGGTCGCCCCCGCGCCGAAGACCCTCGACGCCGGCTGGCGCGGCCTCTGGCCGGCCCTCGCGGAGCCCGGCCTGCCCGTGATCGCGGGCGGCCGCAGCGCCGGCGCCCGGGTCGCCTGCCGCACCGGGCGGGAGCTGGGCGCCCTCGCCGTCCTCGCGCTGAGCTTCCCCCTCCACCCGCCGGGGAAGCCCGAGCGCTCCCGCGCTGACGAGCTCCTCGGCACCGGCCTGCCCACCCTCGTCGTCCAGGGCGGCAACGACCCCTTCGGGCGCCCCGAGGAGTTCCCGGCGGGCGAACACACCCTCGTCGAGGTGCCGTACGGAGACCACGGCTTCGCCGTGCCCAAGCGCGCGCCGCTCACCCAGGACGAGGCCCTCGACGTACTCGTGCACGGCGTCACCGAGTGGCTCGTCACACTGCGCTGACACCGGCCCCCGTACCGGGAATGCCGAGCCGGGGACCTCTGTTGTGGAGAGCGTCGGTGTGAGAACAAGGAAGAGGGAGTCCGTCGCATGGGTTCGACCATCTGCCCCGAGCGCGCGCAGGCCGCTGACCTCGACTGGACAGTGCTGCCCGCGCCCAAGATCGCCCCTATTCGGGCGGCGGGCGGAGTGGTTCCTCGTCTATCCTCCGAAACGAGTGGGTCCGCCTTCGGGCTCGCCACCACGCTGGAGGAGGTGGGTCCGGTCACTGGGACCGACACAGGGACCGACGACGGCCCCGAGGAGACGACCGCGGAGCGCAACGCGCGCTTCGAGCGGGACGCCCTCGGATTCCTCGACCAGATGTACTCCGCCGCCCTGCGCATGACGCGCAACCCCGCTGACGCGGAGGACCTGGTGCAGGAGACCTACGCGAAGGCGTACGGATCCTTCCACCAGTTCCGTGAGGGCACGAACCTCAAGGCGTGGCTGTACCGCATCCTCACGAACACCTTCATCAACTCGTACCGCAAGAAGCAGCGTGAGCCCCAGCGCAGTGCCGCCGAGGAGATCGAGGACTGGCAGCTCGCGCGCGCCGAGTCGCACATGTCGACCGGTCTGCGTTCCGCGGAGTCGCAGGCGCTCGACCACCTTCCCGACTCCGACGTGAAGGAAGCGCTGCAGGCGATCCCCGAGGAGTTCCGCATCGCCGTCTATCTGGCGGATGTCGAGGGCTTTGCCTACAAGGAGATCGCGGACATCATGGGGACACCCATCGGTACGGTGATGTCCCGACTGCACCGGGGCCGCCGCCAGCTGCGCGGCATGCTCGAGGACTACGCCCGCGACCGCGGGCTGGTACCCGCGGGCGCCGGAGAGTCGTCGAACGATCTGAAAGGCTCGGGCTCATGAGCTGCGGAGAGCCGCACGAGACGGATTGCTCAGAGGTCCTGGATCATCTCTACGAGTTTCTCGACAAAGAGATGCCCGACAGCGACTGCACCAAGTTCGAGGTGCACTTCGAGGAGTGCTCCCCGTGCCTGGAGAAGTACGGCCTGGAGCAGGCGGTGAAGAAGCTCGTCAAGCGCTGCTGCGGCAGTGACGACGTCCCCACCGACCTGCGGTCCAAGGTCATGGGCCGGATCGACCTGATCCGCTCGGGACAGCTGGTGCCCGAGCAGGACATCACGGCCACGCCCGCTCCGGCTCCGCAGGAGTAGGCGGAGAAGCACCCGAAAGGCCGCCGCGAAGCGATCGCGGCGGCCCCACGCATATATCAGCTTGTATCACCCGATGGTGCGAATCGGCCGCAGCACCACCTCTCGGACCGCCCAACTCGCTAGCGTGACAGCTGTGATGGGCGTGAAGGTCATTCCGCGGGCGGCAGGCGTCTACATCGGCTGCGCCCTGCTCGCCGCCGGAGCGTGCGCCCTGCCCGCGCTGCGCCCCGGAGCGGCCACCCCCTGGGGCACCGTCGCGCTCCTCGCCGCCCTGTACGCGCTCTGCGAGCTGCCCGCCCGCTGCCGGCTCCTCGGCCGCACGCTCGGCGGCTCCGTCCCCATGGGCACCGGCTCCTTCTTCCCCGTCCTGCTCGCCTCCGCGCTGCTCCTGCCGCCCGCGGCCGCCGCGCTCACCGCGCTGCCCGGCAGCCTCCTCGCCCGTGTCGAGGAGCCGCCCGCCGGACCGCGCCGCGCCTGGCGGGCCGCCGCCACGGCCCTCGCCGTCTGGGCCGCTTCCCTCGCCGCCGGCGCCCTCGGCGGCTCCACCGCCCTCGGAAGCGGCCCCGAAGCCCCCGACTTCCCGTACGCGCTGCTGCCCGCGGGCGGCGCCGCGCTCACCTTCTGCCTGGTCCTGACCGCCCTCGACGGCGGCATCCGGGCCACCGCCGACGGCCTGCCGGCCGGCGCCGCCTGGCGCGGACTCCTCGGCCGCGCCCTCGCCCCGCACGCCGTGCACGGGCTCGCCGGACTGATGATGGCGGTGCTCTGGCGCAGCTCGTACGGACCGACCGCCGCGCTCTTCGTCCTGCTGCCGATGTACATCTCCTGCTGGGTCTTCGCCCAGTACCACCGCGAGCGGGCCGCGCACCAGGCCACCATCCGCGCCCTCGTCCAGGCCGTCGACATCAAGGACCGGTACACCCGCGGCCACAGCGAACGCGTCGGCCACGCCTCCGTCCTGATCGCCCGTGAGCTCGGCATGGCGGAGGACCGGCTCGACGTCGTGCGGTTCGCCGGCATCCTCCACGACGTCGGAAAACTGGGCGTGCCCACGCGCGTGCTGCGCAAGGACGGGCCGCTGACACCGGAGGAGCGCCAGGTCATCGAACTGCACCCCGAGTACGGGCACGAGATGGTCCGGGGCATCGGCTTCCTCGGCGAGGCCCGGTCCGCGATCCTCCACCACCACGAGCGCATGGACGGCAGCGGATACCCGTACGGGCTCCACGGCGAACAGATCCCCGAGTTCGCCCGGGTGGTCGCCGTCGCCGACGCCTTCGACGCCATGACCTCCACCCGCTCCTACAGCCGGGCCCGCCCCGTCCCGACCGCCGTCGCCGAACTGGAGCGCTGCGCGGGCAGCCAGTTCGACCCCCGGATGGTCGCCGCCCTGGTCAGGGCCCTCGACCGGCACGGCTGGCAGACCGGCGTCACCGCCGACGAGACGCACCCGGCGCCGCTTCCGGCGCCCCCGCCGGAGCCGGCCGACGGGACCCTGCCCCCGCCGCGCGCGTCGGACGCCCCCCTGACCACCCGGCCTAAGGAGCGCGCATGAGGCCCGGGGCCCTCACCGTCGGGGCCGTGTACGCGGCCGCCCTGCTGCTGAGCCTCGCCGCCTTCGGCACCACCCTCTGGTACGGCGTCGCGGAACCGGGCAACGCCCTCGCCTTCGGCGCGCTCATCGTCCTCGGCGAGCTCGCCCGCTGGGGGGCGGTCCCCGGCGAGCGCGAGCCCGCACCGCTCGCCGCCGCGGGAGCCCTCGCGTACGCCCTGCTCGGGACGGACGCGGGCACCGCCACCACCCACGGCGTCCTCCAGATCGTCGCCGTCGTCGTCGCCGCCGCCCTCGCCGGGATCGTCCCCCACCTGGCCAGGGGCCGCGGCCCCGACGCCGACCACCTCGCCCGCCGCGTCCTCACCGTCGGCTTCGCCGCCCTCTGCTTCCAGCCGCTCTACAACTCCGGCGCCGTCGTCGCGTACCTCGGCGAGGGCCCGGCGTACGCCTTCTTCCTGCTGCTCCTGCTCGTCCTGACCGCCCTCTGCGACGCCGTGCTCGCCGCCCTCGTGCTCCGGGCCCGCACCGGATTCCCGTACGGCCCCCTCCTCCGCGACGAACTGCGCGCCCTCCTCGGCATCGGCTCGGCCGTCTGCGCCACCGGCGCCGTCATGGCGCTCGGCGTGGCCGCGGCCGGGCTGTGGGCGCTGCCCGTGCTCGCCGTACCGCTGCTGCTCACCCAGGTCTCCTTCCGGCGGTACGCGGCCGTGCGGACCGTCAACCGCCAGACCATCGCCTCGCTCGCCCGGGCCACCGAGATCGCCGGCTGCACCCCGCCCGGCCACGCCCGCCGGGTCGCCGCCCTCAGCGCGGCCGTCGGGCGGGAGCTGGGCCTCTCCGGGGCCGATCTGACCGTCCTGGAGTACGCGGCGCTCATGCACGACATCGGGCAGCTCTCCCTCGTCGACCCCGTCGAGGGCGGTGCCACCGCCGTCCTCCCGGCCGAGGAGCAGCGCCGGATCGCCCTCCTGGGCGGCGAGGTCGTCCGCAGGACCGGGGTCCCCGCGGCCGTCGCCGTCGTCGTCGAGCGGCAGGCCGACCCGTACCGCGAGCAGCCGCTGCCCGCCCGGATCGTCCGGGCCGTGAACGCCTACGACGACCTGGCGGGCGACGGCGCGGGCGCCGCCCTGGAAGCCCTGGAGCGGCTCCGCCTCGGCACCGCACGCGACTATCACCCGGACGTCGTCGAATGCCTGGCCAGGGTCCTGGCACGGGGCGGAGCGGCTGGGGTGACCTCGGCCGTCGCTGGGTAACCCATGGGTAATGAGCGCGCGTCCGACCGGGCATGGTTGGATGCGAACAAGAGGGTGAAAGCGACCGGCAGGCGGGAATCGTGAGGATCTTCGGGAAGGTACGGCATCGGCCCTCCGCCTCGTGGCGGCAGGCCACCGACCGCGCGTTCACGCTGATCGGCGACGGGCGGTACGAGGACGCGGGCGCCCTGCTGACACGTGCGGCGGATCTGGAGCCCTGGCTCTCGGAGTCCTGGTTCAACCTGGCCCTGCTGCACAAGTTCCGGCACGACTGGGAGCAGGCCAGGGCGGCCGGGCTGCGCGCGGTCGCGCTGCTCGACAAGGAGTCCGGCGCCCCCGACTGGTGGAACGTCGGCATCGCGGCGACCGCGCTCCAGGACTGGCCGCTGGCCCGCCGGGCCTGGCAGGCGTACGGGCTGAAGGTGCCCGGGGCAGCCGCCGGCACCGGCGAACCCGCCGGCATGGAGCTGGGCAGCGCCGCCGTCCGGCTCTCGCCCGAGGGCGAGGCCGAGGTCGTGTGGGGCCGCAGGCTCGACCCGGCCCGTATCGAGGTCCTCTCCATCCCACTGCCGTCCTCGGGGCGCCGCTGGGGCGAGGTCGTCCTCCACGACGGCGTGCCGAACGGCGAGCGCACCACCACCGCGGGCCCCTCCTACCCGGTCTTCGACGAGATCGAGCTGTGGGCGCCGTCCCCCGTCCCCACCTGGGTGGTCCTCCTGGAGGCCGCCACCGAGGCCGACCGGGACGCCCTGGAGCAGCTCGCCGCCGAGGCCGGCTTCGCCGCCGAGGACTGGTCGTCCTCCGTGCGGCTGCTCTGCCGCGCCTGCTCGGAGTCGACCATGCCGAGCGCCGAGGGCGAGGGCGAGCACTCCGACCCGCACGACCACAGCGAGCCGGGGCACCCCGGGCCGCTCGGCCACCGCTCGCCCGGCGAGCTGTGGGTCCCGGAGCGGGAGTGCGGCCTCGCGGCCCCGGCGGGCCTGGTGCGCGGGCTCCTCGACGGGTGGGTGGCGGACAGCCCCGACAGCCGTGAGTGGCGGGATCTGGAAGAGGTCTGCTGACGCTGCCCGTAGGCTGTACGGGATCGTTTTACTGGGGTTCCGAGGAAGGCACGCGCCGGTCATGACGCAGCAGGACACTGACGAGCAGATCAACGACGTGAACGACGGCTTCGTCGTGGACACGGAGGACTGCGAGGCGCGTGAGCTCGCCTACCGGGAGCGCGGTACGGCCCGCCCGATCACCGTCGTCGGCAACCCCGTGCTCCACAAGGAGTGCAAGGACGTCACCGAGTTCGACGACAAGCTTGCCGCGCTGATCGACGACATGTTCGCCAGCCAGAAGGCCGCCGAGGGCGTGGGCCTGGCCGCGAACCAGATCGGTGTGGACCTCAAGGTCTTCGTCTACGACTGCCCGGACGACGAGGGCGCCCGGCACACCGGTGTCGTGGTCAACCCGGTCCTGGAGGAGCTGCCGGCCGACCAGCGCCACCTGGACGAGTCCAACGAGGGCTGCCTCTCCGTGCCGACCGCCTACGCCGAGCTGGGCCGCCCCGACTACGCGGTGGTCAGCGGCCAGGACGCCCAGGGCAACCCGATCAAGGTGCGCGGCACCGGCTACTTCGCCCGCTGCCTCCAGCACGAGACGGACCACCTGTACGGCTACCTGTACATCGACCGTCTCTCCAAGCGCGACCGCAAGGACGCCCTCCGCCAGATGGAAGAGGGCACCCCGCGCTACGAGACGGTGCCGAACGCCTGACGCGGACGTACACGTGCGGCGCGGTGGACGGCCCAGCCGACCGCCGCGCCGCTCGCGTACCAGAACAGGTCCGGCGCGTTGAACGACGTACCGAGCACCAGCCGCGCGAGCGTGCTGTGCGCGGCCAGCTCCGCCGGTACGCCGGTCAGCTGGAACAGCTCCACGGCGCAGCTGACGCCCAGCGCGGCTCCCGCCGCGACCGGCGGCCGCACCCGGGGTGCCAGCAGCACCACCAGGGTCAGGATGAGCACCGTGTAGAGGGCGTCACCGGCGTACTTCGCCACGAGCCCCGTCGCCGCGGACCTGATGCCCAGGCCCGCGACGACGGTGAGCAGAGCGGCGGCGCCCGCCAAGAGGCGCGTACGTGCGAGATCACCCATGCCGTGCACCCTGAGGCGCACGGCATGGGTGACCGCGCGGCGGTGCGGTGTCAGAAGTCCTCGTCCAGGTCCACCGAGCCCTCGACCGCCACCTGGTAGGCGGACGGGCGGCGCTCGAAGAAGTTGGTCAGCTCCTGGACGCCCTGGAGCTCCATGAACGCGAACGGGTTCTCCGAGCCGTACACCGGGGCGAAGCCGAGGCGCTGGAGGCGCTGGTCGGCGACGCACTGGAGGTATTCGCGCATCGACTCGGTGTTCATGCCGGGCAGGCCGTCGCCGCACAGGTCGCGGCCGAACTGCAGCTCCGCCTCCACGGCCTCCCTCAGCATGTCGGTGACCTGCTGCTGGAGGGCGTCGTCGAAGAGCTCCGGCTCCTCCTTGCGGACGGTGTCCACGACCTCGAAGGCGAAGTTCATGTGCATCGTCTCGTCGCGGAAGACCCAGTTGGTGCCGGTGGCCAGGCCGTGCAGCAGGCCGCGGGACCGGAACCAGTACACGTACGCGAAGGCGCCGTAGAAGAACAGGCCCTCGATGCACGCCGCGAAGCAGATCAGGTTCAGCAGGAAGCGGCGGCGGTCGGCCTGGGTCTCCAGGCGGTCGATCTTCTCCACCGAGTCCATCCAGCGGAAGCAGAACTGCGCCTTCTCGCGGATGGACGGGATCTCCTCGACCGCGTCGAACGCGGCGGCGCGGTCGTCCGGGTCGGGCAGGTAGGTGTCGAGCAGCGTCAGATAGAACTGGACGTGCACGGCCTCCTCGAACAGCTGGCGCGAGAGGTACAGCCGCGCCTCGGGGGAGTTGATGTGCTTGTACAGCGTCAGCACGAGGTTGTTCGACACGATCGAGTCACCGGTCGCGAAGAAGGCGACCAGCCGGCCGATCATGTGCTGCTCACCGGGGGTGAGCTTCGCGAGGTCGGCGACGTCCGAGTGGAGGTCGACCTCCTCCACGGTCCACGTGTTCTTGATCGCGTCGCGGTAGCGCTCGTAGAAGTCCGGGTAGCGCATCGGACGGAGGGTCAGTTCGAAGCCCGGGTCGAGCAGGTTCTTGTTGTCGCTGGACATCACTGGCAGGCCTCGCAGGACTCGGGGTTTTCGAGAGAGCAGGCGAGGGCCTCTTCGGAGGTCGCCTGTACGGGGATGGGCGCGGCGGCCGTCGTCGACGCCTGGGCGGCGCGGGCGATCCGGGTCGCCGGGCGCGAGCGCAGGTAGTACGTCGTCTTCAGCCCCTGCTTCCAGGCGTACGCGTACATCGACGACAGCTTGCCGATCGTCGGCGTCTCCAGGAACAGGTTCAGGGACTGCGACTGGTCGAGGAACGGGGTGCGGGCGGCGGCCATGTCGATGAGGCCGCGCTGCGGGATCTCCCACGCCGTGCGGTACAGCTCGCGCACCTCGGCCGGGATCCAGGTGAAGCCCGCGACCGAGCCGCTGGCGTCGCGCAGCGCGTCCCGGGTCTGGGCGTCCCACACGCCGAGCCGCTTCAGCTCGTCGACGAGGTACGAGTTGACCTGGAGGAACTCGCCCGACAGCGTCTCGCGCTTGAAGAGGTTGGAGACCTGCGGCTCGATGCACTCGTACACGCCCGCGATCGAGGCGATGGTCGCCGTCGGCGCGATCGCCAGGAGCAGGCTGTTGCGCATGCCGACCGCGGCGATCCGCTCGCGCAGGGCCGCCCAGCGCTCGGGCCAGTTGAGCTCCACGTCGTAGTGGTCCGGGTGCAGGACACCGCGGGCGGTGCGGGTCTTGTCCCAGGCGGGGACCGGCCCGCTGCGCTCGGCGAGGTCGGCGGACGCCTCGTACGCGGCGAGCATGATCCGCTCCGCGATACGGGTCGACAGCGCGCGCGCCTCGGGGGAGTCGAACGGCAGCTTCAGCTGGAAGAAGACGTCCTGGAGGCCCATCGCGCCCAGGCCGACCGGCCGCCAGCGGGCGTTGGAACGCCCGGCCTGCTCGGTCGGGTAGAAGTTGATGTCGACCACCCGGTCGAGGAAGGTGACGGCCGTGCGGACGGTCGCGTCGAGCCGCTCCCAGTCGATGTCCCCGCCGACCACGAACGAACCCAGGTTCACCGAACCGAGGTTGCAGACGGCCGTCTCGCCGTCGTTCGTGACCTCGATGATCTCGGTGCACAGATTCGAGGAGTGGACGACAGTGCCGGGCTCGGCGGTCTGGTTGGCCGTCCGGTTCGAGGCGTCCTTGAAGGTCATCCAGCCGTTGCCGGTCTGGGCCAGGGTCCGCATCATCCGGCCGTACAGGTCACGGGCCGGCATGCTCTTGCGGGCCAGGCCCTTCGCCTCGGCGGCGCGGTAGGCGGCGTCGAACTCCTCGCCCCACAGGTCGACGAGCTCGGGCACGTCGGCCGGGGAGAAGAGCGACCACTCGGCGTCCGCGTTGACCCGGCGCATGAACTCGTCCGGGATCCAGTGCGCCAGGTTCAGGTTGTGCGTACGGCGCTGGTCCTCGCCCGTGTTGTCGCGGAGCTCCAGGAACTCCTCGATGTCCGCGTGCCAGGTCTCCAGGTAGACGGCGGCGGCGCCCTTGCGACGGCCGCCCTGGTTCACGGCGGCGACGGAGGCGTCGAGCGTCTTGAGGAACGGCACGATGCCGTTGGAGTGCCCGTTGGTGCCGCGGATGAGGGAACCGCGGGCGCGGATGCGGGAGTAGGACAGGCCGATGCCGCCCGCGTGCTTCGAGAGGCGCGCGACCTGGTGGTAGCGGTCGTAGATGGAGTCCAGCTCGTCCTGCGGGGAGTCGAGGAGATAGCAGGAGGACATCTGCGGGTGGCGGGTGCCGGAGTTGAAGAGCGTGGGGGAGGACGGGAGGTAGTCCAGGCGGCTCATCAGGCCGTACAGGGCGGCCACCTCGTCGAGCGCGCGGACCGTCTCGTCCTCGGCGAGGCCGCAGGCGACACGGAGCATGAAGTGCTGCGGGGTCTCGATCACCTTGCGGGTGATCGGGTGGCGCAGCAGGTAGCGCGAGAAGAGGGTGCGCAGACCGAAGTAGCCGAAGCGGTCGTCGGCGGCCTGGTCGACGGTCGCGTCGAGCCGGTCCGCGTGCAGCGCGACGAAGTCGGCGGTGCGGTCGGCGATCAGACCCTCGCGGTGGCCGACGGCCACGGAGGCGGAGAAGCAGACCGCGCCCTGGCTCGCGGCCTCGTCGGCGATGGTGATCGTCAGGAGCCGGGCGGCGAGCCGGGAGTAGGCCGGGTCCTCGGAGATCAGGCCGGCGGCCGCCTCGGTGGCCAGCTCGCGCAGTTCCGCCTCGTCCGACGTGGCGCTGCGGCCGCGGAGCGCGGCGGCGGCGACCTTGCCGGGGTCGGTGTCGGGCAGGTCGGCGGTGAGATCGGTCAGGGTCCGCAGCAGCACGGTGCCGGGTCCGTCGCTCTCGATCGCCGTGGCCGGATCGGCGGGCGCGATGGTCACGTGGGGCTCTCCCTCGCTCGGCTCGGGGCCGCGGGCGGGGGAAGGCGGGCAGGCGGGCATCCGTACGCCGGATGCGCCGCGTCCACCGGCCCACTCCGCGAGGCCCGGACGTCAGTGACACCCGGAACGGTCGGACCGGGCGCGCTGTCGGCAGGTCCTCGGACTCGCCTCGTACGCGCGTATGGGTACGAAGCACACCGTTGCGGGACAGTTCCGGATTCGCGCCGGATTTCCCTGCGTCGACAGCGAGCATGAGCATACATGTGGGGGGCGCCGCTTGCGGCACCCCCCACATGTTGTGTCGCCCTCGGTTGCTTTGGGTGTCAGAACTCCAGGGCGTAGGTCCGCAGCCGGTGGCCGGGAACCGGCTCCCAGTCCCGCTCCGGGGTGCGGACGAAGCCCATCCGCTCGTATATCCGGTGCGCGGAGACCATCTTCGCGTCCGTGGAGAGCACGAGCCGCGCGCACTCGGGCACGGCCCGCGCGCGGTCCGCGCAGTGGCGTACGAGGGCCTCTCCGACGCCCCTGCCGCGGGCCTCCGGCGCGACCACGAGCATCCGGAACTCGGCCTCGCCGGCGACGGCGATGTCCGCCCAGGTGGTGCCGCCCGAGGCGAAGGTCACCCCGCCGATGATCGCCTCGTCCGCGTCGACGGCGACGAGCACCTCGGCCTCGCGGGCCCGGCGGGCGGTGTCGCGCAGCACGGCCAGGTAGAAGTCGTCCTCGCCGTACAGCAGCAGCCCGTCGTTCAGATAGGTCAGCCCGGTGAGTTCCCCGAGTTCTTCGTACTCCTCGGGCCGTACCGCCCTGATCGTGAAGTCCATGGAGCCAGTCTGCCCCGGGGGCACGCGCGGGGGCCCGGGATTTCCTGGCGGAGATCCCGGGCCCCCTGCGTCGTACCGCGAGGTCAGTGCACTCCGGCGCCGACCTTCGCGTCCGGCGTCGGGTCCGTGTCCGGCTTCGCCGTGCGGGTCGGCGCGTCGGCCGTGTAGTCCGACGGGGACGTCTCGTCGACGCCCTCGGGGGCCTTCACGGCCTTGAGGACGAAGGTCAGGACGACCGTGACGACGAGGTTGAGGACGAAGGCGGTGAGACCGATGTAGCCGATCTCGCCGATGCCCGGGATCTCGGCGGAGGAACCGCCGAAGTGCTTCTGCGTCGGGCTGGCGACGCCGTACGCGGCGACCGTGCCGTAGACCATGCCGACGGCCCAGCCGGCGAGCAGCGCCCAGCGGTGGAACCAGCGGGTGAAGAGGCCGCCGACCAGCGCCGGGAAGGTCTGGAGGATCCAGATGCCGCCGAGGAGCTGGAAGTTGATCGCGACCGTCTTGTCCATGGTGAGGACGAAGGCGAGCGCGCCGACCTTCACCAGGAGCGAGACCAGCTTGGAGACCTTGGTCTCCTGCGCCGGGGTCGCGTCCGGTTTGATGAAGTCCTTGTAGATGTTGCGGGTGAAGAGGTTGGCCGCGGCGATCGACATGATCGCGGCCGGGACGAGCGCGCCGATGCCGATCGCGGCGAAGGCGACGCCCGCGAACCAGTCCGGGAACATGGTCTCGAAGAGCTGCGGGATGGCGAGCTGGCCGTTCTTGACCTGGATCCCGGCGGCGATGGCCATGAAGCCGAGCAGCGCGAGCAGGCCCAGCATCAGCGAGTACAGCGGCAGGATCGTGGTGTTGCGGCGGATCACCTCACGGCTCCGCGACGACAGCGTCGCCGTGATGGAGTGCGGGTACATGAAGAGCGCGAGCGCCGAACCGAGCGCCAGCGTCGCGTACGTCCACTGGCCGGCCTCGCCGGGGATGAGCGTGCCGCGCGGCTTGCCGGTCGCCTCGTTGGTCTGCGCGTACGCCTCGCCGGCCTTGGCGAAGATCTCGTCGAAGCCGCCGAGCTTGATCGGGATGTAGATGATCGCCACGGCGATGACGATGTAGATCAGGGTGTCCTTGACGAAGGCGATGAGCGCCGGGGCGCGCAGGCCCGAGGAGTACGTGTACGCCGCGAGGACACCGAAGGCGATGAGCAGCGGCAGGTCCTTGATGAACCAGTGCGTGGTCTCGCCGCCGCCGACGCCCATCACGTCCAGGACGGCCTGGATGCCGACGAGCTGGAGCGCGATGTACGGCATGGTCGCGAGGATGCCGGTGACGGCGACCGCGAGCGACAGGCCCTTGGAGCCGAAGCGGCCGCGCACGAAGTCGGAGGTGGTGACGTATCCGTGCTTGTGCGAGACCGACCAGAGGCGCGGCAGGAAGGTGAAGATCAGCGGGTACACCAGGATCGTGTACGGGACGGCGAAGAAGCCGGCCGCGCCCGCCGCGTAGATGGCCGCCGGGACGGCGACGAAGGTGTACGCGGTGTAGAGGTCGCCGCCGAGCAGGAACCACGTCACCCAGGTGCCGAACGACCTGCCGCCCAGGCCCCATTCGTCGAGGCTGTTCTCGTTCTCGGCCCTGCGCCAGCGCGAGGCGAGGAATCCCATGACCGTGACGGCCAGGAAGAAGAAGACGAATACGGCGAGCGCGACGCCGTTCACGCCGGTCACGTCCTTCATCGCACGTCACCTCCCTTGCGGCCTCGCTGGTCCAGCTGCCACAGCTTGTACGCGATCATGGTGAGCGCGGTGGAGACGAGCACCCAGAGCATCTGGTACCAGTAGAAGAACGGGATGCCCGCGAAGAGCGGTTCGGCCTTCGCGTAGGAGCTCACCCAGAGCATCGCCACGAACGGCGCGAACAGGCAGAGCGCTATCACCACCCGCAGGGGGGTGATGACGGGTTGTTTCGCTTGTGCCGTTTCTGCCGCTTCCGACACCTCTGACGCCTCTGACATGGCGATTTCGTCCCCTCGCTGATCACCTCGGTAATGCTGGGGAAATCTAGGGGACGCCTACGCTCCGCGGAACCCCTGTCCGCATAACGGAAGCGAATCCCCTGGAACACGAAAAGGAGGAGGGCCGCCGGGACTTCGGCGACCCTCCTCGTCAGGCGTGCGGATCCGCTCAGCCGTTGGGCCGCTTGAGGCGCGCCACGAACTTGTACCGGTCGCCGCGGTAGACGGACCGCACCCACTCCACCGGCTCGCCCTGGGCGTCCAGGGAATGGCGGGAAAGCATCAGCATCGGCAGGCCCACGTCCGTACCGAGCAGACCGGCCTCGCGCGGGGTGGCGAGGGAGGTCTCGATGGTCTCCTCGGCCTCGGCGAGGTGCACGTCGTAGACCTCGGCGAGCGCCGTGTACAGCGAGGTGTACTTCACCAGCGAGCGGCGCAGCGCGGGGAAGCGCTTGGCCGAAAGGTGCGTGGTCTCGATCGCCATCGGCTCGCCGCTCGCCAGGCGCAGCCGCTCGATGCGCAGCACCCGGCCGCCGGCCGAGATGTCGAGCAGTCCGGCGAGCGTGTCGTCGGCGGTGACGTACCCGATGTCGAGGAGCTGCGAGGTGGGCTCGAGGCCCTGGGCGCGCATGTCCTCCGTGTACGAGGTGAGCTGCAGGGCCTGCGAGACCTTGGGCTTCGCCACGAAGGTGCCCTTGCCCTGGATGCGCTCCAGGCGGCCCTCGACGACCAGCTCCTGGAGCGCCTGGCGCACGGTCGTGCGCGAGGTGTCGAACTCGGCGGCGAGCGTGCGCTCCGGCGGGACCGGTGTGCCGGGCGGCAGGGTCTCCGTCATGTCGAGCAAGTGCCGCTTCAGTCGGTAGTACTTGGGCACGCGCGCGGTGCGAGTGGCGACCCCGGCCTCCGGTTCCGTGCTGCCCGCGTCCCTGGCCATGGCCTGCCTTCCCGACTCCTGTGCTGCTGCCGTCACCGGCTCCTCCGTCTGTAGCGGCTCACATGGTGGCACGGACCGGTCACGGGTCGTCGCCCTACCTCAGGTGTCGGTCCGATAACGGACGCGACTGCCCTTCTTATACACCCTTGACACCCCTAAAGGTCTAGGCCAAGCTCCGAGTACTGGTCTAAACCATTAAAGACCAGGTCCCAGCCCCACGAGCACTACCCGACGTATGTCTTCGCGCGGTGGGCAGGGGTTGCAGGCATCCCTGAGGAGGGTGGCGTGAAGCGCAAGCTCATCGCGGCGATCGGCGTCGCGGGCATGATGGTCTCTATTGCCGCGTGTGGTTCCGACAGCGACAAGAAGGACAACAACGCCGGCAAGCCGTCGGCCGGTGGCGACAAGAACCTGACCGTCTGGGTCATGGACGGGTCCGCCCCGGACGCCTGGATGGCCGAGGTCAACAAGGCCTTCGAGGCCAAGCACCCCGGCGTCAAGGTCAAGGTCGAGAAGCAGGTCTGGAACGGCATCCAGGAGAAGGTCACCACCGCCCTCTCCGAGGACACCCCGCCGGACGTCCTGGAGCTCGGCAACACCCAGACCGCCGGCTACGCGGTCACCGGCGGTCTCGCCGACCTGACGGGTGACAAGGCCAAGCTCGGCTACGACGCCTGGAACAAGGGCATGGTCGCCTCCAACGAGCTGGACGGCAAGCTCTACTCCGCCCCGTGGTACGCCGCCAGCCGCGTCGTCATCTACGACAAGGCCGCCTACAAGAAGGCCGGCGTCACCCCGCCGAAGACCCGCGCCGAGTGGATCGACGGTCTGAAGAAGCTCAAGGCCGCCGACCCGAAGTCGCAGGCGATCTACCTGCCGGGTCAGTCCTGGTACGTGCTCGCCGGCCTCATCTGGGACGAGGGCAGCGACCTCGCGGTCAAGGACGGCGACAAGTGGAAGGGCAACCTGTCCTCCCCCGAGGCCGTCAACGCCGTGAACTTCTACAAGGAACTGGCGTCCTTCTCCACCGCTCCGAAGGACAAGGACGAGGCGACCCCGCAGCAGTCCACCGACGTCATCCCCAAGGGCGGCGTGGCGTCCTGGATCGGTCTCGGCTGGGAGGCCGGCGGCGCGATCGACGCCATGAAGAAGGCCGGCAAGACGGCCGACTTCGGCTACTTCCCGATCCCGGGCAAGACCGCTGACAAGCCGGGCTCCGTCTTCCTCGGCGGCTCCAACCTCGCCATCGCCGAGCGCTCCCAGAACAAGGAGCTCGCGAAGGAGTGGCTGGCCCTCGCCGCCGGCAAGGAGCACATGACGACGTACGCGAAGGCCACCGAGGGCGCGCTGCTCCCGAACCAGGACGGCGCGCAGTTCAAGCCGGCCGCCGGCTCCTTCGCCGAGTCCATGGCCGTGTCGTCCGCCTCCGGCAAAGTCACCCCGGTGACGCCGGGCTGGGCGAACGTCGAGACCGCGCCGAACCCGATCAAGGACTTCATGACGAAGGTCCTGAAGGGCGACGACGCCAAGGCGGCCGGCGAGGCGGCCGACAAGGTCATCAACGAGCGCATCAACCAGCAGTAATCCGTAGCCAGGTGGTGCGGCCGGTGTCGCACCGGCCGCACCACCGGCGCTTTGCGACGTATCGCATGCAGTGATCAGCGGCCCGCTTTTCCGGGCCGTGCCCCGGTGGGCGCGGGAGCCCCAGAACCGCGAGGAATAAGACCATGACCGTGGACTCCCAGGGGACGGCCAGCGCCGCTCCTCAGGACGCGCCCGGGAGGGCGGCAGGGACGTCTCAGACGCCGCCACCCCCTTCCGGCTCGAAGGAAGTCCTTCAGCCCTCGCGCGGCAGACGCTCGCTGCCGAGTGGGGTGCTCCCCTATCTGCTCGTCGCGCCGGCCCTGCTGTCCATGGCCGTGCTCCTGCTCTACCCGCTCGTCCGCAATGTGGTGCTCTCCTTCCAGTCGATCAACCGGAAGGAATTCATCACCCGCGAGACGGTCTGGACCGGCTTCGACAACTACACGGACCTGCTGAGCGACCCGGAATTCTGGTCGGTCGTCGTCCGAAGCCTGGTCTTCACCGCCGTCAACGTGGCCCTGATCATGGCCATCGGCACGGGCATAGGCCTCCTGCTGAACCGCCTCGGCAAGAAGATGCGACTGGTCCTCTCGCTGGCCCTGATGTTCGCCTGGGCCATGCCGATCGTCGCCTCGGTCACCGTCTTCCGCTGGCTCTTCGACGAGCAGTTCGGCGTCGTCAACTGGCTCATGCGCACGCTCGGCTTCTCGGGCTATGACCAGCACAACTGGTTCGAGACGGGCTTCTCCACGCTCGTCATCATCCTGATCCTGCTCGTCTGGGGCTCCGTCCCCTTCGTCGCCCTCAACATGTACGCCGCCCTGACCACCGTCGGGACCGAGCTGTACGAGGCCGCCAAGATGGACGGCGCGAGCGGCTGGCGGACCTTCTGGGCCGTGGTCTTCCCGAACCTCAAGTCCTTCTTCATGATCACCACGTTCCTGGAGATCATCTGGATCTTCAAGGCGTTCGCCCAGGTCTACGCCATGAACCAGGGCGGCCCCGACCGCGGTTCCGAGACCCTCCCGGTCTTCGCCTACATCGAGGGCGTCGGCCAGTTCCACTACGGTGTCGCCGCCGCCATCTCCGTCCTGACGATCGTGATGCTCATCGCGGTCATGTCCTTCTACTTCCGCCTGATCCTGAAGCAGGAGGAGGAGCTGTGAGCGCCACCAACCGGACTCCGCAGAAGCTGCGTACCAGGAAGCCGCTCACGGTCGGCACGGTCGCCAAGAACGTCAGCGCGCTCGTGATCGCGGTGGTGTTCGTCTTCCCCGTCTACTGGATGTTCTCGTCCTCGCTGAAGCCGCAGCACGAGATCATGACGAAGGACCCCGTCTTCGTCTTCACGCCGACGTTCGAGAACTACACGACCGCGACCGGCGTCGACCTGTTCTGGACGTACGTCCAGAACAGCCTCCTGGTCACCATCGGCGCCGTACTGCTCGCCCTCCTCGTGGCCCTGGCCGCGAGCTTCGCGATCGCCCGCATGAAGTTCAAGGGACGCAAGGGCATCGTCCTGATCGTGATGCTGGCGCAGATGGCCCCCTGGGAGGTCATGGTCATCGCGATGTACATGATCTCCCGTGAGAACGACATGCTGAACAGCATCCCGATGCTCACACTCATCTACTTCGTGATGGTCCTCCCCTTCACCATCTGGACCCTGCGCGGCTTCATCGCCGCCGTCCCGGTCGAGCTGGAGGAGGCCGCGCAGATCGACGGCTGTACGCGGGGCCAGGCCTTCCGCAAGGTGATCTTCCCGCTCCTCGCTCCCGGCCTCATGTCGACCTCGCTCTTCGGCTTCATCACGGCCTGGAACGAGTTCGCGATGATCCTCATGCTGAACAAGGACAAGGAGTCGCAGACCCTGACGCTCTGGCTGACCGAGTTCCAGACCGCGTTCGGCAACGACTGGGGCGCCACCATGGCCGCCTCCACGCTCTTCGCCCTCCCCGTGCTCATCGTGTTCCTCTTCCTCCAGCGCAAGGCCGTCGGCGGCATGACCGCCGGCGCGGTGAAGGGATAACGGCGTCTCATGACCACTCTCGTACACGGCACGTCCACCCTGACCAGGGACGCGCTCACGGTTCTCCAGCCCGGATTCGTCGGCACCACCGCCCCTGACTGGCTGCGCCGTCACATCGGCGAGGGCCTGTCCTCCGTCGGCCTCTTCGGCCGGAACATCGTCAGCCCCGAGCAGCTCGCCGCGCTCACCGCGCAGCTGCGCGCGGAGCGGGACGACGTCCTCGTCGCCATCGACGAGGAAGGCGGGGACGTCACCCGCCTGGAGGTCAAGCAGGGCTCCTCGTTCCCCGGCAGCTACGCGCTGGGCAGCGTCGACGACGTCGAGCTCACCCGGGCCGTGGCCCGCGAGCTCGGCCGCCGGCTCGCCCAGTGCGGCGTCGACCTCAACTGGGCGCCCTCGGCGGACGTCAACTCCAACGCCGAGAACCCGGTCATCGGCGTCCGGTCCTTCGGGCCGGACCCGGACCTGGTCGCCCGGCACACCGTGGCGTACGTCGACGGCCTCCAGGGCGTCGGGGTCGCGGCCTGCACGAAGCACTTCCCCGGACACGGCGACACCAACGTCGACTCGCACGACGCGCTGCCCCGGATCGATGTGGACCTCGCCACACTGCACGCCCGTGAGCTGGTACCTTTCCGGGCCGCCATCGCCGCGGGTACCAAAGCGGTCATGAGCGCGCATATTCTTCTGTCCGCGCTCGACCCGCACCGTCCGGCCACCCTGAGCCCGCAGATCCTCACCGGTCTGCTGCGCCAGGAGCTGGGCTTCGAGGGGCTGATCGTCACCGACGGCATGGAGATGCAGGCCGTCGCGGCGACGTACGGCATCGAGCGCGGATCCGTCCTCGCGATCGCCGCGGGCGCCGACGCCATCTGCGTCGGCGGCGGGCTGTGCGACGAGGACACCGTACTGCGGCTGCGCGACGCGCTGGTCGACGCGGTACGGACCGGTGAACTGCCCGAGGAGCGGCTGGCCGACGCCGCGGCGCGCGTGCGCGCCCTGGCGGCCTGGACCCAGTCGCACCGGGCCAGGGGGGCTGAATCGGTGCCGGGCGCGGCAGTGCAGGAGGGGACCGCGCCCGGCGCCGACATCGGACTCGTCGCGGCCCGCCGGGCCCTGAAGGTGACCCGGGGGGAGCGGCCGTACACCCCGGTGAGCAGCGCCCCCTACGTAGCCTCCTTCACCCCGGTCGCGAACTTCGCCGTCGGCGACGAGACGCCCTGGGGCATCGCGGCGGAGCTGGAGCGGCTGCTGCCCGGCACGGAGACCGGTTCGTACGACGAGGCCTCGGTGGACCCGATCCTCGCCGCCGCGGGGGAGCGCCGGATCGTCGCGGTCGTCCGTGACGCCCACCGCCACCCGTGGATGACCCAGGCCCTGGACGGTCTCCTCGCGGCCCGCCCCGACACCATCGTGGTCGAGATGGGCCTCAACGAGGCGGAGCCCCGTGGGGCCCTGCACATCGCCACGCACGGCGCGGCCCGCGTCTGCGGCCGCGCGGCCGCCGAGGCCGTGGTCGGCACCGGCAGCTGAGCGCACTCGTACGCGAAGGGGCCCGGCACCTGAATCAGGTGCCGGGCCCCTTCGTCGTATCCCCTGGACTCTTAGATGCCCTGCCAGGCGGGCTTGTCGGCGAAGGTGTGGCGGAAGTAGTCCGCGAGCTTCAGCTTGGAGGCCGCGGCCTCGTCCACGACGACCGTGGCGTGCGGGTGCAGCTGGAGCGCGGAGGCCGGTACGAGTGCGGCGACGGGGCCCTCGACGGTCTGCGCCACGGCCTCGGCCTTGCCCTCGCCGGTGGCGAGGAGCACCAGGTGGCGGGCTTCCAGGATGGTGCCGATGCCCTGGGTGATGACGTGGTGGGGCACCTGCGTGATGTCGTTGTCGAAGAAGCGGGCGTTGTCCACGCGGGTCTGCTGGGTCAGCGTCTTGATCCGGGTGCGGGAGGCGAGCGAGGAGCACGGCTCGTTGAAGCCGATGTGCCCGTCGGTGCCGATGCCCAGGATCTGCAGGTCCACGCCGCCGGCCTCGGCCAGCGCCCTGTCGTAGGCCTCGCAGGCCGCCTGGACGTCCTCGGCGGAGCCGTCGGGGCCCATGAAGGCGTCCGGGGAGAGCCCGAGGGGCTCGACGACCTGGCGGAGCACGGTGGAGCGGTACGACTCGGGGTGCCCGGACGGCAGTCCGACGTACTCGTCCAGCTGGGCGATCCGGGCGCGGGAGGCGTCCACGGAACCGGCCGCGACCTGGGCGGTCAGGGCGTCGTAGATCGGGATCGGGGTCGAACCCGTGGCCACGCCGAGCAGCGCGTCGGGCTTGCGGCGCAGGAGGCCGGCGATGCCGTCCGCGATGAGCTCGCCGCCCGCCTTGACGTCCTTGACGATGACAACTTCCACGCTGTGCCTGCCGATCTGGTGGAGGGGCTGGGGAGGGGCCATGTGGTATAGACCAATCAAAGCCAAATCTAGCAGAGGGGAGGCCGTCTCCTCATGCCGTTCCGACGTACGGACGGCACCGTCACCATCGTCTGCCGCGCCCGTCCCACCAGCCACTCGAACCACCCCTGGTCGGCGCCCTCCACGCGCCCTTCGCGCAGCCCGTCGCGCGCCCGGCTCAGGCCAGTGAGCCGCCCGTGGCGTCGATCCAGTGCCCCGTCACCCAGCGCGCGTCCTCGGAGGCCAGGAAGGCCACCACGTCCGCTATCTCCGCCGGGGTGCCGACCCCGCCGAGCGCCGACATCGCCGCCGCCCCGGCCCAGGCCCGGTCGTCGCCCCGCAGCCAGCCGGCGTTGATGTCCGTGTCCACGATCCCGGGCGCCACCGCGTTGACCGTGATCCGCCGCGGCCCGAGGACCTTCGACAGATAGCGGGTGAAGACGTCCAGGGCGCCCTTCGACATCGCGTACGCGATCGTCTCCGGCATCAGCGCCGCCTTGCTCAGGCCCGTCGAGACATTGACGATCCGTCCGCCGTCCCGCAGTCGCTCGGCGCCCAGCTGCGCCAGGAAGAACGGCGCCTTCGTGTTGACCGCGAAGATCCGGTCGTACTCCTCCTCGTCGATCGCCTCGAACGGCCGGCTCGCCCCGATCCCGGCATTGTTCACGAGGATGTCCAGGCCGTCCGCGCGCTCGTCGAAGGCTGCCCAGAGTGCCGCCGCGTCCCCCGGCGTCCCCAGCTCCCGCCCGATCGCGAAGGCCTCGCCGCCGGCCGCCTCGATCGCCGTGACCGTCTCCTTCGCCGCCGTCTCGTTGCTCCCGTAGTGCACCGCGACCCGGGCGCCCTCCCGGCCGAGTCGCTCCGCGATCCCGCGCCCGATGCCCCGGCTGCCGCCCGTGACCAGTGCCGTCTTCCCTGCGAGCACGCCCATGGCGACGCCCCCCTCGTTTATGTAGTGGTCGTTACGAAAAGACCGTACCTCACTTTTCCTAGCGCGCGCTATAGAATTCACTCCATGGTGACGAGACAGCGCGGCCGCCCCCGCTCCTTCGACCGGCTCACGGCCCTGGAGCAGGCCACGATGGCCTTCTGGGAGCACGGCTACGAGACGACCTCGGTCTCGGACCTCACCCGCGCCATGGGCATCAGCGCCCCCAGCCTCTACGCGGCCTTCGGCGACAAGCGGACGCTCTTCGAGGAGGTCGTCGAGGCGTACGCGGGTTCGTACGGCGCGTACGGCGGCCGCGCCTTCGCCGAGGAGCCGACGGCCCGCGGCGCCATCGGGCGCGTCCTGCGGGAGGCGGCGGAGCTCTTCACGGAGTCGGGTCATCCGCGCGGCTGTCTGATGATCTCCGCGGCGATCAACTGCTCGACCCCCGAGGTCGAGGAGGCCCTGCGGGCGCGCCGCGAGGCCAATCTGACCTCCTTCGAGGCCCGGATCCGCCGGGGCGTCGAGGCGGGGGAGCTGTCACCCGGCACCGACGCCCGCGCGCTCGCCCGCTTCAGCGGCGCCGTGCTCCAGGGCATGTCCCAGCAGGCCCGCGACGGGGCGACGAAAGAGGATCTCGCGGCGGTGGCGGAGTGGGCGATGCGCTCCTGGCCCGCGGGGGAGTGATGCCGGGCGGAGCACGGCGGGCTGCTCGAAGCCTGGGAGGCCCCTCGGGGCCGACCGGTGTGAGAGCGGCGAAAGAGAGGGGGCACCCGCGGGCCGCGGCGCCTGACGGGACCCTCAACCCGTCCGGCACCGCAGCCCGGAGTTGCTCGGCCGGGGGTGTGCGGTCCCTCGGCCGTGTGGGAGGTCTCGACGCAGTCAGGGCAGAGAGCGTCGGGTACCTCGTTCCATCCTCCTGTGCGGGGAGGATGGAGGCTTGTAGCGCCATTGTGGACTAGACCATTCTTGTCTGTCCATCCACAGGAGCGCGGTCCTTCCCGGCCCATCCTCCAACACGGAGGCCAGGAGATCCAGGTTCACCGCCCCTGCAATTCCGCAGGTACCCTCGCAGCGTGCCCTCCATGAACGACCTCGTGCGCCAGCACACAGCCCTGAGCGACTCCGACCTCGAGTGGCTCCACCTGCTGGTGTCGGAGTGGCAGCTGCTCTCCGACCTCTCCTTCGCCGACCTCGTCCTGTGGGTTCCGACCCTCGACGGCACGCGATACGTCTCCGTCGCCCAGATGCGGCCCAACACGGGCCCCACCTCCTACCAGGACGACATGGTCGGCCACCTGGTGCCGCGCGGCCGCCGCCCCCTGCTCGACGCCGCCCTCGACGAGGGCCGGATCGTCCGCGAGGGCGACCCCGAGTGGCGCGAGGAGGTCCCGGTGCGGGTCGAGTCCATCCCCGTACGCCGCGAGGGCCGGGTCCTCGGCGTCATCGCCCGCAACACCAACCTGCTCACCGTCCGTACGCCCTCCCGGCTGGAGCTCACCTACCTCCAGTCGGCCTCGGACCTCGCCCAGATGATCGCGGCCGGAACGTTTCCCTTCCCGGGCGAGCAGGTCGACATGGACTCCTCGCCCCGGGCGGGCGACGGCCTGGTCCGCCTGGACGCGGAAGGCGTCGTCCAGTACGCCTCGCCCAACGCCCTCTCCGCCTACCACCGGCTCGGCCTCGCCGCCGACCTCGTCGGCCAGCACCTCGGCCAGATCACGGCCGAGTTCGCCCCCTCCCGCGGCCCCGTGGACGAGGCCCTGGTCAAGGTCGCCTCGGGCTACGCGCCGCGCGAGTTCGAGGTCGAGGGCAACGGCGGGGTGATCCAGCTGCGGGCGATCCCGCTCAGCCCCAAGGGCACCCGGATCGGTTCGCTCGTCCTGCTCCGAGACGTCACCGAACTCCGCCGCCGCGAGCGCGAGTTGATCACCAAGGACGCGACCATCCGGGAGATCCACCACCGGGTGAAGAACAACCTCCAGACCGTGGCGGCCCTGTTGCGTCTCCAGGCCCGCCGGATGGACTCCGACCGCGGCCGCGAGGCGCTCAACGAGGCCGTGCGGCGCGTCGGTTCGATCGCGATCGTCCACGAGACGCTGTCTCAGAACCTGGACGAACGCGTCGAGTTCGACGAGATCGCCGACCGCGTGATCGCCATGGTCGCCGAGATCTCCCCGGGCAAGGTCACCTGCCGGCGCAACGGCCGCTTCGGCATTCTCGACGCCGAGGTCGCGACCCCGCTCTCCATGGTCCTCACGGAGATCCTCCAGAACGCCCTGGAACACGCCTTCGCCCAGGGCGAGCAGGGCACCGTCGAGGTCACCGCCGTCCGCGGCGAGCCCCGCGTCGACGCCCGGCTCCTGATCACGGTCAAGGACGACGGCCGCGGTCTGCCCGAGGGCTTCGACCCGCAGCGGGCCGGCAACCTCGGACTCCAGATCGTACGGACGCTGGTGGAAGGGGAGTTGGGCGGAACGTTCGACATGGTCCCCGGCGCCGAGCGCGGCACGAAGGTGATCCTCGACATCCCCGTACTGGCGCAGAAGTAAGCAGAAGCAGGGCGAACACAGCAGCGAGCCCCGGACCGAGGAGATCGGTCCGGGGCTCGAATGCTGTGGGTTACTGCTGCGCGCTGCGACTCGAGGGCGGTGATTGCATACGCGATGTATGCGCCGCTGGCCTCAGGCTTTCGGCGGGGTGTCAGGCGGTGGCGTTACGCGCCCGGTTGCGAGCGGCACGGCGCTTCATCGCGCGGCGCTCGTCCTCGCTGAGGCCACCCCAGACGCCGGAGTCCTGGCCGGACTCGAGCGCCCACTGCAGGCACTGCTCCATGACGGGGCAGCGGCGGCAGACGGCCTTGGCTTCCTCGATCTGCAGCAGCGCAGGACCGGTGTTGCCGATGGGGAAGAACAGCTCGGGGTCTTCCTCACGACAAACGGCGTTGTGACGCCAGTCCATGGCTGCTACCTCTCTAGGGTGTTACAAGCTGGTTGCTTGTGAATGTGAACGCTTTCACGAATCCCCCCGCAAGGGAAGGGCCGACTGCCAGATGAACTGGTGTGGTCCAGGTGTTGAGGAGGGGTTCTGGCTCTCAGTGGAGGCCGGTGTTGCGGGCCGTCCCGATCGCCAAGAAGAGACTCGCAAACCTCGGCGGGGGATACAACCCCTTCCGGAAAGTTTTTTTTGATTCCTCGGTGTCGGCTAGGTCACAGCCGTACTTCTAAGGGGTGGATGCGCGCCTAAACGTTCGAGTGAAAGGACTTTGGGCCCTTCCACTCACACAATCACACGCAGTGCACGGCGTACGCCTGTGAACGTCACGCTCGTACGCAGTCCCAGGTGGTCACCGTCCATCTGGAGGGGGAGGGGGACCTTCGAATGCAAGGTGAAGTCGGTCAGGTCGTGCAGAGTCACGGCGTGCTTGCCGCGGGGACCCCGCTCCGGCGTGGAGGTGAGCAGCTGAGTGGCGTACCGGGCCACCGCCGGGGTGGAGAGACGGCTCAGTCCGAGCACGTCGAGAGCGGTCTCGAAGGACGCCTCCGGGGACGCGTACACCGGACGATTGCCCAGGTAGGTCCAGGGGGAGGTGTTGCAGATTATGGAGAGGACGAGGTCCTCGACCGGCTCGAAGCCGGGGCGCTCCAGGGTGATCGTGCCGTGCCGCCGGTGCGGCTCGTCCAGGAACTGACGGAACACCTGGCGCAGATAAAGGGCGTGCGTGGATCTCTTCCCGCGCTCCCTCTGCTGTTCGACCCGGCCGATGACGCTCGCGTCGAATCCGAGGCCGGCGCAGAAAGTGAACCAGCGCGAAGGGACCGCTTCGTCCTCGGTGCCCGGCGTGCCGGCCGCAAGCCCGAGGCTCACTGTGCGTGCTCGCCGTTCACGCAGGGCGTCGAGCAGGGCGCCCGTCGCCTCCACGGCGTCGTTCGGCAGTCCGAGCGCGCGGGCGAAGACATTGGTCGAACCGCCGGGGACGACCGCGAGACCCGGAAGCCGGTCCGGATCGGGCCCGCCGTGCAGCAGTCCGTTGACGACCTCGTTCACCGTGCCGTCGCCGCCGAGGGCCACGACCAGGTCGATGTTGCCCGAGTCGGCGGCGCGCCGTCCCAGGTCGCGCGCGTGGCCGCGGTACTCGGTGGTGACCGCCTCCAGCTTCATCTCGCTCGCCAGCGCGTGGATCAGCACGTCACGGGTGCGGGCACTGGTGGTGGTGGCTGCCGGATTGACCACGAGAAGTGCGCGCATGAGCGCCAGGGTACCTACCCGGCGGTACCTGGCCCAGCCCAGGCCACCCGTCGGACACCCCGCACGGCCCGGCCCACCCCGGCCTGCCCGGCCCGACGGGCGCCCCGGTTACCCTGCCCTGTATGAGCAGCAGTACGGAGCAGACCTCCCGCCCCACCCGCCTCGCCGCCGCGGCGGCCGTGGCCGGCATCGAGGCCCTCGGGCTCATCGCCGGCGGCGTGTACATGCTGGTGACATCCCTCACGGACGGCACCGGCGACCTCACCGGCGCCCTGACCGGCGCGGTGACGCTCGTCGCACTCGGCCTGATCCCGCTCGCCGCCGCCCGCGGCCTGTGGCTGCGCCGCTCCTGGAGCCGGGGCCCGGCCGTCATCACCCAGATCCTGGCCCTGCCGGTCGCCTGGCAGATGCTCCAGGCGAACAGCGCGATGATCCCGGCCGGCATCGCCCTCGGCGCCCTCGCCGTCACCGGGCTCGTCCTCCTGGTGAACCCGGCCACGACCGAGGCGCTCGGCATCCGGCGCCCCGGCCAGGACACTCCGTAGGGCCTCCGGCCCTACTCCTCCACCAAAAGTTTCTCCCGAAGCGACGCCAGGGTCCGAGCCAGCAGTCGAGAAACGTGCATCTGGGAGATGCCGACCTCCTGCGCGATCTGCGACTGGGTCATGTTCCCGAAGAACCGCAGCAGCAGGATCCGCTTCTCCCGGGGCGGCAGGTCCTCCAGGAGCGGCTTGAGCGACTCGCGGTACTCGACCCCCTCCAGGGCCTCGTCCTCCGCGCCCAGGGTGTCCGCCACGGCCGGCGACTCGTCGTCCGTGTCCGGGACGTCCAGGGAGAGCGTCGAGTAGGCGTTCGCCGACTCCAGCCCCTCCAGGACCTCCTCCTCCGAGATCCCGAGCCGCTCGGCCAGCTCATGCACCGTCGGGGAGCGGCCGTGCTGCTGGGAGAGCTCCGCCGTCGCCGTGGTCAGCGAGAGCCGCAGCTCCTGGAGGCGGCGCGGCACGCGGACCGCCCACCCCTTGTCACGGAAGTGGCGCTTGATCTCGCCGACGACCGTCGGGGTCGCGTACGTCGAGAACTCGACCCCGCGCTCCGGGTCGAACCGGTCCACCGACTTGATCAGGCCGATCGTCGCCACCTGCGTCAGGTCGTCCAGCGGCTCGCCGCGGTTGCGGAAGCGCCGGGCCAGGTGCTCCACCAGCGGCAGGTGCATCCGGACCAGCCGGTTGCGCAGCTCCGCCTTCTCCGGGGAACCCTCCGGCAGCCCGCGCAGCTCGACGAAGAGGGCGCGGGCGCCGCTCCGGTCGGTCGGGGCGGGGACGGTGGGGGGCTCCGGGACCTCGTCGCTCTGCTCCGCCTCGGCGGCCTTGGCCTCTTCGGCGCTCGGCATGCCCGAAGAGTCCCCGGCGACCTCGGAGACCCCGGCGACCTCAGAGGCCCCAGCGGCCTCGGGGACCCCGGCGACCTCGGAGGTCCCAGAGGGCCCGGAGGGCGTCGAGGCCTCCGGGAGGCCGGGTGTCTCGGGAACCTGGTGGTGCTGCTCGTGCTCGCTCATCTGGTCCGCCTGCTCCGTAGCGACCTCATGCGGCCGCGCCTGCTGCTCAGGGATGCCGGCCGTCGCGTCCCCGCTCCTCACGCCGGGCCTGGCCCCGCGCCGCGCTGTTTGTACAGGCTGATCGAGACCGTACGGTCGTCGGCCACCGACGACTCCACCTTCCCGGCCAGTGCCGACAGCACCGTCCAGGCGAAGGTGTCCCGCTCCGGCGCCCGGCCGTCGGTCGTCGGGGCGGAGACCGTCACGTCCAGCGAGTCGTCGACCAGCCGGAAGACGCAGCTGAGGACGGACCCGGGCACGGCCTGCTGGAGCAGGATCGCGCAGGCCTCGTCGACGGCGATCCGCAAGTCCTCGATCTCGTCGAGGGTGAAGTCCAAGCGCGCCGCGAGGCCGGCCGTGGCCGTACGCAGCACGGACAGATAGGCACCCGCAGCGGGCAGCCGGACTTCCACGAAGTCCTGGGTCCCGGGCTCGCCTGTGATCTGGGACACCCTCACCTCCAAGGTGGCACAAGCTCATTCGGGGTCCGGGGGGAGAGGCCCCGGACCGGGCGGTGCGCAGGGGGCTGCGCAGTCCGCCGTGACGCTATCGCGATCCGTCCCGCCGTGTCGCCGTGAGCCCCCCTGGCCCCCGATCGCGCTCGTCACCCATGGTAGGCCCATGGATGCGGACGGTGGGTAGAGGCCTGCGGGGGGCGAAAGCGAGCGACGGGCGGAGGGATGACGTACCCAACCGGGAAGCCGTCGAACCGTCGGAAGGGCCGCCGTACCGAGCGGTTCGACCGTCAGACGATCGAACCGTCCACGAAGCACCAGCGCCAGGCCTCGCCCGGCTCGAAGGTCCGCATCACCGGATGCCCGGTGGTGGAGAAGTGCCCCGTCGCGTGCCGCCCCGCCGACGAGTCGCAGCAGCCGACGTGCCCGCAGCTCAGGCAGATCCGCAGCTGGACCGGGTGCGTCCCGTCCGCCAGGCACTCCGGGCAGGTGTCGGCCAGCGGCGCCGGTTCGGGGCGCGGCATTTCGGCAACGTGCGGGCACTCGCTCATGATGGCCAGGTTACGTTGCGACACCGGACAGGGACGGGCACAAGCGCATGGACGCACTGCAGTTGGTGGCACTGGTGGCGGCGAGCGCCGCGATCGCGGGGCTCGCGCGCAGGACCCCGGTGCCGGCCCCGCTGCTCCTGGTCGCCGCCGGTCTCGCCGCCTCGTACGTACCGGGAGTGCCGGACTACACGCTCGACCCGCACATCGTGCTGCCGCTGATCCTGCCCCCGCTCCTCTACACGGCAGCTCTCGACTCCTCCTACCTGGACCTGCGGGCCAACATCCGGCCCGTCGCGCTGCTCTCCGTCGGCTACGTCCTCTTCGCCACCGTGGCCGTGGGCTGGCTCGCGTACGTCCTCGTCCCCGACCTGCCGCTGACCGCCGCGCTCGTCCTCGGCGCGGTGGTCGCCCCGCCGGACGCGGTCGCCGCAACCGCCATCGCCCGCAAGCTCGGTCTGCCCCACCGGATCACCACGATCCTCCAGGGCGAGTCCCTGGTGAACGACGCCACCGCCATCACCGCCTACAAGGTGGCCCTCGCGGCGGCGGTCGGCGAGGGAATCAGCTGGGCCGGCGGCATCGGCGAGTTCGCACTCGCCTCCCTCGGCGGGATCGGCGTCGGCCTGGTCCTCATGGTCCCCATCCACTGGCTCCGCCGCGGCCTCGGCGACTCCCTCCTGCAGAACACCCTCTCCCTCCTCATCCCCTTCGTCGCCTACGCCGCCGCCGAGGAGGTCCACGCCTCCGGCGTCCTCGCCGTCGTCGTGGTCGGCCTCTTCCTCGGCCATCGCGCCTGGCAGGTCGACTTCGCGACCCGGCTCCAGGAGGAGGCCGTCTGGAAGATGGTCGCCTTCGTCCTGGAGTCCGCCGTCTTCGCCCTGATCGGGCTCCAACTGCCGTACGTCGTCCAGGGCCTCGGCCAGTACGGCATCGGGGAGGCGGTCTGGTACGCGGTCGGGGTCTTCGTGGCCGTCGTCGTCGTCCGGTTCCTCTGGGTCTACCCGGCGACCTTCCTGCCCCGCCGGCTCTCCGCGCGCGTACGCGAACGCGAGCCGGGAGTGGACTGGAAGGCCCCGCTCGTCGTCGGCTGGGCCGGCATGCGCGGAGTGGTCTCCCTCGCCATCGCCTTCTCCATCCCCGTCGTCACGGACGGGGTGGAGTTCCCGGCCCGCAACCTCGTCCTCTTCCTCACCTTCACCACCGTCATCGGCACGCTGGTGGTGCAGGGCCTCACCCTGCCGCCGCTCATCCGGTTCCTGAAGCTCCCCGGACGCGACCGGTACGCCGAGACCCTCGCCGAGGCACAGGCCCAGAGCGAGGCCTCCCGGGCCGCCGAGGAACGCCTCGACGCCCTCCTCGCCGACGAGCACAACGCCCTCCCGAAGCCCCTGGCCGACCGGCTCCGCACGGTCCTGGAACGGCGCCGGAACTCCGTGTGGGAGCGGCTCGGGGCGGTCAACGAAGCCACCGGGGAGACGGCGGACGACACCTACCGGCGACTCTCCCGCGAGATGATCGAAGCCGAGCGCGAGGTCTTCGTGCGGCTGCGCGACGCGCGCCGGATCGACGACGAGATGATGCGCACGCTGCTCCGCCGCCTCGACCTGGAGGAGGCCGCCGCGTACCGCGAGGAGGCGGCCGACTAGGGCCCGTCCGGACGTGGCTCCGGGGCGCCCGTCACCACCGCCGCGAGCCGGGTGCCCGCCGGGAACGCGCCCTCCTCCGCGAGGGTGACGAGTCCGTACAGCATTTTGGCGACATACAGCCGCTCGATGGCGAGTCCGTGCCGCGCCTCGAAGTCCTGTGCGAACGCCTCGAGGACCGGGCCGGTACGGGCGTAACCGCCGCAGTGGAACCGCTCGTCGAGGGCCCAGTCGCCGCGCGGGCCGCCGAACGCCGCCTCCTGGAGGGCGCGGACCTCCGCGCCCAGGAAGCCGCCCTTGAGGACCGGAACCCCCAGGGCCCTCTGTCCGGGCGCGAGGCCGGCCGCGAGGCCCGCCAGGGTGCCGCCCGTGCCGCAGGCGACGGCGACCACGTCCGCCGCCCCGGCGAGTTCGCGGCCGAGCTCCACGCACCCCCGCACGGCGAGCGTGTTGCTGCCGCCTTCCGGGACCACGTACGTCTCCGCGGGGGCCCGCTCCAGGAGCGCGGCGAGCGTGGCGGGTTCGCTCTTCGCGTGGTACGTGGCCCGGTCGACGAACTCCAGCCGCATCCCGTCCGCCGCGCACCGCGCGAGGGACGGGTTGAGCGGGCGCCCGGCCAGCTCGTCGCCGCGGACGACGCCGATCGTGGGGAAGCCGAGGAGCCGCCCGGCGGCGGCCGTGGCACGCAGGTGGTTCGAGTAGGCGCCGCCGAAGGTGAGCACGGGCCGGCCGTCCGCCGCGCGCAGGTTGAGCGCGAGCTTGCGCCACTTGTTGCCCGGCAGGTCGGGGTGGATGAGGTCGTCGCGCTTGAGGAGCAGCGTGAGACCGCGCCGGGCGAAGCGCTCGTCCTCCACCGGCTCCAGGGGCGAGGGGAGCCGGGGCCGCAGGCGGGAGGGGTCGAAGGCGTTCACCCGGCCATTCTCCCGGCCGGTCCGGTCGGTCACCGCAGCCGGTCGGCGATCCGTTCGCGCATCGAGGCCATCGTGAACCCTCGCGGGTCCACCTTCCCCGGCTGCCACTCCCGGTGCCCGATGACCGAGCGCTGGTTCCAGCCGTGCACCCGGCACACGGCGGCCGCCGCCTTCGCGATGGCCTCCAGCTGGACCTTCGGCCACGGGTCCTCGCCGTCGCCGAGGTTCTCGCACTCGAAGCCGTAGAAGTACCGGTTGCCGTCCGTCGTGGCCTCGTCGTCCGGCGGCAGCCCCTGCTCGGCGACGACCGCCCTGAGGACCTCGTCGTCGCCGAGGCCCGCGTGGTTGGCGCGGCCGTAGCCGACGAGGTGGACCGTGCCGTCCTTGGCGATCACGCCGTGGCAGAGCGGCCCCGGAAGACCCTCGTAACCGTCCTTGCAGATCCGGACGGTGCTCGCGGTGCCCTTGGTCACGGTGTGGTGGATCATCACGCCGTGCACGGGGCCCCAGGGCCCCTTGTGGTTGCGGTTGTGGGTGGACCAGTCGCCGACCTGGACGACCGCGAGGCCCTCGTCGCGCAGCGCGTCCAGGAACCTGCTCGCGGACATGGGTGAGGCCATGACCGACTCCCTTCGGGGGAACGGGGTGAACTTCCGGAGTACCGGAGTCCGCCACTCCGCGGCCATCCGTTCGAGTGATGTGCGAGCTGATCCGGACACGGGGGTGCGGGCCCTGACGCGCCGCTGTTCGGAGGGGAAATCGCGTGACATGCCCCGAAGATCGTCGAACAGTCCCACTCGAATGTGTAATGGCGCCGACACGCTCCGTGCTGAAAGGCTTCTCTCGCAACTCACGTATACGAGAGGGAGTTCCATGTCCGTTGGTTCGGTTGGCGACGAGGTCCGTACGGACCAGGCACCGCAGCAGAGTCTCGGTACCGCCGCCGCGCGGAACCTCGCCACGACCACCAAGTCCGCGCCGCAGATGCAGGAGATCACCTCTCGGTGGCTCCTGCGGATGATGCCGTGGGTGCAGGTGCAGGGCGGTACGTACCGGGTGAACCGCAGGCTCAGCTACTCCGTGGGTGACGGCCGTGTCACCTTCGTCCAGACGGGGCAGCGTGTCGCGGTCATCCCCGCCGAGCTCGGCGAGCTCCCGGCCCTGCGCGGATACGAGGACGAGGACGCCCTGACCGAGCTCGCGTCCCGTTGCTCGCAGCGGGAGTACGCGGCGGGCGAGATCATCGCGACCGCGGGCGCCGCCACCGACCGCGTGTACCTCCTCGCGCACGGCCGGATCGAGCAGATCGGCGAGGGACCCTACGGGGACGAGGCCGTCCTCGGCGTCCTCGCCGACGGCGCCTACCTCGGCGAGTCCGCGCTGATCAGCGGCGACGCCGTCTGGGGCTGGACCGCCCGGGCCGCCACCGCCTGTACGGTCCTGGAGCTCACCCGCGACGACGTGCGGAACCTCGCGGACCGGGTCGACTCGCTCGCCGCGCACCTCGCGAGCGTCGCCGCCCTGCCCGACCAGCGCACCAACGGCTACGGCGAGGCCGCCATCGACCTCTCCGCCGGCCACGTCGGCGAGGCGGTCGTCCCGCACACGTACGTCGACTACGACGCCTCGCCCCGCGAGTACGAGCTGAGCGTCGCCCAGACCGTGCTGAAGGTCCACAGCCGCGTCGCCGACCTGTACAACCAGCCGATGAACCAGACCGAGCAGCAGTTGCGGCTGACGGTCGAGGCGCTCCGCGAGCGCCAGGAGCACGAGCTCATCAACAACAAGGAGTTCGGTCTCCTCTCCAACTGCGACTACGGGCAGCGGATCCAGCCCCACGACGGCGCCCCCAGCCCCGACGACATGGACGAGCTGCTCTCCCGCCGCCGGGGCTCCAAGCTCTTCCTCGCCCACCCGCGCGCCATCGCCGCCTTCGGCCGCGAGCTCAACAAGCGCGGCCTGGTGCCGGAGACGATCGACGTCAACGGCAACCGCATCCCGACCTGGCGCGGCGTGCCGATCTACCCGTGCAACAAGATCCCGGTCTCCGACGCCCGGACCACCTCGATCATCTGCATGCGTACGGGCGAGGCCGACCAGGGTGTGATCGGTCTGCACCAGACCGGCCTCCCCGACGAGATCGAGCCCAGCCTCTCGGTCCGCTTCATGGGCATCGACGAGCAGGCGATCATCTCCTACCTCGTCACGGCCTACTACTCGGCGGCCGTCCTCGTCCCGGACGCGCTCGGCGTCCTGGAGAACGTCGAGGTCAGCCGCTGGCGCTGAGCCGGTGACGCCCGGGGGCGGGGCCCGAACCCTCCCGCCCCCCGGCGTTCCCCAGCGCTCGCGCCGCGAAGGACATGAAGGAAGTGACCGTGACCATGACCAGCACGGATGCCGTCGCCGACGGTCAGGGGGCCGTGATGCTCCTGGACCAGACACGGACCGCCGTCAATCCCCAACTCCGCTCCACCGTCGAGTCCCTGCCGGGCTCCATACGGCGGGTCGCGATGTACCACTTCGGCTGGGAGCACGCCGACGGCACCCCGGCCGCCGGACAGGCGGGCAAGGCGATCAGGCCGGCCCTGGTCCTCGCGGCGACCCGCGCCCTCGGAGCCGAGTCGGCCCCGGCCGTGAAGGCCGCCGCGGCGGTCGAGCTCGCGCACAACTTCACCCTGCTCCACGACGACATCGTGGACGAGGACCCGACCCGGCGGCACCGGCCCACCGCCTGGACCGTCTTCGGCATCCCCGAGGCGCTGATCGCCGGTGACGCGATGAGCGCGCTCGCCCTGCGGCTGCTCGCCGAGGACCCGCATCCCGCGTCCGGGGCCGCCTCCGCACGTCTCGCCGCCTGCATCATCGAGCTCTGCGCGGGACAGGCCGCGGACTGCGCCTTCGAGCAGCGCGCGCCGCGCGACGTCTCGCTCGACGAGTGCCTGGCCATGGCCACCGCCAAGACCGGGGCCCTGCTCGGCGCTTCCTGTGCCATCGGCGCGCTCTACGCGGGCGCGGGCGAGGAGGAGGTCGCGGCGATGGACTCCTTCGGCCGCGAGGCCGGACTCGCGTTCCAGCTGATCGACGACCTCATCGGGATCTGGGGCGACCCGGACCGTACGGGCAAGCCGGCCGGCGCCGACCTCGTCGCCCACAAGAAGTCGCTGCCCGTGGTGGCGGCGCTCGCCTCGGGGACCCCGGCGGGCGACGAACTGGCCGAGCTCTACTCCCGTCCGGCCCTCGACGCGGCGGCGGTACGGGCCGCGGCGGACGCGGTCGAGCGGGCCGGCGGCCGGGACTGGGCGCAGGCCCAGGCGGCCGAGCGCATGGGCCGTGCCGTCGAGTACCTGGCGCAGGCGGTCCCGGACCTGGCGGCGGCGGGAGACATGCTCGCGCTCGCGGAGTTCGTCACCCGGCGTACGCGCTGAGGCGAAGAGGAGAGCGGGGTCGGAGAGCGGGCTCGGAGGGCGGGGTCCGCGAGCGGGGTCAGACCTCCGGGACGATCCGGTCGACCACGAGCTCGACCAGGTCGTCCAGGTCCCGTTCGGCATGGAGGCCGGGCACGGTGAAGTGGTCGAGGAGCAGCCCGGTGAGGGCGAAGTAGAGCACCCGGACCGTGTCAGCGTCCCCGGGCATCCCCGATTCGACGTGCAGCCGGATGTTCAGGGCGAGGTCGTCCCGGAGCACCTGGGTGAACCGGCTCTGGAGCTCGGGCCGGCGCGCGGCCTCCAGGCGCAGCTCGAAGAGGCCCAGGTAGCAGGTGCGCTCGGCGATCATGCGCCGGGCGAGCCAGCGCATCAGCTCGACGACGAGGGCGCGGCTGGGCTTCGCGAGCAGCGCGGTGTCGATGGCGCCGGGCTCGGGCGTCAGCCGGACGAAGATCCGGTCGGCGACCTCGGAGAGCAACCGGTCCCGGTCGCTGAAGTAGTTGGACGAGGTGCCCGTGGGGACCCCCGCCCGGGCGTCGACGGCCCGGAAGGTCAGCCCGCGGGCACCTTCGTCGGCCAGGGCCTCGATCGCTGCGTCGAGCAGCGCCGTACGGCGTTCCGGGTTCCTCGCCACGTGCGGCTCCCTCGTTTCGAGCATGGGGGCTTGCGTAACCACTACAGGTGAAGCACTATAGCCGTCGTGGTTGCGACTGCAGCCCACTTCCCCAGACGAAGAGGACCGGTTTGCGCAAGCTCACCTACTACATCGCCTGCACCATCGACGGCTTCATCGGTGACCCCGAGGGCGATGCCACGTCCATGTTCACGTTCCTGGACGCGCCGTACCTGCAGTTCATGGGCACCGAGTACCCGGAGACGATCCCGACGCAGGCTCGGGAGTCGCTCGGGATCGACGGCGACAACAAGCACTTCGACACCGTCATCCAGGGGCTGGGGTCGTACCGGCTCGCCCTGGACGTCGGCGTCACCAGCCCGTACAGCCACCTGCGCGAGTTCGTCGCCACCCGGTCGCTGGCCGAGTCGCCCGACCCCGGCGTCGAGCTGATCGCCGACGACCTCGTCGGACGCGTCCGCGAGCTCAAGGCCGAGGACGGCCCCCTGGGCATCTGGCTCTGCGGCGGCTCCACCATCGCGGGCGAGCTCATCGAGGAGATCGACGAGCTGGTCATCAAGACGTACCCGCAGGTCTACGGCTCCGGCATGCCGATGTTCGGCGCCGGCTTCGAGCCCCGCGACTTCGTGCTGGGCGAGGTGCGCACCTTCGACAACGGCGTGCTCGTCCGTACGTACTCCAGGAAGCGGTAGCGGCGGAGAGCGGGTCCGTGCGAGGCGTCCTACCCTGGAAGCATGCGTGACGAGGTGCCTCGCACGACGCGGGACCCGCTGGCCGAGAGCAGATGTCCGGCCTGCGGTCTACCGCGCGCCAAGCTGGCCACCCGGCACAAGGTCCTCGGGGCCTGGGTGCCGGAGTGGGAGGTGCAGCCCTGCCGCAACCCGGACTGCCCCCTCTACGAGGGTGCGGAGGCGGGCGCCGAAGACGCTTCGGACTCCGGCGCGGAAGCCACTAGCACGCAGGTGACCGGCAAGAACGGCGAGAACGGGAGAAGTCCGGCCACCGGGTGACCGGCCGCGCGCCGGAGCCGGTCATACCGCTACAGTCCGCGCATGTCATCGGAGTCGACAGAAGTCTGGACCGGCTGGTACCGGGACCGCAGCGGCGCGGAAGCGATCGTCATCACGGCCACCGGGCGGCACGTCGCCACCCGGATCAGGGGGGTCGAGTACACGGGCGCGACCTTCGCCGCGCTCAGCGCCGCCGAGAGCGGCGGGCAGGCCCTCGGCGGCTGTGTCCTGGAGTGGGACCTGCCGCTCCCCGTCGTCATGGACGGCGTGGCCCAGCAGGCCACTCTGAGCTGTCTGCTGACGCTCGGCGAGCGCTCGGACCTCAGCCTGACGCTCCACTACGGTGGTGCCGCCTTCGAATCGTGCGTCGCCGGGGGTGACTTCGACGGGGCGCTCGACCGGGTCCGGCGCCAGCTCCCGCCCGGCGCCGACTTCGGCCGCCGGCTCCTGCAGGCGGCCTGACACCCGGGTCCCGAACCCCACCCGAACGCCGGACGGCGGCGCCCCTCGCGGGCGCCGCCGTCCTCTTCGTACGCGTACGGATTCGTACGCGTTCGGATTCGTGCGTGTACGGATGCTTCTCGGGGTCAGGAAGCCTTGAACGCGGTGGCGAGCCCGTTCCGCCACAGCTGGTCGACGCGGGAGCGCTCCTGGCTGTTCGGCTGGGCGTTCTGGCAGGACGTGCCAGGGCCGCCGCCCGACATCAGCTCGCTGCACGGCCCGCTGTAGTGGTCCGGCAGACCGAGGACGTGCCCGGTCTCGTGGGCCGTCACCCGGGTGGAGTTGTACTGCTGGTTCTGCCGGTAGTCGAGGAAGATGTAGCCGCTGCCGTGGCCGTCGGTGCTGGCGTACGAGCCGCGGGAGTCGTTGCCCTCGTAGTACCGGAAGTCCGGGTTGCTGCCCTCGACGAGCCGGACGTTCACCACCGAGCTGTTCCATATCTGGGTGGAGCGGGCGATCTGGGTGCGGAAGCTCGGCGCGTTGCTCGCGCTGTAGACGACGGTGACGGCGGCCGCGTCCGGGTTGGCGGCCCGCTTCTTCGCCACCGACTTCACGACGGCCTCGAAGAACGCCTTGTTGGCCTTGGCCTCCTCGGCCGAACCGGCGTACGCCACGGCGGCGGGAGCGGCCGCCGGAGCCGTACCGACAGCCGCCGCCGGAGCCGTGCCGAGCGAGGCGGCGAGACCGAGACCGAGGGCGGCGGTCAGTACGGAGTTGAGGACCTTGGGGTGACGCATGGGGGGCTCCTCCTGTAGGGGGTCGGAGCGAGTCTCGGGGAAGCCGGGGCGCGTGGGGATGATGTCAACTGGCGATAGCCCGCCCACATCACCCTGCTCGGTCCGTCCAACTGCCTTGCAAAGCAAGGTATTTGACGTGCTCCGGCTGTCTGGTGCGACGCAGGTCGCCGCCCTACCCTCGGGGCATGGAGCTGGAGGTGAGGCATCTGCGCGCGCTCTGCGCCATCGCGGACGCGGGCAGCCTGCACAAGGCGGCGCGGCAACTGGGCATGAGCCAGCCCTCGTTGACCACCCAGCTGCGCCGGATCGAGAACTCCCTGGGCGCCGAGCTCTTCTCCCGCGGCCGCACCGGCTGCCTGCCCACCCCGCTCGGCCGCTCCGTGCTCAGCCGGGCCCGCCCCCTGGTCGCGGACATGGCCGCGCTGGTCACCGAGACCCGGGCCGCGGTCGCCCGCACCGAGGGCCCCGGACTCCGCGTCGGCTCCACCGCCAGCCGGGCGCTCCCCGGCTGGCTGCGCCGGCTCCGCCAGCGCCTGCCCGGCACGGACGTCGGACTCCGCGTGGACGTCTCCGCCAACGCGCTGCTGAGCACGGTCGCCGCGGGCCAGCTCGACGTGGCCTTCGTCCACGAGGTCGAGGGCTGCCCCCTACGGGTCCCCGAGGGGCTTCAGCGGCGGGTCCTGGTCGCCCGCGAACCGCAGTTCGTCTCCATGGCCCGCGACCATCCCGCCGCCGCGAGCCCCGTCGTCGACCTCGCCGACCTCGCCCGCGACCACTGGATGGTCGATCCGACCGTGGACGGCGAATGGGACGGCCTCCGGCGGGTCCTCGCCGCCGCCGGCATCGAACCGCCGCTGCTCCACGGCGACTACCACACGGCCGCGTCCCTCATCGTCCTCGGCGAGGCCGTCGCCCCCTGCCAGCCGACCTCGGTCCCCCGCGAGGACATGGCGATCCGGCCGCTGCGCGGCGACCCGCTGGCGGTCCGGCTGCTGCTGTACGCGCGCCCGGGGACGGCCCTGGACACGCTGTACGCGGAACTGGCCGCCGCCTATCGCGAAGCGGCCCTGCGCGCCGCCCCGTACCGCGAATGGCTGCGGCGCCAGGGCGCGGCCGCCGGAGCGTCGGTGGGGCCGTGCATGATGGCCGTATGAGCGATCGTGACGGTAGGGGCGGAAGGGCCGTGGTGCGCCGCGCCCGCGCGGAGGACCTGGGGCGGGTCGTCGAACTCGTCGCCGAACACGCCGAGTACGAGAAGGACGCGCCCCCGGCCCCGGGCCTCGAGACCCGCCTCGCGGGCCTCCTCTTCGGCGGGCCCGGCGGCGAGTCGCACGGACCGGCGGGGCCCGGCGGCGAAGTGCCCCGCCTCCGCTGCCTGGTCGCCGAACTCCCGGACGGGACCCTCGCGGGCTACGCCACCTGTGCGCCCGGACTCTCCACCTGGGACGGCGTCGCGTACCTCCACATGGACTGCCTCTACCTCACGTCCACGGCCCGGGGCCACGGGCTGGGCCCGCTCCTGGTCGACGCCGTCCGCGCGGAGGCACGCGCCCTGGGCCTGACGGAGATCCAGTGGCAGACCCCCGCCTGGAACGAGGGGGCGATCCGCTTCTACGACCGCCTGGGCGCGACGTCCAAGGAGAAGCGCCGCTACACCCTTCCGGTGGACCCGGCCTAGGACGCTCAGCGGGTGTCGGCCGGGCGGGCGTCGACCAGACCCCGCTCCGGATCGGCCCGGAGGCCAGCCTGCCAGACCACGGGCCCGCACCGCTCGCCGTTGGGCGCGGCTGTCCGCAGTGTGACCTCGGCGGTGCGGTCGTAGACGTGCCGGCCCGTCGGCCGGGTCGGTTGCCCGGAAGCGCACGGCCACCCGCTGTTCTCCCGTGGCCTCGGGCAGGAGCAGGTGGAACGTCCCGAGGGGGCCGCCCTGGCCACTGCCCGGCGCAGCGCCGAGGGCGGTCTCCCCGGTGGCCGCAGGCCGGCAGGAAGACTGGCCGGAAAAGACCGCACCCGGACCGCGATGGACGCCGTGTACGGCGGCCTGCGGACCGGGTGCGGACCGGGAAGCCGGGCGAGCGGGAAGCCCCGCCGGCCCTGAGGCGTGACCAGGGGTCAGGCCTTCTTCGTCTCCCAGAAGATGCGGTCGATCTCGGCGATGAGCTCCAGCGCCTTCTCGCCCGTCTTGGGGTCGGTCGACGCCTTGGCGGCCGAGAGGGCCTTCAGGGTGTCGTTGACCAGCTGGTTGAGCTCGGGGTACTTCTCGAAGTGCGGGGCCTTGAAGTAGTCGCTCCAGAGCACCGAGACGTGGTGCTTCGCGAGCTCCGCGCGCTGCTCCTTGATGACCGTGGCACGGGCACGGAAGTGCGCGTCCTCGTTCGCCAGGTACTTCTCCTGGACAGCCTTGACCGACTCGGCCTCGATGCGGGCCTGGGCCGGGTCGTACACGCCGCACGGGAGGTCGCAGTGGGCGCTGACCTTCACCTTGGGGGCAAACAGGCGGGAGAGCATTGAGCCGTCCTTCCTCGTGATCGTCTTCTCAGGTGGGACATTACTCGGTGAGAAGGGCGTTTTCGCGGGCGCCCCCTGGGGCTTAGGTCAAAAGTCCAGGGTCACCATGGGACTCGTGTACGAGTGGACGAGACGGGTCGACGAGGCGCGTCGGCGCGTGGGTCGGGAGTGCGGATGAGGGAAGCGGGGCCGGAGCGCGTGGGCGCGGCCGGGGCGCCGTTCGGGATCGCCGAGGTCACGGGGGTGTCGATGGTGCCCACGCTGCTCCACGGCGATCAGCTGCTCGTGCGCTACGGCGCCCGGTTGCGGCCCGGCGCCGTCGCCGTGCTGCGGCATCCGCTCCAGCAGGATCTGCTCATCGTGAAGCGGCTGATCGGGCGACGTGACGGCGGCTGGTGGGTGCTGGGTGACAATCCGGACGCCGAGGGGGACAGCCGGGTCTTCGGGGCCGTACCGCCCGAGCTGGTCCTCGGGCGGGTACGGGCGCGGTACCGGCCGGTGACTCCGGGGCGTCAGCGGTCGGCCTGGGTGGTGCTCTCCTGGCTGTTCTCCTCGGTCAGGCCCGTGTGGTCGGACCGCTCGGCCTCCAGGCGCTTGCGGGCCCGGTAGGCGGCCACGTTGGCCCGGGTCGCGCAGCGGTCCGAGCAGTAGCGGCGGGAGCGGTTGGTGGAGGTGTCGAGGTAGGCGTTGCGGCAGGGGGGCGCCTGGCACAGGCCGAGCCGGTCCGCGCCGAACTCCGTCAGGTGGAAGGCGAGCCCCATCGCCGCGATCGCCGCGTAGCCCGCGGTCGCGTTCGAGGGGTGGTCGGCGAGGTGCATGTGCCAGCGGGGCCGGCCGTCCTCGTCGAGGGTGTCGTGGCCGGAGATCTGCGGGCTGACCGGGAACTCCAGGAGCAGGGAGTTCAGCAGGTCCACGGCCCCCGTGTGGTCGCCCTCGTCGGCCGCGGTGAAGACGGCCCGCAGACGGGTGCGTACCGACCGGAAGCGGGTCACGTCGGAGTCGGTCGCCCGCCGGGCCATCTGGGTGGCCGGGCCGAAGAGCTCCCGGATCACCTCGACGGAGGTCAGGGCGTCCTTGTTGCGGGCCGGCTCCTCGGTGTTGACCAGACGCACGGCGTAATCCGAGTAATAGGCCAGTTCCACTTGTAGTCCTTACTCCGGCGGTCTAGTGTCTCGGTCGGAAGGGGTAACGCCTGTTTCCCCTATGAGGGTATTACGAAGCGGGGAGGGTACGGCGATGACCGGAACCGACTGGGCGGGCTGGCAGCAGAGCTGGGACCGTCAGCAGGAGTGGTACATGCCGGACCGTGAGGAGCGGTTCCGGGTGATGCTCGACATGGTCGAGGCCGTCGTGGGACCGAAACCCCGCGTGCTCGACCTCGCGTGCGGTACGGGAAGTATCACGGATCGGCTCCTCCGGAGGTTCCCGGAGGCGACCAGTACCGGTGTCGATCTGGATCCCGCGCTCCTCGCCATCGCCGAGGGGTACTTCTCCGGCGACGAGCGCGTCACCTTCGTGACCGCCGACCTCAAGGACCCCGCCTGGACCGCGCGGCTGCCCCACGACTCGTACGACGCCGTCCTCACCGCCACCGCGCTCCACTGGCTCCACAGCGGGCCCCTGACCGCCCTCTACGGGCAGGTCGCCGGTCTCGTCCGGGACGGCGGCGTCTTCATGAACGCCGACCACATGATCGACGAGAGCACGCCCCGTATCAACGCCGCCGAGCGGGCGCACCGGCATGCCGTCATGGACCGGGCCAAGGCCGGCGGCGCCCTGGACTGGGCCGCCTGGTGGGCCGAGGCCGCGAAGGACCCGGCCCTCGCCGAGCCCACCGCCCGCCGCTTCGAGATCTACGGCGAGCACGCCGACGGCGACATGCCCTCCGCCCGCTGGCACGCGGAGACCCTCCGCGCCGCCGGTTTCGGCGAGGCCCGCCCGGTGTGGGCGTCGCCCTCCGACACCCTGCTCCTCGCGGTGAAGTAGCCCGGTGACCCGAAAGAGGGAAGGGGCGGTACGGGTGACCCCGTACCGCCCCTTCCCCTGCGCGTCTCAGAGCACCTTGGACAGGAACGCCTTCGTCCGGTCGTGCTGCGGGTTGCCCAGGACGTCCCGCGGGTTGCCCGACTCGACCACCACGCCGCCGTCCATGAAGACCAGCGAGTCGCCGACCTCACGGGCGAAGCCCATCTCATGCGTGACGACGATCATCGTCATGCCCGACTCGGCCAGGTCCCGCATGACGTCCAGGACGTCACCCACGAGCTCCGGGTCGAGCGCCGACGTCGGCTCGTCGAAGAGCATCAGCTTCGGCTCCATCGCCAGCGCGCGGGCGATGGCGACACGCTGCTGCTGGCCGCCGGAGAGCTGCGTGGGGTAGTTCCCGGCCTTGTCGGCCAGGCCGACCCGGTCCAGCAGCCGCTCGGCCCGCTCGCGGGCCACGGCCTTGGACTCGCCCTTCACCTGGATCGGCGCTTCCATGACATTGCCCAGGGCCGTCATGTGCGGGAACAGGTTGAAGCGCTGGAAGACCATGCCGATGTCCCGGCGCTGGGTCGCGACCTCGCTGTCCTTCAGCTCGTAGAGCTTGCCGTTCTTCTCTCGGTAGCCGACCAGCTGGCCGTCGACCGAGAGCCGGCCGCCGTCGACCCGCTCCAGGTGGTTGATGCACCGGAGGAAGGTCGACTTGCCGGAGCCGGACGGGCCGACGAGGCAGAAGACCTCGCCGTTCTGCACCTCGAGGTCGATGCCCCGGAGGATGTGGGCGGCGCCGTAGGACTTGTGGACGCCCTCTGCCTTGACCATGGGCTGACCGGTCATGCCGATCCCTCCGGAGAACGCTTGAACGTGAGCAGGTTCGTCTTGACCCGCTGCAGCGGGGTGGGCGGCAGGTTACGGGTCGAACCGCGGGCGAAGCGGCGCTCCAGGTAGTACTGGCCGACGCTGAACACGCTGGTCAGTGCCAGGTACCAGATCGAGGCGACGAAGAGCATCTCCATCACGGCACCGGCCGTGCTGCCGATGTTCGAGGAGGCCCGCAGCAGCTCGGTGTACTGCACGGCCGAGACCAGCGACGAGGTCTTCAGCATGTTGATGAACTCGTTGCCCGTCGGCGGCACGATCACCCGCATGGCCTGCGGGAGGACGATGCGGCCCATCGTCTTCGTCTGGGACATGCCGAGCGCGTGCGCCGCCTCGGTCTGCCCCTCGTCGACCGACTGGATGCCCGCGCGGACGATCTCCGCCATGTAGGCGCCCTCGTTGAGGCCGAGGCCGAGCAGCGCCACCATGAACGGCGTCATGACGTCCACGGTCTCGTTCTTGTAGATCGGCCCGAGGTCGATGTACTGGAAGATCAGCGACAGGTTGAACCACACCAGCAGCTGGACGTAGACCGGGGTACCGCGGAAGAACCAGATGTAGAGCCAGGCGACCGCACCGGTCACCGGGTTCTTGGACAGCCGCATCACGGCGAAGAGGACGCCGAGCACGAGGCCCAGGGCCATGGACGCGACGCTGATGATGATCGTGTTCCACAGGCCGCTGATGACCGACGGGTCGAACACCTTGTCCCAGACCGTGTCCCAGATGATGTTGCCCTGGGAGAAGGCGTAGACGAGCCAGCCGAGCAGTGCGACGACCACGACGGCGCTGATCCAGCGCCCGTAGTGCCGCACGGGGATGGCCTTGATCGCCTCGTACGGGGAGCCCGAGGCGCCGGACCCGGCCGGAGCGGCGGCCGGGTCCTTGCTGATCTTGTCAGTCATGACGACTGCCCTTCAGTGGAGCGGGGAGGTCACTTGCCGGCGTTGACGGTGGCCGACTTCACGGCGCTGTCCTCGACGTCCCACTTCTTCAGGGCATCGGCGTAGGTGCCGTCCTTGATGATCGCGTCGAGCGCCTCCTTGACGGCGTCGCGCAGCTGCGTGTTCTCCTTCGAGACGCCGATGCCGAAGAGGCCGACGTCGCTCTGGCTGCCGACGACCTCGAAGTCGTTGCCGCCGCCCGAGGTCTTCGCGATGTACGCGGCCACCGGGTAGTCGTTGAGGTCGGCCACGGCGCCGCCGGCCTTGACGCGGGTCTGGGCCTCGGCGTCGGTGTCGAACGCCTGGATCGTCAGCTTGTTCGCGCCGCACTTCGTGGCCTGGGCCTTGAAGGTGTCCTCGTAGATCGTGCCGCGCTGGACGGCCACGGTCTTGCCGCAGAGGTCGTCGAGGGAGTTGATGCCCTGCGGGTTGCCCTTCTTGACCAGCAGGGAGACGCCGGAGCTGAAGTAGTCGACGAAGTCGATGCCCTTGCCGATCTTCTTCCCGTTGTCGTCCAGGCCCTCCTGGCGCTTCTTGTTGTCCGTCATCGAGGACATGATCAGGTCCTGGCGGCCGGTGTAGATCGAGGTGATCAGACCGTCGAAGGTGCCCGAGGTGAACTTGAACTCGACGCCGAGCTGCTTGCTCAGGGCCGCGGCGATGTCGGGGTCGACGCCGACGATCTTGCCGCCCTCGGTGAACTCCATCGGAGCGTACGAGGCGTCCGTGCCGACCTTGATGACGCCGGCCTTCTGGATGTCGGCCGGGAGCTTGGAGAAGAGCGGGGCGGCGTTGGCGGACGCGGAGCCGCCGTCCTTCGTCGGCGTCGCGGAACCGCCCTCGGTCTGGTCGCCGCAGGCGGTCAGCAGCATCGAGCCGGCGACCGCGATGGCGGCGACCGCGGCAAGACGGGACGTGCGGGTCTTGGCGGCGGTCGTACAGCGCGTGGAGCGTGCGGTCATGGTCGGGTTCCTCCGGCGTGTGAGGGGCTTGCCAGCAGGTCACGTACGCGTCTTCGAGTGTCGCGACCTCGTGTGATTACGGCATCTTGCCATTCGGACCGCCTCAAACCGACGGCCATGGATGTCAAAATCGGGTAACGGGTGACCCCCGAATCACGACAGGCCGGTACATCAAGGCCGGACCTTCTTCGGGATCCCTTCCCCGTCACCGGAAAATCTCCGGTTGATCTCGCCATTCGGACGAGCCGAAGGCGGCCATTCGGGTGCCGTGGGCATCTATAGGGACATTGGGTGACGTGTCGCGCTCCATCCGTGTCCGACTGCACTCGGTATGAGTCGCGTCACCGAGCGGTTATGGACTCGTCCGCGGTGCCGTCCGTCCGGTAAGAAGGATCCTTACACCCCTCATCCGGGGCTCAGGGCGCGTTGTGCGGCGCGCCCGAGCGGCTGCCAGACAAGGCGGCCGCGGTGCCTCCCCACCCCTCCTCAACCAGGAGTGGCCACCCTCAAATGAAACAGACTTAAGGGGTCTTCCCAATGGCAGCGGAGATCGTCAATCCTCGCAATGACAGTGGTACGGATGGGGCACCCGAGCCCTTCGATCCTGTCTTCGCCCTTCACCGGGGCGGCAAGATGGCCGTGCAGGCCACCGTTCCCCTCCGGGACAAGGACGACCTGTCCCTCGCGTACACGCCCGGCGTCGCCAAGGTGTGCACCGCGATCGCCGAGCAGCCCGAGCTGGTCAACGACTACACCTGGAAGTCCCAGGTCGTGGCCGTCGTGACCGACGGTACGGCGGTGCTCGGCCTCGGCGACATCGGCCCGGAGGCCTCCCTCCCGGTCATGGAGGGGAAGGCCATCCTCTTCAAGCAGTTCGGCGGCGTGGACGCGGTCCCGATCGCCCTCGCCACCACCGACGCCGACGAGATCGTCGAGACGGTCGTCCGGCTCGCCCCGTCCTTCGGCGGAGTGAACCTGGAGGACATCTCGGCGCCGCGGTGCTTCGAGATCGAGCGCAAGCTCCAGGAGCGCCTCGACATCCCCGTCTTCCACGACGACCAGCACGGCACCGCGATCGTCACCCTCGCCGCCCTCCGTAACGCGGCGAAGCTGACCGACCGGACCCTCGGCGACCTGCGCGCGGTCATCTCCGGCGCCGGTGCGGCCGGTGTCGCCATCGCCAAGTTCCTGCTGGAGGCCGGCCTCGGCGACGTCGCCGTCGCCGACCGCAAGGGCATCGTGAGCCGCGACCGCGAGGACCTCACCGAGGTCAAGCGCGAGCTCGCCGAGATCACGAACAAGGCGGGCCTGACCGGCTCCCTGGAGACCGCCCTCGCCGGCGCCGACGTCTTCATCGGCGTCTCCGGCGGCACGGTCCCCGAGGCGGCCGTCGCCTCCATGGCCCCGAACGCCTTCGTGTTCGCCATGGCCAACCCGAACCCCGAGGTCCACCCCGACATCGCGCACAAGTACGCGGCCGTCGTGGCGACCGGGCGTTCGGACTACCCGAACCAGATCAACAACGTCCTCGCGTTCCCCGGCATCTTCGCCGGCGCGCTCCAGGTCCGGGCCTCCCGGATCACCGAGGGCATGAAGATCGCCGCGGCGAACGCGCTCGCGGACGTGGTCGGCGACAAGCTCGCCGCCGACTACGTGATCCCGTCGCCGTTCGACGAGCGGGTCGCCCCGGCCGTCACGGCCGCAGTGGCCGCCGCCGCCCGTGCGGAGGGCGTCGCGCGCCGCTGAGCTCGCACCTGAGCCCCGACAGGGCCCCGTTCCGCACGCCGGGACGGGGCCCTGTCGTGTAGGCCGGAGGTATGTGTCACACGGGTGCGTGGTTCCGCCACGCGCCTGTCCGACCCTAGGGTCGGGGCCATGTTCGCTGCCTACGCTGCCCGAATCGACCGCGACCAGCCCCTGAACGGGCTCGAATTGGGCGAACGCCCCGAGCCCGAGGTCCGGCCCGGCTGGACCACCGTCACCGTCAAGGCCGCCTCGCTCAACCACCACGACCTGTGGTCGCTGCGCGGGGTCGGACTGCCCGAGGAGAAGCTGCCGATGATCCTCGGCTGCGACGCCGCCGGCGTCGACGAGGACGGCAACGAGGTCGTCCTGCACTCCGTGATCGGCCAGACCGGTCACGGCGTCGGGCCGGACGAGCCCCGCTCCATCCTCACCGAGCGGTACCAGGGCACGTTCGCCGAGCGGGTGACCGTGCCCCGCTGGAACGTGCTGCCCAAGCCGAAGGAGCTCTCCTTCGAGGAGGCCGCCTGCCTGCCCACCGCCTGGCTCACCGCGTACCGCATGCTCTTCACCAACGCCGGTGTACGGCCCGGGGACTCGGTGCTCGTGCAGGGCGCGGGCGGCGGCGTGGCCACCGCCGCGATCGCCCTCGGCAAGGCCGCGGGCCTGCGGGTCTTCGCCACCAGCCGCGACGAGGCCAAGCGCAAGCGGGCCGTCGAGCTCGGCGCCGTCGAGGCGTACGAGCCGGGGGCGCGGCTGCCGCAGCGCGTGGACGCGGTCATCGAGACCGTCGGCGCCGCGACCTGGTCGCACTCGGTCAAGTCGCTGCGGCCGGGCGGCACTCTGGTCATCTCGGGCGCCACGAGCGGGGACCGGCCCGCGCACGCCGAGCTGACCCGGATCTTCTTCCTGGAACTGAAGGTCGTCGGCTCGACCATGGGCTCCAAGGACGAGCTGGAGGACCTGCTGTCGTTCTGCGCGGCCACGGGCGTCCGGCCGGTCATCGACGAGGTCCTGCCGCTGGACCGGGCCCGTGAGGGCTTCGAGAAGATGGCATCCGGCGAACTCTTCGGAAAGATCGTCCTGAAGACCTCCTGACGACCTCTTGATGACTCGTCAGTCATGCTGATGGGATCTCCGGCAACGAAACATGAACATCTCTCACATCCTCGTGCCGGAGGTCTTCCTTGTTGCGAACCACGCTTGTGGCGAGTGCCGTCGTCGCCGCGCTGCTCACCCCCACGGCCGCCCATGCCGAGACCGGGGGTGCGGGCGGCGGCGGCATACCCGCCCTCACCGACGAGTACGGCCGCACCCTCACCCTGCGCGGCTGGAATCTCGCGGACAAGGCGAACAGCGGCGACGCCGCCCTCTCCGCGATCACCGAGAAGCACATCCGCGACATGCGGGCCAAGGGCTTCAACTTCGCCCGCCTCCTCGTCTTCTGGGACGACCTGGAGCCGCGCCCCGGCCAGTACAGCCAGACCTATCTGCGCAAGATCGAACGCATCCTGGGCTGGGCCGAGAAGCACGACGTCAAGGTGCTCCTCGACGCCCACCAGGACGTCTTCGGTCCGGCCTTCGGCCATCGGGGCATCCCCGAGTGGGCGACCAGGACCGACGGCCTGCCCTTCACCCCGCACCCCGACGACTGGTTCTCCGAGTACTTCGAGCCGGCCGTCCAGCGGGCCTTCACCCACCTGTACGAGGACGAGGACCTCAGGCTCGCCCAGGCCCGCATGTGGCGGGTGCTCGCCGACCGCTTCGAGGACCACCCGGCCGTCCTCGGCTACGACCTGATCAACGAGCCGATGGGCGAGATGGGGGAGGGCGAGGACCTGGCGACGGCGGCCCGCCGCATCGAACGCGAGCAGCTGACCCCGATGTACAACCGGATGGCGGACACCATCCGTTCGGTCGACCCGGACACCTGGATCTTCGTCGAGCCGACCCCCATCGTGGGCGAGGGCGTGCCCACCGGACTCGGACGGATCGACGACCCCCGGATCGTCTACGCCCCGCACTTCTACAACGCCGGCATGGAGGCGGGCACCGACTACGACCCCGCCGCCCGCTGGCTCGAGAACTACGAGCAGGCCGTCACCCTGTACCCCAAGGAGCACAAGGTGCCCGTGGTGGTGGGGGAGTGGGGCCCGCTCAACAACTCCCTGCCGAACATGAACCGCTTCTACCGCGAGGCGATGTCCTCCCTCGGCCGCTACAGCTCGGGCTGGGCGGGCTGGGAGTGGTGCTACGGCGGCGGGTACTGCGCGGTGGACGGCACGGGCGCCTTCCGCACGAACAAGGAGCTGACCGCCGAGCCGTACGCGGAGGCGGTCGCCGGCACGGTCCGCTCCGCGGCCTACGACTCGGCGACGGGCGTCTACCGCCTCGCGTACGACTCCGCGGGGCGGCGCGGCCCCCGCGTCACCGAGCTCTCGCTCCCGCCCGGCGACTGGCGGGTGACGGCCCGGGGCGGGGCGCTCGTCCTCCGCAAGGACCGGGGGAGGGCCTGGATCCTCGCGGCCCCGGGCGCCCGGGTGACGGTCACCGCCACCCGGGGCTGACCCGGCCGCTCAGCTCCAGGGCATGTCCAGCTCTAGCGCCCCGGGTTCAGCACGTCCGTGATCCGGACCGCCGCCGTCGACAGATGGCGGCGGGTCTCGGACAGCTGCTCCCCGCTCACCCCGTGGTCACGGGCCGCGTCCCGGATCTCGTCCCGGAAGCGGTCGAGCAGCCGGTCGAGATCGCGTCCCGGATCGCCCGAACCCTCCGTGTCCCGCGCCCACTCCGGCGCCCGCCCGTCCTCGTCGACGGGGTGGGCCGCCGTGCCCTCTCTCGTGGCACCGGCCGTTCCTGCGGCTCCGGCCGTTCCCGTGGCTCCGGGCGCCGGGGCCGCCGCCTTCGGGTGGGTCGTGCCCGCCACCAGGCCGCCGAGCTGCGCCGTGATGTCCGAGAGGCCCTCCCAGACCCCCTTGGGCCAGTCGCCCCGCGAGAAGCGGTCCTGGACCTCCTCCTGGACCTGCTGGGCGATGCGCTGGAACTCCTTCGCCTGGTGGCGGGCCGACTGGGCCTCCGCCTTGGCCTGGCGGGCCTGTTCCTTCCACTCCTGCTTCGCCCGGCGCAGCTCCTCCTTGGCGTCGGCGAACGACGAACCCTCCGTCTTCCGCGTCTGCCCCGCCGCCGCGCGCATCTCGCTGCGCACCCGGCCGGCCGCGCCGCGCACGTCGTCGCGGATCTCCGCGGCCAGTTCCGAGACCGAGTCGCGGATCTCCCGCTCCAGGTCGGTCAGTTCGGCCCCGCGGCCGGCCAGCTCGGCGCGGCCCGCGTCGGTGATCGAGTAGACCTTCCGGCCGCCCTCGCTGGCGTGGGTGACGAGGCCTTCGGCCTCCAGCTTGGCGAGTCTCGGGTAGACCGTGCCGGCCGAGGGGGCGTAGAGCCCCTGGAAGCGCTCCTCCAGGAGCCTGATCACCTCGTAGCCGTGGCGGGGGGCTTCGTCGAGCAGCTTGAGCAGGTAGAGGCGGAGGCGGCCATGGGCGAAGACGGGCGACATGTCAGAGCACCTTTCCGGTCGCGGAGGGGGAAGCGGTGGGGGCGGAGGCGGCGGACTCGGGGTCCTCGGCCGCCTCGGGGCGGCGGAGCAGGGCGATGGAGCCGGAGACGGTGGTCGCCTTGAGCGTGCCCCGCCCGGAACCCAGGGTGCCGGTGACGGACTTGGTGCCCCACTGCCCGGTCACCCGCAGGTCGTCGAAGGCGTTCGACACGGAGCCGCTCGTCGTGCTCGCCTCCACCCGGGCGTCGGCCGGATGCGGCAGCCGGATGGCGACCTGGCCGGAGACGCTGGTGAGCCGGATGTCGGCGGGCGGCCCGTCGAGCTCGCCCGGGTCGAGGTCGATGACCATGTCCCCGCTGACGGTCTCGGCCTTCACCGAACCGCCCGCGCCCTCGATCACCGTGACGGCGCCCGTCACCGAGGTGATCCGCAGCGCGCCCGTGACCGACTGGGCCTCCAGGCTTCCGGAGACGGTCTCGGCGCGGACCGGACCGGAGAGCCCGACGAGGGTCGTGTCGCCCGTGACGCCGCGGACCTCCGTACGCCCTCTGATGCCCGAGACGACCGCTTCGGCGTCGACCGCGCCGACCTCGACGTCGACGCCCGCGGGGACGGCGACGGAGACGACGGCCCGGCGGCGGTGTCCCTTGCGGTCGAACCACTTGAGGAGGTTCTTCCACTGAAGGTCCTCGTAGGTCACGGTCAGGGTGGATCCGTCCTGCGTCACGATCAGCGGCGGGCCCTCGATCTCGGAGATCTCGACGCGGGCGGAACTCTCGTCGGTCCCCACCACGTTCACCGTGCCGTTGACGATGCGGACCTGCAGGCGCGTCACGGGGTCGGCCGGGGCAAGTTTCGTCGGCTCGGTGACGGACCACTCTGTCATGGTGCTGACCTCCCGTTTCGGCAACGCAACATATCGCGACTCTCGATAGACACGATATATCGCGGTCAAGGGAAGTCAACCCTGACTCTTCCCTGATACGAGGGGGGCAATCGCCGCCGTACACGGACAAATTGGCTAGCGTGGGGGCATGAACGCGACATCCGGATCGAGCCCCTCAGGGGCGCTGCTGCTCTGCCGTGCCGACCCCCCGGCGGTCAGGCCGCCGGCCCAGCTCCTGCGGGAACAGCTGCTCCTCGCCCCCGCGGGCGACGACTGGAGCGTGCTCGTACCGGAGGGGAAGCCGTGGCTCCACGGCGGGGAGCCCGTCGAACAGGTCGTCACCGGCTGGGCCACCGCCCTCGCCGTCTCCGCCGCGACCTGGCCGGTCCTCGCCCTGTGGTGGGACCGCGACAGGGCCGGGATCACGCTCGCCGCGGGCTTCCGCCGCACCGTCGGCTACACCTGGCTCGCGGACGGCACGCCCGTCGGCGAGGACGAGGCCATGCGCACCTTCGCCGCCCGGCTCGCCCTCGACCCCGTCCTGGACGTGCAGGCCCTGGAACCGCTCACCGCACCCGACCCGGAGGCCGACTCCCACCGCCGGCTCGTCGGTGTCGTCGCGGTCCTCGCGCGCACCGGCCTCGCCCTGCCGACCGGCCTCGTCCCCGGCGACAGCGCCGACCGGCTCCGCTCCGTCGCCCTCGCGCAGGGCGCCGAGCAGCTCGAATGGCCCGGCTGGAGGGACGCCGTGCGCGCCGAGCTGGACGTCGTGGAGGAAGGGCCCCTCGGCCCGTACCTGCGCGGCCCCAGGGCGCGGGTCCTGGGCGGGGCGCAACTCGCGGCGGGTGTGCCGCTGCTGGTCTGGGGGATCGGCCGGCGCAGCGGCGGCTGGACGACGGCGGGGGCGCTGCTCGTCGCGCACGGCGCGCTCGGACTGGCCTACGATCGGCTGCGGGACCGCTGACTCGGCGGGCGACGCCGCGGCCGGGAACGCTTCCTACTCGTCGTCCTCGTCCTCGTCGTCCAGACGGGCCAGCCAGGTCGCGAGGCGCTCGACGGGCACCTCGAAGTCGGGGTTGAGGTCGACGAACGTGCGCAGCTGCTCGGCGAGCCACTCGAAGGTGACCTCCTCCTCGCCTCGCCGCTTCTCCAGTTCCTCGATGCCACGGTCGGTGAAGTACATGCGCCAAGGATAGGCCGTGTCCCCGGGGTCCACGGAACGCCGGAGGCCCGGCACCCCCTCAGGGGTGCCGGGCCTCCGTACGTGCTCCGGGACGTGCTCCGGTCGATCAGGCGTCGAAGACCTCGTCGACCAGCTGCTGCTGCTCCGCCTGGTGGCGCTTGGCCGAGCCGACCGCCGGGGAGGAGGAGTGCGGACGCGAGATCCGGCGCAGGCGCTCGCCCGCCGGGATGTCCGCGCCGACCGCCAGGTCCAGGTGGTCGATCAGGTTGAGCGCGATGAACGGCCAGGCACCCTGGTTCGCCGGCTCCTCCTGCGCCCAGATGTACTTCGCGGCGTTCGGGTACTTGGCGATCTCGGCCTGGAGCTCGGCACCCGGCAGCGGGTACAGACGCTCGAGACGGATGATCGCGGTCTCCGTGTCGCCCCGCTTCTGACGCTCGGCCTCCAGGTCGTAGTAGACCTTGCCCGCGCAGAAGACGACCTTGCGGACGTCCGCCGGGTTCGCCGTCGCGTCACCGATCACCGGGCGGAAGCCGCCGGTGGTGAACTCCTCCACCTTCGACGCCGCGGCCTTCAGACGCAGCATCGACTTCGGGGTGAAGACGATGAGCGGCTTGTGGTGCGGGTTGTGCACCTGCCAGCGCAGGAGGTGGAAGTAGTTCGACGGCAGCGTCGGCATGGCGACCGTCATGTTGTCCTGGGCGCACATCTGGAGGAAGCGCTCCGGGCGCGCGGACGAGTGGTCCGGGCCCTGGCCCTCGTAGCCGTGCGGCAGGAGCAGCGTGACGCCGGAGGTCTGGCCCCACTTCTGCTCGGCCGAGGAGATGAACTCGTCGACGACGGTCTGCGCGCCGTTGACGAAGTCACCGAACTGGGCCTCCCAGACGACCAGGGAGTCCGGACGCGCCAGCGAGTAGCCGTACTCGAAGCCCATCGCCGCGTACTCGCTGAGCAGCGAGTCGTAGACGTTGTAGTGGGCCTGGTCCTCGGCCAGGTAGAGCAGCGGGGTGTAGTCCTCGCCGGTCTCCTGGTCCACCAGGACCGCGTGGCGCTGGCCGAAGGTGCCGCGGCGGGAGTCCTGGCCGGAGAGCCGGACCGGGGTGCCCTCCATCAGCAGGGAGCCGATGGCGAGGGTCTCGCCGAAGCCCCAGTCGATGGTGCCGTCGTCGATGGAGGCGGCGCGGCGCTGCATCTGCGGCGTCAGACGCGCGTGGACCGTGATCCGCTCCGGGACGCTGACCTGCGACTCGGCGATCCGCTTCACGACCTCGGCGGAGACCGCGGTGGTGACGGAGACCGGGAACTTGGCCTGGGCGTCCGGGACCTGGGTCGGAGCCGGGGCGGCGGTGGCCTCGCGGACCTCCGCGAACACCTTCTCCAGCTGGCCCTGGAAGTCCTGGAGCGACTGCTCCGCCTCTTCCAGGGTGATGTCGCCGCGACCGATGAGCGACTCGGTGTACAGCTTGCGCACCGAACGCTTCTTGTCGATCAGGTTGTACATCTGCGGGTTGGTGAACGAGGGGTTGTCGCCCTCGTTGTGACCGCGGCGGCGGTAGCAGATGAGGTCGATCACCACGTCCTTGTTGAACGTCTGGCGGAACTCGAAGGCGAGCCGCGCGACGCGGACCACGGCCTCCGGGTCGTCGCCGTTCACGTGGAAGATCGGCGCCTCGATCATGCGGGCCACGTCGGTCGCGTACATCGAGGAACGCGAGGACTCCGGGGCCGCGGTGAAGCCCACCTGGTTGTTGATGACGATGTGGACCGTGCCGCCGGTGCGGTAGCCCCGCAGCTGCGACATGTTCAGGGTCTCGGCCACGACGCCCTGGCCCGCGAAGGCCGCGTCACCGTGGAGGGCGACCGGCAGGACGGTGAAGTCCGTGCCGCCCTTGTTGATGACGTCCTGCTTGGCGCGGACGATGCCTTCCAGGACCGGGTCGACCGCCTCGAGGTGCGAGGGGTTGGCGGCCAGGGAGACCGTGATCTGCTCGCCGTCGAGACCGGTGAAGGTGCCCTGGGCGCCCAGGTGGTACTTGACGTCGCCGGAGCCGTGCATCGACTTCGGGTCGAGGTTGCCCTCGAACTCGCGGAAGATCTGCGCGTACGACTTGCCCACGATGTTCGCGAGGACGTTCAGCCGGCCGCGGTGGGCCATGCCGATGACGACCTCGTCGAGGCGCGACTCGGCGGCCGAGTCGATGACCGCGTCGAGCAGCGGGATGACGGACTCGCCGCCCTCCAGGGAGAAGCGCTTCTGGCCGACGTACTTCGTCTGCAGGAAGGTCTCGAAGGCCTCGGCGGCGTTGAGGCGGCGCAGGATCCGCAGCTGCTCCTCGCGCTCCACACGGGCGTGGGGGCGCTCGACGCGGTCCTGGATCCACTTGCGCTGCTTCGGGTCCTGGATGTGCATGAACTCGACGCCGGTGGTGCGGCAGTACGAGTCGCGCAGGACGCCGAGGATGTCGCGGAGCTTCATCATCGACTTGCCGGCGAAGCCGCCGACCGCGAACTCGCGCTCGAGGTCCCACAGGGTGAGGCCGTGCTCGGTGATGTCCAGGTCGGGGTGCTTGCGCTGCTTGTACTCCAGCGGGTCGGTGTCGGCCATGACGTGGCCGCGGACCCGGTAGGAGTGGATGAGCTCGAAGACGCGCGCGGCCTTGGTGACGTCGTCGTCGTGCGACGCGTCGATGTCCTTGAGCCAGCGGACCGGCTCGTAGGGGATGCGCAGCGCCTTGAAGATGTCGTCGTAGAAGCCCTGCTCGCCGAGGAGGTAGTTCGCGACGACGCGCAGGAACTCGCCGGAGGCGGCACCCTGGATGACCCGGTGGTCGTAGGTCGAGGTCAGGGTCATGACCTTCGAGATGCCCAGCTTGTTCAGGGTGTCCTGGGACGTGCCCTGGAACTCGGCCGGGTAGTCCATCGAGCCGACGCCCATGATGACCGACTGTCCGGGCATCAGGCGCGGCACGGAGTGGACGGTGCCGAGGCCGCCGGGGTTGGTCAGGGAGACCGTGACGCCGGTGAAGTCCTCCATCGTCAGCTTGCCCACGCGGGCCCGCTTGACGATGTCCTCGTACGCCTGCCAGAACTCGAAGAAGTTGAGCGTCTCGGCCTTCTTGATGCCCGCGACGACGAGCTGGCGGTCGCCGTTGGGCTTCACCAGGTCGATCGCGAGACCGAAGTTGACGTGCTCCGGCTTGACCAGGGTCGGCTTGCCGTCCTTCTCCGCGAAGGAGTAGTTCATCGACGGCATGGCCTTGATCGCCTGCACCATCGCGTAGCCGATGAGGTGCGTGAAGGAGATCTTCCCGCCCCGGGCACGCTTCAGGTGGTTGTTGATCACGATCCGGTTGTCGAAGAGCAGCTTCACCGGGACGGCGCGGACGGACGTGGCCGTCGGCACCTCGAGCGAGGCGTTCATGTTCTTCGCGACCGCGGCGGCGGGGCCGCGCAGCGTGATCAGCTCCGGGCCCGCGGGGGCCGTGGTGGCCTCCTTGGCCTTGGCCGACGCCGGAGCGGCGGCGGCGGGCTTGGCGGCGACCGGGGCGGCAGGAGCCGCGGCGGGCTTGGCCGGAGCCGGCGCCGGAGCCGCGGCGGGAGCCGGGGCCGGAGCGGGCACGGAGGCCTGAGCGGCCGCCGGAGCGGCAGGTGCGGCCTGTGCGGGGCCCGCCTGCGGCGCGGCCGGCGCGCTCTGAGTGGTCGTGGTGGGGGCCGGGGCGGTCGGGGTCGCCGACGCTCCCGGCTTGTAGTCGGCGAAGAAGTCCCACCAGGCACGATCGACCGAATTCGGGTCCTGGAGGTACTGCTGGTAGATCTCGTCGACGAGCCACTCATTGGCACCGAAGGCGGCTGCAGGGTTCTGACCCTGCCCGTCTTGGTCGGTCGGGGAGCTCGGGGTACTGGGGGACTGAGACGACACGGCGGCAACCGCCCTCTTCCGCTTCACAAGGTGATGGACAGCGGAAATAAAGGCTACGCCTACCCGGCCGGGAGGTGCAGGCCAGGCACTCCAACGTCGCGCAAGTCACACTTGACGAGGTGTTTCGGGACCATGAATGGCGGGAAACAAGCGGGGTTCCGTACGTGTGAGGGTACGGAAAAGCGGGGGCGCGGCCCTCTTCGACCGCATCCCTGATCGCACCCCGTTCACGTGCACGCAGGTCCCGCTCACGTACACGCAGAACGTGCTCTTCCGGTTCGAACCCTACGTCAATCTCTCGGTGGAAGGCTGCCCGGAAGAGTGACTCGGATCCGGCAGCCGCGTGACGATTCGGCCACGCCGATCCCGCCACCGTGCAGATCCACGGCCCAGCGGGCGATCGCGAGCCCGAGGCCGGTGCCGCCGTCGCTGCCCGGACCCTGCCGGTGCGCCGCCGTGCCGCGGTTGAACCGCTCGAAGACCTTGTGCCGCTCCGACTCCGGGATGCCGGGGCCCTCGTCCTCGACCTCCAGCTCCAGCGAGTCCGGATACGGGCCGCGCCGGGCCCGGACCGTGACCCGGCCGTGCGGCGGCGAGTGCTTCACCGCGTTGTCGATCAGGTTGGCCATCACCTGGTGGAGCCGCTCCGCGTCCGCGTGGGCGACCAGCTCGGGCGGCGACACGTCCAGGTGCAGATGCACGTCCGTACGGTTGTGCAGCCCCGACGTGGAGAACATGCCGCGCTGGGACGCGGCGAGGTTCGCCTCCCGCAGCACGCCCGAGAGGTACGGCCAGACCTCGAAGCGGCTTGCCTTCAGCGTGACGACACCGTTGTCAAGACGTGACAGGTCCAACAGCGTCTCCACCAGCCGGCCCAGCCGCTCCGTCTGCTTCAGCGCCGAGCGCATCGTCTCCGGATCGGCCTCGGACACCCCGTCCACGACGTTCTCCAGGACGGCCCGGAGCGCGGCGATCGGGGTGCGCAGCTCGTGCGAGACATTGGCGACCAGCTCCTTGCGGTGCCGGTCGACGGCCTCCAGGTCGTCCGCCATGCGGTTGATCGTCGACGCGAGGTCGCCCAGCTCGTCCCGCCGGTCCGCGCCCCGCACCCGGCGGCTGAAGTCGCCGCGCGAGATCGAACCGGCCACCGTGGTCATCTCGTCGAGCGGAGCCGTCAGCGACTGCGCCACGAACTGGGTGATCAGCAGCGTCGCGATCATCGCGAAGATCGTGATGTACCGGAACTCGGTGGAGGTGCGGATCGCCACCAGGGCGAGGCACGAGGTCAGCAGGACCGCGCCGACGACCAGGGCCCCCAGCTTGGTCTTGATCGAGATGACGATCCGCCTCCCCGGCCGCCGGCTCACGGCGCCGGGGTCTCCAGCGCGTACCCCACGCCATGGACCGTACGGATGCGCTCGGCCCCGATCTTCCGGCGCAGCGCCTTGATGTGGCTGTCCACGGTCCGCGTGCCGGAGGCGTCCGCCCAGTCCCACACCTCGGCGAGGAGCTGCTCGCGCGAGAGGACCGCCCTCGGGGTGCTCGCCAGACAGACCAGCAGGTCGAACTCGGTCGGCGTCAGGTGCACGTCCTCGGAACGCACCCGGACCCGGCGCTGCGCGTGGTCGATCTCCAGCTCGCCGAGGCGCAGGATCCCGCTGCGCGGGGTGACGGCCGCCAGCGCGGCCCGCTCGACCCGGCGCAGCAGGACGTGCACCCGGGCGGCGAGCTCCCGCATCGAGAACGGCTTCGTCATGTAGTCGTCCGCTCCGACCCCGAGCCCGACCAGCATGTCGGTCTCGTCGTCCCGGGCCGTGAGCATGAGGACGGGCACCGGGCGCTGCGCCTGGACCCGTCGGCACACCTCCAGACCGTCGAAGCCCGGGAGCATCACGTCCAGGACCATCAGGTCCGGTTGCCAGGCCTCGGCGGCGTCGACGGCCGCCGGGCCGTCCGTCGCGGTCTGCACGAGGAACCCCTCGGCACGCAGCCGCGCGGAGATCGCCTCGACGATCGTCGCGTCGTCCTCGACCACGAGCACCCGCCGCTGGGCCCCGGGAGTGGCCGCCGCACCGTGGTGAGTGGTGTGTGTCTGCTCCATTGCCCCGCCTCGCGTCGCCGATGTCGGTGCAGCAGCCTAGAGGTACGGGTGGTGTCCCGGCTATCCAGGAGTTATCGGGGGCGGACGGCGAGGTGGACCGCATCGGGGACTCCCCGGGCAACGGGGATCTCTTCGGTCCGTACCCCGCTGAATCCGGCATTCCGCAACGAGTCTTCGAAATCGACCGAGGGTCGCGCGGACCATACGGCGAGGACGCCGCCGGGGTTCAGGCGGGCCCTGCAGGCCGCCAACCCCTCGGTCGAGTACAGGGTTTCGTTGTCCTCGGTGACCGTCCAGTCCGGCCCGTTGTCGATGTCCAGACAGAGGGCGTCGTAGGTGTCGGACGAGGTGCGGAGGTAGGTCACCAGGTCCGTGTGCAGGATCACGGTCCTCGGATCGGCCAGCGCGCTCCCGGAGATCGCGGAGAGCGGCCCCTCCCGGTGCCAGTCGATGATCGCGCCCTCACGCTCGGCTACGGCGATCCGGCCCCAGCGCGGGTCGGCCGCCGCGTGCGCGAGGGAGAAGCCGACGCCGAGACCGCCGACGAGGACGGAGGCGCCGGAGCGGGACTCCTCGGGCAGGGCGGCCAGGGCCGCGTCGACGAGGAGCCGCTCGGAGCGCCCGTCGGAGGTGTCCATCAGGAAGGTGCCGTTGGCGATGATCTCGAAGTGCTCGGCCCGCCGGCGCAGCACCACTTCTCCGTACGGTCCTTCGCGGCGGTCGAGGGTCACGGCGCTGGTCAACGTCGGTCACTCCGCTCTCGGCTCGGCAGTCGGTCCCGGCCATCCTCGCGGGGGCGGGGCGGCCGGGACAAACACTTAACGGAGTCGCGCGGTTACCGGGTTACGGGGGTTGCCCGGGCTACGGGGTTACGGGGTTACGGGGTTACGGGCGCGGGGCCTCGTGCCTGACGAACCGCTCGATCCGGTTCAGCTCGCGGCGGGCGTCGACCGGGGTGCCGTACGTGCGGTCCCAGGTGATCGGGGCGATCGTGACGTGGCCCTTGTCGAGCAGCCAGGTGGAGTCGGCGTCCTTCCGGCCCTCGGCGCACTCGCCCTCGCCGCTGCCGTCGAACGGGCAGAGGCCGAGCGCGATGTCGAAGGTGTCGCCGTCCCCGCGCTGTTCGAACGCGTGGTAGACGATCGCCCCGTCGCCGACGCGCGTCCAGACCGGGGCCTTGGCCAGTGCGCCGGCGCTGACGTCGGGGTAGTCGACCTTGAGGGCGAACTTCGAGGTGAGCAGCCCACGCTGCTTCAGACCGGCGACGAGTCGGGCGCCGAACTCGGCGTGGGCGCGGTAGTTGACACGCGGGAAGGAGGTGTTGGTGGCGTCGCCCGAGGAGGAGAAGGCGAGGGCCGGGACCTCCTGGTCGATGGCGGCGACTGCGGCGCCGACGGTGCCGGAGTCGTTGACGCTGGCGGAGATGTTGGGGCCGGAGTTGATGCCGGTGAGGACGAGGTCGGGGGCCTCGGTCCAGCCGGCCTTGGCTCTGAGGCCGCCGCGCAGCGCGAGCTTGACGGTGTCGGCGGGGGTGGCGCTCGCGGAGTCCTTCGTACAGGGGCCGTCGGAGAGGCAGACGCCGTAGACCGCGCCCCGCGCGGGGGCGCCCGCGCAGTCGTTCTCGTACCCGGCGGGCAGGGCGGTGCGGCGCTGGGCGGTGACGGCGCCGCCGTTGGTGACGGCGGTGCCCTTGCCGGACTGGACCTGCCAGGGGGCCATCACGACGACGTCGGCGCCGGCGGCGCACATCGCGCGGCGGAGCTCGTACAGGCCGAGGCCGTCGGAGTTGCTCGCCTTCGCGGCCTGCATGGAGTCGTCGTTGGAGATCAGGATCCGCATCCCGGCGAGCGGCCGGGAGCCGGAGGTGGTGTCCGTGGTGGCGTAGGCGGTGGCGCCCAGGCTGACGAGCATGGTGGCCGCTGCGGACAGGGCGACGTACTTGCGCATGGAGAACCTTTCAGGTGCATGACATGCGGGCAGGGGGGTGGGGATCCGGGCAGGTGAAGATCCGGGGCCCGGCCCTGGGGGTCCCCCCAGGACGAAGTCCTAGGGGGAGGGCAGGCCCCGGATCGTGCGCGGGGTCGTTCGGGTACCCCGCGGTCTATGGGTGGTGCGTCCTACAGGGAGAGCCCGTGGCCGTGGGCGAAGACCGGGTCCGCCGTGTCGTTCGGTACGTCCGGACGGGCCGCCTCCACCGCCGCCATCGAGCGCGGCAGCTCGAAGGGCAGCCGCCCCTCGGCCTTCGCCCGCCCGAAGACCACGTCGAGCAGGGCCTCGTCGCTCGCGCCGAAGTCGGCGATCAGCGCCGCCGCCCGCTCGGCGATCTCCGGCAGGACCGCCGGCCGCTCCAGGTTGACGCAGACGACCGTCGGCACGGCGGCGAGCAGGCCCAGGACGCGGGTCAGCTCGGGCTCGGCGAAGGCGAGCGAGCCGGAGTGGAAGAAGGACTCGAAGAGGTTCGGCCGCTCCTCGTACGGGGTGCGCAGCCGCAGCACCGCGAGGTCGGCCTCGGCCGGGTCGGCGACGACGTCGCCGTACTCCGCGACGACCGCCGGGTCGACGTTCTCCACGTACAGTTTCGGCCGTCCCGACAGGGGGAGCGGGCCGTCGGTGAGGACGGTGAGGGAGCGGCGCTGGGCGGCGGCGCCCGCGGCCGTGAAGTCGGCGCGGCCGACGGTCTCCGCGGCCTCGTCCGGGTCGACGTACCGGCGCTCGTCGAAGAGCCCGAGGACGAACTTCTCGCGCAGCAGGCGTCGTACGGACGCGTCGACGCGGGCCTCGGAGATCCGGCCCGAGGCCATCAGCTCCACGATCACCTCGGTGCACTGCTCGCCGCCGAACTGGTCCACGCCCGCGTCAAGGGCCTTCGCCGTCCGCTCGGCCACGCTCAGGTGCTCGACGCCCCAGGCCCGCGCCTCGTGCGTCTCGCCGAAGATCGCCGCGTCCGTGAGCAGGCCCCAGTCGGTGCAGACGATGCCGGTGTAGCCGAGCTCCTCGCGCAGCAGGCCCGTGATGACGCCCTTGTTGAAGCCGAAGCCGACCTCTTCCCAGTCGGTGCCGATCGGCTGGCCGTAGTACGGCATCATCTGCGCGCAGCCGGCCGCGATCGCGTGCTTGAACGGCTCCAGGTGGTGCTCCCGCATCCCGCCCGGGTAGACCTGCTCCTTGCCGTGCGGGAAGTGCGGGTCCTCGCCGTCCTTCTGCGGGCCGCCGCCGGGGAAGTGCTTGACCATCGCGGCCACCGAGTCCTTGCCGAGGCTCTCGCCCTGGAGACCGCGGACGTACGCCTCCACCAGCTCGCCCGTCAGCTTCGCGTCGGAGCCGAAGGTGCCGGACTGGCGGGACCAGCGGGGCTCGGTCGCGAGGTCGATCTGCGGGTGGAGCGCCGTACGGAAGCCGACGGAGCGGTACTCGCGGCGGACCGTGTCGGCGAAGGCGAAGACCAGCTCGGGGTCGCCGATGGCGGCGAGGCCGAGGGCCTCGGGCCAGGCGGAGAAGGCGCCGGCGTTGAAGGAGGCGCCGATGTTGTCGGTGAAGGCGTGGCGCGGGTCGGTGGAGAGCGAGACCGGGATGCCGAGGCGGGTGCCCGCGGCCATCTCCTGGATCGCGTTGTGCCAGAGCGCCATCTCGCGGGCGCCGTAGGTGCCGAGGAGGTTGAAGTGGGTGAGCTTCCGGTCCTCGATGAGCTCGGGGGTGGTGCGCGGCAGCATCGAACCGTCCGTGTCGGTCACCGGGGTGCCGTCGGGGTTCATCATCAGCATGTCGTGGAAGAGCTGGCCGGCCTTCTCCTCCGGGGTCATCCGGGCGAGGAGGTCCTCCACGCGCTCGTCGACGGGGCGGGTGGCGTCCTGGTAGGGGTGCATCTCGTACGTCCCTGCTTGCGTGACCGGATTGCCGGACTACTTGCCGGCGAGGGTGACCATCACCGGGGTCAGGACGGCGACCATCAGCCCGAGCACGGGCCGACAGCGGTGTCGGCCTTCGACGACGTCAGGCTAAGCGTGAAAACCGAGTGACCACTAGGTTTCTGGAATGTGTCCTGGATCACAGGTCCAAGGGCCTTCTCCGGGAGGGGATTCGGCCCCGGCTAGGGTGGGGCGCATGCCGGAGAAGAAGGAACCGACGCCCCGCAAAACCGCAGGCCGGGGCAGCTACGCGGTCGGAGACGCGCGCCGTCAGAAGATCCTGGACACCGCCGTCGAGCACTTCGGGCGGTACGGCTTCCACGCCTCCTCGCTCGCCCGGATCGCCAACGACTGCGGGATCACCCAGGGCGGACTGCTGCACCACTTCCGCAGCAAGGAGGACCTGCTCCTCTCGGTCCTCGGGCAGAGCGAACAGCACGACGTGGAGCGCCTGTTCAGCGTCACGCCGGACTCGTACGCGGCCTACCTGGAGACCGTGGTCGCGCTGATCGAGGAGAACACCCGGCGCCCCGGCATCGTCCGGATGTACAACGTCCTGGTGGGCGAGTCCGGCAATGTCGGCCACCCCGCCCACCGGTACTTCAAGGAGCGCTACGCGCGCGTGCTCCAGCACACGGTCGACCTCCTGGAGGAGGCCGTGCGGCGCGGGGAGCTGCGCGCCGGCATCGACTGCCGGGCCGTCGGCCAGGAGCACATCGCCGTCATGGACGGCCTGCAGATCCAGTGGGCCCTGGACCCGGAGTCGATGGACATGCCCGCGCGCGTCCGGTCCTTCCTGGCGTGGCAGTACGCGGAGATGGCGGCGCCGCGGGGGTGACGGGGGCTTTCTCCGTCAGGCCGCCGCCAGGCCGCCGCCAGGTCGGCGCCAGGTTTTCGTCAGGCGGCCGCCTCCTTGGCTTCGCCCGCCTCCTTGGCCTTCCCCGCCTCCCACTCGCGACCGATCGCGCCCAGCAGCCTCGGGTACACGCCCAGATGCCGGAAGGGCTTGATCCCCACCATGTAGACGGCGCCGAGCAGGCCGTTGGGCTTCACCAGGACGGCCATCCGCGCACGGTGACGGTCGGGCTCACCGGGGGCGGGGTCCGCGACCCAGGCGATGTGCATCACCGCGTGCACGGTCCGGTTGGCGCTCTCCGCCACCCACTCGTCGTGCGTCTGGTAGACGGACGTGAACGGCACGGCCTGGAGATCGGGCCCGCGCGCCCCCGCGCGCAGGTCCTCCGGCAGTCGCTCCCGGAGGGAGCCCACGCGCCCGTCGAGGCCGGCGTCGGCCTTGTCCCAGCCGAGCAGCGCCCCCAGCTTCCAGCGGATCGCGAAGAGCGTGCGGACCACGGGGGCGGAGAGCGCGGCGTCGTCGCCGTTCGAGAACTGTCGTACCAGGCGGTCGAGTTCCTCCGGTCCGCCCGTGACGGGCAGCTCCCACACGTCCTCGATCTGGAAGTCCCGGGCGACCTCGTGGATCCGCCACGGGCGGGAGGTGTGCGCGGTGCGGGGGAGTTTCATGGTCGTACCCCTGTTCCTCCGTCGATTCCTACGCCTGCACCGTGTGTATACGGTGGCGTATAGATCAAGCGTAGACCCGTCTGTACGGCACCGTATAGTCGGGTGGAGGAGTGGCGAGGTGAGGAGGGACACACCATGGGCGCGATCCGCACACCGCGGGGCCGGTGGATCGAGGAGGGCCTCCGCGCGCTCGCCGAGGGCGGCCCGGAGGCCGTACGGATCGAACCGCTGGCCCAGGCCCTCGGCGTCAGCAAGGGCGGCTTCTACGGGTACTTCGCCAACCGCGACGCCCTGCTCGCCGAGATGCTCGACACCTGGGAGCGTGAGGTCGCGGACGCGGTCATCGAGCGGATCGAGAGCGGCGGGGGAGAGGGGCGCGCCAAACTCGCCCGGCTCTTCGACTTCGTCCACCACGTCGCCGACGGGCCGGTCACCGGGCTCACCGTCGACCTCGCCGTCCGCGACTGGGCCCGGCGCGACGAGACCGTCGCCGAACGCCTCCGCCGCACCGACAACCGGCGCATGGAATACCTGCGTTCGCTCTTCCGGGACTTCTGCGCCGACGAGGACGACGTCGAGGTGCGCTGTCTGATCGTCTTCTCCCTGCGCGTGGCCGACCGCTTCATGGCGGTCGACCACGGCGGGCGCACGCCCGCGGAGATGATGGAGCTCACGAGGGACTGGCTGCTCAGGTAGGAGCGCCGGCGCCCCGGGGTCAGCCCTCGCCGGTCGTACGGCGGGAGCCGCGCCACGCGTACAGCGCCGTGCCCGCCGCGAAGGCGACGGCGGCGACCGCCCACGCCTCGCCCTCCGGGCCGGGGCGCGTCACCCAGGCCCACCAGGCCGCGCTGCCGTCCGTGCCGGAGGGGGCCGCCAGATAGACCACGCCGGCGTAGAAGGTCGGCGGCAGCCAGCTCAGCCGGGCGCCGACGAGGGTGGCGGCGGCCGCTGCCAGGCCCACCAGGCCCAGGGTGTTGCGTACGGCGGCGGGCGCGCCGAACTCCTCCGCGTGCCCCGGCACCCCGAGCGCGAGCAGGACCACGGCCAGCGCGGTCGGCGCGAGGACGTGCGCGAGACGGCGGGGCCACCAGGCCCGTACCGCCGTACGGTCCAGCTCGTCGCTCGGCGTGTACAGGCTCGTCCCGATGACCCCCGCCGCGAGCAGCGGGCCGAGGACCACGACCGGCAGCCGTGCCGTGTGGTCGAAGTCCGGCAGCGACACCAGCCACCAGGCCGCCCAGGCGGCGGCCGCCGCCGTGCCGAGCAGCGCGGCCAGCGCGCCGGGCAGGCCGCGGGAGCGCACGTAGTGCCTCACGGGATCGGCACCTCGTCCGGGTGGCAGGTGTTCGCGGCCAGGAATCGGGTGAGGTAATCCCGCTGCTCGGTCAGGGACTTGGCCTTCAGTCGGTCGATGTAGGGCTGGGCGCCGGCGGTGTCGGGGCCGTAGCCGGCCGGGGTCGGGGCCAGCCACTCGATCACGGCGAGGTTGACCTGACTCGCCCGCTCGGCGTTCGGACCCGCGCCGTCGCCGGGCTCGCAGGAGTCCGAGAACAGCCAGTTCACGGCCGAGTTGAGGTACAGATCGGGGTGGGCGAGCCGGCCGCGTACCGCGTCCTGCCCGACGGCGGGCAGCGCGACGTCCCCGGGCAGGGCGGGTCCGCCCAGGCCGCTCACCCAGCGGACCGGCGCACCGGGCACCCCCTTGAGGCGCGCGCTCAGCGGGGCGAGAGCGGCCGAGATGTCGGGCAGCAGCCCCTCGTCCACCGCCGTCACGCACACCTGCGGCGAGCCGTCGTCGCAGACCTGCCGGGACAGGGCCGGGTCCGAGCGCCACGGGCCCTCGTCCGCCGGCAGCCGCAGGATCAGCGCCGCGGCGCCGACCGCGACCGCCAGCGGGACCAGGGCGAGCACCCGGAGGCGGGCCGGGCGCAGCCCGTACGCGAGGAGCGCGGCGAGCGCGAGCCCCGCTGTCCACGCCATCGACGCCGGACCGAACCACCACACCGGCCGGTCCCAGGAGAACTGGTGCTCGCCCGCCGGGCTCAGCCAGCGCGCGGGGCCCGTCGTGTAGGCGGCGAGCCCGAGGACGACGTACCCGACGATCCCGAGCAGCGGGGCCGTCAGCCGCCACGGGACGACCCGCCCGGCGAGATGGCCGAGCGCACCCAGGGCGGCGACGGCGACCGCGTCGGCGACGAGGAGTTCGACGTACGGGCGCCCCGCGGAGACGTACGGCCAGGTGGCGAGGAGGCAGACGGCGTCGGCGAGCAGCAGCCCGGCGGCCGGCCAGAACGCGGACGGGCCGACCGAGACCAGGAGGCGGCGCAGCGGGGAGCGGGGCACGGACTCCCACAGCTCCGTCGTCCCGCGCCGCCGGTCCCGGCCGCCCTGCCAGCAGCCCGCCGCGAGTGCGAGGGGCCCGCAGAGCAGTCCGGCGGCGATGTGCAGCAGATTGGTCGTATCGGCCCAACGGCCCTGCCATTCGGGCGCCTTGCCGTACATCGTCACCAGGACGGTGAGCGCGACCGCGGCACCGGCCCAGGGACCGAGGCCGCGCCGCAGCTCGGTTCGGAGCGGGGCGGGCGCCCGCACGGGCGCCGGCCGCTCCGAACGGGGCGGGGTGAGGGTCGCGGTCATCGAAGCGGCTCCTTCGGGAGGGCCGGGGCGGGCGAGGCGGCGGCCGGGGAGGCGCCGGCGTGTGGTCCGGGGGTGGGCCCCGCCATCAGGGAGGCGTGTGGTCCGGGGGTGGGCCCCGCCATCAGGGAGGCGCGCGGGCCGGGGGTGGGTGCCGAGGCAGTGGAAGCGTCCGCGTACGGGCCGGGTACGGGCCCCGTCATCGCTGAGGCGCTTGCGCGCGGGCCGGGGGTGGGCGCCTTGGTCGTGGATGCGTTCGCGTACGGGCGGGGCGCGGGCCCCGCCGTCGCCGAGGCGCTTGCGTACGGGCCGGGTGCACGCGCCGTCATCGCTGAGGCGCCTGTGCGTGGTCCGAAGACGGGTGGCGTGGTCATCGGAGCCGCTCCTTTACGCGCTGCCCGGTGCCGGGCGCGACGGGGCGCTCGCGGTGGGCGCGGAGGGCGGCCGTGTAGCCGCGCTCGATCGCGTTCGTCGTCGTGTCGCCGGGATCAGCCGACTCGCCGCCGAGCGCGGCGAGTTCGGCGGTCGAGCCGCGGAAGGCGAGTCGCCCCGCCTCGATCAGGGCGACCTCGGTGCACGCCGCGGCGACGTCCTCCACCAGGTGCGTGGAGACCACCACCGTCGCCTCCGTGCCGAGCTCGCGCAGCAGCGCGCGGAAGTCGACCCGCTGCTCCGGGTCGAGGCCGGCCGTCGGTTCGTCGAGCAGCAGCAGCTCCGGTTCGTTCACGACGGCCTGGGCGATGCCCGCACGCCGGACCATGCCGCCCGACAGCGTCTTCATCCGCGCGTCGATCCGGTCGGCGAGCCCGACGCGCTCGACGGCCCGCTCCACGGCGGCCGCGGCCCGGTCCGCCGGCACCTCCTTCAGCCAGGCCACGTACGCGACGAACTCCCGGACCGTGAACCCCGGGTAGTAGCCGAACTCCTGCGGCAGGTAGCCGAGCCGGCGCCGGATCGCGGTGCGTTCACCGTGGCTCCCGACGTCCCGGCCGAGGAGCTCCACCCGCCCGGAGGCAGGCGCGGCGACGGTCGCGAGGACCCGGATGAGGGAGGTCTTCCCGGCGCCGTTCGGGCCGAGCAGGCCGTGGACGCCGGGGGCGAAGGACAGGTCGAGCGCGTCGAGGGCGACGGTACGGCGGTGCCGGACGGTCAGTCCGGACACCGCGACCGTGGCGGGCTGGTTCACCGGGTCTCCAAGTGGTCGAAGGAGCGGCGCCGCAGCACGAGGAGGGCCGCGCAGGCGACTGCCGCGGCGGCCCAGCTCCCCTGTGCCACTGGGCCGGAGAAGTACAGGGCGAGTGCGTCGGCGCCGGCCGTCCCGGCGGCCCCCACGTCCGGCGGCCCGAGGAGCGGGCCCGTCACGGCGAGCAGCCACCCGCCGGCGAGGGTCGCGGCCGCCGCCCGGCAGCCGACGAACGAACCCAGCGCGAGGGTCGCCAGGGTCAGCGCGAGCCCCGGCAGCAGCCAGGCGGCCACCCCCGGGAAGCCGGCCACCGGCGGCAGCAGCGACCCGCCCAGGGTCAGCAGCGGCACACAGACGGCGAGCACGGCGGCGGTACGCGTGAGGAGCAGCCGCAGCCCGCCGGACGGGGTGGCGGCGGTGATCTCGTACAGGGGGTCGGCGTGGCGTCCGTACGAGACGGCGACCCCGCCGAGCGGCAGGACCGGGGAGAGGGCGAGCAGCATGGACCGCGCGCCCTGGAACCCGGCGCCGTAGGCCAGGGCGAAGGCGCCGCCCAGGACGAGCGCCACGGCCACGACCCAGGAGCCGCGCAGGGCCGGCCCGGCGGCCCACCAGAGCCGCGCCCCCCGCCCGAGGGGGCTCGCCGTGGCCGCCGGTGCGACGGCCGGCCGGTGTCCCACGGCCGTCAGGAGCTCCGCCCGTACGGCGGCCAGGGCGGGCCCCGCCGCTCCGGCGCGGACGGCGGCCGAGACGCGGCACGCGCAGGGGGAGCAGGACTCGACGTGCTTCTCCAGGGACCAGGCGTCCGTCTCGGGGGCCGAGCCCTCCGCGTACCGGAGGGCCAGCGCGTCGGTGACGTGCCAGTCGGAGGCGGGTCGGGGGGACGTCATGCGGTGCCTCCCAGGGGGTACGGGCCGGCGCCGAGGGCGGCGCGCAGTTCGCGGCGGGCACGCAGGGCGCGGGTCTTGACGGTGCCCTCGGGGATGCCGAGCAGCCGGGCGGTCTCGCGGGTCGTCAGACCGTCGACGACGGTCGCCCGCAGGACCTCGGCGAGCTCGGGCGAGATCCGGTCGAGGGCGGCGCCCACCTCCCCGTACTCCAGGCCCGCGAGCACGCGGTCCTCGGCGGAGGGCGCGGGGGCCGCGGGCTCCGGCGGCGCGGCCGCGACGACGGCCCGTTCGGTGCGTTCGGTACGGGCCCGGGCGCGCTGGGCGTCGACGAGCCGCCGGGCGGCGATCACCCAGAGCCAGCCGCCGGCCTCGCCCCGGCCGCGGTGGCCGCCGGCCGAGCGCCAGACCGTGACGAAGGTGTCCTGGAGGACCTCCCGTACGGTCTCCTCGTCCGGGCAGCGGCGGGCGAGGCGGGCGTGCAGCCAGCCCGCGTGCCGGTCGTAGAGGACGGCGAGCGCCTCGGTGTCCCCGCGGGCGACGGCACGCAGGAGCGCCGCGTCGTCGTCCTCGTCTCCCCCTGTGGGGCCTGCCCCTGAGGGGCGCAACAGTCTCACGCCCTCTCTATCGCGCACGGACCCCGGTTCGGTTCACGGCGGGCCCGACGCACTCACGGGCTGGTCGGCGGCCCGCCCTCCGGCAGGGCGGCGAAGACGCGCTGGAGGGCCGGCGGGCGTTCGCCGTCGCCCGAGACGACGAGGCGGTGGCGGTACGTGATGAAGTACTGGAACCCGTCGGCGATCGGGCTTCCGGTGGGCCGGTTCGGGACGTGCGCGTACGCCGGGTCCTCCAGGGCGGCCCGCAGTTCGGCGACCTCGGCGGGCGTCTGCTGCCCGGTCCGCGGCGGCTTCGTCCCGGAGCGGCTGGTCCAGCTGCCGTCGTAGTGGACGACGAGCTGATTGCGGACCCCGGCGAGGCCGCCGTTGACGACCACCTCGACGAGGACCTCACCGGGCTGGGGCTCGCCAGGGGGAGCGGTGGTGGTCGCGGTCGCGGTGGTGGTCGCGCTCGCGTCAGCCGTACGGGTCGGCTCGGCCGTAGGGGAGGTGCTCACCTCCGACGTAGGACCGCCCGACGCCGGTCCGCCCGGTGCCGGTGGCGTCTCCGGCCCGCAGGCGCTCGCGCCGCCGGCCAGGACCGCCGCCAGCAGCAGGGCCCCGCACCACTTCCCCCGTACACCTCGGCCTCGCACCATGGATCGAGCATGCCCCGTAGGAGGCGGCCCGCGCAGCCGGACGGTCAGGTTCCCGACCGGACGATCCCGGTGAGGGGCCCGCGGTAGCGCCAGTCGAGGGAGTCGTACAGTGCGAGGCCGTCCGTGGTCGCAGACAGGACGCCGGTCTCGGCACCGGCCTGCGCGGCGGCCGCCTCCAGGGTGCGCATGACGTTCGCGCCGAGGCCGCGCCGCCGGTGCGCGGGGTCCGTCTCGATCTGGTCGGCGACGGCGGTGGAGCCGGTCGGGGCGATCTGGCCGCGCGCGGCGAGGGTGCCGTCCGGGGCGAGGACGCGGACCCGGATGACCCCGTCCCGGACCTCGGTGGTCCGCGCGTACCCCTCGGGCGGCGCGGGGCGGGCCCCGGGGTCCAGCGGCTTGACCATCATGAAGCCCGGGTCGTCGGGGACCGTCCACCCCTCGGTGATCCACGGCGCCACCTCCTCCGGGGTCGCCATCACCTTGAGCCAGCTGTACGGCGCGGTGAGCCGCTCGCAGAGCGCCCCGACGGAGGCCGCGTCGGGGGCGGGCAGCACGTGGCGTACGACGTGCCGGGGCAGACCGACGTCGATCCGGTAGCCCCAGGGCTCGGCGACGGCGGGCGGCGTCTCCCGGGAGACGGTCCAGCCGGCCACCCAGGCAGAGGTAATAGCTCCCATATCCATGGAGGCATTACACCGGCAGCTCACGGTCCTGCGCGAGAGTGATCGCTCAGAGCGAACTGCTGTCGGGGAACATTCCTGGGCTCACGTGCATTGAGTCCGTACAGCTCAACTTGACTGCCGAAGGGGAGATCATGGCTTCTGCGTCTACGGCGTCCGCGCCGCTCACTCTGCCTGTGCTGCCGCTCGACGACGAGGTCGTGCTGCCCGGAATGGTGGTGCCGCTGGACCTGTCCGACAACGACGTACGGGCCGCCGTCGAGGCCGCCCAGGCCGCCGCCCGCCCCGGTGGCGGCAAACCGCGGGTGCTGCTCGTGCCCCGCGTCGACGGGACCTACGCCGGGACCGGTGTCCTCGGCACCGTCGAGCAGGTGGGGCGCCTGTCCGACGGCGACCCCGGCGCGCTGATCCGCGCCGTCGGCCGCGTACGCATCGGCGCCGGTACGACCGGACCCGGCGGCGCCCTGTGGGTCGAGGGCAGCGCCGTCGAGGAGACCCTGCCCGATCCGCTGCCCGGCTCCGTGACCGAGCTGGTCAGGGAGTACAAGGCGCTGGCCACCAGCTGGCTGAAGAAGCGCGGCGCCTGGCAGGTCGTCGACCGCGTCCAGCAGATCGACGGCGTCGGCGCCCTCGCCGACAACTCCGGCTACTCGCCCTTCCTCACCGTCGAGCAGAAGGTCGAGCTCCTGGAGACCGCCGACCCGGTCGCCCGCCTCAAGCTCGCCACCGCCCAGCTCCGCGAGCACCTCGCCGAGCAGGACGTCGCCGAGACCATCGCCAAGGACGTCCAGGAGGGCGTCGACAAGCAGCAGCGCGAGTTCCTCCTCCGCCGCCAGCTCGAAGCGGTCCGCAAGGAGCTCCGCGAGCTGGGCGACGGAACCGACTCGCCGGCCGACGAGTCCGACGACTACCGGGCCCGCGTCGAGGCCGCCGACCTGCCCGAGAAGGTCCGTGAGGCGGCCCTCAAGGAGGTCGACAAGCTGGAGCGGTCCAGCGACCAGTCCCCGGAGGGCTCCTGGATCCGCACCTGGCTCGACACCGTCCTCGAACTGCCCTGGAGCGAGCGCACCGAGGACCAGTACGACATCCAGGGCGCCCAGGCGATCCTCGACGCCGAGCACGCGGGCCTGGAGGACGTGAAGGAGCGGATCACCGAGTACCTCGCCGTGCGCAAGCGGCGGGCCGAGCGCGGCCTCGGCGTCGTCGGCGGCCGCCGCGGCGGAGCCGTCCTCGCCCTCGTCGGCCCGCCCGGCGTCGGCAAGACCTCGCTCGGCGAGTCCGTCGCCCACGCCATGGGCCGGAAGTTCGTCCGCGTCGCCCTCGGCGGCGTCCGCGACGAGGCCGAGATCCGCGGCCACCGGCGGACCTACGTCGGCGCCCTGCCCGGCCGGATCGTCCGGGCGATCAAGGAGGCCGGGTCCATGAACCCGGTGGTCCTGCTCGACGAGATCGACAAGGTCGGCTCCGACTTCCGCGGCGACCCGGCGGCCGCCCTCCTCGAAGTCCTCGACCCCGCGCAGAACCACACCTTCCGCGACCACTACCTGGAGGTCGAACTCGACCTCTCCGACGTCGTCTTCCTGGCCACGGCCAACGTGCTCGAAGCCATCCCGGAAGCCCTCCTCGACCGCATGGAGCTCGTCAGGCTCGACGGGTACACCGAGGACGAGAAGGTCGTCATCGCCCGCGACCACCTGCTCCCGCGCCAGCTGGAGCGGGCCGGCCTGGAGCCCGGCGAGGTCGTCCTGGAGGACGCCTCCCTGCGGAAGCTCGCCGGCGAGTACACCCGGGAGGCCGGCGTCCGCACCCTGGAGCGCGCCATCGCGCGACTGCTCCGGAAGGTCACGGCCCAGCACGAACTGGGCGACCGCGAGCTGCCGTTCACGGTCACCCCGGAGGACCTGCGGGACCTCATCGGCAGGCCCCACCACGTGCCGGAGTCGGCGCAGGACCCGGCGGAGCGCCGCACGGCGGTGCCGGGCGTCGCCACCGGGCTCGCGGTGACCGGCGCGGGCGGTGACGTCCTCTTCGTGGAGGCGTCCCTCGCCGACCCGGAGACCGGCGCCGCCGGGCTGACCCTCACCGGCCAGCTGGGCGACGTGATGAAGGAGTCCGCGCGGATCGCGCTCTCCTTCCTCCGCTCGCACGGCGCGGAGCTGGAGCTGCCCGTCACCGGACTCAAGGACCGGGGCGTGCACATCCACTTCCCGGCCGGCGCGGTCCCCAAGGACGGGCCGAGCGCGGGCGTCACGATGACGACCGCCCTCGCGTCCCTGCTGAGCGGCCGACAGGTCCGTACGGACGTGGCCATGACCGGCGAGGTGTCCCTCACCGGCCGGGTCCTCCCGATCGGCGGCGTGAAGCAGAAGCTGCTCGCGGCGCACCGGGCGGGCATCACGACGGTCGTGATCCCCAAGCGGAACGAGGCCGACCTGGACGACGTCCCGGCCGAGATCCTGGAGAAGCTGGAGGTCCACCCGGTGACCGACGTCCGGCAGGTCCTGGAGATCGCGCTGGCTCCGGCGGCGGTGCCGGTGGCCGTCGCCGCCTGACCGGGCCGAACTCCTCTGCGGCGAGCGGGGTGTCCTCATCGGGGGACACCCCGCTCCGGCGTGCGCGGATGTCGGGTACCCGGATGTCACCGGATGTCAGTCGAGGCTGGCATGCTCGTACGCATGAACGACGACGCCTTCTGGGCTCTCATCGACGAGTTGAGCCGCCGGCCCGGTGACCGGGACGAGCGGCTGGAGTGGCTGCGGGCGGAGCTGGTGCGGCGTCCGGAGAGCGAGTGCGTGGCGTTCCAGGTGCGCCTGGAGAAGGCATGCGAGAGAGCCGACACCCGCGCGGTGTGGACGGCGGCGAACCGCGTCGAGGGCGGCGGCTGCACGGACGACGGCTTCCACTACTTCACGCTCTGGCTGGTGGGGCAGGGGCGGAAGGTGTACGACTCGGTCGTCGCCGACCCGGACGCGCTGACGGACGTGCCGGGGATCCGGGCCCTCGTGGGCCGGCACCGTGACGAGTGGGACGACGCCGAGTGGCCCGAGTGGGAGGAGCTCGACTACGTCGCCCAGGACGCGTACGACGAGCTGACCGGCCAGGAGGACGACGAGGGGGACGAGTTCCTCGACGCGGTCGAGGAGGCCGAGGAGGAACTGGCCGACGAGGAACTGGCCGACGAGTCGGCGGAGGAGTGGGAAGAGGGCGGCGAGCACCGGGGTGCCCGGCCGGAGGGGGTGGCCCTGCCCCGGCTCACCGCCCTCTTCCCGCTCGGGGCGTCCGGCTCCTAGGAGGCGGACGGGTTCCGGCGCCGGCCCAGGAGCAGGGTGCCCCCGGCGAAGGCGGCGAGGGCGCCCGCGCCCGCGAGGGCGAGCGGCAGCGGCGAGGAGGGGGCGCCGGCGGTCTCGGCGGAGAGCGCCGGGGCCTGCTCGTCGCCGCCGTGGCCGGCGTGGCTGACGGTGGACAGGTCGGCGCCGGCCGCGATCTTCGCCTCGGTCGGGGCCTGGGCCTTCAGCTGGGTCTGCGCCGCCGCCGCACCGCCGAAGGTGACGTCCGAGCAGCTGTAGAAGGCCTCGGGGCTGTCGTTGCGCTGCCACACCTTGTAGACGATGTGGCGGCCGGTGCGGGCCGGCAGGGTGCCCGTGAAGTTGTAGTAGCCGTCCGTGGCGGTGCGGGTGGTGTTGTGGACGGCGACCGGGGTCGCGTCCAGGTCCGACCACTTCAGGGGCTGCGTCGGGTCGAAGCCCGCCTTGGTGATGTAGACCGTCATCGTGCCCGAGTGGGCCGCCGTCGCCCGGACCTTGAAGTCGAAGGAGCCCGCCGCGACCGCCGTCGCCGGCCAGTCGGTGCGCGCCCAGTCGAGCGCCCGGTACTTGGCGCGGTTCGCCGAGCAGAGCTTGCCGTCCGGGATGAGGGCCTGGTGCTGCCCATCGGCGTTGGCGATGTTGACCTCGTTCCAGTCGTACAGCGGCTGGGTGCCGGAGTCGGCGACGAGGTCCTTGCACACCTGCGACTTGGGCGTCTCGGGGCCCTCGGCGTAACAGGCCGCCACCCGGCTCACGGGGTTGAAGACGGCGCCGTGGGCGCCGGCCGTGGCGGGGGTGAGGCCGACGAGGGCGGCGGCGGACAGGGCGGAGGCGGCGACGGCCGAGGTGCGGCGGTACGAGGGCATGCGGGGGCTCTCTCTCGTGCGTGGGGGAGTACGGGACGAGCAACGCGCGCTGGGTACGCGGAAGTTGAATTCCGTGCGACCGCCGTAGAGCGTCGCATTGGTCCATACCAATGGGCAAGGGGGTGGGCGGAAAAAGCCGAAGCGGCCCCCGGGGTGCCGTGCACCCGGAGAGCCGCCGTGAAGCAGAGAGCGAGAGGTCAGCCGTTGGCGAGCGCCTGTACGCGCGAGAGGTCGCCGTTGAAGTGGTTGTGGTCGCCGACCGTGGGGCCGGAGGACGTGTACTGCCACATCGTGTAGTACTGCCAGCCGGCCGGGAGTTCACCCACGGTCGAGGCGTACCGCGCGATCCACAGCGGGTTGGTGGAGGCGAAGCCGCCGTAGTTGCCGGTGCACTGCTTCCACCAGCTCGTCGCCGTGTAGATGACGGCGTCCCGCCCGGTCCGGTACTTGTACCGGTTCACGAAGTCCTGGATCCAGGCGACCATCCCGGCCTGGGTCTTGCCGTAGCAGGTCGCGCCGTACGGGTTCCACTCGATGTCGAGGACGCCCGGCAGTGTCTTGCCGTCCTTCGACCAGCCGCCGCCGTTGTTGACGAAGTAGTCGGCCTGGGCGGCGCCGGTCGTCGTGTCCGGGGTGGCGAAGTGGTACGTGCCCCGGATCATGCCGATGTTGTACGAGCCGTTGTACTGCTGGGTGAAGTAGGTGTTCTTGTAGTACGTGCCTTCCGTCGCCTTGACGTAGGCCCACTTGACCCCGCTGTTCCACAGCGTGGACCAGGCGACGTTCCCCTGGTGCCCGGAGACGTCCACGCCTTCCGTCTGGACGGCCTGGACGGAGATGCCGCCGGGCGCGCCGTCGCGCCCGTCGTGCTTGAGGACCCCCATACCCATGGAGGCGGAGCCACGCGCGGGCACCTGCCGGGTACCCGGGTCCTGGGCGGCACCGGCGGAGCCGGCGAGGGGAAGGAGGAGGGCCAGCGCCGCGAGGGCGGCCCCGGCGAGGGTCGTTCCGGATCTGTGCACACGCATGCGTGCCTCCGAAAGGCGGTGGGGGACCGATGTCGACACATCCTGGTGTGGACATGTCACTGAGTCGAGAGAGACGCTACGCACGTAGACCCGCCTGGCGGAAGGGGGCCCGGATACCGCCGTTGGTCTACTCCTGCGAAATACTGAAGGAGCTGCGGCGATCGCCGTGACGGGAAGAAACTTTCAGCGGCCGGAAAACCGCCGGGGAGCCGCAAGAGGCCGCCGGGAAGCCGCCGGAGAACGTGTGGGAGGTGCTGACGTGCACGGAAGCGGTACGGGAAGTGACGGCCGGGCCGTCCCGCCCGCCGGGGTGGACCCGGAATTCCTCGCGCTCGAACGGGAGCTGGCGGTCTTCCTGCGCCGCGCCCGCGCCCAGTCCGGCGAGATGGCCCGCGAGGTCCACCCCGAGCTGGAGCCCGCCGCCTACGGACTCTTCGTGCGCCTCGACGACGCCGGCCCCCAGCGGGCCACCGAACTCGCCGCGTACTTCGGCGTCGGCAAGGCGACCATGAGCCGCCAGCTGCGCGCGCTCGAAATGCTCGGGCTCGTCGTCCGCGACCCCGACCCCGCCGACGGGCGCGCGTCCCTGGTCCGCCTCACGGAGGAGGGCCGGGACCGCTTCCGGCACGTCCGGGACGCCCGGCGCGAGCGGTACGTCCGCAAGCTCGTCGACTGGGACCGCGCCGAGGTGGCGGAACTGGCGCGACTGCTCCACCACTTCAACGTCCGCTCCGAGGGCTAGGGGGCGGACCTCACAGCTCCGCGTACACGGCCGTCGCGTCGTCGTGGAGCTTCCAGCGGCGCACCCCGCCCGCCTCCGCGTCCGCCGCCTCCAGCGCCCGCACCCGCCGCAGCAGGCCCGACGGCCCCTCCGCGCGCACGATCCCGAAGCACTCCGCCCAGTCGCCCGCGCCGAACAGCTCCACCCAGCGGCTCGCCCCGTCCGTGAGCGCCGCCAGCGCCCGTACCTCCGCGCGCGGGGTCGTCCCCGTCACGGCCCGCGCGGCGACCGACGGGTCGGCCGCCGCCGTGAAGAAGCCGCCCTCCCGGTTCCGCAGCCGGTCCGTCGCCGCCAGGGACCTCAGGACCTCGTCCGGGACCCGGTCGAGCCGGTCGTCGAGCACCGCCCGGACCGACCCGTCCGGCGCCTCCAGGAGGAGGGCGGAGTCGGAGAGGACGAGATGCTCGACCGAGGCCTCGTCCCAGCGCGCGAGGACCACGGTCGCCTGGGGCGTACGCACGTGAGAAAGGTCACAGGTGTCCCGGTGGGCGTCCGCGGTGCGCCGGATTGCCACGGACAGGATCTCGAACAGGGGCATGTCCGGGCGAGAAGCGGACAGTTCGGTCAAAGCCCCGCCAAGGCGAGCGGTGAACCACGGCACCGTGTGCACACAACCGTCATCACCGGCCGGTGGCGTGACGCCGTCGAGGAGGACGACCGTCCCGCCGCCGCCCGAGGCGGGCAGAGCTGCGGCTGCCCAGTCCTCGTTGGGGCGTTCGGGGCTGCCGGGGAGGGTGGCGACGTCGCTGCGCATGATGCCCAGTGTGCCCGCCCCGCCACACTCCTTCACGGCACCTCCAAACGGCCGGAAAAGGCCTGTACCAACTCGCCGGGGGCGGTGCGGGAGGCGGAATCGGGACCTCCGCCGAGCTGCGGGCGGGCATCCTGCCAAAGCCCGCGCGGAAGATCCAACCGGCGGTCAGTGGAGGGCCTGGAACCCCACCCCGGGGAGTTGTTCGCCAACTCATGAGTGTTGTTCACTCGTTCGGGTGGCGGAGCGGCCGATGCGCGCCCCCTTCCCAGAACCGCTGGAATGGTCGGAAGCCGTACCAGGGGTGGGGGCGCTCCACGTGACCGGCCGTCACCTCTGCTTTGTGGGCGGACGAGTCAAGAATGCGAGCACCGGTGGAGAAGAAGCGGCCTCGGAGCAAGAACGGCGCGCGGAGCCAGACCCCCGGTGTACCGCCGACCCCGGTCGACACCGCCACGGCGCCCACCGCCGGCCACCCCTCGGAGCCCGCCGCGCCGCACCCCGCGCAGCCGCAGCCTCAGGCCCAGCCTCAGCCCCCGGCCGGACGCTCCAAGCGCGTCCGTAACCGCCTGGTCGCCGGTGTCGCCCTCGTGGGCGTGACCGTCCTCGCCGCCGGCGCCCCCGCGATCCTCACGGCCTCCGCCGACCTGACCGACTCCCAGCGCCTGGTCACCCTCGCCGAGCTCGACCGGCAGGCCGTCACCCTCGCGCACTCCCTCGCGGACGAGCGCGACGAGGTCGTCGCGTACATCGCCGCGGGCCGCGACGCGCAGACCGGCGACGCCAAGAACAAGCGCCAGATCACCGACACCCGCTCCACCCGCGTCGACCGCCAGATCGACGAGATCCGGCCCGCCGCCGCCACCGAGCTCCGCCGCGACCTCGCCGGGGTCCCCTCCATCCGCCGCGCCGCCCTCACCGGCAAGGGCACGGCCCTGGAGGCGCACAAGGCCTACTCGGACGTCATCACCAAGCTCCAGGCCCTCTCGGACGAACTCGCCGAGGAGACCCCGCCCCGCGCCCTCGACGCCGCCGGTTCCGCGCTCACCGAGGCCACCCGCGCCCCGGCCGCCCTCGGCCGCGCCGTCGAGCAGGCCTCCGCCGCCCGCGGTCTGCTCCTCGCCGCCCTCGCCGTGCCGCAGCCCGAGCCCACCGGCGACGTCCACTACGACCCCGAAACCGGCACCTACGTCCCCGACGTCCCCGAGGGCACCGAAGAGGCCGAGCACGCCCGCGACGCCCTCACCGCCGCCGCCCAGCAGGCCCGCGTCCGCGAACTGGCCGCCCTCGGCGACTTCGACCAGGCCGCCGGCGCCGCCGCCCGCGACGCGATCGCCGCGACCGTCGCGGGCCCCGACGTCAAGAGCGCCGAACGCTCCCTCGCCACCCTCACCGACCAGCCCCGGCTGACCGAGTCCGAGCGCGAGACCGACCAGGCCGCCCTGGAGGCCGCGCTGTCCGCCCGTATCGAGCAGATGCGCGGCGTCGAGTCCCGGCTCGCCGCCGAGCGGGTCGAGCACTTCGCCGCGCTCCGGGACGACGACGTCACCGCGCTCGAACTGCGCATCGCCTACCTCGGCGGCTGTCTCCTCGTCGCGATCGGCATCTCCACGTACGTCGCCCGCACCCTGACCAGGCCGCTCGCCGTGCTCCGCATCGGCGCCGCCCGGCTCGCCGGGGCGGCCGAGCCGCACCGCGAGGAGCCGGTCCGCTTCACCGGCCGCAACGACGAGTTCGCCCAGGCCGTCCGCTCCCTCAACACCCTGCACGGCAAGCTCGCCGGCCTCGCCGCCCACAGCGAGCGCCTCGCCGGCGAGCACGCCGAGACCGCCGCGGCCAAGGAGGCCCTCGGCGCGGAGCTCGCCGCCCAGCGCGCCGACCTCCAGGGCCGGGTCGCCCTCCTCACCGCCGACCTGGAACGCCTCCGGGACACGGTCCACCACACCTTCGTCAACCTCTCGCTGCGCAGCCTCGGGCTCGTCGAGCGCCAGCTCGGCGTCATCGAGAAGCTGGAGGAGCGCGAGCAGGACCCGGACCGTCTCGCGACGCTCTTCAAGCTCGACCACCTGGCGACCGTCATGCGCCGCCACAGCGAGAACCTCCTGGTCCTCGCCGGCCACGAGCACGTCCACGGCCACGCCGGGCCCGTCCCGCTCGTCGACGTGCTGCGCGCCGCCGTCAGCGAGATCGAGCGGTACGAGCGGGTCACCATCCAGTCCCTGCCGCCGCACGCCCAGATCGCGGGCTTCGCCGCCGACGACCTGAGCCACCTGATCGCGGAACTCCTGGAGAACGCCACGTCGTTCTCGCCGCCCGACGCCGAGGTCCAGCTCTCCGGCTGGCTCCTGGAGACCGGCGAGGTCATGCTCTCCGTCCAGGACGCGGGCATCGGCATGACCGACTCCCGGCTCACCGAGCTCAACGCGCGCCTCGCCGAGGCCGATCCGGACGCCTTCGAGGGCGAGGGCCTCGGCATGCGGGTGACCGCCCTGCTCGCCGCCCGCCACGGGGTCCGCGTCCAGCTGCGCGAGCAGAAGCCGGGCGGCATCGCGGCCGTCGTGGTCCTGCCGCTGCCCCTGCTGCCCACGACCCCGCCGACCGTGGTGTCGGAGCCGGTACGCGTCGCGGGCGCGGCGCCCACGATCCACCTGCCCGGCTCGGCGGCGGAGGCCAACTCCAACACGCTGCCGTCCCGGAACCGCGACCCGCTGGTGGAGGCCGCGGAGCGTGCGTTCCTCGCGGCGGAGGCCGAGGCCGAGGCCAAGGAGCCGGAGCCGGAGCCGGAGGCGCCCACGCAGGCGTACGAGCCCGAGCCCGCGCCCGAGCCCGCGTACGAGCCCGAGCCCGCGCCCGTCGACCCGTACGAGCCCGCCGGATTCGTGGAGTCCGTCTCCGAGACCACGCTCCAGGTCCGCCTGCCCGACCCGCAGCCCGAGCCGGACGCCCACGAGCGCGCCGCCGACGGGGACCCGCTCGCCGCCGACCACGTCGAGCCCCCGGCCCCGGCAGCTCAGCCCGTCCCGCCCGTCCCGCCCGCTCCCTCGGCCCCGGAACCGGCCCCCGAACCGCTCTCCGACCAGACGGTTCCCGGCCCCCGTACAGCCCAGTGGGAGCGGGTCACCGACAAGGGACTCCCCAAGCGCACCCCGCAGGTGGTCCGCAAGGCCGAAGACCCCGCCACTCCCCGTAAGGGAGGCGTGGACGCCGAGGCCCTGCGCCGCCGGCTCGGCGGCTTCCATCAGGGAGCCAAGGCCGGACGCCGGGACGTGGAGGCGGAGATGGAGACGGAGACGCCGCGGATAGACGCCGCAAGGCCTGCACGTACAGAGGAGATGACGGGGGACACAGTCGAGGAGGCACGCAGTTGACTGCGACGGGAACGTTCGGACTGAGCACGGAGGCCCGCAACCTGCAATGGCTGCTGGGCAATCTCGTGGAGGAGGTACCGGGAGTCCGCTCGGTCACCGTCGTCTCCTCCGACGGGCTGATGCTGCTCTCGTCCGACCCGGCCACCCAGCAGGCGGCCACGGCCGCCGCCGACGCCGTCCGTCCCGACGGGCCGCGCGGCTCCAGCGCGGACCTGGCCACCATCGTCTCGGGCATCGGCAGCCTCACCATCGGCGCGGCCCGGCTGATGGACGGCGGCGGGGTCAAGCAGACCATGGTGGCGATGGAGGAGGGCAGCGTCTTCGTGATGTCGATCAGCGACGGTTCGCTGCTCGGCGTGCACGCCACCCCCGACTGCGACATGAGCGTCGTGGCGTACCACATGGCGCTCTTCGTGGGCCGCGCCGGACACGTACTCACCCCCGAAGTCCGCAGTGAGCTGCGCAAATCGATGGAGAGCACCCAGTGATGTCTGCGTCCGCGGCCTTTCACGACCACAAACTGCCGGTACGCGGCGACGGGCGGCGCCCCTCGCGCGTACGCCCGTACTCGCTGACCGGAGGCCGCACCCGGTTCGGCCACGTCCTGCTCGTCGAGACCTTCGTGGCCGCGCTCGAAGCGGCCCCCGCGCGCAAGGTCCTGACGGACGGCGGGCCCGGCGCCCGCGGTCTGATGCCGGAGATGCGGGCCATCGTCGAGATCTGCCGCCGCATGCGGACGGTCGCGGAGATCTCGGCGCTGCTGAAGATGCCGTTGGGAGTCGTCCGGGTGCTGCTCAGCGACCTGGCCGACCAGGGAAAGATCCGTGTGTACGGGACCGGTCACGGCACCGGCCAGCCCGACCGCGCGCTCCTCGAAAGGGTGCTGAGTGGACTCCGTCGTCTCTGACGCCACCGCCGTCTCCGAATCACCGGTGGAAGCTCCGGCGGCCGCCGGAATCCCCGCACAGCCCCAGACCGGTCCGCGCGAACCGGAACCGGGCGCCGAGGACGGCGCCCAGGACTGGCAGCTCGACCACACCCGGGCCCCCATCGCGACGAAGATCGTGGTCGCGGGCGGCTTCGGCGTCGGCAAGACCACCTTCGTCCGCGCGGTCTCGGAGATCACCCCGCTCCAGACCGAGGCGCTGATGACGCGGGCGAGCGAGGACACGGACGACCTCACGTCCACGCCGGACAAGCTCACCACCACGGTGGCGATGGACTTCGGCCGGATCACCCTCGACAACGACCTCGTGCTGTACGTCTTCGGTACGCCGGGACAGCAGCGCTTCTGGTTCATGTGGGACGACCTGGTGCGCGGGGCGATCGGGGCGATCGTGCTCGCCGACACGCGCCGGCTGACCGACTGCTTCCCGGCCCTGGACTACTTCGAGAGCTGCGGCCTCCCGTACATCGTGGCCGTCAACCACTTCGAGGGCACCGAGCGCTTCGAGCCGGAGGACGTCAGGGAGGCCCTGACGGTCTCCCCGGACGTGCCGGTCGTGATCATGGACGCGCGCAAGCGCTACAGCGTCGTCGAGACCCTGCTCTCCATGGTCGCGCACGCGCTCGAAGCAACCCCCGAATAGCGAACAGTTCTCTCACGCGCCAGGAGCACCACCCATGCGGAAGATACTCATAGTCGGCGCCGGCCAGTCCGGTCTGCAGCTCGCCCTCGGACTTCAGACGCAGGGGTACGAGGTCACCCTCATGTCGAACCGGACGGCGGACGAGATCCGCGCCGGGCGCGTCATGTCCACGCAGTGCATGTTCGACACGGCGCTCCAGCACGAGCGGGACCTCGGCCTCAACTTCTGGGAGTCGCAGGCGCCCCGGATCGAGGGCCTCGGCGTCTCCGTCGCCGCCCCCGACGCCGGCCGCGCGATCGACTGGGTCGGCAGGCTCGACGGCTACGCGCAGTCCGTCGACCAGCGCGTGAAGATGGCCGGCTGGATGGAGACCTTCGCCCAGCGCGGCGGCCAGCTCGTCATACACGGCGCGGCCGTCGGCGACCTGGACTACTTCTCCCGCAACTACGACCTGGTGCTCGTCGCCGCGGGCAAGGGCGAGCTGGTGTCCATGTTCGGCCGGGACGCGTCCCGTTCGCCGTACGCGGAGCCGCAGCGGGCGCTGGCCGTCGCGTACGTCCACGGCCTCGGCCCGCGCCCGGAGCACCCGGACTTCGACGCGGTCCGCTGCAACCTGGTCCCGGGCGTCGGCGAGCTCTTCGTCATGCCGACCCTGACGACCGGCGGCCGCGCCGACATCCTCTTCTGGGAGGGCGTCCCCGGCGGCCCGCTCGACGTCTTCCAGGGCATCAAGGACCCCTCGGAGCACCTGGCGCTGACGCTGGAGCTGATGGAGAAGTTCACGCCCTGGGAGTACGCGCGGGCCACCAAGGTCGAGCTGACCGACGCGGGCGGCACTCTCGCCGGCCGGTACGCGCCGACCGTCCGCAACCCCATCGGCCGGCTGCCCGGCGGCGGCCTGGTCCTCGGTGTCGCCGACGTCGTCGTCGCCAACGACCCGATCACGGGCCAGGGTTCCAACTCGGCGTCCAAGTGCGCCGACGCGTATCTCGCGGCCATCGTCGAGCACGGCGACAAGCCCTTCGACGAGGCCTGGATGCAGGCCGCCTTCGACCGGTACTGGGACACCGCGCAGCACGTCACCAAGTGGACGAACGCGATGCTGGGCGTCCCGCCGGAGCACGTCCTCAACCTGATCGGCGCGGCGGGCGAGCTCCAGCCGGTCGCCGACCGCTTCGCGAACGGCTTCAACGACCCGGCCGACTTCGAGAACTTCTTCTTCGACCCGGAGAAGACGTCCGCGTACCTGGCGCAGGTCACCGGCGCCTGACGGCGAAATCCGGCCGGCGAAATCCGGTCGATATGCGTGACCAGGGTGTTCGACAATGGGGCATGCCCCTGTCGAACACCCTGATCCGTGTGGACGCGGACCTGACCGCCGGCCGTGTGCCGATGGCGCGCCAGCGCCTGCGCGGCCTCGTCTCGTCCTTTCCGCACGACCTGACCCTCCGCCGCCGCCTGGCCGAGGTGTACCGCCTCTACGGCGACGCGGCGGAGGCGGGGCGCTGGATGTACCTCGAAGAGGACCGGGACGCGGACGAGACCGCCGCCTTCGAGGAGCGGTACGGATCTCCCGGGTGGCGCATGAAGGCCCTCGCGTGGCGCGGCCCCGAGGCGCTGGCGGGCGCGGCGGTAGCCGAGGAGCGGCTCGTCGCCGTGCGGACCGCCCGCGCCGAGGAGCTGGGACGACCGGTCGACTGGGACGACCCGGCCTCCTACGGCGAGGACGCGGACGAGGAGTACGAGGCTCCGGACGGGGGCAGCCGGTTCACCGCGGTCGTCGTGGCGATCGGTGCTTTCCTCGGCCTCTCCGTGACGGTCGGGATCTGGATCCGCGGGGTCATCGCCCTGTTCGAATGACGGTCGGGCGGGCGGATGGTGGTCACGGGCGTGGGCGCAGGCTCGGGGACCCGGTTCGCCTCCGCCCGGCGGACCGCGAGCGGGGTCAGGAGCCCGGCGATCGCGAAGAGCGCGCCGACGACGAACCAGCCGGGGCGCCCCCAGGTGATGCAGAGCGCGATCAGGAGCCCGGGGCCGAGGGCTTCGGAGAGGCCCGCTCCGAGGCCGAAGACGCCCAGGTACTGGCCGGTCGCGTGGTGTGGGGCGAGGGCGAAGGACACCTCGAAGCCGCCCGCCGAGTGCCAGAGTTCGCCGATCGTGTGGACCACCACGCCGGTCAGGAGCAGGGTGACGGCGGCCCACGCCGGGACGCCCGCGGAGAGCGAGACCAGACCGCAGGAGGCGAGGAAGGCCGCTCCGGCGCGACGGTAGGCGCGGCCGCCGGCCCGGGGCGAGTCGATGCCGCGGCTCGCCCGGACCTGGAGTCCGACGACCAGGACGGTGTTGGCGAGCATCGCCCCCGAGACCAGCCAGTGCGGGGCGGTGGTGGATCCGACCAGCCAGAGCGGGATGGCCACCGTGAGCACCTTGAACTGGATGGCCATGACGCCGTCGAGCGCGGTGAGCACCAGGTACGGCCGGTCCCGCAGGGCGATCCAGCGGGGCCCTTCGGTGGCGGGCGTGGGCGCGACGGGCGGCAGGAGGAGCAGGACGGCCGCGGCGGCCGCGAACGCGAGGGCGTTGCCGACGACCAGGATCCGGTACGCGTCGAGGGTGCCGACCTGGACGGCCCAGCCCGCGAGCAGCGCCCCGAGGGAGATGCCGACGTTGGTCACGGCCCGCAGATAGGAGCGGAACTCCTGCGGCCGGTCGCCGCCGTAGTGCCGGATCAGCGGTGCGCGGGCGGCGAGCCCGGCGGCCTTGGCCCCGGTGGCCGTCGAGACGGCGACGACGAACGGCCAGAAGCCGTCCGCGAGGACGAAGCCCGCCGTGGCACCCGCCTGGACCACCAGCGTCGCCGCGTAGACCGTGCGCGCTCCGTGTCGGTCCGCGAGATGACCGACGGCGATGCCCACGGCCAGCGAGAGAAGCCCGGCGATGCCGAGCCCGAGCCCGACGGTGGCGGCCGGGAGGTGCACGGCCTGGGTGAAGTAGAGGACCCCGGCGGTCAGGAAGAGGCCGCTGCCGACGGTGTAGACGAAGTTCGAGGCGGCGAGGGTGCGCTGTGGTCCGGTGTCCGGCAGCAGCTTGGGCATGACGGGGCTCCGAGTCCGGGGCGGGCGACTGTAAGGACCCGTGTAGCTTGGCGCTTATTACCGAAGTGGGCAAGGGGTAGTCGGCGACGGGGAGTTCACGACCGGTCGTACCCCTCGTCCCCGCCGTCCGTGGCCCCTGCCGGAAGCGTCGGCGGCGCGTACGTCTTCAGGGCCTCCCCGCCCGGATCGGGACGGACCGCCCCGAGCAGCGGGTTCGCCGCGACGGGGGAGACCTTCACCTTCCCGCCGGGCCGCGGGGCGTGCACCACCAGGCCCTCGCCGAGGTAGAGCGCCACATGGGTGGCGCCCGGGAAGTAGACGACCAGGTCGCCCGGGCGGAGCTCGGACAGCGACACCCGGGGCAGTGTCGCCCACTGCTCCTGGCTCGTCCGCGGGATCTCCCGCCCCGCCGCCGCCCACGCCCGCTGCGTCAGCCCCGAGCAGTCGTACGACTCCGGGCCCTCGGCCCCCCACACGTACGGCTTGCCGATCTGTCCCACGGCGAAGCGCAGCGCCGAGGCACCCGCACGGGACGGGGTGCGGAGGCCGTCCAGGGCGCCGGAGTCGAGGAGTTCGCGCTGGGCGCCCGCGGTCTGGACGCGCTCCAGCTCGGTGAGCCGGGTGAGCTGCTCGGGCGAGAGGGACGCGAGCAGCTTCTCGACCTCGCGCAGCTTCGCCGTCACGTCGTCGCGCCGGGTGCGCTGTGCGGCGGCGAGGGACTGCTGCCGGTCGAGGGCCTTGCGGGACGCGCTCGCGAGCGTGTCGGCGCGGCGCTCGGCGCCTTCGAGCCGCGAGACGGTGCCGGCCCGGTCGCGGGCCGCGCGGGCCAGCAGCCGCCCCTGGTCCATGGCCGACTGGGGGTCCTGCGCGAAGAGCACCCGGAGGTAGGCGGAGGCCTCCGTCCTGCCCTGGTACTGCTCCCTGGCGAGCCGCCCGACCGCGGCCCGGCCCAGGGCCAGGTCGGTCCGGGCGGCGGTGAGCCGGGCGGTGACCTTCTTGGTGTCGGCGGCCTGGAGCTTCAGCGCCTCCTCGACGGCGTTGAACCGCTCGGTGGCCTCCTCGGCCTGCTGGTAGAGCGTCCGCAGCCGGCCGAGGAGCCCGGCGACGGAGTCGCCACCGGGTGGAGGGAGGGCGGCGGCGTCGTCGTCGACGACGGGAGCGAGTGGGGAGTCCGGGGAGTCGGGGGAGCCGGGGGAGTCCGGGGAGTCGGGAGGAGCGGGGGCGTCAGGGGCGCCAGCGGCGTCAGGGGTGTCAGGGGCGTCAGCCGGGTCCGGGGCCGCCTGTTCGGTCGGACCCGCCGGATCCACCTCGGCCTCCGGATCCACCCCCGCCTCCGGATCCACCGGACCGACCGGTTCCGCCGCCGGGTCCGCCCAGGCGATCGGGGCCTCCGCCGAGGGGTCCACGGGCGGGTCCGTCGGCCCCGCGCCGGCCGCCGGGACCACCCCCGTGAGGGCCGTCGCCGCGGCCAGCGCCCCCGTGCACACCGTGCGCAGCAGCCTTCGCGACACGTCATCACCTCCAGAGGGATGATGACGCGTCACTTCATCTGATCAGTGTACGAATCGGGAGGCTCTCGGCGTGCTCACCCGTTCGGCTCAGCGTCCGTCGGCCTCGCCCCGCCGCTCGGCTTGGACCACGGCCACTTCAGCTCGCGCCGCTCGCGGCCCTCGGGGACGTACGCGTAGACCCAGCCGCGCTGGATGCCGAGCCGTTTCGTGTGCCCCGCCGGTTCGCGCCGGTACGCGTGCAGCATCGGCGGGCGTCCGTCATGGGCCGGGACCGGCACCTCGTACCACTTCGGCGGGTGCCCGGTCGGACCGAGCAGGATCGGCAGGACCCGGCCGTCGAGGGGGCCGCCGCGGAAGGGCGTGTTCTCGCTTCTCACCCCTCCAGTCTCTCCCGCCTTCCCGGCTCACAGCAGGTGGGCCGCCTCGCCGACCACCGGGATCACCTTGCGGGCGAGCGTCGCCACCGGCCCCTCCGGCGTCTCCTGCGCGAGGAGCCGCCCGACGACCGCCGCCGTCTCCTCGTCGCTCGCCGTGGTCGCCGCGAGGAGGGCGACGAGATGGTCGACCAGCCACTCCCGCAGTTCGCGCGCCGGGGGCTGCTTCTCCTCGTCGAGCCAGATGAGCGAGGCAGCCTCCACGGCCGCGATCCACGTCCGCACCAGCATGGAGAGCCGGGGGCCGGGCCGTGCCACCCCGAGGTGGACGAGGATCTGCTCGGCGGCGGCCCGCCGCACCTCGTCCACGATCGCGTGGGTCCGGGAGGTCTCGGCGACGCTGCCGCCCCGCAGCAGGGCGCTGAACCCGGCGTCGTGCTCGTCGACGAAGGTCAGGTACCGGTCGAGCACCCGGCCGAGCCGCTCGGTCGGCGCCCCGACCGGAGGCTCGCTGAAGCAGCGGTTCAGGGCGTCGGCCGAGGATCGCAGGGCGGCTTCGTACAACTGCTGCTTGCCGCCGGGGAAGTAGCGGTAGACGAGGGGCCGCGAGACGCCGGCCGCCTCCGCGACGTCGTCGAGCGAGACGTCCTCGGGCGTCCGGTGGGCGAAGAGCCCCAGGGCGGCGTCGAGGAGCTGGCCGCGCCGCTCCTCGACGCTGAGCCTGCGGTACGCGGGTGTGGCGGCGCTCGTCATGTCCCGCAGCGTAACCGCGGAACGCCCCGGCCAGGCGTCCGGTCCGGAACCGGCTCGGTCAGGCGCGCGTCAGGCGTCCGGTCCAGCACGGCGTCGGACAGGCGCGTTTCCCTGAACCGGCCCAGTCAGGCGTCCGGTCCCGGACCGGCCCAGCCAGGTGTCCGGGCGGGCGGACGTCCCCGGCCCGTTGCCGTCAGGCCAGCAGCCCCGAGGACTTCCACAGCCGGCGCCCCGCCCCGCGCAGCACACCGACGTCGTCGAGGAAGTCCGTCAGGCGCTTGGCGCCGGACTGCATGACCTCCCGCCGGTGCCCGCTCGCCCGCACCTGGGCGACGGCCTCGCGCCGGTCCAGGCCCACGGCCTCGTACACCTGGGGGCTGATGAAGCACGTCGAGAAGACGCGGGCCGCCTCGCCGCAGCTCAGCCGGGTGAACTCCCGCTCCCAGCGCGGGGCGGTCGCCATCTGGCGGCGCAGCTCCTCGCGGGCGTACCGGACATGGCGGGCCTCCTCGACCACATGGATCCGGGTCACCCCGCGGACGAGCGTCTGCACCCGCTCGTCCGGGAACGTCAGCCGCTGCATCCAGTCGAGGATCTCCTCGCCGAGCAGTGTGGAGGCGAAGGAACCGGGGGTGGTGGAGACGGTCTTCAGGAGGCGTCCGAGGTTGTGGTAGATCCGCGGGACCGGGTACGCGGGGGTGCCGCCCCGCTGGATCAGCCGGGCGAACATCATCGAGTGCCGGCATTCGTCGGCGATCTCGGTGAGCGCGTAGCGGACGTGATGGCTGGTCAGGGACTTGTCGTAGATGTGCCGGACGAGCAGCTGCATCAGGATGATCTCGAACCAGACGCCGAGCGAGGCGAGCGACGCGGCCTCGTGGCGGGAGAGCGCGATCCGCTGCTCCTCCGACATGCGGCGCCACAGCGGGGTGTCGTAGAGCGAGACCAGCTCGGGCGGCCAGAACCACTTGCCGTCCTCGAAGGGGGCGTCCCAGTCGAGCTCGGTCTCCGGGTCGTACGCGTGCTTGCGGGAGGACTCCAGAAGCCGCTCGGCGACCTGCTCACGGTCGCGCAGCGGCCCCAGGGCGTCCCGGAGGAGGCTGAAGTCGGGCTCGGTGAAGGGGGTCATGGTGGACGCACCTCGCTGTGCTCGCCATCGCGTTACCGGGGGTCATTCTTATGAGACTGCTCGTCAGTAACGCCGTCAATCCCTTGCGCGCGACTTGTTGACGATCCGTCTACCGCCGTGTGAACTGACCGGTGGACTCGCACGAGGGAGTCGAAGGAACCGTACGAAGGAACCGCACGAAGGAATCGCACCACGGGAACGGCCATCCGACCCCCGAAGGAGGCGTCAGTGTCGACGCGCGACCTCTACACCACGGCCCAGCCCACCCTCGCCTGGCAGGTGCCGGCCACCGGCGCCGCCCGCTTCTCCTGGGAGTACGAGGATGGCCGCGAGCGCCTCCTCGCCCTGTACCAGAAGGGCAAGGACAAGCAGTGGGACAGTTCCACCCGCATCGCCTGGGACCTCGACGTCGACCCGTACGACCCGCTCGGCACCCCCGACGAGGTCCTGAACCTCTACGGCACCCGCCACTGGGCGAAGATGACCGAGAAGGACAAGGGCGACCTGCGCCGGCACTACGCCTCCTGGCAGTTCAGCCAGTTCCTCCACGGCGAGCAGGGCGCCATGATCTGCGCCGCCCGGATCGTCGAGGCCGTCCCCGACCTGGACGCCAAGTTCTACTCGGCCACCCAGACCATGGACGAGGCCCGGCACGCCGAGATCTACGGCCGCTTCCTCCACGAGAAGATCGGGATGCTCTACCCGATCAACGACAACCTCAAGAGCCTCCTCGACGACACCCTGCGCGACTCCCGCTGGGACATGCCCTACCTCGGCATGCAGGTCCTCATCGAAGGGCTCGCCCTCGCCGCCTTCGGCATGATCCGCGACACCACCGACAAGCCGCTGCCCAAGCAGATCCTCGCGTACGTGATGCAGGACGAGGCCCGGCACGTGGCCTTCGGCCGGATGGCCCTGCGCGACTACTACCGGCAGCTGTCGGACGCGGAACTCCGCGAGCGCGAGGAGTTCGTCATCGAGGGCTGCTACCTGATGCGCGACCGGCTGCGCGGGGTCGAGGTCCTGGAGAACTTCGGCGTCCCCCGGAAGGAGGCCGAGGAGCTGAGCGAGCGCAGCGAGTTCCTCCAGCTCTTCCGCAAGCTCCTCTTCAGCCGGATCGTCCCCTGCGTGAAGGACATCGGCCTCTGGGGCGAACGCCTCCAGAAGGCCTACCTCGACATGGGCGTCTTCGACCTCGGCGACTCCAACCTCGATCTGCTGATGACCCAGGACGAGGAGATCGCGGAGCGGCTCGACACGGAGCGCTTCGCGGCGGAGGAGCGGGCACGGGTGACGGAGGTGGCGGACGCGATCGCGGACGGCGCGGCCGCCGAGTAGGGCATCGGGCGGGCCTTGGGACGGCTTTCCTCGCGGGCGGGGCGGGGCGGGGCGGGGCGGGGCGGCGCGGGCGGCGGGCGGCCGGGTGGAGTCGGGCCGGCCGGCCGGGCGGAGGCCGCGGCCGGGCGTGGGGCCGGGCGCGGGGCCGGGCGGCCACCGGGCGCCCTACCCCCGCGCCTTCGCCTCAAGGCGCAGCGCCTCCTCCATCACCGCCCGCGCGATCGGGGCCGCGCTGCCGCCCCCGCTGATGTCCGTACGGGACGCCTCGGCGTCCTCGACGACGACCGCCACCGCGACCGCAGGCTGGGCCGTGCCCTCGGCCTGCGCCCAGGCGATGAACCAGGCGTACGGGGTGCCCGTGTTGCCGAACCCGTGCTGCGCGGTGCCCGTCTTGCCGCCGACCAGGGCCCCGGGGATCGCCGCGTTCGTGCCCGTGCCCTCCTCGACCGCCTTCACCATCAGCCGCTGGAGCTGGATCGCCGTCGACGGGTTCATCGCCTGCCGGTAGCTGCGCCGGCCCGTACGGTCCACCGTCGTCCCGCCGGAGGTCGTGGTGCGGTCGACGAGGTACGGGTGGGCGATCTCGCCGTTGTTGGCCACGGCCGCCGCGACCATCGCCATCTGGAGCGGGGTCGCCGTCGTGTCGAACTGCCCGATCGACGAGAGCGCCAGCTGGTCCGGGCTCATCTCCCGGTCGAAGTCGGACTTCGCGACCCAGGACGGCACCTGGAGGCCGGTGTCGTTGAAGCCGAAGCCCTCGACCGCGTCGACCATCCCGGTGAGCCCGACCTCCACCCCGAGCCCGGCCATCACCGTGTTGCACGACCACTGGATCGCGTACGCGAGGGACGCGTCCGCGCACCCCTTCGCCTCGTTCGGCAGCACCTGCCGGGTGCCCGGAAGAATGAACGGGTCCGGGGTGTCGGTCGGCGCGTCCACGTCCCGCACGACGCCCGCGTCGAGGGCCGCCGCGGCCGTCACGATCTTGAAGGTGGAGCCCGGCGGGTACGTCTGGCGCAGCGCCCGGTTCAGCATCGGCTGGTTCGGCGAGGAGACCAGCCGCTTCCAGGAGTCCTTGACCTCCTTGCCGGTCCCCGAGAGGACCCCCGGGTCGTACGAGGGCGAGCTGACGAGCGCCAGGATCCGGCCGCTGGACGGCTCGACGGCGACGACCGCGCCCCGCTTCCCGTCGAGCCCCCGGTAGGCCGCCTCCTGCATCGGGGCGCGGATCGTCGTCAGGACGTCGCCGCCGGGCTGCCGGCCCCGGGTGAGGTCGTTCCAGAGCGGCAGCGGCGCGAGCATCGGGTCCGTCCCGGCGAGGACCGCGTCCTCCGCGTGCTCGACGAGCGTCGTGCCGTACGTCTGGGAGGCGAAGCCGGTCACCGGTGCGTACAGCGGCCCCTGCCGATAGGTCCGTTCCCAGCGCAGCTGCTGTCCGCTGTCCCGGGAGCCGGTGACCGGCTTCCCGTCGACGACGATCTCGCCGCGCGGCTCCGCGTACCGGTCGATGGCGATCCGGCGGTTCGCCGGGTCGTCGTCGAGCTCCTCGGCCTCGAAGACCATCACGCGGGCCGCGTTGACGAGCAGGGCGACGAGGAGGACGAGGCAGAGGGCGGCGGCCCGTCGGATGTACCGGATCACAGGGTCCCCTTCTGCACGTACCGGATCACGGGGCGTCCTCCCGGAAGGGTGCGTCCTCCCTGACCGGGGCGAGCGTCCCGGTGTCGGCGGAGTCGGGCTGCGGCGAGCGGGCCGAGTCGCTGACCCGGATGAGGAGCGCCACGATCACCCAATTGGTGACCACCGACGAGCCTCCCTGGGCCAGGAACGGCATCGCCATGCCGGTGAGCGGGATCAGCCCCATCACCCCGCCCGCGATCACGAAGACCTGGAGCGCCACGATCGAGGCGAGTCCGATCGCGAGCAGCCGCCCGAAGGGGTCGCGCAGCGCGAGTCCGGCGCGGTAGCCGCGGGCGACGAGGAGCGCGTACAGGAGGAAGAGCGCGGTGAGGCCGACGAGCCCGAGCTCCTCGCCCGCCGTCGCCAGGATGAAGTCCGACTTCACGGCGAAGCCGATGAGGACGGAATGGCCGAGACCGAGCCCCGTGCCGAGCATCCCGCCGGCGGCGAAGGCGAACAGCGACTGGGCGAGCTGCCCCGGCCCCTCGCCCGCCCGGATCGAGGCGAAGGGGTCGAGCCAGTCCTCCACCCTGCTGTGCACGTGCGGTTCGAGCGAGCCGACGAGGAAGGCCCCGGCGGAGGCGAGGACGAGCCCGACCGCGATCCAGCCGGTCCGGCCGGTCGCCACGTACAGCATGATCACGAAGAGGCCGAAGAAGAGCAGCGAGGTGCCGAGGTCCCGCTCCAGGACGAGGACGCCGACGCTCAGCAGCCAGATCGCCACGATCGGCCCGAGCACCCGGCCGGTGGGGAACTGGAACTTCCAGATCCGGCGGCCGGTGTACGCGAGGGCGTTGCGGTTGGCGGAGAGGTACGCGGCGAAGAAGACGGCGAGCAGGATCTTCGCGAACTCGCCGGGCTGGAAGGAGAGGCCGTCGATCCTGATCCAGATCTTGGCGCCGTTCACGGCGGGGAAGAAGATCGGCAGGATCATCAGGGCGAGCGCGGCGGCCACGGAGACGTACGCGTACCCCTGGAGCGTGCGGTGGTCGCGCAGGAGCAGCACGACCACGATGAAGAGCGCGACCCCGAGCGTCGACCAGACGAGCTGCGTCGCCGCCGCCTGGTCCTTCGGCGTCTCCAGATCGAGGCGGTAGATCAGCACCAGGCCGAGGCCGTTGAGCAGGACCGCGATCGGCAGCAGCAGCGGATCGGCGTACGGGGCGCGGAAGCGGACCGCGAGATGGGCGACGAGCGCGAGCAGCCCGAGCCCGGCGCCGTAGCGGGCGGCGTCAGGCGGCACGGCGCCGCTGCGGGCCAGGCCGACGGCCGCGTAGCCGGAGACGGAGATGAGGACGGCGCAGACGAGGAGGGAGAGTTCCACGCCGCGGCGCTTCGGGAGGCGTACCCCGGGCGGGGGAGCGTCCGTGCGCGGAGTGGTGGTCATGGTCCGCAACGTAGCAAGCGGTATGCCCTATGTCCCTTTTGTGTGACGGTGTGCCGTGTGGTGCTGTTCAGTCCCCCGCTCCGTACCCCGCTCAGTCCTCCGGTACGGGGTCGGTGAGGCGGACGTACTCCGGCAGCCGGAGCCGGGCGACGGCTCCGCCGCTCTCGTCGTTCGCGAACACCAGCTCGGCGCCGATCACCTCCGCCTGCCCCACGGCGATCGTCAGCCCGAGACCGTGCCCCTTGCCCCCGCTCTCGGTACGGAACCGCTGCGGCCCCGACTCCAGCAGGTACGCGGGATAGCCGGGCCCGTGGTCCCGCACGGCCACCGTCGGCCCGTCCACCGTCACCACCACCGGAGGCGCGCCGTGCTTGTGCGCGTTGGCGATCAGATTGCCGAGGACCCGCTCCAGGCGCCGCCGGTCCGTCTCCACCGTGGCGTCCCGGACGACCCGCACCTCCGTCGGCGTGCCCGAGGCGCGGACCACCCGCGCGGCGAGCGGGCCGAGCTCGTGCACCGCGAGGTCCACGGCCTCGTTGCGGGCGTCGAGCCGCGAGATCTCCAGCAGGTCCTCGGTGAGGTCGCGCATCGCCTTGACCCGGTCCTGGACGAGCTCCGCGGGCCGGCCGTCCGGCAGCAGTTCGGCGGCGGCCGAGAGCCCGGTCAGCGGGGTCCGCAGCTCGTGCGCCACATCGGCGGTGAACCGCTGCTCGCTCTGCAGCTTCCGCTGGAGCGAGGACGCCATCGTGTCGAGCGCCACGGAGACCGTCGCCACCTCGTCCTGGGGGCGCGAAGGGTCCTCGGTACGGGGGTCGTTGACGCGCGCGTCCAGGTCCCCGGCGCTGATCCGGCGGGCCACCTGGGCGGTGAGGTGCAGCCGGCGGGTGACCCGGGTGACGGCGAAGGCGCCGACGAGCAGCGTCGCCCCGATCGCGAGGACGGAGGAGCCGACGATCGACCGGTCGAGCGCGTCGATCGTCTCGGCGCTCTGCGTGTAGTCGAACCGGACGGCGAGCGCACGGCCGTCCGCGGGACCCGCCGCCCACATCGTCGGCCGGCCCTCGTGGTCCGCGACCATCGTGCCGTGCTCGCCCCGGACGGCGAGCGCCCGCAGCGGCGCCGGGAGCCCCTCCGGGTCGAGGCCGGAGAACCGGGGGAGGGGCTCGCCCGCCTCGTAGAGACGGCTGACCTCGGTGAGCCGCGTGAGGGCCTTCTCCCGCGCGTCGTGCACGGTCTGGCCGGCCACCGAGACGTGGACGAGGACGCCGAGGAGCGCGGCGAGGGCGCAGCACATGACGGCGATGAAGACCGCGGCCTTCCAGGTGAGCGTCGCGGTCCAGGCGGGCAGCCGGGGCGCTCTCACGGGCCCGGCTCCTCGGACAGGGGCACGGGTGGGGCGGGTACAGGCGTGGGCGTGGGGACGGGCGCCGGCACCACGGGCGAGGGCGCGGGGCTGACGAGTTCGGGCGCGGGCGGCACGGCCGACGCCCGGGCGCCCGGGGGCGCCACGCGGACGATCTCGTCCCGGGTGGGCAGCATGCTGTGCTGCTGCTCGTCCCAGGACCAGGCCGTGCGGTACTCGTACCCGGGAATGCCGGCCGAACTCACCCGCATGATCAGGTCCCGGCCGGCCAGCTCCACGCTGACGACCTGGTCGACGGTGGACATGATCCGGGTGAGCCCGCCGTTCTCGGCGAGGTAGACGCGCACCCCGACCTGCTGGTCGGGCATCCGGATCCCGACGATGAGCTCGTCCCGGCCGTTGCCGGTGAGGTCGCGGTAGTACGGCCGCAGGACGGGACACCCGTCGGGCTTCGCGGCGCAGGCCTCGATCGCCCGGGCGGTCTCCTCGTACAGGCCGTCGGCGCCGGAGTACGTGTCGGGGTTCGCGCGCACCTCTGCCCGGACGACCTCGGCGGGGGTGACCTGCCGGACGTCGTTGTCCGGCACCTTCACGCCGGGGACGCGCTGGGTGTCCGACTCGCCGTAGTCGATCGGCGGATCGGTGGCGGGCGGCAGGTCCGGCCAGAGCCGCACGGGTCCGACGGCGGTCGGCGTGGGCCCGGCGCTCCTGAGCCCGCCCTCCCCGCCGCCGCAGCCGGTCGCCGCGGCGAGCACGCACAGGACTCCGGCCACCCCCCGGGCGACTGCGGCGTGCGGTCTCACGCGCTGTTCCTCCTGCTCCTCGGGCACGGGCGTTCAGTGGGTCCCGTCTCCCGTCGACCATATGCGGAGAGATATTCCTTTTGCCTCCCGATGGGGGAGTCGTGGGGAGGGGTGGTCTCTTTCGTTCTGTACGGCGAGACGGTTCTTCGACCGGCTGGTCGCTCCTGGCCGTGTCAGGCACCGTCCTCATGATCGTCTTCGCTCTGGTCGCGGTCTTCGTGGTCCGCGACGACGGCCCGAAGGCGCCCCGCGACGTCCGCCCGAAGACCGCCCGGGACTGACGCACGCCGAGCGCGGGACCGAGAACGCTGCGAGCTCGGGACTGAGAACGCCCCCCCCACGGGACTCAGAACGCTCCGGGCTCGGGACTCAGAACGCCCCCCGCTCCATCCGAGCCAGGGCAGCCCTGCACAAGGTCAGGAGCTTCTCGTCCTGATGGATGTCATGGCTGCCGGAGCCGCCCTCGCGGGCGTTGTGACGGCGTCTTCGGGTGAGCTCGGTGAGGATCGTCAGCTGGGCGTCCGACGCCGCCGGGCCCATCTCCGCGAGACACTCCGCGATGTCCACGCGCGCGTGCCGGTTCTCCTCCCAGGCCGCGAGCAGCACGGGAAGCGCCTGGTCGGCGCGGCCGGAGACCCGCCACAGGGCCGTCGCGCTGCGGACCCGTACCCACAGGTCCCGCGAGGCGAGACCGGGCCGGAGCGCGGCCGCCGAACCGGCCGCCGCCGGGCCGATCGCCGCGAGGGCCAGGGCCGCGCAACACCAGTCCGGGGCCGAGGAGCCGGGCCGCAGCCACCGCTCCAGGGCCGGCAGTACGTCCCCTCGGTCCCCCTCGGCGGCCCACAGCGCCCGCGCCGCCATCGTGGAGACCGCCGCCGACTCGGCGTCCAACAGCCCGCGCAGGTCCGGTACGGCCTCCCGGGCAGCGGGGCCGAAGGCCGCCAGGGTCCGCAGGGCCGCCTCCCGCACCCAGTCGCGCCGGTGCTCCGGCGCACCGCGCAGCACCCGCAGCACCTCGGGGAGCGCCTGTCCGCCCCGTACCGCCGCGAGGGCGTAGAGCAGGGGTGCCGCCCGGTCGAACAGCCCCTCGTCCAGCTCGACCTCGGCGAGCCGGCGCCGCAGCAGCGGGGCGAGGCCCGCCGCGGCCGGCCCGAGGCCGTCCATGGCGTACAGCAGCTCGCGCCGCACGTCGGGCTCCTCCAGGGCGCGGGCCAGCAGCGGGACCGCGCGGCCGTCCCCGGCGCGGGCCAGCGCGAGGAGCGCCCCGTCCCGCCCGGACCGCCCGACGAGCCCGCCGGAGCCGTCCCGCGAGGCACCGGGCAGGTCCGGGTCGTCCGTCAGCCGGATCGCGAGCGCGTCCGCGGCGGGCCCGCCCAGTTCGAAGAGCCGCTCCAGGAACGAGGTGGCGGCCTCCCGCAGCCGCGGCTCCGGATCGTCGAGCTGGGCGCCGACGAGCCGGACGATCTCCTCGTACCGCCCGCGCCATACGCGTATCAACCCGCCGCACAGCCAGATCGCGTCCGACCGCTGCCACCGGTCGGGGCTGCGCAGCTGGGCGAGGATCAGCGCGATCCGGTCGTCGACGCGGTCGTCGAGCGCGGCGTGCAGGGTCCGGAGCAGCTCCTCGGTCCAGGGCGCGGGCCGACCGGCGACGTGCTCCTCCAGGAGCTCCCGGACCTGCCCGGCGAGCGTGGGCACACCGGGCCACCCGCTCTCACCGGGCCACCCGCTCTCACCGGACCACCCGCTCTCACCGGGCCACGAGCCCTCACCGGGCCAGACGCTCTCGGCCCCGGTACCGCCGTCGGTACCGCCCGCGGCACCGGCACTGGAAAAGCCCCCGCCCCCGCCCCTGGCCCTGAGCGCGGCCGTCCTGATCTCCTCCAGGAGCTCCGTCACCCACCGCACGATGTCGTCCGGGATCTCGCCCGGCGCGCAGCGCGCCAGCTGGGCGAGGGAAGCCAGCCGGAGCCCGGGGTCCTGCGCGGCGCGGGCGAGCCAGTCGAGCCACTCGACGGTCTCGGCGCGCAGCGACGCGTGCCGCAGGGCGATCCGCCCGACCGCGGCCACCAGCGCGAGCCGCACCTCGGTGTCCCGTTCGACGGTGAGGCGCTCGCGGAGCAGGGTGAGGACGCGCGCGGGCTCGGGGTGCAGCGAGGCGAGCGCGCAGGGCGCGGCGAGCCGCACCTCGGGGTCGGGGTCCCCGACGAGCCCGAGGAACACGTCGGCCCCGGCGGCGATGGCGGCGGCGGCCATCGCGTAGTTGGCCGCCGGTATGAACTCCTCGTCGTCCGGGTCGAATGCGTCCAGTTCCTCGTCGTCGTCGAGCTCGATCCCGCCGATGCTGGTGAGCAACTCGACGATGCCGCCCCGGTCTTGGACGGCGGGGTCGGCGACGAGCTCGATGAGGAAGGGGATGCAGGCGAGGGTCGAGTCGTAGACGTCGCCCTGGTGGTGCACCGCGCCGTACATGCCGTCGAGGGCGGTCTCACGCTCCGCGGAATCGGCGGAGGCGAGTCCGCGGAGCAGCGCCGGCACGTCGTCCGCGGGGCCGTAGGCGTGCCCCAGCGAGGCCCAGTCGACCTCCTCGATCCCCGTCAGCATTGCCAGGCCGCCTTCCCCGTGAGCGCTGTACCAGTGAGCAAGTGTGCACCACAGGAAGGGCAACAACGCCGTGCCGACGCCACCGGCCGCGCGCGAGGCCCTGGTTGCGGTCTCTTTGCGCCATGTACGGGGCGGAGCAGGGTGGTTGCTCTGGGTATCCGCCTCTCACCCCTCCGACCGGACGCGGACGAACGCCTCGTTCTCGTGCCGCCCCGCGAGCCGGCGCAGCTCGACGGGCAGGGGTGGCTCCACCCACCGCACCGGCCCGTGCTCGGGGTCCTCGGCGAGGGTGCCGACGCGGTCGGCGACCAGTGTGCCGACCTGTCGGGACTGCGCCGGGGTCAGCCGGGGCGAGGTCGTCACGGTACGGCCGTCGGGGAGCCGTACGAGCAGGTCACGGGGCCGCTCGGGCGGGCCGATCACGCCCAGCAGCAGGCCGTCGCTCGTCTCGGCGTGCCGGATCTTGCGCCAGGCCCAGGTGGCGCCGGCCCGGTAGACGGAGCCGAGCGACTTCGCCACGATCCCCTCGACGCCGGCGTCCCGCAGGTCGCGGAACCAGCCCCGGGCGGTCTCCTCGTCCAGGGTGGCGAGGACGCGCTGGAGGGGCGGTTCCGCCTCGCGGAGGGCCGCCCCGAGCAGCTCCCACCGGTCGCGGAGGGGCAGTCCCCGCACGTCCCGCCCCGGCACGGCGAGGAGGTCGAAGGCGATGTACGAGACGGGCACCCCGGCCCGTACCCGGTCGCCGTGCGAGCGGAGCAGGTCGGTGAAGCTGAGCCGCCCGTCCCGGTAGGCGCACAGTTCGCCGTCGAGCACGATCCCGGGCGGGAGCTGTTCGCGCAGGTGGGAGGCGATCTCGGGGAACTCGGGCGCGAGGTCGCGACGCGAGCGGGACTGGAGGACGACCTTCCCGTCGCCGAGGACGAAGGCGAGGGCGCGGAACCCGTCCAGCTTGAGGGAGTACTGGAGATCCCGGGGCGGCGGCGCCTGGGCGGGGATCTCGTCGGCGGACCGGGGCCGCATGACGTCGACGGGCGGCGGCAGCGCCAAGGTCCCGCCACCCACGGCCTCGCCGCCCCCACCCACCGCCCCGCCACGCCCACCCACGGCCTCGCCACCCCCACCCGCGACCCCGTCGCCCTCGCCTACGGCCCCACCACCCCCACCCATGGCACCGTGACCCCCGCCCCAGCCCTCCGCGCGGCTCGCGCGCCCCGCGCTCACGGCACGCCCCCGGCGCGCTCGGGCGCGAAAAGGGGCGCCATGAGCTCTCCGTACCGCTCCAGACGTGGCGCGATGTCATCCATCAGAAGAACGAGCTTTTCCGGGTCCGTCGCGGGCGTGGCGCAGTCCGCGACCTCTTCCCAGGTGACGGGAGCCGAGACGGCGGGCAGGGCCCGGGCCCGCAGGGTGTAGGGGGTGGCGGTGGTCTTGGCGGCGGCGTTCTGGCTGTGGTCGACGAAGACCTTGCCGGGGCGCAGGGCCCGCGCCATCCGGTGCAGGACGAGCTGAGGCAGCTCGCGCTCGGCCTCGACGGCGAGCTGTCTGGCGTACGCCGAGACCTGCTCGGAGGGCGTCGGCACCACGGGGACGAGGAGGTGGAGCCCCTTGGCCCCGGAGGTCTTGGCGAAGGCCTCCAGACCGTCGGCGGCGAGCCGCTCGCGCAGGTGGAGCGCGACCCGGCAGCAGTCGACGACCGTCGCGGGAGGCCCGGGGTCGAGGTCGAACACGAGCCGGTCGGCGATGGCGGGTGAGGAGGTCCGCCACTGGGGCGTGTGGAACTCGACGACGAGGTTCGCGGCCCACATCAGGGAGGCCAGGTCCTGGACCACGACCTGCCGTGCCCGCGGGTCGTCGGAGCGGGGAACGGGGGTGGTGCTCACCCAGGAGGGTGTGCCGGGCGGCGGATTCTTGGTGAAGAAGAGCTGCCCGTCGGGACCGTCCGGATAGCGCAGGAAGGAGACGGGCCGATCGCGCAGATGCGGCAGGATCGCGGCCCCGACGGTGGCGTAGTAGTGCAGCACCTCGCCCTTGGTCGTGCCGGTGAGCGGGTGGAGCACCTTGTCCAGGTTGCTGAGCGCCAGGCGCCGCCCCTCCACCTCTGTGATGGGCGTCATACGATGAGAATCCCACGTCTACCGGACATCTCTCGGCGAAAGTGAAGAAAACCGTGCGATCCATCTGGAACGGCGCCATTTCCTTCGGGCTGGTCAGCATCCCGATCAAGCTGGTGAACGCCACCGAGAGCCGGTCCGTCTCGTTCCGCCAGATCCACACCGAGGACGGCGGCCGGGTCCGCTACAAGAAGGTGTGCGAGCTCGACGGCCAGGAGGTCGCCGCGGCGGAGATCGGCAAGGCGTACGAGGAGGCCGACGGGACCATGATCCCGATCACCGACGAGGACCTGGCCGCGCTGCCGCTCCCGACGGCGAAGACGATCGAGATCGTGGCCTTCGTGGCGGCCGGGGACATCGACCCGCTCCAGATGGAGGCCGCGTACTACCTCTCGGCGAACGGCGTCCCCGCCGCGAAGCCCTACACCCTGCTCCGCGAAGCTCTCAAGCGCAGCGACAAGGTGGCGGTGGCGAAGTTCGCGCTAAGGGGACGGGAGCGGCTCGGCATGCTCCGGGTCGTGGACGACGTGATCGCGATGCACGGCCTGCTCTGGCCGGACGAGATCAGGGCCCCGGAGGGCGTGGCCCCGGAGACCCCGGTGACGGTGCGCGACGCCGAACTGGACCTGGCGGACGCCCTGATGGCCACCCTCGGCGAGGTCGACCTCGACACCCTCCACGACGACTACCGCACGGCGGTGGAGGAGATGATCGCGGCCAAGGCGGAGGGCGGCGAGGCGGTGGCGCCCCCGACCCCGGGCGAGGAGGGCGGCGGCCAGGTCATCGACCTGATGGCGGCCCTGGAGAACAGCGTACGAGCGGCGAAGGAGGCCCGCGGCGAGGACGCGGAGGTGACGGAACTCAAGCCGCGGACGAGAGCGGCGAAGAAGACGACGCCGGCAAAGAAGACGACGGCGAAGAAGACACCGGCGAAGAAGACGACGGCGAGGAAAGCGGCGGAGACGAAGGCGCCCGCGAAGAAGACCTCCCGCAAACGCCCCGCCTGAACCACCCGCACCGCACCGCATCGCACCCCCCAGAGGCCCCCGGACACAGCGCCGGGGGCCTCTGAGCTGTGTGTCCGGGGAAGGTCGCCAACTCCCCGCAATCCGGACGGGCATGACCGGCGTTCGGACAACAGATGGTCAAATTCTTGTCGCAGACCTGTCAGGAAATCTCCTTCGCTGGCACGCTCACAGCCGCGCCACCCCCCCACAACCCCCACGTGCTTCAGCGAAGGAGCCCGCGTGACCCGCCAGCAGTCCTCGCACCGCCGTACCGTCGTCTCGACCGCCCTCATCGCCTCGGCGGCCATGCTCGTCGTAGGAGTCCAGACCGGATCCGCCAGCGCCGACGCCCAGCGCGAGGCGGGCGCCACCGCACTCGTCCTCACCGGACCGCAGCGCGCCGCGGCCGTCCAGGAGGCGCAGGCGGGAGCCGCCGCCACCGCCAAGGCGATCGGCCTCGCCGACCGCGAGAAGCTGCTCGTCCGGGACGTCGTCAAGGACGCCGACGGCACGGTCCACACGCGCTACGAGCGCACGTACGAAGGTCTGCCGGTCCTGGGCGGCGATCTGGTCGTCCACCAGAAGAAGAACGGCTCGCGCGCGACGACGAAGGCCACCGGCGCCCGAATATCGGTGCCGACGACCGAGGCCGAGGCCCCGGCGGCGACGGCGAGGAGCACGGCCCGCAAGGTGATCTGGGCAGCCACCGGAAAGCCGACGCTCGCCTGGGAGACGACCGTCACGGGCACCCAGCCGGACGGCACCCCGAGCGAGCGCCACGTGATCACCGACGCCGCCACGGGCAAGGAGCTCTACTCCTACGAGGCGATCGAGACGGGCACCGGCAACACCCAGTACAGCGGCCAGGTCACGCTCGGCACGGCGCCCTCGTACACCCTCACGGACGCGACGCGCGGCGGCCACAAGACGTACGACCTCAACGGCGGCACCAACGGCACCGGCTCCCTCTTCACCAACGGCACGGACACCTGGGGCAACGGCCTGGCGACGAACCGGGAGACCGCCGCCGCGGACGCCCACTACGGTGCGGCCGTCACCTGGGACTTCTACAAGAACGAACTGGGCCGCAACGGCATCCGCGGAGACGGCGTCGCCGCCTACTCGCGCGTCCACTACGGCAACGCGTACGTCAACGCCTTCTGGTCGGACTCCTGCTTCTGCATGACGTACGGCGACGGCGCGGGCAACCTCAAGCCCCTCACCTCCCTCGACGTCGCGGGCCACGAGATGTCCCACGGCCTGACCGCCGCCACCGCGAACCTCCGCTACAGCAAGGAGTCGGGCGGCCTCAACGAGGCCACCTCCGACATCCTGGGCACCTCGGTCGAGTTCTACGCGGGCAGCGCCACCGACGCCGGCGACTACCTCATCGGCGAGAAGATCGACATCCGCGGCAACGGCACCCCGCTCCGCTACATGGACAAGCCCAGCAAGGACGGCAACTCCGCCGACTACTGGTCCAGCTCGGTCGGTCGCCTCGACGTCCACTACTCCTCGGGCCCGGCGAACCACTTCTTCTACCTGCTCGCCGAAGGCAGCGGCACGAAGACGATCAACGGCGTGGTCCACTCCTCCGCGACCTACGACGGCTCCACCCTCGCGGGCATCGGCCGCCAGAAGGCCTACAAGATCTGGTACAAGGCCCTCTCCACCTACATGACCTCCTCCACCAACTACGCGGGCGCCCGCACGGCCACCCTCTCGGCAGCCACGGACCTCTACGGCGCAACGAGCCCGGAGTACACGGCGGTCGCCAAGGCCTGGACGGCGATCAACGTCAAGTAACCCGCACCTCACCGAGACACCCCAGGGCCGCCCGGCACCACGCACCTGCCGGGCGGCCCCGCCGCTTCGCCCCGGCGGAACGCAGCTCCTCGTAGGCGGCGTTGACGTCCGCGACCCGCAGGGGCTCAGCCCTGCACCCGCCCGCACATACAACAAGACCCCGTTCTCAGCGTTTCCGCTGATCACGGGGTCTGTGTGGCACTTCTTGCGAAGTGCCCCCGGCAGGATTCGAACCTGCGCACACGGCTCCGGAGGCCGTTGCTCTATCCCCTGAGCTACGGGGGCGTCCGCCGCGTTCGGCGGCGACGGGTAGAACCCTACCAGCTCGTCGGGCGTGCCTGTGAACAGGTATTTCCGTGGTGTCACCAGGCGCTGGGTCCCTCGCACGGGTCGGAAGTGGGCAAAACCCGGACGCAGCCCCTCGGGGCGTCCTACTCTCATTCGTGTGTCAGGCGTGTCCGGTCGGGTGCTCGTTGTCGACGACAACAAGGTGATCCGGCAGTTGATCAGGGTCAATCTCGAACTCGAGGGGTTCGAGGTCGTGACCGCGGCCGATGGTGCCGAGTGTCTGGATGTCGTACATCAGGTCTGTCCTGATGTCGTCACCCTGGACGTCGTCATGCCCCGCTTGGACGGGATCAAGACGGCCGAGCGGCTGCGCGCCGATCCGCGGACCAGACATCTGCCGGTGGCGATCATCAGCGCCTGCGGTGAACACGAGGCGGCCGGTGGGGTCGGTTCCGGTGTCGACGCCTTTCTCGCCAAGCCCTTCGAGCCCTCCGAGCTCGTCCGTGTCGTACGGCAGTTGATGCACCACGAGCGCCGGGAGCGCCGGGAGGCCACCGGGCCGGACGGGGGAGAGGAGCCGCCCGCAGATGACGGGCGGCAGGACTCCCGGCAGGACACCACTCGGGAGGACGCGCGGCAGGACGCGCGGGATCAATCCCGGCGCCTCGGGAGTGCGCCCGGCGCTCACTGAGGAGTGCGTGGGCGGGATCCGGGTGCCCGCATGGCGAAACCGGTTCGCGTTCGGACCCCCCTCCTCCCCTACGCTTGTCCCGTGACCCCCGCGGACCTCTCCCTCACCGTGCTGCACGCCGTGCGCCGTGCGGTCGACGATGGTGCGCTGCGGGTCGAGGTGCCCCCGCGGGTCAAGGTCGAGCGGGCCCGGCCCGGCGGCTCCGGGGAGTACGCCAGTAACGTCGCGCTCACGCTTGCCAGGTCCGCCGGACGCAGTGCGCGTGAGGTCGCCGGAATCATCGAGGAACGGCTCCGTGATGCTCCCGGGCTCCGCGGTGTCGAGATCACCGGGCCCGGGTTCCTGAACTTCAGCCTTCGTGGTGATGCGGGGAGTGAGCTCGTTCGTACGATCCTCTGCGGCGGAGCCTCGTACGGGCATGGTGACGTCCTCGCCGGCACCACCGTCCGCTTCGCCGAGGTGACAGAGTCGCGCGGCGTCCTCGTGACCGACGTCGTCGTCCGGCTGCTGCGTTCCCAGGGAGCCGATGTCGGCTTCGGGGGGAGCGAGCGGGTGTACGTCCATCCCGGGGCGTACGAAGAGGAGACGCTCGGGCGCGACGCCGCCCGGTGGGCCCTCCTGCGGGCCGCGCCGCACGACCGGCCCCTCGACGGGGCGCCCCTCCTCGCCCAGCACGAGCGCAACTCCCTCTTCCGGGTGCGCTACGCGTACTCGCGGGTGCGGAGGATGCTCGTCAACGGGGAGCAGCTCGGCGTCAGCCCCGCCTGCGAGGTTCCCGTCGACGCGCCCGAACTTCTCGGCGCCCTCGGCGACCACCCCGTCGTCCTCCTCGCCGCCGCCCGCCACCGCGCCCCCGACCGGGTCGCCCGGCACCTGGAAGCCATCGCCGACGCGCTGCTCGCGTTCCAGCACACCGTTCTGCCGCTCGGCGACGAGAAACCCTCGGCCGCCCACCGCTCCCGGCTGGCGCTCGCCGAAGCCGCCGGGACGGTGCTCGCCGGTGGCCTCTCCGTGCTCGGCATCAGCGCACCCGACCGGATCTGAAAGAGCAGAAGAACAGACATGAGCCGTTCCGCCCACCCCGCAGGGCCCCGCCACGCAGACGTCCTCACCGAGGGCCACTACTCCGCGCCGCCCGCCGACCTCAACGTCCTCGACCCGAAGGTCTGGGCCAGGACCGTCAGCCGGGACGAGCGGGGGGTCGTCACCGTCGGCGGGATCGGGGTCGACGCGCTCGCCGAGGAGTTCGGCACGCCCGCCTACTTCCTCGACGAGACCGACTTCCGCGCCCGCTGCCGTGCCTGGGCCGACGCCTTCGGCACGGACGCCGACGTGTTCTACGCCGGCAAGGCGTTCCTCTCCCGGGCCATCGTGCGATGGCTGAAGGAGGAGGGGCTGAATCTTGACGTGTGTTCGGGGGGCGAGCTCACCACCGCGCTGTCCGCCGGCATGCCCGCCGAGCGCATCGCCTTCCACGGCAACAACAAGAGCGAGGACGAGATCCGCACGGCCGTCGAGGCCGGTGTCGGGCGCATCGTGCTCGACTCCTTCCAGGAGATCGTGCGGGTCGCGCACATCGCCCAGTCGCTCGGCAAGCGGCAGCGGGTGCAGATCCGGGTCACCGTCGGCGTCGAGGCCCACACGCACGAGTTCATCGCCACCGCGCACGAGGACCAGAAGTTCGGCATCGCGCTCGCCGGGGGACAGGCCGCCGAAGCCGTGCGCCGCGCGCTGAAGCTCGACGGGCTCGAGCTCATCGGCATCCACTCGCACATCGGGTCGCAGATCTTCGACATGGCCGGCTTCGAAGTGTCCGCGCGGCGCGTCGTCCAGCTGCTCGCCGAAGTACGTGACGAGCACGGCGTCGAGCTGCCCGAGATCGACCTCGGCGGCGGCCTCGGCATCGCGTACACCTCCGACGACGACCCGCGCGAGCCGCACGAGATCGCCAAGGCGCTCGGCGAGATCGTGACGCGGGAGTGCGAGTCCGCCGGTCTCGCCACGCCTCGCATCTCCGTCGAGCCCGGGCGCGCCATCGTCGGGCCGACCGCCTTCACGCTCTACCGGGTCGGCACCATCAAGCCCCTTGAAGGGCTGCGGACGTACGTGAGCGTCGACGGCGGCATGTCGGACAACATCCGCACCGCCCTGTACGACGCCGAGTACAGCGTCAGCCTCGTCTCGCGGACCAGCGACGCCGAGCCGATGCTCTCCCGGGTCGTCGGCAAGCACTGCGAGAGCGGTGACATCGTCGTACGGGACGCGTTCCTGCCGGCCGACCTGGCGCCCGGCGACCTCATCGCCGTGCCCGCCACCGGCGCGTACTGCCGCTCCATGGCCAGCAACTACAACCACGCGCTCCGGCCGCCCGTCGTCGCCGTCCGCGACGGCGAGGCCCGTGTGATCGTCCGGCGCGAGACGGAGGAAGATCTCCTGCGCCTCGACGTCGGGTGATGAAATAGTCGAGTAATAGTCGAGTGATGAAATAGATGTCTCAGGATCCGGACAGGGGGCGGAAACCCCCGTCCGGTGAGTGAGACTGGTTCCACCGTAGAAATACGAACGTAGAGATACGAAGCAGAAGTACGAGAAAGAGGTCGGATGATGCGTACGCGTCCGCTGAAGGTGGCGCTGCTGGGCTGTGGAGTGGTCGGCTCAGAGGTGGCGCGCATCATGACGACGCACGCCGACGACCTCGCCGCGCGCATCGGCGCCCCGGTCGAGCTCGCCGGCGTCGCCGTCCGCCGCCCGGACAAGGTCCGCGGGGGCATCCCGGCCGAGCTGATCACCACCGACGCGACCGCCCTCGTCAAACGGGGCGACATCGACGTCGTCGTCGAGGTCATCGGCGGGATCGAGCCCGCCCGCACCCTCATCACCACCGCCTTCGAGCACGGCGCCTCCGTGGTCTCCGCGAACAAGGCGCTCCTCGCGCAGGACGGCGCGACGCTCTACGCCGCCGCCCAGCAGCACGGGCAGGACCTGTACTACGAAGCCGCCGTCGCGGGGGCCATTCCCCTCATCCGGCCGCTCCGCGAGTCGCTCGCCGGCGACAAGATCAACCGCGTGATGGGCATCGTCAACGGCACGACGAACTTCATCCTCGACAAGATGGACACGTCGGGAGCCGGATACAGCGAGGCGCTCGACGAGGCCACCGCCCTCGGGTACGCCGAGGCCGACCCGACCGCCGACGTCGAGGGCTTCGACGCGGCCGCCAAGGCCGCCATCCTCGCCGGGATCGCCTTCCACACGCGCGTGCGTCTCGACGACGTCTACCGCGAGGGCATGACCGAGGTCACCGCCGCCGACTTCGCCTCGGCGAAGCAGATGGGCTGCACCGTCAAGCTCCTCGCGATCTGCGAGCGGGCCGCCGACGGCGAGTCCGTCACCGCGCGCGTGCACCCGGCGATGATCCCGCTGAGCCACCCGCTGGCCTCCGTCCGCGAGGCGTACAACGCGGTCTTCGTCGAGGCCGACGCCGCCGGTCAGCTCATGTTCTACGGCCCCGGCGCCGGCGGCGCCCCGACGGCCTCGGCCGTCCTCGGCGACCTCGTCGCCGTGTGCCGCAACAAGCTCAACGAGGCCACCGGCCCCGGCGAGTCCGCGTACACCCAGCTGCCCGTGAGCCCCATGGGCGACGTGGTGACGCGGTACCACATCAGCCTCGACGTGGCCGACAAGCCGGGCGTCCTCGCCCAGGTCGCGACGGTCTTCGCCGAGCACGGCGTGTCGATCGACACGGTCCGCCAGCAGGGAAAGGACGGCGAGGCCTCTCTCGTCGTCGTCACCCACCGCGCGCACGACGCCGCCCTCTCCGGGACCGTCGACGCGCTGCGGAAGCTCGACACCGTGCGCGGTGTCGCCAGCATCATGCGTGTTGAAGGGGAGTAAAGGACCCATGACCAGCAAGGGCACCCACCAGTGGCGCGGCATCATCGAGGAGTACCGGGACCGCCTTCCGGTCACGGACACGACGCCGGTCGTCACGCTCCGTGAGGGCGGCACGCCGCTCGTCCCCGCTCAGGTCCTCTCCGAGCGCACGGGCTGCGAGGTGCACCTCAAGGTCGAGGGCGCCAACCCCACCGGCTCCTTCAAGGACCGGGGCATGACCATGGCCATCACGAGGGCCAAGGAGGAGGGCGCGCAGGCCGTCATCTGCGCCTCCACCGGCAACACCTCCGCCTCGGCGGCGGCCTACGCGGTGCGCGCCGGGATGGTCTGCGCCGTCCTCGTGCCGCAGGGCAAGATCGCGCTCGGCAAGATGGGCCAGGCCCTCGTGCACGGCGCGAAGATCCTCCAGGTCGACGGCAACTTCGACGACTGCCTGACGCTGGCCCGCAGCCTCTCCGAGAACTACCCGGTGGCGCTGGTCAATTCGGTCAACCCGGTCCGCATCGAGGGCCAGAAGACCGCCGCGTTCGAGATCGTGGACATGCTGGGCGACGCGCCCGACATCCACGTCCTGCCCGTGGGCAACGCCGGCAACATCACGGCGTACTGGAAGGGGTACACCGAGTACGCCGCCGACGCCATGTCCACGCACCGGCCGCGCATGTGGGGCTTCCAGGCCTCCGGCTCCGCGCCGCTCGTGCGCGGCGAGATCGTCAAGGACCCGTCGACGATCGCCACCGCGATCCGCATCGGCAACCCGGCCTCCTGGGACTACGCGATCGCCGCGCGCGACGAGTCGGGCGGCTTCATCGACGAGGTGACGGACCGTGAGATCCTGCGCGCCTACCGTCTGTTGGCCGCCCAGGAGGGCGTCTTCGTCGAGCCCGCCTCGGCCGCCTCGGTCGCCGGTCTGCTGAAGGCCGCCGAGCAGGGCAAGGTCGACCCGGGCCAGAGGATCGTCTGCACCGTCACGGGCAATGGCCTGAAGGACCCCGACTGGGCCGTGGCCGGCGCGCCGCAGCCGGTGACCGTCCCGGTCGACGCCGCGGCCGCCGCCGAGCGTCTCGGTCTGGCCTGATCCCACCGCTTCACCCCGCCTCTCGCGCGGGGTGAAGCACTGATCGAAACCCGATCAGGAACGTACATAGGCGCACAGGTTGGCTCGCGACACGCATCGTGCGCCTCCTGTGCGCCCTATGTCGCGACAGAACCTTCCTTCGATAGGCTGTACCGAACCCGCCCCGACGCATATGCGCGGTGTTGTTGCCGTTGTCGCCCCCAAGGCCGAAACGGACCCCGGGTCCCCGTGTACCTGTCGTGAATACCCGCTGTCCGAAACACCCGCGGTCCGCACCACCTTCGGTCCGCACCGTCTTTCGTCCGCAACACCTGCTGTCCGAAACACCGTTGTCGCAATCAAGGAGAGTCATCGAGCGATGGCCGGTCCAGCGTTCCGCGCCGCCGCCGTACGGGTGCGCGTCCCCGCCACCAGCGCCAATCTCGGCCCGGGCTTCGACGCCTTCGGCCTGTCGCTGGGCCTCTACGACGACGTCGTCGTCCGTGTCGCCGACTCGGGGCTGCACGTCGACATCGCCGGCGAGGGTGCCGAGACCCTCCCGCGCGACGAGAGCCACCTGCTCGTACGGTCCCTGCGCACGGCCTTCGACCTGCTCGGCGGGCAGCCGCGCGGCCTCGAGGTCGTCTGCGCCAACCGCATCCCGCACGGCCGCGGCCTCGGCTCCTCCTCCGCCGCCATCTGCGCCGGTATCGTCGCCGCCCGCGCCGTGACCATAGGCGGGGACACGAAGCTCGACGAGGCGGCCCTGCTCGAACTCGCCACCGAGATCGAGGGCCACCCCGACAACGTCGCCGCCTGTCTGCTCGGCGGATTCACGCTCGCCTGGACCGAGTCCGGAGCCGCGCGGGCGATCAGGATGGATCCCTCGGATTCCATCGTTCCGGTGGTTTTCGTTCCCGGAAAGCCCGTACTGACCGAGACCGCCCGCGGACTTCTGCCGCGCACCGTCCCGCACGTTGACGCCGCATCCAACGCCGGGCGCGCCGCGCTCCTCGTCGAGGCCCTGACCCGTCGCCCGGAGCTGCTGCTCGCGGCCACCGAGGACCGGCTGCACCAGGAGTACCGGGCCCCCGCGATGCCGGAGAGCATCGCTCTTGTGAACCGACTGCGCGCGGACGGCGTCCCCGCGGTCATCTCCGGCGCGGGCCCCACGGTGCTCGCGCTGGCCGAACACGGGACGGCCGACAAGGTCGCCCGACTGGCGGGCGAGGGCTGGGCCGCGAACCGGCTCGACCTCGACGCGTCCGGAGCGAGCGTGCTGCCACTGGCGCCCTAGGGCGCGGCGGCGGGGGGCGCCGGGCAGCGCCCCTCCCCGCAGTGCTCCGGACACGAGATTGCCGGTGAGGGAGAGGGGGAATGTTTGTCGGAGCCGGTAGTGTTAACCTCAAGTCAGCACCCGGCGCCTTTGTGGCGCGGTGCTGAGTGTCCCCATCAGGGACCACCGATTCTTCCGGGAGCCTCCCCAACTGCCTGAGCAGCCTGCCTGAGCAGTTTCGAGCACGCTCCGGAACCGGCACGACACCCCTCGCTCTTTCGCAGTGAGGGCCGAGCAGTGGGGCGCTCGGGCCGGACCCACAGCACGTTTCTCTCTCCGCCGTACCCGGCGGGACCACCGCCCCGGACACGGTCCACAAGCCAGGACCCTGCCGGACAGCACAACCGGTCGCCGAGCCAGATGGCCGACGTCCGCTCCAGGGAAGGACCCTTCGTGAGCGACACCACCGATCTGATGGGCGTGACTGCCGACAACAGTGTCGACACCGCCGCGCCCGCCGCAGGTGCTGCCACCGGCGGCACCGCACGGCGCCGCCGCTCCGGCACCGGCCTCGACGGCATGGTCCTGGCCGAGCTGCAGCAGGTCGCGTCCGGCCTCGGCATCAGGGGCACCGCGCGTATGCGCAAGAGCCAGCTGATCGAGGTCATCAAGGAGGCGCAGGCCGGTGGCGGCAACGCCGCCCCCGCCAAGACCGCCGAGGCCGCTGAGACCAAGCCGAAGCGCCGCGCCACCTCCAAGACCCGTACGGGCGAGACCGCGGCCGAGGCCGCCGCGCCCCAGGCGGAGAAGGCCGAGAAGGCCGTCGCCCAGCAGCAGATCGACATCCCGGGTCAGCCTGCCAGTGACGACCAGCCGGCCGGTGAGCGCCGTCGTCGTCGCGCCACCGCCCCCGCCGGTTCGCCGGAGGGCGAGGCCAAGGCCGAGGCCGCCCAGGTCGTCAAGACCGAGGCCCGCGCCGAGACCCGTACCGAGGTCAAGGCCGACACGCAGGCCGACGCCAAGGCCGAGGGTGCCGTCGACGGCGCCGAGGGCCGAGGCCGCCGTGACCGCGGCGAGCGCGGCGAGCGCGGGGAGCGTGGCGAGCGCCGCGACCGCCGCGACCGTCAGCGCGACCGCGGCAAGGGCGACGAGCAGCAGGGCGGTGGCCAGGGCGGCCAGCGCCAGCGTCAGGGCGGCCAGGGTCAGGGCCAGCAGGGCCAGGGTCAGAGCCAGGGCCAGGGCCAGGGTCAGGGTCAGCAGGGTGGCCAGCAGTCCGGCCCCCAGGACGACTTCGACGAGGACGGTGGCCGTCGTGGCCGTCGCGGTCGCTACCGCGACCGTCGTGGCCGTCGTGGCCGTGACGACTTCCAGGCCGGCGAGCCGCAGGTCTCCGACGACGACGTCCTGATCCCCGTCGCGGGCATCCTCGACATCCTCGACAACTACGCGTTCATCCGGACCTCGGGCTACCTGCCCGGCCCGAACGACGTGTACGTCTCCCTCGCCCAGGTCCGCAAGAACGGCCTGCGCAAGGGTGACCACGTCACCGGTGCCGTGCGTCAGCCGAAGGACGGCGAGCGCCGCGAGAAGTTCAACGCGCTGGTCCGCCTGGACTCCGCGAACGGCATGGCGGCCGACTCCGGCCGCGGCCGCCCGGAGTTCAACAAGCTGACCCCGCTCTACCCGCAGGACCGGCTCCGTCTGGAGACCGACCCGGGCGTCCTGACGACCCGGATCATCGACCTCGTCGCGCCGATCGGCAAGGGCCAGCGCGGTCTGATCGTGGCCCCGCCGAAGACCGGCAAGACCATGATCATGCAGGCGATCGCCAACGCGATCACGGTCAACAACCCCGAGTGCCACCTGATGGTCGTCCTGGTCGACGAGCGTCCGGAAGAGGTCACCGACATGCAGCGGTCGGTCAAGGGCGAGGTCATCTCCTCGACCTTCGACCGTCCGGCCGAGGACCACACGACGGTCGCCGAGCTGGCCATCGAGCGCGCCAAGCGTCTCGTGGAGCTGGGGCACGACGTCGTCGTCCTGCTCGACTCGATCACCCGCCTGGGCCGCGCGTACAACCTCGCGGCGCCGGCCTCCGGCCGCATCCTGTCCGGTGGTGTCGACTCGACCGCGCTCTACCCGCCGAAGCGCTTCTTCGGTGCCGCGCGCAACATCGAGGACGGCGGCTCGCTGACCATCCTCGCCACCGCGCTCGTCGACACCGGTTCGCGCATGGACGAGGTGATCTTCGAGGAGTTCAAGGGCACCGGCAACATGGAGCTCAAGCTCGACCGGAAGCTCGCCGACAAGCGCATCTTCCCGGCGGTGGACGTCGACGCGTCCGGTACCCGCAAGGAAGAGATCCTGCTCGGCGCCGACGAGCTCGCCGTCACCTGGAAGCTGCGCCGTGTGCTGCACGCGCTCGACCAGCAGCAGGCGATCGAGCTGCTCCTCGACAAGATGAAGCAGACGAAGTCGAACGGCGAGTTCCTGCTCCAGATCCAGAAGACGACGCCTGGCGGCAAGAACGACGACTGACGTGTGACCTGCGTCACACGCGCGTCGCACGACAAGGGCGAGACCCCGGTCTCGTAACCCAGTCGTGACCTGCGTAAACCACTGCGCCCACCGTGCCCCGCACGGTGGGCGCAGTGCGTTGCCCGCCGAAACCTCACAGGTCCGTATGCAACCCTTTTGGGCGCTTCGCCGTCACACATGGTGAACCGAAGGCCCGAGGGAAGACGATGACCGAGCAGAACAACAGCGGCCGAATATCCGGCGCGGGACGCGGCCGCCGCCGCAAGCCGCCCGCGAAGCGCCGACGCCGCCTGACGATCCTCCTGTCGGGGGCCGCCGCGGTCCTCGTCCTGGGCGGGGCCGGACTGGGCTACGTGTACGTCAAGCTCGACGGCAACATCAAGGGCGTCGACATCAACGCCCAGCTCGGCACCGAGCGCCCCGACGACGTCGACAACGGCTCCATGGACATCCTCGTCCTCGGCTCCGACTCCCGCTCCGGCGACAACGCCGCGTACGGCGAGGACGAGGGCGGCGCCCGCTCCGACACCGCGATGATCGTCCACGTCTACGAGGGCCACAAGAAGGCCGGCGTGGTCTCCGTCCCCCGCGACACCCTCGTCGACCGGCCGCAGTGCACCGACGGCAAGGGCACGTCCGTCCCCGGCGAGCAGCGCGCGATGTTCAACACCGCGTACGAGGTCGGCGGCCCGGCCTGCGCCGTCAAGACCGTCGAGGCGATGTCCGGCATCCGCATGGACCACTACATCGAGGTCGACTTCACCGGCTTCAAGAAGCTCATCGACGAACTCGGCGGCGTGGAGATCACCACCACCCAGCCGATCCAGGACTCCAAGAGCCACCTCGACCTCGCCCCGGGCACCCACACCCTCGACGGCGAACAGTCCCTCGGCCTCGTCCGCACCCGCAAGAGCGTCGGCGACGGCAGCGACCTCGGCCGCATCCAGCTCCAGCAGGCCTTCATGAAGGCCTTCATCGACCAGGTCAAGGACGTCGGCGTCCTCACCAACCCGGCGAAGCTCCTCGACCTCGCCGACGCAGCCACCAAGGCCATCACCCCGGACTCCGACCTCGACTCCGTCCAGGAGCTCATGGGCTTCGCCCAGGGCCTCTCCGGAATCGGCCCCCAGAACGTCCACATGGTCACGCTGCCGGTCGAGTACGACCCCGCCGACCCCAACCGCGTCATCCCGCTGGAAGCCCAGTCCCAGCAGGTCTGGACCGCCCTCAAGACCGACAAGCCGATCCCCGCGTCGGCGACGAAGGACGCCGCCACGGGCAAGGCGGACGGCGTCGTGAAGTAGCTCCCCGGACAACCGAGGAATACTTTCGGCCGGACCCCGGTTTGGGGAGATGCGGCCGGTCCTGGCAGACTGGTACGTCGGCCCCGGTTCACGTTGCCCGCAACCCGCGGCGGCGACCCGGTGCCCTCCCGAAACTAGGAGACACCTTGAAGCGCGAGATTCACCCCCAGTACGTCGAGACCCAGGTCAGCTGCACCTGTGGCGCGTCGTTCACCACCCGGAGCACGCTGACCGAGGGCACCATCCGTGCCGAGGTCTGCTCCGAGTGCCACCCGTTCTACACGGGCAAGCAGAAGATCCTCGACACCGGCGGCCGCGTGGCCCGCTTCGAGGCCCGCTTCGGCAAGGCCGGCTCCGCCGCGAAGTAGCGAGCCCCTGCGCCGGTCCACGGTCGCCCCGCGCGGGTGGCCGGGACCGGCGCTTTGCCGTCCCCGTAGCAACTGACGAAAACCCAGGAGCCCCCGATGTTCGAGGCGGTCGAGGAACTGGTCGGCGAACACGCCGATCTCGAGACGAAGCTCGCGGACCCTTCGGTCCACGCCGATCAGGCGAACGCGCGCAAGCTGAACAAGCGCTACGCCGAGCTGACCCCGATCGTCGCCACCTACCGCTCCTGGAAGCAGACCGGTGACGACATCGAGACGGCCCGCGAGTTCGCGCACGACGATCCCGACTTCGCCGCCGAGGTCAAGCTGCTGGACAAGCAGCGGGAGGAGCTCACCGAGAAGCTCCGCCTCCTGCTCGTCCCGCGCGACCCCAGCGACGACAAGGACGTCATCCTGGAGATCAAGGCGGGCGCCGGCGGCGACGAGTCCGCCCTCTTCGCCGGCGACCTGCTCCGCATGTACCTCCGGTACGCCGAGCGCGTCGGCTGGAAGACCGAGATCATCGACGCCACGGAGTCCGAGCTCGGCGGCTACAAGGACGTCCAGGTCGCCGTGAAGACCAAGGGCGGCAACGGCGCCACCGAGCCCGGCCAGGGCGTCTGGGCGCGCCTGAAGTACGAGGGCGGCGTCCACCGCGTGCAGCGCGTGCCCGCGACCGAGTCCGCCGGCCGCATCCACACCTCCGCCGCCGGCGTGCTCGTCACGCCCGAGGCCGAGGAGGTCGAGGTCGAGATCGTCGCCAACGACCTGCGCATCGACGTCTACCGCTCGTCGGGCCCCGGCGGCCAGTCGGTCAACACCACCGACTCCGCCGTCCGCATCACCCACCTGCCGACCGGCATCGTCGCCTCCTGCCAGAACGAGAAGAGCCAGCTCCAGAACAAGGAGCAGGCCATGCGTATCCTGCGCTCCCGGCTGCTCGCCGCCGCGCAGGAGGAGGCCGAGTCCAAGGCCGCCGACGCCCGTCGCAGCCAGGTCCGTACCGTCGACCGCTCCGAGAAGATCCGGACGTACAACTTCCCGGAGAACCGCATCTCGGACCACCGCGTCGGCTTCAAGGCGTACAACTTGGACCAGGTGCTCGACGGCGACCTGGACGCGATGATCCAGGCGTGTGTCGACGCCGACTCGGCCGCCAAGCTGGCCGCGGCGTAAGTTCCGTAAGCCCCACCCCGCACCACGGAGGACCAGCGTGAACCTGCTGCTTGCCGAGGTGGCCCAGGCCACCCAGCGGCTGGCCGACGCCGGCGTGCCCTCACCGCGTTTCGACGCGGAGGAGCTCGCCGCGTTCGTGCACGGCGTCAAGCGGGGGGAGCTGCACAACGTCAAGGACGCGGACTTCGACGCCCGCTACTGGGAGACGATCGCCCGCCGCGAGGCCCGCGAACCGCTCCAGCACATCACCGGCCGGGCGTTCTTCCGCTACCTGGAGCTCCAGGTGGGGCCCGGCGTCTTCGTGCCCCGCCCCGAGACCGAGTCGGTCGTCGGCTGGGCCATAGACGCCGTACGCGCCATGGACGTCGTCGAACCGCTCATCGTCGACCTCTGCACCGGCTCCGGGGCCATCGCCCTCGCCATGGCGCAGGAGGTCCCGCGCTCGCGCGTGCACGCGGTGGAGCTCTCCGACGACGCCCTCGTCTGGACCCGGAAGAACGCCGAGGGCTCCCGCGTCACCGTCCACCAGGGCGACGCGCTGAGGGCCCTCCCGGAGCTGGACGGCCAGGTCGACCTGGTCATCTCCAACCCGCCGTACATCCCGCTCACCGAGTGGGAGTACGTGGCACCCGAGGCCCGCGACCACGACCCGGAGATGGCCCTCTTCTCCGGCGAGGACGGCCTCGACACCATCCGCGGCATCGAGCGCACCGCCCACCGGCTCCTCCGCCCCGGCGGCCTCGTCGTCATCGAGCACGCGGACACCCAGGGCGGGCAGGTGCCGTGGATCTTCAACGAAGAGGCCGGCTGGGCCGACGCCGCCGACCACCCGGACCTGAACAACCGGCCGCGCTTCGCGACCGCCCGCAAGGCGATGCCATGACCGGCACGACTGCCATGACGAACCACGCGTACGAGGAGGCCGGGAACTGATGGCACGGCGATACGACTGCAACGAGGCCACCGATCGTGTGACCGGTCTGCGCGAGGCCGCGTCCGCCGTCCGCCGGGGCGAACTGGTCGTGCTGCCCACCGACACCGTGTACGGGATCGGGGCGGACGCCTTCAGCAGCGAGGCCGTCGCGGACCTCCTGGCCGCCAAGGGCCGGGGCCGCAACATGCCCACGCCCGTGCTCATCGGCTCCCCGAACACCCTGCACGGCCTGGTCACGGACTTCTCCGAGCACGCCTGGGAGCTCGTCGACGCCTTCTGGCCCGGCGCGCTCACCCTCGTCGCCAAGCACCAGCCCTCCCTCCAGTGGGACCTGGGCGACACGCGGGGCACCGTCGCCATCCGCATGCCGCTGCACCCGGTCGCCATCGAGCTGCTCACCGAGGTCGGCCCGATGGCCGTCTCGTCGGCGAACCTCACCGGTCACCCGTCCCCGGAGGACTGCGACGCGGCCCAGCAGATGCTCGGCGACTCCGTCTCCGTCTACCTCGACGGCGGCCCGACGCCCGGCATCGTCCCGTCCTCCATCGTCGACGTCACGGGCAAGGTGCCGGTGCTGCTGCGCGAGGGCGCGCTGTCCCCGGAGGAGCTCCGGAAGGTCGTACCCGACCTCGAGGTGGCACATTGACCGCCCCTGAGGGGCGTGGCATAGCGGGGTTCGACGACAGCAGCACCTTCCGCATCCTCCACGTCAGCACCGGCAACGTCTGCCGCTCGCCGATCACCGAGCGGCTGACCCGCCATGCCCTGTGCGACCGCCTCGGCGACCCTCTCGGCGGCGGCCTGATCGTGGAGAGCGCGGGCACGTGGGGCCACGAGGGCGCCCCCATGGAGGCCAACGCCGAACTGGTCCTCGCCGACTTCGGCGCGGACTACAGCGGCTTCGTGGGGCGCGAGCTCCTCGACGAGCACGTCATCCGCGCGGACCTGGTCCTCACGGCGACCCGCGACCACCGCGCCCAGGTCATCTCGATGGGCCACTCGGCGGGCCTGCGCACCTTCACCCTGAAGGAGTTCACCCGCCTGGTCCGCGCGATCGACCCCGCGACGCTCCCGGACCCGCGCGACGAGGGCATGGTCGAACGCGCCCGCTCTCTGGTCCGCGCTGCCGCGGCTCTACGCGGGTGGCTCCTCGCCCCCTCGGTCGACGCGGACGAGGTCAACGACCCGTACGGCGCCCCGATCACCTTCTTCCGCTCGATCGGCGACGAGATCAACCAGGCACTGGATCCTGTGGTGACGGCGCTGACGGGTGTCGCGTCGCGCGATTGACGTCTGCCGGGTGCCAGGTCCGGCGGTCGGAGGCCGCCGCAGCGGCCCGACGCCGGGGAGGCCCTCTTGGGGCCGAGCGGTGCGAGGGGCGCGTCGAGAAGAGGGGCTCAACCAGGCACTGGACCCTGTGGTGACGGCGCTGACGGGTGTCGCGTCGCGCGATTGACGTCTGCCGGGTGCCAGGTCCGGCGGTCGGAGGCCGCCGCAGCGGCCCGACGCC
>NZ_JBITGA010000004.1:0-422695 GCF_044456565.1 Streptomyces sp. NPDC050842 | reverse complement strand
CGGGGAGGCCCTCTTGGGGCCGAGCGGTGCGAGGGGCGCGTCGAGAAGAGGGGCTCAACCAGGCACTGGACCCTGTGGTGACGGCGCTGACGGGTGTGGCCGCGCGCGACTGAGCGTGTGTGGGGCGCCGTCGCCGCGCGCCGACGGGGGTGCGTGTCTACATTGGGGGCATGCCGGTCACCGCGCCCCCCGATGAGGATCTCGACGTCCTGCGCCGGCAGGACCCGGAGATCGCCGATGTGCTGCTCGGCGAGGTGCGGCGGCAGAGCGACAGTCTGCAGCTGATCGCCGCGGAGAACTTCGCCTCGCCCGCCGTCCTCGCCGCCCTCGGTTCCCCGCTCGCCAACAAGTACGCCGAGGGCTACCCCGGCGCCCGCCATCACGGCGGCTGCGAGTACGCCGACGCCGCCGAGCGGATCGCCGTGGAACGGGCCACCGCGCTCTTCGGAGCCGAGCACGCGAACGTCCAGGCGCACTCGGGCTCCTCGGCCGTCCTGGCGGCGTACGCGGCGCTTCTCAGGCCCGGTGACACGGTCCTGGCCATGGGTCTTGAGCACGGCGGGCACCTCACCCACGGTTCGCCCGCCAACTTCTCCGGCCGGTGGTTCGACTTCGTCCCGTACGGGGTCGACGCCGAGACCGGCCTCGTCGACTACGAGCAGGTCGCCGCGCTCGCCCGGCACCACCGTCCCAAGGCGATCGTCTGTGGCTCCATCTCCTACCCCCGCCACCTCGACTACCGGATCTTCCGCGAGATCGCCGACGAGGTCGGGGCGTACCTGATCGCCGACGCGGCCCACCCGATCGGGCTGGTCGCCGGGGGAGCGGCACCCAGCCCCGTCCCGCACGCCGACGTCGTCTGCGCCACCACCCACAAGGTGCTGCGCGGGCCGCGCGGCGGGATGATCCTCTGCGGGGAGGAGCTCGCGGGCCGGATCGACCGGGCCGTCTTCCCGTTCACCCAGGGCGGCGCCCAGATGCACACGATCGCGGCCAAGGCGGTGGCGTTCGGCGAGGCGTCCACTCCGGCGTTCGCCACGTACGCCCATCAGGTGGTGGAACACGCACGGGTCCTCGCCGCCGCGCTCGCCGCCGAGGGCTTCGCGCTCACCACCGGCGGGACCGACACCCACCTCATCACCGCCGACCCCGCGCCCCTCGGCGTCGACGGCCGCACCGCACGCGCCCGACTGGCCGCCGCCGGCATGGTGCTCGACACCTGCGCCCTGCCCTACGGGGAAGGGCGCGGCATCCGGCTCGGCACGGCCGCCGTCACCACGCAGGGCATGGGCGCCCCGGAGATGGCGAGAATTGCCGCACTGTTCACCGCCGCGCTACGGGATGAGCCCGCCGAGACCGCCCGGGCCAGGGCGGAAGTACGTGCCCTGACCGGCCGATTTCCCCCGTTCGGACGCTGAGGAAGACCCGAGCGCAACCGTTCGGGTGGCCCGCGTGTCTCCAAGCACATGGACGGCACGGCTAGGGTGTGGGGCTGAGATGGCCAGCGATTCCTGTGGGGCAGCCCGTGCGTGATTACCTGCTGACGCTCTGTGTCACGGCCGCGGTGACTTACCTCCTCACCGGTCCGGTGCGGAAGTTCGCCATCGCGACCGGGGCGATGCCGGAGATCCGCGCCCGCGACGTACACCGAGAACCGACTCCGCGGCTCGGTGGCATCGCCATGTTCTTCGGGCTGTGCACGGGCTTGCTCGTCGCCGACCACCTGCAGAACCTGAGCAGCGTCTTCGAACTGTCCAACGAACCGCGCGCGCTGCTCTCCGGCGCCGCGCTGATCTGGCTGATCGGCGTCCTCGACGACAAGTTCGAGCTGGACGCGCTCATCAAGCTGGGCGCGCAGATGATCTCGGCGGGCGTGATGGTCGCGCAGGGTCTGACGATCCTGTGGCTGCCGATCCCCGGCGTCGGCGTCGTCTCCCTGACCCCGGGGCAGGGCACGCTCCTGACGGTCGCCCTGGTCGTCGTCACCATCAACGCCGTCAACTTCGTCGACGGTCTCGACGGCCTCGCCGCCGGGATGGTCTGCATCGCCGCCGCGGCCTTCTTCCTGTACGCCTACCGGCTCTGGTACGGCTACACGATCGAGGCCGCCGCCCCCGCGACGCTCTTCACCGCCATCCTCATGGGCATGTGCCTGGGCTTCCTGCCGCACAACATGCACCCGGCGCGGATCTTCATGGGCGACTCGGGCTCGATGCTGATCGGTCTGATCCTGGCCGCCTCGGCGATCTCGATCACCGGCCAGGTCGACCCGGACGCGCTGAAGATCTTCGAGGGCTCGACCCGGCAGGCCACCCACGCCGCCCTGCCCGTCTTCATCCCCCTGGTGCTGCCGCTCACGATCATCGCGATCCCGATGGCCGACCTGGTCCTCGCGATCGTGCGCCGTACGTGGAAGGGCCAGTCGCCGTTCGCGGCCGACCGCGGGCACCTGCACCACCGGCTCCTGGAGATCGGGCACTCGCACAGCCGCGCGGTGCTGATCATGTACTTCTGGTCGGCGCTGATCGCCTTCGGGACGCTGGCGTACTCGGTCCACTCGGCCTCGATGTGGATCGTCCTCGGCATCACCGTGCTCAGCGCGATCGGTCTGGTGCTGCTCCTGCTGCCGCGCTTCACGCCGCGCGCCCCGCGCTGGGCGCAGGCCGTCGTCCCGCCGCGCTACCGGCGCCGCAAGCCGGCCCCCGTACCGGAGGTCGCCGCGAGCGTCCAGGCCGACGAGGGCGCGGACATGACGGAGGAGCGGGTTCCGGTGCCTGCGGGGCTCCACGGGGCCACCGCCATCGGCAACCGCGGGCGCTTCTCCGATCGGCGGAAGGCCGGAACGCCGAGTTGACGAAAGCCGCTTCGGCGGCCATTACCAGACAACTCGCCCTCGCGCCGTGCACACACGCGCGGAGTAGCCCTCATGTGTGACAGTTGGCACACCTTACGGGTAAAGAACTACTCAAATAGTTTGTGATACCGTTCACGAGACCCGGCGACAGTGCCGAAAGACCGTAGTGCGACGGTCCGTTGGCCCCGAGACCCACCTCGGACCGGGCTTACGCTCGTCCATGACGACACCATCGCCCCCTCCAGCAAGCGGAGACACCGCCATGCCGTCCAACGACGCACGCATCCTTCTGCACACCATCGTTCCCACCGCTGTCGTCGGCGTTGTCGCCACGGTCATCAGCGGCGTGCTCGCGGGTGGCAAGGGGGCGATCGGCGCCGTCGTCGGCACTCTGGTCGTGATCCTCTTCATGGGTATCGGGCAGTTGGTTCTGCAGCGGACGGCGAAGTCGCTTCCGCACCTCTTCCAGGCCATGGGGCTGATGCTCTACACGGCCCAGCTGCTGGTGCTCTTCATCTTCCTTGCCTTGCTCAAGAACACGACGCTGTTCGACTTCAAGGCCTTCGCCTTCACGCTGCTCGCGACGACCGTGGTGTGGGTCGCCGCGCAGGCCCGTGCGTACATGAAGGCCAAGATCACGTACATCGACCCCGGAAACACGGGGTCGAAGTCGTGAAGGGTAGGGCCGGGATAAAGCCACGTTCGGCTTCCTGCTATCGTCCGGTGCCAACTGCGGCACTGCGGGCGCGGGCATCCGAGCTGACGCCTGTCCCAGCGCGAGGCTCGATGCCGAACCGCCGCCCCCTTATCCGTAAGACCAGTCCAGTGCCGACCCGCGGCTGCGTGCCGCGCCGACACAACGAGGTTGCCGTACCTATGCGCCACGCTGAAGGAGCCCGCGGTGAGTGCTGACCAGACGCTTGCCTTCGACCCGGATTGCCACATCTTCAGTGGATGCGGCTTCCCGGCTCCGGGCCTGCACACGTTCATGTACGAGCCCATCGCCACGGTGGCCGGCATCGAGATCACGAAGCCGATGCTGCTCGCCGTGCTCGGGTCGATCGTGGTCGTCGGGTTCTTCTGGGCCGCCTTCAACAAGCCCAAGCTGATCCCCGGCAAGATGCAGATGGTCGGCGAGGCCGGTTACGACTTCGTGCGCCGCGGCATCGTCTACGAGATCATCGGCAAGAAGGACGGCGAGAAGTACGTCCCCTTCATGGTGTCGTTGTTCTTCTTCGTCTGGATCATGAACCTCTGGTCGATCGTTCCGCTCGCCCAGTTCCCGGTCACCTCGCTGATCGCCTTCCCGGCCGGTCTCGCGCTGATCGTGTACGTCATGTGGATCTCGCTCACCTTCAAGAAGCACGGCTTCGTGGGCGGCTGGAAGAACATCGTCGGTTACGACAAGTCCCTCGGTGCCATTCTCCCGATGGTCGTCGTCCTCGAGTTCTTCTCGAACCTCCTGATCCGGCCCTTCACGCACGCGGTGCGACTGTTCGCGAACATGTTCGCCGGTCACCTGCTGATCGTGATGTTCTCGCTGGCCACCTGGTACCTCATGAACGGCCTCGGCTTCGTCTACGCCGGCGCCTCGTTCGTGATGGTCCTCGTGATGACCGCCTTCGAGCTCTTCATCCAGGCCGTCCAGGCGTACGTCTTCGTCCTCCTGGCCTGCAGCTACATCCAGGGCGCGCTCTCCGAGCACCACTGAGCGATCCGTCCCGGATCGTAGCTTCACCCCCAATCCAACAGTCGTCCGGTGGCCAACCCCCACCGGGTCATTGAAAGAGAAGGAAGTAACGGCATGTCCGCTGCTCTCGAACTGGTCAACCTCGCCGCCCCCGGTGACTCCGCCAAGACCACCCTCGTCGGCAACGTCGCGTCCATCGGCTACGGCCTCGCCGCGATCGGCCCCGGCGTCGGCGTCGGCATCATCTTCGGTAACGGTACGCAGGCGCTCGCCCGCCAGCCCGAGGCTGCCGGCCTGATCCGCACCAACCAGATCATGGGCTTCGCGTTCTGTGAGGCGCTCGCCCTCATCGGCATCGTCATGGGCTTCGTCTACCAGTAAGCCGGACCGACAGCCCGATTCTTTTACGGAAGGCACTGATGTGAACGCGCTTCTTCTTGCGCAGGCGGAGGAGCCCCAGCCTCCTCTGCTGCCGCATCTTGACGAGCTCGTCATCGGCCTGATCGCCTTCGTCATCGTCTTCGGCTTCCTCGCCAAGAAGCTCCTCCCGAACATCAACAAGGTTCTGGACGAGCGTCGCGAGGCCATCGAGGGTGGCATCGAGAAGGCCGAGTCGGCCCAGATCGAGGCCCAGAGCGTGCTGGAGCAGTACAAGGCCCAGCTCGCCGAGGCCCGCCACGAGGCCGCGCGTCTTCGCCAGGAGGCGACGGAGCAGGGCACCGCGATCATCCAGGAGATGAAGGCGGAAGGCCAGCGCCAGCGCGAGGAGATCATCGCGGCCGGCCACTCGCAGATCGAGGCCGACCGCAAGGCCGCGTCCGCGTCGCTGCGTCAGGACGTGGGCAAGCTCGCCACCGACCTGGCCGGCAAGCTGGTCGGCGAGTCCCTCGAGGACACCGCCCGCCAGAGCCGGACGATCGACCGCTTCCTCGATGAGCTCGAGGAGAAGGCAGAGGCCGTCCGATGAACGGAGCGAGCCGCGAGGCACTGTCCGCCGCCCGCGAGTCCCTCGACGCGCTGACCGACAACACGTCGGCCGACGCGACGAAGCTCTCGGACGAGCTGACCGCCGTCACCGCGCTCCTCGACCGCGAGGTGTCGCTGCGCCGGGTCCTGACCGACCCCGCACAGTCGGGTGAGGCCAAGGCCGAGCTCGCGCAGCGACTCCTGAGCGGTCAGGTGGGCGGCGAGACCGTCGACCTGGTCTCGGGCATGGTGCGCAACCGCTGGTCGCGTTCGCGTGACCTCGTCGACGTCACGGAGGAGCTGGCGAGCATCGCCGACCTCACCGCGGCGCAGAAGGCGGGAGCGCTCGATGACGTCGAGGACGAGCTGTTCCGGTTCGGCCGGATCGTGTCCTCCAGCCCCGAGCTCCGCTCGGCGCTGACGGACAAGGCCGCCACGGCCACCGCCAAGGGCGCGCTGCTCCGCAGCCTGCTCGGCGGCAAGGCCCACGCGACCACCGAGCGTCTGGTCGTCCGTCTGGTGACCCAGCCCCGGGGACGTAGCCTGGAAGCGGGACTCGAGTCCCTCTCCAAGCTCGCCGCGGCGCGCCGGAACCGGATGGTCGCCGTCGTCACCACGGCGGTGCCGCTGTCCGACCAGCAGAAGCAGCGCCTCGGTGCCGTTCTGGCCAAGCTGTACGGCCGGGAGATGCACCTGAACCTCGACGTGGACCCGGCGGTCCTCGGCGGGATCACGGTGCAGGTCGGCGACGAGGTCATCAACGGGACCATCGCGGAGCGCCTCGGCGAGGCGACCCGGCGACTGGCCGGCTGACGGCTGCAGCCACCAAAAGCAACAAGCGTCACAGCATCACCAGCGGCCCGGTTGGGCCGTGCAGAGATTGCAGAAGATTCCTGGGGGTCGGCCCCCAGACCCCTTAAGAAACTTCGGGCCCAACAAGGAGAGCAGGGAACCCAGATGGCGGAGCTCACGATCCGGCCGGAGGAGATCCGGGACGCACTGGAGAACTTTGTCCAGTCGTACCAGCCGGACGCGGCCTCGCGCGAGGAGGTCGGCACGGTCAGCCTGGCCGGCGACGGCATCGCGAAGGTCGAGGGTCTTCCCTCGGCCATGGCGAACGAGCTGCTGAAGTTCGAGGACGGCACCCTCGGCCTCGCGCTGAACCTCGAAGAGCGCGAGATCGGTGCGATCGTCCTCGGCGAATTCAGCGGCATCGAGGAGGGACAGTCGGTGCAGCGCACCGGCGAGGTCCTCTCCGTCGGTGTCGGTGAGGGCTACCTCGGCCGCGTTGTCGACCCGCTCGGCAACCCGATCGACGGCCTCGGCGAGATCGCGACCGAGGGCCGCCGTGCCCTCGAGCTGCAGGCCCCGGGCGTTATGGCCCGTAAGTCGGTGCACGAGCCGATGGAGACCGGCTACAAGGCCGTCGACGCCATGACGCCGGTCGGCCGTGGTCAGCGTCAGCTGATCATCGGTGACCGTCAGACCGGCAAGACCGCTCTGTGTGTCGACACGATCATCAACCAGCGCGACAACTGGCGCTCGGGCGACGTGAACAAGCAGGTTCGCTGCATCTACGTCGCCGTCGGCCAGAAGGGCTCGACCATCGCGTCCGTTCGCGGCGCCCTGGAAGAGGCCGGTGCGCTCGAGTACACGACGATCGTCGCCGCCCCGGCGTCCGACCCGGCCGGCTTCAAGTACCTGGCGCCGTACACCGGTTCCGCCATCGGTCAGCACTGGATGTACCAGGGCAAGCACGTCCTGATCGTCTTCGATGACCTGTCGAAGCAGGCCGACGCCTACCGCGCCGTGTCGCTGCTGCTGCGCCGCCCGCCGGGCCGTGAGGCCTACCCGGGTGACGTCTTCTACCTGCACTCGCGTCTGCTCGAGCGCTGCGCGAAGCTCTCGGACGAGCTCGGTGCCGGTTCGATGACCGGTCTGCCGATCGTCGAGACCAAGGCGAACGACGTGTCGGCGTTCATCCCGACCAACGTCATCTCCATCACCGACGGCCAGTGCTTCCTGGAGTCCGACCTGTTCAACGCCGGCCAGCGCCCGGCCCTGAACGTCGGTATCTCGGTCTCCCGCGTCGGTGGCTCCGCCCAGCACAAGGCGATGAAGCAGATCTCCGGCCGCCTCCGCGTGGACCTGGCCCAGTTCCGTGAGCTCGAGGCGTTCGCCGCCTTCGGTTCGGACCTGGACGCCGCCTCCAAGGCGCAGCTGGAGCGTGGACAGCGCATGGTCGAGCTGCTCAAGCAGGCTCAGTACCAGCCGATGCCCACCGAGAACCAGGTCGTCTCCGTCTGGGCCGGCACCACCGGCAAGATGGACGACGTCCCGGTCGTCGACATCCGTCGCTTCGAGGCCGAGCTCCTGGCGTACCTCCGCCAGAACCACTCGGGTCTCATGACCTCCATCCGTGAGGGCGGCAAGATGTCCGACGACACCCTGCAGTCCGTCGGTGACGCCATCGCGGAGTTCAAGAAGCAGTTCGAGACCTCTGACGGCAAGCTGCTGGGCGAGGACGCTCCTGCCGCCGTCAACGTCTCGAAGTGACGACGGAAGGGACCTGACTCATGGGAGCGCAGCTCCGGGTCTACAAGCGTCGCATCAAATCCGTCACCGCGACGAAGAAGATCACCAAGGCGATGGAGATGATCGCCGCCTCGCGTGTCGTCAAGGCGCAGCGCAAGGTACAGGCATCGACTCCGTACGCGACCGAGCTGACCCGCGCGGTCACGGCGGTGGCCACGGGTGCGAATGACAAGCACCCGCTGACCACCGAGGCGGAGAACCCGATCCGTGCCGCGGTCCTGCTCCTCTCGAGCGACCGCGGTCTGGCCGGCGCCTTCAACTCCAACGCCATCAAGGCGGCGGAAAAGCTGACGGCGAAGCTGGAGGGCGAGGGCCGCGAGGTCACCGTCTACGTCGTCGGCCGTCGTGGCATCGCGCACTACAACTTCCGCGAGCGGAAGCTGGCCGGTACGTGGACCGGGTTCACGGACCAGCCGTCGTACGGCGACGCCAAGACGATCGCGGCACCGCTGATCGAGGCGATCGAGAAGGACACGGCGGAGGGTGGTGTGGACGAGCTCCACATCGTCTACACCGAGTTCGTCTCGATGATGACGCAGACGGCGGTCGAGGCCCGGCTGCTGCCCCTCAGCCTCGACGAGGTGGCGAAGGAGGCCGGCGGCTCGGACACGCTCCGTCCGCTGTACGACTTCGAGCCGTCGGCGGAGGACGTCCTCGACGCCCTGCTGCCCCGGTACGTCGAGAGCCGTATCTACAACGCGCTGCTCCAGTCGGCTGCTTCCAAGCACGCCGCCACGCGCCGCGCGATGAAGTCGGCGACCGACAACGCGGGAGACTTGATCAACAATCTCTCCCGACTTGCCAACGCGGCCCGCCAGGCCGAAATCACCCAGGAAATCAGCGAGATCGTCGGTGGCACCGCAGCCCTGGCCGACGCGACCGCGGGGAGTGACAAGTAATGACGACCACTGTTGAGACGGCCGCCGCCACGGGCCGCGTCGCCCGGGTCATCGGCCCGGTCGTCGACGTGGAGTTCCCCGTCGACGCGATGCCGGCGATCTACAACGCGCTGCACGTCGAGGTCATGGACCCGACCGAGGAGGGCGCGACCAAGACGCTGACCCTCGAGGTCGCCCAGCACCTCGGTGACGGCGTCGTCCGCGCCATCTCCATGCAGCCCACCGACGGCCTGGTCCGCCAGGCCCCGGTGACCGACACCGGCACGGGCATCACCGTTCCCGTCGGTGACGTCACCAAGGGCCGTGTGTTCAACACGCTGGGTGAGGTGCTGAACGACGATGCCTCCACCGTGGCCGACGCGCCGCGCTGGACGATCCACCGCAAGGCCCCGGCCTTCGACCAGCTCGAGTCCAAGACCGAGATGTTCGAGACCGGCCTGAAGGTCGTCGACCTTCTCACCCCGTACGTCAAGGGTGGAAAGATCGGTCTGTTCGGTGGTGCCGGTGTCGGCAAGACCGTTCTGATCCAGGAAATGATCGTCCGTGTGGCCAAGCTGCACGACGGTGTCTCGGTCTTCGCGGGCGTCGGCGAGCGCACCCGTGAGGGCAACGACCTCATGGTCGAGATGGAAGAAGCGGGCGTTCTGGACAAGACCGCGCTCGTCTTCGGCCAGATGGACGAGCCGCCGGGCACGCGTCTCCGCGTCGCCCTTGCCGGTCTGACCATGGCGGAGTACTTCCGCGATGTGCAGAAGCAGGATGTTCTCTTCTTCATCGACAACATCTTCCGCTTCACCCAGGCCGGTTCCGAGGTGTCGACCCTGCTCGGCCGTATGCCCTCCGCGGTGGGTTACCAGCCGAACCTGGCCGACGAGATGGGTCTCCTCCAGGAGCGCATCACCTCGACCCGTGGTCACTCGATTACCTCGATGCAGGCGATCTACGTCCCCGCGGACGACCTGACCGACCCGGCTCCGGCCACCACCTTCGCCCACCTCGACGCGACGACGGTTCTTTCCCGTCCGATCTCCGAGAAGGGCATCTACCCGGCCGTGGACCCGCTGGACTCCACGTCCCGGATCCTGGACCCGCGCTACATCGCGCAGGACCACTACGACGCCGCCACGCGCGTCAAGGGAATCCTGCAGAAGTACAAGGACCTCCAGGACATCATCGCGATTCTCGGTATCGACGAGCTGAGCGAGGAGGACAAGCTCGTTGTCCACCGCGCCCGCCGTGTCGAGCGCTTCCTGTCCCAGAACACCCACGCGGCGAAGCAGTTCACCGGTGTGGACGGTTCGGACGTTCCGCTCGACGAGTCGATCGCCGCGTTCAACGCGATCTGCGACGGTGAGTACGACCACTTCCCCGAGCAGGCCTTCTTCATGTGTGGTGGCATCGAGGACCTCCGGAAGAACGCCAAGGAGCTTGGCGTCTCCTGAGCCCCGTGCTCCGAGGGGGGCGGGATCCGGTCCCGCCCCCCTCACCACGCCCATTAGAATTGACCCCAACACCCGGCACGACCGCCGGGTGGTGACCCGAGGAGCCACCCTTGGCTGCTGAGCTGCACGTCGAGCTGGTCGCCGCGGACCGGAGTGTCTGGTCCGGCGAGGCCACCTTGGTCATCGCGCGTACCACCTCCGGCGACATCGGCGTCATGCCCGGCCACCAGCCGCTGCTCGGTGTGCTGGAGTCGGGCCCGGTGACCATCCGTACCAGTGAGGGCGCGACCGTCGTCGCCGCCGTCCACGGCGGATTCATCTCCTTCGCCGACGACAAGCTGTCTCTGCTCGCGGAGATCTGCGAGCTGGCGGACGAGATCGACGCCCAGCGCGCCGAGCGCGCGCTGGAGCGTGCGAAGTCGGACTCCGACGCCGCCGCCGAGCGGCGCGCCGATGTCCGGCTGCGCGCGGTAGCGGTCCGCTGACGGTCCGCGCCGAGTAGAAGTGCCCTCAGCCGCGGCACGGCTGGAATTATCCAGACCGTGCCGCGGCTGAGGCGATGCAGATGCACGTGTATTTCGGTTCGGCCGGCTGTGCCGGCTACGGGACGCAGCGAGGAGGTCGGTGAAGATGTTCCTCGCTCTGCTCGTGTGCGGCCTGGTCGTCGCACTGGTGGTGATCGGGCTCTTCGTCTTCGGCTTGCGCAGGAGGCTGATCCAGCGCGCCGGCGGCACCTTCGACTGCTCCCTGCGCTGGGACATCCCCGACGAGCCGGACCCGACCGGCAAGGGCTGGGTGTACGGCGTCGCCCGCTACAGCGGTGACGAGATCGCCTGGTTCCGTGTCTTCTCCTACGCGCCCCGCCCGCGCCGTGTCCTGGAGCGCTCGGCCATCGTGGCCCTGGAGCGCCGGATGCCGGAGGGCGAGGAAGAGCTCGCGCTGCTCTCCGACGCGGTGATCCAGGCCTGTACGTACGGCGGTGTCCGGCTGGAGCTCGCGATGAGCGAGGACGCCCGGACCGGCTTCATGGCCTGGCTCGAGGCGGCGCCTCCCGGCCAGAGGGTGAACGTGGCGTAGGACGTATACGTGAAGAAGCGGGGGTCGGCGTGCTGCGCCGGCCCCCGCTTCGTTGTACTGCCTGCTAGTCGTTCGTGTTAGTTCAGGCCGGTGTTGATGGCGCCGACGAGTTCGCCGTTGCCGGTGTCACCGCTGAACTCCCAGAAGAACGCGCCGCCCAGGCCCTGGTTCTTCGCCCAGCTCATCTTGGACGTGACCGTGGCCGGGGTGTCGTAGCTCCACCAGTTGGTGCCGCACTTGGCGTACGCCGTGCCCGCGACGGTTCCGGTGGCCGGGCAGGAGGTCTTCAGGACCTTGTAGTCCTCGATGCCCGGCTCGTAGGTGCCCGTCGCGGGACCGGTCGCCGTGCCGCCGGGGGCGGCCTGGGTGACGCCGGTCCAGCCACGGCCGTAGAAGCCGATGCCGAGGAGGAGCTTGGAGGCGGGGACGCCCTTCGCCTTGAACTTGGCGATCGCCTCGGCGGAGTTGAAGCCCGCCTGCGGGATGCCGGCGTACGAGGTGAGCGGGGAGTGCGGGGCCGTCGGACCCTGCGCCGCCCAGGCGCCGAAGAAGTCGTACGTCATGACGTTGAACCAGTTCATGTACTGCGCGGCGCCCGCGTAGTCGGCGGCGTCGATCTTGCCGCCGGGGGAGGCGTCGGCCGTGACGGCCGCGGTGACCAGGTTGTTGGCACCGAACTTGGCGCGCATGGCCTGCATCATGTTCTTGAAGGATGCGGCGCCGCTGGTGTCACAGGACAGACCGCAGGCGTTCGGGTACTCCCAGTCCAGGTCGATGCCGTCGAAGACGTCGGCCCAGCGCGGGTCCTCGACCAGGTCGTAGCAGGACTGGGCGAAGGCGGTCGGGTTCTGCATCGCCTGGCCGAAGCCGCCGGACCAGGTCCAGCCGCCGAAGGACCAGAGGATCTTGATGTTCGGGTAGGCCTTCTTCAGCTTGCGCAGCTGGTTGAAGTTGCCGCGCAGCGGCTGGTCCCAGGTGTCGGCGACGCCGTCGACGGACTGGTCGGCGGTGTAGGCCTTGTCGTAGTCGGCGTAGGCGTCACCGATGGTGCACTTGCCGCCCGTGACGTTGCCGAAGGCGTAGTTGATGTGGGTGATCTTGGACGCGGAGCCCGAGGTCACGATGTTCTTCACGTGGTAGTTGCGGCCGTAGACGCCCCAGTTGGTGAAGTAACCCATCTTCACCGCGTTGGGGAGCGGGGTGCCGCCGCCTCCGCCGGTGGTGCGGACGGGGACCGGGCCGGCGGCGGGGCCGGTCTGGTCGATGGTGTCGCGGGCGACGACCGTGTAGCTGTAGTCGGTGCCGGCCGTCAGACCCTGGTCGGTGTACGTCAGACCGGTGAGGGTCGTGACCTTCGTGCCGTCCCGCAGGACGTCGTAGTTCTTGACGCCCTTGTCGTCGGTCGCGGCGGTCCAGGTCAGCTTCACCGAGGTGTCGGTGATGTTGGACGCGACCGGGGTGCCGGGGGCCGAGGGCGGGTTGTCGCCCGGCTGGGAGGTGCCGTCGCAGGCGGCGCCGTTGATCTTACAACCGGTGGGCGCGCCCGGGCCGGAGCCGTTGTAGCCGAAGGAGACGGAGGCGCCGGGCGCGAGGGTCCCGTTCCAGCCGACGTTCTTGGCGGTCCAGTGGTTTCCGGAGCTGGTGACGGTGGCGTCCCAGGCGGAGGTGACCGCGGTGCCGGCGGGGTAGTCCCACTCGACGGTCCAGGAGCTGATGGTGGTGGTGCCGGTGTTCTTGACGGTCCAGTTGGCGCCGAAACCGGTGCCCCAGTCCTGGGTCTTGGTGTAGGTCGCCGTGGCCGAGGTGGCCGCTTCGGCGGGGGTGGCGAGGCCGACCATGGCGGCCAGCGGCAGGATCAGGGCGGTCAGACCGGCGGCGGCCCGGTGTCTGAACCCTGTTCTGCGCGTCGGTGCTTGAGTGCTCAACGGTGCTCCTCAAGTTGCGGACGGACAAGGTGGGGGTGGTCCGTGAAGATGCGCGCGCCCCGCGAGCGTAGGAAGGTCTGGACCAATCGTCAAGAGGTCCAGACCAACGTTGCCGATGTCCCCTTAGACGCCCAACTCCTGTGCCAGGACCGCCGCTTGGACCCTGCTGCGCAGCTCCAGCTTCCCCAGCACCTTGCTGACGTGCGTCTTCACCGTCGCCTCCGCCATGTCGAGGCGTACCGCGATCTCCGCGTTCGACAGACCCCCGCCCAGCGCCGACAGCACCTCGCGCTCCCGGGGCGTCAGGGCGTCGAGCACCGCCGGGTCCGTCCCGGACGTCGCGCGCGCCGGGCGGCCGGTCGCGGCGAACTCGGCGATCAGCCGCCGGGTCACCGCCGGGGCGATGAGCCCCTCGCCGCGCGCCACCGTCCGCACCGCCTCGATCAGCTCCCGCGCTTCCGCGTTCTTCAGCAGGAAGCCCGCGGCGCCCGCCCGCAGCGCCCCGAAGACGTACGTGTCCAGATCGAAGGTCGTCAGGACGAGCACGTCCGCCAGCCCCTCCGAGACGACGATCCCGGTCGCCGTCACCCCGTCCATCCGCGGCATCTGCACGTCCATGAGGACCAGGTCGGGGCGCAGTTCGCGGGCCAGCTCCACCGCGCGCTCCCCGTCCGCCGCCTCTCCGACGACCTCGATGTCCGGGGCGCTGCCCAGGATCAGGACGAGTCCCGCCCGTACCGCGCTCTGGTCCTCGGCGACCAGCACCCGCACCGTCATACCCGCTCCTCGTCGTTCGCGCGTACGGGCAGTTCCGCCCGGACCCGCCATCTCTTGCGTCCCTCGTCGTCCGTGACCGGACCCGCCTCGAAGACCCCGTCGAGCAGGGCCACCCGCTCCCGCATCCCCACCAGGCCGGCCCCCGAACCGGGCGCGGTCGGCCCGGACCGTGTCCCGTACGGACTCGTCACCCGGACCCACAGCGCGCCCGGATCCTGGCCCAGGGTCACCCGCACCTCGCCGGGCGCCGCGTGCTTGAGCGCGTTCGTCAGGGACTCCTGCACGATCCGGTACGCGGCCAGCTCCACCGGCGCCGGGAGGCCCGCCGCGCTCTTCCGGGTGTCGTCGAGGACGAGGACGAGACCGCTCGGCTCCGCGTTGGCCGCGGACTGGGCCACCAGCGCGTCCAGGCCCGCGAGCGTGGGCGCGGCGGCCGGCTCCGCGTCCCCGCTGCCGTCCCGCAGCAGTCCGATCAGCCGCCGCATCTCGGCGAGACCCGCCACGCTGTTCTCCCGGATCACGGTCAGCGCCTGCTGGGTGGTGGCCGGCTCGTCGAGCGAGAGCGCGGCCGTGGAGTGGATCGCGATCGCGGAGAGGTGGTTGGCCACCATGTCGTGCAGCTCGCGCGCCATCCGGGACCGCTCGGCCACCACGGCCTGCGCCCGGTCCATCTCGGCGAGGAGCGCGGTCTGCTCGGCCCGCAGCCGGGCGGCGTCCGCCGCCTCCCGGTGGTTGCGGACGATCGCGCCCGTCACCGCCGGCAGGAAGGAGATCATGCCCGTGAGCACACCGACGAGGAGCGCGATCGCGTTCTGCCACCAGACGAGGAACCCCACCGTGGTCGCGACGGTGATCAGTCCGGTGGTGTACGGGACGCGCCGGGCCTGGGCGGGCGTGCCGTACACCACGGCCGCGTAGACCACGTCGGTGAACATCAGGACCGTGGCGAGATTGCCGTTGGTGAACTGGTCGCCGACGATCGCCAGGGTGCCGACGATCAGGGCGACCTGGGGAGCGGTACGGCGCAGGGCCTCCATGCCGGACATCACCGTCAGCGGGATCAGCGTCGCCCAGCGCTGCCCGAAGACGTGGTCCCCGGTCACGTACAGACCGAACGACCACAGGATCAGGCCGCCGACCAGGCCGGTGGCGGCGATGAACACGTCGATGCGGTGCGGGCGGGGGAGCGTCACGTACCCATCCAACACGCCCCCACGTGCGCGGACCTCCCCGTCCGGGCCGATCCGTCCCTCCGTCGAAGGATGTAGACGGACTTCGTCACCGGCGACGACGAACCGCGCCGGATCCCACGGGACGCTGAGGGGGAACCGAAAGGGGAAGACCGTGATCGTCACGCTGATCGTGATCTGCGAGGTGGGCTTCTGGGTCCTGCTGGCCGCCGGCCTCGCCACCCGCTACCTCCTGAAGATGCCCCGGGCGGGCATGGCGCTGCTGCTGTGCGAGCCGCTCCTGGAGGTCCTGCTCCTGGTCGTCTCCGTGATGGATCTCAAGAACGGGGCCGAACCGAGCTGGCGGCACGGGCTCGCCGCCGTGTACATCGGCTACACCGTCGGCCACGGCCACCGGACCGTGAAGTGGCTCGACGGCCACGCCGCCCACCGCCTCGGCGGCGGTCCGCCGCCCCCGAAGCCGCCGCAGTACGGCATGGCGCGCGCCCGCCACGAGGGCAGCATCTGGCTCGGCTCGGTGGTCGCCGCGTCCGTCGCCTCCGTGCTGCTGCTCCTGGCGATCTGGTACGTCGGCGGCGACGGGAACACCGACGGGCTGCGGAGCTGGATCTTCGGCGCGTGGCGGGCGGTGGGCATCCACGGCCTGATCGCGCTCAGCTACGCGATCTGGCCGAAGAAGGCCCCGGAAGGGATCTCGGAAGACGGCTCAGCGGTCTCCGCCGGGGACCCAGAGCACGTCCCCGACCTCCTTGTTCGCCGCTCGCGCGAGGATGCTGCATCCCCCGGGGGCGACCCCCGGACCCCCGGCATGGGGCGGCAGTCGGACTAGCGGTCTCCGCCGGGGACCCAGAGCACGTCCCCGACCTCCTTGTTCGCCGCTCGCGCGAGGATGAAGAGCAGGTCTGAGAGGCGGTTGAGGTACGTGGCGGTCAGCGCGTTCATCGACTCGCCGTGCACCTCCAGGGCCGCCCAGGTGGAGCGCTCCGCCCGCCGGACCACCGTGCACGCCTGGTGCAGCAGCGCCGCACCGGGCGTGCCGCCCGGCAGGATGAAGGAGCGCAGCTTCTCGAGCTCCTCGAGGAAGCGGTCGCAGTCGGCCTCCAGCTTGTCGACGTACGCCTGCTCGACGCGCAGCGGCGGGTACTTGGGGTCCTCCACCACGGGCGTGCAGAGGTCGGCCCCCACGTCGAACAGGTCGTTCTGGACGCGGACGAGGACCTTCACGACCTCCTCGTCCAGCTGCCCGAGGGCGACGGCCGTGCCGATGACGGCGTTCGCCTCGTTGGCGTCGGCGTAGGCCGAGATCCGCAGATCCGTCTTGGCGGTCCGGCTCATGTCACCGAGGGCCGTGGTGCCCTGGTCGCCGGTACGGGTGTAGATGCGCGTCAGATTGACCATGGGTCCAGCCTAGTTACGCACCGGCGCTCCGGAACGTGCGTGTGCCGACCGTCACGGCGAGCGTCGTCAGCGCGAGGGCGACGAGCACCCCGTACAGCACGGCCGACGTCGTGTAGTGGCCGATGTACACCTCCCGGACCGCGTCCACCAGATAGCGGAACGGCATCAGGTGCGACAGCACGTCCAGCCAGCCGGGGGCGAGGGCCATCGGCAGCATCAGACCCGACAGCAGCATCGACGGCATCGCGAGCGTGTTGATCGCGGGGCCGAACTCCTGCGGGCTCGGCAGCTTCAGGGCCAGCGCGTACGAGAGCGAGGCGAGCGCCGCGGAGAGCAGGGCGACGAAGCCGAAGCCGATCAGGATCCCGGGGAGCGGCGCCCGAAGGCCCATAGGGACGGCCACCAGGACGAGCAGCACCGCCTGGAAGACGAAGAGCGCGGCGTCCCGCAGGACCCGGCCGAGCAGCAGCGCCAGTCGGCTCACCGGCGTGACCCGCATCCGGTCGAACACGCCCCAGTTCTTCTCCATGATGATCGAGAACCCGGCGAACGAGGCGCCGAAGAGGCCGAGTTGGAGCAGCAGGCCGGGGACGAGGATCTGCCAGGAGTCGCCCTCGCGGCCCAGCGGGAGACCGGTGAGCAGGGGCCCGAAGAAGAACAGGTAGAGCAGCGGCATCAGGGCGCCGAAGAAGATCTGGAACGGGGAGCGCAGGGTCTGGCGGGCGTAGCGCCCGAAGAGCAGCGCGGTGTCGTGGAGAAGCATCAGGGGTCCTAGACGGCTACGGGAGTGGTGTCGACGGGCGCCGGGCCGCGCCCGGTGATGGCGAGGAAGGCGTCCTGGAGGGTGGCGGCGCCGTGCGCGGCCTTGAGGGCGGCGGGGCTGCCCTCGGCGACGACCGTGCCCTCGTCCACGATCACGAGCCGGTCGGCGAGCGCGTCGGCCTCGTCCAGGTAGTGCGTGGTGAGGACGACGGTCGTGCCGTACTCGTCGCGCAGCCGCCGCACCAGGGCCCACAGGTCGGCGCGGCTGCCGGGGTCGAGGCCGGTCGTCGGCTCGTCGAGGAAGAGGATCTCGGGCCGGTGGGTGAGCCCCATCGCGAGGTCGAGTCGGCGGCGCTGGCCGCCGGAGAGCGCCGGGGTCGGCCGGTCGAGGAGCTCCGTGAGGTGGAGGTCCACCGCGAGTTCCTCGGCGCGGGCGGTCGCGCGGGTGCGGTCGAGGCCGTAGAGCCTGCCCTGGAGGACGAGCTCGGAGCGGACCGTCTCCTGGGGGTCGAGCCCGCCGGACTGGGCCACGTATCCGATGCGTCGGCGGACGGCCGCGGGGTCCTTGACGAGGTCGTGGCCGGCGACGGTGGCGGCGCCGCCGGTGGGCGGGAGCAGGGTCGTGAGCATCCGCAGGGTGGTCGTCTTGCCGGCGCCGTTGGGGCCGAGGAGTCCGAGGATCTCGCCTGGCCGGACGGTCAGGTCGATCCCGCGGACGGCCTCCACGGGGCCGTTCTTGCCGGGGAAGGTCCGGGCGAGCCCGGCCGTACTGATGATGGGCATGGCGACTACAAAAACAGAGTCACTGCAATTTTGCAATGTCACCAAGTTTTCAGGTGGTCCAAAATTTCAGGGAGCCTAGGATGTGGGCATGGCCGAGGGACTCAGGGAACGCAAGAAGCGCGAGACGAAGCAGCGGATCTCGGACATCGCGACCGGGCTCTTCCTGGAACACGGCTTCGTGGCGGTGACCGTCGCCGACGTCGCCGAGGCGGCGGACGTCTCCGTCAACACCGTCTACAACTACTTTCCGGCCAAAGAGGACCTCTTCCTCGACCGCATGGACGGCGTCACCCAGCGCCTCGCCCGGATGATCCGCGGCCGCGACCGGGGCGAGTCCGCCGCCGCGGCCGTGCTGCGCGAACTGCGCCAGGACATCGGCGCCGTCTCGCCCGCCTACGGACTCATGGACGGCTTCGACGCCTTCATGAACGTCATCGAGCACGCCCCCACCCTCAAGGCCCGGCTCTTCCACCTTCAGCAGCAGGTCCACGACGCCGTCGTCGCCACCCTCCGCGAGGAGACCGGGGCGGCCGGGGACGACCCGCTGCCGCTGCTCGTCGGCGGCCAGCTCGCCTGGATCGAGAACACCGTCGTCGCCTACATCACCCGGGAGATGACCGCGGGGCGCAAGGCGACGACCGTCTCCCGCGAGGCCCTCGTCCTCCTCGACGAGATCGAGGAGCTGCTGAGCGAGAGGGTCCTGACGTACGCCGTACGCGAGGGCTGAGCGGGCGGAGGAGGTGTCGCGAGTGTGACGTCCGTCAAAGAGGGCGTGACGCGCATTACTTAGCGGTCACATGGCGCCCCGCGACCGCTAATCTCCGCCGGAGAGTCAGAAGTGAACAGGCGTTAAGGGGTGGAACATCGTGGCCAGGAAGCTCGCCGTCATCGGGGCCGGACTCATGGGATCCGGCATCGCGCAGGTCTCGGCACAGGCGGGCTGGGACGTCGTCCTGCGTGACGTCACCGACGCCGCCCTGACCCGCGGCACCGACGGCATCAAGGCGTCGTACGACCGGTTCGTCGCGAAGGGCAAGCTGAGCGCCGCCGACGCCGAGGCCGCCCTCGGCCGGATCACCGCCACCACCGAGCTCGAGGCCGTCGCCGACGCCGACATCGTCGTCGAGGCCGTCTTCGAGAACCTCGACGTCAAGCACGAGATCTTCCGCTCGCTCGACAAGATCGCCAAGGACGGCGCCGTCCTCGCCTCCAACACCTCCGCGATCCCGATCACCAAGATCGCCGCGGTCACCGAGCGCCCCGAGGCCGTCGTCGGCGTCCACTTCTTCTCGCCGGTCCCGATGATGCAGCTCGTCGAGCTGGTCCGCGGCTACAAGACCAGCGACGCCACCCTGGCCACCGCCCGGGAGTTCGCCGAGTCCGTCGGCAAGACCTGCATCGTCGTCAACCGCGACGTGGCCGGCTTCGTCACCACCCGCCTCATCTCGGCCCTCGTCGTCGAGGCCGCCAAGCTCTACGAGTCGGGCGTCGCCACCGCCGAGGACATCGACATCGCCTGCAAGCTCGGCTTCGGCCACGCCATGGGCCCGCTCGCCACCGCCGACCTCACCGGCATCGACATCCTGGTGAACGCGGCCAACAACATCTACACCGAGTCCCAGGACGAGAAGTTCGCACCCCCGGAGCTGATGCGCCGGATGGTGGACGCGGGTGACATCGGGCGCAAGAGCGGGCAGGGCTTCTACAAGCACTGAGTCCGGCCCGCCACCCCGCCCTCACTCCGTGGGGTGAATTTCGGTATCGGTTCGCTGACAAGGCGCAACGTATCTGCCGGTGCGGCAGTCAGTTGTTGCGAAGACGGAGCACTCTCGGGGAGCGCATATGCACATCAGGGGCGACCATGTCGAGCTGGTCGTCGGGGGCCGCCTCGACGTCCGCAGCGCGGCGGACGCCCGTACGGTCCTGCACTCGGCCGTCGACGACGGAGTCGGCGATCTGGTACTCGACCTGACCGGCCTCGACTCCTGGGACGCGACCGGGCTCGGCGTGATCATGGGCGCTCACCGGAGGGCCGGCCGCTGCGGCCGGCGCCTCGTGCTGCGCGGGGTGCCGCCCCAGATGCAGCGGCTGCTCGTGGCCACCCGGCTCCACCGCATCCTCGCCATCGAGGGCGGCCTCGCCGCGGAGTCGCTGCCCCGGGTGTGACGGGGCGGGTGTCACCGGTGCGGGCGGGACCGGGTCGGCGGACGCGGTACGGGCGGGACCCGGCGGGCGGACGCGGTGCGGGCGGGACCCGGCGGGCGGACGCGGTGCGGGCGGGACCCGGCGGGCGGACGCCGGTGCGCGTGGGACCCGGCGGGTGGAGGTGACAGGGGGGACACGGCCCTGTGAAGCAGCTGTGTGAACCAGGCGTCACGCTCAATCCTCACAAGACCGTGACGTCTTGGTCTCCGGAGCACCCCGGCTGTTCCCGAGCGCCTGACCACGGTCTAGGGTTCGGTCGCCTGCACATTGACGGACCCACCCGGCGGGCACCTGACACCGCTTCTTGGGGGCTTGGACCATGGACCCGATCAACCCTGGGTCGGAGCAGTACGGTCACGACACCGAGGGCGAGGACGCCCGCCCCGCGCTCGGCTCCGCCCTGCCCGAGCGCTCGCCCGCGGCCCCCGCGCGCGCCCGCGTCGTCCGGCTCGTCTCCGGCGAGCTGCTCCTCACCGTCAACCCCGTCGACGGCAGCGAGATAGAACCCTGCCCGCCGGGCCAGGAGCCCGCCGCGCCCCGCCGCCGCACCCCCGAGGAGCGCGCCGAGGCCGCCCGCGCCGCGGCCCCGCCCGTACCGCCCGGTCCCGCCGCCCCCGCGCTGCCCCTCCTCGAACGCCAGGAGCAGCGCGAGCGGCTCGCCGAGACCCTCGCCCGCGGCCGCTCCGCCCGTCTGACCGGCCCCGCCGGATCCGGCCGCACCGCGCTCCTCGACGCGGTCGCCGCCGACTGCGCGGAGCTCGCCCCCGACGGCGTCGTCCGCCTCTCGGGCCACCACCGCACCTCCACCGAGCTCCTCCACGAACTGTTCGCCGCCGTCCGGTACGCCCCGAACCACCGGCCCGACCGGCCCGCGCTCCTCGACCGGCTCCGCGACATCGGCGCCGTCGTCGTGGTCGACGACCTGGAGTTCGGCGGCGCCGCCCTCGACGAACTCCTCGCCGCCGCCCCCGAGTGCGCCTTCCTCCTCGCCGCCGCCCCCGGCGCGCCCGCCCCCTCGGCCGGCGCCCACGTCGAGGAGGTCGCCCTCGCGGGCCTCGGCCGCGGCGCCTCCCTCAAGCTCCTGGAGAGCGCCGTCGGCCGCACCCTCACCGACGAGGAGGCCAACTGGGCCGGCGACCTGTGGTTCGAGTCCGAGGGCTTGCCCCTGCGCTTCGTCCAGGCCGGGGCGCTGCTGCGCCAGCGCGACCGGCTGCGCGTCACCCCGGCCGAGTTCGACGCCTTCGGCGCCCTCGAAGAGGCCTTCGGGCCGACCGACCCCGAGGCGGCCGCCGCTGCCGCCGCCGCCGCGTTCGACGGCGTCGACGACGCCGACGTCGAACTCCGCGAGATACCCCTGCCCAGCCTCGGCGAGGGCGCCGCCCCCGCCGCCCTGCTCGCCTCCCGCCTCAGCCGTTCCGCCCAGACCACCCTGCGCTTCGCCGTGGCCCTCGGCGGCGAGGTCCCGCACCAGGCCCACCTGCCGGCCCTCGTCGGCGACACCCACGCCGACGCCGCCCTCGGCGAGCTCGTCGCCTGCGGGCTGCTCTCCCCGGTCGGCACCCGCTACCGGCTCGCCGCCGGGGTCCTGACCCAGCTCCTCGCCCACGGGTACGCGCACGACGCCGCCGACCGCGTCCACAGCACCGCCCAGCACTACGCCTGGTGGGCCGGTCACCCCTCCGTCACGCCCGACCGCGCCGGCGCCGAGTCCGACGCCCTCCTCGCCGCCCTGGCCGGGCTCGTCCCCGGCACCGAGGCCGGCACCGACGCGGAGCGCCGGGCCACCGCCGTCCTCCTCGCCCGCGCCGCCGCGCCCGCCTTCGCCGCCGGGCTGCACTGGGGCGCCTGGGAGCGGGCCCTGCGCGCCGGGCAGGAGGCCGCCCGGCTCACCGGGGACGTCGCCGAGGAGGCGTACTTCCACCACGAGCTCGGCGTCCTCGCGATCTGCGCCGGAAACCTGGAGCGGGCCCGCGCCGAGCTGGAAGCCTCCATCGGGATGCGCGGGGTGCTCGCCGACAAGCGCGGCACCGTCGCCGGCCGCCGGGCGCTCGCCCTCGTCGCCGACCTCTCCGGAGAGCACGGCACCCCGGTCGCTGCCCGCGCCGAGGAGCCCGTCTCGCCGCCGCGCGGCACGCCGGCCGTGCGGCGCACCACCGCCCGGCCTCCGGTCCCGCTGCCGGAGCCGCCCACGGCCCCGCTGCCCGGCGGTCCCGTCCGGGGCCCGGCGGTTCCCCCGGCCTCCGCGATCCCCGCGTTCCCGGACTTCGCCGACGAGGGCCCGACGCTCATCACCCGCCCCGACACCGTCCAGGGCGGCGGCCGCCCGGGCCTCAAGGGGGGCATCCTCACCGGCGCCCGCCGCAACCTCGCCGCCGTCGGCGCGGGCGCGCTCCTGGTGGCCGTCCTCGGCACCGTCGTCACCCTCGGCGCCACCTCCGGCAACGGCGAGGACCCCGCCACGAACCGCGTCACCTCCGACAGCACGGCGACCGAGGACAGCGGCGGCACCGACGACGGCCTCGACGACGAGCCGCCGGCCGAGGGCGAGGCGGGGGAGGGCGGCGAGACGGGCGAACCCGGCGAGACGGGCGATCCCACGCACTCCGGCTCCCCGAGCCCCTCGGGCTCCGACGGCACCTCGCCGTCGAACGCGCCGACGAGCCCCGGCAGCACCGGTTCCCCGAGCTCGTCGGGCACCTCCGAGTCCCCGTCCTCGTCGTCCTCGGCGCCGTCTCCGTCGGACAGCCCGACGGGCACCACCGCCCCCACCACGACCCGGCCGCCGTCGAGCCCGTCGGCCACCTCCGGCGGACCGCGTCCGACGACGTCGAGCCCGACTCCGCCGACGACCCCGCCGACCACCCCGCCCCCGACGACGACCCCGCCGACGACCACGCCCCCGACGACCACGCCGCCGGCGACGACCAGTCCTCCGGCGGAGGAGAACTCCCCGAGCAACTCCGCCTCGGCGACCCTCGGCGGTGGCCCCTCGGTCTCCGACAGCCCCGCCTCCTCGGAGACGACGACCGCCTGACCCGTGTACGGAGACGGGGACGGCCCCGGGCGCGCTCACCGCACCCGGGGCCGTCCCCGTACTCGTACCGCCTCGTGCCGCTCAGGGCCGTTTCGTAGCTCGTGCCGGGCTCAGAAGAGCCGGAGCTTGTCGTCCTCGATGCCGCGCATCGCGTTGTAGTCGAGGACCACGCAGCCGATGCCGCGGTCCGTCGCGAGCACCTTCGCCTGCGGCTTGATCTCCTGCGCCGCGAAGACGCCCTTCACGGGGGCCAGGTGCGGATCGCGGTTGAGCAGCTCCAGGTAGCGGGTCAGCTGCTCGACGCCGTCGATCTCGCCGCGCCGCTTGATCTCCACCGCGACCGTCCCGCCGTCCGCGTCGCGGCACAGGATGTCGACCGGGCCGATCGCCGTCGGGTACTCGCGGCGGATCAGGGTGTACCCCTCGCCGAGGATCTCGATGCGGTCGGCGAGCAGCTCCTGGAGGTGGGCCTCCACGCCGTCCTTGATGAGACCGGGGTCCACACCGAGCTCGTGCGACGAATCGTGGAGGATTTCCTCCATCGTGATGATCAGTTTCTCGCCCGCTTTGTTGATCACGGTCCAGATGCCCGCATCGCCGTCGGCACCCTCCTTGAGCGTGCACGGCGGGGACATCCAGTTGAGCGGTTTGTACGCCCGGTCGTCCGCGTGGATCGAGACGCTCCCGTCGGCCTTGATCAGGATCAGACGGGGCGCGGAGGGCAGGTGGGCCGTGAGTCGACCCGCGTAGTCCACGGAGCAACGGGCAATGACGAGACGCATGGTCGGCAACGCTACAAGACGGGCGCTCTTCCGCGCGATTCGGGCATCATCCTGAGCCGAACACCCGTCGGTTATCAGCCTGTTGTGTTCCCAATCTTCTGGTGCGACCAGGTCTGCGCGCTTACCGTGGAAGCTGGAGGTCGTCGTCCGTGCACGCTGCGTGGCGCACGGCCCGGCCTTCGTCCCTGCCCGCAAGACCCCGTCCGCGGGGTCGCGAGAGGAGAACCCATGTCGCTCGACGTCTCACCGGCACTGTTGGAACAGGCCGAGCGAGGCGAGGTCGACGAAGCCGACTTCGTCGACTGCGTCCGGACCTCCCTGCCCTTCGCATGGGAGATGATCAGTTCTCTGGTGGCTCAGCTGAAGGTCGACGGCGGAGAGTTCGCCGACAACCAGACGCCGCCGCCGAATGAGCAGGCACGTGGTCAGCTGCTGCGCGCGCTCGCGAGCGATGCCATTCGTGGCGCCCTGCAGCGGCACTTCGGGGTGCGTCTCGCCTTCCAGAACTGCCACCGCGTGGCGGTGTTCCCGCTGGACCCGTCGGTGGACGAGCGGCTCGCCCGCTTCACGTCCGTACGGGGGCAGCTGCTCAACCAGTCGCCGGAAATGCGCGACTGCTGAGACATGGTGCTGCCGCTCCGCATCGCGGGAGACGTGGTCGACGCGTGCCGACGCGCGTCGACCGCGCAGAGATGCCGGAGCGGCAGCACAAGCTCTCCGCCGGGCCTCAGACAAGGAGGGGGAGGACCTCGGCGCCGAGCCGCCGGACGTTCTCCTCGGTCGCGGCGAGGTCGCCCGAGCCTTCCGCCAGCAGAGCGAAGCGCGTGATGCCCGTACGCTCCGCCGTCGCCGCGAGCCGGTCGGCCGCCAGCCGGGGGCTGCCCACCGGGTGCAGCCGGCACAGCAGCTCCGTGTACGCCACGGGGTCCCGCATCGCCCGGTGCCGGCCGTCGACCGTCACATGCGCGTCGAGCCCCTGCCTCAGCCAGCCCGGCATCGCCTTCACCAGCGCCTCGGCCGCGTCCGCGCCCCGGTCCGCGAGCTGGACCACCCCCGCCGAGACGTGCCCGGCGCCGATCCGCGCGATCTCGTCCGGGTCCCGCCCGGCCTCCCGCGCACAGCGCGCCCAGGCCGCGACCATCTCGGCCTTGTCCTCGTCGCCGCAGTGCATCCCGAGCAGCATCGGAAGCCCGCGCTCCGCGGCGAGCCGCACGCTCTTCGGCGAGGTGCAGGCCACCACCACCTCGGGACCCGCCTCACCGCCGATCAGCTCGTCGGCGCGGGGTACCACCGCCACCTCGCGGAAAGCGAATCGTTCCCCCTCGGCGCCGACCCGGGGCTCGCCCAGCCATCGCAGCAGCAGGTCGAGCGATTCGGGGAAGCCCCCCTCGTACGCTGCCAGACCCGCGCCGAACACCTCCAGGTCGACCCAGGGACCGCCCCGGCCCACCCCGAGGGTGAACCTGCCGCCCGACGTGAGGTGCAGCAGCGCCGCCTGCTCGCCCAGGGCGACCGGGTGGACGGTCGGCAGCACACTCACCGCCGTGCCCACTCTCAGCCGCCGGGTGCGCCCGAGGAGCAGCGCGGCGAGCGTCACGGCCGACGGGCAGACCCCGTACGGCACGAAGTGGTGCTCGGCGAGCCAGACGGAGTCCAGCCCCGCCTCCTCGGCGACCTCGGCGGTCCGCACCGCCCGGTGCAAGGCCTCTCCCTGTCCCTGGCCCGGGAACTGGGCGGCCAGAACGAACGTACCCACGCGCATCGCCTTCTGCCTCCTTGCGGCCGACGCGTATCTCCCCTCGCACTGGCAACAACGTCTGACACGTGCCAAAGGCAACGGCCGTTCATGAAGTTCTTGCGATTTTCGGCTAAGCCGCCACGGACGGGGCCCGGGGCACCGTGTCGCGGCCCGTAGGCTGGATGGAACGGTCCGTGTTCCCAGACCCCGTGAGGTGTGCCCGTGTCCCCGCGCCACAACCGTTCCCGAGGCGGCGATAAGCCCGAACAGCAGCAGCCGGGCGAACCCGGCGACCGGTACGGCGGGGCGCAGCGCAGCGAGACCTGGCAGGGCGAGGAATGGTACGTCCGCCTCGTCGCCGGAGCGAGCTCGCCCGGCAAGCGCTACCGCTGCCCCGGCTGCGACCAGGAGATCCCGCCCGGCGCCCCGCACGTCGTCGCGTGGCCCGAGTACGGGGGCGTGGACGACCGGCGCCACTGGCACAAGGCCTGCTGGAACGCGAAGGACCGCCGCACCAGCAGGGTGCAGCGGTCCCGGAACGCGCCGAGGTACTGACGTACCAGGGAGCCGTCCTTACACGTCGCGGCTGTTCAGCAGGGCGTAGGCGCCGGCCAGCGCCGCGGCCGCGGCGCCGCCCATGATCAGCAGCGGCTCCCAGCCCGCCGGGCCGCTGTCGCCGAACGGCGGGCGCTCGCTGTACAGCGCGATCATCTGCGAGGGGATCGCGTAGGTGAAGAGCGCCTCCTGCACGGACCTGAGCGCCTCGGAGAACATGAACAGCGCCGCCACCAGCGGGAGCAGCAGCAGGCCGATCATCACGGTGATCGCGCCGGCCGAGTGCCGGATGAGCGTCCCGAGCGCCAGCGACAGCAGACCGAGCAGGGCCAGGTAGGCGCCCGCCCCGACCGTCGCCCGCAGCCACTCGCCGGACGTGGGTTCCCGCGCGTCGACCATGGCGACCTGGGCCACCGCCACCAGCGTCGCGAAGACGGTGGTGACCGTGAAGACCAGCAGGAAGAAGACGATCGCCTTCGCCGTCAGCACCCGCGCACGGGTCGGGCAGGCCGTCAGGGTGGTGCGGATCATGCCGGTGCCGTACTCGGAGGCGATCGTCAGGACCCCGAGCGTGATCACGCAGATCGACGCGGGAAGCATCCCGAAGAAGCCGAAGCCGAGCGCGGACTCCTCGCCCATCGGCGCCTCGGAGGCCGAGGCGATCGCCGCCACCCCCAGGCCGATGGCCAGCATCAGCAGGATCATGACGCCGAGGGTCCAGATCGTCGACCGGACCGAGCGGATCTTCGTCCACTCGGAGGCGAGGGCGTCACCGAGGTGCGCCCTGCGCATCGGGATGGGGGAGACGTAGGAGTGCGACGCCGGAGCGTGGTGGTGGGCGGGGGCGGTCATCGGGCGTCCTTGGTGGTGTCGCTCGGCTGCGGGGTGCCCGGCTGCGGAACGGCCGGAGCGGTCGGCGGCGCGGCCGGAGGGGCCGGCTGCGGCGTGGCGTACGGGCTGGGCGCGGGCGCCTGCGGAGCCCCGGGTACGGGCGCCTGCGGAGCCCCGGCGTACGGGTTCTGTCCGGGCGGCGGCGGGGCGTACCAGCCCTGCTGCGACACCTCGGCGGCCGCCGGCTGCTGCGTCGGCATCCCGTACCCCGGCTGTCCGGGCTGAAGCGGCGCCTGGAGGTGGGCGAGCCGGTCGTCGGTGGAGCGGTAGTCCACCGCGCCCTGCGTCATCCGCATGTACGCCTCCTCCAGGGAGGCCTGGTGCGGGGACAGCTCCCAGAGCCGTACGTCCGCGCCGTGCGCGAGGTCGCTGATCCTCGGCAGGGGCAGACCCGTCACGCGCAGCGCGCCGTCCGGCTCGGACAGCACCTGGCCGCCGGCCTCCATGAGCGCCGCCGTCAGCTTCTCCCGCTGCGCCGGCTCGGTCTGCGGCGTCCGCACCCGGGCGAAGTCCGCGGAGTTCGCCGAGATGAAGTCCGTGACGCTCATGTCCGCGAGCAGCTGCCCCCGGCCGATCACGATCAGGTGGTCCGCCGTCAGCGCCATCTCGCTCATGAGGTGGCTGGAGACGAAGACGGTCCGGCCCTCGGAGGCCAGCTTCTTCATCAGGTTCCGGACCCAGAGGATGCCCTCCGGGTCCAGGCCGTTGACCGGCTCGTCGAAGAGCAGCACCTGCGGGTCGCCGAGAAGCGCCGCCGCGATGCCGAGCCGCTGGCCCATGCCGAGCGAGAAGCCCTTCGAGCGCCGCTTCGCCACGTCCTGGAGGCCGACGACGCCGAGGACCTCGTCGACCCGCTGCGCCGGGATGCCGGCCAGCTGGGCGAGCGACAGCAGGTGGCTGCGCGCGCTCCGGCCGCCGTGCACGGCCTTGGCGTCGAGCAGCGCGCCGACCTGCCGGGGCGCGTTCGGCAGCTGCCGGAAGGGGTGGCCGCCGATCGTCACGTGACCCGCGCTGGGCCGGTCGAGCCCGAGGATCATGCGCATCGTCGTCGACTTCCCGGATCCGTTGGGACCCAGGAAGCCGGTGACCACACCGGGCCTCACCTGGAAGGAAAGGTTGTACACGGCCGTCTTGGCGCCGTAGCGCTTCGTCAGGCCGACTGCCTCGATCATTCTCCAGCCCCATCGACAGGTCGTCGCATCCATGTCGGGGCGTGGCGGCCGTCGGCCGGAGCCCCCCGTATGAATGAGGAGCTTATCCAGCCGTTGACGGTTCCGGCGAAGCGGAAGAGAAGCGAAAGCGACTCAGGCGTCGCGCTTCTTCATCACCAGGTAGCCGCCGAGGAGCGCGGCCACCACCCAGATCAGCATGATCCCGAGCCCGCCCCACGGGCCGTACGGGGCCTCTTCCGTGTTCATGGCGTCCGGGACGACCTGCATGATCTTCGCGCCGGCCTGGTCCGGGAAGTACTTGGCGACCTCCTTCGCCTTCGGCACCGCCGACAGGATCTGGGAGATCAGGAAGAAGAAGGGCACCAGGATGCCGAGCGACAGCATCGAGGAGCGCAGCATCGCGGCCACGCCCATGGAGAACAGCGCGATCAGGCACATGTAGAGACCGGCGCCGATCACCGCCCGCAGCACGTTGTCGTCGCTGATCGAGGCCCGGTGCTCGCCGAGCAGGGCCTGCCCCAGGAAGAAGGAGAGGAAGCTCGTCACGAGGCCCACGAGCAGCGCCAGGCCGCCGGCCACCGCGATCTTCGAGAAGAGGAAGGTCGCGCGCTGCGGTACGGCGGCGAGCGAGGTGCGGATCATGCCGGAGGAGTACTCGGTGCCCACCACCAGGACGCCGAAGACGACCATCGCCAGCTGACCGAGGATCATCCCGGAGAAGCTGACGAAGGTCGGGTCGAAGGTGAGCTGCTCGGCCTGGCTCAGATCGTCGAAGGTGGAGTTGAGGAGCGCGCACAGCGCCGCGCTCATCGCCACGGTGACGAGGAGGGCGCTCGCCAGCGTCCAGACCGTCGACGACACCGTCCGGATCTTGGTCCACTCGGACTGGAGGACCGCGGTTGCCGCTGCCATCTTCAGGCTCCCTCGGAGGTCGAGCCCCACCGGGGGCCGGGCGCCGACACGGCGCCGTGTACGTCGGTGCCGTGCGCGTGGTACTCCACCGCACCGGCCGTCATCTGCATGAACGCTTCTTCGAGGGAGGCGCGCTGCGAGCTCAGCTCGTGCAGGACGAGCTGGTTCGCGGCCGCCAGTTCGCCCAGCTTCTCGGTGGTCGTCCCGTCCACCTCGAGGGTGCCGTTGCCCGCCTCGACCGCCACGAACCCGTTGGCGTGGAGGACGTCCCGCAGGCGCTCCTGCTGCGGTGAACGCAGCCGCACATAACTCCGCGAATTCTGCTGGATGAAATCCGCCATCGACGTGTCGGCCAGCAGCTTTCCCTGCCCGATCACGATCAGATGATCCGCCGTCAGCGCCATTTCACTCATCAGATGGCTGGAGACGAAGATCGTCCGGCCCTCACCGGCCAGCGCCTTCATCAGATTGCGGATCCAGTGAATTCCCTCGGGGTCCAGACCATTGACGGGTTCGTCGAACATCAGGATCTCGGGATCGCCGAGCAGCGCCGAGGCGATACCGAGCCGCTGCCCCATGCCGAGGGAGAAACCCTTCGACTTCTTCCGTGCGACAGGCGTCAGACCCACCAGATCGAGCACCTCGCCGACCCGGCTCTGCGGGATCCGGTTCGACTGCGCGAGGCACAGGAGGTTGTTGTACGCGGAACGCCCGCCGTTCATCGCCTTGGCGTCGAGCAGTGCGCCGATGTACTTGAGCGGCTCTTCGAGGTCCCGGTAGTGCTTGCCGTCGATCCGGACCGTACCGCTGGTCGGGTTGTCGAGATCGAGCATCATCCGCATCGTCGTCGACTTGCCCGCCCCGTTCGGCCCGAGGAAGCCGGTGATGACGCCCGGCCGGACCTGGAAGGAGAGATGGTCGACCGCTGTCTTCGTCCCGTAGCGCTTGGTCAGGCCCTCAAGCTCGATCATGCGTACCAACCTAAGGGCGCACAAAACCCTCCGCCACCGGAATGACGGAGGGTTCAGCGCGGTGCTACCGCTGGGTGTTACCGGGTCTGCTGGGCCGGGACGCCGGCCGGGCGCTCGTCGTCGATCGGGGAGCCGGCCGCCGCGACCGCGGCACCCGTCAGGGTCGCCAGCATCTCGCGGACGTTGGTCAGCTGGGCGTTGATCGAGTCCCGGCGGTTCGTCAGCGCCGCGAGCTCGCGCTCCGATTCGCTGCGGATCCGGTCGGCCTTCGCGTTCGCGTCGGCCACGATGTCCTCGGCCTGGCGCTGCGCGGTCTCCACCGTCTGACGGGCGCGGCGCTCCGCGTCCGTACGCAGCTTCTCGGCCTCCAGGCGGAGCTGCTCGGCGCGGTGCTCGATCTCGGCGAGGCGCTTCTCGGCCTTCGCCTGACGCGAGGCCAGGTCCCGCTCCGACTGCTCGCGGCGCTTCGCCAGGTTGGTCTCGAAGTCCGCGGCGGCCTGGGCGGCCTTGGCGCGGGTCTCCTCGAAGAGGGCGTCCGCCTCCTCGCGCTTCGACTGCGCGTCCTTCTGTGCCTCGCCACGCAGCGAGTTGGCCTCGCCCTGCGCCTTCTCGACGATCCGGACGCCCTCGTCCTCGGCCTTCGACTTCCGCTCGGCCGCGAAGGACTCCGCGTCGTTGCGCACCTGCTGGGCGGCCGACTCGGCCAGCTCGCGGTGCTGCTCGGCCGCGCGACGGGCCTCCTCGCGGAGATCCTTCGCCTCCTCCTCGGCGAGCCGGAGGATCTTCTCGACACGGGCACCGAGGCCGGCGTACGACGGCTCCGCGTCGGTGACCTGCGCCTGGGCGTTCTGCGTTTCGAGGTGGAGTTCCTCGATGCGCTTCTCCAGCGAGGTGATGCGGGACAGCGCGCTGTCACGGTCGGAAACGAGCTTGGTAATGCGGTCGTCCACCTGACCGCGGTCGTAACCGCGCCGCACGAGCTCGAAGCCGAAGGGGGAGGAAGTGTCGCTCATGGGTTTCCTGTCGAATGAGACCGGTGAGGTGTTAGAGGGAATCCTAGGGGCCGAAGCGGCGTGTCATCGAGCGTATGCCCGTTTGATCTGGAGAATGTCCAGCCTTTTGAGTGGCTAGCCGTCCTGGGACTTGCCACTCGAACGAGTGGCCCCCGTCGATGCACCCGCCTTGAGCCCGTCCTTCGCCCCCGCCGACGGCGTCTCGAAAGACTCCAACGCCTCCAGCACGTCCTGGACACGGGAGATCTCGGCATTGATGTCCTCGCGTCGGCGCACGAGCACCTCCAGCTCCCGCTTGCCCTCCGCGACGGTCCTCTCGGCCTCGGCCTCCGCGTCGGCCCGCAGCTGCTCGGCCTCCGCCTTGATGCCCTCGGCCTCCGCGACGAGCGACGCCTTCTTCTGCTCGGCCTCCTTGAGGAGCGCCTCCGCCTTCCGCACCGCCGCGATACGGACCTTGCTCGCCTCGGAACTCGCCTCGGAGACGAGCTCCTTCGCCTTCTCCTCCGCCTCGGTGCGCTGCTCCGTGGCGGCCTTGACCAGCTTGTCGACGCGCTCGCCGGCCGTCTTCATCTGCTCGGCCGTCTCGCGCCGCGCCCGGTCGTGGAGTTCCTCGATCTCACCCTCGACGCGGCCCCGCAGCTCCTCGGACCGGTCCCTTATGGCCGTCGCGTCGCTGCGCGCCCCGACGAGCAGTTCGTCGGCGTCCGTACGGGCCTTCTCCACCAGCGAGTTGCCCTCGACGATCGCCTCGGCGACGATCCGCTCGGCCTCCTTGCGGGCCGCGCCGACCATGGTGTCCGCCTGCGTCTCGGCCTCGGTGGTGGCGCGCAGCGCCTCCTCCTGGGCCTTGGCGATGAGCTGGTCCGCCTGCTCGGCAGCGTCCGAACGCTTCCGCGCGCCGGCGTCCCGGGCCTCGTCCAGCGTCCGGTCCGCCTCCTCGCGGGCCTCCGACCGCATCTGCTCGGCCGCCGCCTCGGCGTCCGCCTTCACCTGCTTCGACTCCGCGCGGATCCGCTCGGCGTCCTGCCGCGCGGCGCCCACCGTCGCGGTCGCCTCGGCCTCCGCCTCGGCCTTGTGGCGCTCGGCCTCCGCGACGGTCCGGCCCGCCTGCTCGGCGGCCTCCGCCGCGACCCGCTCGGCGTCGGCGCGCGCGTCCGCCGTGACCGCGTCGGACAGCTCGCCCGCCTCACGGGTGATCCGCTCGGCCTCGCTCGTCGCCTCGGCGATGAGCGCGTCGGCCTGCTCGGCGGCGTCGGAGCGGCGCTTGTCGGCGGCCTTGCGGGCGTCGTCGAGGACCTGCTCGCCGTCGGCGAGGGCCGCCGTCCGCAGGGCCTGGGCGTGCGCCTCCCCGTCGATCTTGACCTGCTCGGCCTCGGCGCGGAGCCGCCGAGCGTCCCGCTCGGTCGTCTCCATGAGCTCGACCGCCTCGGCGGTGAGCCGCTCGGCCTCGCTCGTCGCCTCGGCGATGAGCGCGTCGGCCTGCTCGGCGGCGTCGGAGCGGCGCTTGTCGGCGGCCCTGCGGGCGTCGTCGAGGACCTGCTCGCCGTCCGCGAGGGCCGCCGTCCGCAGCGCCTCCGCGTGCGCCTCCCCGTCGGCCTTGACCTGCTCGGCCTCGGTACGGAGCCGCCGCGCGTCCTGCTCGGTGCTCTCCAGGAGTTCGGCGGCCTCGGTGGTGAGCCGCTCGGCCTCCGCCGTCGCCTCGGCGGTGACGCGCGCGGCCTCCGCGAGTGCCTCGGCGGTGAGCCGCTCGGCCTCGCTCGTCGCCTCGCCCACGAGGGTGTCGGCCTGCTCGGCGGCGTCGGAGCGCCGCTTGTCGGCGGCCTTGCGGGCGGCGTCGAGGACCTGCTCGGCCTCGGCGCCGATCCGGTCCGCCTCCGCGCGCGCCTCGCCGACCACCGTCTCGGCCTTCTCGGCGGCCTCCGAACGGATCCGGTTCGCGTCGTCCCGGGCGTCCGCCCGCGTACGGGCCGCGTCCTGCTCCGCCGAGGCGAGCGAGTCCGTCACCTCGGTCCGTACCCGCTGCGCGTACTCCGCGGTGTCCGACCGCAGCTTCTCCGACTCGGCGATCGCGTCCCCGACCGTCCGCTCGGCCAGCGCCTTCGCGGCGTCCGACTCCTCCTGGGCGCGCGCCCGGGTGCGGGAGGCGTCCTCGGACGCCCGCTCCCGCTCCTCGTACGCGTCGGTCCGGACCCGGTCCGCCTCCTCCTGCGCCTCGGTGCGCGTCCGCTCGGCCGCGTGCTCGGCGGCGCTGCGCAGTCCGGCGATCTCCTCCTCGGCCTGCTCGCGCAGCCCGGCCACCGAGTCCCGCACCTCCTGGGCGGCTCGCGAGGCGGCGGTGACCATCTCGGTCGCCCGCGCGTCCGCCTCCTCGACCAGGCGCTGCGCCTCGGTCTGGGCGTCCTCGACGCGCTTGCGGGCGGCGGCGAGGAGCTCCTCGGACTGCTCGCGGGCGTGCTCGCGCTCGCGGCCGGCCTCGGAGCGGGCCGACTCCAGCGTCTCCTCGGCCTCGCGGCGGCGCCGGTTGGCCTCCTCCTGCGCGGCGGCCAGTGCCTCGGCGGCCTCGGCGGCGACCCGCTCGGCGGCGGCCGCGGCCTCCGCCCGCACCCGGTCGGCGGTCTCCTGCGCCTCCGACTTCAGGCGCTCGGCCTCCTCGCCGGCCTCCGTGCGGAGCCGTACCGCGGCGTTCTCGGCGTCGGCGCGGGCGGTGGAGGCGTCGGCCGACGCCTCGGTCCGCAGCCGCTCGGCCTCCTGCTCGGCCTGCTCCTGGAGCGTACGGATGCGCTCGGCGGCCTCCGTGCGGAGCCGCTCCGTCTCCTCGGCGGTCTCGCGCCGGATCCGCTCGCTCTCGGCGCGGGCGTCGGTCAGCTCCTGCCCGGCCGCCGCCACCTTCGACTCGGCGTCGGTGTGCAGCCGGGTCAGCTCCTCGGCGGCCTCGGCGCGGCGGGCCTCGGCGGCCCGCTCGGCGTCCGCGCGCAGCCCGGCGGCGGCCGCCTCGGCGGCGTCCTTGACCGCCTCGGCCTGCTCCTCGGACTCGGCGCGCAGCCGCTCGGCCTCGGCGCGGGTGCGCTCCAGGGTCTCCTCGGCCTGCGCGCGGAGCGTCTGGGCGCGCTCCACGGCCTCCGACTTGACCCGCTCGCTCTCGGCGCCGGCCTTGGTGCGGAGCTCCTCGGCGTCCGTACGGGCCTTGGTGAGCAGCTCCTCGGCGGTGCCGGCCGCCTCCTCGATCTGCTGGAGGGCCTCGCGGCGGGCCTCGCCGCGGATCCGCTCGCCCTCCGCGACGGCCTCGGCGCGCAGCTGCTCGGCCTCGCCGCGCAGCCGGCGGGCCTCCTCCTGGAGCTCGACCGTCTTGGCGCGGTACTCCTTGGTGTCGTCCTTCGCCGAACCGAGCAGCTCGTCGGCCTGCTCCTCGACCCGGGCCCGCAGCCGGTCCATCTCGGCCTCGGCCTCGCGGCGGACCCGCTCGGCTTCCTCGGCGGCCTTGCGGGTGGTCTCGCGGGCGTCCTCGGACGCCTTGGTGAGGATCTCCTCGGCGTTGCGCGCGGCCTTGGCGAGCGCGGCGGCGGAGTCCTCGGCCACGGCCGTACGGGCCTTCTCCGAGGCCTCCGTGACGAGCTGCTCGGCCTCGGCGGTCGCCTCGCGGAGCTTCTCCTCGGCCTCGGCCTTGAGGGCCTCGGCGTCCTTGGTGGCCTCGCCGACCAGCCGGGCGATCTCCGCCTTGGCCGTGCGGGTGCGCTGTTCGTTGACGGACTCCGCGGAGGCGAGCTGCTTGGCGGCGGCGTCCTTGGCCTCCGTGAGGGCCTTCTCGGCCTCGGCGCGGGCCAGCCGGAGCTTCTCCTCGGCCTCCTGCATGCGCTGCTCGGCGGCGCGGGACAGCTCGGTGGCCTGGCGGCGGGCCTGGTCCGTCTCGGCGGTGGTCGTCGAGCGGAGCTGCTCGGCGTGGCTCGTGGCCTCCTGGGCCTGGCTGGAGGCGGCGCCGAGGAGTCGCTCGGCGTCCTTGCGGGCGCGCAGCAGGATCGCTTCGGCCTCGGCGCGCGCGGCCTCGGCCTCGCTGCCGACGCGCCGGCTGGTCTCCTCGGCGAGCCGGGTGGCCTCGGCGCGGGCCGCGGCGAGCGACTGCTCGGCCTCGGCGCGGGACTCCTCCATGAGGCGGCGGGCCTGGGACTCCGTACGGGCGCGCAGCTGCTCGGCCCAGGCGACGTTCTCATTGACGTGCGCCTCGACGGTCTGCCGGCGCTCGTTGAGCTCCTGGTCCAGCTGTTGGCGGCGCTGGACCGCTTCGTTGTGCAGCTCGGCCTGGAGCCGGGACTGGTGCTCGGCGTGCTCCTGGAGGATGCGCTGCGTCTGGGCGCGGGCCTCGCGCAGCTCGCGCTCGGCGTCCTGACGGAGCTGCTCGGCCTGCGCCTGCGCGTTGCGCAGCAGCTGCTCGGCCTGGTATCCGATGTCCGCGCTGTCGTACGCGGGCCGGGACGCGATGGTGCGGCGCGCCTCGTGGAGCTTGGCACGCAAGACCTCGACCTGGTAACCGAGGTCCTCGGCGTGCTGGACGGCCTTCTCCCGCTCGGTCTTCAGCCGGTCCATCTCGGCTTCGAACCGGGCGAGATGGTCGTCTTCAGCTCGGTGGCTCTCCTGGCGTTCGTAGCCCCGCACTGCGCGGTCCATCCTTCCCCGAGCTCTCCGAGCAGGGGAGACCCCAACCCTGTCCGCAACTCCAACGAGCACCGTCCTCACCGACTGAGGACGGATCCCGGGGAATCGTGGCAGATCGGACGACCCCGACATCCCGACTTCGGTGCCACGTGGAGCAGCCCCGACCGGCCCCGGCCCGGAGCCGCCCACTCTACCGGGCCAGGAATCCGGAGGTCAGTGCTCCGCTGAGGAGTGGTCAGCGGACGGCTTCGCCGAGGTGACCAGTTCCGTGAGGACGCCGTGGCAGTCCTTGGGGTGCAGGAAGGTGATGCGGGAGCCCATCGAGCCGATGCGCGGCTCGTCGTAGAGGACGCGGACGCCCTTCTCGCGGATGTCGGCGGCGTCGCCGTCGACGTCCGCGGTGCCGAAGGCGATGTGGTGCACGCCCTCGCCGTTCTTGGCGAGCCACTTGCCCACCGCCGAGTCCTCCCGGGTCGGCTCCAGGAGCTGGAGGTAGGAGGCGCCGCCGTCCGAGGTCTCGTTGATCTTGAGCATGGCCTCGCGGACGCCCTGCTCCTCGTTGACCTCGGTGTGGAACACCTCGAATCCGTACGTCGCACGGTAGAACTCGACAGTCTTGTCGAGGTCGAAACAGGCGATCCCGATGTGGTCGATTCGCGTCAGCATGCCCCCTAGTCCATCGCCAGGAGGGCGGTTACGCAACGTGCGCGCGATCACACCGGCTGGCCGGTGACCGGGCAGCGCGCGCCTCAGTACATTGGCGGTAAACCCTCGTTCACTCCTCATCCCTAGGGGCCGTGCCTCATGTCTGGAACGACCGGTACCACCTCAGTGATCGTCGCGGGCGCCCGCACGCCCATGGGTCGCCTCCTCGGCTCGCTCAAGTCCTTCTCGGGCGCGGACCTCGGCGGCTTCGCGATCAAGGCCGCCCTCGACCGTGCGGGCATCGGCGGCGACCAGGTGCAGTACGTGATCATGGGCCAGGTGCTCCAGGCGGGCGCCGGGCAGATCCCCGCACGCCAGGCCGCCGTCAAGGCCGGCATTCCGATGAACGTCCCGGCCCTCACCATCAACAAGGTGTGCCTGTCGGGTCTCGACGCGATCGCGCTCGCCGACCAGCTGATCCGCGCGGGTGAGTTCGACATCGTCGTCGCCGGCGGCCAGGAGTCGATGACCAACGCCCCGCACCTGCTGCCGAAGTCCCGCGAGGGCTTCAAGTACGGCGCGATCGAGATGCTCGACGCGATGGCGTACGACGGTCTCACCGACGCCTTCGAGAACATCGCCATGGGCGAGTCCACGGAGAAGCACAACACCCGCCTGGGCATCAAGCGCCCCGAGCAGGACGAGATCGCCGCCCTCTCGCACCAGCGTGCCGCCGCCGCGCAGAAGAACGGCATCTTCGAAGCCGAGATCACCCCGGTGGAGATCCCGCAGCGCAAGGGCGAGCCGGTCGTCTTCTCCAAGGACGAGGGCATCCGCGCCGAGACCACCGCCGAGTCCCTCGGCAAGCTCCGCCCGGCCTTCGCGAAGGACGGCACCATCACCGCCGGCACCTCCTCGCAGATCTCCGACGGCGCCGCCGCCGTGGTCGTGATGAGCAAGGCCAAGGCCGAGGAGCTGGGCCTGGACTGGATCGCCGAGATCGGCGCCCACGGCAACGTGGCCGGCCCGGACAACTCGCTCCAGTCGCAGCCGTCCAACGCGATCCGGCACGCCCTGAAGAAGGAGGGCCTGACCGCCGAGAACCTCGACCTCATCGAGATCAACGAGGCCTTCGCCGCGGTCGCCGTCCAGTCAATGAAGGACCTCGGCGTTACCCCCGAGAAGGTGAACGTCAACGGCGGCGCCATCGCCCTTGGCCACCCCATCGGCATGTCCGGCGCCCGTGTGGTGCTGCACCTCGCCCTGGAGCTCAAGCGGCGCGGCGGCGGCGTCGGCGCGGCGGCCCTCTGCGGCGGCGGCGGCCAGGGCGACGCGCTGATCATCCGCGTCCCCGGCAACGGCAAGTAGTCCCGCACCTAAGGAGCAGCGCACATGGTGGACGTCCCCGAACTCGTCGCCCAGGCCCGTGAGGGCAGGCCGCGGGCCGTGGCACGGCTGATCTCGCTCGTGGAGGGGGCGTCCCCCCAGCTCCGCGAGGTGATGGCGGCGCTCGCGCCGCTGACGGGCGGCGCCTACGTGGTGGGTCTGACGGGCTCGCCCGGCGTCGGCAAGTCCACGTCGACCTCCGCGCTCGTCTCCGCGTACCGGAAGGCGGGCAAGCGGGTCGGCGTCCTGGCCGTCGACCCGTCCTCCCCGTTCAGCGGGGGAGCGCTGCTGGGCGACCGGGTCCGGATGTCCGAGCACGCCTCCGACCCGGGCGTCTACATCCGCTCCATGGCCACCCGCGGCCACCTGGGCGGTCTCGCCTGGTCGGCGCCGCAGGCCATCCGCGTCCTGGACGCGGCGGGCTGCGAGGTGATCCTCGTGGAGACGGTCGGCGTCGGCCAGTCCGAGGTCGAGATCGCCTCGCAGGCCGACACCTCGGTCGTCCTCCTCGCGCCGGGCATGGGCGACGGGATCCAGGCCGCGAAGGCGGGCATCCTGGAGATCGGCGACCTGTACGTGGTGAACAAGGCCGACCGGGACGGCGCGGACGCCACCGCCCGGGAGCTCAACCACATGCTGGGCCTGGGCGAGGCGCGGTCCGCCGGTGACTGGCGGCCGCCGATCGTCAAGACGGTCGCGGCGCGCGGCGAGGGCATCGACGAGGTCGTGGAGGCCCTGGAGAAGCACCGCGCGTGGATGGAGGAGCACGGGGTGCTGGCGGACCGCCGCCGGTCCCGTGCCGCCCGCGAGGTCGAGACCATCACCATCACGGCCCTGCGCGAGCGCATCGGCGACCTGCACGGCGACCGGCGCCTGGACGCGCTGGCCGAGCGGATCACCGCGGGCGAGCTCGACCCGTACGCGGCCTCCGACGAGCTGGTCGCGAGCCTGACGGGCAACTGAGTCCCCGTACGCGAGAGGGCCTCCCCGGAGTCGGATCCGGGGAGGCCCTTTCGTACGCGTGTATGTCAGGTGTGTCGGTTACGGCTTGCCGCGGCGCCCGCGCAGCTGCTCCGCGATCGGCCTCAGGGACTCGTGGAGGTCACCGAGGGCCTCGGAGCCCATCTGGTCGATGAAGTGCCTGCGCACCGAATCGACGTGGTGCGGGGCGACCTTGCGCATGGTCTCCATGCCGTCGTCCGTGAGGACGGCGTACAGCCCGCGCCGGTCGGACTCGCAGTTCTCGCGCCGTACGAGTCCGGCGTTCTCCATCCGGGTGATCTGGTGGGAGAGCCGGCTCTTCGACTGGAGGGTGGCCGTGGCGAGGTCGCTCATGCGCAGCCGACGGTCCGCCGACTCCGAGAGGTTCACCAGGATCTCGTAGTCGTTCATCGTCAGGCCGAAGGGCTGGAGATCCCTCTCCAGCTGGTGCATCAACATCCTGTTGACGTCCAGGAACGTGCGCCACGCGCACTGCTCGCCGTCGGTGAGCCACGGGGTGGCCGTCTCGGTCTCCATATATGGATTCTACCTAAGAAGTTGAATACTTGACGATGTCTGGGTGTGTGACGCGGCGCGCACCGGCGCAGACGTTCGAGGGCGTCACACTCCGCAGACTACCGCTCACAGCCCGAAGCGCCGCTGGAGGTCGCCGAGCTGGCCGGGAAGGCGCGGTACCGAGCCCGGTACGGCCTGGCCGGAACCGTGCGCTCCGTGCCCGCCCGGCACGCCCGCCTGCGCGGGCGGTCCGCCGATCGCCCGGTCCGGCATGAGCAGCTCCGTCGACTGGAGCAGGACCGTGCCCGCACCGACGAACTCGAACTGGTGCTCCTCGCCCGAGGTGCCGCCGATCCCCGTCAGGGCCCGTACGCCGCCCATCACGCCCGTCATGTAGCCGTGGTCGTAGTGGTGGCACGGCGAGGGACAGTCCGCCCAGCCGACCAGCGCCTGCGGGTCCACCCGCATCGGCGGCTCCATGAAGACCACCGGGCCGTTCGACGCGGCCACGAACTTGCCCGTACCGATCAGCGTCACGAAGCCCGGCACGATCGACTGCTTCAGCGCCAGCGTGGGCTGATAGGCGAGGAGGTTGCCCGAACGGATCGTCAGGTTGCCCTGGTCCAGGTCGAACGAGTTCACGTCGAAGGCCCGGTCCGCGAGCAGCATCTTGCCGCTGCCCTCCGCGACCACCCAGTCGCTCGCGTGCAGCGGCGAATGGAACGACGTACGGACCAGCCGGTCGAGCCGCCCGTGCCCGATGCCGTTGAACTCGATCCGCCCGTAGTAGGCGATCATCTTGCCCTTCTGCAGGAACCACTGGGAGCCCTTGAGCTCCACGCAGAAGGTGTACGCGTTCACGTTGTCGTCCGACGGAAGCGTCGTCGGGTCGTGGATCACCGGGGTGCTCACAGCTTCTCCTCCGAGGCCTGGACGTACACCGCGCCGCTGCCGCTCAGCTCCAGCTGGAACGCCTCGCCCGAGCCGCGCCCCACCATGTCGCGCCAGCCCAGCGCCGTGGAGAGCTTGTTCCGTACGTCGCCGTGGTGCGCCACGTACGCCTGCGGGTCCACGTGGACCGGGCGGCCCGGGGCGATGGGCAGCTCGATGACCCCGCCGTGCGCCATGACGGCCACCGAGCCGTGGCCCTTGAGGGTGGTGGTGAAGAGGCCCTGGCCGGTCACCTGGCCGCGGACCATGCCCATGACCCCGCCCTGCGAACCCATGAACATCGTGCCCTGCTCCAGCGTGCCGTCGAAGGCGAGGAGCCGGTCGGCCTCGACGTACAGGGTGTCGCCCGTCAGCCCGATCACCTGGATGTGGTGGCCGCCGTGCCCGAACATCACCGTGCCGTTGCCCTCGACGCTCATCAGCGGCGTCGCCTCGCCGGCCGCGCGGCGGCCGATCATCGACATCACGCCGCCCTGACCGCCCGCCATGTTCGGCGTGAAAGTGACGTCGCCGCGGTACGCGAGCATCGCCCCGCGCTGACTGAACATCCGCTGCCCGGGGATGACGGTCGCCTCGACCATCTTCGCGTTGATCTCGCGGAACGGCATCAGACGTCGCCCCCGATCGTGTTCCGCTCGCTCGGCTGGACGTACACGAGGCCGTCCCCCTCGAAGCGGATCTGGAAGGCCTCGCCGCCGCCCTCGCCCATGAGGGTGCGGAAGGTCACACCGGACTGGAAGTGCTGCTGGAGGTCGCCCTGGTGGGCGATGTACGCGCCGGGGTCGACCTGGAGCGGGTACTGCGGGGTCACCCGCAGCACGACCGCCGGGCCGTCGGACATGATCGCCGCCTGCCCGGTGCCCTCGACGGTCGTCGTGAAGAGACCGTTGCCCGTCGCGCCGCCGCGCATCCCCGTGAAGGTGGTGCCGGTGCGCAGCCCCGCGTCGGTGCAGAGCAGATTGCTCGCCTCGACCCAGAGCTTCTCGCCGTGCAGGGACACGAGGTTGATCTCGGAGGCCCGGTCGGCGAACCAGCAGGTGCCTTGCCCGCGCACCTCCATCATCTCCATCTGCTCACCCGTGAGCCGGCGGGTGACCATGCCGCGCAGGCCCTCACCGCCACCGCTCATCTTCTTGAACGCCATCTGGCCGTCGTAGGCGACCATAGAGCCGTTCTTCGCCTTGACGGAGTCGCCGGTCACGGAGACCGCGAGCACCTTGCTGCCTTGGAGTCGGAACGTTGCCACCCGCTGAAGGTACTGGGGACCCGGATAAAGAGACAGCAAAGTCGGCGTGCACAATGAACGGGCCCTTGTGCATCCGTTCACAAGATCGAACGAAGGTGACCCCCTCCGTGGACATCAAGACTGCTTCCTCCCTCCACCGGCTCCGGCTCGTCTCCGCGCCGGAGGCCGTCTCGTTCCTGCTTCTGCTCGTCTGCTCGGTGCTCAAGCGGACGACGGACTTCAACGCGGTGCCGGTCATGGGCGCGGTCCACGGCGTGCTGTTCATCCTGTACGTCCTCTTCTGGCTGGACGCCTGGAACCGCACCAAGTGGAGCTTCGGCACCGCCGCGCTCTACTTCGTCCTCTCGGTGCTGCCCTTCGGCGGCTTCTACGCCGAGCGGAAGCTGAAGCGCGAGGCCACCGACGCGGTCGCCGCCTCCCGCACCGGCGCCGGGGACGCGGTGAAGGCGTGATCGTCGCGTTCTCGGTGACTCCCCTGGGTGTGGGGGAGGAGGTCGGCGAATACGTCGCCGACGCCGTCCGGGTCGTCCGCGAGTCCGGGCTTCCGAACCGCACCGACGCCATGTTCACCTCGATCGAGGGCGAGTGGGACGAGGTGATGGACGTCGTGAAGCGCGCCGTCGCCGCCGTCGAGGCCCGCGCGCCGCGCGTCTCGGTCGTCATGAAGGCCGACATCCGGCCCGGCGTGACGGACGGTCTGACCTCGAAGGTCGACACGGTGGAGCGCCACCTCGGCGCCTGACGCCGAAGCGAGACAGTCGAGACCCCCGGTCCTGGTCCAGGGCCGGGGGTTTCTTGTCGTCACCCGGTTGAGCGAGTGCTCAAAATCGGCTACCTTCACTCGCGGGCAGTTTTGAGCGGTTGCTCAAGATGCCGGATGAGCAGGGAGAACAGCGATGGGTCTCTACATCGAGACGCGGGTGCGCGCGGACCTGGAGACGCTCTGGGAGCGCACGCAGGAACCCGGCCGCCACCAGCGCTGGGACCTGAGGTTCACGGAGATCTCCTACCTCCCGCGCGCCGAGGGCGAGCCGCAGCACTTCCGGTACGCGACCCGAGTCCTGCCCTTCCTGGCCGTCGCCGGCACCGGTGTCTCCGCGGGGGAGCGCCACCGGGCCGGCGGCGACCGGGTCTCCGCCCTCCGCTTCTCCTCGCCGCACCCGCTCTCGCTCCTCGCCGAGGGCAGCGGCTACTGGCGCTACGTCCCCACGCCCGACGGCGTCCGCTTCCTCACCGGCTACGACTACCGGCCCCGCTGGGGCCGTCCCGGCCGCGTCGCCGACCGGCTCGTCTTCCGGCCCCTCATGGGCTGGGCCACCGCCTGGTCCTTCGACCGGCTGCGGCTCTGGTGCGAGCGGGGCATCACCCCGGAGCGCTCCCGCAACCGCTGGCTGCGCGAAGTCACCGTCCGGATCCTGCTCGTGGCCGTGCCGTGCGCGGTCGCCTCCCTGCCGCTCGGCGCGCTGTCGCTCGCCGCCGTGCCGCTCACCGTTCTCGGGCTCGCCGCCGCCACCCTCGTACCGCCCTCGCCCCTCACCCCCGCGGCCCGGCGCTGTCTGCGCACCCCGCCCGCCCGCAGCCGGGAGCCCCGACTCCTCGCCACCCTGGAGCAGCCGTGACCGCGAGCCACCCTTCGATCTTCCGCACCGTCATGGGGGACGCCGCCTTCGAGCGGCTCCACCCGGAGCTCCAGCGGCGCTTCTCGGTGGGGCTCGCGAGCGGGGAGCTGTGCGTCGGACGGGGCGTCATGGACCGGATCTGGCACGGCAGGGCCTTCGTGAAGCCGTTCCTCGCGGTCGGCGGACTCCGCAACATCCTGCTGCCCCGCACCGGCCGGGACGTCCCCTTCGTCATCGAGAACGTGCCGTACGCCGACTCGTACGGACGCGAGACCGTCACCTTCGTCCGGACCTTCGCCCTGCCCGGCGGCCCCCGGCGCTTCGACGCCACCATGGTCCACAGCCCCGAGCGGGACTGCGTCCTCGACTACCTCGGCACGCACCAGCACCTCGCCAGCGATCTGCGCCCGACCGCCGAACCCGACGGCTCGCTCCTCATCACCTCCGGCGAACACCGCTTCCGCGAAGGCCCGTTGGACGTGCGCGTCCCCGAGCTTCTCGGCGCCCGGGCCGAGGTCCGCGAGTCCTTCGACGAGCGCACCGGCCGCTTCCGTATCGATGTCCGGGTGGTGAACCGGTACGTCGGCCCGCTCTTCGGGTACGAGGGGTCCTTCACCGCCGAGTACGCCGACGTAGGCTCCCTCGGGGTGCGCGCGGGGCTGCGCCCGGTGCGCGAGGAGGTACGGGCGTGAGCGGGAAGGCTGTCGTCGCGGTGAAAGGCCAGGACGCCCGGAGTCAGGAGACCCGGGACAAGCTGCTCGAAGGCGCCCTGCGCACCCTCGTCGAACAGGGCATCGCCAAGGCCTCCGCGCGGGCGATCGCGACCACCGCCGGAGTCAACCAGGCCTTGGTCTTCTACCACTTCGGCTCCGTCGACGAGCTGCTCGCCGCCGCCTGCCGGCACGGCGCGGAACTGCGGGTCGCCCGCCACCGCGAGCGGCTCCGCTCCGTCGGCAGCCTCTCCGAGCTGCTCGCCTTCGGGCGCGAGATGCACGCCGAGGAGCGGGACGCCGGGCACGTCGCCGTCCTCGGCCAGCTGCTCGCCGGGGCCCAGACGCAGCCCCGGCTCGCCCCGGCCACCGCCGCCGGGCTCGACCTGTGGGTCGCCGAGATCGAGCAGGTCCTCGTCCGGGTCCTCGCCGGGACCCCGCTCGCCGAGTTCACCGACCCCGCCGGGCTCGCCCGCGCGGTCGCCGCCTCCTTCGTCGGCCTCGAACTCTACGAGGGCGTCGACCCGGTCGGCGCGGAGGCCGCGCTCACCGCCCTGGAGCAGCTCGGCGCCCTGATGGCCGCCGTCGAGGAGCTGAACCCGGTCGCCCGGAAGGCCGTCACGTACACACTGCGTCGACAGGGAGGGCGCAGCCGGTAAGGACGCCCACTCGGACTACTCCAGTCGACACGCCGAACGATGTCCCCTTTCGTTGGGGTATCGACCAGTTCGACGACAGCTGGAGGCACCGTGCGGCAGGGAGGCTACGACTACGACACCTACAGCCGACTCGCCGGTCCGCTCACGGAACCGGACCCGGCGGCGTACACGGTGCAGTACCGGAGTCTGCTCGCGAAGGAGCCGCACCGAATACGGGCCGTCCTGCTCATGTGCCTCGCGCCGCTCCTGTCGGCGCTGCTCCTCGCCTATCTCGTCTGGCCGAGCCACTGGACCGTCCGCGAGGGCGGCGATCGCTGGCTTGTCCACCTCGACACCGTGATGCTCGTGTCGATCGGCCTCATCTGCTTCTTCATGCTGGTGAACGTCGCGTCGATCGCCCACGCCACCATGGTCGCCCGCGACCCGATACCCGTCCGTGCCGAGCCGGGCACCCGCGTCGCCTTCCTCACCACGTACGTCCCGGGCAAGGAACCGCTCTCCATGGTCCGCGGCACCCTCGAAGGCGCCGTCCGGCTGCGGCACGACGGGCCGCTGGACGTCTGGCTCCTCGACGAGGGGGACTCCGCCGAGGCCAAGGCGCTCTGCGCCGAGCTCGGCGTACGCCACTTCACCCGCGCCGGCGTCCCCGAGTGGAACCGGCCGAAGGGCGTGCACAAGGCGAAGACCAAGCACGGCAACTACAACGCCTGGCTCGCCATGCACGGAGACGCCTACGACGTCTTCGCCTCCGTCGACACCGACCACGTCCCGCTCCCCGACTTCCTGGAGCGGATGCTCGGCTACTTCCGCGACCCCGACATCGCCTTCGTCGTCGGACCGCAGGTGTACGGCAACTACACCAACATCGTCACCAAGGCCGCCGAGTCGCAGCAGTTCCTCTTCCACGCCCTCATCCAGCGCGCCGGGAACCGGTACCGCGCGCCCATGTTCGTCGGCACGAACAACGTCGTCCGGATCTCCGCCCTCAAGCAGATCGGCGGCCTGTACGACTCCATCACCGAGGACATGGCCACCGGCTTCGAACTGCACCGCAGGAAGAACCCGGGCACCGGCCGCTTCTGGCGCTCCGTCTACACCCCCGACGTGCTCGCCGTCGGCGAGGGCCCCGCCTCCTGGACCGACTTCTTCGCGCAGCAGCTGCGCTGGTCCCGGGGCACGTACGAGACGCTCGTCAAGCAGTTCTGGAAGGCGCCCTTCCGTACTCCGCCGGGCCGCTTCCTCAACTACACGCTGATGCTCGTCTACTACCCGATGACGGCCGTCAACTGGTTCGTGGGCATCCTCAGCGGCGTCCTCTACCTCTGGTTCGGCGCCTCCGGCACCCAGGTCTCCACCTCGGTGTGGCTGATGATCTACAGCGACGCCGTCGCCCTCCAGATCGGGCTCTACCTCTGGAACCGGCGGCACAACGTCTCGCCCCACGAACCCGAGGGCTCCGGCGGCCTCGCCGGCATGGCGATGTCCGCGCTCTCCGCGCCCATCTACCTCAAGTCCCTCGGCTCCGCGGTGCTGCGCACCCGCGGCCGTTTCGTCGTGACCCCCAAGGGCGGCGAGGCCAGCCCCGACCGGATCGCCACCTTCCGTATCCACCTCTTCTGGGCGGCGATCCTCATCGCCTCGCTCGTGGCCTCCGTCCACTACGGCCACACCCACGCGGCCATGCGCACCTGGGCGTCCCTCGCGCTCGTCATCGCCCTGGCCCCGGTCACCCTCTGGGCGTGGACGACGGTACGGGCCCGGCGTATGCAGCGCGTCCGGGACCGCGCGCGGGCCCGTGCCCGCAGCCGCGGCCTCGCCGACGCCCGCGAAGCGGTCACGGTCCTCCCGCCCGCCGTCCCGCCCACCCCGGCCGCACCGGCTCCGACGACGACCGGAGGGAATTGACCCATGGCCCACCGGCCGTCGAAGAAGTTCAAGAAGACCCTGCTCGGCAGCGGGGCCGTCGTGCTTCTCGCCGCGCTCAACGCCCCCGCCGCCGTCTCCTTCGCGGAGGAGAAGTACCACGCGTACAAGATCGCCCAGCCCGGCTACAAGAAGCAGTTCGGCTCCTGGGCGGAGGTGGACGTCCCCGCCGAGTACCGCATCAACGCCATCCACGCGGCCCTCCTGCACACCGGGAAGGTGCTGCTGATCGCCGGCTCGGGCAACGACCAGAAGAACTTCGACGCGGGGACCTTCGAGACCATCCTCTGGGACCCGGCGAAGAACACCTTCAAGAAGATCCCCACCCCGGTGGACTTCTTCTGCTCCGGCCACACGCAGCTCGCCGACGGGCGGCTCCTCGTCGCCGGCGGCACCGCCCGCTACGAGGTCCTCGAAGAGGGGGTGGAGAAGGCCGGCGGCGGCATGCGGGTCAAGAACGAGAGCCCCGACAAGGCGGTCACCCTCAAGAAGGGCACCGTCTTCCGCTCCCCGTCCGGGATCGAGTACCTCTCCACGTTCGACGTCACCGTCCCCAAGGCCAAGCGCGAGTTCGAGATCTCGTACTCCAAGAGCGGCCAGATGAAGCCGTGGAAGACCAAGGTGACGGCGGCGGAGGCGCGGGTCTTCGTCGAGGCGCGGAAGGCGGGCCCGCAGGCCCTCACCACCGAGGCCGCGCAGTACGAGGTCGTCGGCCTCAAGGGCGAGGCGGCCGACGACGTCTACGGGCTCGCGCAGAAGCTCACCACCGAGAAGCAGGACTTCCAGGGCATCAAGGGCGCCTACGAGTTCGACCCCCGGGCCGAGAAGTACATCCCGGTGGCCCCCATGAAGGACGCCCGCTGGTACCCCACCCTCCTCACCCTCGACGACGGCAGGGTCCTCGCCGTCTCCGGGCTCAACGACGTCGGCGACGTCGTCCCCGGCGACAACGAGATCTACGACCCGAAGACCAAGAAGTGGTCCGAGGGCCCCTTCCGCTACTTCCCCACCTACCCCTCCCTCTTCCTCACCCAGGGCGGCAAGGTCCTCTACACCGGCTCCAACGCCGGCTACGGCCCCGCCGAGAAGGGCCGCGAACCCGGCCTGTGGGACCTGAAGAAGAACTCCTTCACCAGGCTCGGCGGACTCACCGACCCCGACCAGCTGGAGACCTCCGCCTCCCTGATGCTGCCGCCCGCCCAGCACCAGAAGGTCATGGTCCTCGGCGGCGGCGGGGTCGGCGAGTCCCCGAAGTCCACCGCCCGCACCTCGATCGTCGACCTCTCCAAGGACAGCCCCGTCTTCACCGACGGGCCCGCGCTCCCGCAGGGCACCCGCTACCTCAGCAGCGTCCTGCTCCCCGACGACACCGTCTTCACCAGCGGCGGATCCGAGCAGTACCGGGGCCGCAGCGGCAGCGACATCCTCAAGGCGCAGTTCTACGACCCGAAGGCCAACGCCTTCACCGAGGCCGCGGAACCCACCGTCGGCCGCAACTACCACTCCGAGGCGCTGCTGCTCCCCGACGGCCGGGTGGCGACCTTCGGCTCCGACCCGCTCTTCGACGACGAGGACAACACCAAGCTCGGTACGTTCGAGCAGCGCATCGAGGTCTTCACCCCGCCCTACCTCCACCAGGCGGGCACGGACCGGCCCGCCCTGGGGGAGGGCCCGCAGGAGCTCGACCAGAACGGCCGCGTCACCTTCAGGGCCGCCGACGCCGGGCGGATCGTCGAGGCCCGGCTGATGCGGCCCAGCGCAGTCACCCACACGACGGACGTCGAACAGCGCTCGGTGGAGGTCGGCCTGACGAAGGCGCAGGACGGGAAGACGGTCACCGTCGACGTACCGCAGGACCGCACGCTCGTGCCGCCCGGCTGGTACATGCTCTTCGTGACGGACGCGGACGGCATCCCGAGCGAGGCGAAGTGGATCCAGGTGGAGTGAGCGCACCCTCCGGGGTGGCTAGGTCTTCGCCCTCCTGGCGAGGCCCAGGGCGTACTCCGGCCACCACGTCCCGGCGGCCGGTCCGCCCCGGCACTGACCGTCCGAGTCGCCGGGGCGCTTGATCCACAGATAGGCGTCGACCAGCTCGTCCCCGGTCCGGTCCGTCGGCGGTACGCCGAGGGCCCGGCCCGGCGGATTGCACCAGGCCTCCGCCCGGTCACCCGGGAGGGGGCCGACGCCGTTGCGGCTGGTGTCCACCGTGAAGTGGGCGCCGCCGAGCAGCCCCGACAGCGTCGAGCCGAAGCCCTTCACCGTGTCGTTCGTCTGGAAGTTGGAGACGTTGAGCGAGAAGCCGTCGGCGCGGGCGACGCCCGCCCGGCGCAGCGGCTCCACCAGCTTGCCCGGGTCGTCGATCCACGCCGGGTTCCCCGCGTCCAGGTAGACCCGGGTGCGCGGCTGCCGCTTGAGCCGCTCGATCGCCTCGGCGAGCAGCCCGTAGCGCTCGTCGTGGTACTGCGCCGGTGTGCAGCCGTCCACGAGGTGCGGCACCGCGTCCGGCTCCAGGACGACGATCGCGGGGGAGTCGCCGATCGCGGAGGCGAAGGAGTCCACCCAGTTCCGGTAGGCCCGCGCGTCGTGCGAGCCGCCCGCCGAGTACATCCCGCAGTCGCGGTGGGGGATGTTGTACGCGACGAAGACCGGGGTCCGGCCCTCGGCCGCCGCGCCCCTGACCGCGCGCGTGACCTCGGGGACGGGGTCGTCCCCGGCCGGCCAGTCCGCGACCGGCCGCTCCGCGATCCGCTTCAGGATCTCGGCGTCCTCGGTCCTGCCCTGCGCCTCGTACGTCCTGACCTGCTTCGCCGCGTCGCTCTCCGGGTCGACCCAGAAGGGCGAACCGGCGGAGGGGGCCGGCGCCTCGCCCGAGGCCTCACCGGCCGCGGAGGGCGGGCCGACCGGAGTCTTCGGGCGCTCGTCCCCGGAGCATCCGGTCAGGAGCAGCGCGGAGACGAGGGTCAGGGCGGCGGCGGTGACGGTGCGGCGGGACATCCGGCCCCCAGGGTCGGGTACGGCGGGGCGTATGGGCACGGGGATCAGGACAATCGGCGCCATCGTCACATGACGGTCAGTCGGTTCCGGGCTGCGACACCGCGATCCCGAGCGGCGTCCGCTCGTACAGCACCTGGTGGCCGTAGCGCCGGGAGGCGAGCAGCCCCGCGTCCCGCAGCACTGACAAGTGCGAGGAGACGGAGGAGGGCGCGAGGCCCAGCCGGTGCGCGAGCGCCGTCGTCCCCGTCGGCTCGTCCAGGGCGCACAGGACGTCCGCCCGGGCACGGCCGAGCAGCCGGGCCAGCACCTCGGGCGTACGCTCCCGGGGCTCGGCCCACAGCCCGCCGATCCCGCGCGCCGGATACGCCACGGTCGGCTGCCACGGCGGATCGAAGCCGCTCACCACATCGGGCCAGGTGAAGACCGACGGCATGAGGACGAGGCCCTGCCCGTCCAGCGGACGGTCGTGCTCCCCTGCGTAGGCGACCTGGAGGGTGGCGGTCTCGGCGGCCCAGGCGAAGGCCGGGTGCAGCTCGCCCAGGAGCCGTTCCAGCCCGCCCTCCGCGAGCCGGCGCGAGTGGTACGCCACGTCCGCCTCCAGGAGCGCCCGCAGCCGGGGCCACTCGGGAGCGATCAGCGTGTCCCAGGCCGCCTCCAGGAGGACGGTCAGCCGCCGCACTCCGTCGGCCGGATCGGCGAGCAGCCGCCGGCCCTCCGCCGTATCGGCCGCCCCCGGGGTCTCGGCGAGCGCCCGCTCGAAGTCGACGCGCGCGAGGGCCGGGTCGGTCTCCCGTACCGCGGCGATCTCCTCGTCGAAGGTGGCGACGGGCCCGATCGGCGGCGGGTAGAGGAAGTCCGGGCTGTGCCCGCGGAGCGGCATGAGGAGCTGGAGCGGCCCGAGGTCGAGATCCCGCGCGGCGCCCGCGATCCGCCGCATCCACGGCAGGTGGTAGCTCTGCTTCCCGGGCCGCGCGAGGACCCGCACGGCGGAGTGCGTCTCCCAGAGCGGCGAGATCGCGAACCGGATCCGCAAGGGGTCGGCCTCGCCGAAGCGCAGGTGGTACGGCACGGGGACCTCTACCTCCGCTCGCCGGACCCGGAACATTCGTGTGGAGCCGAAAGTCTAGGGCGGGGCGCCGGTCGGCGGCACGCTGCGACCATGCCGAAGCCCGCCTCCCAGGGCACGCCGGTGCCCGTCACCCCTGTGCCCGTCACCCCTGCGTCCGCCACCTCCGTGCCCGCCACGCCCGTGCCCGCCGCCCCCATCGACCGCCCCGGGTACCGGGCCGTGTTCCGGGTGCGGGAGTTCCGGTTCGTCTTCGTGGCGCACCTCTTCTCGCTCCTCGGGGTCGTCGTCAGCGAGCTGGCCCTCACCGTGCTCGTCTACGACCTCACCCGCTCCCCGCTCCTCTCCTCCCTCACCTTCGCCCTCGGTTTCCTCCCCTACCTCCTCGGCGGCACCCTCCTCGCCGGTCTCACCGACCGCCTCCCGCCCCGCCGGATCCTCGTCGTCTGCGACCTCGTCTGCGCCGCCTGCGTCGCCGTGATGGTCGTCCCCGCGACCCCCGTCGCCGTCCTGCTCGCCCTGCGCTGCGCCATCGCCGTCGTCTCGCCGGTCTTCAACGGCACCCGGATGGCGACCCTCGCCGACATCCTCGGCGAGGGCGACCTCTTCGTCCTCGGCCGCTCCCTCCTGCGGATCGTCTCGCAGAGCGCCCTCCTCACCGGCTTCGCCGTCGGCGGCGTCCTCCTCACCGTCGTCCCGCCGCGCGGCGCCCTCGCGGTCACCGCCGTCACCTTCCTCGTCTCGGCGCTGGTGCTGCGCCTCGGCACCGCCCGCCGCCCCGCCCGCGCCGCCGCGTCCGCCGGCAGCGGGCTCTCCGGCACCTGGGCCGTCCTGCGGAACCGGCGCGTGCGTGCCCTGATGCTGATGTTCTGGGTGCCGCCGCTCTTCGCCGTCGTACCGGAGGCGCTCGCCGCCCCCTACGCCGACGAGATCGGCGTCTCCACCGCAGCCCTCGGTCTGCTGATGTGCGCGCTGCCGGTCGGCACGATCGCCGGCGAGCTGTTCGCCGGTTCGTTCCTCTCCGCCGCGACCCGCTCCCGGATCGTGCTCCCGCTCGCGGTGACGGGCGTCCTCCCGTATCTCCTGTACGCCCCCGAGCCCGGCGTCGCCCTCGCGGTCGTCGCGCTCTTCCTGGCGGGCGCCACCGGCGCGTACACCCTCGGTCTCGACGCCTGGTTCGTCGTCGCCGTCCCCGAGGAGCAGCGGGGGAGGGCCATGACCCTGATGACGGCGGGCATGATGACCGTCCAGGGGATCGGCATGGCGGGCGCCGGGATCGCGGCCGAGTTCGTCCCCGTGCACACGGTCGTCGCGGGCACGGGCGTCGTCGGCACGCTCTGCCTCCTCGCCGCGGCGGCGGAGCTCAAGGCCTCCGGGGCGACCGAGAAATGAGACGGGGCTGACCGCCCAGTGGCCCATGGGTAAGGTCGACGCGTGCCGAAGCCGCTCAGTCTCCCCTTCGATCCCATCGCCCGCGCCGACGAACTCTGGCAGAGGCGCTGGGGCCCGGTCCCCGCGATGGCCGCGATCACCTCGATCATGCGCGCCCAGCAGATCCTGCTCGCGGAGGTCGACGCCGTCGTCAAGCCGTACGGGCTGACGTTCGCGCGGTACGAGGCCCTGGTCCTGCTCACCTTCTCCAAGGCGGGCGAGCTGCCGATGTCCAAGATCGGCGAGCGGCTGATGGTGCACCCCACCTCGGTGACGAACACGGTGGACCGGCTCGTGAAGTCCGGTCTCGTCGACAAGCGCCCGAACCCCAACGACGGCCGGGGCACCCTCGCGACGATCACCGAGAAGGGGCGCGAGGTGGTCGAGTCCGCGACCCGCGACCTGATGGACATGGAGTTCGGGCTCGGTGCGTACGACGCCGAGGAGTGCGGCGAGATCTTCGCGATGCTCCGCCCGCTGCGGGTGAGCGCGCACGATTTCGACGAGAGCTGAGCCGCGTCGGACGAGTGCCGAGCCGCGCGTCCGGCGAGAGCCGACCCGCGCGAAGATCGCCCGGAACGTGCCGTTACGCTCGACGGCATGAAATCCAGCGTGCTGACCCGTTACCGCGTCATGGCCTACGTGACCGCCGTCATGCTGCTCGTGCTGTGCACCTGCATGATCTTCAAGTACGGGTTCGACATGGGCGAGGACGTGACCTTCGCGGTCTCCCAGGCCCACGGCGTCCTCTACATCATCTACCTCGTCTTCGCCTTCGACCTGGGCTCCAAGGCGAAGTGGCCGTTCGGCAAGCTCCTGTGGGTGCTGCTCTCCGGGACGATTCCCTTCGCCGCCTTCTTCGTCGAGCGCAAGGTCGTCCGCGAGACGTCGCCGCTGGTCACGGACGCTTCCCCGGCCGCAGTCAAGGCCTGACGGGGCCGGTCGGACACCGCCGTACGGATGCGTACGGCGGTCTCCCATCGACATTTACTAGGACGTCCTAGTAAATTCGAGTGCATGGACGCTCACGGCATCGAGGAAGGCCGCCGTCGCTGGCAGGCCCGTTACGACAAGGCCCGCAAGCGGGACGCTGACTTCACCACGCTCTCCGGCGACGCCGTGGAGCCCGTCTACGGGCCCCGGCCCGGCGACACGTACGAGGGGTTCGAACGGATCGGCTGGCCCGGCGAGTACCCCTACACCCGGGGACTCCACGCGACCGGCTACCGGGGCCGGACCTGGACCATCCGCCAGTTCGCGGGCTTCGGTAACGCCGAGCAGACCAACGAGCGGTACAAGATGATCCTGGAGGCCGGCGGCGGCGGCCTCTCCGTCGCCTTCGACATGCCGACCCTCATGGGCCGCGACTCCGACGACCCGAAGGCCCTCGGCGAGGTCGGCCACTGCGGTGTCGCCATCGACTCCGCCGCCGACATGGAGGTCCTCTTCAAGGACATCCCGCTCGGCGACGTCACCACCTCGATGACCATCTCCGGGCCCGCCGTGCCCGTCTTCTGCATGTACCTGGTCGCCGCCGAGCGCCAGGGCGTCGACCCGGCCGTGCTCAACGGCACGCTCCAGACCGACATCTTCAAGGAGTACATCGCGCAGAAGGAGTGGCTCTTCGAGCCCGAGCCCCATCTGCGCCTCATCGGCGACCTGATGGAGCACTGCGCCGAGGGCATCCCCGCGTACAAGCCGCTCTCCGTCTCCGGCTACCACATCCGCGAGGCCGGGGCGACGGCCGCGCAGGAGCTCGCGTACACCCTCGCCGACGGCTTCGGCTACGTGGAGCTGGGCCTCTCGCGCGGCCTCGACGTCGACGTCTTCGCCCCCGGCCTCTCCTTCTTCTTCGACGCGCACCTCGACTTCTTCGAGGAGATCGCCAAGTTCCGCGCCGCCCGCCGGATCTGGGCGCGCTGGATGAAGGAGGTCTACGGCGCCAAGACCGACAAGGCGCAGTGGCTCCGCTTCCACACCCAGACCGCCGGTGTCTCCCTCACCGCCCAGCAGCCGTACAACAACGTCGTCCGTACGGCGGTCGAGGCCCTCTCCGCCGTCCTCGGCGGCACCAACTCCCTCCACACCAACGCCCTCGACGAGACGCTCGCGCTGCCCAGCGCGCAGGCCGCCGAGATCGCGCTCCGCACGCAGCAGGTGCTGATGGAGGAGACGGGCGTGGCCAACGTGGCCGACCCGCTGGGCGGCTCCTGGTACGTCGAGCAGCTCACCGACCGCATCGAGGCCGACGCCGAGCGGATCTTCGACCAGATCAAGGAGCGCGGCCGCCGCGCCCACCCGGACGGGCAGCACCCGATCGGGCCGATGACCTCGGGCATCCTGCGCGGGATCGAGGACGGCTGGTTCACCGGCGAGATCGCCGAGTCCGCCTTCCAGTACCAGCAGTCCCTGGAGAAGGGCGACAAGCGGGTCGTCGGCGTCAACTGCGCCCACGGCTCCGTCACCGGCGACCTGGAGATCCTGCGGGTCAGCCACGAGGTCGAGTGGGAGCAGGTCCGGGTCCTCGGCGAGCGCAAGGCGCGCCGCGACGACGCCAAGGTCCGGGCCTCGCTCGACGCGATGCTCACGGCGGCCCGGGACGGCTCGAACATGATCGTCCCGATGCTGGAGGCCGTACGCGCGGAGGCCACCCTCGGCGAGATCTGCGACGCCCTGCGCGACGAGTGGGGCATCTACACGGAGCCCCCGGGCTTCTAGTCGGCGCGTACGAGTACGGCAAGGGCGGTACGGGGACTCCCGTACCGCCCTTGCCGGCGTACCGAGGTGACGTACTACGCGCGCCGCCCGGCACTCATGGGCCGAGGGCCGCCACCGCGCCGAGGCCGCCCACGAGGAGGGCCGAGAGGCGGGTCACCCACGCCTCGTCGACCGGTTCGGCGCTCACCAGGGCGCGGTGGACGACCGCCCCCGCGATGACGTCGAAGATCAGGTCGTCCGTGGCGTCCACGGCCACCGGATCGCGGTCCGCGGGGAGTTCGCCGCGCTGCTGCGCCCGCCGGCGGCCCGCCAGGACGAGCCGTTTCTGGCGGTCGACTATCGAGGCGCGGATACGCTCGCGCAGCGGTGCGTCGCGGGTCGACTCGGCCACCACGGCCATCAGGGCCGTCTTGGTCTCCGGGCGTTCGAGGAGCGCCGCGAACTGGAGGACGACATGCTCGATGTCGGCCTGGAGGGAACCAAGGTCGGGCAGTTCGAGTTCGTCGAAGAGGACGGCGACGGCGTCCACCACGAGCTCGTTCTTGTTGGCCCAGCGGCGGTAGAGCGTCGTCTTCGCAACCCCGGCGCGGCCGGCGACGTCCCCCATCGTGAGCTTGGACCAGCCGAGGTCGACCAGGGCGGCGCGGGTCGCCTCCAGGATGGCCGTGTCGGCCTCGGTGGAGCGGGGGCGTCCGGTTCGGCTGTTGCGGGGGGTACTGCTGCACATGGACGTCGACCATACCCGTCGGTAGGTACGGCGCCAGAGGCGCGTGATGTGAGGCAGTTCACCGAGCGGATCGCTCCCGCGCCCTCCCCGCCGATCCTCCCGGAGAGTTACGCTACGACCTGTAGCGAAAGGCTTTGAGCGGCCCTAGCGACAACCATGTGCCGGGTGGGGACCCGGCGGAGCACCGGGTGGGGATCCGGTGCGGAACGAAGACGAAGAACCGTGTCGCCCGGGCGTCTCGCACACCGGCGGGAGACCCCCGGGCGCCACGGTTCAGCCATGACTTACCGGTTACGCGCGCGGAAGGGGGAGGATGTACGCATGCAGCCCCGAAACATGTCCATGAGCGGCGTCGTCGACCTCGCCGCGGTGAAGGCGGCCGGAGAGGCCAAGACCAAGGCGGAGCAGGTCCGGGCCGAGGCCGCCCGGCAGGGTGGCCCCGCCGCGGTGCCCCCCTCCGCCCTGGTGATCGACGTCGACGAGGCCGGCTTCGAGCGCGATGTCATCCAGCGCTCCGCCGAGGTCCCGGTCGTCCTCGACTTCTGGGCCGAGTGGTGCGAGCCGTGCAAGCAGCTCGGCCCCCTCCTGGAGCGCCTGGCCGTCGAGTACAACGGCCGCTTCCTGCTCGCGAAGATCGACGTCGACGCCAACCAGATGCTGATGCAGCAGTTCGGCATCCAGGGAATTCCGGCCGTTTTCGCGGTGGTCGCCGGCCAGGCGCTGCCGCTCTTCCAGGGCGCGGTGCCCGAGGCCCAGATCCGGGAGACCCTCGACCAGCTGATCCAGGTCGGCGAGGAGCGCTTCGGTCTGACGGGTATCGCCGTGGCCGGGGGCGCGGACGGCGACGCCGAGGGCTCGGCCGCCGCCGAGCGTCCGGTCGGCCCGTACGACGCCCTCCTCGAAGCGGCCATGTCCGCGCTCGACGCGGGTGACCTGGCCGGCGCCGTCCAGGCGTACAAGAACGTCCTCGCCGACGACCCCGCCCACCCGGAGGCCAAGCTGGGCCTGGCCCAGGCCGAGCTTCTCGCCCGGGTGCAGGACCTCGACCCCGCCGCCGTACGCAAGAACGCGGCGGACGCCCCGGCCGACGTCGCCGCGCAGATCGCCGCCGCCGACCTCGACCTGGTGGGCGGCCATGTCGAGGACGCCTTCGGGCGCCTCGTGGAGACCGTGCGCCGCACGGTGGGCGAGGACAGGGACGCGGCGCGGCTGCGGCTCCTGGAGCTTTTCGAGGTGATCGGCGTCGACGACCCGCGTGTGACGGCGGCCCGCCAGGCCCTGGCCCGGGTGCTTTTCTAGGACCTCGCCCCGGGGTCTTCCCGACCCGCCGGATCGTCCGACGATTTGGCGACACAGCGACAAACAGCGGCCGCGCTTTACCAAAACTTGGTAATCGCGGCCGCTGTTACTTGCAGTAAATCGAACCGAGGATTCTGTCCGGCTTCATCCGGCGATCTGCTGATATTGGGTATCACCCGACCGCACCCTGTGTGCCCGTTCGGCGCCACCCCGCCATGCCCCGGTTATCCACCCGTTACTAGCGAGTAACGAACCCCCTTGTGCGACGGCCCGGAATCGACCACGATCGGCGACGCTCGGTCCGAAACCGCACACCCCCCGGCAACCAACCGGGAACGCGGCGAGGGTCCCCACCGGGCGGGTCGGTGCCCAGGCGCCGGCCGTGGACAGGGGGGTTCCCGCTCTCACCGAACGGGGCCTGTCCAACCCGGCCACGCGCACAGCGTGGCTCATGGTTGTCGCTCGGGGGTGATCGCCGGTGATTCGGACGCGCATCGCGCCGCCTGATGCCTCGGTGCTTCCCTTCCCGAGGACGTAGCTCTTCTCCCATCCCGGGACGGGCCCCCGGCCCTTCCGGAGATGTACGTCCGAGAAGGAGGAATTCTCATGAAGTCCCAGGTTCGTGGCGGTACCAGATGGAAGCGGTTCGCCGTCGTCATGGTCCCGAGCGTGGCCGCGACGGCCGCGATCGGCGTCGGTCTGGCCCAGGGTGCGCTGGCCGCGTCCTTCAGCATCTCCGGCCAGGAATTCAAGGTTAAGGCGAAGAGCCTCGTCGGCGAGGACTTCGTCCAGTACGGCAGCGTCAACGGCGGCAAGGACCTGGAGGGCAACGCGTTCGCCGCCCCGGTCGCCGTCTCGGGCTTCTCGAAGGCCTGGATCACCGACATGTGCCAGTCGGTGGTGACGCCGAAGGTGCCGTTCGTCGGTGACGTCACGCTCCGGCTCACGGCCGGTACCGGCAAGGACAAGGTCTACGCCGAGGACATCTACCTCGATGTCTCCTCGCTCAAGACCAACGCCGAGTTCAAGAACATCGACATCGGCGTCGCTGCCGGTGCGCTGAACGCGGGCCCTGACGGCAAGCCGGTCCCGGGCAAGCCGGGCATCCAGCCCAACACGAAGGCGAACCCGTACGGCTTCGGTCAGCGCGCCGAGGAGGCCGTGCTGAACGACGTCGAGCAGAAGGCGTGGGCGACCACCGCCGCCACCTTCAAGCTCCCGAACCTGAACCTGTCGCTGCACAGGGGCACGTCGCAGGAGTGCTTCAAGGACTGACCCGGTCCGGAGGGTGTGGGCCGTCCCGTACGGCCCCACCCGCTCCGGCCGACGGCACCACCTTCTTCACCTTTCTCAGCAACACCGCTTCCAGGGAGCTGTTTCCATGAGCGCCGAGATCCCCGCCTCCCGCGAAGTCCCCAAGGAGAACCGGTTCAAGGTCTGGCGGCAGACCCGGCCCTTCTGGGCGGGACTGCTCACCATCATCGGCGGCGTACCGATCGCCTATCTCCCGTACGGGGACTTTCGGCTCGGCAACGCCACGCTCGCCATGCAGACGACCGCCGGAGCCGGAGCGCTGATCATCGGCGTCCTGCTCATCACACTCGGTCTGACGATGTGGTTCCAGCCCGTCGTCCGGGTGTTCGCGGGCGTCGCGACGATCGTCCTGGCGCTGGTCTCCATCCCGGTGTCGAACTTCGGCGGTCTGGTCATCGGGTTCCTGTTCTCCCTGATCGGAGGCGGCATGTCCGCCGCGTGGGCGCCCGCGCCCCCGGTCGAGGAGACCGACGACGACGCACAGCACGACGGTCAGCTTGAGGCCTCCGAGGAGGCCGGCGCCGAGCTCGAGACCGAGGTCGTCGTGGCGGCCGGTGTCCCGGAGCAGCGCGAGACGTACGAGTCGGCGACCGAAACGACGGCCGACGCCAATGGCGGGAGGAACAGTGCGGGGTGACGAGACTCAGTCGGCGCTCGCGAAGGAGGGCCCGCGGCACGCGGCCCCGCGCAAGTCGCTGCTGAACAGGATCCAGGGCCCCGCGGGCAAGGCGATGGCGCTGGCCGCCATGCCGACCGCGGTGTTCGTGGGCATGGGCCTCACGCCCAAGCTCGCCCTCGCCGACGAGAAGGACATCCCCTTCGCTCCCGGGCCGTGTGTGACCCGCTCGGACGAGCCGACTCCTGAGGAGACGGCGAAGCCCACGGAGAGCGCGAAGCCGACGGCCACGCCCTCGACGAGCGCGAGCGCGCCGGCGACCCCGAGCGCCACGGCGACGACCGGCCCGACGGCCACGGCCTCGGCCACTGCTTCGGCTACCGCGACCCCGACGCCGACCGCGACGGAGACCGGCCAGGCGACCACGCAGCAGGCGCGGGAGCAGGCGCCGACCGCGACTCCCTCGGCCACGGCGACCGCCACGGCCACCCCCACCCCCACGAAGTCGACGAACCCGCTCGACCCGCTGGGCGTGGGCGACGCGATCAAGGACCTCTTCGACGGCCCGGACCCGACGCCGACGGCCACGACTGCGGCACCGACCACGGCCGCCCCGGTCCAGAAGCCCGCGACCGCCGACGAGCCGACCGCGACCGCTTCACCGAAGCCGACGGCGACCGCGACCGCCCCCGCGAAGGCGACCCCCACCGCCCCCGCTACCGCGCCCGCCACGCCGAAGACGCCCGCAGACCCGACCACCGACCCGGCCGCCGACGCGACCAAGAAGGCGATCGAGAAGGCGGCCGACAAGGCCGGCGTGACCGTCAAGGAGCTTCCGGAGAGCTCCCAGGGCCTCGACCCCAAGAAGGACGAGTCCATACCCGACGGCGCCAAGCCGCGCTTCCCGTGCCCCGAGCTCGACCCCGAGGCGCTCGCGGCGGCCGAACTGGAGCCGGGCATCCCGCTGCTCCCGGACGAGCCGTGGCGCCTGGAGAGCACGCTCCTCACCCTCAAGGGCCTCAAGTACCACGGCATCGTCGAGGTGAAGACCGGCAGCGGCAAGATCAAGAAGGTCCTGAAGTTCACCGCTTCCGGCATCGACATCAAGGACCTCCACCAGCTGACGGTCCACTCCGAGGGCCTTACGGGTCACGTCCGCTCCGACAAGGGCTCGACGTCGACCATCACCGACGGCACGGTGACCATGTACACGGAGGAGCTGAAGGGCAACCTCTTCGGCCTCATCCCGATCACCTTCGGCCCGGAGTCCCCGCCCCCGCTGGACGTCCCCTTCGCCTTCTTCACCCAGGTGAAGCTCAAGCAGGCGGGCCAGTTCGGCGGCACCCTCAAGGTCCCGGGCCTCCGCAACACGATCGAGCCCAGCTGATCTCCGTAGGCGTACGACCGTGGGCCGCACCCCTTCTCCAGGGGTGCGGCCCACGGTCGCATACGGATCAAGCGGGGCGTCAGGCGTGCTCGCCGCCGCCGAGGTGGTGGACGCGGACCATGTTCGTCGTGCCGGGGACGCCGGGGGGCGAGCCGGCGGTGATGATCATGGTGTCGCCCTCGTTGTAGCGCTGGAGCTTCAGGAGCTCGGCGTCCACGAGGTCGACCATCGCGTCCGTGGTCTCCACGAACGGGACCAGGAAGGACTCGACGCCCCAGCTCAGGGTGAGCTGGTTGCGGGTGTTCTCGTCCGTCGTGAAGGCGAGGATCGGCTGCTGCACCCGGTAGCGGGAGAGACGGCGGGCCGTGTCGCCGGACTGGGTGAAGGCGATCAGCGCCTTGCCGCCCAGGAAGTCGGCGATCTCGCAGGCCGCGCGGGCGACGGAGCCGCCCTGGGTGCGCGGCTTCTTGCCCGGGACCAGGGGCTGGAGGCCCTTGGAGAGCAGCTCCTCCTCGGCCGCGGTGACGATCTTCGACATCGTCTTCACGGTCTCGATCGGGTAGGCGCCGACCGAGGACTCGGCCGACAGCATGACCGCGTCCGCGCCGTCCAGGATCGCGTTGGCGACGTCGCTCGCCTCGGCGCGGGTCGGCCGGGAGTTGGTGATCATCGACTCCATCATCTGGGTCGCGACGATGACCGGCTTGGCGTTGCGGCGACACATCTCGACGAGGCGCTTCTGCACCATCGGGACCCGCTCCAGCGGGTACTCGACGGCGAGGTCGCCACGGGCCACCATGACCGCGTCGAAGGCCGCGACGACGGCCTCCATGTTCTCGACGGCCTGCGGCTTCTCGACCTTGGCGATGACGGGGACCCGGCGGCCCTCCTCGTCCATCACCTTGTGGACGTCCTTGACGTCGTCGGCGTCGCGGACGAAGGAGAGGGCGACCATGTCGCAGCCCATGCGGAGCGCGAAGCGGAGGTCGTCGACGTCCTTCTCCGACAGGGCGGGGACGTTGACGGCCGCGCCGGGCAGGTTGATGCCCTTGTGGTCGGAGATGACACCGCCCTCGATGACCACGGTCTTGACCCGCGGGCCGTCGACCTCGACGACCCGCAGCTCGACGTTGCCGTCGTTGATGAGGACCTGGTCGCCCTTGGAGACGTCGCCGGGCAGACCCTTGTAGGTGGTGCCGCAGATGGACTTGTCGCCGGGGACGTCCTCGGTGGTGATGGTGAACTCGTCACCGCGCACCAGCTCGACCGGGCCCTCGGCGAAGGTCTCCAGGCGGATCTTGGGGCCCTGGAGGTCGGCGAGGACGCCGACGGCGTGCCCGGTGTCCGCGGAGACCTGCCGGACGCGGTCGTACCGCTCCTGGTGTTCTGCCTGGGAGCCGTGGCTGAAGTTGAATCGGGCCACGTTCATACCGGCCTCGATGAGAGCCTTCAGCTGCTCATACGAGTCGACGGCGGGGCCCAGCGTGCAGACGATTTTGGAACGGCGCATGAGGCGGATCCTATCGGTTTGTTTCACTGCGGAATATTCCGACTGGCGGAAAGTACAAATGGGCGCGGGCCCGCTCAAGCGTTCACTCGTTCGAGCTCACCGAGCTCTGAACGAGCGCGAAACTCTGCCGCGCGATCTCCAGCTCCTCGTCCGTCGGCACCACGGCGACCGCCACCCGCGCGTAGTCCGGAGAGATCAGCCGCGCCTCGTCGGAACGTACGGCGTTGAGGTCCGCGTCCACGGCGAGACCCAGCTCCTCCAGGCCCGCGATGGCAGCCTCCCGCACCGGGGCCGCGTTCTCGCCGACCCCCGCCGTGAACACCACCGCGTCCACCCGGCCGAGCACCGCGTAGTAGGCGCCGATGTACTTCTTCAGGCGGTGGATGTAGATGTCGAAGGCCAGCGTCGCCGCCTCGTCGCCCTCGTCGACGCGGCGCCGGATCTCCCGCATGTCGTTGTCGCCGCAGAGGCCGACCAGGCCGGACTTCTTGTTGAGGAGGCCATCGATTTCGCTGTCGTCCATGCCCGCCACCCGCTTGAGGTGGAAGGTGACCGCCGGGTCGATGTCGCCCGAGCGGGTGCCCATGACCAGGCCCTCCAGGGGCGTCAGACCCATCGACGTGTCCACGCACCGGCCGCCCGCCACCGCCGAGGCGGAGGCGCCGTTGCCCAGGTGCAGCACGATCACGTTCACCTCCTCGGGCGCCTTGCCGAGCAGCTTCGCCGTCTCGCGCGAGACGTACGCGTGCGAGGTGCCGTGGAAGCCGTACCGCCGGATCCGGTACGCGTCCGCCGTCGCCACGTCGATCGCGTACCGCGCCGCCGACTCCGGCATCGTCGTGTGGAAGGCCGTGTCGAAGACCGCCACCTGCGGCAGGTCGGGGCGCAGGGACATCGCCGTACGGATGCCGATGAGGTTCGCCGGGTTGTGCAGCGGGGCGACCGGCACCAGCCGCTCGACCTCCGCGAGCACCTCGTCGTCGATGACCGTCGGGGCGCTGAACCGCAGCCCGCCGTGCACCACCCGGTGACCGATCGCGGCCAGCTCGGGGGAGTCCAGGCCGAGGCCGTCCGCCGCCAGTTCCTCGGCGACCGCCTTCAGCGCCGCCGCGTGGTCGGGGATCGGACCGTTCTTCTCGCGCTTCGCGCCTCCGCCGCCCTGGAGCGGGGTGTGCACCAGACGGGAGGTCTCCTCGCCGATCCGCTCCACCAGGCCGACCGCGAGCCGGCTGCCGTCCGCCATGTCGAGCAGCTGGTACTTGACCGACGACGAGCCGGAGTTGAGGACGAGGACACGGGTGGGGGTGTGGGTGGGGGTGGCGGTCATGCTTCGAGCTCCTGACCCTGGGAGGGGACCTGGGACTGGATCGCCGTGATGGCGACCGTGTTGACGATGTCGCTGACGAGCGCGCCGCGCGAGAGGTCGTTCACCGGCTTGCGCAGACCCTGGAGCACCGGGCCGACGGCCACGGCGCCGGCCGAACGCTGCACGGCCTTGTAGGTGTTGTTGCCGGTGTTGAGGTCGGGGAAGATCAGCACGGTCGCCTGCCCGGCCACCTCCGACTCCGGCAGCTTCGTGGCGGCGACGGACGGCTCCACCGCCGCGTCGTACTGGATCGGGCCCTCGATCCGCAGCTCCGGGTGCGCCTCGCGGACCAGCTTCGTCGCCTCGCGCACCTTGTCGACGTCCGCGCCGGAGCCCGAGGTGCCGGTGGAGTACGAGAGCATCGCGATCCGCGGCTCCACGCCGAAGCGGGCCGCGGTGGCCGCCGACTGGGCGGCGATGTCCGCGAGCTGCTCGGCGTTCGGGTCGGGGTTGACGGCGCAGTCGCCGTAGACGAGCACCTTGTCGGCGAGGCACATGAAGAAGACCGAGGAGACGATCGACGCGTCCGGCTTCGTCTTGATGATCTCGAAGGCCGGGCGGATCGTCGCCGCCGTGGAGTGCACGGCGCCGGAGACCATGCCGTCGGCCAGCCCCTCCTGCACCATCAGCGTGCCGAAGTAGTTCACGTCCGAGACGACGTCGTACGCGAGCTCGACCGTGACGCCCTTGTGGGCGCGGAGCGCCGCGTACTTCTCGGCGAACGAGTCGCGCAGCTCCGAGGTCTGCGGGTCGATCAGCTGCGTGTCACCCAGGTTCACGCTCAGGTCGGCGGCCTTCTTGCGGATCGTCTCGACGTCGCCGAGCAGCGTCAGGTCGCAGACGTCGCGGCGTATCAGGACGTCGGCGGCGCGCAGTACGCGCTCCTCGGTGCCCTCGGGGAGCACGACCCGGCGCCGGTCGGTCCGCGCCTGTTCGAGCAGCTCGTGCTCGAACATCATCGGGGTGACACGGCCGCTGCGGGCGACCGAGATCCGCTTCAGCAGGTCTGCGGTGTCCACGTGCCGCTCGAACAGGCCGAGGGCCGTCTCCGCCTTGCGCGGGGTGGCGGCGTTGAGCTTGCCCTCCAGGGCGAAGAGCTCGGTGGCGGTCGGGAAGCTGTTGCCCGGTACGGAGATCACCGGGGTGCCGGGCGCGAGCCGGGCCGCCAGGGTCAGGATCTCCGCGCTGGGCCGCTCGTTGAGGGTGAGCAGCACGCCGGCGATCGGCGGGGTGCCGGCCGAGTGCGCGGCGAGCGCGCCGACGACCAGGTCGGCCCGGTCCCCGGGGGTGACGACGAGACAGCCCGGGGTCAGCGCGTTGAGGAAGTTCGGCAGCATCGCACCGCCGAAGACGAAGTCCAGGGCGTCGCGCGCGAGGCCCGCGTCGTCGCCGAGGACGACGGAGGCGCCGAGCGCGTGGGTGATCTGGGAGACGGTGGGCGCGGCGAGCGCCGGCTCGTCCGGCAGGACGTAACAGGGCACGGGCAGCCGGGCGGAGAGCCGCTCGGCGATGATCTCCCGGTCCTCGCCCGCGACCCGGTTGACGACCATCGCGAGGACGTCGCAGCCGAGTCCGTCGTACGCCCGGAAGGCGTTGCGGGCCTCGGCCCGTACGGACTCCGACGGCTGGCCCTTGCCGCCGACCACCGGGATGACGGAGGCGCCGAACTCGTTGGCCAGGCGGGCGTTGAGGGCGAGCTCGTCGGGGAGCTGCGTGGCCGCGAAGTCGGTACCGAGGACGAGGACGACCTCGTACGCGCGGGCGACGGCGTGGAAACGGTCGACGATCTGCGAGACCAGCTCGTCGGTGCCCCGCTCGGCCTGGAGGTCCGAGGCCTCGTGATAGTCCATGCCGTAGACCGTCGAAGGGTCCTGCGAGAGCCGGTAGCGGGTCCGCAGCAGATCGAAGAGCCGGTCGGGGCCGTCGTGCACCAGCGGGCGGAACACCCCCACCCGGTCCACCTGACGAGTGAGGAGCTCCATGACTCCCAGCTCGACTACCTGGCGGCCGTCACCGCGGTCGATCCCGGTCACGTACACGCTGCGCGTCACGCCGTGGTCTCCTGTCCAGTCCTGCGGAACGGGGCCCTCCGGGGGGACCGGGGCGGGCGGTGCCCCCGGGAGGGCCCCGCCACCGGCGCGGTCCGTGCGTCAATCTGCGGTCCTCGGAAAGCCCCGAAAGGGCGGCATTACCCCCTTGACAATACCCCCGCCACTGGTTAAGTCGCCCGCCGGACGAAGGGCCCGGGACCCCGGGACGAAAGGCCTCCGGGAAGGCCCCGGGAGGGCCCCGGGAGGGCTCCGCGAGGGACGCGCGGAGCCGCGGCGAGCGCCCCCGTCAGGTCCGCCGTGTGAGAATTGCCGTGGCTCATCTGGACCGCGACCGAGCAGGAGACACAGCACGATGCGCATCGGAGTTCTCACCGCAGGCGGCGACTGCCCCGGCCTGAACGCAGTGATCCGGTCGGTCGTGCACCGGGCGCTGACCGGCCACGACGACGAAGTCATCGGCTTCGAGGACGGGTTCAAGGGCCTGCTCGACGGCCACTACCGGCCCCTCGACCTCAACAACGTCAGCGGCATCCTGGCCCGCGGCGGCACGATCCTCGGCTCCGCGCGCCTGGAGCGCAACCGGCTGGCCGAGGCCGCCGAGTCGGCCCCCGATCTGGCCAGGCAGTACGGCATCGACGTCCTCATCCCGATCGGCGGCGAGGGCACCCTGACCGCCGCCCGGATGCTCTCCGACGCGGGCATGCCCGTCGTCGGCGTCCCGAAGACGATCGACAACGACATCTCCTCCACGGACCGCACCTTCGGCTTCGACACCGCCGTCGGTGTCGCCACCGAGGCCATGGACCGGCTGAAGACCACCGCCGAGTCCCACCAGCGGGTGATGGTCGTCGAGGTGATGGGCCGCCACGCCGGCTGGATCGCGCTGGAGTCCGGCATGGCCGGCGGCGCGCACGGCATCTGCCTCCCCGAGCGCCCCTTCCAGGTCGACGACCTCGTCAAGATGGTCGAGGAGCGCTTCGCCCGCGGTAAGAAGTTCGCCGTCATCTGCGTCGCCGAGGGCGCCCATCCGGCCGAGGGCTCGATGGAGTACAAGAAGGGCGAGATCGACCAGTTCGGTCACGAGCGCTTCCAGGGCATCGGCAATCAGCTCGCCGTCGAGCTGGAGCGGCGCCTCGGCAAGGAGGCCCGCCCGGTCATCCTCGGCCACGTCCAGCGCGGCGGCACGCCGACCGCGTACGACCGGGTGCTCGCCACCCGCTTCGGCTGGCACGCGGTGGAGGCGGCGCACCGCGGCGACTTCGGCCGGATGACGGCGCTGCGCGGCACGAACGTCGAGATGGTGCCGCTGGCCGAGGCCGTGACGCGGCTCAAGACGGTCCCCGACGACCGCATCCGTGAGGCCGAGTCGGTCTTCTGACCTGCCCTCCGGATCCGGCGGTCTTCCGACCGTCCTTCCGAACGTCCTTCCGGCCGGGACCTCCGTCCCGACCTGTCCCGGATCGGCTCCGGGACACCGGACACACCCGAGTGGCCCCGACCCTCCCCCCGTGGAGGGTCGGGGCCACTCGTCGGTGACCGGCATCGCCATCGGAAATGCCGAGTTCCACTCTTGAGCCGGAGCGCGAGATCAACAAGGCTTGAGGCTTGTCCCGGACATGTCCCAACCCTGTCCGGCGGAAGGGGAGGCGCGGATGAGGCCGGCGGAACGGGCACCCGACCCGAGGGAGGTACGGAACGCCGCGGAGTTCGTCGCGTGCCTCCAGGCGCTCAAGGACTGGTCCGGCCTGACGTACCGCGAACTCGCGGGCCGGGCCGAGGCGCGCGGCGAGGTCCTGCCCCGGTCCACCGTCGCCAACATGCTGGCCCGCGCCACCGTCCCCCGCGAGGAGCTCCTGGTCACCTTCGTCCGCGCGTGCGGGGTGGAGCCGGGCGGCCTTGAGGAGTGGCAGGCGGTACGGAAGGAGCTCGCGGTACGGGGGGTGTACGAGCCCGACGCCGCCGATCCGGTGGAGGGAGCCGATCCGGTGGAGGCAGCCGATCCGGTGGAGGGAGCCCGCCCCTCGGTCGTCTGGCCCGCGGGCCCGACGGAGTCCCCGGACGGCGCCCCCGACGCGCGGCGGCCCGGACCCCGGTCCCGGATACGGCGCGCCCTCGTCGCGACGGTGGCGCTGACCGGCCTCGTGCTCGCCGGCGTCAGCGTCGTCGCCGTCCTGCGGGACGGGCACGGCGCCCACCCGCCCCGTACCCTCACCGCGCCATCCGCCGGGGACGTACGCATCCGGGTGATCGGCCAGGACCTGTGCCTCGGCGAGCGGCGCGGCTCGCGCTCCGGGCAGATCCACCAGGTGCCGTGCGCCGACGCGAAGGTGCCGCTCTACTCGCTGAAGGAGACGGGCGGCGGTCGGTGGAGGATCATTTCGGACCACCCGGACTACGGCCCCGGCTGCTCCGGCATACCCTCCGGCGGCCGGATACCCGATGCCGCGTACGAGGACTCCGAGTGCGGCGACCCGAGCCGGGTGGAGGAGTTCGCCCTGGAGCCGTACGGCACCCCCGTCGAGGGCTACCGGATCGTCCCGGCAGGCTCCGCCACGTCCGGCAGCTGCGTCACCGTCGTCGGTGACCGCTCGGCGGACTGGGCACGACTGGCCCAGGCCCCGTGCGCGCCGGACGCGGCGGGCCAGCTCTTCAGCTTCGACCGCAGAAGGTAGGGGTTCCGGCCGAAGGTGTGGCCAGGCGATGTCGGTCTGTGACCCCCTTCACAGTGCCCAGGACACCCCGTTTTCCCTGGTTCGGTGGCGCGAAATGACCTTCGTGGGGCTCACGCGAATGCCGGCGCATGTACCTCACAGACCCGTAGCGGGACAATCCGGACGTTAACCTTCCGGACACCTGGCGCCATAGAGGCAGCTCAAGCGGGTGGATCGGCAGGGCCAACCCCGCCTACGCCCCTTACTGGGCGGTATGGATTGTGGTGATTTCTCGACTCAAGTGAGATTCATGCGGCATCTCCCCGAATGTCGGACCCGTTAACAGGGGGAGTCGCTGTCCGAAATCGATTGTTGACGGAAAGATCGTCAGCGGGATACGTTTTTCGCCGTAATGCCAAAACCCGCAGTTTAAATCGGCGAGGAATTATGGGAATAATTGCCCAGGAACTCAATGAATACCGATTAAGCGAGTCGGAGGCGGCGAAAGTCGGCGCGCTGTCGGGGGTCGCCGCGCGGTTGTCGGACTCGATCCCCATCGTTCTTTCGGGTCTCCTCCTGGATCTTCCCGACGGGATGCGCAAGACGTTTCTCGACTTCGGTGCGGACGTGGAATCCAACGGATACTGCCTGCTTCGGGGAGTCCCTATCGGGGAGTTGCCGAACACGCCGCAGTCCCATGACCCGCACATTCTCGACGAGCACCCGACCAACGGAACCCTGATGCTCGTCGCGGACCTCCTGGGCTCGCTGACCGGCTATCAGGACGAGAAGTCGGGGGCGCTCTTCCACGATGTGCATCCCGTGCGCGGCGAGGAGGGCCGGATCGAGAACAGCGGGTCGGTCGCCTTCGATTGGCACACGGAGAACGTGCACCACCCGCTCCGCCCGGACTACCTGGGCCTGCTCTGCCTGCGGCAGGACCACGAGCAGGTCGCCGCGACGCGCGTCTCGTCCGTCCGGAACGCGCTGCCCCTGCTGACGGACGAGCAGGTGGAGGAGCTGCGGAGGCCGCAGTTCCACAGCCTGTACCCGACCTCGTTCACGCGGGACATGCCGGGGCCCCGCCCTTCCGCGGGCCCTCACCCGGTGATCTTCGGTCCGGCGGACCGGCCGTTCATGCGCTTCAACTCGCACAACACCCAGAGCGACCGGCCGGAGGCGCGGGAGGCGCTGTCGGCGCTCGCCGCGGCGCTGGAGGTGGTCGGCCGCGACCTGGTGCTCGAGCCGGGCGATCTCGTCGTCCTGGACAACCACGTCGTGGTGCACGGCCGCACCGCGTTCACGCCCCGTTACGACGGGCGTGACCGCTGGCTGCGCCGGTTCTACTCCCTGCGCAGCACCCCGTTGTGGGCCCAGCGCATGATGCGACACCCGCGAGTACTGCCCGCGATGACGGAGATCCGCGGGGTCGTCTGACCCGGCCGGTACCGCCCAGCAGGGCCTGTGGTCCCGGGAACCGGGGCCATCCCACGTGAATGAGGAAGAGTGGAACTGTACGAGGTGCTCGGCCTGCTCGTCGCCGCGACGGCAGCCGGCTGGGTGGATGCTGTAGTCGGCGGCGGCGGGGTACTGCTCATCCCGGTACTCCTGTTGTCCTTCCCCCAGTATTCGCCCGCGGTGGCGCTGGGCACGAACAAGATCGCGGCGGTCATGGGCACCGCGACCGCCGCGTACATGTACCAGCGGCGCACGAAGCTGGACCGCTCGGTCCTGTTGCCGGCCGCCGGGCTCGCGGTCCCGTTCGGCGCCGTCGGCGCCCTGTCCGCGTCGAGTGTCCCCGCGAGCTATTTCCGGCCCGTCATCATGGGCCTGCTCATCACGGTGGCGCTCTTCGTGGCCTTCAGGCCCGGTTTCGGGGTGCAGCAGCGGAATATCGTCGTCACCCCTCGCCGCCGCCTCGTGGCGATTCTCCTCGCGGGCGTCGGAATCGGTTTCTACGACGGAGTCTTCGGGCCCGGCGTCGGCACTTTCCTCATCATCTCCTTCACCACGCTCCTCGCGACGCAGTTCCTGGAGAGCGCGGCCATGGCGAAGGTCATCAACGCGTCCTCCAACCTGGGCGCCCTCGCGGTCTTCGCCTGGCAGGGAAACGTCCTGTGGGCTCTCGGTCTGGGAATGGCCTTGGGAAACATCACCGGCGCGATGATCGGATCGCGCACCGCAATGAAGAGAGGATCCGGCTTCGTCCGGATCGTGCTGGTCGTCGTGGTCACCGGAATGGTGATCAAGATGGGATTCGACCAGTTCGCATAAAGAGAAACACCTTCGAAGACGGAAGAGGAATCATGGCAAGGGAATTATCCGGGCTGCTGACGCTGACCGACTTCGAGCACGCGGCCGAATCCGTACTCGACGCCGCTTCCTGGGCGTACGTGGCGGGCGGCGCCGACACTCAGCTCACGGTCCGTGGCAACACCGAAGCCTTCGACCAGGTCTGGCTGCGCCCGCGGGCCCTCGGCGGGACGGGTGTACAGCCCGACACCACGGTGACCGTGTTCGGGCAGGAGCTCGCGCTGCCGGTCCTGCTCGCCCCGACCAGCCCCCAGCGGCTCCTCCACGACGACGCCGAGCTCGCCACCGCCCGAGCGGCCGAGTCCGCGGGCACCGTCGCGATCGTCAGCACCGACAGCCACCACGCCTTCCCCGAGATCGCCGGCTCCGTCAAGAACGGCTCCTGGTTCCAGCTCTACGCCTACCGCTCCCGGGACGACATCGCCGCGACGATCGCCCTGGCCGAGGACGCCGGCGCGACCGCGCTCGTGGTCACGGTCGACGCCAGCTACGCGGCCCGCCGCATCAGCACCAAGCGAGCGGGCTTCCGCACCCCCGCCCACGTCGACTTCGGCAACCTGCGCGCGCTGGGCGTGCTCACCGGTGAGATCCCGGACGGCGCCCGCATCGAGCGGTACCCGTTGACCTGGGACGACCTCGCATGGATCCGGACCCTCACGCGCCTCCCGCTCGTGGTCAAGGGCATCCTGCGGGCCGAGGACGCCGAACGGTGCGTCGGCCTCGGCGTGGACGGCGTCATCGTCTCCAACCACGGCGGCCGTCAGCTCGACGGCGCGATGCCCAGCCTGGTCGCCCTGGAGCAGGTGGCGGCAGCGGTCTCCGGCCGCGCCGTGGTCCTCATGGACGGGGGCATCCGCTCCGGCGTCCACGTCGTCAAGGCCCTCGCGCTCGGCGCGGACGCGGTGTGCATCGGCCGCCCCTACCTGTGGGGTCTCGGCCTCGCCGGCCAGCAGGGCGTCGAAGCGGTTCTCGATCTCCTCAAGAGCGAGATCGAGGACACGCTGCTCCAGGTCGGCTCGGACTCCATCGCCGATCTGGGCGCCGACTTCGCGGTCAACGCCCGCTGAGCCCCCCACCCCCACGCAAGGAGAACCATCCGTGACCGTCCAGACCGTCCACTTCTCGCGGGGCATCCCTCCGCTCGAAGCGATCCCCTCCGCCACCATCGCCGAGCTGACCCGGGAGATCCTCAGCTCCGAGTCCGACCGGGTCTTCCAGTACGCGCCCATCGGCCATCACACCGGCGATCGTGAACTCCGCGACGAGCTCGGCGCGTTCCACTCGGTCGACCCCGACCGGATCTTCGTCACCAACGGCTCCCTCCAGGCCCTCGACCTGCTCGCGGCCCACCTCCTCAAGGACGCCCCGCGCACGTCGGTGCTGGCCGAAGCGCCGACGTACGACCGCGCGGTCCAGATATTCGAGCGGCACGGGGGCCAGGTGACCGGGGTGCCGCTGCGGCACGACGGTCTCGACCTGGACATCCTGCGGGACCGACTGCGCGCGGAGGTACCCGCGTTCGTCTATGTGATCCCCGACTTCCAGAACCCCAGCGGTGTGACCACGAGTGAGGAGAAGCGGCGCGAACTCGTGGGGCTCTCCGCCGAGTTCGGGTTCACCATCCTGGAGGACATCCCGTACCGGGAACTCCGCTTCGACGGCGACGCGCCCACGCTCCTCAGCGAACTCGCGGAATCCGTCCCCGGCGCCCGCGTGCTGACCATGGGCTCGCTCAGCAAGATGCTGAGCCCCGGACTGCGGGTCGGCTACGTCATCGCTCCGCCCGGCGTCCCGAGGGCCCTGGCGGCGCTCGCCGAGAGCACGTACCTGTCACCGGCCCCCCTGCTCCAGACGGTGGCCGCCCGGGCCTTCGCGAGCGGCTTGGTGCGCCAGAACATCGAGGACGTCCGGAAGCTGCTGCGGCCGCGCCACGACACCGCCGTCGAGGCGGTGCGGAAGGCCCTCGGCGACGTCGCGCTGTGCGTGCCCGAGGGCGGCTACTACCTCAGCGTGCACCTTCCGGTCCTGACCACGGAGGAGAAGTTCCTCGCCGCGGCGGCCGGTGCGGGCCTCGCCCTCACGCGGGGCTCGGCCTTCTACCCCGCCGAGTCGGCGCCCCCCGCCGGCACGGTGTTCCTCCGGCTCCCGTTCATGTCACTCGGCGGCGAGGAGTTCACCGAGGGCGTCGAGCGGCTCGCCGCCGTCGCGCAGCGCGCGGAGTAGCGGGCGAGGCGCGAGGCGCGCGGCGAGAAGGACGAGGCGGGGAAAGGGCACGATGACCACGGCCGAGCAGAGCACCGAGGGCGCCGCCGAGGGCGACGCCGAGGAGGAGGACGGGGCGGGAGGACGCCGAGGAGTCCTGCGGGACGCCTCGCTCTCCGCCGTCCTCGCGGGGCTCATCACCGTCGTGGTCTCGTGCTCCGGCCCCCTGCTCGTCGTCCTGGCGGCAGCGGCCGCCGGTCACCTCAGCGACGAGCGGACCGCGTCCTGGGTGTGGGCGGCGTGCGTGGGCAGCGGCCTGACCTGCGCCGTGCTCAGCTGGTGGACCCGCATGCCGGTGATCACCGCGTTCTCGACGCCGGGCGCCGCGGTCCTCGTCGGCAGCCTCGGGGACTACTCCTACCCCGAGGCCGTCGGCGCCTTCCTGGTCAGCGGCCTCCTCATGGCCCTGGTCGGGGTGACCGGAGTCTTCGGGTGGGCCATGCGGCGCGTACCGCCCGGGATCACGGCGGGCATGCTCGCAGGGGTCCTGTTCTCCTTCGGGGCCGGTCTGTTCTCGGCCCTGGACGGCGCCCCTCTCCCGGTCCTCGCGTCCCTCGCCACCTACCTGGCCGTCAAGCAGAGGTCCCCGAGATACGCGGTGGCCTGGGCGCTTCTCGCTGCCGTGCTCGCCACCGCCGTCGTGCCGGGCATCCACGCCGCGTCCGTCGACATCGACTGGACCCTTCCCGTGTTCACGGCACCGGAGTTCAGCGGTCCGGCGATCGTGGGGATCGCCGTCCCGCTGGCCGTGGTCACGATGGCCTCGCAGAACGCCCCCGGCCTCGGCGTGCTGGCCGCCTGCGGGTACCGCCCCGACGACCGGCTGCTCATCACCGCCACCGGACTCACCTCCACGGCGCTCGCCCCACTCGGCGGACACGCCGTGAACCTGGCGGCCATCACGGCCGCGATCAGCACGGGCGAAGAGGCACACCGCGACCCGCGACGCCGCTACGTGGCCGGCCTGGCCTGCGGCTTCTTCTACCTGCTGACCGGTGTCTGCGGAGCCGCCCTCGTGGGCCTCTTCGCCGCGCTGCCCTCCGCACTCGTCGCCGTCATCGCCGGGACGGCGCTCCTCGGCACGTTCTCCACGAGCCTCGCGCAGACGGTGGCCGACGAACAGGGCCGGGACGCGGCGGTGGTCACCTTCCTCACCACCGCGTCCGGCGTCACCCTCGGCGGCATCGGATCGGCGTGCTGGGGCCTGGCCCTGGGACTGGCGACGCACGCGGCGCTCACCGCCCGCAGGAGGCGCGGGACCCCGGCGGACGAGCCGGGGGCGCTCGACGGAGGGGCGAGCACGGCGAGTACCAAGAGCCCCTAGTCCGGCGGATCAGGGCCGGACAGGCCCTAGGCGGGGTCCACCAGCCGGGTCCTGAGGGCCGTCACCACCGCCGGGTCGAGCCCGACGGGGCCGGTGACGTACGCGTACACCGAGCCGTACCGCTCGCGCAGGTCCGCGAGGAACAGCCGGATGATCTCGGCCGGCGCCCGGCCGTACCCGGGCCAGCGGAGCTCGCGGCCCGGGTGCCCGGCCCGCCAGTCGGCGATCAACCGCTCCGTGGCCAGCTCCGTGAGCGCGAAGTCCCCGAGGATCTCCTCGTCGGAGACGTCGAGGAGCGCGAGGACGAGCGCCGCGATGATCCCCGTGCGGTCCTTGCCGGAGGCGCAGTGGAAGACCAGCGGGCCGTCGGCCGAGGCGATGACCTCGAGCGCGGTGCGGATCTCTTCCGCACCGTCCTCGGCGACCTCGGCGAACCGGTCGGCCAGGTAGCGCCACGGATCGAGGTCCGGGTCGATCTCCGCCTGGTCGTACGGCCGGTGCTCGATGGACAGGTTGTGCCAGGCGGCCTCCTCGGTCTCCGGCAGGCGGCCCTTGGCGTCGATCTCCCACGGGTAGCGCAGGTCGATCACGGTGGCCACGCGCAGCGCGCGGAAGCGGGCGAGGTCGTCGGGTCCGGCTCCCGCGAGCTTGGCCAGGGAGTCGGAGCGGTAGAGGGTCTCCCACCGCACGGTCCCGCCGTCGGCGGTGCGATAGCCGCCCAGGTCACGGAAGTTGTGGAGTCGTTCGAAGGGTATGTGTCGTCTCACGGCGGCCAATCTACGGCCCTGCCGTGCTGGGCCGGCGTCGACTCCGGCTCACCGCCGTGCCGGGCCGGCATCGATTACCGGCTCACCGCCGTGCCGGGTCGGCCGGCGCTACTGGCCCACCGCCGCCCAGAAGTGCCCGGTGATCTCGTCCAGGTACGCGCGTCCCTCGTCGCCCGTCGCCCCCGAGGCTCCCCAGCTGCTGGTCGCCGCCATCCGCCCGTGGTACTCCGTGTGCAGGCGCTGGAGCGCCGACTCCACGGCCCGCTTGGGCAGCGGCACCATCTTCACTGTCGGTTTCACGTACGCCTGCCAGCGGGTGGTGGCGGCGTCCCGCAGCAGCTCGGCGAGGCTGTCGTCGCCGCCGGTCGCCGTGATCAGCGCGCGCGGGCCGAGGCCGAGGACCTCCGCGAGGGTGGCCGTCTGGCGTTCGGTGCCGCGCCAGCGGCCTTCGTCCTCCATCCGCTGGTACGCGTGGGCCGCCACGCCGACCTGCCGGGCCAGCTCCTCCGCGGCGAGCCCGCGGGCCATCCGGTGCTCGCGCAGGGTCGTGGCGGCGGCGATGAGCTCGGCCGGGGCGCACCACAGGACGCCCGCGAGGGCGGTGAGCTCCTGTTCGGTCGGGAGGAGACGGCCGCGTTCCCAGGCGACGACGGTGTCGGGGTCGACGAACAGGCCGTACTGGGCGCGGAGGCCGTAGGCGACGTGTCCCGGGGCCATGCCGAGGCCTTCGCGCAGACGCCGCGCGGCCAGGGCGTTGAAGGGGGGAGAGGGTTGGTGCACCCGGTCACCGTAGGTGCGGAGGGTGACGCGTGGCTACGGTTCGTTCCCCCAACGTGCGACGTCGTAGGAACGTGGGAACCGGTCAGTAACGGCCGGCCGGGCCGTCGAGCCAGCGGTACTGGAGCTCGGGCCGCCCGATCTGACCGTACTGCGGGGCGCGCACGGCCCGGCCCTCGGTCACCAGATGCTCCAGGTAGCGGCGGGCGGTGATCCGCGAGATCCCGACCGCCGAGCCCGCCTCGGCGGCGGTGACCCCGGCCGGGGTGTCCCTGAGGGTACGGGTGACCGCCTCCAGGGTCGGGGCGCTGAGCCCCTTCGGCAGCGTGGCGGGGTGCGGGGCCCGGAGCGTGGCGAGCGCCCGGTCCACCTCGTCCTGCCCGGAGGCCTCTCCGGCGGACGCCCGGAATTCCGCGTACCGCGCGAGCCGGTCCCGGAGCGTGGCGAAGGCGAAGGGCTTCAGGACGTACTGGACGACGCCGAGGGACACGCCCTCGCGGACGACGGCGAGATCGCGGGCGGAGGTCACGGCGATCACGTCGGCGGAGTGCCCGGCGGCGCGGAGCGCGCGCAGCAGGTGCAGTCCGTGGCCGTCGGGCAGGTAGAGGTCGAGAAGGATCAGGTCGACCGGGGTCCGGTCGAGCACCCGCACGGCGGCGGCCCGGGAGTGGGCGACCCCGACGACGGTGAAGCCGTCGACCCGCCCGGCGTAGAGCGCGTGGGCGTCGGCGGCGACGGGGTCGTCCTCGACGACGAGGACGCGGAGGGGCTGCGTACTCACGGGGTCACCTCGGGTCCGATCGGGGCGGTCGCGGTGCCGGTGCCGGTGCCGGTGCCGGTGGCGGCGCCCGTGTCGCGGTCCGTCAGGGCGCCGACCGCGGCTCCGTCCGCAGCGGCGCGCGAAGCGCCGCCGGAAGCCACCGGCCCGGCGTCGCGGGCCTGCGGGGACGAGACGCCCTCGGCCGCGACCCCGGCCGAAGCAGATGGGCCGCTCGTGCCGGCCGTTCCTGCCTCCGTCGGAGCACCGGCGGCCCCGGCCGCCTCCCGCCGCGCGCCGATGGGCGCAGCCGGGTCGCCCTCGGCCTGGTCCCCGGCCGAAGCAGATGGGCCGCTCGTGCCGGCCGTTCCTGCCTTCGTCGGAGCACCGGCGGCCCCGGCCGCCTCCCGCCGCGCGCCGATGGGCGCAGCCGGTTCGCCCTCGGCCTGGTCCCCGGCCGAAGCCGATGGGCCGCTCGTGCCGGCCGTTCCTGCCTTCGTCGGAGCACCGGCGGCCCCGGCCGCGTCCCACCGCGCGCCGATGGGCGCAGCCGGGTCGCCCTCGGCCTGGTCCCCGGCCGAAGCCGATGGGCCGCTCGCGGCCGCCGCCTCCCGCCGTGTACCGGCGGACCCGGCCCCCTGCGCAGCCGGGGCGTCCTCCCGGGGCAGCGGCAGTCGTACGGTGAACTCCGCGCCGCCCTCCGTCGCGTCCGCCAGCTCCAGGGTGCCGGCGGCGCGGGAGACCGCCTGGACCACGAGGGCCAGGCCGAGGCCGCGGCCCGGGCCGCGGGTCGACCAGCCGCGGCCGAGGACCGCCTCCCGGTCGGCCGGGCGGACGCCGGGGCCGCTGTCCCCGACCCGCAGCAGCAGCTCGCCGTCGCCCGCCCGGGCGGCGACCGTGACCGTCACGCGCGCGTGCGGCGTGCCGCCCACCGCCTCCACGGCGTTGTCGATGAGGTTGCCCAGGATCGTGACCAGGTCGCGGGAGGGCAGGGCGGCCGGCACCCGGCCGTCGTCGATCCGGCTGTCCTCGGTCAGCACCAGCTCCACGCCCCGCTCGTTGGCCTGCGCCGCCTTGCCGAGCAGCAGCGCCGCCAGGACCGGCTCGCCGACCGCGTCGACGACCCGGTCGGTGAGCGCCTGCGCGAGCTCCAGCTCCGCCGTCGCGAACTCCACCGCCTCCGCCACCCGCCCCAGCTCGATGAGCGAGACGACGGTGTGCAGCCGGTTCGCCGCCTCGTGGGCCTGGGAGCGGAGCGCCTGTGTGAACCCCCGCTCGGAGTCCAACTCCCCGGAAAGCGCTTGGAGTTCCGTGCGGTCCCGGAGCGTGACGACGGTGCCGCGCCGCTCCCCGCCCACCACTGGGCGGGTGCTGACCACGAGCACCCGGTCGGCCGTCAGATGGGTCTCGTCCACCCGCGGCTCGGAGGAGAGCAGCGCGCCCGTGAGCGGTGCGGGCAGGCCGAGTTCGGCGGCCGGGCGGCCGACGACCCCTTCGTCCAGGCCGAGCAACTCCCGTGCCCCGTCGTTGATGAGGGCGATCCGCCGCCGTCCGTCGAGCATCACGAGCCCTTCGCGTACGGCGTGCAGCGCGGCCTCGTGGTAGTCGTGCATCCGGCTCAGCTCGGCCGCGTTCATGCCGTGCGTGTGGCGGCGCAGCCGGGCGTTGACGACGTACGTCCCCGCGCCGCCCAGCGCGAGCGCCGCGCCCGCCATGCCGAGGAGCGCGGTCACCTGTTCCCGTACCTGCTCGCTGATCCTCTCGATCGTGATGCCCGCGCTGACGAGGGCGACGACCTGACCGTCCTCGTCGTACACGGGCGCCACCGTCCGCACGGACGGGCCGAGCACCCCCAGGTGCGTCTCGGAGAAGGTCCGCCCCCGCACCGCCTCCTCGATGTGGCCGAGGTACGTCCGGCCGATCTGGTCCGGCTCCGGATGCGTCCAGCGGGTCCCGTCCGGCGCCATGATCACCACGAAGGCGACGTCCGCGTGGCGGCGCAGCGACTCCGTGTACGGCTGGAGCACCGCCGTCGGGTCGGCCGAGCGGGCCGCGGCCACCACGGAGGGGGAGTGGGCGACGGCCGCGGCGGTCGCCGTGGACTGCCGCCGCGCGGTCTCCTCGGCCTGGGCGAGGTCCGTGACGTACGCGAAGACCGCGCAGCCCGCCACGACGACGGCCACGAGTACGACCTGCATCGCGAAGAGCTGACCGGCCAGGCTGCGGGGGCGGGGACGGGGGAAACGCATGCGGGTAAGTGTGCACGGCGGAATTTGCGCGGGGTCATTGCGTTCCCGAATCGTTCTCTTCCCCCGGCCTGCCCGTCCGCCCCTCTCCGGACCGGTCCGATGTTTCGGTCGTGAACGAAACGTACGCAACCGTGACCCCGGTCACAGGCTGATGGATAGTCGCGGAGTCCACCGGGACGTGGACACCCATCAGCGCGAGGAGGACCCCGTGGCCGCACGTCGGGACCGTACCCACTATCTGTATCTGGCCGTCATCGGCGCCGTACTGCTCGGCATCGCGGTCGGCTTCCTGGCGCCGGGAGTCGCCGTCGAGCTCAAGCCGCTGGGCACCGGCTTCGTCAATCTGATCAAGATGATGATCTCGCCGATCATCTTCTGCACGATCGTCCTCGGCGTCGGATCGGTCCGTAAGGCCGCGAAGGTCGGCGCCGTCGGCGGGCTCGCCCTCGGCTACTTCCTCGTGATGTCGACCGTCGCACTCGCGATCGGCCTGCTCGTCGGCAACCTCCTGGAGCCCGGTTCCGGCCTCCACCTCACCAAGGAGATCGCCGAGGCCGGCGCCAAGCAGGCCGAGGGCGCGAGCGAGTCCACGCCGGAGTTCCTGCTCGGGATCATCCCCACCACCCTCGTCTCCGCCTTCACGGAGGGCGAGGTCCTCCAGACGCTCCTCGTCGCGCTGCTCGCGGGCTTCGCGCTCCAGGCGATGGGCGCCGCCGGCGAGCCGGTGCTGCGCGGGATCGGCCACATCCAGCGGCTCGTCTTCCGCATCCTCGCGATGATCATGTGGGTGGCCCCGGTCGGCGCGTTCGGCGCGATCGCCGCCGTCGTCGGCGCGACCGGCGTCGACGCCCTCAAGTCCCTCGCCGTCATCATGATCGGCTTCTACCTGACCTGCGGGCTCTTCGTCTTCGTCGTGCTCGGCGCGATCCTGCGCCTGGTCGCCGGGATCAACATCTGGACCCTGCTGAAGTACCTGGGCCGCGAGTTCCTGCTGATCCTCTCCACCTCCTCATCGGAATCCGCGCTGCCGCGGCTCATCGCGAAGATGGAGCACCTGGGCGTCAGCAAGCCGGTCGTCGGCATCACCGTCCCGACCGGCTACTCCTTCAACCTCGACGGCACCGCCATCTACCTCACGATGGCCTCGCTCTTCGTCGCCGAGGCGATGGGCGACCCGCTCTCGCTCGGCGAGCAGATCTCGCTCCTCGTCTTCATGATCATCGCCTCGAAGGGTGCGGCGGGCGTCACCGGCGCGGGCCTCGCCACCCTCGCGGGCGGACTCCAGTCCCACCGGCCCGAGCTGGTCGACGGGGTCGGCCTGATCGTCGGCATCGACCGCTTCATGAGCGAGGCCCGCGCCCTGACCAACTTCGCCGGCAACGCCGTCGCCACCGTCCTCGTCGGCACCTGGACGAAGGAGATCGACAAAGCGAGGGTCGCGGAGGTCCTCGCCGGGCACATCCCCTTCGACGAGAAGACCCTCGTCGACGACCACGCCCCGGCACCGGTCCCGGACCAGCGGGCCGAGGACGGCGGCGTGGAGAAGGCACGCGCGGGCGTCTGAGAACCCCGGGTCCCGGGCCTTGAGCCGGATCCGGGCCCCGGGAGAGGGACGGTCCCGGTCGCGAACGCGGCCCGGGACCGTCCCTCTCGTACGCGCCGTACGGGGACCCGCTACTGCTGGATCGGGCGTCCGTCCGTGCCGCAGATGTAGCCCGCGTTGACGCAGTCGGCGACCCTGCGCTTCAGCTCGCCCTCGTCCCAGGCGTTGAAGAAGTCGCCGTGGAAGGTGTAGCCGGGCGCGTCGGTCACGTTCGCCCCGTTCCGGGTGCCCGCCAGGCTCAACCCTCCGCCGTTCACCGGCCAGGTGATCAGCAGTTCCAGGCGCGGCACCGGTACGGGATGACTGGCCGGGCAGGTCGGCCCCGCCGCGTACGCCATGTGGTCGCGGTGGTTGGGGCTGTCCAGGTTCCTCCCGTCCCAGCAGGTCGGGAAGTCCAGGTAGTTCTCCAGCTTGGTGCCCGGCGGGCAGTTCAGGAAGTCCCGCCCGGACTCGGTCCGGCCCACGCAGGACCAGCGCGCGGTCGGGTTCTGCTCGGGCCCGGTGGCCAGGGCGTTGCCGACGACGTAGCGCAGTCCGCGCGGGTGCGCGACGGCGCGGGCGGGGTCGGTGATGCCCTGGTATTGAAGTGCTCTCCCGGCTGAAGCCGGGAGATTCCTGCTTACCTTGCGGTAGCGGGCTTGACGCGCTTCGCGCGCCTGACGACTGCCCTCCCGGCAGCCGGGGTGAGCGCGAGGCCCATCCGGTACAGGTGCAGGACATTCCGCGATGCGTTGTGGTCGGCGTTGCCCGACCAGTCGCAGTCCGGGTTCTTGCACAAGAACATGGCCTGTGACTCCCTGCTGCCGGGTGTGATGAAGCCGCACGCGGAGCAGCGTTGGGAGGTGCCGGGGGCAGGGACCTTGTGCAGGGTGCCGCCGTGCCGGGCGGCCTTGTACGTGAGCATGGTGACCGTCCGGCCCCAGGCTTCCCTGCTGATGGAGCGGTTCAGCCCGGACTTCTGGGCGACCTTCTTCCCCGGTTTCTCGATGGTTCCCTTGGCGGACTTGACCATGTTCGTGATGGTGAGTGCTTCGACCACGATCGTGCCGTATGTGCGGGCGATGGCGGTGGTCGTCCGGTGCTGCCAGTCCAGGGCCCGGCGCTTGGCTTTCGCGCGCAGTCCTGCGATCCGGTCGTAGGTGCGGTGCAGGCGGCGACTGGTGCGCTCGCCAGGCTTGCGGTGCTGCTTACGCTGGGCGGCGCGCCGCTCCAGGTGCAGAAGCTTCGCCTGCTCCCCCTGCGTCAGCCACTCGCCGTGCTCGTACGTCTCACCGTCCGAGAGGGCTATGGGCACGGTGACGCCCACGTCGATGCCGACCTCCGGCCCTTGGTGGGGTGCGGGCGCGGCCTCCAAGGTCTGGATGCGGAAGGCGATGTGCCAGCCGAGCGCGTCCTTGATCAGTCGCGCGCCGGTGATTCGGTTCTCCGGGTTGGCGCGCTTGCCGACCGGAAGGTCTGCGGTCCATCGGAAACGGACCCGGCCCACCTTGGGAATGTTGACCATGCCCCAGCGTCGGTGCACCCGGGTGATGTTCAGGTCGCGGCCCTGCGGGATGTCCACGGACATCACCGTGCGGAACCGGCCTTGAAGCCCGGCGCGTCGGCGCGGCCCTCCCAGCAGTTCTTCCATGCCTGGAAGTACGTCTTGAGTACCGCTTGCGCGGCCTGGGCGGGTAGGGCGGCCAGGAAGTTGATGTCCTCGCGGGCCTGTCGGATCGCGGCGTCCGCGTTCGCGAGAGTCCGCATCTCCTTCGGCATCATCTGCCACCACGCATGCAGAAGGTTCCACATGGTGCGGGCCGCATGAGCCTGGTCATCAGTCTTCAACCCCTGCGCAGGTGCCAGTGCAAGCCGGGCGCGGTGCCCGAACTGCCGCTTGACCAGGGTGTCTTGACTCACAATCCGGAACCTAGCACTGGCTGGCGTCACCGCGCTGGAACCCTCATCCCGATGTACGCACCGGACGTCAAGTTGTCTGCAACCTGCACGTTCACTTGGCTTTTTCACGCAGTACCGGCGGAATGCGTTCACCGACGCCATGCCGACCCGAACCGAAGAGATCGCGCGGGAGGTCTGCGCCGACTTCGAGGCCGAGCTGAAGTGGTTCAACAGCGAGCAGGACCACGTCCACCTGCTCGTGCAGTACCCGCTCAAGGTCCAACTCCCCAAGCGGGCCAACTCCCTCAAAGGGTGTCAGCTCCCGAAGGCTCCGTCGGGAGTTGCCGGGGCCGCCGGGGTAGGCGTGGCCGGTGTCGATCTGCCAGTCGGCGCCGTTCGGCAGGGAGCGGTCGGGGCCGTTGAAGTCGTCGCTCCACTGGAGCGACCAGCCGGGGGCGGGCGGCACGGCGCCGTTGGCGCTGCCCGCTCCGCCCAGGCCGAGGAGGGCACCGGCGGCGAGGACGCCGGCGAGGAGCGAGGCGAGCAGGGGGGTGCGGGGGATGCGTGACGTGCGGGATGTGCGTCTGGCGCGGCTCGGGGAACGCAAGGGGAACACCTCCGGGGGACGGTACGCGGGGTGTGCACAGGGTCTGACCCTGAGAGCGCTCTCAGAGCGCTCTCAGGAAGCTTTTGTAGTGGGAGACACCGGTCCCGTCAATGGGACCGGTGTCTTCGGTCACTGAACGGCCAGCCGGGCCAACTCCTCCGAAGACAGCCGGAGTTCGGCCGCCGCCGCCGAGTCCCGTACCGTCTCCGGCCGGCTCGCGCCCGGGATCGGCAGCACCGTCTCCGACCGCGTGAGCAGCCACGCGAGCGCCACCCGCTGCGGACTGACCCCCCGCTCCCGCGCCACCCGGTGGAACCCCCCGAACTCCGGGTCCTCCTCCAGGGCGGACGCCCCGTCGAGCGAACTGCGCGAGATCCCGCCCAGAGGGCTCCACGGCATGAAGGCGAGCCCGAGCTCCGCGCAGAGCCGCAGCTCCGCCTCGCTCTCCCGGACCGCCGGCGAGTAGCGGTTCTGTACGGAGACCAGCCGGTCGCCCAGGATCTCGCGCGCCAGCAGGATCTGCTCCGTGTCCACGTTCGAGATCCCGGCCAGCCGGACCGTCCCCGCGTCGAGCAACTCCCGTAGAGCACCCAGCGATTCGGCGTACGGGACGGCCGGGTCCGGCTTGTGCAGCTGATACAGCCCGATCGGCGTCCCGCCCAGCCGCCGGGCCGAGTCCTCCGCCGCCCGCCGCAGGTGCGCGGGCCGCCCGTCCACGGTCCAGCCGCCGTCCGCCGTCCGGCCGCGCCCGCCCTTCGTCGCCACGAGGACGTCGTCCGTGCGGCCCCCGTACGAGGCCAGGGCCCGCGAGACGAGCAGCTCGCCCTCGCCGGGCGCACCGTCCGGCGGGTGGTAGGAGTCGGCGGTGTCGAGCAGCGTCACGCCCGCGTCCAGGGCCGCGTGCACGGTCGCGACGGCCCGGGCCTCGTCGGGGCGGCCCTCGATGGAGAGCGGCATCGTGCCGAAGCCGACCGCCCCGACCCGTACGTCCCCCAGCGTTCTCGTACGCATCAGCGCACCGCCCCGACCGTCTCGGCAATGGCCCGCGAAAGCCACTCCGCCGAATGACCGAAGGAATAACCGAGAGCCGTGGCACGGGAGTTGTCCATCCCGTAGGAGCGGGCGAAGGAGAACGGCGAGACCTCGCCGACCTCCACCTCCCGGAACACCGTCCGGCCGCCCACCTGCTTCTCGATCTCCGCGCAGATGTCGGCCGTGGTGAGCGGGCCGTGGGAATGAGCGTTGACCGGCCCGGTGAATTCCGCCTCGGCCGTCCAGGCGAGGAACGCGGCGATCTCCTCCACGTACACATAGGTCGCCGGGCGGTTCACGACGGGGACGGCGATCGGCTCGCCGGCCCGGACCCGCTCGACGTAGTGGTCGATCCGGCCCGTGAAGTCGTCGTCGCCGCCCAGCACATGGGCGACCCGCACCGAGGTCCAGGCGAACGGCGCCCCGGCCGCGAACACGGCCTCCGCCTGCCGCTTCCCCTCCCCGTAGTGCTCCTCGCGGAACTCCGGGTCGTCCCAGGCCAGGCCCGTGTCGACGGTGACCGCGGCCAGGTCCAGGACGGACTCGGCGACCGGCACGCCCGGGGCGGAGTCCTCGTACTCGTACACCTCCACCGTCGACGTCATCACATAGCGCCCGGTGCGTGCCGCGAACACCCGCAGGGCGATCTCCGCCTGGCGCGGCGTGTAGCAGACCTGGTCCACGACGACATCGAACGAACGGCCCGCCAGTACGGATTCCAGGGCGGCCTCGTCGTCGCGGTCGGCCACGAGCTGCTCGATTCCCGCGGGGGCGGCGGAAGAGCCCCGGTTGAGCACGGTGATCCGGTGTCCGGATTCCCCGAGGAGAGCGATGAGCCGCTTTCCGAAATAGCGATTTCCGCCGATGACCAGAATGTCCATCAATCCCAACTCCCTTGTGTCACAGGGCAAGTGTTACGTTGTGCGTTCGCCATCTGAAGGGGGATTCATGGGATTTCCGGCCGCCGTACCGAAGGAACCTCGGCCTTCGCGCCCCACCGCCGACGATTCCTCGGCGACCGCTTTCGACCCCATCGACCGGCAGATCCTGGACCTCCTGCAGACCGACGGCCGGATCAAGCTCAGCGAGCTCGGCCGCCGCGTCCGGCTCAGCCCCGCGGCCGTCACCGAGCGGGTCCGCCGCCTCGAGGCGAGCGGGGTGGTCACCGGCTACGGCGCCCATGTGTCCCCGGCCCGCCTCGGCTACGGCATCCAGGCCTTCATCCGGGTGAACCCGCACGGCGGCTACACCCTGAAGCACCCGCGGACCCTGGAACTGACCGCGCGCCCCGAGGTCCTGGAGGTCCACCACGTGGTGGGCGAGGACTGCTGGATCCTCAAGGTCGCCGTCACCGACACCGTCCACCTGGAAGACGTCCTGGAGCAGACCTCGGCGCTCGGCCGGACCACGACCTCGGTCGTCCTGTCGTCCCCGGTGGAGCGGAAGCCGCTGCTGCCGCCCGGCGGAAGTCGTCCCGGGAACCGTCCTTGACGAACTCCCCCGCCGCACCGGTGCGCGACCCTCCCTGCTTGCCTTGACGTCGGCGTCAAGGCTTACGTTCGGGGACATGCGCATCGGAGAGCTGGCCGAGCGGGCGGGAACCACCACGCGGACTCTGCGGTACTACGAGTCCCGGGGCCTCCTGACCGCGCGGCGCACGGAGCAGGGGTACCGCACGTACGACGAGGACGACCTGCGGCTCCTCCAGCAGATCAGGACCCTTCAGGACTTCGGGTTCGAGCTGGAGGACACCCGGCCGTTCGTCGACTGCCTGCGCGAGGGTCACCCGACGGGTGACGCCTGCCCCGCGTCGATCGCCGTCTACCGGCGGAAGGTCGCCGAACTGGACGGCCTGATCGAACAGCTCCAGGCGGTACGCGCCCAGATGGGCGCCCAGCTGCTGCGGGCCGAGGCGGAGCTGCCGCACGGCACGGAACCCCGGTGCGAGCTCGGTACGGAGCGGGACACGGACACGGAGACGACGGAGGGGTGACGGGGATGACGACGTACACGGAGGGCGTGGGCGAGGTCACGGACGCGGACTTCGGCACGGAGGTGCTGGGGGCCGACCTGCCGGTCCTGGTGAAGTTCACGGCGGAGTGGTGCGGGCCGTGCCGGCAGCTGAAGCCGGTGCTCGCCGCGATCGCCGCGGAGGAGGCGACGCGGCTGCGGATCGTCGAGATCGACGTCGACCGGAACCCGGAGACCACGGTGAGGTACGGGGTGCTCGGGACCCCGACGCTCATGGTCTTCCAGGCGGGCGAACCGGTGAAGTCGCTGGTCGGGGCCCGCCCGAAGCGCCGCCTCCTGGAGGAACTGAAGGACGTCCTGGCGCCTTAGGGCCTTGTCCGGCCCTCAGGGGTGCGGCTGGAGCTCCAGCCCTGGCCGTGGAGGCGTTCGACGCCGTCCAGGAGGAGGTCGAGGGCGAACGTGAACTCGAACAGGTCGTCGCAGCCTCCGCCGACCGTCGAGCCCGCGTCGTGGGCGGCGGCCGCGGCGATCTCCGCGACCCGGGGGTAGGCCGCGGCGGCCGCCTTCGCGGCGGCCTCGCCCGCCTCGCCGGGCGGCGGTGCCGCCCCGCCGGTGGCGAACAGCTCGGGGGAGAAGCCCAGCAGCCGGGTGCCCAGCGCGTGCATCGCGTGGTGCGTGAGGTCCGCGGAGAGACCGCCGTCCCGGAACGTGCCGATCACCGAGTCGAGGTGGGCGAGGACGGCGGGTGTCGGACCGGGACGCGACTCGATGACGGACGCGGCCCAGCGGTGGCGCAGCAGCACGTCCCGGGCGGCGAGGATCTGCTGCCGTACGGCCCGCTTCCACGGCGCTCCGGGCTCCGGCGGGGCGATGTCGCCGACGACGACGTCCACCATGCCGTCGAGGAGTTCGTCCTTGCCGGCCACGTGCTTGTAGAGCGCCATCGGGACCACGCCGAGCTCCTGGGCGAGGCGGCGCATGCTGAACGCCTCGGCGCCGGTCTCGTCGGCCAGCGCGACGGCGGCCCGCAGGATTCGCTGCCTGCTCAGGGGGGCGCGGTCGCCCGCTCCGCGTTGCTGCGTCATGTTGACGAGTGTACGCCGTACACCTACCGTGTCCCTCGACAGGTGGGTGTACGCCGTACACCCCTGGGGGGAAAGGGGAGACTCGTGGACGGGAAGCTCGTGGACGCGACACGGAGGACCGCCGTGGTGACCGGAGTGCTGTTCCTGGTCACCGAGGTCGCGGCGATCGCGGGACTCGCGCTGTACGGCCCCGTGCTCGACGGCGCCGCGTACGTCCTGGGGCCGGGCGCGGATGCCCGCGTGCGGGCGGGGGCGCTGTGCGAGATGGTGCTGCTCGTCGCCGTGATCGGGACCGGGGTCGCGCTGTACCCCGTCATCAGGCGGCGGCACGAGGCGCTGGCGGTCGGCTACGTGTGCGGCCGGCTGCTCGAAGCGGCCGTGATCGCCGTCGGCATCGTCGGCGTCCTGGCGGTGGTGACCCTGCGACAGGGTCCGGCCGCCGAGGCGACCGCTGCCGCGACCGCGCTGATCGCGGTGCATGACTGGACGTTCCTGCTCGGCCCCAACGTCGCCCTGGGGGCGAACACCCTGATCCTCGCGTACGTGATGCGCCGCACGGGCCTCGTGCCGGCGTGGATCGCCCTGCTCGGCCTGGTGGGCGGCGCGCTCATCTGCCTCTCGGCGGTCGCCGTGCTCTTCGGCCTCTATGCACAGGTGTCCGTCCCCGGAACCCTCGCCGCGCTCCCGGTCTTCGCCTGGGAGGTCACCCTCGCCGTCCGGCTCCTGACCCATGGCTTCCAGGCGACACAGAAATACCCCGACTAGAATTGACAGTCGGGGTATTGCGTCGCGTATATTAATGGATTCCGTGTCTGGAAAAACAAAAGCCACGGAGACGTTCAATAAACGCACTGTATCGCGCCGGGAGTCGAATTGTCAACCGAGGAATTTCGGAATGAACAGCAATTCATCACCGATCTGTACGCACGGCTCGACGACCTGAGGGACCGGGCCGAGGCCGCCGTCGCCCAGGCCCTGCGCACCCCCGGGGTCGGCAGCAACCAGGGCCGCCTCGAACGGGACGTGACCGTCGCCGAACAGTCCGGGCTGCTCGCCGCCTTCGACGCGGGGGAGAGCGGGCTGTGCTTCGGCCGGCTCGTCTTCCGCGACGGCCGCGACCACCACATCGGGCGGATCGGCATCCGCAGGGACGACCCGAACCGCACGCCCCTCGTCGTCGACTGGCGCGCCGAGATCGCCAGGCCCTTCTACCTCGCCACCGGCTACGAGCCCATGGGGCTCTCCCGCCGCCGGCACATCGGCACCCGGGGCCGCGAGGTCACCGCCCTCCACGACGAGGTGCTCGACCTCGCCGACGCCACCCGCACCGGGCACGAGAGCCGCGACGCCGACGAGGTGCTGCTCGCCGCGCTCGACGCCGCCCGCACCGGCCGCATGCACGACATCGTGCAGACCATCCAGGCCGAGCAGGACGGCATCATCCGCTCCCCGCACCACGGCGTCCTCGTCGTCGAGGGCGGCCCCGGCACCGGCAAGACCGCCGTCGCCCTGCACCGGGCCGCGTACCTCCTCTACGCCCACCGGGAGCAGCTCGCCAAGCGGGCCGTCCTCATCGTCGGCCCCAACCCCGCCTTCCTCGGCTACATCGGGAACGTCCTGCCCTCCCTCGGCGAGACCGGCGTCCTGCTCGCCACCCCCGCCGAACTCTTCCCCGGCGTCCGCGCCACCGGCACCGACACCCCGCGCGCCGCCGCCGTCAAGGGCTCCGCCGCCATGGCCGACGCCCTCGCCGCGGCCGTACGCGACCGCCAGCAGGTCCCCGAGCGCGGCGCGCCCCTCGTCGTCCCGCACGAGGACGGGGACCTGGTCATCGACTGGGACATGGCCCTGGAGGCCCGCCACAAGGCCCGCGAGACCGTCCTCCCGCACAACCTCGCCCGCCCCTACTTCGTCTTCCGCATCCTGGACGCCCTCGCCGAGCAGCTCGCCGACCGCATCGGCGCCGACCCCTACGGCGGCCCCAACTTCCTCGGCGCCGACGACCGGGCGCTGCTCGCCAAGGGCATCGCCGCCAACCCCGACGTGCACGCCGCCGTCGACACCCTCTGGCCGGCCCTCACGCCCCAGGAGTTCCTGGCCGACTACCTCACCGAGCCCACCCACCTCGACGACGCGGACGCGGCGGCGATCCGCCGCGACAGCGGGGAGTGGACCCCCGGCGACGTGCCGCTGCTCGACGAGGCCGCCGAACTCCTCGGCGAGGACGACTCGGCCGCCCGCGCCGCCCAGGAGGCCGAGCGGCAGCGCCAGATCCAGTACGCGCAGGGCGTCCTCGACGTCTCGTACGCCTCGCGCACCTACGAGTTCGAGGACAAGGAGGAGCTGGACGAGGACGCCTCCGAGGTCCTCTCCGCCCACGACATCATCGACGCCGAGCGGTTCGCCGAGCGGCACGAGGAGGCCGACCACCGCACCGCCGCCGAGCGCGCCGCCGCCGACCGCACCTGGGCCTTCGGCCACATCATCGTGGACGAGGCCCAGGAGCTCTCCGCGATGGCCTGGCGGCTCCTCATGCGCCGCAGCCCGACCCGCTCCATGACCCTGGTCGGCGACCCCGCCCAGACCGGCGACCCCGCCGGCGTGGGCGCCTGGGAGCGGATCCTCTCCCCGTACGTGCAGGACCGCTGGGAGCACGTACGCCTCGGGGTCAACTACCGCACGCCCGCCGAGATCATGGAGGTCGCCGCCGAGGTGCGGCGGGCCGCCGACCCCGGGTTCGAACCGCCCCGGTCCGTCCGCTCCACCGGCGTCCCGCCCTGGGACCGGACGGTCGACGACCCGGTGAAGGAGGCCGCCGACGCCGTCGCCGCCGAGCTGCGGACCGAGGGCAGGCTCGCCGTGATCGCCCCGGAGGCCTTGCTCCCCGGCCTGGTCGAGGCCCTGCCGGACGCCGCCCACGGAGCGACGCCCGACCTCACCCTGCCGGTGGTCCTGCTCGACCCCCGGCAGGCGAAGGGCCTGGAGTTCGACACGGTCCTGGTCGTCGACCCGGACGGCATCGTGGCCGGCGCCCCGCACGGGATCAACGACCTGTACGTGGCGCTGACCCGGGCGACCCAGCGGCTGGGCGTGATCAGGCCGGCCTGAGCCAGACCGTCGCCAGCGGCGGCAGCGTCATCCGCACGCTCGACGAACGGCCGTGCCACGGCACCGACTCGGTCTTCACCGGGTCGGTGCCCACCACGTCCCCGCCGCCGTACCGGGCGGCGTCCGTGTTCAGGACCTCCGCCCAGGCGGCGAAGGTGTCCGGCACGCCGATGCGGTAGTCGTGCCGCACGACCGGCGAGAAGTTGCAGACGGCGAGCAGCGGGGAGCCGAAGCCGTCGAAACGCAGGAACGCGAAGACGTTGTCCTCGGCGGCGTCCCCGACCACCCACTGGAAGCCGTCCGGGGCGGTGTCCCGCTCCCAGAGCGACGGGTTCGCCGCGTACACGGTGTTCAGGTCCCGCACCAGGTCCCGCACGCCCCGGTGGTCGGGCTCCGCCCCGTACGCCGGGTCGAGCAGCCACCAGTCGGGCCCGTGCTCCGCCGACCACTCCCCGCCCTGGGCGAACTCCTGCCCCATGAAGAGGAGTTGCTTGCCCGGGTGGGCCCACATGAAGCCCAGGTAGGCCCGGTGGTTGGCCCGCTGCTGCCACCAGTCGCCGGGCATCTTCGACACGAGCGACCGCTTGCCGTGCACGACCTCGTCGTGGGAGATCGGCAGGATGTAGTTCTCGCTGTACGCGTACACCATCGAGAAGGTCATCTCGTGGTGGTGGTACTTGCGGTGCACCGGCTCCTTCGCCGCGTAGCCCAGCGAGTCGTGCATCCAGCCCATGTTCCACTTCATGCCGAAGCCCAGGCCGCCGAAGCCGCCGGGGCCCACCTGGTCCGTCGCCCGCGTCACGCCGTCCCAGGCCGTGGACTCCTCGGCGAAGGTGACGATCCCCGGGCAGCGGCGGTAGACGGTGGCGTTCATCTCCTGGAGGAAGGCCACCGCGTCCAGGTTCTCGCGGCCGCCGAACTCGTTCGGCAGCCACTCGCCGTGCTCGCGCGAGTAGTCGAGGTAGAGCATCGAGGCCACCGCGTCCACCCGGAGCCCGTCGAGGTGGAACTCCTGGCACCAGTACACGGCGTTGGCGACGAGGAAGTTCCGCACCTCCTTGCGCCCGTAGTCGAACTCCAGGGTTCCCCAGTCGGGGTGGTGCGAGCGGCGCGGGTCCTCGTGCTCGTACAGGGGACGTCCGTCGAACTCGGCGAGCGCCCAGTCGTCCTTCGGGAAGTGCGCCGGGACCCAGTCCATCAGGACCCCGATGCCGGCCCGGTGCAAGGCGTCGACCAGGTGCTTGAAGTCGTCGGGGGTGCCCATCCGGGCCGTCGGCGCGTAGAAGCCGGTGACCTGGTAGCCCCAGGAGCCGCTGAACGGGTGCTCGGCGACGGCCATGAACTCCACGTGCGTGAAACCGAGGTCGCGGACGTAGTCGGGCAGCTGCTCGGCGAGCTGCCGATACGTCAGCCCGGGCCTCCACGACGGCAGATGAAGCTCGTACACGGACAGCGGGGACTCATGGTGCGGACGGGCACCACGCCGTTCCATCCACTCGGCGTCGTCCCACGTGTAGTGCGAGGCGGTGACGATGGACGCGGTGTTCGGCGGGCACTCGGTACGGCGGGCCATCGGGTCCGCGCGCACGGTGTGCGAACCGTCGGGCCGGGCGATGTCGTACTTGTAGACGGCTCCCTCGCCGACCCCCGGCACGAACAGCTCCCACACGCCCGTCGAACCCAGCGAGCGCATCGGCAGCGCCGTGCCGTCCCAGTGCGTGAAGTCGCCGGTGACACGGACCCCCCGGGCGTTCGGCGCCCAGACGGCGAAGCGGGTGCCGGCGACGCCCTCGTGGGTCAGGGGGTGGGAGCCGAGCGCGGTCCACAGCTCCTCGTGCCGCCCCTCGCCGATGAGGTGCAGATCGAGCTCGCCGAGGGCGGGCAGGAAGCGGTACGGGTCGACGACGGCGAGCTCGTCGCCCCCGTCCTCGTACCGCACCCGCAGTTCGTACGCGGGCACCTTGCGAAGGAGCGGCAGCAGGCAGGAGAAGAGTCCGTCGCCGTCGTCGTCCAGCACGACGCGACGCCCCTTGGCGAGGACGGCGACCTCCTTCGCCCACGGGCGCAGCACCCGCACCACGACCCCACCGCGCACCGGGTGGGCGCCCAGTACGCCGTGCGGGTCGTGGTGCTCGCCCGCGAGCAGCCGGGCGCGGTCACCCGGATCGAGGGGTGGCGCCTTCCGCACGGCGGTCCGGTCCGGTGCGGGCGTCTTCCTTGCGCGGGACGTCTTGCCTGCGGATCGGGCGGTCACGGGGGTGCCTCCTGGAGGGCGAGGGGTACGGGTGTACGGGTTAGGAAACGGCATCGTGCGTACGCGGGACACTCGGCCGAACGGGGCGCGTGCAGGTCACCGCAGGCGAGAGCGGTACGGCCCCGCCCGCCGACTGGGCCGAATGGGGGCTCACCCCCACCCCGTGTGGGCATTCGTCCCGCCCTGCGGGACGAATGCCCACAACGGGGGTGGGTGGCCGCTCCTGGTCGGTGGCTGTCCGCAACGCGGTGGGTGGGGTGGGGGCTCACGGGGATGTCGCCAGGCGTTCGATCGCGGACATGGGGACCGGGAGCCAGTCCGGGCGGTGGCGGGCCTCGTAGACGACCTCGTAGACCGCCTTGTCGGTCTCGTAGGCGCGGAGAAGGGCGGGGTCGGCGCGCGGGTCCGTGCCCGCCGCCTCGGCGTAGCCCGTGCAGTACGCGGCCCGGCAGCGCGCCGCCCAGTCCGCGTTCCACGGGCGGTGGGTGCGGGCCGCGTAGTCGAAGGAGCGGAGCATTCCCGCGACGTCACGGACCGTGGGCTGCGGGCTCCGCCGCTCGTCGAGCGGCTTCGCCGGTTCGCCCTCGAAGTCGATGACGGCCCAGCCGCCGTCGGAGCCCCGCAGGGTCTGCCCCAGGTGAAGGTCGCCGTGGATGCGCTGGAGCGCCCCCGCGCCGGGCGCTTCGCCGGCCGCCGCGAAGACGGCCCGCAGCCCCGGCACGTACGGCAGGAGCGCCGGCACCGCCTGCGCCGCCGCGTGCAGCCGCCGGTCCATCGCGGCGGCGAGGTGCTCGGTCTCGGACCGCCGCAGCCGCCGCGTCGGCAGCGCGTCGGCGAGCGCGAGGTGGACCTCGGCCGTGGCCCGGCCGAGGGCCCGCGCCTCGGTGACGAACTCCCGCCCGTCGGCCAGCGCGTCGAGCGCGAGCCGCCAGCCGTCCCGTGAGTCCCGGAGGAAGGGCTGGAGGACGCCGAGGGTCGCGGCCCCCGACTCGAACCAGGCGACCGGGGCCGGTACGCGTGCGCAGCCGGCCCGGCTCAGGGCGAGGGGAAGTTCGAGGTCGGGGTTGGCGCCAGGACTGACCCGCCGGAAGATCTTCAGGATGTACGAATCCCCGTATACGAGGGAGGAGTTGGATTGCTCGGCGTCCAGCATGCGGGGGGCGAGGGCGGGCGGTAGGGCCGTCGTGGCGTGGAAGCGCAGGGGGCCGGTCCGGCCCGGGGTGCGCAGCCGCTCGTAGAGGAGTCCCGCGAGCCGCGGGTCGCGCAGCCCTTCGTAGACCGCGCGTCCGGCGAGCGGGCCCTGCCGGATCCGCCCGATCAGGGCGGGAGCGAGGCGGGGCGGGAGCTGGGTCCGTACGCCCAGGAGCAGTTGGTAGCAGTCGGCGGGCGTCCCGGCCGGGCGGCCGGGCTGTTCGACCCGTACGAGCAGATGGAGCAGACCGGGTCCCGCGCCGTCCAGGGGCAGCAGCTCGGTGGCCGCGTCCAGCGTGAATCCGATGACCCGGCGGCCCTTGCCCGCGAACCAGCGCTGCCGGGGCAGCCATTCGTGGAGCAGGGGTGCGAGGCACGGAAGGAGGGCGTCCGGGGCCCGGGTGGTGGATGCGGTCTCCTGCATGGCATCGCGTCCTTTCCCCGGGGCGCGCAAGTGGGCGTCGTATGGGTTCAAATGCGCAGAGTGTCCCGGATGGCGGCTTGGACTGTCCGGAAGTGCGGGACGTGTCGGAAGGGGAAGATCCGTATGGGCCCGGCAAGAAGGCCCGTATGGACCTGAATCGTGTGTGGGACACAGTGCCCAGAGGGGGACGGGGGAAACCGTCCCACCCCGGACGAATCCGAACTGACCGTCGGTCAGCCCTTCTTGAGACGGAACCAGTAGAAGCCGTGTCCCGCAAGGGTCAGGAGGTAGGGCAGCTCGCCGATGGCCGGGAACGTCACCCCGCCGAGCAGCTCCACCGGCTGGCTGCCGGCGAACCTCCGCAGGTCCAGCTCGGTCGGCTGCGCGAACCGCGAGAAGTTGTTCACGCAGAGGACCAGGTCGTCGCCGTCCTCGCGGAGGAAGGCGAGCACCGCCGGGTTGGACGCCGGGAGTTCCGTGTACGTCCCCGTGCCGAAGGCCCGGTTCTGCTTACGGATCTCGATCATCCGCTTCGTCCAGTGCAGGAGGGAGGACGGGGAGGCCATCCCTGCCTCGACGTTCGTCACCTGGTAGCCGTGGACCGGGTCCATGATGGTCGGCAGGTAGAGCCGTCCCGGGTCGCAGGAGGAGAAGCCGGCGTTCCGGTCGGGCGTCCACTGCATCGGGGTCCGCACCCCGTCCCGGTCGCCCAGCCAGATGTTGTCGCCCATGCCGATCTCGTCGCCGTAGTACAGCACCGGCGAACCGGGCAGCGAGAAGAGCAGCCCGGTGAAGAGCTCCATCTGCTTGCGGTCGTTGTCCAGGAGCGGGGCGAGACGGCGCCGGATGCCGATGTTGGCCCGCATCCGCGGGTCCTTGGCGTACTCGGCGTACATGTAGTCCCGCTCTTCGTCCGTGACCATTTCGAGGGTGAGCTCGTCGTGGTTGCGCAGGAAGATGCCCCACTGACAGCCGGAGGGGATCTCCGGGGTCTTCGCCAGGATCTCGGAGACCGGGTAGCGCGACTCGCGCCGCACGGCCATGAAGATGCGCGGCATGACCGGGAAGTGGAAGGCCATGTGGCACTCGTCGCCGCCCGAGCGGAAGTCGCCGAAGTAGTCGACGACGTCCTCCGGCCACTGGTTCGCCTCGGCGAGCAGGACCGTGTCCGGGTAGTGGTCGTCGATCTCCTTGCGGACCCGCTTGAGGAAGCCGTGGGTGGCCGGGAGGTTCTCGCAGTTGGTGCCCTCCTGCTGGTACAGGTACGGCACCGCGTCGAGCCGGAAGCCGTCGATCCCCAGGTCCAGCCAGAACTTCAGCGCGGAGACGATCTCCTCCTGCACCGCCGGGTTCTCGTAGTTGAGGTCCGGCTGGTGCGAGAAGAACCGGTGCCAGTAGTACTGCTTGCGGACCGGGTCGAAGGTCCAGTTGGAGGACTCCGTGTCGACGAAGATGATCCGGGCGTCCGCGTACTGCTTGTCGTCGTCGGCCCAGACGTAGTAGTCGCCGTACGGCCCTTCGGGGTCGCGCCGGGACTCCTGGAACCACTCGTGCTGGTCGCTCGTGTGGTTCATGACGAAGTCGATGACCACGCGCATCCCGCGCTGATGGGCCGCGTCGACGAACTCGACGAAGTCGGCCAGGTCGCCGAACTCGGGGAGCACCGAGGTGTAGTCCGCGACGTCGTATCCGCCGTCCCTCAGGGGGGACTTGAAGAACGGCGGAAGCCAGAGGCAGTCCACGCCGAGCCACTGGAGGTAGTCCAGCTTGGCCGTGATGCCCTTCAGGTCGCCGACGCCGTCGCCGTTGCTGTCCTGGAAGGAGCGGACGAGGACCTCGTAGAAGACGGCCCGCTTGAACCAGTCGGGATCGCGGTCCTTGGCGGGGGTGTCCTCGAAGGTGTCGGGGACGGGCTCGTTGACAGTCATGATGTGGGTGACCCTCCGGTCTGCGGGGACGGTCGCAGGACGAGGACGTGCGCGGGTGTGACACCCGGCTCTAGGCGCACGTAGCTGGCCCTGCCCCAGTGATAGGTCTCGCCGGTGAGCTCGTCGCGCACCGGCACGGTCTCGTGCCAGTCGAGGCCGAGTTCCGGCATGTCCAACGAGACCGTTGCCTCCTGGGTGTGGTGCGGGTCGAGGTTGACGACCATCAGAACGGTGTTCGAACCCGATCGCTTGCTGTACGCGATCACCTGCGGGTTGTCGGTCTCGTGGAAGGTGATGTTCCGCAGCCTGCGGAGGGCCGGGTGGCGGCGCCTGATCCGGTTCAGGGTCGTGATCAGCGGGGTGATCGTCCTCCCGGCCCGCTCCGCCGACTCCCAGTCCCTGGGCCTCAGTTCGTACTTCTCCGAGTTCAGGTACTCCTCGCTGCCGTCCCGCAGCGCGGTGCCCTCGCACAGCTCGTACCCGGCGTACATGCCCCAGGACGGCGAGAGGGTGGCCGCGAGCACCGCCCGCGCCTCGAACGCGGGCCGGCCGCCCTCCTGGAGGTAGGCGGGCAGGATGTCGGGCGTGTTCACGAAGAAGTTCGGCCGCATCTGCGCGGCCGTCTCCCCGGACAGCTCGGTGAGGTACTCCGTCAGCTCCTCCTTGGTGTTGCGCCAGGTGAAGTACGTGTACGACTGCTGGAAACCGATCGCGCCGAGCGTCCGCATCATCGCCGGCCGCGTGAACGCCTCCGCCAGGAAGATCACGTCCGGGTCGGCCCGGTTGATCTCGCCGATCACCCGCTCCCAGAACACCACCGGCTTGGTGTGCGGGTTGTCGACGCGGAAGATCCGCACGCCGTGGTCCATCCAGTGCCGCAGCACCCGCACGGTCTCCGCGACGATCCCGTCCATGTTGTCGGCGGCCCTGTCGAACGCGATGGGGTAGATGTCCTGGTACTTCTTCGGCGGGTTCTCCGCGTACGCGATCGAACCGTCCGGCCGGTGGTGGAACCACTCCGGGTGCTTCTCCACCCACGGGTGGTCCGGCGAGCACTGGAGCGCGAAGTCCAGGGCGATCTCCAGACGCAGCTCCCGGGCGCGCGCCACGAAGGCGTCGAAGTCCTCGAAGGTGCCCAGGTCCGGGTGGAGCGCGTCGTGCCCGCCCTCCGGGGAGCCGATCGCCCACGGCACGCCCACGTCGCTCGGGGACGCCGACAGGGAGTTGTTCGGGCCCTTGCGGTGGGTCTCGCCGATCGGATGGACCGGTGGCAGGTACACCACGTCGAAGCCCATCGCCGCGACCGCCGGGAGGCGTTCGGCCGCGGTGCGGAAGTTCCCCGGGACCGTGCGGCCCTTGACCTTCCGCACGCCCTCCGAGCGCGGGAAGAACTCGTACCAGGAGCCGAACAGGGCCCGCTCCCGCTCCACCTGGAGCGGCAACGCGGGCGAGGAGGAGAGGAGTTCGCGCAGCGGGTGGCGGTCGAGGGACTCGACGACGCGCGGGGCGAGCGCCGCGGCGAGCCGGACGGCCGCCGGGCGGGAGACGTCGCGCAGCGCGTCCGCGACGGCGAGCACGGCCTCCCGGCCGCCGCCCTTCTTCGGGACGCCCTTCGCGGCCCGTTCGTGCAGCTCGGCCCCCTCGGCGAGGACGAGTTCGGAGTCGATTCCGGCCGGGATCTTGATCCTCGCCGTGTGGCGCCAGGTGGCCACCGGGTCGCTCCAAGCCTCCACGGTGTACGTCCACGGGCCCTCGGCGTCCGGGGTGACCTCGGCGCCCCACCGGTCGGTACCGGGGGCCAGTTCGCGCATCGGGGTCCACGGGCCGGGGCGGCCGGACGGGCCGCGCAGCACGACATTGGCGGCGACCGCGTCGTGACCCTCGCGGAAGACGGTCGCCGTCACTTCGAAGGTCTCTCCTGCCACCGCTTTCGCGGGGCGCCGGCCACAGTCGACCAGCGGGCGTACGTCCAGTACGGGAATGCGTCCCATGAGCGGATTCACAGCATCACCTGACGGGTTACGGGGGTGCGGGTGGTGGTGCGCTCTTTCTAGCTCCGTCGACGGCCGGCGGGTTGCGGGCATGACGGCTCCTGTCCGCGTTCACTCGGATGGCGGGTCCACAGGGAGTACGGGAACTACGGGATCTAAGGGATCTACAGGGGTCCGGGGATGTACCGGAGGAGCCTTCCCCCGGTTGTCGGGTGGGCAATCCGGCGCTTTGTTAACTACTCGGGCGTAGGCGCGCGGGCAAGAGCGCGAACGACCTGAAAAAAGCCCCGCCTCCCCCTTTTCTTCAGGGCTCGGTTCGCCTCCGGGGCGCTGGAGCCCCTTCGGCTCACTCGCCGGGCGCACGCGAAACGGCCCCGTCCGCAGGGGACGGGGCCGGTTCATGCGTGGCGTTCAGCGGCGCGGGGACGTGTCCGGCTCCTCCGCCTCGCTCGCCCAGACCTGCCAGGGCTGGCGGGCCACCCACTCCTCCACCGGGGCCGGTTCGAGCGCGAGCGCCTCCGCCGACACCCCGTCGTCGCCCGCCATGAGCAGCGGATCCGCGTCGGTCGCCATGTAGTGGTAGATCCCGGCCACCCCGGCCGCCGCCGCGGGACCGAGGAGCCCGGCGAGCCCGTGCTCGAAGTCGACCGGATCCAGCTCCTGGTAGCGGACGGCCCGGCCCAGGCCGCGGCCGAAGGCGGCCGCGAGCTCGCCGCCCGTCAGCTCCGCCGCCCCGCCGATGTCGAAGGTCCGCCCCTCCAGGTCCTCGCGGGTCAGCGCCGCGAGCGCCGCCTCCGCCAGGCCCCGGTGTGAGATCCACGCCGTCCGCGCCGACTCCGGCAGCGGATAGGCGAGCACGCCGTCGTCGACGAGCGCGGGACCGTTCCATGGCGAGAAGAGGTTGTCGAGGTAGACCGGCGGCCGGATGACCACGAGCGGCACCCCGCTGTCCCGCAGCACCCGCTCCGCGAGGCGCCGCGTCTCGAACGCGGCGAACCCCGTCGGGGCGTGCGGGACACGGGTGTTGGTGTTGAAGACGAGCCGGAGCGTGCCCGCGTCCAGGGCCGCCTCGGCGATGCTCCGCGCGTACGCCTCCACCCGCTCCGGGTCGTACACCAGCGGCATCGTGACGAACGCGTGCGTCGTCCCCTCGAAGAGCCGCCGCACGTCGCCCGGCCGCCCCAGGTCGCCGGCGAGGAAGAAGGCACCGGGAAGCGGCGGCCGGTCCGCCTCCGGGCGCCGTGTCAGGGCACGGACCCGGTGGTGCCGCTCGGCCAGCAGGCGGGCCACCGCACCGCCCTGGAAACCGGTCGCGCCCACGACCGCCACCCGCATCGGAATCTCACTGGACATGTCTTCCTGAGGCCCTTCGATAGGCTGTCGCTGCTGTCGTGTCGGCTGCCTTCCAGGCTCGTCGCGGCGGCTTCGGCTGTTCAATTAACAAACCGGGGCGGAAGTTGAAGGATCGTCCATGGATACCGTGGGAACCGACCGTCACGACCAGCACGAGCGCGGTGCCGAGCACGAGGACCTGCTGAGCGAATTACTGAAACCCCTCCGGCTCACCGGAGTCTTCGACAGCCGCTGGCACGTCCGCGCCCCCTGGGCCATCGAGGGCGACGCCGAGCGCAGCTGCGCCGTCCTCCACTACGTCGTCGAGGGCGACTGCTGGATCACCACCGACGGGGAGGCCTCCCTCGAACTGCACGCCGGAGACCTCGTCGTCTTCCCCACCGGCACCGCGCACCGCCTCTCCGACCGGCCCGAGCGCCAAGGCGTCCCCCTCAAGGCCGTCCTGCCCGAACGGCAGCCCGGCACCTCCGGCGAGATCGTCATCGAGGGCACGGGCCCCGAGGCCCGGCTGCTCTGCGCCGGACTCCACTACGACGCCAGCGCCGCCACCGGCCTCTACACCTCGCTGCCCTGGGCCCTCGTCCTCGACGGCGCCCAGGTCGACCGCGAGCCGCTGCTCCGCGACACCCTCCGGCTGCTCGCCGCACCCGACCGGCCCGTCGGCCCCGGTGACCGGCTCATCACCCTGCGGGCCTTCGAGATGGCCCTCGTCCTCGCGCTCCGCCCGCTGCTGCGCGAGCTCGCCGGCAACCCCGCCTCGCTGCCCCTGCTGCGGCACCCCGGCATCAGCCGGGCGGTGGTGATGATGGCGACCCGGTTCGCCGAGCCGTGGACGATCGACTCCCTCGCCCGGGAGGTCGGCATGTCCCGCTCCGCGTTCACCGCGGCCTTCCGCGAGCTCGTCGGCGAGTCCCCGGCCCGCTACCTCGCGGCCCGCCGCATGCAGGAGGCCGTACGGCTCCTCTCCGAGACGTCGCTCCCGCAGTCGGCCCTGCCCGCCCGCATCGGCTACCAGAGCGCCGTCGGCTTCCACCTCGCCTTCCGCAAGTGGTTCGGGGTGACGCCGGGCGAGTACCGCGCGGGGGCCGTCAGCGCCGCCTGATCCGGGCGGGTCGCCCCGAGGGGTGTCCAGGCGGCGCGCCGGGCCTGGACGGTTCATAAGGACCCCTGGACGGACGTTCATTGCCCGGACGCTCCTCGCCGGACAGGCTCGGGACGGCAGAGCCGTGACACCCCGAGGAGAGGCGAGCGACCGGTGACGAGGTCCGGGCAGGAGTATCTGGAGGCGCTGCGGGACGGGCGCGAGATCTGGCTCGACGGGGAGCGCGTCAAGGACGTCACCGCGCACCCCGCGTTCCGGGCCTCCGCGGCCTCCTTCGCCGGTCTGTACGACCTCGCCGACGATCCCGTGCACCACCCCGTCCTGGTCCAGGGCGGGGTGCGGCGCGCCTACGCCGTGCCCCGCTCCTACGAGGACCTGGTGGCCCGCCGCCGGGCCTTCCGGACGACGGCCGGGGCGAGCTACGGCTTCCTCGGCCGCACCCCCGACTACATGGCCGCCGGCGCGGCCGGGTTCGCCGCCGCGCCCGCCGTCTTCACCGGCGCCACCTTCGACGGCGCGGAGCACGCCCTCGGCTTCCACCGCCGGCTCGCCGAGGGCGACCTGCACGCCGCCTTCACCCTCACCGACCCGGCCTCGGGCCCCGGCGAGGACGACCTCACGCTCCGGATCGTCGGGGAGCGGGACGGCGGGATCGTCGTCCGCGGCGCCAAGACCATCGGCACCGGCGCCGTCTTCGCCGACGAGATCCTCGTCGGCACCATCGAACCGCTGGCCGACGACGACACCGAGCACGCCGTCACGTTCTCCCTACGGCTCGACACCCCCGGCCTCAAGCTGATCTCCCGCACCTCCTACGAGGCGCGCTCCCGGTCCGTCTTCGACCACCCGCTCTCCTCCCGGTACGACGAGAACGACGCGATGCTCGTCTGCGAGGACGTGTTCGTGCCCTGGGAACGGGTCCTCACCTACCGGGACCCGGCCACCACCGGCGCCATCTGGTGGCGGACCCCCGCCTACCTGAACTTCGTCCACCAGTCCGCCACCCGCTTCTGGACGAAGCTGGAGTTCCTCACCGGCCTCGCGATCCTCGTCTCCCGCTCCCACGGCACGGAGAAGCTTCCGCCCGTCACCCAGGCCCTCGGCCGGCTCCTCGGCATGGTCGCCCAGGCCAAGGCCTTCGTCCTCGCCGCCGAGGCCTCGTACGAGGAGGTCGACGAGGGCCGCGGCGGCGTCCGGCCCGGCCAGGAGATCTCCTTCGCCCAGCGGATCATGGCCGGCGAGCTCTACCCGCGCGCCCTCCAGGACATCAAGCTCCTCGCGGGCGGCGCCCTCGTCCAGCTCCCCGCCAGCGGCCGGGACCTCCTCCACCCCGAACTCGGCCCGCTGGTCCGGCAGTACTTCCGCGCCCCGGGCCACCCCGCCGAGGACCGCCTCAAACTCCTCAAGCTCGCCTGGGACGCGCTCGGTTCCGAGTTCGCCGGCCGCCACGAGCAGTACGAGCGCTTCTACCACGGAGCCCCGCACGTCTACCTGACCATGCAGACCTGGGCCGGCTCCGCCGAGCAGTGCGAGCGGCTCGCCCAGGACTGCCTCGACGGCTACGACCTGGGGACGACCCGGTGACGACACCGCCACCGGGGCCGCGGCGCGGGGCACTCGCGCTGCTCGCCTCCACCCAACTGCTCCTGATCATGGACACCGCGATCGTCAACGTCGCCCTGCCGTCCGTCGGCGAGGACCTCGGCTCCGGCTCCGCCGGCCTCTCCTGGGTCGCCAACGCCTACCTGATCACCTTCGGCGGACTCCTCCTCCTCGGCGGACGCGTCGCCGACCTCCTCGGCCACCGGCGGGTCCTCCTCGCCGGACTCGCCCTCCTCGCCGCGGCCTCCGCCGTCGGCGGGCTCGCGCCCGGTGCCGCCGCGCTCGTCGCCGCCCGCGCCGCCCAGGGCGTCGGCGCCGCCCTCGCCGCGGCCGCCGCCTTCGCCCTGCTGCTCCTGCTCTTCCCCGACGGCCGCGCCCGGCACAGGGCGCTCGGCGCCTTCGCCGCGATGGGCGGCCTCGGCGGCGTCCTCGGCACGGTCCTCGGCGGCGCCCTCACCGACCTCCTCGGCTGGCGCTCCACGTTCTGGCTGAACGTCCTGCTCGCGGCCGTCCTCGCCGGCCTCGCGCTCCGGCTCCTCGACGACCGCGCCGGCCGCCTCCGGCCCGGCGGCTTCGACCTCACCGGGGCGCTCACCGCGACCGCCGGGCTCGGACTCGTCGCCTACGCGCTCGTCGGCGGGGCCGAGGCCGGCTGGACCTCCGCCCGCACCCTCGCAGCCGGCGGAGCCGGCCTCGCGCTGCTGCTCGCCTTCGCCGCCGTCGAGACCCGCGCCGCCGCCCCGCTCGTCCCGCCCCAGGTCCTCGGCCGCCCCGCGCTCCGCCTCGCCAACCTCCTGGCCGCGCTCGCCCAGGTCACCCTGTTCCCGATGTTCTTCCTGGTGAGCCTCTACCTCCAGAGCGTCCTCGGGTACGCGCCCCTCGGCGGCGGCCTCGGCCTGCTGCCGCTCTCGCTCGTCGTCGTCGCGGTCGCCCCGCAGACCGGCCGGCTCATCTTCCGGCTCGGCCTGCACCGGGCCATGACCCTCGGCTTCGTCCTGCTCTGCGCCGGGACCCTCTGGCTGGCCCTCGCGCTCACCGCCGACGGCACCTTCGCGACCACGGTCCTCGCGCCCAGCCTGCTGATCGGCGCCGCCCTGCCGCTCGTGATCGTCACCACCAACGTGGCGGCCACGGCCGAGGCCGCCCCCGAGGAGACCGGACTCGTCTCCGGACTCGTCAACACCGGCCAGCAGTTCGGCTCCGTCCTCGGCCTCGCCGTCCTCGTGGCCGTCGCCACCTCCCGTACCGAGGCCCACGACGCCGCCCGCGCCGTCGCGGAGACGGCGGGCTTCCGCGCCGCGCTGCTCACGGGCGCCGCCTTCGCCGCCCTGGCCGCCCTGCTCTCCGTACGCCTCCACCTCCCGGAGCCGGCCCCGTCCCCCGAGGACGCCGCGGTACCGGAGCGACGCTGACCCCCCGTACCTGACGTGAACGATGCCCACGACCACCTGGCGGGTGAGCCGTGTTCCTCCGGCTGACCCGCCCCGAAGAAGGGAAAGCTTGGTGCTTGGCGATCCGCGCCATCGGACCGAGGACATACGCGCCGCCGACCCGCTGGGCGCCGACGCCCTGCTCGCCGCGGTGCCCGCGATGAACGCCCGGGCCGACACCGCCGCCCTGACCGTCGCCCTGCGCGCCCTGGTCCCCGATCCGGACCGGGCCGCGCAGTGGTGCGTCGGGGCCGCGCTGGCCGCGATGCGGGACCTCGGCATCCTGCTCGGCTCGCTGAAACGCCACGGGGTGCAGCCCCTGGCCGCCGTCCCCGAGGCGCTGCCGGTCCTCGAACTCCTCGGCCGCCGGACGGACATGGTGCCCCGGGACACCGTCCACCACTACACGACCTGGAACCCGGTCGGGCGCCGCCGCCGCTCGTACACCGGCCATCCGGCCGAGGCCCGGCTCCAGGAGGCGGTCCGCATGGTCTTCCCGGGGCTAGTCGCGGCGGTCGACGACTGCTCCAGGGTCGCCCGGCTCGAACCGTACGACGCCGGTTTCGCCGCCGCCCTGGACCGGGTCGCCTGCCACGTACGGGCGATGGTGGACGCGATCGACCTCACGGTCGCGCACGTCTCGCCGGAGTACTTCGCGGTGACCCTGCGGCCGTACTTCGAGGAGGTCGAGGTCGCGGGCCGCGACTACCTGGGGCCGGCCGCCGCGCAGGTCCCGCTGTGGCTCGTCGATCTGACGCTGTGGCAGTGCGACCGCTCCGACCCCGCCTACGACACCTTCCTGGCCGAGTCCCTGCCGTACGCGCTGCCGTCCTGGCGGGAGTTCCACGCCGTCCACCGGGGCGGGGTGTCGGCGGTGAGCAAACTGTCGGCGGCGATGAGCTGGGAGAGGGCGGACCGGCTGCCGCCCGAACTGGTGGCCTCGGCGGCCGCGCTCGGCCGGGTGCTACGGATCCTCAAGGCCTTCCGGGCCCGCCACCTCGGCATCGCCCGCAAGGCCTACAGCGACGACGTGCGCCTGTACGAGGAGGGCAGCGGCGGCGCCCCGATCGCGCTGCTGCGCGCGATCCTGGACCTGACCAGGGAGAACGAGACCATGGTGCGCCGCACGACCGTGCGGCGCCGTCCCGCCGGGGCCCCTGTCGGGCCCGCGGTCGCGTAGCGACGCGAAGGAGCAGTCGATGAACCTCCATGCCTCCTCCCTGGCTTCCTCCCTCTACCCGCGGAGCCCGCACGTCGTGATCGCCGGCGGCGGTATCGCCGGACTCACCACCGCCCTCTCCCTGCACGCCGCCGGATTCGAGCGGGTCACGGTCGTCGAGGCGGCGGCCGCGATCCGCCCGGTGGGCGCCGGGCTCAACCTGCTGCCGAACGCGGTCCGCGAACTGGACGCCCTCGGCCTGCTCGACGCGCTGGAACCGGGCTCCCTGCGCACCCGCGAGCTGCGCTACTACCACCGCTCGGGCGGGCTGATATCCCGCGAGCCGCGCGGACTCGGCGCGGGCTACCGCTGGCCGCAGCTGTCCGTGCACCGCGGGCACCTCCAGCAGGTCCTCGCGGGCGCGGTCCGGGCCAGGCTCGGCGCGGCGGCGCTGGTGACCGGCGTCCGGGTGAGCGGCGTGGAGCCGCTGCCGGACGGGCGGCCGCGGCTGCGCCTGGAGCACCGACTGGGGGCCGTCCGGGGCCGGGCCTCGCTCGAACCGGACGTGCTGGTGGGCGCGGACGGCATCAGATCGGCGGTCCGGGCGGCGCTGTATCCGGGCGAGGGCGGGCCGCCGTGGAACGGGATGCTGGTGTGGCGGGGGGTGTCCCGGATGCCGGCGCGGGCGGTGGGTTCGTTCATGCTCGTCGCGGGCGACGACCGGCAGAAGGCCGTGGTGTACCCGATGAGCCGGCCGACGGGGCCGGGGCGGGAGGTCCTGGTCAACTGGGCGCTGGCCCGTCCGGCGGAGGCCGGGCGCGGGGCGGGGTGCGAGGGGGAGGGGAAGCGGGGCGACTGGGACCGTTCCGTCCCCGTGGAAACGTTTCTCCGCTTCTACGACGGCTGGGAGTTCGACGGCGTCAGCGTCCCCGACATCCTGCGGGCCGCCGACTCCGCGCACGAGTACCCGATGGTCGACCGCGAGCCGCTGGACCGCTGGACCCACGGCCGTACCACCCTGGTCGGCGACGCGGCCCACGCCATGTACCCGACCGGCTCCAACGGAGCCACCCAGTCGATCGTCGACGCCCGCGCCCTCGCCCACGCGCTGGCCCGCCACGACGACCCGGCCGAAGGCCTCGCCGCGTACGAGCGCGAACGCCGGCCCGCCATGACCGCGCTCCAGCGCGCCAACCGCCGGCTCGGCCCCGAGGCCGTCATCACACTCGCCCACGAGCGCGCCCCACACGGCTTCACCGACATCCACGACGTCGTCCCGGCCGAGGAACTCGCCGCCGTCGCCCGGCGGTACGCCGCCACGGGCGCCTTCGACCCGGACACCGTCAACCAGGGCTCCCCGTACGAGGTACCGCTCCCCGCCATCGGCTGACGCGCGCCGCGCCGACCCGCCCCCCGTGCGCCGTGGTCCGGCGCGCCGCCGTGCCCTAACGTCGGAGCGGCACGCCGGACGCACAGCGTGGTGCGTCCGCTCCGCTCCGTACTCGCCTGCGAAGGTGGACAACGTGAAGGCAATCCGTCGATTCACCGTGCGTCCCGTCCTCCCCGACACCCTTCGACCCCTCGCCGACCTCGCGCACAACCTGCGCTGGTCCTGGCACGAACCCACCCGCGCGCTCTTCGACTCCCTCGCCCCGGAGAGCCGGACCTGCACCGACCCCGTCCGGGTCCTCGGCGCCCTCGAAGCCCCCCGGCTCGCCGCGCTCGCCGCCGACCCGGACTTCCTGGCCCGGCTGACCGCCGCCGCCGAGGACCTCGACACCTATCTGCGCGCCCCCCGCTGGTACCAGGGGCAACCGGGCCGGCCGCCGGCGGCCGTCGCGTACTTCTCGCCCGAGTTCGGCGTCGCCGCGGCCCTGCCCCAGTACTCCGGCGGCCTCGGCATCCTCGCCGGGGACCACCTCAAGTCCGCCAGCGACCTCGGCGTCCCCCTCGTCGGCGTCGGCCTGCTCTACCGGCACGGCTACTTCCGGCAGTCCCTCGGCCGCGACGGCTGGCAGCAGGAGCAGTACCCCGTCCTCGACCCCGGCGAGCTGCCCGTCACCCTCCTCCGCGAGGCCGACGGCGCCCCCGCCCGGGTCACCCTCGCGCTGCCCGGCGGACGCAGCCTGCACGCCCACATCTGGATCGCCCAGGTCGGCCGCGTCCCGCTGCTCATGCTCGACTCCGACGTCGAGGAGAACGCCCCCGGCGAACGGAGCGTCACCGACCGGCTGTACGGCGGCGGCAGCGAGCACCGGCTCCTCCAGGAGATGCTCCTCGGCATCGGCGGCGTCCGCGCCGTCCGTACGTACACCCGGCTCACCGGCACCCCCGACCCCGAGGTCTTCCACACCAACGAGGGCCACGCCGGCCTCCTCGGCCTCGAACGCATCCGCGAACTCCAGGGGGAGGGGCTCGACTTCGACAGCGCCCTGGAGACCGTCAGGGCCGGGACCGTCTTCACCACCCACACCCCCGTCCCGGCCGGCATCGACCGCTTCGACCGGAGCCTGGTCGCCCGCCACCTCGGCCAGGACGGCGCGCTCCCCGGCGTCGACACCGGGCGCGTCCTCGCCCTCGGCGACGAGACCCCCCTCGGCGGCGACCCCGGCGTCTTCAACATGGCGGCCATGGGGCTGCGCCTCGCCCAGCGCGCCAACGGCGTCTCCACCCTCCACGGCGCCGTCAGCCGGGCCATGTTCGCCGGGCTCTGGCCGGGCTTCGACGCCGACGAGGTGCCCATCACCTCCATCACCAACGGCGTCCACGCCCCCACCTGGGTCGCCCCCGAGGTCGGCCGGCTCGGCCCCGACGCCGACGACCGGGAGCTGTGGGAGCTGCGCCGCACCCTGCGCGAACGGCTCGTGACCGACGTACGGGAAAGGCTGCGGGCCTCCTGGCGGCATCGGGGCGCGGCAGCCGCCGAACTCGGCTGGACCGACTCCGTCCTCGACCCCGACGTCCTCACCGTCGGCTTCGCCCGGCGCGTCCCCTCGTACAAGCGGCTCACGCTCATGCTGCGGGACAAGGACCGGCTGCGCGCCCTGCTGCTCCACCCCGAGCGGCCCGTGCAGCTCGTCGTCGCCGGCAAGGCGCACCCCGCCGACGACGGCGGGAAGCGGCTCGTGCAGGAGCTGGTCCGCTTCGCCGACGACCCCCGGGTCCGGCACCGGATCGTCTTCCTGCCCGACTACGGCATGGAGATGGCCCGCGGCCTCTACCCCGGCTGCGACGTCTGGCTCAACAACCCCCTGCGCCCCCTGGAGGCCTGTGGCACCAGCGGCATGAAGGCCGCCCTCAACGGCTGCCTCAACCTCTCCGTCCTCGACGGCTGGTGGGACGAGTGGTTCGAGCCCGACTTCGGCTGGGCCATCCCCACCGCCGACGGCGCGGCCGCCGCCGACGAGGACCGCCGGGACGACCTGGAGGCCGCCGCCCTCTACGAGCTGATCGAGCGCCGGGTCGCCCCCCGCTTCTACGACCGGGGCCCCGACGGGGTGCCGGCCGGCTGGACGGCGATGGTCCGGCGCACCCTCGCCGACCTCGGCCCGAAGGTGCTCGCCGACCGGATGGTCCGCGAGTACGTCGAGCGGCTCTACGTCCCCGCCGCCGACGCCCGCCGGGCGCTCACCCCGGACCGGGCCCGCGACCTCGCCGCCTGGAAGGCCAAGGTCAGGGACGCCTGGCCCAAGGTGTCCGTCGACCACGTCGAGGTCGGCGACGGGCTCGCGGACGACCTGGCGGACGCGGAGCTCGGCTCGACCCCGGTCGTCCGCGTCCGTGTGGCCCTCGGCGCGCTGAGCCCCGACGACGTCGAGGTGCAGGCCGTCACCGGTCGGGTCGACGCCGACGACACCCTCGCGGACACCCGGACCGCCACCCTGAAGCCGGCCGGCGGCCCGGACCTGGAGGGGCGGCAGCCGTACGCCGGCACCCTGGAGCTCGACCGGACCGGCTCCTTCGGCTGCACGGTCCGCGTCCTGCCCGCCCACCCGCTCCTCGCCCACCCGGCCGAACCGGGGCTCGTGGCACTGCCGGAGGAGACGGCGGGGGAGGGCGCGGGCGTGCTGCTGCGGTAGGGGGTGTCTTGTCGGTCGAGCCCGGCCTGACCGGCAAGACACCCCCTAGGCGGTGTCAGCGCACCTCGGCCTTGTCGGCGAGGTGCCCGTCGACGAAGCAGAGCCGGTACACCGGGACCGCGGCGAGCAGCGTGGAGCGGTAGTACCGGCACTCGTCCATGCCGGGCGGCTCCGCCGGAACGCCCTTCGGCGGGCCGTCCAGCGGATGGTCGGGCAGGTCCTCGGCGTCGGTGATGGCGGTGAGGGTCTGGCCGATCCGCATGTGATCGTAGTCGTCCGGTTCCAGATACGACTGGTGCTGGGTCCACAGGGCGACCCCGGCCATGAGCAGACCGAGCGCGGCGAGCAGCGCCAGCGGGATCCAGATGGCCTGGGCGAGGCCCTTGCGGACCTGGCGGCGGACGCGGTCCAGCTCCCGGGCCGAGGTGGGCGCGGCGGGGGAGGACGACGGGGGGCCGGCGGGCGTGCGGCGCGGCAGGGTCGCGCGGACCGCGAAACCCCCGTCGGGCGTGGGCCCGTGGGCGAGGACCCCGCCCGCGAGCCGTACGCGCTCGTCGAGGCCGACGAGTCCGGTGCCGCCCGAGGCGAACGGCGACCCGGCCGTGCCGGGGCCGCTCACGACGTTCACGGTGACGCGCTCGGGAGCGGCCTCGACCCGGACGTCCACGGCGCCGCCCGGCGCGTGCTTGGCGGCGTTGGTGAGCGCCTCCTGGACGACCCGGTGCAGTGCCCAGCCGGCCATCCCGTCCGGCTCGTGGCCCTTCCCGGTCACCGTCAGGGCCACCGCGAGGCCCGAGGCGCGGGCGCGGGAGACCAGCTCCTCGACCGGTGCGCCGCCCGGGGCCGTGGGCGCCGGGTCCTCGTCGGGCTGGCGCAGGACGCCGATGACGTCCCGGAGGCGGGCCGTCGCGTCGGCCGCCGCACGGCGCAGTTCGCCGGCCGCGTGCTGCTGGTCGGGGCCGAGCGCCGGATCGACCTCGAGGGCGCCGGCGCGCACGGCGATCAGGGCCAGGTCGTGGCCGAGGGAGTCGTGCATGTCGCCCGCGATCCGGGAGCGTTCCCGCAGCCGCTCCCGGTCGGCGACGGCCGCCTGCTCGCGCTCCATCCGGTCGGCGAGCTCCCAGCCGCTGTGCACGAGACGGTCGTACTGGCGCACGTAACGGCCGATCAGCCACGGCGCGACGATCGCCAGGGCCAGTGCGAGCAGCAGCGTGAACCACTGACCGAGCGAGGTGGCGGTGATCCGGGTGAGGAGCAGCCCGACCGCGGCCACCGCGCCGAACAGCCACAGCGCGCTCCGGGTGTGCTCCTGGCGGCGCCCCGCGAGATAGCCGAAGGCGATGAGCGCCAGGCTGTACGAGGGGGTGAACAGCTCCAGGGTGGCGGGCAGGCTCGCCGCGACCGTGACGGCGATCGGCGCCAGCGGCCACCTCCGGCTGATCGCGACGCAGCCGCCGAGCACCACGATGCCGACGGCGACCTGCGGCCAGCTCCCGCCGTCGTTGGGGTCCGACCTCAGCAGGACGGGGACGCACAGCAGCAGCCAGAGACCGAGGTCGAAGAGCCGCTCACGCATCGGGGACCATGCCCGCCTCGTACGCGAGGACCGCGAGCTGGACGCGGTTGCGGAGCCCCAGGCGGCCCAGGACGGCGCTCACATGCGCCTTGACGGTGCCCTCGACGACGTACATGCGGTCCGCGATCTCCTGATTGGAGAGCCCGGCGCCGAGGAGGGCGACGACCTCCCGCTCGCGTCCGGTGAGCGGTTCCAGGCGGGCCCGCGCCGCGGCGGCCCGGCCGAGGCGCTCGCCGCCGAGGGTGTCGATGACCCGGCGGGCGACGGTGGGGGAGAGGGCGGCGCCGCCGCCTGCCACGGCCCGGATCCCGGCGATGAGTTCGCGCGGGTCCCCGGACTTGAGCAGGAAGCCGCCGACGCCGAGGGCGAGCGCCCGTGCGATGTAGGCGTCCTCGGAGAAGGTGGTGAGCATGACGGCCGCCGTGTCCGGGACGGTCCTGCGGAGCTCCTCGGCGGCGCCGAGCCCGTCGAGCCGGGGCATCCGAATGTCGAGCAGGGCGACGTCGGGCCGGTGCACGCGCGCGAGCTCGACGGCCTCGTGACCGTCGCCGGCCTCGGCGACCACCTCGATCCCGGGGTCGGTGGTGAGGATGGCCCGGACCCCGGCCCTGATCATCGTCTCGTCGTCCGCCAGCAGCACCCTGATCATGCGCCCAGGGTAGGCAGACGCGTGAGGCGGACGCGCGGACGCCCGGAGGGAAGGTTCCCTCCGGGCGTCCGTCAGTTCACTTCAGGCTGTACGGTCCCGGGTTACGGGAAGGTCAGCTTGAAGTTGTTGATGCGGCCGGTGTCGACCGAGGCCTTGTCCTGGACGCGGAGCTTCCAGGCGCCGTTCGCGACCTCGGAGGAGGCGTTCACGGTGAAGGTCTGGACGATGTTGTCGGCGCTGCCGCCGGACCGGTTGCTCAGGCTGTAGGCCGAGCCGTCCGGGGCGACGAGGTCGACGACGAGGTCACCGCGGTAGGTGTGGACGATGTCCACGTCCACCTTGAGGGTGGCCGGCGCGTTCCCGGCGATGCCGGTGACGTTGATCGTGGAGGTCACCGCGGCGCCGTTGTCCGGGATGGAGACGTCGGTCCCGTTCTCGAAGACCGTGCCCGTGGGCGGCTCGGTGCCGCCGGGGCGGGTACCGACGTTGACTCCGGCCCAGGCGTGCTGGACGGCGAGGACCTCGGGGCTGCCGGCGCCGTACAGCTCCGTGGCCACCGCGACCGTGCCCGTGCGGGCGCCGGCGTAGTTGGTGGAGGAGTTGAACTTGGTGGTGAGCGCCTTGAACCAGATCAGCGAGGCCTTGTCGCGGCCTATGCCGGTCACGGGCAGGCCGTCGGAGGTCGGCGAGTCGTAGTTCACGCCGTTGACGGTCTTGGTGCCGCTGCCCTCGGAGAGCAGGTAGTACCAGTGGTTCGCCGGGCCCGAGGAGTAGTGGACGTCGACGCTGCCGATACCGGAGTACCAGTAGTCCTTGGACGAGCCGTCCTTGCTCGGCTTGTCCATGTAGCGCAGCGGGGTGCCGTTGCCGCGGATGTCGATCTTCTCGCCGACGAGGTAGTCGCCCTTGTCCTGCGCGTTGTTGGCGTAGAACTCGACGGCCGCCGCGAAGATGTCCGAGGTCGCCTCGTTGAGGCCGCCGGACTCGCCGCTGTAGACCAGGCCGGCGGTGACGGAGGTGAGGCCGTGCGTCATCTCGTGCGCGGCCACGTCGATGGACGTCAGCGGCTTGGCGTTGGCCGCGCCGTCGCCGTACGTCATGCAGAAGCAGGAGTCCTGCCAGAAGGCGTTGACGTACGCGTTGCCGTAGTGGACCCGGGAGTACGCGCCGACGCCGTCGCCCCGGATGCCGGAGCGGCCGTGCACGTTCTTGTAGTAGTCCCAGGTGAGCGCGGCGCCGAAGTGCGCGTCGGCGCCCGCCGTCTCCAGGTTCTGCGGGGTGCCGTCGCCCCACACGTCGTCGGAGCCGGAGAAGAGCGTCCCGGTGCCGGACGTACCCCGGTTGAGGTTGTACGTCTTGTGGTTGCCGCGGGTCGTGTCGGTGAGCGTGTACGAGGGCGCGGTGCCGAGCGTGACCGAGCCGCTGTACTGGGTGTTGCCGGTGCCGGTGTGCACGGCCTGCCACTCGTACAGCTTCGCGCCGCTCTTGGCGTCGGTGACGACGTGCAGCTCGTTCGGGGTGCCGTCGTGCTGGAGGCCGCCGACGACGGTCTCGTACGCGAGGACGGGCGCGCCCTTGGCCATCCAGACGACCTTGCGCGGGGCGCGCTCGGCCTCGGTCTTCTTGGAGCCGTCCGCCGCGGCGAGGCCGACGGCCTGCTTCTCGGCGGCGGCCGGGGCGACCGTGGCCGTGAGGTCGACGTTCTTCAGCTCCGCGCCGGAGGACTTGGTGACACCGGTGGTGGCGCCGGCCTTGGACTCGGCGACGATCAGGTCACCGCCCAGGACGGGCAGTCCGGCGTAGGTGCGCTCGTAGCGCGTGTGGGTCGTGCCGTCGCGGTCCTGCACGACGTCACGGACGACCAGCTTCTCCTGGGCGCCGAGGCCGAGGGACTTGGCCGTGGCGGCCTTGTCGGCGTCGGCCGCCTTGATGAGCGCGGTGCGCTCGGCGGGGGTGAGGTCGGCCGGGAGCTTGCCGGGGTTCGCCGACGTGCCCTGCTGGGCCTTGGGAGCGATGGTCCAGGGATCGTCGGCCGCGGTGGCGGATCCGGTCTGGACGCTCACGGCGAGCATGGCGGCGGCAGCGATCAGAGCGCCGGTCGCGGTGGCGCGACGGCTGGGCGTGGATCTCACGCAGACTCCTTTTGCGAGGGGGGTACCGGCGGACTGGGTCGGTCCGTCCGGGCGGAGCAAGGAGAGCTGTGGAGCACGTTCGAAGCTGTGGAGCGCGTACGGAGCTGTGCGACACGTTCGGGTGAAGCGGCGAACAGTGATACGGACAACCGGGGAGAGAGTGACAGGACTGACGGGTACCTGTCATGAGTGCGTCGGCAAGTTGGCCGGAACTCGTCCGCTGCCCGTACGTCCGTGTTCGTTAACCGGACGTTTCGTCGATCATGGACGCGATGCCGTCCAGCGTTCGCTGGAGCCCGAATTCGAAGAGCGCGTCGAGGTCGAGACCGTAGACCCCGTCGGTCGTGACCGAGTCCAGCTCGGGGTACGAACCACCCGCCTGGATCGCGTCGAAGCGTGGCTCATTCTGTTCCATCCACTCGCCGTCGGAGATCCCCGTGTCCTGCCGCGCCTGCTCCTCCAGATCCGCCGCCATCGACAGCCCCTGGACATAGGCGAAGATCAGCAGATGCGCGTGGAGCTTCTCCGTGTCCGTCAGCGGAGTGCCCCGCAGCGACCGCAGCACCCACTCCAGGTACGCCATCGCGTTCGGGCTCGCCACCGGCCGCGTGAACGACGCCATCGCGTGCGCCATCCACCGGTGCCGGGCGTACACCTCGCGCAGCCACCGCGCCCCCCGCTCCAGGCCCACCCGCCACTCCGCCGGCACCGGCCCCAACGGCACCTCGCTACAGGCCGCGTCCGCCATCAGCCGCACCAGCTCCGCCTTGCCCGGCACATGGCGGTACAGCGTCATCGTCGACACCCCGAGCACCGTCGCCACCCGGCGCATCGTCAGCGCGTTCAGCCCCTCGGCGTCCGCCAGTTCCAGCGCCGCGTCGACCAGTCGCTCCCGGGACAGGGGCTCCGCGTCCGGCGTCGCGTTCTGCTTTCCTTGCGCGACGACCACCGTGCCCACCCCCGGCTCGGGCCGCACCAGGCCCTCCTGGCGCAGCACCCCCAGCGCCTTCGTGGCCGTCGCCATCGCCACGCCCCACTCGCGCGTGACCGCCCGCGTCGACGGCACCCGGTCCCCCGGGGACAGCTCGCCAGACCGGATGCGGCGGCGGAGCTCGGAGGCGATCGCCAGGTAGGGCGGTTCGGTCTTCATCGGCCGAGTGTACTAGTGCGGTCGGGACGGTGTACGCCGTGTCGAGGCGGGGAGTTGGGGGTTCCTTCCGGCGTGCACTAGGGCGGGAGTGGCCTCGTACGCCTGGTGCTGCTTCCTTGCCCGTATGACACTCACCGCAAGCCCCGGCCACACCGCCGGACCCGGGCCCGCCCGCGCCGGACGGCGCGAATGGGCCGCCCTCGGCGTCCTCATGCTGCCCCTCCTCCTCGTCTCGATGGACGTCTCCGTCCTCTACTTCGCCATCCCGTCCATCAGCGCCGACCTGAACCCCGGCGCCACCGAACAGCTCTGGATCCTCGACACCTACGGCTTCGTCCTCGCCGGACTCCTCGTCACCATGGGCGCCCTCGGAGACCGCGTCGGTCGCCGCAGGCTCCTCCTCGGCGGCGCCGCCCTCTTCGGCGTCGCCTCCGTCGCCGCCGCCTACGCGCACAGTCCCGGTGCGCTCATCGGCGCCCGCGCCCTCCTCGGGCTCGCCGGCGCCTGCCTCATGCCCGCCACCCTCGCCCTGATCCGCAACCTCTTCCAGGACCCCGCCCAGCGCGCCAAAGCCGTCACCGCGTGGACGTCCGTCATGGCCAGCGGCATCTCCCTCGGGCCCGTCGTCAGCGGCGCGCTCGTCGAACACTTCTGGTGGGGATCCGTCTTCCTCATCAACCTGCCCGCCATGGCTCTTCTTCTCGTCCTCGGGCCCCTGCTCCTTCCCGAGTCCAAGGCGGCGGTTCGTGGCGGGCCGTTCGACCTGGTGAGCGCGGGGCTCTCGCTTGCCGCGCTGCTGCCCCTCATCTACGGGATCAAGGAGCTCGCCAAGGGTGGGTGGGCGCCGCTGCCCGCTCTCGGAGTGACCGCTGGGCTGGTGCTGTGCCTGGTGTTCGTCCGTCGGCAGGCCCGGCTCGCCCATCCCGTGGTCGACCTCCGGCTCATTCGCACCCGGGCCTACGGCGGCTCCGTCCTCGTCAATCTCCTCGCCATGGTCGCCACCGTCGGCTTCGCCGTCTTCCTCACCCAGTACCTGCAGTCCGTCCTCGGCCAGAGCCCCTTCGAGGCCGCCCTGTGGAGCCTCGTCCCCGCGGTCGGCGTCCTCGTCTCCGCCCCGGTGGCCGCCGTGCTCGCCCGCCGGGTCGACCGCGCGTACGTCATGGGCGGCGGGCTCCTCGTCGCCGCCGGCGGCTTCGCCTGGCTCGCCGCGATCGACCGCGCCACGCCGTTCTGGGCGGTCCTCGTGGCCTCCGCCCTCTACGCCGCCGGACTCGTCTCCGCCATGACCCTCGCCAACGAACTCGCCCTCGGCGCCGCCCCGCCCGAGCGCGCGGGATCCGCCGCCGCCGTCCTCGAATCGGGGCAGGAGCTGGGTGGCGCGCTCGGGATGGCGATCCTCGGGTCGATCGGCGCGGCCGTCTACACCGCCGCCATGCCCTCCTCGGCTCCCGCCGCCGCCCGGGAGACTCTGGGGGGTGCGCTCGGGGGGTCGGCGGCTGTTCTCGACTCGGCGCGGGGCGCCTTCGTCGACGCCATGGGCGGCGCCGCTTTGGGGGCTTCGCTGTTGATGCTTGTGGCCGCTGGGGTGGCTGTCGGTCTGTTGCGGGGGCGGTCCTGAGTGGTGGTGCCGTGGGGGACGTTCCGGGGGTCGCGTTCGGGACTGCATGATGTACGGCGCTTGCGGGTCCCGGATCCGCTGATCCTTTCTCGTGCGCCACACATCACGCTCTACGTCCCGAACACGACCCCCTCCACGTCCCCCACGCCCGTCCGTCGTTCAGCCCACCAGGCTGTCCCGCCACGCCTGGTGCAGGCTCGCGTAGCGGCCCTCGCCCGACACCAGGATCGTGGGCGTGCCGTCCTCGACCACCCGGCCGTCCTCCATCACCAGGACCCGGTCCGCCACCTCGACCGTGGACAGGCGGTGGGCGATGACCACCGCCGTACGGCCCGCCAGGACCGTGTCCATCGCCCGCTGCACCGCGCGTTCGCCCGGCACGTCCAGCGAGCTCGTCGCCTCGTCCAGGATCAGGACCGCCGGGTCCGCCAGCAGCGCCCTCGCGAACGCCACCAGTTGGCGCTGGCCGGCCGAGATGCGGCCGCCTCGCTTGCGTACGTCCGTGTCGTAGCCGTCCGGGAGGCCCGTGATGAACTCGTGGGCTCCGATTGCTCTGGCGGCCTTCTCGATGTCTTCGCGGGTCGCGTCCGGGCGTCCTATCGCGATGTTCTCCGCCACCGTTCCGGAGAAGAGGAACGCCTCCTGCGTGACCATCACGACGCCTCGCCGGAGGTCCGGGGTGGTGAGGTCCCGGAGGTCGACTCCGTCCAGGAGTATCCGGCCGTCCGTGGGGTCGTAGAAGCGGGAGAGGAGTTTCGCCAGGGTCGATTTGCCTGCGCCTGTGGCGCCTACCACTGCCACCGTCTGGCCCGGCGGGATCTTCAGGTCGAAGGTGGGCAGGACCTCGCCGCCCGTCCGGTAGGCGAAGCGGACCCTTTCGAAGACCACCTCTCGGCCCGGTGTGCCCGGGCGTTCGGGGAGTTTCCGGGGATCCGTCGCTTCCGGGACTCCCGGTTCCTGTGCCAGGAGGCCGGCGATCTTGGCGAGGCTGGCTGCCGCCGATTCGTACGAATTGAGGAACATGCCCAGGCGGTCGATCGGGTCGTACAGGCGGCGCATGTACAGCACCGCCGCCGCGAGGACGCCCAGGGCGAGGGTGCCGTCCGCGACTCTGTACGCGCCCCACAGGCACATGCCCGCCACCGCCGTGTTCGCGACCAGCCGCGAACCGACCACGTAGCGGGCCATCTCCAGGAGCGCGTCGCCGTTGCTGCGCTCGTGGCGGTGGTTGAGTACCGCGAACTCGGCGTCGTTGGTCTGCTCGCGGCGGAACGCCCGGACCGGGCGGATTCCGTTCATCGTCTCCGCGAACTTCACGATCACGCCCGCGATCGCCGTGGACCGCTCGGCGTACACCTTGCCCGCGCGACGCCGGTAGAGACGGACGAGGAGGGAGAGCGGGAGGAAGGACGCCACTGCCATTGCTCCGATGCCCAGGTCCAGCCAGAGCAGGATGACGGCGATCGAGACGAAGGAGAGGACTACGCCGATCAGTTCCTGGAGGCCCTCCGAGAGCAGTTCGCGGAGTGACTCGACGTCGGTCGTGGAGCGGGATATCAGGCGGCCCGAGGTGTAGCGCTCGTGGAAGTCCACGCTCAGGACCTGGGCGTGACGGAAGATCCGGCCCCGGAGGTCCAGGAGGACGTCCTGGTTGACGCGGGCCGCCACCCGTACGAAGGCGTACTGGAGGAGTCCCGAGAGAGCGGCGCAGAGCAGGTAGCCGAGCGCCACCGCCACCACCGGGCCGTGGTCTCCCGCGCGGAAGGCCGGGACGCCCCGGTCGATGGCGTACGCCACGAGCAGCGGGCCCGCCTGGACCGCCCCCTCCTTGACCAGGAGGATCAGCGCGGCGGCCGTGACCCGCAGGCGGTGGGTCGCGAGGAGGGAACGCAGGAGTGTGCCCGTCGCCCCCTGGGGGGTCGGCAGGTCGTCCCGGTCGAAGGGGTCCGTGGGTGGTGTCCCGGGGAGTTCCTGGGGGTCGGTTTTCGTTGTGACGATGGTCTCCGTCATCGGTGCTCGTTCCCCTCGTCGCCGGACATCAGCCAGGCGTACTCCGCGCTGCTCCGCAGCAGTTCCTGGTGGGTGCCGACCGCGGTGATCCGTCCCTCGGAGAGCAGCGCGACCCGGTCGGCCAGCATCACGGTCGACGGGCGGTGCGCCACGACCAGTGCCGTCGTCTCGCGCAGCACCTCCCGCAGGGCCGCCTCCACGCGCGCCTCCGTGTGGACGTCGAGCGCCGAGAGGGGGTCGTCGAGCACCAGGAAGCGGGGCTTGCCGACCACCGCGCGTGCCAGCGCGAGCCGCTGCCGCTGACCGCCCGAGAGGCTCAGGCCCTGTTCGCCGACCTGCGTCGCCGTTCCGTCCGGCAGGCGGTCCACGAAGCCGTCGGCCTGGGCCACGCCCAGGGCGCGCCGCAGTTCCGGTTCGCCGGCCTCGGCCGCGGCGCCCATCAGGACGTTCTCCCCGACACTCGCCGAGAACAGCGTCGGCTCCTCGAAGGCCACCGACACCAGGGTCCGCAGCCGCTCCCGCTCCATCAGGGCGATGTCCTCGCCGTCCAGCAGGATCCGCCCGCCGGTCGCCTCGTGCAGGCGCGGTACGAGCGCGGTGAGCGTCGTCTTGCCGGAGCCGGTGCCGCCGACCAGGGCCAGTGTCTCGCCGGGGCGGATGTGCAGGTCGATGCCGTCCAGGACGGGGGCTGATTCGTTTGGTGCGTCCGGGTAGCGGAACGACACGCCCTCGAACCGCACCCCGTCGGGGGCGTCTGTCGGTGGGGTGGGGGAGGTGGGGGTTTCCGGCTCCTCTTCCGCGTCCATCACTTCGAAGTACCGTTCCGTCGCGGTCGCCGCCTCCTGGCTCATCGCCAGGAGGAAGCCGATCGACTCGACCGGCCAGCGCAGTGCGAGCGCCGTCGACAGGAACGCGACGAGCGTGCCCGCCGACAGGTCCCCGTCCGCCACCTGCACGGTGCCGAGGACCAGCGCCGCCCCGATGGCCAGTTCGGGTACGACGGTGATGACCGCCCAGATCATGGCGAGCAGCCGGGCCTTGGTCAGTTCGGTGCCCCGCAGCAGCTCCGCGAGCGCCCGGAAGGCCCGGGCCTGGCTGCGGTGCCGGCCGAAGCCCTTGACGATCCGGATGCCGAGGACGCTCTCCTCGACGACCGTCGTCAGGTCGCCGACCTGGTCCTGGGCGCGACGGGCCACGACCCCGTACCGGCCCTCGAAGAGCGAGCAGACGATCACCAGCGGCACGACGGGGGTGAGCAGCACCAGGCCGAGGGACCAGTCCTGGGCGAGCAGCAGCACGTAACCGGCGAGGATCGTCACGCCGTTGACCAGGAGGAAGGTCAAGGGGAAGGCCAGGAACATCCGGACCAGCATGAGGTCGGTCGTGCCGCGCGAGAGCAGCTGCCCCGAGGCCCACCGGTCGTGGAAGGCGATCGGCAGCCGCTGGAGCCTGCGGTACAGATCGGCCCGCATCCGCGCCTCGACGCCGGAGAGCGGCCGCGCGACCAGCCAGCGCCGGTACCCGAAGAGGACGGCCTCGGCGATGCCGAGCAGGAAGAGGTAGAGCGCCCCCAGCCATACGCCGCCCGGATCGCGGTCGGTGATGGGTCCGTCGACCATCCATTTCAGGACGAGCGGAATGACCAGTGACAGGCAGGAGGCGACGATCGCGACGATCGCGGCGGTGAACAACCGCACCCGCACGGGCCGGACGTACGGCCACAGCCGCAGCAGCACGCGTATCGCCGAACGGTCGGGGGAGGGCTCTGGGGGCAAGGGTTTCTCGGGCATCAGGTCCGACCATACGGTTCACCACTGACGCGTCTCATCCGGTTTTCGAGCCGGGCCCGACGGCCCCGGGGGTCGTACCGGCCGTCAACCGATCGGTTGATGCGGCTTCGAGCGCGATGGCCGATACCGGCGGCCCGGCCGGATCGCCAGGCTGAGGCCATGACAGCGATCGAGGTGCAGGGACTGCACAAGGCGTACGGCGACCGGAAGGTCGTCGACGGGGTCTCCTTCGAGGTCGGCGAGGGCGAGATCTTCGGGATCCTCGGGCCCAACGGCGCCGGCAAGACCACCACCGTGGAGTGCGTCGGGGGACTGCGGACCCCCGACGAGGGACGGGTGCGCGTCTGCGGGTACGACCCCGCGACGCAGCGCGACGAGGTCACCAGGGTCCTCGGCGTCCAGCTCCAGGAGAGCGAACTCCAGCCGAAGCTGACCGTCCGTGAGGCGCTCGACCTGTACGCCTCCTTCTACGAGCGGCCCGCCGACCGGCAGGAGCTCGCGGAGCGGCTCGGGCTGCTGCCGCATCTGCGGACCCGGTTCGGGAAGCTCTCGGGCGGGCAGAAGCAGCGGCTCTTCATCGCCCTCGCGTTGATCGGCGATCCCCGGGTCGTCGTCCTCGACGAACTCACCACGGGTCTCGACCCGCGGGCCCGCCGCGAGGCCTGGGAGCTCGTCGAATCGATCAGGGACAGCGGGGTGACCGTCCTGCTCGTCACCCACTTCATGGAGGAGGCGCAGCGCCTCTGCGACCGGATCGCCGTCCTCGACCGAGGGCGGATCGCCGCGCTCGACACCCCGGAAGGGCTGATCGGGCGGTCCGCCGCCGCCAAGGAGATCTCCTTCGCCGCCGACACCCCGCTCGACCCGGCGGAGCTGCGGGCACTGCCCGGGGCCGCCGCCGTCGCGACGAAGGACCACCGGACGATCGTCAGCGGCACGGAGGAGACCGTCGCCGCCTTCGTCTCCCTCCTCGCCCGCCGGGGCGTCACGGCCGGGCAGCTCCGGGTCACCGACGCCACCCTCGACGACGCCTATCTCGACCTGACGGGAGCCGAACTCCGATGAGTACCACCAGCCCTGCCGCGGCCGTCCTGCGGACCGAGGTCCGCCTCTTCACCCGCGAACCCGGCGCCTTGTTCTGGGTGATGGCCTCACCGACCGTGCTGGTCGTGATCCTCGGTCTGATCCCTTCCTTCCGGGATGCCTCCGAGGACCTCGGCGGTCGTCGCGTCATCGACCTCTACGTCCCCGTCTCCGTCCTCTTCGCCCTCATCATGGCCGCGGTCCAGTCCATGCCCGCGGTCCTCTCCGGCTACCGCGAACGCGGCATCCTGCGCCGCATGTCCACCACCCCGGTCCGGCCCGCGACGCTGCTCGCCGCCCAGATCGCGCTGTACGCCGCGGCCACCCTGGTCTCCGCGGTGCTGGTGATCACGGTGGGGCGGCTCGCCTTCGGCGTCGCGCTGCCGGGGAACCTCGCGGGATACGCCCTCGCCCTGCTCCTGACCGTGGCGGGCGGTCTGGCCCTCGGCGCCACCGTGTGCGCGGTCTCCCGGACCCAGGGCATCGCCTACGCCGTCGGCTCGGCCGTCGCCTTCCCCGCGATGTTCACGGCCGGGGTCTGGGTGCCGGTCCAGGCCATGCCGGATACGCTGCAGCGGATCGTCGGGCTCAGTCCGTTCGGTGCCGCCTCGCAGGCCCTCGACGCGGCCGCTTCGGGCGGCTGGCCCGGCTGGACGGAGCTCGGGGTGCTGGCCCTGTGGACGGCCGTGCTGACCGGCGCCTCGGTGCGCTGGTTCCGCTGGGAATGAGAGGGGGCGGCGGGGTGCCCACCACCGTCGAGGAGCGCTGGCGCCAGTTCTTCCGCTGGGGGCCGTACGGCCTGCTCGGCGTCGCCGCGGCGATCGCCGCGGCGTCGGCGGACGTGTTCATGGACCGTACGGAGCGGGTGACGGCCGGTGTCCTGACGGCAGCGGTGCTTCTCCTCCACGTGGTGTGGGACCACCGCTGCCGCCGGGTGGTGGCGGCCACCGGGTGGGGGCCCGAGCAGCCCGACCGCGGACCCGTTCTCGTGCCGGGGGCGCCGGGGCCCGCCTCCGTCGTCCATTTCGTCCTCCGTACCGCCCTCGCCTTCGCGTTGACCTGGCTCAACCCCTTCTTCGCGATCTACGCGTGCGTCGGCTACTTCGACGCCGTCCACCTGCTGCCCCGCCGTCTCGCCCACGCCGGGCTCCTCGCCACCGCCGTCACCATGGCCGGCTCGCAGTCCGGCGGCCTGCCGCCGGCCTCGCTCACGCAGTGGCTCGCCCTCGGCGGCCTGTTCGCCCTGAACGCCTGCCTCGCCATGGGCTTCTCGCACCTCGCCACGAAGGACGCGGAGAAGGCCGCCGAGCGCGCCGCCACCATCGCCGAACTCGGCCGCACCAACGCCCGCCTCGAACGGGCCCTCGCCGAGAACGCCACCCTCCAGGCCCAACTCCTCCTCCAGGCCCGGGAGGCCGGGGTCGCCGACGAGCGCCGCCGGCTCGCCGCCGAGATCCACGACACCATCGCCCAGGGCCTCACCGGCGTCATCGCCCAGCTCCAGGCCGCGGCCGCCACCCCCGACCGCGAGCGCGCCGACACCCACCTCCGGCGGGCCGCCGGCCTCGCCCGGGACAGCCTCGGCGAGGCCCGCCGCTCCGTGCGGAACCTGAGCCCGGTCGCCCTGGAGCACGACACCCTGTCCGAGGCCCTGCGCAAGACCGTCGCCGACTGGGCCGAACGCACCGGAGTCGACACCCGGTTCACCGTCACCGGCACCGAACTGCCCCTCCACGACGAGGTCGCCGCCACCCTCCTGCGGATCGCCCAGGAGGCCCTCTCCAACGCCGCCCGCCACTCCGGCGCCTCCCGGGCCGGCGTCACCCTCTCCTACATGGGCGACGAGATCACCCTCGACGTACGGGACGACGGCCGCGGCTTCGACCCGCACGCCCGGCCCGAACACGACGGCGCGGGCGGCGGGTTCGGCCTCGACGGCATGCGCGCCCGCGCCGAACGGCTCACCGGCTCCGTCACCGTGGAGGCGGCCCCGGGCGAGGGCACGGCGATCTCCGCTCGCGTACCGTTGGGCGCGCCATGACTGACATCACCCTTCTGATCGTCGACGACCACCCCGTCGTACGGGACGGCCTGCGCGGCATGTTCACCGCGGCCGGCTCCGGCTTCCGTGTCCTCGGCGAGGCCTCCGACGGCGTCGAGGCCGTCGCACTCGCCCTCGGCCTCGACCCGGACGTCGTCCTCATGGACCTGCGCATGCCCGGCGGCAACGGCGTCGACGCCATCGCCGAGCTCACCCGCCGCGGCGCCCGCTCACGGGTCCTCGTCCTCACCACGTACGACACGGACACGGACACCCTCCCGGCGATCGAGGCGGGCGCCACCGGCTACCTCCTCAAGGACGCGCCGCGCGAGGAGCTGTTCGCGGCCGTACGGTCCGCCGCCGAGGGCCGCACCGTCCTCTCCCCGGCCGTCGCCACCCGCCTGGTCACCGCCGTCCGCACACCGGCCGTCGCCGACACCACCCTGTCCGCGCGCGAGAGCGAGATCCTCGGCCTCGTCGCGAAGGGCACCGCCAATCGCGCCATCGCCGCCGAGCTCTTCATCAGCGAGGCCACCGTCAAGACCCATCTCACCCACATCTACGGCAAGCTGGGCGTCAAGGACCGCGCGGCCGCCGTCGCCGCCGGCTACGACCGCGGAATCCTGGGCCGCACCTGACCGCCCTCCTCAGGCCTTCACCCGCAGCAGCACCGTCGAGCGCGCGCCGACCGTGATCGTGCCCCCGCCGCGGTACACCGTCCCCGGCGCACCCGACTGGTCCTCCAGGGTGGTGTCCACGACGAGCTCGTACGACTCCGCCCACGGCGGTCCCGGCAGCCGGAACTCCAGGGGACCCGATCCCGCGTGCAGGACGGCGAGGAAGCTGTCGTCGGTGATCTGCTCCCCGCGCTCGTCCCGGCCCGGGATGTCCCGGCCCGAGAGGTAGAGGCCGAGCGTCGCCGTCGGCGCGTACCAGTCCCGCTCCGTCATCTCCCCGCCGTCCGCGCCGAACCAGGCCAGGTCCCGCAGCCCGTCCGCGGCCTGCGGCCGCCCCGAGAAGAAGGCCCGGCGGCGCAGCACCGGGTGGCGGTGGCGCAGGGCGAGCAGCCGGCGGGTCAGGGCGAGGAGCTGGGCGCGCCCCGGGTCCTCCGGCAGTGACCAGTCGAGCCAGCCGATCTCGTTGTCCTGGCAGTACGCGTTGTTGTTGCCGCCCTGGGTGCGGCCCATCTCGTCGCCGGCGACGAGCATCGGGACGCCGGTGGACAGGAGGAGGGTGGTGAGGAGGTTGCGGAGCTGGCGGAGGCGTAGGGCCTGGATCTCCGGGTCGTCCGTCTCGCCCTCCGTCCCGCAGTTCCAGGAGCGGTTGTCGTGGGTGCCGTCCCGGTTCCCCTCGCCGTTGGCCTCGTTGTGCTTCCGCTCGTACGTGACGAGGTCCCGGAGCGTGAAACCGTCGTGCGCGGTGACGAAGTTGACGGAGGCGTACGGCCGCCGCCCGCCCCAGGCGTACAGGTCGCTGGAGCCGGAGAGCCGGTAGCCGAGGTCCCGCACGTCGGGCAGCGCGCCCCGCCAGAAGTCCCGGACGGCGTCCCGGTAGCGGTCGTTCCATTCGGTCCACAGCGGCGGGAAGGCCCCTACCTGGTAGCCGCCGTTGCCGACGTCCCAGGGCTCGGCGATCAGTTTGACCCGGCGCAGGACCGGGTCCTGGGCGATGACCGCGAGGAACGGGGACAGCATGTCGACGTCGTGCATCGAGCGGGCCAGGGCCGCCGCCAGGTCGAAGCGGAAGCCGTCCACGCCCATCTCCGTCACCCAGTAGCGGAGCGAGTCGGTGATGAGGCGCAGCACCTGCGGCTGGACGACGTGCAGCGTGTTGCCGCAGCCCGTGTAGTCGGCGTACCGGCGGGCGTCGGACTGGAGCCGGTAGTAGCCGCGGTTGTCGATGCCCTTGAGGGAGAGGGTGGGGCCCAGCTCGCCCGCCTCCGCCGTGTGGTTGTAGACGACGTCGAGGATGACCTCGATCCCGGCCGCGTGCAGCGCCCGCACCATCCGCTTGAACTCGCCGACCTGCTCCCCGGTCGTCCCGGAGGACGAGTAGGCGGCGTGCGGGGCGAAGTAGCCGAGGGAGTTGTAGCCCCAGTAGTTCTTCAGCCCGCGCCGCAGGAGGTGGTCCTCGTGCGCGAACTGGTGGACCGGGAGCAGTTCCACGGCCGTCACCCCCAGCCGTACGAGGTGCTCGATCGCCGCCGGGTGCGCCAGCCCCGCGTACGTGCCGCGGAGCCGCTCCGGGATGCCGGGGTGCCGCTGGGTGAAGCCCTTCACGTGCAGCTCGTAGATGACCGAGTCCTGCCAGGGCGTCTTGGGCCTGCGGTCGTCCGACCAGTCGTCGTCGTCGTGGACGACGACCCCCTTCGGGACGTACGGGGCGGAGTCCCGGTCGTCGCGGACGGTGTCGGCGACATGCTGCTGCGGCCAGTCCCGTACGTGTCCGTACACCTCGGGAGGGAGCGCGAAGTCACCTTCGACGGCTCGCGCGTACGGGTCGAGGAGCAGCTTCGCCGGGTTCCAGCGGGCACCCGTCCACGGGTCCCAGCGGCCGTGCACCCGGTAGCCGTACCGCTGCCCGGCGCCGATCCCGGGCACGAAACCGTGCCAGATCTCATGGGTCAGCTCGGTCAGCGGCAGCCGCCGCTCCGTGCCGTCCCCGTCGAAGAGGCACAGCTCCACGGCCTCCGCGCCCCCCGCCCACAGGGCGAAGTTGGTGCCCGTCACCCCACCGGGCCCGACCCGGCAGCGGGCGCCGAGGGGCGTCGGCGCCCCCGGCCACACCGGAGGGGGTGTCCTGCCACCTCCCTCCGGCCCGGCCCGCTCAAGGGCATGCTCCTGTACCGCCTCCTGCTCGGCTGCGCTCGACACCGTCCCGGCCTCCCGCGGCTCGTGGGGCTCGTGGGGCCCGCACCCGTGGGAGCGGCGGCGTCCCGGCCGCCGCTCCCGCGCGTCGCTCTTTCCCGTCGTCCTCCCTGTTCTGCCCGCACGGCCGTGCTCCCAACATGGCCCGCACGCACGTTTCCCCTGGAGGGGGGCTGTCGTTGGGCCGAGCGTGAATCGTGTATGGAAGCGGGCGAGGTACGCCCTCGCGGTGGCGGGACTGATGGCGGGCCTCGTGGGCTGCACAGGAACGGACGGCCAGGGGGGCATCGACCTCTCCCTGCCGGGCAAGGCGCGGGCCCCCGGGGACGTCATCCGGGTGAATCCGGAGGACGGCAGCCGGGGGGTGCCGGCCGAGGGACCCGTCGAGGTACGGGTGGACAGCGGGCGGCTCGAACGGGTGACGGTCGTCCAGGTCGAGGACGCCCAGCGGACCCGGGTCGCCGGCGAGATCTCCGAGGACGGGCTGCGCTGGCGGCCCCGGGCCGACGCCCGGCTGGCGCTGGCCGCCAAGTACAGCGTGGACGCCGTCGCGCTCGACGCGCACGGCCGCCGCTCGGCCCGGCACACCACCTTCACGACCGTGGTGCCGGAGAGCCGGTTCATCGGCTACTTCAAGCCGGAGAACCGTTCCACTGTCGGTACCGGCATGATCGTCTCCTTCTCCTTCAACCGGCCCATCGAGAACCGGGACGCCGTCGAGCGCGCCGTCCGGATCACCTCGGACCCGCCGGTCGAGGTCGTCGGCCACTGGTTCGGCAAGGAGCGGCTCGACTTCCGCCCCGCCGCGTACTGGCGGCCCGGGACGAAGGTCACCGTCGAGCTGGCGCTCCGCGACGTCGAGGGGGCGCCCGGGGTGTACGGCATCCAGCGCAAGAAGGTCGGCTTCACCGTCGGCCGCTCCCAGGTCTCCCTGGTCGACGCCGCCGCGCACACCATGGAGGTCCGCAGGAACGGCGAGGTCCTGGCCACCGTGCCGATCACCGCCGGCGCGCCGAAGACGACCACGTACAACGGGAAGATGGTCGTCACGGAGCTGTACGACGTGACGCGGATGGACGGGCGGACGGTCGGCTTCGGCGGCGAGTACGACATCAAGGACGTCCCGCACGCGATGCGGCTCACCGAGTCGGGGACCTTCCTGCACGGCAACTACTGGGCCTCGCCCGGCACGTTCGGCTCGGCGAACGTCAGCCACGGCTGCGTCGGGCTGCGGGACGAGAAGGGCGGCAGCGCGGACTCCCCGGCGGGCTGGTTCTTCGACCGGACGCTCATCGGCGACGTGGTGGAGGTCGTCAACTCGCGTGACCGGAAGGTCGCTCCCGACAACGGGCTCGGTGGATGGAACATGGACTGGGTCCAGTGGAAGGCCGGTTCGGCGCTGCGCTGAGCCGCTCGGGTCCCCTCTCGGGTCGCCGCTCGGGTCCCCTCTCGCGTCCCTTTCGTCACCAGGTCATCGGCCTTTCGCCTTAGCACGTCGATCGGGACGGAACGGTGACATTCGCGAGGATCTTTCGTGTCCTGCGGTGTGATTATCTAGCGCCGTGTGCGCGAGTGGATGCGCACGGGGGTGGGGCCGTGGCGTTGCCAGGCCGCGTGAGGGGAGACGACCACAGTGAACGGGCAGCCGATATCGGGGGCATCGGTAGGAGCGAACGGCCGGCGCGGCCGACGACGCGGGGGCGTCCGTCTGCAGGCGCTGGCCGTGGGGGCGCTGCTCATCGTCCTCACCGCCTGCGGCGGCGGCGAGACCGCCGGCGGCGGCAAGGGCGGCCAGGACCCGGCGTCGCAGGGGAGCGGCAAGCCGGAGAACGCCGCCTCCCAGGCGGTCGTGACGATCCTTCCGAAGGACGGCGCCGACTCGGTCGCCACCAGCGGGGCCCTCAAGGTCACCGCGGAGCAGGGCAAGCTGACCACGGTCACGGTCGCCGACTCCAAGGGCGCCGCGATCGAGGGAAAGATCGCGGCGGACGGAGCCAGCTGGGCGCCCAGCGCCCACCTCTCGGCGGGGACGCAGTACAAGGTCCACGCGATCGCGAAGGACGCCGAGGGCCGTGAGTCGGCGAAGGACACCACCTTCACCACCCTGGTCCCGAAGAACACCTTCATCGGCCACTACACGCCGGAGGACGGTTCGACCGTCGGCGTCGGCATGCCGGTCTCCGTGAACTTCACCCGGGGCATCACCGACCCGGAGGCCGTCGAGAAGGCCATCAAGGTGACGGCCGAGCCGGCCGTGGAGATCGAGGGGCACTGGTTCGGCAACGACCGCCTCGACTTCCGCCCGGAGAAGTACTGGGCCGCGGGCACCAAGGTCACCGTCGACCTCAACCTGGACGGCGTCGAGGGACGCCCGGGCGTCTACGGCAAGCAGAAGAAGACCATCACCTTCACCATCGGCCGCCGCCAGGTCTCCACCGTCGACGCGAGCGCCAAGACGATGAAGATCGAGCGGGACGGCGCGATCATCAAGACGCTGCCGATCACCGCGGGCGCGCCGTCGACGACCACGTACAACGGTCAGATGGTCATCAGCGAGAAGTACAAGGTGACCCGCATGAACGGGGCCACGGTCGGCTTCGGCGGCGAGTACGACATCAAGGACGTCCCGCACGCGATGCGGCTCTCCACCTCGGGCACCTTCGTGCACGGCAACTACTGGGCCCCGAAGAGCACCTTCGGCTCGTCCAACGTCAGCCACGGCTGCGTCGGTCTGTCGGACACGCGCGGCGCGGGCGACAGCTCGACCCCCGCGGCCTGGTTCTTCGACCGTTCGATCATCGGTGACGTGATCGTCGTGAAGAACTCCAAGGACAAGCAGATCCAGCCGGAGAACGGCCTCAACGGCTGGAACATGCCGTGGTCGGAGTGGACCGCGTAAGACGCTCCCGAAGGGGCCCGGTGCTGTGAGCAACAGCACCGGGCCCCTTCGCGTTAACGCGGACTAACCTTCCCCCATGACTGTGAACCTCGAAGTCGCCGATGGTGTCGGCACGATCCGCCTCGACCGCCCCCCGATGAACGCCCTCGACATCGCCGTCCAGGACCGGCTGCGCGAGCTGGCCCAGGAGGCGACCGACCGCGACGACGTGCGGGCCGTGATCCTCTACGGCGGCGAGAAGGTGTTCGCGGCCGGCGCGGACATCAAGGAGATGCAGGTCATGGACCACGTGGCCATGGTCAAGCGCTCGCGCGCCCTCCAGGACTCCTTCACGGCGATCGCCCGCATCCCCAAGCCCGTCGTCGCCGCGATCACCGGCTACGCCCTCGGGGGCGGCTGCGAGCTCGCGCTCTGCGCCGACTACCGGATCGCCGCCGACAACGCGAAGCTGGGCCAGCCGGAGATCCTGCTCGGTCTGATCCCCGGCGCGGGTGGCACCCAGCGGCTCTCCCGGCTGATCGGCCCCTCCCGCGCCAAGGACCTCATCTTCACCGGCCGCATGGTGAAGGCGGACGAGGCCCTCACCCTCGGCCTGGTCGACCGGGTCGTCCCGGCCGCCGAGGTGTACGAGCAGGCGCACGCCTGGGCCGCGAAGCTGGCGCAGGGTCCGGCGGTCGCGCTGCGGGCCGCGAAGGAGGCGGTCGACCAGGGTCTGGAGGCCGACATCGACACCGGCCTCGCCATCGAACGCACCTGGTTCGCGGGGCTGTTCGCGACCGCGGACCGCGAAACCGGGATGCGCAGCTTCGTCGAGGAGGGCCCGGGCAAGGCGAAGTTCGCCTAGGGCCTGTCCGAGGGGGCCGATTCCGTCGGAACGGCCCCCGCGGACGGCTCCGTGCGGCCATGATGGGGGCATGGCGGGCCTGGAGGGTACGGAGCAACCGTGGCAGCGCGGCAGCGCCGCCGCCGCACGGTGGTCACCGGCCGTGGACGACGAACAGGTCGCCGGCGTACTGGAGTTGTACGGCAACCCGGCCGAGGAGGACGTGACGCTGCCGTCCCGGCCCGAGTCCGCGTGGGTCGCCCGCCGGCTCACCCAGGGCGTGGTCCTGCGGCAGTGGGGGCTCGGCCCGCAGATCGCCGAGCACGCGGTGCTGCTCGTCTCGGAGCTCGTCGGCAACGCCGTCCGGCACACCGGCGCCCGCTCCTTCGCGCTGCGGCTGCACCGGCGGCGCGGCTGGATCCGGATCGAGGTCCGCGACCCCTCGCGCGGGCTGCCCTGTCTGATGCCCGTGAGCGAGCTCGACACGAGCGGCCGGGGGCTCTTCCTCGTCGACAAGCTCTCCGACCGCTGGGGCGTGGACCTGGCGCCGCGCGGCAAGACGACCTGGTTCGAGATGCGGGTCGCCGACCGCGCCTGAAGCGACTCCCGGTGTGCCTCCCGGACGCACGAAAGCCCCCGTCCGCCGTAGTGCGGCGCCTGGGGGCTCTCGTGTGATGCGCCGTGGACGGGGGGGTGTATCCACGGCTGCTATGTCGACCTGGCCCGGGTCAATGGGGGTCGTGTCCCCGACTATGGCAGACGGACAGCCTGGTCGCCAAAAGTCCCTACCGGTACAGAATCGGGCAAATGGGGATTGATCGTCTATGAATCATTGGTGACCTGCGGCACTCGCCTTGCAAACATTGAATGGCTATGCGGTTCATCGATTGTTTCCCCGGGTCGTCCGCATACTGGACGGCCGGGAGCGGCCCCCAAACGTCCTGATTCGGCCTAATCATCACGATTCGGTCCACATCCTTCTTTACTGGTCGGGTGAAGCCGACCGACCGCCGCGGTGCCCTCCGGGCGGGCGCGACCGCCGCCCTCGCGGGAGCCCTCGCCGCCGCCTGCGGTACGGAGCCCCGCCCCGACCCCGCCTCCCGCCGCCCCGGAGCCACGCCCGGAGCCGTGCCCGGAACCGCACCCGCCGCCGCCCCGGCCGTCGCCCCCGCCCCGCGCCGCTTCCCCGGCCTGCCCGCCGAGATCGACCACGGCCCCCGCGACCGGCCCCGGGTCGCCCTCACCTTCCACGGCCAGGGCGACCCCGCCCTCGCCCGCACCCTCCTCGGCCAGGCGGAGCAGGCCGGCGCCCGCGTCACCGTCCTCGCCGTCGGCAGCTGGCTCGACGAACACCCCGGCATGGCCCGCCGCATCCTCGACGGCGGACACGACCTCGGCAACCACACCCAGCACCACACCGACATCAACGCCATGACCGAGGCCGAGGCCCACGCGGAGATCGAGGCCTGCGCCACCCGCCTGCGCCGCCTCACCGGCTCCGTCGGCACCTGGTTCCGGCCCTCCAGGACCCGGCAGGCCGCCCCCGCCGTCCTGCGCGCCGCCCACCGCGCCGGATACCCGCACACCCTCTCGTACGACGTCGACTCCCTCGACTTCACCTCACCCGGCGCCGCTGCGATCGTCCGCAACGTCACCGGCCCCGTCCGGCCCGGATCCGTCGTCAGCCTGCACTTCGGCTACCCGGACACCGCCGCCGCGCTGCCCCTCCTCCTCACCGACCTCGACCGCCGCGGACTGCGCGCGGTCACCACCACGGAGCTGCTGACCTGATGGCACACCTCACCGGGCGAAGCGGAGCCCTCCTCGCCGCCGCCCTGCTCGTCACCCTCGCGGGCTGCGGCGGCGCGAACCCGCCCGAGCAGGGCGCCGCCGGGGTCAAGAAGGCCGCCGCCCCCGCCGTACCCGAGCAGGCCGCGGCGCCCGCCGGACTCCCCGGCATGCCGCCGCCCCTCGACCCGAACGACGTCTACGCCGCCGACCGGCCGAACAAGCTCTCCCCGGTGGTCAAGGACTTCCCCTCCCGGGTCTACGTCCCCAACACCAACTCCAACACCGTCTCGGTCATCGACCCCGCGACCTACCGGGTCGTCGAGACGATCCCGGTCGGCATCCAGCCCCAGCACGTCGTGCCCTCCTGGGACATGAAGACCCTCTGGGTCAACAACAACCGGGGCCACACCCTCACCCCCATCGACCCCGCCACCGGCGTCGCGGGCAAGCCCGTCGAGGTCCACGACCCGTACAACCTCTACTTCACGCCCAACGGCAAGTACGCCATCGTGATGGCCTCGCTCGACCGCGAACTCGTCTTCCGCGACCCGCACACCATGGAACGGAAGAAGACCGTCCCGGTGAGCTGCTACGGCGTCAACCACGCCGACTTCTCCGCCGACGGACGGTACTTCGTCGTCTCCTGCGAGTTCTCCGGCGAACTCCTCAAGGTCGACACCGAGAAGATGGAGGTGATCGGCCAGCAGAAACTGCCCTTCGAGGGCGCCATGCCCCAGGACGTCAAGATCTCCCCGGACGGGAAGACCTTCTACGTCGCCGACATGATGGCCCACGGCATGTGGGTCCTCGACGGCGCGAAGTTCACCACCCCGACCCTGCTGCCCACCGGCAAGGGCGCCCACGGCCTCTACGTCAGCCGGGACTCGCGCGAGATGTACGTCCCCAACCGCGGCGAGGGCTCGGTCTCCGTCTTCGACTTCGGCAAGAACAAGCTCACCAAGAAGTGGTGGCTCCCGGACGGCGGCTCCCCCGACATGGGCGGCGTCTCCGCCGACGGCAAGGTGCTGTGGCTGTCGGGCCGCTACGACGCCGAGGTCTACGCGATCGACACCACGAGCGGCAAGCAGCTCGCCCGCATCCCCGTGGGCGGCGGCCCCCACGGCCTCGCGGTCTACCCCCAGCCCGGCCGCTACTCCCTCGGCCACACGGGCATCTTCCGCTAGGCGTCCCCGCCGTCGTACCGCCCTCATCCGGCAGCGGCGGGCCCGCTAATCTGACCACCGTCAGATAAGCACCGAGAAGGGGCGGAAGCAGTGGCGGACATCGAGTCGGCACGCACGGCATTCAACAAGTTCGACGCGGACGGGGACGGCTTCATCACCGCCGCGGAGTACAAGAGCCTCATGGCGCGGTTCGGCGACTTCAACGTCACCGAGACGGTCGCCGAGGTGCTCATCAAGCAGCGTGACAGCAACGGCGACGGCGTCCTGTCCTGGGACGAGTTCTGGGCCCACTACAGCAAGGCCTGATCCGCCCGCCCGGGCGGGCGGCGCAACGCTGAGTTGCCGCCCGTCCGGGGCTCGGTGACGATCGTCCGGTGACGCTTCCCGGACCCTTCGGCACCCCGAGCCGTCCGGCGGCGGTCCTGTACGTGCTGCGCACCATGCGGCTGCGGCGCGGCGGCCGCGAGGTCCTCGTCCGCTACGCCCGGATGGCCGCCTGCGTCTACGCGGCCCTCGTCGTCACCGGCACGGCCTCCACCCTGCGCAGGCTGCCGCCGGACGCCGTCCTGACCACGGCCTACGGCCGGATCCTGCTGGTCAAGCTGTGCCTGTTCGGCGGGGTGAGCCTGCTGGCCCTGGCGGCCAGGAGCCGGATGCTCTCCGGCGGCGACGCCGAGGCCCCGGCGCGGATCGAAGTGGCCGCGCTGGGGGTGATCGTCGTCGTCTCGGCACTCCTCACGGTCGTGCCCGACCCGCACTGGATCGCGCCCTGAGCCCGAGAAAGCCGCTCAGCCCTTCAGGGCCACGTGGAAGGACGAGGCCCACAGCACGACCGCCGCGCCCAGGCCCACCACCGCGCGGATCGTCTCCGCCGAGGCGCCGGCCGCGAGGACGGCGAGACCCACCAGGGCGACCGCCGTCAGGGCGACCGCCGTCCCCGTGTACTGCCGCTGGTCGAAGAGGCGCGCCAGGGGGAAGAAGTGCAGTCCGACGACGAGGCCGATTCCGACCGGGATGAACTCCGGGTGGCCCGAGGCGTTCGACGCGGCGATCACCGCGAAGATCGCCACGAGCTCGGCGGCGTTGACCAGGCCGATCCCGCGGTTCCACTTCTCCGGCAGCCGGACCGGGCGGTTCACCGGGCCCCTGGTGCCCCGGAAGGCGATCACGACCGCGCCGGCGGTCACGACGGCAGCGATCACGCCGACGGCGACCGACACCGGAGCCGCCGCGATCCCGGAACCTCCCGCGAAGGCCCAGACGAGGCCGAACACGGCGAGGACGATCGCGCCGCGGCGCCTCAGACTGCGGGTGAGGGCAAGACACTCCGCGTCGGCGGTCTCCGTCTGCGTCGTCATGACGCGGACACTACAGCGACGGCCCGGCGGAGGTGCCCCTTCCGGAGCACCGGCGCCAGGCCGTGTGGGGAAACGGTTCAGCACTCGATGATGTTCACCGCGAGACCGCCGCGCGCGGTCTCCTTGTACTTGACGCTCATGTCCGCGCCCGTCTCCTTCATGGTCTTGATGACCTTGTCGAGGGAGACCAGGTGGCTGCCGTCGCCGCGCATGGCCATCTTCGCGGCCGTGACCGCCTTGACCGCCGCCATGCCGTTCCGCTCGATGCACGGGATCTGCACGAGGCCGCCGACCGGGTCGCAGGTCAGGCCCAGGTTGTGCTCCATGCCGATCTCGGCCGCGTTCTCCACCTGCTCGGGGGTGCCGCCGAGGACCTCGGCGAGCGCGCCGGCCGCCATCGAGCAGGCCGAGCCGACCTCGCCCTGGCAGCCGACCTCGGCGCCGGAGATGGAGGCGTTCTCCTTGAAGAGCATGCCGACCGCGCCGGCCGCCAGCATGAAGCGGACGATGCCGTCCTCATCCGCGCCGGGCACGAAGTTCATGTAGTAGTGCAGGACCGCGGGGATGATGCCGGCCGCGCCGTTCGTCGGGGCGGTGACCACCCGGCCGCCCGCCGCGTTCTCCTCGTTCACGGCCATCGCGTAGAGGGTGATCCACTCCATCGCGAGCGCCGCCGGGTCGCCCTCGGAGCGCAGCTTGCGGGCCGTGTTCGCGGCGCGGCGGCGCACCTTCAGGCCGCCGGGCAGGATGCCCTCGCGGGACATGCCGCGCGAGACGCACGCCTGCATGACCCGCCAGATCTCCAGGAGACCCGCGCGGATCTCCTCCTCGGTGCGCCAGGCCTTCTCGTTCTCCAGCATCATCGAGGAGATGGAGAGGCCGGTCTCCTTGGCGAGCCGCAGCAGCTCGTCACCGGTGCGGAAGGGGTACTTCAGGACGGTGTCGTCCGGGACGATCGGGTTCTCGCCCGCGACGGCGTCCTCGTCGACGACGAAGCCGCCGCCGACCGAGTAGTACGTCTTCTCCAGGACGAGCGCGCCCTCGGCGTCGTACGCGAAGATCGTCATCCCGTTGGCGTGGTACGGGAGCGCCTTGCGGCGGTGCAGGATCAGGTCGGCGTCGAAGTCGAAGGGGATCTCGTGCGCGCCGAGGAGGTTGATCCGGCCGCTCGACTTGATCCGCTCGACCTCGTCGTCCGCGGTCTCGACGTTCACCGTGCGGGGCGAGCTGCCCTCCAGGCCGAGGAGCACCGCCTTGGGGGTGCCGTGGCCGTGGCCGGTCGCGCCCAGCGAGCCGTACAGCTCCGCCCGTATGGCCGCCGTGTGGGCGAGCAGGCCCTCGTTCTTGAGCCGGCGGGCGAACATCCGGGCCGCGCGCATCGGGCCCACCGTGTGGGAGCTCGACGGGCCGATGCCGATCGAGAACAGGTCGAAGACCGAGATGGCCACGGAGGGACTCCTTGTGGGGGCTAGACGCCGTTGTCTGCCGGGGTGGTGCAGAACGGAGCAGGAAGATCGAAACGGGGCACGACACGGGGTGGGGCACCGCGCTCACCCTTCAGTGTGCGCGATGCCCCAAACCTTCGTACGAACAAAAGGGTACGAAATTACTTCAGGCCGGGGTACAGCGGGTGCTTGTCGGCCAGCGCGGTCACCCGGGCCTTGAGGGCCTCGGCCTTCTCGCCGTCGAAGCCCGGCTTCAGGGTCTCCGCGATGATGTCGGCGACCTCGGTGAAGTCCTCGGTCCCGAAGCCGCGGGTCGCGAGCGCCGGCGTGCCGATGCGCAGACCCGAGGTGACCATCGGCGGCCGCGGGTCGTTCGGAACGGCGTTCCGGTTGACCGTGATGCCGACCTCGTGGAGACGGTCCTCGGCCTGCTGGCCGTCGAGCTCGGAGTTCCGCAGGTCGACGAGGACCAGGTGCACGTCCGTACCGCCGGACAGGACCGAGACACCGTGCGCGGTGACGTCGTCCTGGACCAGGCGCTCGGCGAGGATGCGGGCGCCGTCCAGGGTGCGCTGCTGGCGCTCCTTGAAGTCCTCCGAGGCCGCGACCTTGAAGGAGACGGCCTTGGCCGCGATCACGTGCTCCAGCGGGCCGCCCTGGAAACCGGGGAAGACCGAGGAGTTCAGCTTCTTCGCGAACGCCTTCTTCGCGAGGATGATGCCGCCGCGGGGGCCGCCGAGCGTCTTGTGCGTGGTGGAGGTCACCACGTCCGCGTACGGGACCGGGTTCGGGTGCAGACCGGCCGCGACCAGGCCCGCGAAGTGGGCCATGTCCACCCACAGGAACGCCTCGACCTCGTCGGCGATCCGGCGGAACTCCGCGAAGTCCAGCTGACGCGGGTAGGCGGACCAGCCCGCGATGATGACCTTCGGGCGGTGCTCCTTGGCGAGGCGCTCGACCTCGGCCATGTCGACCAGACCGGCCTCGTCCACGTGGTACGCGACCACGTTGAACTGCTTGCCGGAGAAGTTCAGGCGCATGCCGTGGGTGAGGTGGCCGCCGTGCGCCAGGTCCAGACCCAGGATCGTGTCGCCGGGCTGGGCGATCGCGAAGAGGGCGGCCTGGTTCGCGGAGGCGCCGGAGTGCGGCTGGACGTTGGCGTACTCGGCGCCGAACAGGTCCTTGACCCGGTCGATCGCGATCTGCTCGGCCACGTCGACGTGCTCGCAGCCGCCGTAGTAGCGGCGGCCCGGGTAGCCCTCGGCGTACTTGTTGGTGAGGACGGAGCCCTGGGCCTCCATGACCGCGACCGGAGCGAAGTTCTCCGAGGCGATCATCTCGAGGGTGGACTGCTGACGAAGGAGCTCGGCGTCGACGGCGGCGGCGACGTCGGGGTCCAGCTCGTGGAGGGGAGTGTTCAGAAGCGACATGAATCGATCCCTAGGGGTCTCGGGCCCGGTCTCAGCCGGCGGAGAACGCGGTGTACTCGTCGGCGGAGAGCAGCTCGTCCGGCTCGCCCGCGACACGTACCTTGAACAGCCAGCCACCCTCGAACGGAGCCGTGTTCACCAGCGACGGGTCGTCCACCACGTCCTGGTTGGCGGCGACGACCTCACCCGAGACGGGGGAGTACAGGTCGCTCACGGACTTCGTCGACTCCAGCTCGCCACACGTCTCGCCCGCGGCGACGGTCGAGCCGACCTCGGGGAGCTGGGCGAAGACGACGTCACCGAGCGCGTTGGCCGCGAACTCCGTGATGCCGACCGTCGCGACGCCGTCCTCGGCGGCCGACAGCCACTCGTGCTCCTTGGTGTAGCGCAGCTGCTGGGGGTTGCTCATGACCTGATTCTCCTGGATCGGGGGAGTACTGATGAACGTGGGTCTCGCGGGATGAGACCCGGGGTGAGACGACTGCGTCACTCAGGACGCGTGCCGCGCTACTTCTGGCGCTTGTAGAACGGCAGCGCCACGACCTCGTACGGCTCGTGGGTGCCGCGGATGTCCACACCTACACCCTCGGTGCCGGGCGCGGCGTGCGCCGCGTCCACGTAGGCGATCGCGATCGGCTTCCCGAGCGTCGGGGACGGGGCGCCCGAGGTCACCTCGCCGATCACCACGCCGTCCTTGACGACGGAGAACCCGGCGCGCGGGACCCGGCGGCCCTCGGCGATCAGGCCGACGAGCTTGCGCGGCGGGGCGGTCTCGGCGCGCTCGGCGGCCTTCTCGAGCGCCTCACGGCCGACGAAGCGGCCGTCGTTGGTCGTCTTCTCGAACTTGACGACCCGGCCGAGACCGGCGTCGAAGGGGGTGAGGGCGGTCGTCAGCTCGTGGCCGTACAGCGGCATGCCCGCCTCCAGGCGGAGCGTGTCGCGGCAGGACAGGCCGCAGGGGATGAGGCCGACCGGGGTACCCGCCTCGGTCAGCGCCTTCCACACGCCCTCGGCGTGCTCGGGCTTCAGGAACAGCTCGAAGCCGTCCTCGCCGGTGTAGCCGGTACGGGCGATCAGCGCGGGGACGCCCGCGACCGTGCCGGGCAGACCGGCGTAGTACTTCAGCCCGTCCAGGTCGGCGTCGGTGATCGACTTCAGGATGCCGGGGGACTCCGGGCCCTGGACCGCGATCAGGGCGTACGCGTCACGGTCGTCGCGGACGTCGGCGTCGAACCCGGCGGCGCGCTCGGTCAGCGCGTCCAGGACGATCTGCGCGTTCGAGGCGTTCGCGACGACCATGTAGTGAGGAGAACCGGCCTCGGTCTCGCCGAGGCGGTAGACGATCAGGTCGTCGAGGATGCCGCCGTCCTCCTGGCAGATCATCGTGTAGCGGGCGCGGCCCACGCCCACCGTGGAGATGTTGCCGACGAGGGCGTGGTCGAGGAGCTCGACGGCCTGCGGCCCGGTGACGGTGATCTCGCCCATGTGGGAGAGGTCGAAGAGGCCCGCCTTGGTCCGGACGGCGATGTGCTCGTCCCGCTCGCTGGCGTAGCGCAGCGGCATGTCCCAGCCCGCGAAGTCGGTCATGGTCGCGCCCAGCGAACGATGCAGCGCATCGAGGGCGGTCAGACGGGGGGCAGTGCTCATGGGGTGGCTCCCGGATCCCAAGGGCGGTTCGGTGACGAAACACATGACGGGCGAGGACGTCCTCCCCATCTGTCATGGAACCTGAGAGGTTCACCGAGAGCATCTCGTCACACGAGAGGTCGGCTTGCACCTTGGGTGGGGACACGGCGAGGTGTCCCGCTTTTCAGATCTGCCTCATCCACGCGGTACGGGGCCTGAGAGATTCAAGGGAGGGTCTTGCTCCTTCGGCGTCCGGACGCCGAGGCGTTCCGGAACTCTCCCGCGCGGATTCGAGCGGCCGGTATGAGGTTGTATGGCGACTGAGCGCGCCTGGCGCGCACATCATTGCACGCGTGCTCCGCGTGGCACATCACTTGTATCTCATTACCGCTTCTTTACACTTTGTGGGCAAGGGTCTCCTGAGGCCCGGCAGGGGGAGCAACGATGAGGATCCAGCACACCGGCGCATACGGGACCAGTACCGGCATACCGTCCCAGCGTGCCCGGGCCCGGACCAGGGCCAGAACCGGCCGCCGAGGCCGGATCCTGCGGGACCTGCGCGAGCGCGGCGGCCGGGGCCCCCGCGCCCTCACCTTCGCCGCCGGCGACCTCGTCGTCGTCTCCGGGCTGCCCGGCAGCGGCAAGTCCACCCTCATGAGGCGCGCCGCCGACGGCCGGGGCATCGACTCCCAGGACGTCCGCGAGCGCTGGGAGGCCCGCATGCCGCGCCTCCTGCCGTACGCGGTCTACCGCCCCCTGGTCCGGCTCGCGCACTACGCCGGACTGCGCCGCGCCCTGCGCTCCGGCGCGAGCGTCGTCGTGCACGACTGCGGCACCCAGTCCTGGGTGCGCGGCTGGCTCGCCCGTGAGGCGCGGCGCCGCGGCGGCGCCCTGCACCTGGTGCTGCTCGACGTCGGCCCGGACATCGCGCGCGACGGCCAGCGCGCCCGGGGCCGCGGTGTCTCCGCGTACGCCTTCGCCCGGCACCGGCGGGCCGTCGGCCGACTCCTGAGGGCCGCCGAGTCCGGCGCCCTGCCGCACGGCTGCGCGTCCGCGACGCTCCTCGACCGGGACGCCGCGGACACCCTGCGGAGGATCGGCTTCCGCGACGCGGCCTGAGGGTGCCCCCGACGCGGCCCGAGGGCCGTCCCTCTTGCTCGTACCCCCTGCTTTTGGCCACGGCGGCGCCAGGGCGGCGTTAGGGTGCTGCGGGGCGGCGCGGGAGGGTGCGCCCGCGCGAGAACAGGGGAAGAGGGACCGTGGACGTGACGTGGCCGGGCAATGAGCTCGAAGAGGTGCTGGTCGCCTCGCTCGGCAACCCCGGCGCAGGGGGCCGACTGGTCGAGGTGCTGGGCCGCAGCCCGGTCTGGATCCCGCTGCCCAACGGCGGCGGCCCCGACAGCCCCGATCTGGATCTCGCCACGATGGAGATCGACGGCGCGGCCTTCGTCCCCGTCTTCAGCTCCGAGCAGCAGTTCGTCGCCTGTGTCGGCACGCACATGTCCTACACCGTCGCCCCCGCCCGCGACTTCGCCCGCGGCCTGCCCCCGCAGCTGGGCATCGCCGTGAACCCCGGCGGCACCGTCGGCGTCCCGCTGCCCCCGCCCGCCGTCGCGGAGCTCTGCCGGACCGGCCGCACCCCGCTCGACGGCCCGGCCACCGGCGGCCGCGTCCGGCTCTTCGAGCCCGACTGGCAGGACGACCCCGTCGACTTCCTCGCCGCCGCCTCCGCCGAGTTCGAGGCCACGGGCGTCGTCGCCACCGCCCGCCGCGCCCTCGCGAGCGTCGAGGGCACCGAACCCGCCCTCTTCATCGGCGTCCAGCTCGCCGCCTGGGACGGCGTCGACCGCAACGCCCCCCTGGACGCCCTCGGCCGCGCCCTCGGCCGCGTCGAGGTCGCCTGGCCGGTCAACCTCATCCTGCTCGACATGGCGCAGGACCCGGTCGGCGACTGGATGCTGGAGCGGGTACGCCCCTTCTACCAGCGCGCCGCCGGGTGAGCGGCACCCTGTTTAAGCTGAACTGAATCGGTAGCCGGACAGACGACGTCCGGGCGGACGTGGTGAACGGAAGAGGGGCGGGACCCAGGGTGAGCGCGTCAGGCACCGCTGCGACCGGTCAGGTCGAGCACATGCTGCGCCAGGTGGCACCCGGACGCTACGACGCGTACGAGCGGCTGCTGCACGCCCTGGCCGACGGCGAGGTCTGGATGCTGCTCTGGCAGGGCTCGGCCGGCTCGTCCGACGCCCAGTACGGGAACATGGAGGTCGACGGCTTCGGCTACGCGCCCTGCGTGACCTCCGCGCAGGAGCTCGCCGCCTCCGGCTGGAACCGCGCGCACGAGCTCGTCACCGGCCGCGAGATGGCCCGCGCCCTCTACCCCGACCGCTGGGGCATCTGGCTGAATCCGCACGCCCCCGGCGGCGGTGTCGGCATCCCGTGGGCCGACCTGCGCCGTATCGCCACCGGCCTCGACCGGATGCCCGCCGGGCCGCTGCGCGTCAGCGAACCCGCCCTGGAGATCCCGCAGTTCTACGCCCTGCTCACCCAGAACGCGCACCGCACGCCGGCCGTCCGGTCGCTGCGCCGCGGCTGGGTGCAGCCCGCGCTCGGCTCCCCGTACCTCGCCGTCGGGCTGGATCTGTACGACACCTCCGCGGCCGCCGTCGACTCCGTCCGCGCGATGATGCGCCAGTCGATCTCCGCCGTGCCCGACGGGCTGCCCGTCTCGACGGTCGCTCTCTCCGACGCGTACGACCCGGTGGCCCTCTGGCTGAGTGCCCACGCGCGGCCCTTCTACGACCGTGAGGCGCACGCCGGACGCGGATCCGCCGCCGTGCCGGGATACGGCTACCCGCCGCCTGCCCCGTCCGGATACTGAGACGTCACTCTTCTCCCCTCGCACCCCACCGGCCTCCGGAGTCCTCTCCGGAGGCCGTTGTTCGCCCCAATACCGCACCTCGAACGCCCAGTTGTGTGACATGTCCGATTACGGTGAAGAGGACCCGAGATGGTCCGCTCAGGTGATCGCGACGTCCGGATAACGGAAGTCGCAGCACCGCATCACGTTTGAGCAAACATTCCCCGTCAGGGCTGGCGGGTGATCACAAGCGCATTGAAGACTCCCCGGAACACCGGGCGTTCGGCTCCCTTCGAATCGAAGCCCTGCAGGTTGTTCCACCGAGCCGCTACCCGCGGCAGGGCAAGGGCCGGCTACCGGCGGCCGAGAGGGGTCCTCACCACGATGACGGCACCACTGCACGAGACGAGTGCGGGCGAGTCGACCGCCACCGTCGTCGGCGCGCCCGACGCTCCCGGCACTCCGGACAACTCCGGCAGCTCCGACGCCTCCGCCAAGGCGATCCAGGGCCGCTCGCCCTGGCAGATCGCCTGGACGCGCCTGAAGCGCGACAAACTCGCCCTCGCGGGCGCCTTCGTCGTCGTCTTCCTCATCCTGGTCGCGATCTTCGCCCCGGTCATCGTCGGTCTCCTCGGCCACCCGCCGAACGATTTCCACGAGGACCAGATCGACCCGCTCTTCGGCACGCCGATCGGGTCCTGGGGCGGCATCAGCTCCGACTTCCTCCTGGGCGTCGAGCCGGTCAACGGCCGCGACGTCTTCAGCCGGATCGTCTACGGCGCCCGGATCTCGCTGCTCGTCGCCTTCCTCGCGGCGGTCTTCGCCGTTGTCCTCGGCACGGTCCTCGGCATCGTCGCGGGCTACTTCGGCGGCTGGATCGACGCGGTCCTCAGCCGGGTCATGGACGTCATGCTCGCCTTCCCGCAGCTGCTCTTCACGATCGCCCTGGTCTCGGTGCTGCCCAACGAGCTCCTCGGCCTCGACGGCTCCGGCGTGCGCATCGCCGCCCTGGTGCTCGTCATCGGCTTCTTCGGCTGGCCGTACGTGGGCCGCATCGTCCGCGGCCAGACCCTCTCGCTGCGCAACCGCGAGTACGTCGAGGCCGCCCAGAGCCTGGGCGCCGGCCGCCTCTACATCCTGCGCCGCGAGCTGCTCCCCAACCTGATCGCCCCGATCATGGTCTACGCGACCCTCATGATCCCCACCAACATCCTCACCGAAGCGGCGCTCAGCTTCCTCGGCGCGGGTGTGAAGCCTCCCACCGCTTCCTGGGGGCAGATGCTGTCGACGGCCATCACCACGTACGAGGCGGACCCCGTCTTCATGGTGATCCCGGGCCTCGCGATCTTCATCACCGTCCTGGCGTTCAACCTCTTCGGCGACGGCGTGCGTGACGCGCTCGACCCGAAGGGCTCCCGCTGACCGCTCGTCGACGGACCCAAGACGACACAAGCCCCGCCCCTGCCGCTGGCGACAGGAGGCTCATCCCCCAACGGCGGACCGACATGACGGCCGCCACTACTCCGGAGGTTGCGAGACCCATGACTCTGATGAGCTCTCAGAGGCGCAGAATCGCCGCGGGCGCGCTGCTGGCAGCGGCCACGATGGTCGTCACCACCGCGTGCGGCGGCGGTGACGGTGGCAAGACCGAGGGCAAGGACGGCAAGACGGGCACGGCCGGCTTCAACGCCGCCGTGAACAAGGTCGCCAACCCCTCGGACAAGAAGGGTGGCGAGCTGAAGTTCATCGGCTCGCAGGAGGCCGACTCGTGGGACCCGCAGCGCGGCTACTACGGCTTCGTGTGGGACTTCGCCCGCTACTACACCCGCCAGCTGGTCACCTTCAAGGCCGAGCCGGGCGCCGCCTCCACCGAGCTCGTCTCGGACCTCGCCACCGACACCGGCAAGGTCTCGGCCGACGGCCTGACCTACACCTTCACGCTGAAGGACGGGGTCGCCTGGGAGGACGGCAAGCCGATCACCTCCAAGGACATCAAGTACGGCATCGAGCGCATCTGGGCCCAGGACGTCATCTCCGGCGGCCCGATCTACCTCCAGCAGGTCCTGGACCCCAAGGGCGAGTACAAGGGCCCGTACAAGGACACCTCCGCGGACAAGCTCGGCCTGAAGGCGATCGAGACCCCGGACGACAAGACCATCATCTTCAAGCTGCCGGTCGCCAACGGTGACTTCCTGCAGATGCTGGCCATGCCCGCCGCGTCCCCGGTCCGCCAGGACAAGGACACCAAGGCCAAGTACCAGCTGAAGCCCTTCTCGTCCGGCCCGTACAAGTGGCAGTCGTACACGCCGAACAAGTCGATCAAGCTCGTCCGCAACGACAAGTGGGACGCGAAGACCGACACCGTCCGCAAGGCGCTGCCGGACAGCGTCAGCGTCACGTTCACCACGAACGCCGACGACATGGACAACCGTCTGGTGGAGGGCGAGTACGACCTCGACATCAACGCGACGGGTGTCGGCGCAGCCGCGCGCCAGAAGGTGCTCCAGCAGCACAAGGGCAACGTCGACAACCCGCAGACGGGCTTCATCCGCTACGCGGTCTTCCCGCAGACGGTGATCCCCAACATCGAGTGCCGCAAGGCCATCATCTACGCGGCCGACTCCAAGTCCCTCCAGACCGCCCGTGGTGGCCCGCAGGGTGGTGGCGACATCGCCAGCAACATGCTGCCGCCGGCGCTCAAGGGAGCCGACGCGAAGGCCGACCCGTACGGCAAGCTCGGCGGCGCGCCGGACCTCGCCAAGGCGAAGGAAGCGCTCAAGAAGTGCGGTAAGCCGGACGGCTTCAAGACCACGATCGCGGTCCGCAACAACAAGAAGGTCGAGATCGCGACCGCCGAGTCCCTCCAGAACTCGCTGAAGGCCGTCGGCATCGACGCCCAGATCGACCTGTTCGACGGCGCCCAGACGTCCGGCATCATCGGTTCGCCGAAGGTCGTCAAGGACAAGGGCTACGGCATCATCATCATGGGCTGGGGTGCCGACTTCCCGACCGGGCAGGGCTTCCTCCAGCCGCTGGTCGACGGCCGCTTCATCCTCCAGAGCGGTAACAACAACTTCTCCGAGCTGAACGACAAGGCCATCAACGGCCTGTTCGACCAGGCGCTGAAGGAGACCGACCCCGACAAGGCCGGCGAGCTCTACAAGCAGATCAACACGAAGGTCTCGGAGGCCGCGGTCTACCTGCCCTTCACCCACGAGAAGAACATCATCTGGCGCAGCTCCCGGCTGACCAACGTCTACACGGCGGACGCCTACAACGGCCGCTACGACTACGCGTCGCTCGGCGTCGTCAAGTAATCCGACCCGCTTCACGGCGCACCACCCGCCGCCAGGTCCGAAGGGCAGGTGATGGCCGAGGGCGGCGGCAGGGGAATCCGATCGGGTTCCCCTGCCGCCGACCGGCCGACCGCATGCTTGCATACATAGTCCGACGGCTCTTCGCAGTCGTCGCGATGCTGCTCGTCGTCACACTCGTGACGCTCAGCATCTTCTTCCTCATCCCCAAGATGACCGGCAGCGACCCTGCCGCGATGTTCGTCGGCAAGCAGGCGGATCCGGCTTCCATTGAGGGCATCCGTCAGAAGCTGGGCCTGGACGAGCCGATCCTGGTTCAGTTCTGGCACTTCGTCTCCGGCATCTTCGTCGGCCGGGACTACACGGGCGGTGGCGAAACCATCCACTGCGCGATGCCCTGTTTCGGCTACTCGTTCCGCACCGAGCAGGAGGTGTGGACGATGATCGTCGACGCCTTCCCCGTGACCCTCTCCATGGTCCTCGGCGCCGCGGTGCTGTGGCTGGTCCTGGGCGTGTCCACGGGTGTGATCTCCGCGCTCAAGCGCGGCACGATCATCGACCGCGCGGCGATGATCACCGCGCTCGCGGGCGTCTCGCTCCCCATCTTCTTCACCGCCATGCTGGCGATGCTCGTCTTCCGCACCCAGCTCCAGTGGGTCGACGCCACGTACACGCCGATCACCGAGTCCTTCACCGGCTGGTTCGGCGGCCTGCTCCTGCCCTGGGTGACCCTCGCCTTCCTGTACGCGGCGATGTACGCGCGGCTCACCCGCGCCACCATGCTGGAGGTCCTCGGCGAGGACTACATCCGTACGGCGCGGGCCAAGGGTCTGCCGGAGCCGGTCGTGCTCGGCAAGCACGCGATGCGCTCCACCATGACCCCCATCCTGACCATCTTCGGCATGGACCTCGGCGCCCTCGTCGGCGGCGCGATCCTGACGGAGACCGCGTTCAGCCTGCACGGCCTCGGCGGCCTGGCCATCAAGGGCGTGAGCGAGCGTGACCTGCCGCTGATCCTGGCCGTCACCCTCATCACCGCCGCCTGCGTGGTCGTCGCCAACCTCGTCGTGGACCTTCTGTACGCGGTGATCGACCCCCGAGTGAGGCTCGCATGACCGACAAGCTGACGAAGACGGGCGCGGCGCTCGGAGAGCCCGTCGCCCGCTCGAAGGACGCCCCGTCGGACGCCTTCCTCGACGTACGCGACCTGAAGATCCACTTCCCGACCGACGACGGTCTGGTCAAGTCGGTCGACGGCCTCAGCTTCCAGCTGGAGAAGGGCAAGACCCTCGGCATCGTGGGCGAGTCCGGCTCCGGCAAGTCGGTCACGTCGCTCGGCATCATGGGCCTGCACACGGTCGGCCAGTACGGCCGCCAGAAGGCGAGGATCTCCGGCGAGATCTGGCTCAACGGCCGCGAGCTGCTCTCCGCGGACCCCGACGAGGTCCGCAAGATGCGCGGCCGCGAGATGGCGATGATCTTCCAGGATCCGCTGTCCGCGATGCACCCGTACTACACGATCGGCCACCAGATCGTGGAGGCGTACCGCGTCCACCACAACGTGGACAAGAAGACGGCGCGCCGGCGGGCCGTCGAACTCCTCGACCGGGTCGGCATCCCCGAGCCCGCCAAGCGGTTCGAGAACTACCCGCACGAGTTCTCCGGCGGCATGCGCCAGCGCGCGATGATCGCCATGGCGCTCGTCAACAACCCCGAACTGCTCATCGCGGACGAGCCGACCACCGCGCTCGACGTGACCGTGCAGGCGCAGATCCTCGACCTGATGCGGGACCTCCAGAAGGAGTTCGGCTCGGCGGTCGTCATCATCACCCACGACCTCGGCGTCGTCGCCGAGCTCGCCGACGACATCCTCGTGATGTACGGCGGGCGCTGTGTCGAGCGCGGACCGGCCGAATCCGTCTTCTACGAGCCGCAGCACCCCTACACCTGGGGTCTGCTCGGCTCGATGCCGAGGATCGACCGCGAGCAGACCGAGCGGCTCATCCCGGTCAAGGGCAACCCGCCCAGCCTCATCAACATCCCGAGCGGCTGCGCCTTCAACCCCCGCTGTCCGTACGCGGACGTCCCCAAGGGCGGCATCACGCGCACCCAGCGGCCCGAGCTGACGCCGGCCGGCGACCGCCACTTCTCGGCCTGCCACATGCCGCAGGAGGAGCGCACCCGGATCTGGACCGAAGAGATTGCGCCGAAACTGTGAGCGAGACCATGGAACCCCTCCTCAAGGTCACCGGCCTGAAGAAGCACTTCCCCATCAAGAAGGGGCTTCTCCAGCGCCAGACCGGCGCGGTCAAGGCGGTCGACGGGATCGACTTCGAGGTCCTGCCCGGTGAGACCCTCGGCGTCGTCGGCGAGTCCGGCTGCGGCAAGTCCACGATGGGCCGGCTCATCACCCGGCTGCTGGAACCGACCGACGGCACGGTCGAGTTCCAGGGCAAGGACATCTCCCACCTGGGAGTCGGCGGGATGCGCCCCTTCCGCCGGGACATCCAGATGATCTTCCAGGACCCGTACGGTTCGCTGAACCCGCGCCACACGGTCGGCACGATCGTCTCCGCCCCGTTCAAGCTCCAGGGCGTCGAGCCCGAGGGCGGTGTGCGGAAGGAGGTCCAGCGCCTCCTGGGTCTCGTGGGCCTCAACCCCGAGCACTACAACCGCTACCCGCACGAGTTCTCGGGCGGTCAGCGCCAGCGCATCGGCATCGCCCGGGCCCTGGCCCTGAAGCCGAAGCTGGTGGTGGCGGACGAGCCGGTGTCGGCCCTGGACGTCTCCATCCAGGCCCAGGTGGTCAACCTGCTGGACGACCTCCAGCAGGAGCTCGGCCTCACGTACGTGATCATCGCGCACGACCTCTCGGTCATCCGGCACGTCTCGGACCGCATCGCGGTGATGTACCTCGGCAAGGTCGTCGAGCTCGCGGACCGCAAGTCCCTGTACGAGAACCCGATGCACCCGTACACCCGGGCCCTGATGTCCGCGGTCCCGATCCCGGACCCGCGCCGCCGGGGCGCCAAGAGCGACCGCATCCTGCTCACGGGCGACGTCCCGTCCCCGATCGCGCCGCCGCCGGGCTGCCGCTTCCACACCCGCTGCTGGAAGGCGACGGACCTCTGCAAGACCCAGGAGCCCCCGCTCCTGGAACTCCGGCCGGGCCAGCGCGTGGCCTGCCACCACCCGGAGAACACGGAGGGCCTGACGATCCCGGGGGCCCGGGAGTCGGTCGAGATCACGAAGACCGAGGAGAAGGCGACGGACGTCGAGGCGGAGTCCGCGACCGAGGCCTCGACCGAGGCCGAGTCCGCGACCGAGGCCGAGTCCGCGGCGGCGCCCGAGTCCGACCCGGAGCCGTCGACCGAGGGCGAAGCGCCCAAGGCGTGACACCCGGAGGCCCCTGCCGCACCCATGCGGCAGGGGCCTCCGCCGTCCCACGGAGACAACCGGCACAATTGGGCGGTGCTCCACACTCTGTTCAGCCCCGATGTCCAGCACGCCCTGGACCTCGTCGGCATCTTCGTCTTCGCCATCTCCGGCGCGCTCCTCGCCGTCCGCAAGAACTTCGACGTCTTCGGCATAGCGGTCCTCGCCGAGGTCACCGCCCTCGGCGGCGGTCTCCTCCGCGACCTGATCATCGGCGCCGTACCCCCGGCCGCCTTCACCGATCTCGGCTACTTCGTCATGCCGCTGGTCGCGACCGTCCTCGTCTTCTTCCTCCACCCCGAGGTCGAGCGGACCCAGCGCGCCGTCAACGTCTTCGACGCGGCCGGCCTCGGGCTGTTCTGCGTGACCGGCACGACGAAGGCGTACGACTACGGCCTCGGCCTCACCGCCTCCGCCGCGCTCGGCCTCGCGACCGCCGTCGGCGGCGGCGTCCTGCGGGACGTGCTCGCCAACGAGGTGCCGTCCCTGCTGCGCTGGGACCGCGACCTGTACGCCGTCCCCGCGATCGTCGGAGCGACGATGGTCGTCCTCTGCATCCGCTTCGACATGCTCAACGCCTTCACCAGCGGCGCCGCCGTCCTCACGGCCTTCGTCCTCCGCCTGCTCGCGATGCACTACCACTGGCGCGCGCCCCGCGCCTGGAACCGCCGCTCCTCCGCCCGCGAGGAACCGGAAAAAGCTACCGCTCAGTAATGAGCCGGTGTACCGTCGGATCCATGAGCACGAGCACCGAGACGACCGCCGCCGCGACGACCGCCGTCGAGACCGCGAGCGAGTTCGACCGCGACACCGCCGTCACCCTCCGGGCCCCCGGCGTCTACGACGCCGACCTCTCGGCCGGCTGGACGATCATCCAGGCCGTCAACGGCGGCTACCTCCTCGCGCTGCTCGGCCGCGCCCTCGGCGACCACCTCCCGCACCCCGACCCGTTCACGATCTCGGCGCACTACCTCACGCCGTCCGTGCCCGGTCCCGCGGTGATCCGGACCGAGACCGTCCGCACCGGCCGGACCCTCTCCACCGGGCAGGCCTCGCTCTTCCAGTACGCCGAGGACGGCACCGAGGTCGAGCGCATCCGCGTCCTCGCCTCGTACGGCGACCTCGACGCCCTCGCCGACGACGTCCGCACCACCGCGACGCCGCCCGCGTTCGCCCCGATCGAGAACTGCTTCAGCGCCGCCGACAACCCGGCCCCGAGGATCCCCGGCTCCTCCGCCATCGCCGACCGCCTGGACCTCCGCCTCGACCCGGCCTGCGTGGGCTGGGCGATCGGCGCCCCGTCCGGCAAGGGCGAGATGCGGGCCTGGTTCGGCCTCGCCGACGGCCGCGAGCCGGACGCGCTCTCCCTGCTGCTCACGGTCGACGCGCTGCCGCCGACCTCCTTCGAGCTCGGCCTCAAGGGCTGGACCCCGACCGTGGAGCTCACCACCCACGTCCGCTGCCGCCCGGCCCCCGGCCCCCTGCGGGTCTCCATCACGACCCGCAACCTCGCCGGCGGCTTCCTGGAGGAGGACGCCGAGGTCTGGGACAGCGCCGACCGCCTGGTCGCCCAGTCCCGCCAACTGGCCCGCGCCCCGCGCGGCTGAACGCCCGGGCGGCCCGCGTGACGGCGAGAGCAGGGGCGTAAACAGGCCGGGCGCCGGGGCCGCCGCGGTGGACTCGTAGAATCGACCCACCATGGCTTACCTCGACCACGCCGCGACCACGCCCATGCTTCCCGAGGCGATCGAGGCGATGACCGCCCACCTCGCCGTCACGGGCAACGCCTCCTCCCTGCACGCCCCCGGTCGGCGCGCCCGGCGGACCGTCGAGGAAGGGCGCGAGACGCTCGCCGCCGCGCTCGGCGCGCGGCCCAGCGAGGTCGTCCTCACCTCCGGCGGCACCGAGGCCGACAACCTCGCCGTGAAGGGCCTCTACTGGGCCCGCCGCGACGCCGACCCGCGCCGTACCCGCGTCCTCGCCAGCCCGGTCGAGCACCACGCCGTCCTCGACGCCGTCGACTGGCTCGCCACCCACGAGGGCGCCGACGTCGAGTACCTGCCCGTCGACCGCTACGGCCGGGTCCACCCCGAGGCCCTGCGCGAGGCGATCGCCCGCGACCCCGGGTCCGTCGCCCTCGCCACCGTCATGTGGGCGAACAACGAGATCGGCACCGTCATGCCGGTCCGCGGACTCGCCGACGTCGCCGCCGAGTTCGGCGTACCCCTGCACGCCGACGCCGTCCAGGCCGTCGGTCAGGTCCCGGTCGACTTCGCCGCCTCCGGCCTCGCCGCGATGACCGTCTCAAGCCACAAGATCGGCGGCCCGTACGGGATCGGCGCCCTCCTCCTCGGCCGTGAGTACACCCCCGTGCCCGTCCTGCACGGCGGCGGCCAGGAGCGGCACGTCCGCTCCGGCACCCTCGACGTGCCCGCCGTCGCCGCCTTCGCCGTCGCCGCCCGGCTCGCCACCGAGCGCCGCGAGGAGTTCGCCCGCGAGGTCGGCGCCCTGCGCGACGAGCTCGTCACCGCCGTCCGCACGCTCGTCCCCGACGCGATCCTCGGCGGCGACCCCGTCGAGCGGCTCCCCGCCAACGCCCACTTCACCTTCCCGGGCTGCGAGGGCGACTCCCTGCTCCTGCTGCTCGACGCCGCCGGCATCGCCTGCTCCACCGGCTCCGCCTGCACCGCCGGCATCGCCCAGCCCAGCCACGTCCTGCTCGCCACGGGCACCGACCCGGACCTGGCCCGGGGCACCCTGCGCTTCTCCCTCGGCCACACCTCCACCGAGGAGGACGTGACGGCCGTCGCCGAGGCGATCGGCCCGGCCGTGGAACGCGCGAGGACCGCCGGCCTCAGCTAGGGGGAACGCCCGTCACACGGGCTTCTTCGACGCCTCGCGCACGAGCCGCAGATAGCGGTCCCAGTCCCAGTGCGGCCCGGGGTCGGTGTGGTCGGTGCCCTCGACCTCCACGTGCCCGATGATGTGCTCCCGGTCCACGGGTATCCCGTGCCGGGCGCAGATGTCGGCCGTCAGCCGCGCCGACCCCGCGTACATCGCCGCCGTGAAGTCCTGCGGCCGGTCGACGAAGCCCTCGTGCTCGATGCCGATGCTCCGCTCGTTCATGTCGCGGTTCCCCGCGTGGAACGCGACGTCGAGCTCCCGGATCATCTGCGCCACATGGCCGTCCTTGCGGACGACGTAGTGCGCGGCGGCCCCGTGCCCCGGGTTCTTGAAGACCTTCAGCGCGGTCGCGTAACTGCCCTGCACGACATGGATCACGACCCGGTCTATCCCGTAGTCGTCCGGCCGGTCGGCCCGCCGCCAGTTCGCCCGCGCCGCCGACGTCCACTCGGCGCCCTTGTGGTCGAGCTCGCCCTCGACGCGCTTCTTCTCCATGCCCGGCAGTCGCCACCACGCGCGCGCCAGCTCGTCCCTGGCCAGCGCGGCCGTGCCCAGCACGGCGACCCCGCCGCCGAGCAGGACGGCCCGCCGCCCCACCCGCCTGTCCGCACCGCTCCCCTTGCTCCCCATGCCCAAGAGAACGCTTACTCCCGCGACCATGGTTCCCGGGCCCCGTACCCTGGTAGGGCTATGACTCAGACCCAGCCCTCGCGCCCCCTCCGCGTCCTTGCCGCCATGTCCGGCGGTGTGGACTCCGCCGTCGCCGCCGCCCGTGCCGCCGAAGCGGGCCACGACGTCACCGGCGTGCACCTCGCGCTCTCCGCGAACCCGCAGTCGTTCCGTACCGGAGCGCGCGGCTGCTGCACGATCGAGGACTCGCGCGACGCCCGCCGGGCCGCCGACGTCATCGGCATCCCGTTCTACGTGTGGGACCTCGCCGAGCGGTTCCGCGAGGACGTCGTCGACGACTTCGTCGCCGAGTACGAGGCGGGCCGCACGCCCAACCCCTGCCTCCGCTGCAACGAGAAGATCAAGTTCGCGGCGCTGCTCGACAAGGCCCTCGCCCTCGGCTTCGACGCGGTCTGCACCGGTCACTACGCCACGGTCGTCCTCAACGACGACGGCACGCGCGAGCTGCACCGCGCCTCCGACATGGCCAAGGACCAGTCGTACGTCCTCGGCGTGCTCGACGAGAAGCAGCTCGCCCACGCGATGTTCCCCCTCGGCGACACCCTCACCACCAAGGACGAGATCCGGGCGGAGGCCGAGCGGCGCGGGCTCGCGGTCGCGAAGAAGCCCGACAGCCACGACATCTGCTTCATCGCCGACGGCGACACCCAGGGCTTCCTCGCCTCCCGCCTGGGCAAGGCGGAGGGCGACATCGTCGACGAGGCCGGCGCGAAGGTCGGCACCCACGAGGGTGCGTACGGCTTCACCATCGGCCAGCGCAAGGGCCTGCGGATCGGCCACCCGGCCGCCGACGGCAAGCCCCGCTACGTCCTCGACATCTCGCCCGTGAACAACACGGTGACGGTCGGCCCCGTCGAGGCCCTGGACGTCACCGCCCTCACCGCGATCAAGCCCCGCTGGTGCGGCACGGCCCCCGAGGGCTCCGGCCGCTACACCGCCCAGCTCCGCGCCCACGGCGGCGAGACCGAGGTGACGGCCGTCCTGGCGGACGGCGAGCTCACGGTCGCCTTCGAGGAGCCCGTCCGCGGCGTGGCCCCCGGCCAGGCGATCGTGCTCTACGACGGCACGCGCGTCGTCGGCTCGGCCACGATCGCCACGACGACCCGCCGCACGACGGAGCCCACCCCGGCGTAGCCCCGCTCGGCACCCCCTACGGTGGAGCGCATGAACATCTGCGTCTTCCTCTCCGCCGCCGACCTCGACGAGCGCTACACGGCTCCGGCGCGCGAGTTCGCCGGCCTCCTCGGCAAGGCCGGCCACACGCTCGTGTGGGGCGGCTCCGACACGGGCCTGATGAAGGTCGTCGCGGACGGCGCCGAGGAGGCGGGCGGCCGGCTCGTCGGCGTCTCCGTCGACTTCCTCCAGGCCAAGGCCCGCCCGGGCACGGACGAGATGGTCGTCACCCGGGACCTGGCCGAGCGCAAGGCGCTCCTCCTCGCCAAGTCCGACGCGATCGTCGTCATGGTCGGCGGCATCGGCACCCTCGACGAGGCCACCGAGATCCTGGAGCTGAAGAAGCACGGCAAGCACACCAAGCCGGTGGTCCTGCTCAACACGGCGGGCTTCTACGACGGTCTGAAGACCCAGCTCCGCCGCATGGAGGACGAGGGCTTCCTGCCGATCCCGCTGACCGACCTCGTCTTCTTCGCGGAGGACGGCCCGACGGCCCTCGCATACCTGGAGGGGAACATCGCCTCCCGCTGATGCGAGCATGGTGCCCATGGCTACACATGTGATCACCGGAGCCGGTTCCGGCATCGGCGCGGCCGTCGCGCGCCGCCTCCACGCGCGCGGGGACGAACTCGTGCTGCACGCGCGCGACGCGGGACGGGCCAAGGAGCTCGCCGCGGAGTTCCCCGGCGCGCGGACCCTCGTCGGGGACCTCGCCGACCCGGACCGGCTGTCCTGGGCCTTCTCGCACCAGACCATGCCGGAGCGGGTGGACAGCCTGCTGCACATCGCGGGCGTCGTCGACCTCGGGCCGGTCGGGGACCTCACCCCGAAGACCTGGCACCACCAGCTCAACGTCAACCTGATCGCCCCGGCCGAGCTGACCCGGCACCTCCTGCCCCAGCTGCGGGTCTCCCAGGGCCACGTCGTGTTCGTGAACTCGGGCGCCGGGCTCGCCGCGCACGCCGAGTGGAGCGCGTACGCCGCCTCCAAGCACGGCCTCAAGGCCCTCGCGGACTCCCTGCGCCACGAGGAGCACGCCCACGGCGTGCGGGTGACCTCGGTCTACCCGGGCCGCACCGCGAGCCCCATGCAGGCGAAGGTGCACCAGCAGGAGGGCAAGGAGTACGACCCGTCGAAGTGGATCGACCCGGAGTCGGTCGCGACGGCGATCCTCACCGCGATCGACCTGCCGCGCGACGCCGAGATCAACGACCTGACCGTCCGTCCGGGGCGATAGGCATGAGCGACGCAGACGCAGCCAAGGGCGACGCGAGGGCCTTCGGCCCCGCCACCGGCGTAGGGTCCCTGCCCGGCGGCGACGCCCGCGAGGCCGCGAAGACGGTCACCGGATCCTTCGAGGACTTCCCCTTCCTCGCGGAGCTGCCCGCCCGCGGGCCCGGCGCCGACATGATCGGCCGGACCATCGGGATGCTCGTCGACTTGTACGCGCACGTCGAGCCGAGCGGCTGGCGGCTCAGCGACCGGCCCGGCCGGGACACCAAGCGGGCCCGCTCCTGGCTCGGCGAGGACCTGGACGCCCTGGAGGAGTTCACCCAGGGGTACGATGGCCCGCTCAAGGTGCAGGCGGTGGGCCCGTGGACGCTCGCCGCCGCCCTGGAGCTGCGCGGCGGGGAAGCCGCCCTCAGGGACGCCGGCGCCTGCCGCGACCTGGTCGGCTCCCTCACGGAAGGCCTCCGCACCCACCTCGCGGAGCTGGCCAAGCGGATCCCCGGCGCCCGGATCGTCCTCCAGCTCGACGAGCCCTCGCTCACGGCCGTCCTGGGCGGACGCGTCCGTACCGCCAGCGGCTACCGCACCTACCGGGCCGTCGACCGGCAGGTCGCCGAAAGCGCCCTGCGGGAGGTCGTCGCGGTCCACGACGGGCCGGTCGTCGTCCACTCCTGCGCCCCCGACGTCCCCTTCGCGCTGCTGCGCCGGGCCGGCGTCGCCGGGGTCTCGTTCGACTTCGGGCTCCTCACCGAACGTGACGAGGAGTCGATCGGCGAGGCCGTGGAGGCAGGCACGAAGCTCTTCACCGGTGTGGTGCCGTCCACCGACGGCCCGTTGTCGGACCCGGGCGGTAGCGTCATGGGTGTCAGGACGCTGTGGCGCAGGCTGGGGCTGAATCCGGGGACTCTCGCCGAGTCCGTGGTCGTCACCCCCACGTGCGGGTTCGCGGGCGCTTCGCCCGCCTACGCCCGCGCGGCGCTCGCCCACTGCGCCCGGGCGGCGAGATCGCTCGCGGACAACCCAGAGTGACCGGGTTTCGAGGCACGGGAGGACGGACGAAGGTGGCAGTCGAACAGGGGGCCCTGCCCGCCGAGGCACGGGAGAAGCACGCCGACCTGGCGGAGCGGATCGAGGAGCACCGCTTCCGGTACTACGTGAAGGACCAGCCGGTCATCAGCGACGGCGAGTTCGACACGCTCCTGCGCACGCTCGAAGCGCTGGAGGAGGAGTACCCGGAGCTGCGGACACCGGACTCGCCGACCCAGAAGGTCGCCGGGCAGTACGAGACCGACTTCACCTCCGTCGAGCACCGGGAGCGCATGCTCTCCCTGGACAACGCCTTCGACGACGAGGAACTGGCCGCCTGGGCCGACCGGATCGCGCGGGACGTCGGCACCCCCGACTACCACTACCTGTGCGAGCTCAAGGTCGACGGCCTCGCCGTGAACCTCACGTACGAGCACGGCCGGCTGACCCGGGCCGCGACCCGCGGCGACGGCCGCACCGGCGAGGACATCACGCCCAACGTCCGGACGATCGCCGACATCCCGGACCGGCTGCACGGCGACCGCGTCCCGGACCTCGTCGAGATCCGCGGCGAGGTCTACTTCCCGATGGAGGCCTTCGAGGGGCTCAACGCCCGCCTGGTGGAGGCGGGGGACAAGCCCTTCGCCAACCCGCGGAACGCGGCCGCCGGTTCGCTGCGCCAGAAGGACCCCAAGGTCACCGCTTCCCGCCCGCTCCACATGGTGGTCCACGGCATCGGCGCCCGCGAGGGCTTCGAGATCTCCCGGCTCGCGGAGACGTACGCACTGCTCCACGAGTGGGGCCTGCCGACCGCCCGGCACAATCGGGTGGTCGACTCCCTCGACGGCGTGCGGGAGTTCATCGCGTACTTCGGCGAGAACCGCCACTCCGTCGAGCACGAGATCGACGGGGTCGTCGTCAAGCTCGACGAGATCTCCCTCCAGGGCCGGCTCGGCTCCACGGCGCGCGCCCCCCGCTGGGCCATCGCCTGGAAGTACGCGCCGGAGGAGGTCAACACCAAGCTGGTCGACATCAAGGTCGGCGTCGGCCGCACCGGGCGCGTCACGCCGTACGCGCAGGTGGAGCCGGTGACCGTGGCCGGCTCCGAGGTCGAGTTCGCCACCCTCCACAACCAGGAGGTGGTGAAGGCCAAGGGCGTGCTCATCGGCGACACGGTCGTGCTGCGCAAGGCCGGTGACGTGATCCCCGAGATCCTCGGGCCGGTCGCGGACCTGCGGGACGGCAGCGAGCGGGAGTTCGTGATGCCCGCCGAGTGCCCGGAGTGCGGGACGCCGCTGAAGGCGATGAAGGAGGGCGACATCGACCTCCGCTGCCCGAACGCCCGGACCTGCCCCGCCCAGCTGCGCGAGCGGCTGTTCTTCCTCGCCGGGCGCCAGTGCCTGGACATCGAGAACTTCGGCTCGGTGGCGGCGGCGGCGCTGACCCGCCCCCTGGAGCCAGCCGAGCCGCCGCTCGTCGACGAGGGCGACCTCTTCGACCTCACCATCGAGCAGCTCCTTCCGATCAAGGCGTACGTCCTCGACCCGGACAGCGGGCTGCCCAAGCGGGATCCGAAGACCGGCGAGGAGAAGATCGTCACGGTCTTCGCCAACCAGAAGGGCGAGCCGAAGAAGAACGCCCTGTCGATGCTGGAGAACATCGCGGCGGCCAAGGAGCGGCCGCTCGCCCGTTTCATCAACGGCCTGTCGATCCGGCACGTGGGTCCGGTCGCGGCCGAGGCGCTGGCCCGTGAGTTCCGCTCCCTGGAGCGGATCGAGCAGGCGAGCGAGGAGGAGCTGGCGGCCGTCGACGGCGTCGGCGGGATCATCGCGACCGCCGTGAAGCAGTGGTTCGCCGAGGAGTGGCACCGCGAGATCGTGCGCAAGTGGCGCGCCGCCGGAGTGACGCTGGAGGACGAGGGCGCCGGGGAGGACGTCGGACCGCGTCCGCTCGAAGGTCTCACGGTCGTCGTCACCGGCACCCTGGAGAAGTTCACCAGGGATGGCGCAAAAGAGTCCCTCCAGGCGCTCGGAGCGAAGGTGACCGGTTCCGTTTCGAAGAAGACCGCCTTCGTGGTCGTCGGCGAAAACCCTGGTTCGAAGTACGACAAGGCGATGCAGCTGAAGGTTCCGGTTCTGGACGAGGAGGGCTTCTCCGTCCTGCTCGAACAAGGTCCCGAAGCCGCTCGCGAGGCCGCGGTGCCGGTCGCCGAATAGCCGCCGCCGGCCGCCCGTGCGGTCACCCGTTCGGCGCATACCAGATCGTTACGGGTGGCCGGGTCGCATTCGGGCAAGAGAGGGAGAGCGCTGCCCGTCGGAGCCCTCGGCGGCCTACTGTGGTGACCGTGCGTCCTGTCCCGCACGTCCGCGCGAGGGCTGTGCCGGTCGTGCGCGCCAGGACGAACGGCCCAGTGGCATGAGGAACGGCCGCCCGGTGGCGACCGCATGGCGGTCGGCCGGACGACGGACGGCCGCGCGAGCGCGGCCCATCGCACACCGACGGCACCGCCGCCTGTGAGAGGGACGGGAATGGAACCGACCGAGAGCGCCGCCCCGGCCCCACGGCCGTACGGCCGTGTGGTCCCCACGGGCCCGACCTCCCGGCTGCCCGCAGCCGTGGTGGGCATCGCCGCCGTCGTGCTCGTCGCCGGCCTCCAGCGGGCCCTGAGCACCGGACACGGACTGTTCCCCGGCGGGGCCGCCGGCTGGTCCCTCGCCGTCCTCACCGGCCTCATCGTCGGTCACCTGGTCGCGCTCGGCCGCGACCGCTGGTGGGGCGGTACGGGCTCCGGCGCCGCCCTCACCCTCGCCGTGCTCCTGCTGTACGGCTGGGTGCCCGCCGGACTCGTCTCGCTGACCGTCGTCGCCCTCGTCGGCGCCGCCCGCCGGCACCGCTGGCGACAGGGCCTGCTGCACGGCGCCGCCGACGTCCTCGGGGTCGGCGCCGCCGCCCTCGTCCTCGCCCTCTTCGGCGACGTACCGACCGTCGAGGAGCCCTGGCAGCCCCTCGACTGGGCGATCGGGGACCTCCCGGAAGTCGTCCTCGCCGCGGCCGCCTACCTCGTGGTGACCCGGATCCTGCTGTGGTACACGCTCGCGCCCCAGGGCCGCGGACTGCCCACCATCGCCCGCACCGCCCTCCTCCGGCAGGGGCTCGTCGCCGTCGCCCTGCTCGGCATCGCCCCGCTCATCTGCGTCGTCGCCGCCACCCGGCCCGTCCTCCTGCCCCTCTTCGCCGTCCCCTTGATCGCCCTCGACTCCACCCTCTGGATCGCCCGGGCCCGCGCCGAGGAACAGCTGCGCGACCCGCTGACCGGACTCCCCAACCGCCAGTGGCTCCTGGAACGGGCCTGGACGGCCCTGGAGGAGGCCGAGGGCGAAGGCGCCCGCGCCGCCCTCGTCCTGATCGACCTCGACCGGTTCCGGTCGGTCAACGACACCCTCGGACACCTCGCGGGCGACCGGCTGCTCCTCCAGATCGCCGACCGGCTCCGCCTCGCCCTGCCCCGCGGCGCCGAGGCCGCCCGGCTCGGCGGCGACGAGTTCGCCGTCCTGCTGCCCACCGCCGACTCCACCACCAGCGCCCAGCGCGTCGCCCGCCACCTCGTCGCCGAACTCTCCTCCCCGCTCGACCTCGACGGACTCACCCTCGTCCTGGAGGCCAGCGCCGGCGTCGCCGTCTTCCCCGACCACGCCCTCGACGCCGAGGGCCTGCTGCGCCGCGCCGACGTCGCCATGTACCAGGCGAAGCGGGACCGCACGGGCGTCGAGGTCTACGAGTCCAAGCGCGACTCCAACACCCCCGACCGGCTCGGCCTCCTCGGCGACCTGCGCCGCGCCCTCGACGCCGGCGAGGTCGAACTCCACTACCAGCCCAAGGTCCGCTTCGACGGTCAGGTCGCCGGTCTGGAGGCGCTCGTCCGCTGGGTCCACCCCGAGCGCGGGAAGGTCCCGCCGGACGAGTTCATCGCCATCGCCGAGTCCTCCGGCCTGATGCCCCACCTCACCGAATACGTCCTGGAGACCGCCCTCGCCCAGGTCGCCCGCTGGCGCGCCCAGGGCCTCAACGTCCCGGTGGCGGTCAACGTCTCGCCGCGCGACGTCCACACCCCCGGCTTCGCGGGCGCCGTCGCCGCCCGCCTCGCCCGCCACGGCGTCCCGGCCGGCGCCCTCCAGCTGGAGATAACGGAGCACGTGCTCCTGGAGGACCCCCAGCGGGCCGCCGACACCCTCAACGGCCTCACCGGCCACGGCGTCAAGATGTCCCTCGACGACTTCGGCACCGGCTACTCCTCCCTCGTCCACCTGAGGCGGCTGCCCGTCAGCGAACTGAAGATCGACCGCTCCTTCGTCGCCCGGCTCGCCGTCGACACCGAGGACGCCGAGATCGTCCGCTGCACCCTCGACCTCGCCCACTCCCTCGGCCTCCTCGTCGTCGCCGAGGGCGTGGAGGACGACGAGACCTGGGAGCGCCTCCGCGACCTGGGCTGCGACGCCGTCCAGGGCTGGCTGGTCGCCGCCGCGATGCCGCCCGAAGAGGCGACCGCCTGGCTGCTGGCCCGAGGCGAGCGCGGCTGGCGCCGCCCCGTCGACATCGCCGCCGACCTCGCCGCCGAGGTCGACGTCGACCACCCCTCGGGCCAGGTAGTCCAGTAGAGGGTGTCGCGCCCCGGCCCGACCGTTTCACGGGGAGCGGCACCGGCCCCATAGGATGGGCCCACACCATCAAGCTCACCCCGTGAGGATCCGCATGCCTGGCATCACGCGCGAGGAGGTCGCCCACCTCGCACGGCTGGCGCGTCTGGAGCTGAAGGGCGAAGAACTCGATCACTTCGCCGGCCAGCTCGACGACATCATCGGCGCGGTCGCCCGCGTCTCCGAGGTCGCCGACCAAGACGTACCGCCGACCTCCCACCCGCTGCCGCTGACCAATGTCATGCGCGCGGACGAGGTCCGTCCGTCGCTCACCCCCGAGCAGGCGCTCTCCGGCGCCCCGGCCCAGGAGCAGCAGCGTTTCAAGGTGCCGCAGATCCTGGGGGAGGACTAACACGTCATGACGGACAACATCATCATCAAGCTCACGGCCGCCGAGATCGCCGGGAAGATCGCCGCCGGCGAGCTCACCGCGGTCCAGGTCACCGAGGCCCACCTCGCCCGTATCGAGGCCGTCGACGAGAAGGTCCACGCCTTCCTGCACGTCGACCGCGAGGGCGCCCTCGCGCAGGCGCGCGCCGTCGACGAGAAGCGCGCCCGCGGCGAGAAGCTCGGCCCGCTGGCCGGCGTCCCGCTCGCGCTCAAGGACATCTTCACCACGGTCGGCATTCCGACGACCGTCGGTTCGAAGATGCTCGAGGGCTGGATCCCGCCGTACGACGCGACCCTGGTCAAGAACCTCAAGGCCGCCGACGTCGTCATCCTCGGCAAGACGAACATGGACGAGTTCGCGATGGGCTCCTCCACGGAGAACAGCGCCTACGGTCCGACCGGCAACCCCTGGGACCTGACCCGGATCCCCGGCGGCTCCGGCGGTGGCTCCTCGGCCGCCCTCGCCGCGTACGAGGCCCCGCTCGCCATCGGCACGGACACCGGCGGCTCCATCCGCCAGCCCGCGGCCGTCACCGGCACGGTCGGCGTCAAGCCGACCTACGGCGCGGTCTCCCGCTACGGCATGGTGGCCTTCTCGTCCTCCCTCGACCAGGGCGGCCCCTGCGCCCGTACGGTCCTGGACGCGGCCCTCCTGCACGAGGCGATCGCCGGGCACGACCCGCTCGACTCGACCTCCATCGACGCCCCGGTCCCGCCGGTCGTCGAGGCCGCCCGGAACGGCTCGGTCGCCGGCATGCGCGTCGGCGTCGTCAAGCAGTTCCGCGGCGAGGGCTACCAGGCCGGTGTCGTGCAGCGCTTCGACGAGTCCGTCGAGCTGCTGAAGTCGCTGGGCGCCGAGATCGTCGAGCTGGACTGCCCGACCTTCGACCTCGCCCTTTCGGCGTACTACCTGATCGCGCCGTCCGAGTGCTCCTCGAACCTGGCCCGCTTCGACGCCATGCGCTACGGCCTGCGGGTCGGCGACGACGGCACGCGGTCCGCCGAGGAGGTCACCGCCCTCACCCGTGAGGCCGGCTTCGGCGACGAGGTCAAGCGCCGCATCATCCTGGGCACGTACGCGCTGAGCTCCGGCTACTACGACGCGTACTACGGCTCGGCCCAGAAGGTCCGTACCCTCATCACCCGCGAGTTCGAGAAGGCCTTCGAGGAGGTGGACGTGATCGTCTCCCCGACGACCCCCACCACCGCCTTCCCGATCGGCGAGCGCGCCGACGACCCGATGGCGATGTACCTCGCGGACCTGTGCACCATCCCGACCAACCTGGCCGGCAACGCCGCCATGTCGCTGCCCTGCGGCCTCGCGCCCGAGGACGGCCTGCCGGTCGGCCTGCAGATCATCGCTCCCGCCCTGAAGGACGACCGGCTGTACAAGGTCGGCGCCGCCGTCGAGGCCGCGTTCGTGGAAAAGTGGGGGCATCCGCTGCTTGAGGAGGCTCCGTCGCTGTGAGTGCCATGGCAAAGAAGGCCAAGAACTTCAAGAAGTCCAAGACCGGCGTCTACGTGTCGCTGGCGACCACCGCCTTCGGTGCGGTGAGTGTTGCGAAGCAGGTCAAGCTGGCGCGCAACGACAACGACATGCTGCGGCTGATCGACTCCGCCGTGTCCGCCGCCGCCATCGTTACCGGCCTGGCGATCCTCTACCGGGAGCTCAAGCGCCTGGGCGACGACGACGTCCTGCTGGGCTGAGAGGGAAAGTCTCACCGTGACTGTCACTGAACTGCTGTCGTACGACGCGGCCCTCGCGGCGTTCGACCCCGTCATGGGCCTGGAGGTCCATGTCGAGCTCGGCACCAAGACGAAGATGTTCTGCGGCTGCTCGACCGAGCTGGGCGCGGAGCCGAACTCGCAGACGTGCCCGACCTGCCTCGGCATGCCCGGCTCGCTGCCGGTGGTCAACGCGATCGGCGTCGAGTCGGCCATCAAGATCGGTCTCGCGCTGAACTGCGAGATCGCCGAGTGGTGCCGCTTCGCCCGGAAGAACTACTTCTATCCGGACATGCCGAAGAACTTCCAGACCTCCCAGTACGACGAGCCGATCGCCTTCAACGGCTACCTGGACGTCCAGCTGGAGGACGGCGAGATCTTCCGCGTGGAGATCGAGCGCGCCCACATGGAGGAGGACACCGGCAAGTCGCTGCACGTCGGCGGCGCCACCGGCCGTATCCACGGCGCGTCCCACTCCCTGCTGGACTACAACCGCGCCGGCATCCCGCTCATCGAGATCGTCACCAAGCCGATCGAGGGCGCGGGCGAGCGGGCCCCCGAGGTCGCCAAGGCGTACGTCGCCGAGCTGCGCGAGCTGATCCGCGCCCTCGGTGTCTCCGACGCGCGCATGGACAAGGGCCAGATGCGCTGCGACGTGAACCTGTCGCTGCGTCCGAACGGCACCAAGACCTTCGGCACCCGCTCGGAGACGAAGAACGTCAACTCGCTCCGTTCGGTGGAGCGCGCGGCGCGCTTCGAGATCCAGCGCCACGCGGCCGTGCTCACCGCCGGTGGCACGATCATCCAGGAGACCCGTCACTTCCACGAGGACGACGGCTCCACCACCTCCGGCCGGATCAAGGACAACGCCGAGGACTACCGGTACTTCCCGGAGCCCGACCTCGTCCCCGTCGCCCCGGCCCGCGCCTGGGTCGAGGAGCTGCGTGGCGGGCTGCCCGAGCTGCCGCGCGTGCGCCGCAACCGGCTGCGCGAGGAGTGGGGCGTGTCCGAGCTGGACATGCAGTCCATCCTCAACGCGGGCGCGGTCGACTCGATCGTCGCCACGATCGAGGCGGGCGCGGACGCGACCTCGGCCCGCAAGTGGTGGATGGGCGAGCTCGCCCGTAACGCCAACGAGCAGGGCGTCGCGCTGGAGGAGCTGGCGATCACCCCGTCGGACGTGGCCCGGGTCTCGGCCCTGGTCGCCTCCGGTGACCTGAACGACAAGCTGGCCCGCCAGGTCATCGAGGGCGTTCTCGCCGGCGAGGGCACCCCGGACGCGGTCGTCGAGAAGCGCGGTCTGAAGGTCGTCTCCGACGACGGCGCGCTCGGTACGGCGGTCGACGAGGCCATCGCGGGCAACGCGGCCATCGCGGACAAGATCCGCGGCGGCAAGGTCGCGGCGGTCGGCGCCCTGGTGGGTGCGGTCATGAAGGCCACCCGCGGCCAGGCGGACGCGGCGAAGGTCAAGGACCTGATCCTGGAGAAGCTGGGCGTCAGCGAGGGCTGAGCCTCTTCTCGTACGGACATGTGAGCGGCCCCGCACCGGAGTTCCGGTGCGGGGCCGCTCGCGTCGTCCGTACGCGCTACCGCTTGAGCAGCGGGGCGGCGATGACCGCGTTTCCGGAGTCGTCGCAGGTCGACTCCACCTTGAGCCGCAGCCGCAGGGCCCCTTCGATGTTCAGGGACTTGGTGACCGGCTTTCCGAGGTCCACGGTCTCGTTGAAGAGCGCGGGCTGGTCGTCGACGGAGATGACGACCCGTGCGGACTCGATCCTGGAGCCGTCGTCGATCCCGGCGGTGAACTCGAAGGCCTTCCACTCACGGTTGAGGTCGTACTCGACGTACGCGCCGTTGTAGCAGTCGCCGATGAGGGCGGCCCCGTACTCCTTGGTGTCGATCTTGGCGCTGCCGATGACGAAGTCGTCGGGATCGCTGACCGAGGCGAGGGCGGTGAGATCGGCGACGGGCAGGTCCCGCACGGACCCGGGGTCGTCGGTCGGGCTCGCGGAACCCTCCGGGTCGGTGGTCGGGGTGTCCGTCGGTTCCTCGGAGGTCGGCTCGTCCGTGGGCTCCTCCACCGGCGCTTCCGTCGTGGGCTCCGTCGTGGGTTCCGTCGTGGCGGGCACGGAGGTGGCGGCCGTGGTGGAAGGGCTCCCGCCGGCCTTGTTCTTGCCGTCCTCGTCCGCCTTGTCGCCGAGCAGCCGGACGCCGATCACCGCGAGGACGGCGATCAGGACGACCCCGGCCGCGGCGCCGATGAGCGGGCCCTTGCGGCGGCGGCGCGGCGCGGGTGCGGAGGGGGCCGTCGAGGCGGGCGCGGACGCCGAGGGAGGCGTCGGTGCCCCGAAGCCGGGCGTCGCGACCGTGGGCGGCTCGGCGGAGGGCTCCGGTACGAGGTGCTGGGGGGTCACGAGGGGCTGAGGGTCCACCACGGGCTGGGCGGCCAGGACCGGCTGAGGCGCCGCGGCCGGCGGTGGGGCTGCCACCGGCGGCTGGGCCACCGGCGTGGGAGGCGGGGTCGCCGGCGGCGGCGGGGCCAGGGGAGGCGCCACCGGCGGCACCGCGGGTGCCGCCAGGGGCCGCGGGGTGGGGACCGGCGGGACCGCGTCCTCGACCGTCGCCGGGCGCGAGGTCGTCGTGGACACCATCCCGTGCCGGACGTCCTTCACCCAGGACGACAGGGAGAGCGGGCGGCGGTCCGCGTCGGCGGCCGCGATGCTCAGGACCCGCTCGCGCTGCTCCGCCGGCAGCCCCGCGATCTGCGGCAGCGAGCCGAGCGCGGACACCAGCTGTTCGGGCGCGGCCGGCGGGGACTCCCCGCTGAGCAGGAAGTACGCGATGGCTCCGAAGGCGTAGCGGTCGGTGCTCGGGGTGCGCTTGCCCGCGAAGATCTCCGGTGCCGCGTAGCCGGGGGTGAACCAGACCTCGGCGGTCTGGTGATCGGCGGTCAGTTTGCTCAGACCGAAGTCGACCAGGGTGGCCTGGCCGTGCTCGTCGACCATGACGTTGCCCGGCGACAGGTCGCCGTGGACGACCGTCCGCCCGGAGGGCGTGGCCTTCCCGGAGTGCAACCAGTCCAGGACGTCCGCGAGCTGCTCCAGGGTCCGCATCACCTCGCGCCGTTCGGCCGGCGTGGTGAGCGTGCGCTCGGCCCGCCAGTCGCGCAGGTCGAGGCCGTCGACGTGGTTCATCACGAGCACCAGGGCCCGGCCGGTGATGGTCCCGGACTCGCCGGGGCGGTGGATCGGCGGGCCCTGGAAGTGCTCCCGTACGCCGACCACGCCCGGGCGGTGGACGAAGCGCAGCAGCTCCGCCTGCTCGTTCCACTTCTGGCTGATCCGCTCGAAGACCTCGGGCGTGATCGTCGTCTTCGAGTCGAGGATCTTGACGACGACGGGCTCCGTGCCGCCGGCCAGCTGGATCTCCGCGAGATAGAGCACGGCCTCGCCGCCCCGCCCGATGGACCGGAGGAGCCGGTACCGGTCAGGAGTGGAGTCGGGGCCGATGTGGTGTGCCGTGTTGCTCAAGTTTCCCCCAAGGCACAGTGATTGACAGAGGATCAGCTTGCCGTTCCGGTGTGTCGGAGGTCAACGCGGGAGCGGTCCCGCACACGGATCCGGTGCTCGGGGCCTTTCCGGCGCGGGGTGAAGGTGGCCGGAAATCGCTTGGATTCCCGGCGCGTCCTCTTGGACGTTCACCACCGCGCCCCCGTCGGGTCTTCTCGGCGTCATCCCGCCTCACTACCGTCCCCGACGTACCACCCAATGGCTCGAAGGCGAACCATTGGCCGTCGACTGGAGGTCGGTCTTGTCATCCGAGATGTCCCCCGAGCTGTCCCGCAGAAGGCTCCTCGCACTGGGCGGTGGCGCCCTCGGTGTCGCCGCGGCCGGTTCGTTGCTGCCGCCGTCGTTGCAGGCGGCGATGGCCGCGGAGCCCCCGGCCGGCGGGATGGGGGCGGTGCGGCACGTGGTGATCCTGATGCAGGAGAACCGTTCCTTCGATCACTACTTCGGGACGCTGCGCGGCGTCCGCGGATTCTCCGACCGCAACGCCATCGAGCTGCCCTCCGGCAAGCCCGTGTTCGAGCAGCCCGCCGCGCTCGGCCGGACCGTCCTGCCGTTCCCGATCCGCGGCGCCGCCGAGACGCAGCAGAAGGACCTCCAGTACATCGGCGACCTCGACCACTCCTGGAGCGGCGGCGGCAAGGCCTGGCGCGGCGGCTGGATGGACGGCTGGGTCTCGGCCAAGACGGCCGCCACCATGGCGTACTACGACCGGCAGGACATCCCCCTGCACTACGAGCTCGCCGACACGTTCACCATCTGCGACGCGTACCACTCGTCCGTCCACACCTCGACGAGCCCCAACCGCAACCACCTCTGGTCCGGCTGGACCGGCTTCGAGGCGGACGGCAGCCGGGCCGTCACCAACGCCGCCTACGCCGAGGGCACCCACCCCGGCTACGGCTGGCCCACCTACGCCGAGCGGCTCGAAGCCGCCGGGCGCAGCTGGAAGACGTACACGGAATGGGAGAACTTCACCGACAACAACATCGAGTTCTTCACCACCTTCAAGAACATCGCCCGGAAGGCTCTCGCCGGGACCGGCGGGCACACCTTCATGGAGTCGTTCTACGCCGCCGTCCGCGACACCGACGACGCCGCGGAGCGGACCCGCCTCCTCGGTCTCCTGGAGGAGGGCGTCGCCGGCCTCACCGAGGCCGAGCGCTCCCTCTTCGAGCGCGGACTGCGCCGCGTCGAGAGCGGCACCCTCGCCGACGCCTTCCGCGCCGACATCGCCGCCGGCACGCTCCCCGAGGTCTCGTACCTCGTGCCCTCCGCGATCGACTCGGAGCATCCCGGCTCCTCCTCGCCGATCGCCTCCGCCAGTCTCGTCTACAAGGTGCTCGACGCCCTCGGCTCGCACCCGGACGTCTGGCGCCACACCGTCGTGCTGATCAACTACGACGAGAACGACGGCTTCTTCGACCACGTGCCGCCGCCGGTCCCGCCGGCCGACAACACGGACGAGCGCTGGAAGGGCCAGCCCACCGGCCTCGGCATCCGCGTCCCGCTGCTCGTCGTCTCCCCCTGGACGGTCGGCGGCTACGTCTGCTCCGAGACCTTCGACCACACCTCCGTGATCCGCTTCCTGGAGAAGCTGACCGGCATCGCCGAGCCCAACATCACGCCGTGGCGCCGGGCCGTCACCGGCGACCTCACCTCCGCCTTCGACTTCACGCGCGGCCGCCGGCAGCCGCCCGTCGAGCAGCCCGGACCGATCCCGCCGTTCACCGGCCGCTGGCGGCCCCAGCCCCCGGCCGTCCAGCGGATGCCCGTCCAGGAGCCCGGCGCCCGCCCGGCCCGCCCCCTGCCGTACCAGCCGGACGCCGCCGCGACCGTCGCGCCCGGGGCCGTGACCGTGGCCCTGCGCAACACCGGCCGGGCGAGCGCGCACTTCGCCCTCTACCCGTACGCGGGCGAGTTCGCCGTCCCGCAGCACCGGGACGTCCGGGGGAAGGGGGAGTGGACCGTCCCCGTTACGAGTGATCATTACCGCTTCACGATCACCGGCCCGAACGGCTTCCGCCGCGAGTTCGAAGGCCCCGCGGCGGGCGTCGCCGAGCTGGCCTCCCGTATCGATCACCACGACCGTGACCTGCACCTGACCGTACGGAACACGGGTACGGCCTCCCTCTCCTTCACGGTCCGGCCGCTCGGGTACGTGGACGAGGACGACCTCGCCGACTGGACCCGCACGGTGACCGTGAAGCCCGGGAAGACCCGTACGGTCGTGCACTCGGCCGCCGACGCGCACGGCTGGTACGACGTCGAGGTCACCGCGCCCGGTGGCTTCCGCCGCCGTCTCATGGGCCACATCGAGAACGGACGCCCCAGCGTCTCCGGATGACCCCACGGTCGCCGGGTCGATCCCCTCCGTGCGCGGGGGTCCGGGACTTCGGTCCCGAGCCCCCGCGCACGGCTGTGAGCATCGACACGAAAGGGGCAAACGATCACGTTTGGCTGCAAGAGTGGGCGCGATTAGGTCATGCGTTCTTCTCGGGCCGCTCCCGTGCAAGATCCACGAACCACCCAGGGAGCACGTCTCTTGGCAGCCATCGCCCGATGGTGCATCCGGCACCGTCTCGTCGTCGTTCTCCTCTGGCTCCTCGCCCTCGGCGGGGTCGGCACCGGTGCGGTGCTCGCCGGCAGCGCGTACTCCAACGACTACGAGGTCCCCGGCACCGAGTCGGGCCGGGCCACCGCCCTCCTCGACCGCGGCTTCCACGGTCTCGGCGGCGACAGCGACACCATCGTCTGGCACACCGAACAGGGCAGCGTCCGCGCCGACGCCGTCGAGCGGCGCATGACCGCGATGCTCGACGAGGTCGCCGGACTCCCCGGGATCGCCACCGTCACCTCCCCGTACGGGGACACGGCCGGCCAGATCAGCGAGGACGGGCACACCGCCTACGCCACGGTCACCTTCGACGCGCAGGCCGACGACATCCCCGAGGCGCAGGCCCAGGCCCTCGTCGACACGGCGAAGGCGGCCGCCGCCGACAGCCTCGCGGTCGAGCTGGGCGGCACCGCCGTCGCCCTCACCGAGGCCCCCGGCGGCCACATCGCCGAGGTCGTCGGCGTCGCCGTCGCGGCCGTCGTCCTCTTCCTCGCCTTCGGCTCGCTCGCCGCCTCCGTGCTCCCCATCGCGACCGCGCTGGTCAGCGTCGGCATCGCGTACTCCGGGATCGTCCTCCTCGGCCATCTGATGACCGTCGCCGACTTCGCGCCCATGCTGGGCATGCTCGTCGGCCTCGGCGTCGGCATCGACTACGCGCTCTTCATCGTCACCCGGCACCGGAAGGGCCTGAAACGCGGACTCTCCGTCCCCGAGGCCGCCGGGATCGCCGTCGCCACCACCGGCCGCGCCGTCGTCTTCGCCGGGGCCACCGTCTGCATCGCCCTCCTCGGCATGCTGATCCTGCGGCTCAGCTTCCTCAACGGCGTCGCCATCGCCGCCTCCCTCACCGTCGTCCTCACGGTCGCCGCCTCCATCACCCTGCTGCCCGCGCTGCTCTCGCTCATCGGCATGCGCGCCCTGTCCCGGAGCGAACGGCGGACCCTCGCCGAGCGCGGGCCGCAGCCCGAGCTCCCCACGGGCTTCGCCGCCCGCTGGTCCGCCTTCGTCGAGCGCCACCCGAAGCTCCTCGGGGCCGTCGCCGCGGTCGTCATGGCCGTCCTCGCGCTGCCCACCTTCGCGCTCCACCTCGGCACCTCCGACCAGGGCAACGGCCCGGCCACCGCGACCACCCGGCAGGCGTACGACCTGATCGCCGACGGCTTCGGGCCGGGGGTCAACGGGCCGCTCACCCTCGTCGCCGGGCTCGACGGCGCCGACGACCGGGTCGCCCTCGACCAGCTGCCGGCCGCGCTCTCCGCCACCCGAGGGGTCGCGTCCGTCTCCCCGGTCACGTACAACAGCTCCGGCGACACCGCCGTCCTCACCGTCGTCCCCGACTCCTCGCCCCAGTCCAAGGCGACCAGCGAGCTCGTCGACCGGCTCCGCACGGACGTCCTGCCGAAGGCCGAGGCCGGCACGTCCCTGGACGTGCACGTCGGCGGCGTCACCGCCTCCTACGACGACTTCGCCGAGATCATCGTCGGCAAGCTGCCGCTCTTCGTCGGCGTGGTCATCGCGCTCGGCTGTCTGCTGCTCCTGCTCGCCTTCCGCTCGATCGGCATCCCGCTCAAGGCCGCCGCCATGAACGTCGCGGCCGTCGCTGCCGCGTTCGGCATCGTCGTGGCGATCTTCCAGTGGGGGTGGGGGAGCGAACTCCTCGGCCTCGGCAGCGCCGGACCGATCGAACCCTTCCTCCCCGTGATCATGGTCTCCGTCCTCTTCGGACTCTCCATGGACTACCAGGTCTTCCTGGTCAGCCGGATGTACGAGGAGTGGCTGGAGACCGGCGACAACCGGCGGGCGGTCCGGGTCGGCCTCGCCGAGACCAGCCGGGTGATCAACTCCGCCGCCGTCATCATGATCGCGGTCTTCCTCGCCTTCGTCCTCTCCGGCGACCGGGTCATCGCGATGTTCGGCATCGCGCTCGCCGCGGCCGTCGCCCTCGACGCCTTCGTCCTGCGCACCCTGCTCGTCCCGGCCCTCATGCACATGCTCGGCGGGGCGAACTGGTGGCTGCCGAAACGCCTCGACCGGATCCTGCCCCGGATCAGCATCGAGCCGCCCGAGAGCCGTGCCGCGGCGGACGCCCGTGCGAAGATCCCGGGGCAACGTGTGACGGTTTCGATGGTCGAGGAGAACGACGATGTTCGCGATATCGCTGGGTGACGACGGTGCCGAGCTGCGGCCCCTGGAGCCCTGGCAGGCGGAGGAGTTCCTCGCCCACATGGACCGGGGCCGGGAGTTCGTCGGGGAGCACATCGTCCTCGCGGACGTCGTCGCGGACGTCGACTCCGCCCGCGCCTTCCTCCGCTCGTACGCCGAGAAGGCCGCGAACGACACCGGACGCATCTACGGCATCTGGACCGGCGGCACGCTCGTCGGCGGCGTCCTCTTCCGGACCATGGACGTCGCGTACGGCTCCGCGGAGGCGGGCTGCTGGCTGGAGCCCGCGGCCGCCGGGAAGGGCCTCGTCACCCGGGCCTGCCGGGTCATCATCGACTGGGCGATCGAGGAGCGCGGCATCCACCGCGTCGAATGGCACGCCTCCTCGAAGAACGGCCCGAGCATCGCCGTCGCCCGCCGCCTGGGCATGACGCGGGAGGGCGTCCTGCGCGAGAACTACCCGTACCGCGGGACCCGCTCCGACACGGAGGTCTGGGCCGTCCTCGCGTCCGAGTGGCGCGCCGCCAAGGCGGCGGCGGAGACGACCGCGTCTTAAGACGGTTCTCATGTGGGCCGCCTAGCGTGCGCCGCATGGACATCACGAAGACCGACGCGAAGATCGACGAGAAGACCGCAGAGCCGGCGACGGAGCCGGCGGCCGAGGCCGCCACCGAGGCCTCCGTCGCGGCCGGGGCCTCCGTCGAGCCGCTCGCCGCGCAGGACGACGAGCCGGCCGCGTCGGACGCGTCCGCCGACGAGCCGGCCGACGAGGAACTGGACGACGACGAGCTGGACGAGCTCCTGGCGGAGGCCCCTGCCTCCTCGGGCGTCGGCGCCGGCGGTGCGGCCGTCGTCTCCGCCGCACTCGGCGCCGTCGCGCTCACCGGCACCTGGACCGGCAAGGTCGTCTCCGAGCGCGAGACGCTCATCGGCCAGATCAGCAGCCAGTCCGCCGCCCCTGCCCAGCAGATCTCCGAGATCTACGGCGACGCCTGGCACAGCACCGCCCTCGTCAACGGCGTCTTCGCGCTGCTCGCGCTCGTCACCGCCGTCCTCGTCCTGGTCCTCGCCCGCCCCGACCGCCCCGTCTGGGTCCGCGCGGTCGCCCTCGGCGGCGCCGTCCTGGGCGGACTCGGGCTGCTCCTGTCGGTCGGCACCTACTTCGACCTCTTCCTGAGCCTGCCCACCACCGGGTCCTGAGCCGGGTACCCATCCGTCTAAGGCCCCCCTGAGGTCCGCCTAAGGCCCCCCGTACCCCGAACATGCGGCACTCGCCCGATGTGGCCGCACCCCCTGGGAACCGAGAGTAGAGGCATCGCAAGGAGCGATACCGAAACCCGAAGCGACCAGGGAGCACCCGATGTTCGAGTACGAACTCCACCGCATGAACCACGCCCAGCTCGTCCGCGAGGCCGCCGCCCGGCGCCTGACCCACGAGGCCGCCGAGTCCACCGGCTCCGCCCGGGGCCTGCGCCGCTTCGGCCGTCGCACTGGGGGCCACGACACGGAGGGGCCGGTGAGCGGCGCCGGACGCGATCACTTCGTCCGGGCCGCGTGACCCCCGTATGAGCGACCGCACGGACGGCTGTGCGATGCTCGGCGCCGTGGAGACCAGGTCAGTCAGCCCCGTCTTCGTCGGCCGCGCCGGCGAACTCACCGCCCTCACCGAGGCGCTCTCCCGCGCGACCGCGGGAGAGCCCCAGGCGCTGCTCGTCGGCGGTGAGGCGGGGGTCGGCAAGACGCGGCTCATCGAGGAGTTCCTCGACACGGCCTGCGACCGGGGCGCCGTCGTCGCCGTCGGCGGCTGCGTGGAGCTCGGCGCCGACGGCCTGCCCTTCGCGCCCTTCGCCACCGCCCTGCGCTCGCTCCGCCGCAAGCTGCCCGACGAACTGACCGCCGCCGCCGACGGCCAGGAGGGCGAGCTCGCCCGCCTGCTGCCCGAGCTGGGCGACCCCGGCAGCCACGAGCCCTCCGACGAGGACTCCACCGCCCGCCTCTTCGAACTCACCGTACGGCTCCTGGAGCGGCTCGCCGCCGACCGCACGGTCGTGCTCGTCCTGGAGGACCTGCACTGGGCCGACACCTCCACGCGGCACCTGCTCACCTACCTCCTCCGCACCCTGCGCCGCGGCCGGATCGTGGTCGTCGCCAGCTACCGCGCCGACGACATCCACCGCCGCCATCCGCTGCGCCCCCTCCTCGCCGAACTCGACCGGCTCCGCACCATCCGCCGCATCGAGCTCTCCCGCTTCACCCGCACCGAGGTGCACCGCCAGCTCACCGGCATCCTCGCCGCCGAACCCGCCCCCGGGCTCGTCGAGGAGGTCTTCGAACGCTCCGACGGCAACGCCTTCTTCGTCGAGGAACTCGTCGTCTCCCACGAGGCCGGCTGCGCACTCGGCCAGCTCAGCGACTCCCTGCGCGACCTCCTGCTCGTCCGGGTCGAGGCGCTCCCCGAGGACGCCCAGCGGGTCGCCAGGATCGTCGCCGAGGGCGGCTCCACCGTCGAGTACGGCCTGCTCGCCGCCGTCGCCCGGCTCACCGAGGACGAGCTCATCGAAGCGCTGCGGGCCTGCGTCGGCGCCAACATCCTGCTCGCCGTCCCCGACGGCGACGGCTACCGCTTCCGCCACTCCCTCGTCCGCGAGGCCGTCAGCGACGACCTGCTCCCCGGCGAACGCTCCCGCATCAACCGCCGCTACGCCGAGGCCCTGGAGACCGACCCCGCGCTCGTCCGGCCCGACGAGCGGGCCACCCGCCTCGCCACGTACTGGTACCACGCGCACGACCCGGCCAAGGCCCTCCCGGCCGTCCTCCGCGCCTCCGTCGCCACCCGCAAGCGCCACGCGTACGCCGAGCAGCTCCGGCTCCTGGAGCGGGCCATGGAACTCTGGGACGAGGCCCCGGCCGAGATCCGCCGCGAGCTCCGGCCCATGGACTACGCCGAGGCCTACCCGCCCTGCGGCTGCGACCCCGAGACCACCCCGCTCAGCTACCTCGACCTCCTTGCCGAGGCCGCCGTCGCCGCCCGGCTCAGCGGCGAACGCGAGCGCGCCCTGAAGATCGGCCGGATGGCACTCCGTCTCCTCGACGGCGAGGACGCGAACGACCCCCTGCGCGCCGCCTGGTTCTGGACCGAGAAGGCCCGCCTCCAGTCCAACCTCGGCCGCGGCGACGGCTCGGAGGAGATCGCCCGCGCCCAGGAGCTCGTCAAGGGCCTCCCGCCGTCCGCCGTCCACGCCGTCGTCCTCGTCGGCGCCGCCGGCTGGGGCATGCTCCGCGACCCCGGCCCCGAGGCCCTCACCGCCGCCGAACGCGCCGTCGAGTACGCCCGGCACGTCAAGGCCGAGTCGATCGAACTCAACGCCCGCCTCACCCTCGGCACCATCATGACCGCCGCCGGGGACGTCGAGGCCGGTCTCGCCGAGATGCACGAGGTACGGGAACGGACCACGGCCCTCGGCCAGTTCGCCGAGGCCTCGCGCGCCCACATCAACATCTCCTCCTCCCTCGAGGCCCTCGGCCGCTCCGACGAGGCCGTCGAGATCGCCGACTCCGGCATCCGCCTCGCCCGCTCGTACGGACTCGTCGACAGCGTCGGCTGGGTCGAGGCCAACCGCGCCGAGTCCCTCTTCTCCCTGGGCCGCTGGGACGAGGTGCGGGAAGCGGCCGAACGGCTCCAGCGCTCGGCGACCAGCACCAAGCCCCGCGGCTCCGCCTCCCTCCGCCTGGCCCAGCTCGCCGCGGCGCGGGGCGAGCTGGAGGCGGCCACCCGCCACCTCGCCGACGCCTGCGCCGTCTACGGCACCCGCGACCCGATCCCGCAGTACACCCTGCCCATGGCCCAGATCGCGATCGCCGTGGCGGCCGCCGAGGGCCGCGTCCAGGACGTCCGGGCCCAGCTCGTCACCGCCGCGGAGGCCGGATTCCCGCCCGGCACCCACCGCTACGGCTGGCCGCTCGTCCTCACCGCCGCCGCCGCGGAGGCCGACAGCCGGGGACTGCCCGCCGCCGACGAGGGCCGCGCCGAGGCCCTCGCCCTGATCCGCCGCTGCGTCCGCGCCCTCGCCGCCCCGGCCCCCGTCTGGGCCGCCTACTCCCTCCAGGTCTCCCAGGAGCTGGCCCGCGCCGAGGGCAGCGAGTCCGCCACCCGCTGGACCGAGGTCGTCGCCGCCTACGAGCCGCTGGACCGCCCCGCCCAGCTCGCCCGCGCCCGCCACCGCCTCGCCGACGCCCTGCTCGTCGAAGGCGGCCGACGGGAGGAGGCCACGGCCCTGCTCCGCGAGGCCCACGCCACCGCCGTCCGCCTCGGAGCCCGCCCCCTCCGCGAGGACGTGGAACTCCTCTCCGCCCGGGCCCGCCTCTCCCTGGCGCCCGAGAAGCCGCTCCCGGCACCCGCGGAGCCCGGGGACGACGGCTTCGGCCTGACCCCGCGCGAACAGGACGTGCTGCGCCTGGTCGCCGTCGGCCGCACCAATCGGCAGATCGCCGAGGAGCTCTTCATCTCACCGAAGACGGCGAGCGTCCACGTCTCCAACATCCTCGCCAAGCTCGGCGTCGCCGGCCGAGGCGAGGCCGCCGCCCTCGCCCACCGCCTCCACCTCCTCGACACGACCCTCTGACCCCGGGCGAGGGTCCGCCCCCGCCCCCGGGCGGGGGATCCGTATCGTCACCCGGCCCGACGTCAGGTCTATCGGGCCGCGCCCCGGGTCCCCGTCCCCCGGGTCCTCCCGGGTGAGCGCCTGCCGGCGCAGCTCCTCCTCGGCATGCCGGCGCCCCGGCGCGAAGAGCTCCGCGATCGGATCGAACACGGTCACCGCCTCCCTCAGCTCACCTCCAGCCGGAGGATCCTGTCGTCCCCGGGCTCGGGCGTGCCCCGGGTGTCGGTCTCGCTGTTCACCAGCCAGAGCCGGCCGTCGCCCCCGGCGAGAACCGTGCGCAGGCGGCCGTACTCACCTGACAGGAACGCCTCGGGGTCCCCGGACCGTTCCTCTCCGGAGAGCGGAACGCGCCACAGCTGCTCACCCCTGAGCCCGGCCATCCAGATGGCCCCCCGCGCGTAGGCGATGCCGCTCGGGGAGGCCTCCGAGGTCGGCCACTGGGCCACCGGGTCCACGAACCCCTCCCGGCCCGCCTGCCCCTCGGCCTCGGGCCAGCCGTAGTTCTTCCCGGGCTTGATCAGGTTCAGCTCGTCCCAGGTGTTCTGCCCGAACTCGGCCGCCCACAGCCGCCCGGCGGAGTCCCAGGCGATCCCCTGCACATTGCGGTGCCCGTACGAATAGACCACCGAGTCGGCGAAGGGATTGCCCGGCGCCGGTCTGCCCTCCGGCGTCATCCGCAGGATCTTCCCGCCGAGCGAGGACCGGTCCTGGGCCAGGCCGGTCTCGCCGGTCTCGCCCGTGCCCGCGTACAGCATCCCGTCGGGACCGAACGCGATCCGTCCGCCGTTGTGCACGACCCCCTTCGGGATGCCGGTCAGCACCGGCTCCGGCGCCCCGAGCCGGTCGCCGTCCCCGCCGCCGTACCGCATGCGCACGATGCGGTTGTCCGAGGCGGCCGTCAGATACGCGTAGACCCATCCGTCGCGGACGGCCAGGCCCATGAGCCCGCCCTCACCGCCAGGGACCACCCCCGGCACCTCGCCGAGCGAGGTCTTCGCGCCGCTTCCGCCGTCGACCCGGGTGATCGTCCGCTCGTCCCGCGAGGAGACCAGCAGATCGCCTCCCGGCAGCTCGGCGAGCCCCCAGGGCGACCTCAGCCCCTCGGTGAGCGTGCCGGTCACCGACACCCGCCCGCCGCCCGGGGACGCGCTCCCGGACGCCGTCGCGGACGCCGAGGCCGGCGGATCGGACGCGGGCGCCGAGACCGACGTCGGTGGTGCCGTACCCGGCCGATCCTCGGTACCGCCCGAGGAGCAGCCCGCCACCAGCACCAGCACGGCGGCGCCCCACAGGGCCTTCAGCACAACAGGACGGCTCATGGTCCGGTCCCCTTCGACGAGTCGAGCGGCATCCTCACACCCTTGATACACCGCTCGACCCGATCAGGTTCCCGCCCACGAACACCCATTTCGACGTGGCGCTCAGTCCCACGATCCCCGGGGCGCCGGCAGCCCCGCGATCTCCGCGAGGTCCCCCTCCGTCAGTCGCAGCCCGGCCGCCCGCGCGTTCTCCACGACCCACCGCTCCCGCTTCGCACCCGGCACCGGCACGACGTGCGGCCCGCGGCCGAGCACCCACGCCAGCGCGACCTGCGCCGGGGTGACATCCGCCCCGTGCCGCGCGGCGACCCGCCGCAACCCCGCCACCAGCGGCTGGTTCGCCGCCATCATCTCGGCCGTGAACCGGGGGTGCCGGGCGCGCGGATCGTCCGGCTCGAAGCCGCCGCCCGGGGTCAGCGTCCCCGTGAGGAAACCGTTCCCCAGCGGCATCGCCGCCAGGAACCCGACCCCGCGGGCCGCGCACCACGGCAGCAGCCGGACCAGCGCCTCCGGCGACCACACCGACAGCTCGGCCTCGACCGCCGCCACCGGGAAGACCTGCTGGATCCGCTCCAGTTGGCGAATCGTTCCCTCGTATCCGTCGCGGGCCGCCCCGGTCGCGCCCCTGCGGGCCGACCGCGTGCCGACCGCGCACAGCCCGAGCGCCCGCACCTTGCCCGCGGACACCAGATCGGCCATCGCGCCCCAGGTCTCCTCGACGGGCACCTCGGGGTCCGCGCGATGGAGCTGGTAGAGGTCGATCACCTCGGTCTGGAGTCGCCGCAGCGAGGCGTCGCAGGCCCGACGCACGTACCCCGGCCTGCCGTTGGCGACGACGTGCCGCCGCTGGCCGCCGTCGCCGACGAGCAGGCCGCACTTCGTCGAGACGAAGGCCTCCGCCCGCCGCTCCTTCAACACCCGCCCCACCAGCAGCTCGTTGGTGAACGGCCCGTACATGTCGGCGGTGTCGAGCAGGCTCATGCCGGCGTCAAGTGCCGCGTGCACCGTCCGCAGTGAGCGGTCCCCCCGTTGTTGCGAACGGCTGTACGCCCAGTTCATCGGCATGCACCCCAGGCCGATCGCACCCACGCCGAGCGCCGTCGCCCCGATAGTCCTGCGCTCCACCTGCCGGTACCCCTCCCTGTGCCGTCCCCCAAAGTAACCAATGGCGCGCGGGATTCTTCGCATAGCCTCCCGGTCATGACATTCGAAGACAGCACTCCAGACGTGTGGCTTCCGGTTCCCGCGGACGAGATCGAAGGACTCCCCGCGCCGGGCGAGTCGGGCCTGAACTACCGCTTCTGGGACGGCGGACCGGAATTCCCCGCCGATCCCGCGCGCTGCGCCTTCTACGTGGTCCCGTACATGAAGGGGTCGGAGATCGCCGTACGGCCGCTGGCGGCGATGACCTCCGTCCGGGCGGTGCAGACGCTGTCCGCGGGCATCGACCACGTCACCCCCGGCATCCCCTCGCTGCGGCCCGGGGTCGCCCTCTGCAACGCGAAGGGCGTGCACGAGGCCAGCACCGCCGAGCTCACGCTCGCGCTGATCCTGGCCTCGTTGCGCGGCATCCCCGGGTTCGTGCGCGGCCAGGACGCCGAGGAGTGGCGGGCGGGCTTCTACCCGGCGCTCGCCGACAAGTCCGTGCTGATCGTCGGGTACGGGTCGATCGGCGCCGCCATCGAGGACCGGCTCGCGCCGTTCGAATGCGCGCGGGTGGCGCGCGTCGCGCGCTCCTCGCGCGCCACCGAGCGCGGTCCGGTCCACGCTCTCGCGGAGCTGCCCGCCCTGCTGCCCGAGGCCGACGTGGTCGTGCTGTCCACTCCGCTCACGCCCGCGACCCACCACCTCGCCGACGCCGGCTTCCTGGCCAGGATGAAGGACGGGGCGCTGCTCGTGAACGTCGCCCGCGGTCCGGTCGTGGACACGGCCGCGCTGCTCAAGGAGGTCGAGAGCGGGCGGATCACGGCGGCGCTCGACGTCACCGACCCGGAACCGCTGCCGGCCGGGCATCCTTTGTGGCACGCTCCCGGTGTCCTGATCAGTCCCCATGTGGGCGGTTCCACTTCGGCGTTCATGCCGCGCGCGAAGCGGCTGATCGCGGGGCAGCTGCGGAAGTTCGCGGCGGGGGAGGAGCTGGCGAACGTCATCCTCACCACGGGTTGAGCCCCAGGGGCCCGGGCGGGCCGGGGCGGGCGGTGTGCGCCCCCGATGCGCGCCGCTCACAAGCCCCAGGTAGTCACGGAGAGTACTGCGACCCTGTCCCTGAGTGACGGTCCTGGTGTATCGTCCCGGAGTGGGGGGCTGCGTCGATGACGGGCTGACGCTGGGGAGCGAAGTGACGGGTCATCAGATTTCGAGGGGGGCGACGGGTGAAGCACGGCCGGAGGACCGACGATCCCACGCGGCGGCGGCGACGCCGCCGGCAAGCCTCCCGCGCCTCGTTGCCGGCCTCGCGCGTTCGGTGCCGGGTCAGGCCGCGCCGCCTCGCGCCGCCGGGCCGCACGACTGTGACGGGCACGCCCCCGGGGGCGTCGAGGAGCCGCCCGCGCGTCCGCACGAGGCGGCCGGGTGTGGTGGCGCGACGCCGGAGGGGCCGGTGAGCGCGCCCGGGGCGGTCATCGCGCGCCGTCCCGTCGGTGGCGACTCCGGGAACCCCGGCCATGAGCGTCCCGGAATCGGCTCGATTCTCGCTCAGGTCGCCCTGGGGCTCATCTGCGCGGGCTACACGACGGGCGCGTCACTCGGCTGGGGGTCGCCGGAACTCGCCCTTTTCATGGGTGACTTCGGGCTCAGCGCCGCCGCGCTCACCGCCGCGGTCTCCTGCTTCCTCTACGCCCGCGCCCACCGCGGCAGCGACCGCCCCGCCTGGCTGCTCTTCGCCTTCTCCTCCTTCATGGCCGCCTCGGGGAACGCGGTGTGGGGGTGGTACGAGGTCGTCCTGCGGACGCAGGTGCCCGACTCCTCCGTCGCCGACCTCTTCTTCTTGCTCTTCGCGCCGCCCGCCGTCGTCGGGCTCCTCGTCCTGGCCAAGAAGCCCGTCACCCGCGCCGGCTGGGTCTGCCTCGCGCTCGACGCCTGGCTCATCGGCGGTTCCCTGCTCACGCTCTCCTGGAGCCTCGCCCTCGCCCGTACCGCGCACTTCGACGGCGAGTCCGTCGCCCAGGCCGCGCTGTCGCTCGCGTACCCGCTGCTCGACATCGTCCTGGTCAGCATGGTCCTGGCGCTGCACTTCCGGCGCTCCCAGGCGAACCGCTCGGCGACCAATACCGCGATCGCCGCGCTCGCCCTGACCGTCCTGTGCGACGCCCTGTTCACCTCGCCGCTGCTCCGCGAGAACTACGCGTCCGGCCAGCTCCTCGACGCCGGCTGGTTCGCCGGCTCCCTGCTCCTCGCGTACGCCCCCTGGGGCGTGCGGCGCCTGCCCGACACCACGACCGCCGCCCGCGGCCCGTGGCTGCACAGCCGTCCGGTCGCGGGCTCGCTCGCCGCCCTCACCCCGTACCTCGCCGCGGCCGTCTGCACCCTCGGCATCCTGTACAACGTCGTCGAGGGCCGCCGGGTCGACCGGGTCGTCGTCCTCACCGGCTGCGCGGTCGTGCTCGCCCTGGTCGTCCGGCAGGGCATCATGCTCCTCGACAACATCGCGCTCACCCACGAACTGGCCCAGAAGGAGAACCACTTCCGGTCCCTCGTGCAGGGCTCCAGCGACGTCATCATGATCGCCGCGCCGACCGGGATACTCCGCTACGTCAGCCCGGCCGCCGCCGGCGTGTACGGACGCGAGGCCGAGGAGCTCGTCGGCTCCGAGCTCGCCTCCCTCATCCACCCCGAGGACCTCGGTGCCGTCGTCCACGAGGTGCGCCGGTTCCTCGCGGCCTCGCCCGCCGAGGAACCCACCACCCGGATCGAGTGCCGCTTCCGCTCGGGCCGTGGGGGTACCTCCCGCTCTGGGGGCACCTCCCGGCCGGAGGCTGGGGGAGAAGCCGAGGGCGGGGGAGGCTGGCTCAACGTCGAGTCGACCGTCAACCGCCACCAGGGCGGCCTCATCTTCAACAGCCGGGACGTGACCGAACGGGTCCGCCTCCAGGCCCAGTTGCAGCACAACGCGGAGCACGACCCGCTGACCGACCTGCCCAACCGCGCGCTCTTCACCCGGCGGGTCCGGCAGGCGCTCAGCGGCCGCAGGTGCTCCGACCCCGGCACCGCCGTGCTCTTCATCGACCTCGACGGCTTCAAGGGGGTCAACGACCGCCTCGGCCACCAGGCGGGCGACGACCTGCTCGTCCAGGCCGCCCGTCGCCTCCAGGAGTCCGTACGGGCCGGGGACACCGCCGCCCGGCTGGGCGGCGACGAGTTCGCCGCCCTCATCCTCGGCGACGGCGGTCGCGAGCAGGACGCCCGGGAGACCCAGGTCCAGGAGATCGCCGACCGGCTCCGGCTCACGCTCTCCCGGCCGTACCGCGTCGACGGCGGCAACGAGGTGCGGGTCGCCGCCTCCATCGGCGTCGCCTTCGCCGAGCCCGGCATGGAGGCGGGCGACCTCCTGCGCAACGCCGACCTCGCGATGTACCGCGCCAAGGCCGCCGGCAAGGACCGCGTCGAGCTGTACGCGCCCCAGATGCAGGCCGAGGTCGTACGGCGGACCGAGCTGGCCGCCCGGCTGCGCACCGCACTCCACGACGGCGAGTTCGCCCTGCTCCACCAGCCGGTCGTCGACCTCGCCACCGGCCGGATCTCCGCCGTCAGCGCCCAGGCGCGCTGGCGCTCGACCCAGGGCATCCTCTTCACCCCCGCCGAGTACCTCCGCGTCACCGACGACGGCGAGCGCACCGCCGAGCTCGGCCGCTGGCTCCTCGAAGAGGCGGTGGAGCAGGCCGCCGAGCGGGCGGGAATCGGTCACCGAACGCCCGTGTCCATCCGGCTCTCCGCCCGCCGCCTCCTGGACCGCTCGCTCCCGCTCGGCTCGGTCGAGTCGCTGCTCACCCGGCACGGGCTGCCGTCCGGCTCGCTGATCATCGAGCTCGCCGACAGCGACCCCCGGACCTCGCTCGACGAGCTGGAACAGCGCCTCGTGACCCTGCGCCGTCTCGGGGTGCGGATCGCGCTCGACGGATTCGGCAGCGGACATGTGGCGATCGACGCCCTCCGGCGGCTTCCCGTCGACATACTGAAGCTGGACCGAGGCCTCGTCGAGGGCGTGGTCGAGTCCGCCCGGCTCCGCAAGATCACCAGAGGCGTGCTCCGTATCGCCGGCGAACTCGGCATGCAGACCGTCGCCGAGGGTGTCGACGTACCGGAGCAGGTGCTCGCCCTGCGCGCCATGGGCTGCAGTCACGCCCAGGGCATGGCCTTCTCGGGCCCGCTCGACGAGTACCGCCTGCGCAGGGCCCTCGTACGGGACGAGTACCCGCTGCCCGGAGCGGTCCCCGTACGGGCCGGAAACCGTCCCCCGTTCCGCTCAAATACTGAGACGCCCGTCCCACCCACTTGACACCGGTGAGGTGGGAGAGGGAGGGTCAGTGCCATGCGCACCCGAATTCTCGTACTTGGAAAGCGCGTCGGCTGAAGCGGGGCCACCAAAAGGCCCGGCTGAGAAAGCACCCGACGCGCTCCCCTCGCTTGCCTCACGGCACGAGGGGTTTTTTGTTGCACTGGATCGCCTCCAGGGCGACGCAAACCCTCGCAAAACGCCTCGCAAACACCCTCTGCTTCGAGAAGAGATGCTGATGACCGACCAGGCCACCGGGCACCATCCGCAGCCGCGTCCCCGCGGCGGCGCGCAGCCCGCCACCACCGTCGAGCACGTCACGGGCGCGCAGGCCCTCATCCGTTCTCTCGAGGAAGTCGGCGCCGACACCGTCTTCGGCATTCCGGGCGGCTGCATCCTCCCGGCCTACGACCCGATGATGGACTCGGAGAAGGTGCGCCACATCCTGGTCCGTCACGAGCAGGGGGCGGGTCACGCCGCCACCGGCTACGCGCAGGCCACCGGCAAGGTCGGCGTCTGTATGGCGACCTCCGGTCCCGGTGCGACCAACCTCGTCACCCCGATCGCCGACGCGCACATGGACTCCGTCCCCCTCGTCGCGATCACCGGCCAGGTCGCCTCGAAGGCCATCGGCACGGACGCCTTCCAGGAGGCGGACATCTGCGGCATCACGATGCCGATCACCAAGCACAACTTCCTGGTCACCAAGGCCGAGGACATCCCGCGGACGATCGCCGAGGCCTTCCACATCGCCTCCTCCGGCCGCCCCGGCCCGGTCCTGGTCGACATCGCGAAGGACGCCCTCCAGGCGAAGACCACCTTCAGCTGGCCGCCGCAGACCGACCTGCCCGGCTACCGCCCGGTGACCAAGCCGCACGCCAAGCAGATCCGCGAGGCCGCGAAGCTGATCTCCGCCGCCAAGCGGCCCGTCCTGTACGTCGGCGGCGGTGTCATCAAGGCCGGCGCCACCGCCGAGCTGAAGATCCTCGCCGAGCTCACCGGCGCCCCGGTCACCACCACCCTGATGGCCCTCGGAGCCTTCCCCGACAGCCACCCGCTGCACGTCGGCATGCCGGGCATGCACGGCGCGGTCACCGCCGTCACCGCGCTCCAGAAGGCCGACCTGATCGTCGCCCTGGGTGCCCGCTTCGACGACCGCGTCACCGGCAAGCTGGACAGCTTCGCCCCGTACGCCAAGATCGTCCACGCGGACATCGACCCGGCCGAGATCGGCAAGAACCGCGCCGCCGACGTCCCGATCGTCGGTGACGCCCGCGAGGTCATCGCCGACCTGGTCCAGGCCGTCCAGGCCGAGCACAGCGAGGGCAACAAGGGCGACTACACCGCCTGGTGGAGCGACCTGAGCCGCTGGCGCGAGACCTACCCGCTCGGCTACGACCTGCCGGAGGACGGCAGCCTCTCGCCGCAGCAGGTCATCCAGCGCATCGGCGCGCTCGCCCCCGAGGGCACGATCTTCACCGCGGGCGTCGGCCAGCACCAGATGTGGGCCGCCCACTTCATCGACTACGAGCAGCCCGCCACCTGGCTGAACTCCGGCGGCCTCGGGACGATGGGATACGCGGTCCCCGCCGCGATGGGCGCCAAGGCCGGCATGCCGGACCGCACGGTCTGGGCGGTCGACGGCGACGGCTGCTTCCAGATGACCAATCAGGAACTCACCACCTGCGCGCTGAACAACATCCCGATCAAGGTCGCCATCATCAACAACGGCGCCCTCGGCATGGTCCGCCAGTGGCAGACCCTGTTCTACAACCAGCGCTACTCCAACACGGTCCTGCACTCCGGCCCGGACGACGTCCAGGCGAACAAGGGCACCCGCGTCCCCGACTTCGTCAAGCTCTCCGAGGCCATGGGCTGTGTCGCCCTGCGCTGTGAGGACCCGGCCGACCTGGACAAGGTCATCGCCGAGGCGAACGCCATCAACGACCGTCCGGTCGTCGTCGACTTCATCGTCCACGAGGACGCCCAGGTCTGGCCGATGGTCGCCGCGGGCACCTCGAACGACGAGGTCATGGCCGCGCGGGGCGTGCGTCCCGACTTCGGCGACGGCGAAGACGACTGATAGCGAAGAGCGAAAAGGAAGAGACCCAGACATGTCCACCAAGCACACGCTCTCCGTTCTCGTCGAGAACACGCCCGGCATCCTCGCCCGGATCGCCGCGCTCTTCTCCCGCCGCGGCTTCAACATCGACTCGCTCGCCGTCGGTGTCACCGAGCACCCCGACATCTCCCGCATCACCATCGTGGTCAATGTCGAGGGCCTGCCCCTGGAGCAGGTGACCAAGCAGCTCAACAAGCTGGTCAACGTCCTGAAGATCGTCGAACTCGAGCCCAGCGCCGCGATCCAGCGCGAGCTCGTCCTGGTGAAGGTCCGCGCCGACAACGAGACCCGCTCCCAGATCGTCGAGATCGTGCAGCTGTTCCGTGCCAAGACCGTGGACGTCTCGCCCGAGGCGGTCACCATCGAGGCCACCGGTTCGAGTGACAAGCTCGACGCGATGCTCAAGATGCTGGAGCAGTTCGGCGTCAAGGAGCTCGTCCAGTCCGGCACGATCGCCATAGGGCGTGGTTCCCGGTCCATCACGGACCGGTCCCTGCGGGCCCTCGACCGCAGCGCCTGAGAGTCATCGGAGGTCAACCGCCGGTCCATCCGGCGGTCCGACTGACGAGACCCCAAAGCTTCCCTCAAGCGCTCCCCCGTACGGTGGGACGCAACACCAGCACCTCAAGGAGATTTCCAGTGGCCGAGCTCTTCTACGACGACGACGCCGACCTGTCCATCATCCAGGGCCGCAAGGTCGCGGTGATCGGCTACGGCAGCCAGGGCCACGCCCACGCGCTGTCGCTCCGTGACTCCGGTGTCGACGTCCGCGTCGGTCTCCAGGAGGGCTCGAAGTCCAAGGCCAAGGCCGAGGAGCAGGGCCTGCGCGTCGTCTCCGTCGCCGAGGCCGCGGCCGAGGCCGACCTCATCATGATCCTGACCCCGGACCCGATCCAGGCCAAGGTCTACGAGGAGTCCATCAAGGACAACCTGAAGGCGGGCGACGCCCTCTTCTTCGGCCACGGCCTGAACGTCCGCTACGGCTTCATCGAGGTCCCCGAGGGCATCGACGTCGCCCTGGTCGCCCCGAAGGGCCCGGGCCACCTGGTCCGTCGTCAGTACGAGGAAGGCCGCGGCGTTCCCTGCATCGCCGCCGTCGAGCAGGACGCGACCGGCAACGCCTTCGCGCTGGCGCTCTCGTACGCCAAGGGCATCGGCGGCACCCGCGCGGGCGTCATCAAGACGACCTTCAAGGAAGAGACCGAGACCGACCTGTTCGGTGAGCAGGCCGTCCTCTGCGGTGGTACCGCGGCGCTGGTCAAGGCGGGCTTCGAGACCCTGACCGAGGCCGGCTACCAGCCGGAGATCGCCTACTTCGAGTGCCTCCACGAGCTGAAGCTCATCGTCGACCTCATGTACGAGGGCGGCCTGGAGAAGATGCGCTGGTCGGTCTCCGAGACCGCCGAGTGGGGCGACTACGTCACCGGCCCGCGGATCATCACCGACGCCACCAAGGCCGAGATGAAGAAGGTCCTCGCGGAGATCCAGGACGGCACCTTCGCCAAGGAGTGGATGGCCGAGTACCACGGCGGTCTGAAGAAGTACAACGAGTACAAGACCCAGGACGCCAACCACCTCCTGGAGACCACCGGCAAGGAGCTGCGGAAGCTCATGAGCTGGGTGAACGACGAGGAGGCGTAAGCCTTCAGGGTGGGGGCCGGACAGTGTGTCCGGCCCCTTCCCGCATGGTTGGACACCTCGTCCAACCACGGACGGGTGATCCTTCCACCAAGGCGTATGAGCTGCGCCGATGCACCACTACACTTCTCAACAACATACGCGTCAGGCCCACAGCGTCGTGCGCTTTCACGCGGCAAGCCCCCTCCACCGCCTGCGGCCGTCGGGACGGCCGTCCGCACTGGATCTGTGAGGACTCACGTGAGCTCGAAACCTGTCGTACTCATCGCTGAAGAGCTGTCGCCCGCCACCGTCGACGCGCTGGGCCCGGACTTCGAGATCCGGCACTGCAACGGCGCCGACCGCGCCGAGCTGATCCCCGCGATCGCCGATGTGGACGCGATCCTGGTCCGTTCCGCGACCAAGGTCGACGCCGAGGCCATCGCCGCCGCGAAGAAGCTCCGGGTCGTCGCCCGTGCCGGTGTCGGTCTGGACAACGTCGACGTCTCCGCCGCCACCAAGGCGGGCGTGATGGTCGTCAACGCCCCGACCTCGAACATCGTCACCGCCGCCGAGCTCGCGTGCGGTCTGCTGGTCGCCACCGCGCGCAACATCCCGCAGGCCAACACCGCGCTGAAGAACGGCGAGTGGAAGCGCAACAAGTACACGGGCGTCGAGCTGAGCGAGAAGATCCTCGGCGTCGTCGGCCTCGGCCGCATCGGCGTCCTGGTCGCCCAGCGCATGTCCGCCTTCGGCATGAAGATCGTCGCGTACGACCCCTACGTGCAGCCGGCCCGCGCCGCCCAGATGGGGGTGAAGCTGCTGGCCCTGGACGAGCTCCTGGAGGTCGCGGACTTCATCACCGTCCACCTGCCGAAGACCCCGGAGACCCTCGGTCTCATCGGTGACGAGGCACTGCACAAGGTCAAGCCCTCCGTCCGGATCGTCAACGCCGCGCGCGGCGGGATCGTGGACGAGGCGGCGCTCTACACCGCCCTCAAGGAGGGCCGGGTCGCCGGCGCGGGTCTCGACGTGTACGCGAAGGAGCCCTGCACGGACTCCCCGCTCTTCGAGCTCGACCAGGTCGTCTGCACCCCGCACCTCGGCGCGTCCACGGACGAGGCCCAGGAGAAGGCCGGCGTCGCCGTCGCCAAGTCGGTGCGCCTGGCGCTCGCGGGCGAGCTGGTCCCGGACGCGGTCAACGTCCAGGGCGGCGTGATCGCCGAGGACGTGAAGCCGGGTCTGCCGCTCGCCGAGAAGCTCGGCCGGATCTTCACCGCCCTCGCGGGCGAGGTCGCGGCCCGTCTCGACGTCGAGGTCTACGGCGAGATCACCCAGCACGACGTGAAGGTGCTCGAACTGTCCGCGCTCAAGGGCGTGTTCGAGGACGTGGTCGACGAGACCGTGTCGTACGTCAACGCCCCGCTGTTCGCGCAGGAGCGCGGTGTCGAGGTCCGTCTGACGACGAGCTCCGAGTCGCCCGACCACCGCAACGTCGTCACCGTGCGCGGCACCCTGGCGAACGGCGAGGAGGTCGCGGTCTCCGGCACGCTGGCGGGCCCCAAGCACCTCCAGAAGCTCGTCGCGGTCGGCGACTACGACGTGGACCTGGCGCTCGCCGACCACATGGTCGTGCTGCGCTACGAGGACCGCCCGGGCGTCGTCGGCACGGTCGGCCGGATCCTCGGCGAGGCCGGTCTGAACATCGCGGGCATGCAGGTCTCCCGCGCGGAGGAGGGCGGCGAGGCGCTCGTCGTGCTCACCGTGGACGACACGCTGCCGGCGGCCGTCCTGGCGGAGATCGCCGAGGAGATCGGCGCCGCCTCGGCCCGCTCGGTCAACCTGATCTGACGCACGTCACCCTGCGCACACGCGTACGCGTACCCGGTTTCTAGACATTCGTCTTACACGATTGTCTAGAGGCCGGGTACAGTGCTGTCATGGGACACAAGGAAGACCTGCTCGACGGCGCCAAGCGCTGTCTCCTGGAGAAGGGGTACGGGCGCACCACGGCCCGCGACATCGTCGCCGCCTCGGGCACCAACCTCGCCTCCATCGGCTACCACTACGGCTCCAAGGACGCCCTGCTCCAGCAGGCCTTCCTGGCCCTCACCGAGGAGTGGGGGGATCAGGTCGGCCCCGCGGGCACCGGCGAGGACAAGCGGGAGCTGCCGGCCGACCCGTACGCGCGCTTCCACGCCGTCTGGGAGCAGGTGATCGGGGCGGCCGAGGCCAGCCGGCCCGTCTGGAAGCTCCAGACCGAGATCGTCACGCGGCTCGACGACGACGAGAAGCTGCGCGACGCGATCAAGGAGCCCCAGCGGGAGGGGCGCCTCGGCATGGCCGAGGGCTTCCTCGGCATCGACCCGGAGGCCGACCCGGAGAAGGCCCGGGTCGCCGGACTGCTCTGCCAGGCCCTCGCCACCGGCGTGATGATCCAGTGGATGGTCGACCCGGAGACCGCGCCGAGTGCGGAGGACCTCACCGAGGGGCTCAAGGTCCTGATGGGCGAGCGGGACTGACGCTCCGCCACCGCTGTCCGAGGGGCGAGAGGAACCGGCGCTCCCGCCGTCCATGATGCGGGCCGTCGATTGACCGTCTCGCGGCACTCCGGCTATGTTGCGCGCCATGCACCGTTCCGCGCTTCTCACGACACGAGGTCACGTCGACCTGAAGCGTGTGTGCTCCGCCGCGTGTCCGTAGGCCCGCGAGCGCACGGCGCGGACCGCGCGGATTCCTGACCCTCCGAGCGCACCACCGGGGGAGGGGACCCGCGGCACGCCGGCGCTCCGCCGAGAGCAGCGCTCCCGCCCGGGAGCTTCGAGCGTCCGCCCGCCTCCGGGACACCCCGGCCCCACCAGGCTTCCGGCCCCGCCCCGTCCCGCCGCCGTACCCCCGGCCGGGACGGGCCGCGGCACCTCGCGCGGCGGCGGTACGCACCACCGCAACGGACCCGAAGAAGGCCCTCGTGGAGAGAACGCGCATGTCCTCCTCCCGTCCCGTCCCCCTGCGCCGCTCGGACATCCCGTCCGTGGCCGCCCCGCCGCGGCGCGCCTCCAGCACCGGCGCCGTACTGGGGGCGATCCTCGACCACGGTCCGGTCGCCCGCAGTACGATCGCCCGCCTCACCGGTCTCTCGCCCGCCTCGGTCACGGGCCACTGCGCCACCCTGATCGGCAGGGGGCTCGTCAAGGAGGGCCCGGAGACGGCCGGGCCGCGGGGCCTCGGCCGCCCGCACATCCCCGTCGAGATCGACACCGCGCGCTACCTCCTCGCCGGTGCGCACGTCGCCGTCACCCACACCACGCTCGCCCTCATGGACCTGCGGGGACGTCTGGTCTCCGAGGAGCGCCTCCCGCACACGAGCACCGAACCCGCCGACGTGCTGGGCCGGGTGGAGGAAGGGCTGCCCCGGATGCTCGCCGCCCACGGCTCGGGCCGGACCGCGCTCGCCCTGGGCGTCGCCACCGGGCACTGGGTCGACCCGGCCGCCGGGGTCGTGCTCCACCACCCGCAGCTGGGCTGGCGGGACGTCCCGGTGCGGGAGGTGCTCACCAAGGCCACCGGGCTGCCCGTCCATGTGGACAGCCACTCGCGCGCCCTGGCCCGCGCCGAGCAGCTCGTCGGCGTGGCGTCGACCCGGGCCAGCGCGGTGGTGCTGTTCGTCGGCAACGTGGTGGACGCGGCCTTCGTCTCCTCGGGCACGGTGCACCAGGGGCCGAGGTTCGGCGCGGGCAACGTCGCTCACCTGCCGGTGGGGACGGGCGACGGCAGCGCGACATGCGTCTGCGGCGTTCCCGGCTGCCTCCAGTCCGAGGTGTCGGAGCCCGCGATGCTGCGCCGGGCCGCCCGGCAGGGCCTCCGCGTCGCGACGTTCCCCGAGCTGTTGCGGCGGGCGGTGGAGGGGGAGGCGGCCGCGGTCTCGCTGTTCCGCCGGCGGGCCCGGTTCGTCGGGAGGGCGGCGGCCGTCCTCCTCGACATGTTCGACCCCGAGGTGCTGGTGGTCGTCGAACCGGGTGCGGGCCGACTGGCCCCCTGCCTGGCCGAGTTGCGGGCCGTCACGGCCGAACGGTCCCTGGTCTGCGACGACCCCGAGCGGGCCGTCGTGCCGAGCAGCTTCACCGGCCAGGTGCTGGCCACCGCCGGACCGGCCGTCGCCTTCGGCGCCCTGCACGACGATCCGCTCGGTCCCTGGCCCGCGCTGCCCGCGGTGTCCTGACGTTCGGCGGGGGAGGGGAGCGCGCCCTCCCCGCCGAACGCCGGTATGTCCACCCGTACGTCCACTCGTACGGTCGGCGAATACCGACTTAATTCAGAGAGTTGCATTGTTGACCGGGTCGGATCGCGAACGGGAGGATGGATTCATGAGCAGCCCGCAGAGGATCCGACGCCACGTGCCGAATTCGGCACCCTCCCGGCGTTCCTGTTGTCCCTGCCGCGTAGCCCGATAATCCGAGCGGTATTCCCGACTCCCGCCCCCGCTCCCTGATTCCACGCGTTCCTTTTCCGTGCGCGTGATGTCCCGGCCTTCCGTCGCCGTGCCCCTGTGACATCGCGGTGCCCCTCGTGTCGCCGTGCCGGGGTCCGCCGTGCCCGGATCCGCCGTGCCCGGGTCCTGCCGCGCCCTCACCGTCCCGTACGTCCCTCTCCGTCGCCCCGGGGGAAACATGACTGTCTCGTTGTCCTCGCATCCCGCGGCCGGTCTCGCACCCGGCCTCTTCAAGCAGGCGTTCCGCGCCTATCCGGCCGGCGTCGTGGTCGTCACCGCGGACGCCGGAGCCGGCCCCGTCGGCTTCACCGCCACCTCGCTCACCTCCCTCTCCCTCGAACCGCCGCTCCTCTCCTTCGGCATCGCGAACCGCTCCTCCTCCTGGCCGCACATCGAGCGCGCCGCGTCGGCGGTCGTCAACTTCCTCGGCGCCGAACAGGAGGACCTGGCCAGGCGCTTCGCCACCAGCGGGATCGACAGATTCGCTCACCCCACCGGCTGGCGGCGGCTCGCGCAGGGCGCCCCCGTCCTCGACGGCGTCACCGCGTGGCTGCGCGTCGACATCGAGCAGCTCGTCCCCGCCGGGGACCACCACATCGTCATCGGCCGTGTCGTGGACGCCTGGCAGGACACCGACCGCCGCCCGCTGCTCTTCCACGACGGCGGCTACCACACCCTCTGATCCCCCCCCGCCCGCGAGCACCGCACCCGACAGGAACACCTCCCATGCCCTCCTTCCCGCACTCGCCACCGTCCCCCGCCCTCGCCCGAAGAGGGTTTCTCGCCCTCGCGTCCGGCGCCGTCCTCGCCGCCGCGGGATGCGCACCCCAGACGAGCAACGCCGCCCATTCCGTACCCCTGAAGGAGTTGCCCACCGGGCCGCCGCCCGCCGGAACGGCGCTGACCGTCGCCGTTCGCAGTTCACGCATTCAATTCGAGGAATCGGGCATCGGAGGAAAACTTCCCTTCACCGTCTCCGAGTGGCCCAATCTGAGTGCCGGACCCGACATCATCCAGGGATTCCGGGCGCACTCCATCGACCTGGCCAGCAACGCCGGAATTCCGCCGATCCAGGCCGAGGCCATCGGAGTGGAGTCCCGCATCGTCGCCGTGCAGGTGCGCAGGAAGCCCTCGTACGTCTTCGCCACCGCACCCGGCGCCGAACTCCGGAGCGTCGCGGACTTCCGGGGCAGGAAGATCGCCTTCTCGCAGGGGCAGGCACAGGGCGTGGTCGTCCTGCGCGCGCTGAAGCAGGCGGGGATAGCCCACGGCGACGTCGATCTCGTCGAACTCCCGAGCACCCAGTTCCTCACCGCGCTGCAGTCCAAGCAGGTCGACGTCGCGCCCCTGGGCGAGCCGACGCTCACCAAGTACCTGACCCAGTACGCGAAGGACGGCGCCCGACGGGTGTCGACCGACGTCATCGACCTGCTGACCGTCCTCTGGGCCCCCGTCGAGGTGCTGAACGACCCGGCGAAGGCCGCGGCCGTCCGCAGCTTCGTCCCGCTGTGGGCCCAGGGCGTGGTGTGGGCCTGGGAGAACACCGACCGCTGGGTCGACGCCTACTACGTCAAGGACCAGGGCGTGAAGGAGGCCGACGGCCGTCGCATCGTGGCCTCCCTCGCCAAACCGCAGTTCCCCGTCTCCTGGGACAAGGCCATCGCCTGGGAGCAGGAGACCGCCGACCTGCTGGCCGAGGGAGGGTTCGTGCCGAAGGTGGACGCCGCCTCGCTCTTCGACCGGCGCTTCGAGGGCATCGCGTCCGGTGCCGTACCCGCCCAGTACCGGGAGGGATCATGACCGACGCCCTGACCCGTGTCCGCACCCTCGTCCCGGCGGACGCACCGGCCCCGCCGCGAGAGCCGGACGGGACGAAGGCCCCCGCGGCCGCGGGGCGGAAGGCCGCCGCCGCACCGCCGGACGCCGTCGCGGCGCACCGCACCCGCGTCCACCGGCGGCGACGTCTCGGCCCCGGCAGGGGCGTTCCGTTCGGTCGGCTCCTCGGCCCCGCGCTGGTGATCGCCGTCTGGTGGGTCGCCTCCGCGGTCGGCTATCTGGACCCGCGGATCCTCTCCGGGCCCGGAGCGGTCGTCTCCACGGCCGTCGAGCTGATCGACGACGGGCGCCTCCAGGGCAATGTGCTCGTCTCCTTGCAGCGGGCTGGCCTCGGGCTGCTGCTGGGGGTCGGCGCGGGAGTCCTGCTCGCCGTCACCGCCGGACTCAGCCGCACCGGCGAGTACCTCGTCGACGGGCCTCTCCAGATCAAGCGCGCCATACCGTCGCTCGCGATGCTGCCGCTGCTGATCCTCTGGCTCGGCATCGGCGAGCAGATGAAGATCACCGTCATCGCCCTCGGCGTCGCCGTGATCGTGTACGTCAACACCTACGCCTCGCTGACCAGCATCGACAGCCGCCATGTGGAGCTCGCCGAGGTGCTGGAGCTGGGCCGATGGCCGTTCCTGCGCAAGGTCGTGCTGCCCGGTTCGCTGCCCGGCTTCTTCGTGGGGCTGCGGCTCGGCGTCACCTCGTCCTGGCTGGGGCTGATCGTCGTCGAGCAGGTCAACGCCACCAGCGGCATCGGATACATGATGTTCCAGGCCCAGCAGTACGCCCAGTCCGACGTGATCATCGTCGGCCTGGTGGCCTACGGAACCTTCGGCTTCGCCTCCGACGCCCTCGTACGAGCCGTCGAGAGGAGGGCCCTGTCATGGCGACGCACGCTGGCGGGCTGACGAAGGAACACCACCCGGGCCCCTCCGGCCCCGACGCTCCCGCCCCCGACGGGCAGGCCCCCGAGGCAGGGCCCGCCGTCCGGGCCGGCCGCCTGGTCCGCCGCTTCGGTGACCGGATCATCCTCCAGGAGATCGATCTCGCCCTGGCCGCAGGGGAGTTCACCGCCCTGCTCGGGCGCAGCGGCTCCGGCAAGTCCACCCTGCTGCGCGCCGTGGCCGGCCTCGACCACGACGTCGAGGGTTCGGGGGAGCTGCTCGTTCCCGAGCGGGTCTCGCTCTCCTTCCAGGACTCCCGGCTGCTGCCGTGGCTGCGGGTCCTCGACAACGTGACCCTGGGACTGCGCGGGCCCGGTGCCCATGACCGCGGCCGGACCGCACTGGCCGAAGTGGGCCTCGCCGGCCGGGAACGGTCCTGGCCGCACGAACTGTCCGGCGGGGAACAGCAGCGGGCCGCGCTCGCCCGCGCGCTCGTACGCGATCCGGAACTGCTCCTGGCCGACGAGCCGTTCGGCGCACTCGACGCGCTGACCCGGATCAAGATGCACGACCTGCTGCGCGAACTGTACGAACGCCACCGCCCCGCCGTCCTCCTCGTCACCCACGACGTCGACGAGGCCGTCGAACTCGCCGACCGCGTCCTCGTCCTCGACGAGGGGCGCATCTCGGTCGACCTCACCATCGACCTCCCCACCCCGCGCGACCGCCGCGACCCGCGGTTCCAGCAGTACCGCGACGCCCTGCTCGCCTCGCTCGGCGTGCACTCCGCACCCCACACCCCCGCCCCCCGCCAGGAGAGCCACTCCCATGCCGCAGACGCCTGACCGTCCCGCCCGCAAGCCCCTCCACCTCAACGCCTTCCTGATGTCGGTCGGCCACCACGAGGCGGCCTGGCGCCTCCCCGAGAGCCCCGCCGACGGCGGCACCGGCATCGCGCACTACCAGAACCTCGCCCGCATCGCCGAACGCGGGCTGCTCGACTCGGTCTTCCTCGCGGACAGCCCGGTCCAGCACGGGGACCCCGGGCGCCGGCCCGTCAGCAAGCTGGAGCCGACCGTGCTGCTCACGGCCCTGGCCGCCGTCACCAGCCGCATCGGGCTCATCGCGACCGCCTCCACCAGCTACAACGAACCCTTCAACCTGGCCCGCCGCTTCAACTCGCTCGACCACGTGTCGAACGGACGCGCCGGCTGGAACATCGTCACCACGGCCGGAGCCGACGCGGCCCGCAACTTCGGCCTCGACGAGACCCCGCTGCACCGCGAGCGCTACCGGCGCGCGGCCGAGTTCGTCGACGTGGCCACCAAGCTGTGGGACAGCTGGGCCGACGACGCCGTGGTGGCGGACAAGGAGGGCGGGGTGCACGCCCGCGCCGACCGGGTCCGGCCCGTCGGCCACCGGGGCGAGTTCTTCCGGGTGGAGGGGCCGCTGAACGTCGAGCGCTCCCCCCAGGGCTATCCCCTCCTGGTGCAGGCCGGGTCGAGCGAGGACGGCAAGGACTTCGCCGCCCGTTACGCCGAGGCGGTGTTCACCGCCCAACAGACCCTGGAGGAGGGCATCGCCTTCTACAAGGACGTCAAGCGGAGGGCGCTCGCGCTCGGCCGGGACCCCGACGGCATCAAGATCCTCCCCGGCATCGTCCCCGTCATCGGCGACACCGAGAAGGAGGCCCGCGAGCTGGACGCCGAACTCGACCGGCTCATCGTGCCGGAGTACGCCAAGCGCCAGCTGGCACAGCGGCTGCGGATCGCGCCCGACGAGCTCGACCTGGACGCCGAACTGCCCGAGGACATCCCGACCGAGGACGACATCGAGGGCGCGAAGAGCCGCTACACGCTGATCGTGGAGCTGGCCCGCCGCGAACGGCTCACGGTGCGCCAACTGATCGGAAGGCTGGGCGGCGGCCGGGGACACCGTACGTTCGCCGGTACCGCCGAGCAGATCGCCGACACCATCGAGCACTGGTACGTCAGCGGCGCGGCCGACGGCTTCAACATCATGCCGGCCGTCCTGCCGTCGGGCCTGGAGGCCTTCGTCGACCGGGTGGTGCCGCTCCTTCAGGAGCGCGGGCTGTTCCGCACCGAGTACACCGGAACCACCCTGCGGGACCACTACGGCCTGCCCCGCCCCGCCAACCGCCTGTTCGACACCGTGGAGCGCGACGCCGGCCACCTCACCACCGGTCTGGTCGAGACCCGGTGAGCGACTGTCCCCCGCACCAGGACGCCGGGCGTACCCCCGGAGCGGCGCGGCCCGGCTGGGCGCGCCGCCTCGGCGGGTACTGCCTCCGCCGCCGCACCGACCTCCTGCTCGCCTTCGGCGCCGCGGCCGTGGCGGCTGTCGCCACCGCCTCGCTGCCCCTCCTGCTGCGCCATGTCGTCGACGGTGTCGCCGCTTCCACGACGGTGTCCCTCACCCCCTGGATCCTGCTGCTGGCCGGCATCGGCGCCGTGCGCTTCGCCGGGAGCTTCGTCCGCCGCTACTGCTCCGGCCGGCTCTCCCTGGGGGTCCAGTACGACCTGCGCAACGACGCCTTCGCGGCCCTGCTGCGGCTGGACGGCACGCAACAGGACGACCTGCGCACCGGCCAGGTGGTGAGCCGCTCCATCTCCGACATCACCCTGATCCAGACCCTGCTGCAGTTCCTGCCCAACATGACCGGCAACGCCCTGATGTTCTGCGTCTCGCTGGTCTTCATGGCCTGGCTCTCGCCGCTGCTCACCGTCGTCGCCGTGGTCGTCGGACCGCTCCTGTGGCTGATCGCGCTGCGCGGCAGACGCACGCTGTTCCCCGCCAACTGGCACGCCCAGCAGGAGGCGGCCGAGGTCGCCTCCGCCGTCGAGGCCACGGTCGCCGGGGTCCGGATCGTCAAGGGCTTCGGCCAGGAGCGGCGCGAGCTGGAGGGGCTGGAGCGCCGCGTCCGCGCACTGTTCTCCTCGCGGCTGCGCGTCGTCGGGTTCACCAGCCGCTACAACCCGGCCCTGCAGGCGGTCCCCGCGCTGGGACAGGTGGCGGTCCTCCTGTTCGGCGGCTGGCTGGCGCTCGACGGCCGCGTGTCGCTGGGCACCTTCCTCGCCTTCACCGCCTACCTCGGCTCCTTCGTCACCCCGGTCCGCCAGGTGGCGACCCTGCTCACCGTCTGGCAGCAGGCCAGAGCCGGCGCGGAGCGCGTCTTCGAGGTGATCGACGAGGAGCCCGGGATCACCGACACCCCGGGCGCCCGCGAGCTGCCGGCCGAGGTCCCGGCGCTCGCCTGGGACGACGTGACCTTCGCCCACGGAAAGGGCGAACCCCTGCTGGACGGGTTCAGCCTGGACGTACGCCCGGGGGAGACGCTCGCGCTCATCGGCCCGGCGGGCTGCGGCAAATCCACCGCCGTCGCGCTGCTGCCCCGCTTCTACGACGCGGGGGCGGGCACGGTCCGGGTCGGCGGGCACGACGTCCGCGAGCTCTCCCTGGCCGGTCTGCGCTCGCGTATCGGCTTCGTCTTCGAGGAGAGCCTGCTGCTCTCCGACACCGTACGGGCCAACATCGCGTACGGCCGCCCGGACGCCGACGACGAGGAGATCCGGGCGGCCGCCCGGCTGGCGTGCGCCGAGGAGTTCGTCCAGCGGCTGCCCGACGGCTACGACACCCTCGTCGGGGAGCAGGGGCTGACGCTCTCCGGCGGCCAGCGCCAGCGGATCGCGCTCGCCCGCGCCCTGCTCGGCGACCCCGCCGTCCTGGTCCTCGACGACGCCACCTCCGCGATCGACGCCCGGGTCGAGGCCGAGATCCACGCGTCCCTGCGCGAGGCAGGGCGACGGTGTACGACGGTGCTCGTCGCCCACCGCGAATCGACGCTGGAGCTCGCGGACCGGATCGCGGTCCTGGACGGCGGCCGGATCGTCGACACGGGCACCCTGGACGAACTGCGCTCCCGCTCGGCCCTGTTCCGCTCGCTTCTGGCCATGGACGGGGACGAAGGGGAGCGGGCGGCGACCCCGGCCCCGGCGCCGGGCGTCACCGCCGAGCTCTGGCGTCGCCCGGCGGAGTCCGGGCCCGTCCACGACGAGTCCACGGCCGTACGGGCCGCCAACGCCCTCGCCGAGGCCGCCGCCACCGCGGGGCCCGGCCGCGGCGGTCCCGGTGGCGGAGTCCTCGGCTCCGCACCGCCCACCCCCGAACTCCTCGCCGCCCTCGAACGGCTTCCGCTGCCCCAGGACGACCCCGAGGTGCCGCTGGAACAGGCGGTCTCGGCCGATCCCCGGTTCCATCTCGGCACCCTCCTGCGACCCTTCCGGGTGCCGCTGCTCGCCGGGCTGCTCCTCGTCGCGGTGGACGCCCTCGCCCAGATCGCCGTCCCCGTCCTCGTACGCCACGGCGTGGACGGCGGCGTCGCGCACCAGGCCTCGGGCGTCCTGCTCGCGGCATCGGCGACGGCCGCCGTCGTCGTCGGCCTGAACTGGCTCGTCGGCGTCGCCCAGGTCCGCACCACGGGGCGCACCGGCGAGCGCCTTCTCTACACCCTGCGGATCAAGACCTACGCCCAGTTGCAGCGACTCGGCCTCGACTACTACGAGGGGGAGCTCGGCGGCCGGATCATGACGCGGATGACCACCGACGTGGACGCCCTGTCGAACTTCCTCCAGACCGGCCTGATCACCGCGGTCGTCAGCCTTCTCACCGTGCTCGGCGTCCTGGCCGCGCTCCTCGTGATCGACGCCGGCCTCGCGCTCGTCCTGCTCGCCGCGCTGCCGCTGCTCATCGGCGCGACCGCCGTGTTCCGCCACCACTCGGTGCCCGCCTACCTGGAGGCCCGGGAGCGCATCAGCGCGGTCAACGCCTGCCTCCAGGAGAACGTCGGCATGCTGCGCGTCACCCAGGCGTTCCGGCGCGAGCGGCACAACGCCGACCACTTCGCCGCACTCGCCTGGTCGTTTCGCGACTCACGGCTGCGCGCCCAGCGCCACATGGGCACCTTCTTCCCGTTCGTGGAGTTCCTCGGCACGCTGTCCACCGCCGCGGTCCTCGCCGTCGGCGTGGGGCAGGTGCGCTCCGGGGCACTGACCGCCGGGACGCTGATCGCCTTCCTGCTCTACGTCGAACTGTTCTTCTCGCCCATCCAGCAGCTCTCCCAGGTCTTCGACGGCTACCAGCAGGCGGTCGTCGGGATGAGCCGGCTGCGCGCCCTGATGCGCACCCCCGTCGCCACACCCCCGGCGGCGGCACCGCGCCGGGTGACCTCGCTGCGCGGCGAGATCGAGTTCGACGACGTGTCGTTCCACTACGCGGGCGGCCGGGAAAGGAACGTGCTCCACGGCGTCCGGCTGCGCGTCGCCCCCGGCGAGACGGTCGCGCTCGTGGGGACCACCGGCGCGGGCAAGTCCACGGTCGTCAAGCTCCTGGCCCGGTTCTACGACCCGGCGGCCGGGACGGTACGGGTGGACGGGCACGACCTCCGCGACCTCGACCTGACCGGCTACCGCCGCAGGCTGGGCATCGTGCCGCAGGAGCCCCATCTGTTCGGCGTCACGGTCCGCGACGCCATCGCCTACGGCCGGCCGGACGCCACCGACGCCGAGGTGGAGGCCGCCGCCAGGGCGGTCGGCGCCCACGACACGGTGGCCGCGCTGCCGGCCGGCTACCTGACGCCCGTGGGGGAGCGGGGCCACGGCCTCTCGGCCGGGCAGCGTCAGCTGCTGGCGCTCGCCCGGGCCGAGCTCGTCGACCCCGACGTCCTGCTGCTCGACGAGGCGACCGCGTCGCTGGACCTCGCCACCGAGCGGCGGGTGGCCGCGGCGGTCGACGCGCTCAGCCGCAGACGCACCACGCTCGTCGTCGCGCACCGGCTCACCACCGCGGCGCGCGCCGACCGCGTCATCGTCCTGGAGGCGGGCACCGTGGTGGAGAGCGGCACCCACGCCCAGCTCCTCGCGGGCCAGGGACCCTACCGCCGCCTCTGGGACGCCTACCGACAGAGCACCACGACCACCACGACCACCACGACCACCCCGTCCGCCCTTCCGGCGGCGGAGCACGACGACCGACTCGTTCAAGGGAGTGCGCGATGACCACCGAACACCGCCTGCTGGGCCGTACCGGCGTCAGGGTGAGCCCGCTGTGCCTGGGCACGATGATGTTCGGCGCCCGTGGCAACACCGACCACGACGACAGCGTCCGCATCATCCACCGGGCCCTGGACTCCGGGATCAACTTCGTCGACACCGCCGACGTCTACTCGGCCGGGGAGTCGGAGACGATCGTGGGCAAGGCCCTCGCCGGAGGCCGCCGGGACCAGGTCGTCCTGGCCACCAAGTTCCACGGCAGTCTCGGTGAGGACCCCAACGAGCGCGGCAACAGCCGGCGTTGGATCGTCCGCGAGGTCGAGAACAGCCTGCGTCGCCTCGGCACCGACTGGATCGACCTCTACCAGGTGCACCGGCCCGAGCCGGAGACCGATTTCGACGAGACGCTCGGTGCCCTGACCGACCTCGTCCGCCAGGGCAAGATCCGCTACATCGGCACCTCCACCTTCGAACCCTCCGCCATCGTCGAGGGCCAGTGGATCGCCGAGCGCCGGGGCCGCGAGCGCGTCGTCGCCGAGCAGCCGCCGTACTCCCTGCTGGCCCGCGGCATCGAGCGCGAGGTGCTGCCCGTCGCCCAGCGGTACGGGCTCGGCGTGCTCACCTGGAGCCCGCTGGCCGGCGGCTGGCTCTCGGGCCGCTACCGCAAGGGGGCGGAGCAGCCCGCGTCCAGCCGCATCGACCGGCAGGCCGCCCGCTTCGACATCGGCGACCCCGAGAACGCGGCCAAGCTGGAGGCCGCCGAGGCGCTGGCCCAGCTCGCCGAGGAGGCCGGACTGACCCTGGTCCAGCTCGCGCTGGCCTTCGTCCTGGAGCACCCCGCCGTCACCTCGGCGATCATCGGCCCACGGACCTTCGAGCAGCTGGAGGCGCAGCTCGGCGCGGACCGGATCCGGCTGAGCAGGGACGTCCTCGACCGGATCGACAAGATCGTGCCGCCGGGCACGAACCTGTCGGCCCGGGACGCCGGGTACGGACCGCCCGCGCTGGGGGAGGCCGCACTGCGCCGCCGCCCCCGGCCCTGACCGGCCGCCGGACGGCGGTCAGAGCTTGGCGGACTTCAGGGACATGTGGAGCAGCAGCCGGTCCTCGCCGTCGTCCAGGTCCAGGCCCGTGAGCTGCTCGACCCGGGACAGCCGGTAGTAGAGCGTCTGCCGGTGGATGCCCAGGGCCGCCGCCGTGCGGCCCGCCTGGCCCGCGTTGTCGAGGAACACCTCGGCCGTGCGGGCCAGTTCGGCGTGGGCGGGGGCGAGCAGCGGCGCGACGGCGGGGTCGATCTCGGGGTGGTAGAGCGCCGCGAGCAGGCGGTACGGGCCGATCCCGGCCCACTCCGCGACCGGGCCGAGCGTCGGCTGCGCCGTGGCGGCGCGGGCCGCCGTGCTGGCTTCGCGCCAGGCCGCCGGAAGCTCCGTGAGGCCGCGGCGGGGCGTGGCGATGCCGGCCGGTGCGGCGCCTCGCAGCCGCTCCGCGGCGGTGTGGGCGGGGGCGAGGTCCTCGGCCGTGCGCAGCCGTACGAGGACGGCGAGGGACTCGCCCTCCGGGAGCGTGGCGACCGCCGCCGCGCCGGGGACCGCCCGGATCGACGGGGCGTTGCCCTGCCAGGGGGTCACGCAGACGACGGTGTGCAGACCGTCCGCGCTGGGGCCCAGGGCCGCCCGGAGCGCCGCGACGGCCATGTCGCTCTGCCAGCCGCGCCCGGCGGTCAGGACCGCGACGAACTCGCGGGAGAGGTCGGCGTCCGCGCGCTCCTCGTCGGCGAGGAGCCCGCCGATCCGGGTGGCGACCTCCATCGCGGCGGCGAGCTGGTCGGGCGCGGGGCCGGGCTCGGCGTCCAGGAGCCAGACGTATCCGAGGACGACGCCCCGGTGGCGTACGGGAAGACAGATCCGGTCCCGGAACACGCCGGCGTCCGGGGCGGCCGGGATGCGGACCGGGCCCGTCGCCCGGGTGATGCCGAAGCCCTCGAACCAGGCGCGGACCGCCGGCGTCGACTTCCGGGTGAGGATCGACCGCGTACGGACGGGGTCCATCGCCGCGTCGTCGTCGCTGTCGTGCGCCCCGAAGGCGATCAGCCCGAAATCGCGGTTCTCCAGCGTCGCAGGGGCGCCCAGGAGCGCGGAGATCTCGTCGACCAGTTCTTGGTAATCGCCCTTCACGACGCCATTCTCGCACCCCTTCAGACATGTGTATGAGATGCCGCGCACGGATGCGTGACAGCTGTCGATGGCAGAGGATCGGAGCGATCCATAGGTTTCACGGTGGTTCTCCGTGCTGTTACCGGTTTATTACGAAAGACCGGGTACAGCGCTATTCGTCACCCTGTCCTTCTGGAGGTGCCCCGTGCTGGGTCCCGTGATTCTCGCCGCGTCGCGCAGCGACAAGATGCGCCGTCTCGTGTCGGCCGCCCCCGGGACCAAGCAGGTCGTCGCCCGCTTCATAGCCGGTGAGTCGGTCGGCGATGTCGTCCCGATCGTCCAGGAGCTGAGCGACCGCGGCCTGGAGGTCACCCTCGACGTCGTCGGTGAGGACATCACCACCGTCGAGCAGTCCTACGCCGCCCGGGACGCCTACCTGGAGCTCATCGGCCGCCTCAAGGAGCTGGGCCTCGGCGCCCGCGCCGAGATGTCCGTCAAGCTGTCGATGTTCGGCCAGTCCCTCGAGAACGGCCACGAGCTCGCCCTCGCGAACGTCCGCCCGGTCGTCGAGGCAGCCGCCGAGATCGGCACCACCGTCACCCTGGACGCCGAGGACCACACCACCCTCGACTCGATGTTCGCCATCCACGAGGAGCTGCGGAAGAGCTACCCGCAGACCGGCTGCGTCATCCAGGCGTACCTCTTCCGCACCGAGGACGACGCCCGCCGCCTCGCGGAGAACGGCTCGCGCGTCCGGATCGTGAAGGGCGCCTACAAGGAGCCCGCCTCCGTCGCCATCCAGGACAAGCCCGAGATCGACAAGGCGTACGTCCGGATCATGAAGATCCTGATGGACGGCGAGGGCTACCCGATGATCGGCTCCCACGACCCGCGCCTGATCTCCATCGGCCAGGAGCTGGCCCGCCGCGCCGGGCGCAAACTGGACGAGTACGAGTTCCAGATGCTGTACGGCATCCGCAGCGAGGAGCAGAACCGTCTCGCCGCCGAGGGCCACCGCATGCGCGTCTACACCGCCTACGGCACCGACTGGTACGGCTACTTCATGCGCCGTCTCGCGGAGAAGCCGGCCAACCTGCTCTTCTTCGTCCGCTCCATCCTCACCAAGGGCTGAGCCCACCACCTCTCACAAGGAGTAACGCGACTCATGGACGCTGTCACCCAGGTCCCCGCTCCGGTCAACGAGCCGGTGCACAGCTACGCCCCCGGCTCCGCCGAGCGCACCCGCCTCGAGACCAAGCTCAAGGAGCTGTCCGAGAACCCGCGCGAGCTGCCGATGACCATCGGCGGCGTGAAGCGCCTCGGCGGCGGCGAGGAGTTCAAGGTCGTCCAGCCGCACAACCACAAGGCCGTCATCGGCACCTTCCGCGGCGCCACCACGCAGGACGCCCAGGACGCCGTCGACGCCGCCCTCGCCGCGGCTCCGGCCTGGCGCGCGATGGCCTTCGACGACCGCGCCGCGATCATCCTGCGCGCCGCCGAGCTGCTCGCCGGCCCGTGGCGCGAGACGCTGGCCGCGTCCACGATGCTCGGCCAGTCGAAGACCGCCCAGCAGGCCGAGATCGACACGCCGTGCGAGCTCGTCGACTTCTGGCGCTTCAACGTGGCGTACGCCCGTCAGATCCTGGCCGAGCAGCCGCCGGCCAACTCCCCGGGTGTGTGGAACCGTCTGGACCACCGCCCGCTCGAGGGCTTCGTCTACGCGATCACGCCGTTCAACTTCACGGCCATCGCGGGCAACCTGCCCACCGCCCCCGCCCTCATGGGCAACGTGGTGGTCTGGAAGCCGTCCCCGACGCAGACGCACTCCGCCGTGCTCCTCATGGAGCTCCTGGAGGAGGCCGGCCTGCCGAAGGGCGTCATCAACCTGGTGACCGGCGACGGCATCGCCGTCTCCGAGGTGGCCCTGAACCACCCCGACCTGGCCGGTATCCACTTCACCGGTTCGACCAAGACCTTCCAGCACCTGTGGAAGACGGTCGGCACCAACATCGAGAAGTACCGCTCGTACCCGCGGATCGTCGGCGAGACCGGCGGCAAGGACTTCGTCGTCGCGCACCCCAGCGCCGACCGCGCCATCCTGAAGACCGCGCTGACCCGCGGCTCCTTCGAGTTCCAGGGCCAGAAGTGCTCCGCGTCCTCGCGTGCGTACGTTCCGGCCTCCATCTGGAACGACGGGTTCAAGGAGGAGTTCGCGGCCGAGGTCGACGGCATCACCATGGGTGACGTCACCGACCTGTCGAACTTCATCGGCGCCGTCATCGACGAGCGCTCGTTCGCCAAGAACAAGGCCGCGATCGACCGTGCCGCGGCCGACCCGACCTGCACGATCGTCGCGGGTGGCACCTACGACGACTCGGTGGGCTACTTCGTCCGTCCGACCGTCATCGCGTGCACCGACCCGGAGAACGAGGTCTTCAAGGCCGAGTACTTCGGCCCGATCCTCGCGATCCACGTGTACGAGGACGAGAAGTACGACGAGATGCTGACCCAGATGGAGGCGGTCTCGGACTACGCCCTCACCGGCGCGGTCATCTCCGGTGACCGTGCGGCCGCCGCGTACACGATGGAGAAGCTCCGGTTCGCCGCGGGCAACTTCTACATCAACGACAAGTCGACCGGCGCCGTCGTCGGCCAGCAGCCCTTCGGCGGCGGCCGTGCCTCGGGCACGAACGACAAGGCCGGTGCCCCGCAGAACCTGATGCGCTGGACGCTGACCCGCGCCATCAAGGAGACGCTGGTTCCGCCGACCGAGTACGGCTACCCGCACATGGGCTGACGCCCCTCCGGGCCTCTCCGAGGCCCGCCCCTGACACCGCCCCCCTCCTCTACCCCCAATTGAGGACGGGGGCGGTTCTCATTCCCCGGCGCGCTCATTCCCCGGCGCGGCGCTTGAGGAAGTCGCCGATGAGCTCCGCGATCGCCGGCGCGTGGGTCTCCAGGGCGAAGTGGCCCGTGGGGAGGAGGTGGACCTCCGCGTCCGGGAGGTCGCGGCGGAAGGCCTCGGCGCCCGCCGGGACGAAGACCTGGTCGCCCTCGCCCCAGACCGCGAGGAGGGGGACCCCGGAGGTGCGGAAGTACTCCTGGAAGGCGGGGTAGAGGGCGAAGTTGGAGCCGTAGTCGGCGATCAGGCCGAGCTGGATCTCGTCCTGTCCTTCGCGGGCCATGAGGGTGGCGTCGTGGTGCCAGGCGTCGGGGTTGAGCAGGTCGCGGTACTCGGCGGGGACGCCGGTCTCGTACTGCCACTTGATGCCGTCGAGGGAGCGGATGCCGCGGACCGGCTCCTCGGTCTCGGGGGTGCGGTTCTCGATGAGCGCGAGGACCGGGGCCCAGGCCTCGGCGCCGAGGCCCTCCTCGTAGGCGTTGCCGTTCTGGCTGATGATCGCGGTCACCCGCTCGGGGTGGGCGAGCGCGAGGCGCAGGCCGATGGGGGAGCCGTAGTCCTGGATGTAGAGGGCGTACCGGTCCAGGCCCAGGGCCTCGGTGAACTCGCCGGTGAGCGCGGCCAGTTCGGCGAAGGTGTAGTCGAAGTCGGCGGCGGAGGGGGCCGCGCTGCGGCCGAAGCCCAGGTGGTCGGGGGCGATCAGCCGGTAGTCGTCGGCGAGCAGCGGGATCAGGTCGCGGAACATGTGCGAGCTGGTGGGGAAGCCGTGCAGCAGCAGGAGCACCGGGGCGTCGGCCGGGCCGGCCTCGCGGTAGGCGATCTCGTGGCCGCGGACGGTGGCGGTGCGGTGGTGGATCGGCAGCACGGTCATCCCTCTAACCCCTTAAGCGTGTGCGACTGGTTATGGCATGACTCAATCAGGCGGGAGCTAACCTGTCAATGGCTCTTAAGGGGTTAGGTGACGTCGTGGGAGGGTGAGCGCATGACCTTGAGGATCGCGCCCACCCATGAACTCGGGGCCGGGCGGCTCCGCTCCGTCCGCGCGATGCTGGATTCCGCGTTCGACGGCGACTTCTCCGACGAGGACTGGGACCACACCCTCGGCGGCGTCCACGCCTGGATCGAGGACGGGCGGGGCGTCGCCGCCCACGGGGCCGTCGTCATGCGGCGCGTGCTCCACCGGGGGCGTTCGTACCGGATCGGGTACGTCGAAGGGGTCGGCGTCCGGGGCGACCTCCGGCGGCGGGGGCTCGGCGGGGCCGTGATGGACGGCCTGGAGCGGGTGATCGACGGCGCGTACGCCTTCGGGGCGCTCAGCGCGTCGGACGACGGGGCCGCGCTCTACCGGGCGCGCGGCTGGCGGGTCTGGGAGGGGCGGATCGAGGTCCTCGGGCCCGAGGGGATCGTCCGGCTCGCGGAGGAGGAGGGGTCCGTCTTCCTGCGTCCGGCGGCGGGTGGCCGGGCCCTGCCGGACCCCGCCGACCCGCTCGTCTTCGACTGGCGCGACGGGGACGTGATGTGAGGGAGGGCAGGGGCGGTCAGGGCGTGGAGCGGCCCCGATCCACCCGCCCCTTGGTCGTCTCCAGGTGGGAGGTGAACAGGGCGGAGAACATGGAGGCGAGGGCGATGGTGATCGCGAGCCCGCCCGTGCCGAGCGCCCCGATGAAGCATGCCGCCATCGCGCCGCCGACCAGCACGAGCCACACCGCGAGCGCCACCTTGCCGCGCCGGCTCAGGAACAGCCACCGGAGCGGGGTGGCGGGCCGGGCCTCCAGGGCGCCCGCCGGGCCCGCCGTCGCAGCGCGCGGCCGCTTGAAGTAGCCGTACACCAGCCACTCGCCGCACAGCTCCCAGCCCTCGGGCTCCAGCTCGGCCAGCACCTTTGCGCGGCGCCGGGCGCCGATGACCTCGCGGCGGTACTCCCAGCGCAGTGCCGCCGTCGCGGAGCGGCGGCAGACGAACCGGCCGAGGGAGTCCAGGGACTCCACCTCCCAGCCCTGGTCGCCGTGGACGGCGAGCATCCGGCGGTCGTTGAAGATGTCGGCCGTCCAGGTCCAGTTCTCCGCCTGCTCGTCCGGCTCGGCGGGCCGCGGGGCGAGCCCGCCGAGCTGCGCCGCGAAGCCGGCGGCCGGGCCGAACTCCTCCTCCGGGGGCGTCCCGGTCTCGGCGAGGTGTCCGCGGAGGTCCTCGACGGTGGCGGTGATCTGCTCGCCCGGCACGCCCGCGGTCCGCAGGGCGTCGGTCAGCTCGGTGAAGTACCGGTCGGAGTCCGTGGTCGTGCTCATGTCGTGGTTCCCCCTGGGTGCAACGTGGTCTCGACGGCGCGGTGGAAGCGCAGCCAGTCCCGGCTCTCGGTGGCGAGGTGCTCGCGCCCCCGCTCGGTGAGCCGGTAGTAGCGGCGGCCCGGTCCGCGCTCGGCGGCGCGGAACTCGGCCTCCACCAGGCCGGCTTCCTCCAGGCGGTTCAGTACGGGATAGAGCGTCCCGCCCTTGATCTCGCCGAGTCCCGCCTCGGCGAGCGCCTTGGCGATCTCGTACCCGTAGCTCTCGCCGTCGGTCAGGCGGGAGAGGACGAGCAGGTCGAGGACTCCCTTGAGCCAGCTGGATCTGCGGTCTGCGGCCATGGGTGTATTGGAGCACCAGCTAGGTAGGAATGCAAACTAGATAGGAGTGTCGCCCTCAGGAGTGTCGGGCTTATGCGGCGACCAGCATCTTTCCGAGATTCTCGCCGCGCAGCATCCCCAGGAACGCGTCGACGATGTTCCCGAACCCCTCCACCACCGTCACGTCGAGGGGCAGCGACCCGTCGCGCAGATGCGGGACGGCGAGCTCGTACAGCTCCTCCAGCGCGTCCGCGTGGTCGCGTACGAGGAAGCCTTCGAGCCGGATGCTCTTGCCGACCACGTCGAAGAGGTTGCGCGGGGCCGGCGGGGGAGCGGCGAGCGAGTGGTACTGGCCCACCGCGCCGACCCAGGCGATCCGGCCGAACGGGCGCAGCGAGGCGATCGCGGCCTCCAGGTGCTCGCCGCCCACCCCGTCCAGGGCCGCGTCGAGCCCGGCCGGGGCGGCCTTCGCGAGCAGCTCGGCGACCGGCCCGTCGTGGTAGTCGAAGGCCGCGTCGAATCCCACCTCCTCCGTCAGGTACGCCACCTTGCGCGCCGAACCCGCGCTGCCCACGAGCCGCCCCGCGCCGAGCAGTCGGGCGAGGCGTCCCGCCGCCGTGCCCACGCCGCCCGCAGCGGCGGACACGAAGAGGTCCTCGCCCGGCAGGAGCCGCGCGATCCGGGTCAGGCCCACATAGGCCGACAGGCCCGTACCGCCGAGCAGGCTCAGATGCGCGGCGTGCGGGACGCCCTCGAAGTCCGGGACCGGGCGGGCCTCGTCCTTCGTGACGAGGGCGTGGGTGCGCCAGCCCTTGCGGTGCAGGACGAGGTCGCCGGGGCGCAGGGCCGGGTCGCGGGAGTCGAGCACACGGCCCAGGGTGCGGCCCTCCATGGGGGAGCCCAGGGTCCAGATCTCGTCCGTGTCCATCGCCTCGCGGTGGTACGGGTCGACGGACCACTGGAGGTTCTCGACGAGGGCGGTGCCCGGCTCCGGCGCCGGGACGGGGGACTCGACGAAGGAGAACAGGTCGGCAGTGGGGAAACCGGTGGGGCGGGCGGTCTGCTGGACGGTGATCATGGTGTCGGTCGTCATGGACGTGACGGTAGGAGGGGATCCACGGCCCGGGCAGGGGGTAGCGTCGATGGCCGCGGCCGATCCATGAATGCCGCTCATACAGCCAGGTGGGAGCGCCGATGACCGACGGAACCGCGAGGACCGGCGACCTCGCCCCGCGCGAACTGCGCGTCCTGGTGGCCGTCGGCCGCGAGCGCGGCTTCTCGGCCGCCGCCGTCGCCCTCGGGATGACCCAGTCCGCCGTCTCGCACTCGGTGCGCACCACCGAACGCAAGCTGGGCGCCGTCCTCTTCGACCGGGGGCGGACCGGCGCCACTCCGACGGCGGCCGGTGAGCGGGCCCTCGCGCACGCCCGGCGCGTGCTCCGGCTTCTCGATGTGATGGCCGCCGAGGTGCGCGGCGCGGCGCGGGACGGCGGTGCGTCGGGCACCCTCGCCGGGCCGCTGCGGATCGCGGCCTTCCGTAGTGCGGCGCTGCATCTGCTGCCGCGCGCCCTGGGGCGGTTGACGGCGCGGCACCCCGAGATCGTGCCGGAGGTGCGGATCGTGCGGGAGATCGGGCGCGGCACGGCGGGTGAAGTCCTCGACGGGCGGGCGGACCTGGGGATCGCGACCCTCGGGACCACCTCGCCCGTGCCGCCGGAGCTGGTCGGGGGCGTGCTGGTGGAGGAGGGGTACGCGCTGGTGCATCCGGCCGGGCACCCGGCGCCGCGCTCGCTGCCACTGGTCGACTGGACGGAGAACTGCACCTCGTACACCCGGGAATGGTGGGCCGGTCAGGAGTGGCTGCCGCCGGCGACGGTGCAGGCCGAGGACGACGGAGCGGTGCTCTCGATGGTGAGCACCGGTTACGGGATGGCCGTGATGCCGGAGCTCTCCCTGGTCGGAGCGCCGCCCACGGTCGAGATCACCGATCTCGGTCCGGAGCGCCCGACGCGTTCGGTGGGGTACGTCACCACCCCTGAACTGGCCTCGTCCCTCGCCGTACGGGCGCTCATCCGGGAGCTGCGGGCCGTCGCCGGGTGACTTCCCGTCCACCCTCGGTCCCGCGCCGTCTCAGATAGTAGGAAGTCCGAGTAATTGTGGAGACAGATGCGGCGGCCTGTCCTAGCTTTGTAGGAGCCGAACGTCTCGCTACATCAGCGAATGGCGGTCGAGAGCGCGACGCCCTTGTGCAGGCAACCCCTGCGGCGGCGCTCCCCGCCCCTGCCGGCACCTTCGATCACCACTGATCTCCGCACTTTCGGATCATCACTGATCTCAAGGAGTCGATCCCTCATGGCCTCTCAGACCACCCGCCGCGTCCGCCACTCCGCCGGCCGTTCCAGCGACGAGGCTCGCCAGAACGCCGCCGCCGCCCTCCAGCGCGCCCTCGACCGCCGTGACAACGGCGGCTCCACCGGCCACTGATCCGAAGGGTCCCGCCCGGGACGCTTCGCCGTTCGGTCGTCGCTCGTTCGGACTGTCCGTTCGTCCACATGATGGACGGAACGTGTCAGACGATGGGACGAAGAGTAGGGTGCCGACATGTCTCACAGCATCAATCTCGCAGTCATTCCCGGCGACGGCATCGGCCAGGAGGTCGTGGCCGAGGGCCTCAAGATCCTCTCGGCCGTCCTTCCCCAGGACGTGAAGCTGGAGACCGAGGAGTACGACTTCGGCGCCAAGCGCTACCACGCCACCGGTGAGACCCTCACCGACGCCGATCTCGCCTCCCTCAAGAAGCACGACGCCATCCTGCTCGGCGCCATCGGCGACCCGTCCGTGCCGTCCGGTGTCCTGGAGCGCGGCTTCCTGCTGAAGCTCCGCTTCGCCTTCGACCACCACGTGAACCTGCGTCCCTCGAAGCTGCTCCCCGGCGTCGCGACCCCGCTCGCCGGCCAGCCCGAGATCGACTTCGTCGTGGTCCGCGAGGGCACCGAGGGCCCGTACACCGGCAACGGCGGCACCATCCGCAAGGGCACCCCGCACGAGGTCGCCACCGAGGTCTCGGTCAACACCGCCTTCGGTGTCGAGCGGGTCGTCCGGGACGCCTTCGCCCGCGCCCAGGCCCGTCCGCGCAAGAAGCTGACGCTGGTCCACAAGAACAACGTGCTGACGTTCGCCGGCCACCTCTGGACGGACATCTTCACCAAGGTCGCCGCGGAGTTCCCCGAGGTCACCACCGACTACCTGCACGTCGACGCCGCGACGATCTTCCTCGTCACCGACCCGGCCCGCTTCGACGTCATCGTCACCGACAACCTCTTCGGCGACATCATCACCGACCTCGCCGCGGCCGTCTCCGGCGGCATCGGCGTCGCCGCCTCGGGCAACATCAACCCGAGCGGCGACTTCCCGTCCATGTTCGAGCCGGTCCACGGCTCCGCGCCGGACATCGCGGGTCAGGGCAAGGCCGACCCCACGGCCACCGTCCTCTCCGTCGCCCTCCTGCTGCGCCACCTCGGCTACGAGGCCGAGGCCGTCCGGGTCGAGAAGGCCGTCGCCGCCGACCTCACCGAGCGGGGCGCCGCCGTCCGTACGACGGCCGAGATCGGCGACGCGCTCGCCGCGCGAGTAGCGAGCTGACCCGCGCAGCCGACTGACATCTGACAGCAGCCGCCGGGTCGCACCTGCACCCGGCGGCTGTACCTGTGCGGCCGAAGGGTGCCACCATCGAACCCTGGACCGCGTTCACCCGTTTCGTGCACCGGTCCCCGCGAGCGATAATCGAACGTGGGGCCGCGGCATGCGGGCATGCTCGGACGTCCACACAGTCATGGGCGTCAGCCGATGACTGAGGCGTGAGCGCGGTCCGACACACACAACCGGTGAAGGACACGCACTCATGACGACGCCCACGATCGAGCTCAAGCCCTCCTCCAGCCCGCTGTCCGACGCGGAGCGCGAGGCGATCCTGGCCAACCCGGGATTCGGCCGCCACTTCACCGACCACATGGTCACCATCCGGTGGACCGAGGGCCGTGGCTGGCACGACGGTCAGCTGGTGCCGTACGGCCCGCTGCACCTGGACCCGGCGACGAACGTCCTGCACTACGCGCAGGAGATCTTCGAGGGGCTGAAGGCCTACCGCCGCCCCGACGGCTCCGTCGCCAGCTTCCGCCCGGACGCCAACGCCCGCCGCTTCCAGGCATCCGCCCGCCGTCTGGCGATGCCGGAGCTGCCCGTCGAGACCTTCGTCGAGGCCTGTGACCTGCTCGTCCGGCAGGACAAGGCGTGGGTTCCGGCGCACGGCGGCGAGGCCTCGCTCTACCTGCGTCCGTTCATGATCGCGACCGAGGTGGGCCTGGGCGTCCGCCCGGCCAACGAGTACCTTTTCGTCGTCATCGCCTCCCCGGCCGGCCCGTACTTCCCCGGTGGCGTGAAGCCCGTCTCCATCTGGCTCTCGGAGAACCGCGTCCGCGCCGTCCCCGGCGGCGTCGGCGACGCCAAGACCGGCGGCAACTACGCGGCCTCCCTGCTCGCGCAGGCCGAGGCGGCGGAGAAGGGCTGCGACCAGGTCGCCTACCTCGACGCCGTGGAGCACAAGTGGGTCGAGGAACTCGGCGGCATGAACCTGTACTTCGTGTACGGCGACAAGCTCGTCACCCCGACGCTCACCGGTTCGCTCCTCGCCGGCATCACCCGTGACTCGCTGCTCAAGCTGGCGGCGGACCTCGGTCTGAAGCCGGAGGAGGGCCGCGTCTCCATCGACCAGTGGCAGGTCGACTCCGCGAACGGCACCCTGACCGAGGTCTTCGCCTGCGGCACCGCCGCCGTGATCACCCCGGTCGGCACGGTCAAGTCCGAGCGGGGCGAGTGGCAGCAGTCGGGCGGCGAGCCCGGCGAGGTCACGATGAAGCTGCGCGACGCGCTGCTCGCCGTCCAGACCGGCAAGGCCGAGGACGCCCACGGCTGGATGCACGAGCTCGGCTAGTCGCTACTCCACTTCCGCGAGGGCCTCGGAGACGGCGGGAACCGTCTCGGGGGCCCTCGTCGGCGTCAGTACGGCGTACAGCGCGCCGCCCACCACCCCCGACAGCACGAAGCTGCAGTCGATCCCGCCCGTCAGGGCGAGCAGCGGCCCCTCGTAGAGCGGCGTCGACACCCCGGCCAGGCCCACGGCCGCGCCGATCGCCCAGGAAGCGGTGGCGCGCGGGTGCCAGCCCGCCGAGAACCAGTAGATCCCGCCGCGCGAGCGTCGGTTGTAGACCTGGAGGGCCTCCGGGTCGTACGTCCCTCCGCAGCGCGCGTGCCCGATCAGGGTGATCACGGCCCACGGGGTGCCGATCGCGGTGAGCAGCAGGACGAACGAGGTCATCGCCGTCTGGGCGTCCGAGGCGAAGTGCCCCAGGAAGACGAAGGCCGTCGCCACCGCCGCGACCACGAGCGTGGCGTGCGCCCGGGTGGCGCGGGGCAGGATCGCGTCGAGGTCGAGCCCCATCGAGTACAGCATCAGCCCGGCGTTGCCGACGGAGCCGGCCGTGGCCGCGAGGAGCAGCGGCACCAGGTACCAGGCGGGGGAGGCGGCGACGAGCGGCCCCGCGTAGTCGAGGGCCCCGCGGGACGCGAGCGCCGTGAACGTGCCGAAGAGCTGGGGGATCAGGAGGCCGACGAGGAGGCCGAGGCAGGTGGCGCGCCAGACGTTCTTCGCGCTGTGCCGTTCGGGTGAGACGTACCGGGTGTAGTCGCCGAGCAGGGTGATGAAGGCGACGGGCCCGCTGAGCCCGGCGGCGACCGCGGAGAGCAGCCAGGTCGGCCAGAACGAGCCGAGGAGGTACGGGGTCTCCGGTACGGCGGCCGTCGTGAAGTCCCCGGCGTACGCGACCAGGCCGACCGCGAGGAGCACGGTCATGCCGACCGCGAGGGCCTTGCTCAGCTTGAGCAGCAGCCGGTAGCCGTAGACCGCGGCGACGACCGTGCCCGCGGCGAGCAGGGCGTAGACGACGGCGTGCGAGGCGCCGCCGGTCGGCAGGCCGGCCAGCCGGGCCAGCGTCCCCACGATGACGTCCCCGCCGATCCACAGCGTCAGCGCGGTGTAGCCGAGCGACAGCAGCAGTCCGACCACCGAGCCGACGAGCCGGCCGCGGACGCCGAAGAAGGCGCCGGAGGAGGTGGAGAGGTTGGTCGCGGTACGGAGGGAGACGAGCGCGAGCGGGGCGGTGACGGCGACGCCGACGACTGTCCCGGCGACGACCGAGGTGACCGAGCCCCAGAGGTCGAGGCCGAAGGAGACCGGGAGCCAGCCGAAGACGATCACGCCAAGACAGAGGTTGGAGCCGAGCAGGATCGAGAAGAGATCGCGGGGGCCGCTGGTGCGTTCGGCCTCGGGGACGGTGTCGACTCCGCGCTGTTCTATCGGCATGAGGACTCCTGGGGCCTGGGGGCCTGGGGGACGGGGGCGGGCACACATTTAGAGTGACGCTCAATGTGACTTACGCCGTCCGCCACGTCAATGCTTGGCTCCCGGCGTCTCACCATTTAGAGTGACGCTCAAACAGGAGGTGTTTCGGACGTGCGACTGACCCCCACGGAACGCGACCGGCTGCTGCTCTTCGGCGCCGCCGAGCTCGCCCGTGCCCGCCGGGCCCGGGGCCTGCGACTCAATGTCCCCGAGGCGACCGCGCTCATCGCGGACACCGTCTGCGAGGCGGCCCGCGACGGCAAGCGACTCGCCGAGGCGATCGCCGAGGCCCGCTCGGTCCTCGGCCCCGACGACGTCCTCCCCGGCGTCGCCGACGTGGTCACCGAGGTCCATGTGGAGGCCGTCTTCGACGACGGTTCCCGCCTCGCGGTCGTCTCCGACCCGATCGGCTGGGGGTCCCCCCGCGAAGCAGGGGGAGGACGGCTGGGCGCGCAGGCGCCGGGCGCCCTGCTGCCCGGCCCCGAGCACCCGGAACCCACGCCCGAGGTCACCCTCCTCGTACGGAACACGGCGACCGTGCCCGTGAGCGTCACCTCCCACTTCCACTTCTTCGAGGCCAACCCCCGGCTCGACTTCCACCGGGCCGCCTCCTACGGGATGCGGCTCGCCATCCCGGCCGGCGCGTCCTTCCGCTTCGACCCGGGCGGCGAGGCCGAGGTCGGCCTCGTGCCGATCGGCGGCGCGCGCGTCGCCATCGGCTTCGCGGGCCTGGTCGACGGCCCGCTGGACGCGCCCGGCGCGAAGGAAGAGGCCCTGCGCAGGGCGCGGGCGTGCGGCTACCTGGGAATCGAGGGCAACTGATGGACCCGTACGAGTACGCCTCCGTGCACGGCCCCCGGGCCGGCGACCGCGTCGTCCTGGGCGACTCCGGGCTCGTCGTCCGCGTCGAGTCCGACTCCCAGAAGCACGGCGACGAGTTCCTCGCCGGCTTCGGCAAGACCGCCCGCGACGGCCTCCACCTCAAGGCCGCCGCCGTCCGCGAGACCTGCGACGTCGTCATCAGCAACGTCCTCGTCATCGACGCCGTGCAGGGCATCCGCAAGGTGTCCATCGGCATCCGCGAGGGCCGGATCCATGCCATCGGCCGGGCCGGCAACCCCGACACCCTCGACGGCGTCGACGTCGTCGTCGGCACCGGCACCTCGATCGTCTCCGGCGAGGGCCTCATCGCCACCGCCGGTGCCGTCGACACCCACGTCCACCTGCTCTCCCCCCGGATCATGGAGGCCTCGCTCGCGAGCGGCGTCACCACGATCATCGGCCAGGAGTTCGGCCCCGTCTGGGGCGTCGGCGTCAACTCGCCCTGGGCGCTGCGCCACGCCTTCAACGCCTTCGACGCCTGGCCGGTGAACATCGGCTTCCTGGCCCGCGGCTCGTCCTCGGACCCGGCGCCGCTCGTGGAGGCCCTGGCGGAGGGCGGGGCGTCCGGCTTCAAGGTGCACGAGGACATGGGCGCCCACACCCGGGCCCTCGACACCGCCCTGCGGGTCGCCGAGGAGCACGACGTCCAGGTCGCCCTGCACAGCGACGGCCTCAACGAGTGCCTCTCGGTGGAGGACACCCTCCGCGTCCTGGACGGCCGGACCATCCACGCCTTCCACATCGAGGGCTGCGGCGGCGGACACGTCCCCAACGTCCTGAAGATGGCGGGCGTGCCGAACGTCATCGGCTCGTCCACCAACCCCACCCTGCCCTTCGGCCGCGACGCGGTCGCCGAGCACTACGGGATGATCGTCTCCGTCCACGACCTGAAGACCGACCTGCCGGGCGACGCCGCCATGGCGCGCGACCGGATCCGGGCCGGGACGATGGGCGCGGAGGACGTCCTGCACGACCTCGGCGCGATCGGGATCACCTCGTCCGACGCGCAGGGGATGGGGAGGGCCGGCGAGACCGTACGCCGGACCTTCGCCATGGCCGGAAAGATGAAGGCCGAGCTGGGCCCGCTGGAGGGCGACGGCGCGCACGACGACAACGCGCGCGTCCTGCGGTACATGGCCAAGCTCACCATCAATCCGGCGATCGCCCACGGCCTCGCACACGAGATCGGCTCGATCGAGGTGGGCAAGCTGGCCGACATCGTGCTGTGGCGGCCGGAGTTCTTCGGAGCCAAGCCGCAGCTGGTGCTGAAGTCCGGCTTCCCCGCGTGGGGGGTCGTGGGCGATCCGAACGCCGCCACGGACACCTGTGAACCGCTCGTCCTCGGGCCGCTGTTCGGCGCGCACGGGGCCACGGCCGCCGACCTCTCCGTCGCGTTCGTGGCGCGGGCCGCCGTCGACCTCGGCTCCGACGCGCTGCCGACCCGCCGCCGCCGTGTCCCCGTGCGCGGCACGCGCGGCATCGGCCCCGCGGACCTGGTCTTCAACTCGCGTACCGGAGACGTGCGGGTCGACGGCGACACGGGCCTCGTCTCGCTCGACGGCTCCCCGATCCGCTCCGAAGCGGCCGAGTCCGTCTCCCTCAACCGCCTCTACTTCCTCTAGGACCTCTGATGACCTTCCGTATGCCCGCCGAGTGGATGCCGCACGAGCGCACCTGGATGGCCTGGCCCGGTACCAACCCCACCTTCACCAACGCGGAGGAGCTCGCCGAGGCGCGCGCCGCCTGGGCGTCCGTGGCCCTGGCCGTACGCCGCTACGAACCGGTGACGATGGTCGTCGCCCCCGGCGACACGGAATCCGCGCGCGCCCTCCTCGGCGAGGACGTCGAGCTCGTCGAGCGCGACCTCGACGACGCCTGGATGCGGGACATCGGCCCGACCTTCGTCACGAACGGCACCGAACTGGCCGCCGTGGACTGGGTGTTCAACGGCTGGGGCGCCCAGGACTGGGCCCGCTGGGAGCACGACTCCAAGATCGCCCGCCATGTCGCGGACGTTGCCGGGGTCCCCGTGCTCTCCTCCCCGCTCGTCAACGAGGGCGGCGCGATCCACGTCGACGGCGAGGGCACGGTCCTGCTGACCGACACCGTCCAGCTCGGCTCGGGCCGCAACCCGGAGTGGACCCGCGCGCAGGTCGAGGCGGAGATCCACGCCAAGCTCGGCACCACCAAGGCCATCTGGCTCCCGCACGGCCTCAGCGGCGACTACGGCCTCTTCGGCACCCAGGGCCACGTCGACATCGTCGCCGCCTTCGCCCGCCCCGGCACGGTCCTCGTCCACAGCCAGCAGGACCCGGACCACCCGGACTACGAGCGCTCGCGGATGTACGTGAGCATCCTCCGCGGCCAGACGGACGCGCAGGGCCGCCCCCTGGAGGTCGTCGAGATCCCCGCCCCCACCGTCCTCAAGGACGAGGAGGGCGACTGGGTCGACTACTCCTACATCAACCACTACCTGTGCAACGACGGCGTGGTCCTGTGCGCCTTCGACGACCCGCACGACGAGCTGGCCGCGGAGATCTTCCGCCGCCTCTTCCCGGAGCGAACCGTGACCCTGGTCGACGCGCGGGCGATCTTCGCGGGCGGCGGCGGCATCCACTGCATCACGCAGCAGCAGCCCCGCGTGTAGTCCGCACCGTGGCGGCCAGCGCCAGCACGCTCAGGGCGAACATCACGATGCCCAGGGGGACGTGGACCGACGGCACGTGCGCGACGCCGAGCACCACCTGCGCCGAGGCGAGCACGAGGAAGCCGGTGGCGTACAGGGCGGGGCGGGGGGAGCCCCCGCCCCGCCGCCACGCCAGTATCGCGGCCACGAGGTACAGCATCGACGCGCCGTACATCACCTTCGAGCCGGCGTCGTGCAGCGTCGCGCCGAGGGACCCGGACAGCAGCATGCCGGCGGTGACCGCCTGGAAGAACAGGGCCAGGGTCTGCAGGGCGACCGCGACCTGCGAGAACGCGAACCTGCCCGGTGCCGGAGTCGTCTGTACGGCCATGATGTGGTCCCTTCTTCTGCCTCGCGGCGGTGGATCGGTACTCTCTCGACAGTCCGACGACGCAGCCCCGCGAAATGTGAGGCGAGGCGTCGGACCCACGGGGAGAAGCGGGGAGCGGTCGCCGTCATGAGCACACAGCCCGAGGGGGAACCGGACGCCGTCGTCGGCGAGCGGCGCCACCTCACCAACCTCGCCTACCGGCTGCTCGGTTCACTGGCCGAGGCCGAGGACGCCGTACAGGAGACGTACACCCGCTGGTACGCGATGTCGCGGCGGGAGCAGGCGGCCATCGCGTCGCCCGGCGCCTGGCTGACGACCGTGGCCGGCCGCATCTGCCTCGACGTGCTCGGCTCGGCGCGGGCCCGGCGCGAGCGCTACGTCGGGGCGTGGGTACCCGAGCCGCTGCCCGACCGCGCGGAGTGGGCCGGCGGGGACGACCCGGCCGACCGGATCACCCTGGACGAGTCGGTGAGCATGGCCTTCCTCGTCGTCCTGGAGTCGATGACGCCGGCCGAGCGCGTGGCGTTCGTCCTCCACGACGTCTTCCGCTACCCCTTCGCGGAGATCGCCGAGATCATCGGGCGGACGCCCGCCGCCTGCCGCCAACTGGCGACCTCGGCCCGTCGGCGCGTCAGCGCCGCGCGGGCCCCGGCGGCGCCGTCGGCTCCTTCGCCGGGGCAGGCCGGTCTGGTGCGGCACTTCAAGGAGGCGTGGGAGGCCAGGGACATCGAGGCCCTCGTCGGTCTCCTCGACCCCGACGCCGCGATGGTCTCGGACGGCGGCGGCCTGGTCGGCACCGTCCTGCACCCGGTCGAGGGCGCCGAGCAGATCGCCGCGTACCTGATCCACATCGCCGACAGGGCCCCGGGGCTGAGGCTCCTGGAGCGGACGGTCAACGGCCTGCCCGGGCTCGTCGCCCAGCACACCGGGGTGACCGTGACCGTGGCCGCGTTCGAGCTCGACGGCGAGCGCGTCACCCGCATCTGGGCGGTCCGCAACCCGGAGAAGCTCCGCGCGTGGACCGGGAGCCGACCCGACAGGGCCCGGACCGGCCCCGACGGGGCCATCCTGTAGAACATACGGGTGAGTCAGAGCAGCGACCCGACCCCACCCTCTCCCCGCCGCCGCAACCAGGCCGCCCCGCCCCGCGAGGACGTGCTCGCCGCGGCCATGGACACCATCGCCGAGCGCGGGCTCGACGGGCTCACCATGGCCGGGCTCGGGCGGCAGGTCGGGATGAGCAGCGGGCACCTGCTCTACTACTTCCGCACCAAGGACGAGCTGCTGCTCCAGACCCTGGAGTGGAGCGAGGGGCGGCTCGGCGCCGCGCGGAGCGCGCTGCTCGCCCGGCCGGGGACCGCGCGCGAGCGGCTCGACGGGTACGTCGACGTGTACGTGCCCGACGGGCCGCGCGACCCGCACTGGACCCTGTGGCTGGAGGTCTGGAACCGCTCGCCGAACGCCGACGACGACGCCCGCGCCCGGCAGGCCGCCATCGAGTGGGCCTGGCACCGGGACCTGGTCGCGATCCTCGCCGAAGGGGTCTCGCGGGGGGAGTTCCGGGCGGTCGACCCGGACCGGTTCGCCACCCGTACGAGGGCTTTGCTCGACGGCTTCAGTGTGCATGTGGCCGTCGGCATCCCGGGCACCGGACGAGAGCAAGTCCTCGCCCACGTACGGGAGTTCATCGAGCAGGACCTGCTGCCGCGACCGTAACGCACGTAAGTACACAGGATCGTTGTGCGCTACAGCCTTGTTGGCCGTGCGTGACCTCCGGCACGGTTCCGGTCCATGGGACGAGAGCACTGGAAGAAGATCTGGGTCGGCTCCGCCGGCAACATGGTCGAGTGGTTCGACTGGTTCGTGTACGCGAGCTTCGCCACCTACTTCGCGGGATCCTTCTTCCCCGAGGGGAACGACACCGCGAAACTCATGAACACCGCCGGCATCTTCGCCGTCGGATTCTTCATGCGGCCCGTCGGCGGCTGGCTCCTCGGCCGGGTCGGCGACCGCAAGGGCCGCAAGGCGGCGCTCACCCTCACCGTCACCCTGATGTCCGCCTCGGCGCTCCTGATCGCCGTGGCCCCCACCTATGCCGTCGCCGGCTACGGCGGCGCGGCGGTCCTCCTGATCGCCCGCCTCCTCCAGGGGCTCTCCGTCGGCGGCGAGTACGCCGCCAGCGCCACCTACCTCACGGAGGCCTCGGCGCCGGAGCACCGCGGCTTCGCCTCCAGCTTCCAGTACGTGTCGATGACCGCCGGCCAGGTCCTCGGCCTCGGCCTGCTGATCGTGCTCCAGCAGACGATGTCCAGCGAGGCCCTGCACAGCTGGGGCTGGCGGATCCCGTTCGTCATCGGCGCCCTCGGCGCGGCCGTCGTCTTCTACCTGCGGCGCACGATGCTGGAGACGGACGTGTACGAGGAGAGCGCGGGCGACGGGGTCGCCGCCGGCGAGCAGGGCACCCTCAAGGCGCTCTGGGGGCACCGGCGCGAGGCCTTCCTCGTGGTGGCCCTCACCATGGGCGGGACCGTGGCCTACTACACGTACACCACGTACCTCACCAAGTACCTCTCCAACTCCGCCGGGCTGCCCAAGCAGACCGCGACGCTGGTCTCATTCTGCGCCCTCATCGTCTTCGCCTGCCTCCAGCCGCTGGCCGGCGCGCTCTCCGACCGGATCGGCCGCCGCCCGCTCCTCATCACCTTCGCGATCGGCTCCACCGTCCTCAGCGTGCCGATCCTCGCGATGCTGAAGCACGCGGGCTCCTTCTGGCCGGCCCTCGGCCTCTCCCTGCTCGCGCTGCTCGTCGTCACCGGCTACACCTCCATCAACGCCTGCGTGAAGGCCGAGCTCTTCCCGACCGGCATCCGCGCTCTCGGCGTCGCCCTCCCGTACGCCGTCGCCAACGCCCTCTTCGGCGGCACCGCCGAGTACGTGGCGCTGTGGTTCAAGAACGCGGGGATCGAGTCCGGCTTCTCCTGGTACGTGGCGGGCTGTGCGGCCGTCTCCCTGGTCGTCTATCTCGTCATGCGGGAGACCCGGGACATCGACCTGGGCCGGGTCGGCGCCTCCGGCTCCGGCGGCCCCGGCACCCTGCCCGGCCAGAAACGAGATCAGCTGCCCGTATCGTGAGACCGCCGGCCCGGCGGCCCCTCACCTGTGTCAGACTTCCGGCGTGCTTGCTACCACGATGATTATCGGCAGCGGCGCGCCGGTCCGCAGTGGCCACTGATTCCGCGGCACAACCCCCCGCGGCAGTGGACACCGTGCCTCAGACCCGCGCGCAGACCTCTCGCACCCGCGAGGGGTTTTTTCGTTTTCCGGCCCCACCCACGCCGGAAGCGGACAGCGCGTGAGAATGGGGGCAAGTGGATCCAGACCTTCCGGAGCCACATCCGACAGGAGCCATCACAGTCATGACCACGGAGAACGGCGAGAGCCCGCGCCTCGACGACCGCCGTGTCGACGACAGCTTCCATGTCTTCGACACGACGCTGCGCGACGGAGCGCAGCGTGAGGGCATCAACCTCACGGTCGCCGACAAGCTGACCATCGCGCGCCACCTCGACGACTTCGGCGTGGGCTTCATCGAGGGCGGCTGGCCCGGCGCCAACCCGCGCGACACGGAGTTCTTCGCCCGCGCCCGCCAGGAGATCGCGTTCAAGAACGCGCAGCTCGTGGCCTTCGGCGCGACCCGCAGGGCCGGCGGCAACGCCGCCGAGGACCCGCAGGTCAAGGCGCTGCTCGACTCCGGCGCCCCGGTGATCACCCTCGTCGCCAAGTCCCACGACCGGCACGTCGAGCTCGCCCTGCGCACCACCCTCGACGAGAACCTGGAGATGGTCCGCGACACCGTCTCCCACCTGACCGCCCAGGGCCGCCGCGTCTTCGTCGACTGCGAGCACTTCTTCGACGGCTACAAGGCCAACCCCGACTACGCCAAGGCCGTGGTCCGCGCCGCGCACGAGTCCGGCGCCGACGTCGTCATCCTCTGCGACACCAACGGCGGCATGCTCCCCGCCCAGATCCAGGCCGTGGTCTCCACCGTCCTCGCCGACACCGGCGCCCGCCTCGGCATCCACGCCCAGGACGACACCGGCTGCGCCGTCGCCAACACCCTCGCCGCCGTCGACGCGGGCGCCACGCACGTCCAGTGCACCGCCAACGGCTACGGCGAGCGCGTCGGCAACGCCAACCTCTTCCCCGTCGTCGCGGCCCTGGAGCTCAAGTACGGCAAGCAGGTCCTCCCCGAGGGCGCCCTCGCCGAGATGACCCGGATCTCGCACGCCATCGCCGAGGTCGTCAACCTCACGCCCTCCACGCACCAGCCGTACGTCGGCGTCTCCGCCTTCGCGCACAAGGCCGGGCTCCACGCCTCCGCCATCAAGGTCGACCCGGACCTCTACCAGCACATCGACCCCGAGCTCGTCGGCAACACCATGCGGATGCTCGTCTCCGACATGGCCGGCCGCGCCTCGATCGAACTCAAGGGCAAGGAGCTCGGCGTCGACCTGGGCGACGACCGCGCGCTCGTCGCCCGCGTCGTCGAGCGGGTCAAGGAGCGCGAGCTCCAGGGCTACACGTACGAGGCCGCCGACGCCTCCTTCGAGCTGCTGCTCCGCGAGGAGGCCGAGGGCCGGGCCCGCCGCTACTTCCGTACGGAGTCCTGGCGCGCGATCGTCGAGGACCGCCCCGACGGCACCCACGCCAACGAGGCCACGGTGAAGCTCTGGGCCAAGGGCGAGCGGATCGTCGCCACCGCCGAGGGCAACGGCCCGGTCAACGCCCTCGACCTGGCGATGCGGGTGGCCCTGGAGCGGATCTACCCGCAGCTCGCCAAGTTCGAGCTGGTCGACTACAAGGTCCGCATCCTGGAGGGCCGCCACGGCACCGAGTCCACGACCCGGGTCCTGATCACGACCAGCGACGGCAATGGCGAGTGGGCCACGGTCGGCGTCGGCGAGAACGTGATCGCGGCCTCCTGGCAGGCACTGGAGGACGCCTTCACGTACGGGCTGCTGCGGGCCGGGATCGACCCCGCCGAGTAGACCGGACCGGGCCACCTGGCAAACCGAATCGGCCACCTATGTCTTGTTTGGGGCTATTCGGGTAGCTTCGATACATGAGGACCAGGTCGCTTTCCGCGCTGTCGGCCCTCGCCGGGCTGATACTCCTGCTGCTCCTGGCCCTGGCCCCCTCCGTGGGCGCCAGGGCCATGGGGATACCCGACGCGGCCGCCGCCCTGAAGCAGGGCCCGGTGTACGTCGACCCGGGCGCCGCCGACCAGCTCTCGCAGGCCGACGCGGACGCCCTCGCCCAGAAGATCAAGGACGCGGACAAGCCGCTCTTCATGGCCGTCCTGCCGGCGACCGCCGAGTACCCGCCGGAGGACCTCTTCCAGATCCTGCGCACCCAGACCGGCGTCAGCGGCCTGTACGCGATCCGTCTCGGCGACGGCTTCGACGCGAAGGCCGACTCCTCCGTCATCTCGCAGCGGGCCGTGGAGAACCTCGTCACCTCCGTCCGCCAGCCCGACGTCGACGCGGCCACCGAGCTGAACAACTTCGCCGACCAGGCCCTCCCCACGATCCGCGGCTCCGCCCCCTCCAGCTGGGGTGCCGTCGGCGCGGACTCCGGGGTCCCCGTCGCCGGACTCGTCACCCTGGGCGCGGTCGTCGCCGTGAGCGGCGGAGCCGCCTACGCCGTCGTCCGCCGCAAGAGGCTCCGCAAGGAGGCCGAGGAGCGGGCGGCCCTCGACAAGCTGCGGGTCGTCGTCGACGAGGACATCACCGCCTTCGGCGAGGAGCTCGAACGCCTCGACTTCCACCCCGCCGAGCCCGGCGCCGACGACGCCAAGCGCGACGACTACGAACGCGCCCTCGACTCGTACGACAAAGCCAAGTCCCTGATGGGCTCCGCGGCCCACCCGCACGACGTCCGCGCGGTCACCCACGCCCTGGACGACGGCCGCTTCTCCCTCGCCCTGCTCGCCGCCCGCCGCGAGTCCCGCCCGCTGCCCGAGCGGCGGCCTCCCTGCTTCTTCGACCCGCGCCACGGACTCTCCACCGAGGACCGCGAGTGGAGGCCCGCCGGCAGCGCCGCTCGCCAGGTCCCGGTCTGCGCCGCCGACGCCGCCCGCCTCGACGACGGACTCGACCCCCTCGCCCGCACCGTCGACACGGACTCGGGCCGCCGCCCCTACTGGGAGGCGGGACCCGCCTACGGCCCCTGGGCCGGCGGCTACTTCGGCGGCGGCCTGCTCCCCGGCCTCCTCGTGGGCACCATGCTCGGCTCCATGCTCGCCACCCCGGCGTACGCCTCCGAGTACGGCGGCGGCGAATTCGAGGGCGGCGACTTCTCGGGTGGCGACTTCTCCAGCGGTGACTTCTCCGGCGGCGACTTCGGCTCGGGCGGCGGCTTCGGCGGCGGAGGCGGCGACTTCGGCGGAGGCGGCGACTTCGGCGGCGGCGGGTTCTGACCGCGGCTTCCGCGGGCCCGACGGCCCCACGCGTTGAACGCGTTGAGTAAACGTGCTCACACGAACGGTGATCGGTGACAGTGCTCGCGGCGGCGCGGCCCGCGCCGCCGCGAACACACCGAAAGGTCGCACCACCGTGCCGAACAGCACCACCGCACCGCTGGACGTCGACGGTCTGATCTGCGTCGAACCCCCCTACTTCGCCCTCCGTGACCTGCGCAGGGAGGCGCCCGGCGAGGTCACCGCCGAGATAGCCGCCGAGGCCGACGGCGGCCGCCAGGCCACCCCCATCGGCATCTCCGAGATCGGCCGCCACCTCGCGATCACCGGACTCTGCGCCGCCGCCACCGTCAACCCCCGCGAGGGCCGCCACTTCTACCTGGCCCGCGCCGCCCGGGGCAGCTGGCACGCCCCCGCCACGCCGCAGGGCGCACCCGTCGCCGACGGGCTGACCGGCAGCGCCAGTGCCTTCTTCGCCTCCCCGCGGCGCGCGGCGGCGGCCACCCGTCTCACCGACCGGGACGGGGTGCTGCTCGCCACCCTCGACGTCGAGTACGACGTGCTGGCGCAGCCCGTCTTCGAACGGGTCCTCGGCGACCGGGTCCCCGACGCGCCCGTCACGGTCAACCCGTACTCCCTTCCCATGCCCCTGGAGGAGGTGGAGGTCCGGGGCGGCCACGGCTCGGCCGCGCTGACCGTCACCCCCGCGATGTGCCCCGGCCACTTCGCCGGCCACCCGGTGCTCCCCGTCGCCACTCTCTCCGTCGGCATGACCACGCTCATCGACCACGCCGTCGCCGCGCGCGGCGGGCACCTCCGATGGCTGCCCGTCACCTGGTTCCTCAGGGCCGACAAGCTCGTGCACGCGGGCGAGACCGTCGTCTTCGAGGGTGACGTCACCAGTGCCGCCGAGGACCCCAAGGGAGCCCTCGGCGCGGCCGGCGCCGCCGCCTCGTTCCGCGGCACCGCGCGGGTCGGTTCCGAGACGGTCGCGGAGGCCGGCGTCGAACTCCTCCTCGTCGACGACGGCGTCCACGGGCCGGCGAGCCCGGCACCGCTGCCCGCCTCCCGACCGGCTCCGCACTCCTGACCGTGCGCCCGGCGAGCAGCACGACGCGTCGCCACGCGCGGATCGTCTCGGTCGCGGCGTACCACCCGGTCCGCTCCGTCGGCAACGCCGAACTCATCGACACCTACCGTCTCGACTCCACCGACGCGTGGATCCGCGCCCGCACCGGCATCGGCGCGCGCGGTCTCGCGGCCCCGCACGAGACCCTCGCCCTCATGGGGGCGCACGCGGCCGAACGGGCCGTGCGGCGGGCGGGCCTGGGAGCGGGCGACATCGACTGCGTCCTCGCGGCCACGATGAGCCACCTCGCGGGCGACACCTCGCTCGCCCGGGAGATCGCCGACCGGTTGGACCCGGCGCCACGCGCTGCCCTGGACGTCTCCGCCGCCTGCGCCGGCTTCGCCACCGGTCTCGAACTGGCCCGCTGCCTCGTCTCCGGAGGCGTGTTCCGCCGCGTCCTGCTCGTCGGGGCGGAGCGGATGTCCGACATCGTCGAGTCCGCCGATAGAACCACCAGCGTCATCTTCGGCGACGGCGCGGGCGCGGTGGTCGTCGAGGGCTCCGACGAGCCCGGGATCTCCGCCGCCGCGTGGGGCAGCGACGGCACGCAGGGCGACCTCCTCAGCCGGGCGCCCGGCGACCCGCGGCACCCACCGGAGGGCGAGACCCGGCCTCCGTACCTGCGGATGCGCGGTCCCGAGCTGTACCGCTGGGTCATGGCCCACGTGCCGGAGAACGCGCGCCAGGCCCTGAAGCGCGCCGGGATCGCGGCCGGGGAGCTCGACGCCTTCATCCCGCACCAGGCCAACGACCGCATGATCACCGGTCTGGCCAAGGCGCTCGGGCTGCCCCCGACCGTGGCCGTGGCCAGGGACGTGGTCCGGCGCGGCAACACCTCCGCGGCCTCCATCCCGCTGGCCATGGAGTCCCTGCTGGGCGAACGGCCCGAACTCTCCGGCGGGCTGGCCCTCCTGTCGGGGTTCGGGGCGGGCGTCGCCTACGCCGCCCAAGTGGTCAGGCTGCCGTGAGGGGACCATGGACAGGACGGACGCGCATGAGAAGGAGGACAGTGCCGTGACCACTCGACGTACCGGTCATCTGCTGAACGGGCTGCTCGCCGAGGCGCGGTGGAGCGCCGGCGACCTGGCCCGGGCCGTGAACGCCCTCGGCACCCGGCAGGGCATCCCCCTGCGGTACGACCGCTCGGCGGTGGCGCACTGGATGGCGGGCTCCTTCCCCCGCCCGCCGGCGGGTGAACTGGCGGCGCAGGCGCTGAGTCAGCGCCTCGACCGGGTGGTGACGCCCGAGGAGACCGGGCTCGTCAGGGCCGGGGGCGGCGCCGGGTCCGACGCGGCCGCGCCGCCGGCCCGGGCCGACCCGGTGCGGGAGCTGATGGCGCTCTGCCGGAGCGACGCGAGCCCCACGCGCCGCGGCCTGCTCGCCGAGATCGTGTACGACGCGGCCTACGTCCCGCCGCCCGGACGCCGCGGCGGTACGGGGCGGCCGGCGCCCCGCATGACCCACCGGGCGGGCGCGGGGGACGTCGAGCTGATGCGGCGGCTGACCCAGGTCTTCAGCGACCTCGCCGCGTCGCACGGCGGCGGGCACGCCCGGACCGCGCTCGCCGCCTACCTCGGCGACGACGTGGCCAGGGCGCTCCGGTCCACCGCCCCGCCCGGGCTGCGCGCCGAACTGTTCACCAGCGCGGCGCAGTTGACCCATGTCCTGGCCGCGTCGACGGACGACGCGGGGCGGTCGGGGCTCGCCCAGCGGTACTACCGGCTGGCCCTGGGGCTCGCCGCCGAGGCGGAGGACCTGCGGATGCGCGCGATCGTGCTGCGCTCGCTGAGCGCCCAGGCCGCCCGGCTCGGGCACCGGGGGAGCGCGGCGGCCTACGCGGACGAGGCCGTGCGCGCGGCGCGGGCCACCGGGGACGACGTCACCGTCTCCTTCGCGCTGGTCCAGCGCTCGCTCACGTACGCCCTGAAGCGGGAGGAGCGGGCGGCGCGGGCCGACATGGCCGCCGCGGAGCGGCTGCACGACCGGGCCACCGGCCGGCCCGGCCCCTTCACCGCCTATCCGCGGTCGGGCCTCGACTACCAGCGGGCGGAGGTCTTCCATGCCCTGGGGCAGCGGAAGGAGGCGGTGGGGGCGCTGCGCCAGGCCGTCGCCCTGCGTCCGCCGGGGCAGCACCGCGCGCACGCGCTCACCCAGGCTCGGCTCGCCGAGGTCCTGTTCGGCGACGGGGAGACGGAGGAGGCCTTCGGCCACTGGAGCCTCTTCCTCGACCACTACCCGCACATCCGGTCGGCCCGCGCCGAACAGGCCCTGGCCCGCCTGAGCTACGGCCTGAGCACCGTGCCCCACCAGGCCGACGGGGCGGCGCTCAGGGCGCGGGCCAGCGCGATGGCGCGGACCCGGCGCACGTCAGAGGAGTGACAACTGGGGCAAAAGGGATCGTCCATGGGGCAGAGGTATCACGTGGCGCGGCGGGGGTGCGGCAGGCGGGCACCGGTGGGAGTCGTGCGATTTTATGAGCATCTGAAATGGCCGAAGGGCGGCCGGAATTCAGGTCAGACCAGGGGCTTCACCGACATCAGCAGATGTCGGTGGGTCGGCTCCTCGGCATCGGTGAGCAGGGCCCGCTGGCCGGGGCCGAGGAGGTGGAAGCGGACCTCCGGGGCGTCCAGGGAGGTCAGCGCGTCCAGGAGGTAGCCGGGGTTGAAGGCGACCGTCATGGAGTCCGCCCCGGCGAGGGTGCCCGGGAGGTGCTGGGAGGCCACGTCGTCCTCGTACCCCGCCTGGAGGTGGACTCCCGAGGCGGAGAAGGTCAGTTGGACCGGGCTGTCGCCCTCGGCGACCACCGCGACCCGCTTGACGGCCGCGGTCAGCGTGGACCGCTCCGTGACCGCCAGGGCGTGGTCGCCGAGGGCGAAGAGCTTGTCGTGGCGGGGGAGCCGGCCGTCGAGCAGCCGGGTCGTGGTGCGCATGCCCGCGCTCTCGAAGCCGATCGAGCCGGCGTCGAGCGCGAGGCGGGCGGGGCCGCCGCCCGCGAGCGAGCGGGCGATCTCGGTCAGTCGGCGGGCCGGGACGACCACGTCGGCGGGCTCGGGCGGCTCGGACGCGCCGGTTGCCCCGGGCGCCCCGGCGGGAGCCCCTGCGTCCGGGTGCCACTCCAGGGTGCGGACCGCGTACCGGTAGCGGTCGGTCGCCGCCACCGTCATCGTCGAGCCGTCCAGCGCGAGCCGTATCCCGGTGAGGACCGGCAGGGAGTCGTCCCGGCCCGCCGCCACGGCCACCTGGCCGACCGCCGCGGCGAAGGCGTCCCCGTCCACCAGGCCCCGGACCTCGGGCAGCGCGGGCGGGGCCGGGTAGTCGTCGACCGGCAGCAGGGAGAGGCCGAAGCGGGCGCCGCCCGAGGTCACCGTGAGGCGGGCGCCCTCCACCGCGAGCTCCGCGGGACCGTGCGGCAGCACCTTGCAGATGTCCAGGAGTCGGCGGCCGAGCACCAGGGCCCGGCCCTCGGTGACCGGGTCGGCTTCGACCTCGACGCGGGCGGAGGCCTCGTGGTCGAGCCCGGAGACCCGCAGCCGGCCATCGGCCGCCTCCAGGAGCAGACCGCCGAGGACGGGCATCGGGGAGCGGGCCGGCAGGACGCGCGCCGCCCAGGCCACGGCGTCGGTCAACACACTGCTGTCGATACGGAATTCCATACGGCCGACGCTAGCGACCCCCACTGACAATGCCGTTGACCGGCAGGGTGCACGACACGCCTATTTTCTAGCACCGCTAGACATGAGGGCGGCGCTAGGTCTAGCGTTGCTATCAGTCCTAGCGACGCTGGATCCACACTCAGGGGAAACCATGAAGACGCACCGCCTCGCCACCGTCCTGTCCGTCCTGCTCGGCCTCGCCTGCCTCTGGTTCGGGATCAACTTCCTGTTCGCCCCGGAGTGGGCGGCCACCGGCTTCGGCATCCCCGCCTGGCCCCAGGGCGACGCCGCCGGATACTTCACGGTCAAGGCGGGCCGCGACCTCGCCAATGGCGCGATCGTGCTCACCCTGCTCGCCCTCGGCAAGCGCCGTCCGCTGGCCTGGGTGATGCTGCTCCTCGCGATCGTCCCCTTCGGGGACTGCCTCGCCGTCCTCACCCACGGAGGCGGATACGCCGCCGCGCTCGGCATCCACGCGGCGACCGGCGCCGTGGTCCTCCTCACGGCGGGCCTGCTCTTCGCGACCTCCCGGGACGGAGCGGCGGCGAACTCGGGTGCGCGGGAGGCCAGTCGCACCCTCTACCGCACTAGTGTTTGATTAGATGGATCACGGCAGCGGCATACATGGGGGAGAGCGCGCGATGAGCGACGTCCACGTCCACGGCACGGTGGAGCCCGGGTTCGAGTCCGTACGAGAGGTGTTCGCGGAGGTCGCCGCGAACGAGGCGCGGGACGGCGGCGCGCAGCTCGCCGTCCACCACCGCGGCCGTCTCGTCGTCGACCTGTGGGGCGGTGACGGCGTCGACGGGGACTCCCTGCTCGGGCTCTACTCCTGCTCCAAGGGCGCCATGGCGCTGGTCACCGCCCTCCTCGTCCAGGAGGGCGCCCTCGACCTGGACCGGGAGGTCTCCTCCTGGTGGCCCGAGTTCGCGGCCGAGGGCAAGGGGCGGATCACCCTCCGCCAGCTGCTCGCCCACCGCTCCGGCGTGATCGGCGTCGAGGGCGGCCTCTCGCCCGAGGAGCTCGCCGACGACCGGCTGATCGCCGCCCGCCTCGCGGGCCAGCGCCCCTACTGGGAGCCGGACGCCGGGCACGGCTACCACGCCCTGGCCATCGGGGCCCTGGTCGGCGAGGTGGTCCTGCGGGCCACCGGCCGGACGGTCCAGGAGCTGTACGAGGAGCGGATCCGCGCCCCGTACGGCATCGAGTACCACCTCGGACTGCCCGAGGAGCTCGAACCCCGCTTCCGCACGGCCCTGCCGATGCTGCCCACCCCCGCCGAGCAGGCGTTCCTCGCGGAGAACCCGATCGCGCCGGACAGCCTCATGGCCATCGCGTTCAACTTCCACGCCGACACGCCCTTCGACATGGTCGACTACGCCAACTCCCGGGAAGTACGGGAGCGGGCTCCGCTCGCCGGCGGCGGCGTCGGCTCCGCGCGTGGCGTCTCCCGGATGTACGCGGCGATCGCGGGCGAGCTCGACGGCCGGCCCCCGCTCCTCGCGCCCGAGACCCTCGCCGAGTTCGCCCGGGTCCACTCGAAGGGCACCGACCTCGTCACCGGGATGGAGAACGCCTTCGCGCTCGGCCTGGTCCCGCTCGCCCTCCGCTACCCGTCCCTGAGCGCGGCCGCCGTCGGCCACAGCGGCGCCCCCGGTTCCCAGGCCTTCGCCGACCCGGCGACCGGCCTCGCCTACGGCTACGCGCGCCGCCGCTTCGCCTTCGCCGGAGGCCCGGGCGCGGCCGAGAACGTCCGGCTGGTCGCGGCTGTCGTCGAGGCGGCGAAGGCGGTCTGACCGGGCCCCGCACGAACGCCGAGCGCCCGCCTTCCGCTGCTGCGGAGGGCGGGCGCGCTCGTGTGTCCGGGAGGACTTCCGGTCGATCAGGCGGCGGTCTTGATCGCGGAGATGTCGAAGTTCAGCTTGACCTTGTCGCTGACCATGACGCCGCCGGTCTCCAGGGCCGCGTTCCAGGTCAGGCCCCACTCGGAGCGGAGGATCTCGGCCGAGCCCTCGAAGCCGACCCGCTCATTGCCGTAGACGTCCGTGGCCGTGCCGTTGAACTCCAGGTCGATGGCGAGCGGCTTCGTGACGTCCTTGATCGTCAGGTCGCCGGTGACCCGGTACTTCTCGCCGCCCAGCTGCTCGGCGCGCGTGGAGCGGAAGCTCATCAGCGGGAACTGCTCGGCGTCGAAGAAGTCGCCGCTGCGCAGGTGGCCGTCGCGGTCGTTGATGCCCGTGTCGATGGAGGCGATCTTGACGTCGATCGAGGCGGAGGAGGCGTCGGGGTTCGCGCCGTCCAGCGTCAGCGCGCCCTCGTGCTCGGCGAAGGTGCCGCGGACGTTCGTGACCATCGCGTGACGGACGGTGAATCCGATGCTGCTGTGGGCCGGGTCGATGGTGTAGTCGCCGGTCAGGGCGGCGAGCGCCGGGTCGACCGCGAGGGTGGCGGTGGCAGTGGCGGACTCGGTGTTCTTGCGGCCGAAGAGACCCATGGCGGACAGCTCCTTGATCGGATTGGTTGAACCTTCAACGAGAACGACTGTAACCCCATTCCGTTCAACTTTCAACATCTATGGCAGATGTTCACCCGCACGGCGCCGAAAGACGTCCGACGCCCTCTTTCGGACGCGCGTAGAACTGCGGCACCATCTCCCTGCGCCACCGGATCCACCGGCTCCACCCGCGCCACCGGCACCACCTGCACCGCCGGCTCCACCCGCGCCACCGGCACCACCTGCACCGCCGTCCCCAACCGTCACGGTCACCAGCAGGAGGCACTCCCGATGAAGCTCCGCTCCGTCCTCACCGCCCTCGCCCTCGTCCTCGGGGCACTCTTCGCCCCCGGCGTCGGCGTCCTCACCGCCGCAGGCGAGGCACACGCGGTCACCAAGATCAGCCACGCCACCGCGACCTCGATGTTCCGGTCCTCCGGGATCACCTGGTCGTCGTCCGGTAACTGCTCCAACCGGAACGTCTCGACCTGTACGTCCTTCGAGCAGCTCAACCTCGCCACCGCCCAGGGCGCCCAGACCCTCAAGAGCGCCAGCGGATGCGCCCTCAACATCACCGGCGGCACCGAGACCGGCCACGCGAGCGGCACGTACTCCCACTGGAACGGCTACAAGCTCGACTTCAGCAAGTACACGTGCGTCGGGAACTACATCAAGAACACCTTCACGTACATCGGTGTACGCGGTGACGGCGCCCCGCAGTGGAAGTCCGGCGCGGGCAACGTCTACGCCGACGAGGGCAACCACTGGGACGTGACCTTCTACAACTGCGGCGGCTGCTGACCGCACGCCCCGCCCGTAAAGAACCCTCTCCGGTGGTCACTTGGACTAACCGGAGGGGGTTCTTGGACTGGAGGGGCCCGCGCGGCGCGATCTCGTTGACGGTGCCGCCGGGGCGGGGGCCAACTAGTGCGCATGCCCCTCCCCAAGTCGCGAAGAATCCGTGCGGCCTGCGCGCTCGCCGCCGCCTCGTCGGCCGTGTTCGCCCTGGCGGGACCCGCCCTCGCCGAGAGCCGGACCACCGTCGCGGACACCAGGGCCGAGGACACCGCCTCGGCCGTCATCGCCTCCGACCGGCTCTCCGTCGCCGTCGCCGAGGACTTCCCCCGCGTCCTCTCGTACACCGACCGGGCCGGCGGTGCCCGCCTCCTCGGCAGCACGGCGCCGGTGACGCAGGTCGTCCTCAACGGCGCCCCCTACGCCGTCCAGGCCAAGGGCGCCCCCGTCCTGACGGCCGCCTCCGCCGCGTACACCCTCGCCTTCCCCGCGCTGCCCGGCGTCGAGATCGACGCGAGCCTGAGCGTCGAAGACCGGACCACCACCTTCCGCGTGACCGCCGTCCGCGACACCGACACCTTCCGCGTCGGCACCCTCGACATCCCCGGCCACGACCTCGTCTCCGTGGGCTCGTCGGACGGCGGCGCCGCCACCGCCTTCACCCGCCTCGACCCGGACTCCACCCGCACCGCCGACGTCTTCGCCCAGGTCACCGCGAGCACCCCGGCGGAGAGCTCGGCGGTCGGCGCGAGCTACGCGATCGTCAACACCGGCCGGCTGGCCGCCGCCGTCGAGTCCAACTCCAGCTACGACAAGCCCGCCGGCGCCTCGGCCCGCGACGGCGCCCGCTTCTGGCACCAGGCCAGGACGACCGCGACCGAGACCCGCGTCGGCGTCTGGTCCGGCCAGTGGACCTACCGGGGGGCCGGCGCCCCGCAGCCCGAGAGCGGCGACGGCCTGCCCTGGGCCAAGGTCGTCGTCACCCCCGACGCCAACGCCGACGGCGCCACCGACTGGCAGGACGGCGCCCTCGCCTTCCGTGCGATCGGGATCAAGGCGCCCGGCAGCGAGCAGACCCCCGACCGGGTGGTCGCCCACATCCCGTTCAACTTCGCCTCGCAGGCCACGCACCCCTTCCTGCGCACCCTCGACGACGTCAAGCGGATCTCGCTCGCCACCGACGGACTCGGCCAGTTCGCGCTGCTCAAGGGGTACGGCTCCGAGGGCCACGACTCCGCCCACCCCGACTACGGCGGCAACTACAACAAGCGCGCCGGCGGCCTCGCCGACCTCAACACCCTCCTCAGGGAAGGCAGGAAGTGGGGCGCGGGCTTCGGCGTCCACGTCAACGCCACCGAGTCGTACCCCGAGGCGAAGAACTTCAGCGAGACCCTGGTCGACAAGACCAAGCCCGGCTGGAACTGGCTCAACCAGAGCTACTACATCGACCAGCGCCGGGACATCAACAGCGGCGACCTCGCCCGCCGCTTCCAGCAGCTGCGCGACGAGACCGACCCCAACCTCTCGGCCCTCTACATCGACGTCTACTACACACACGGCTGGATCGCCGACAAGACCGTCCAGGCCGTCCAGAAGCAGGGCTGGAACGTCGCCACCGAGTGGTCCGAGAAGTTCGAGCGCGCCTCGCTCTGGTCCCACTGGGCCAACGACCTCGACTACGGCGGCGCCACCAACAAGGGCCTCAACTCCCGGATCATCCGCTTCATCCGCAACGGCGAGAAGGACGTCTGGAACAACCACCCGGTCCTCGGCCAGACCGCGCTCGTCGACTTCGAGGGCTGGACCGGCGAGACCGACTGGAACGACTTCACGGCCAACATCTGGCAGCGGAACCTCCCCGCCAAATACCTCCAGCAGCAGCGGATCACCCGCTGGAACGGCAACGACATCACCTTCACCGGCGGTGTCCGCGGCACCGTCGAGGACGGCAGCCGCACCTTCTACGAGAACGGCCGCAAGGTCCTCGACGGCGAGAACTACCTGCTGCCCTGGGACGGCGGCAAGAAGCTGTACCACTACAACAAGGCGGGCGGCTCCACCACGTGGAGCGTCCCGGGCAGCGGTTCGTACTCCGTCTACAAGCTCACCGACAACGGCCGCGTGAAGGCCGCGACCGTGCGGCCCGTCGACGGGAAGATCACCCTCGACGCCGTCGCCGGACAGCCCTACGTCCTCCACCCGAACCGCGCCCCCGCGCAGCCCGCCCCGCAGTGGGGCCAGGGAACCCCGGTGAAGGACCCCGGCTTCAACGACGCCGAGCTCGGCGGCTGGGCCACGTCGGGCACCGTCGCCCGTGACACCGACGCGCAGGGCCGCAACAGCGCGAAGCTCAGCGGCTCGGCCACGGCGTCCGTACGCCAGCAGATCACCGGCCTCACCCCCGGCAAGCGGTACACCGCCTCCGCCCTCATCGAGGTCGAACCCGGAAAGACGCGCCCCACCACCCTCTCCATCGGCGGGCGTTCCGTCACCGTCGAGCGCTCCGCCCTCGACGACCGGGTCGCCGCCTCCGACTGGAACGGCACCCGCTTCCAGCGCGCCAAGGTCACCTTCACCGCGCCGGCGAGCGGCTCCACCCCGCTGCGGATCGAGGCCGCGAGCGGCAGCCCGGCGACCGTCCGGATCGACGACGTCCGGATCGTGGCCAACGCACCGGCGACGAAGGCCGGAACGGCCGCGTACGAGGACTTCGAGGCCGTCGACCAGGGCTGGGGCCCCTTCCTCAAGGGCGACTCCGGCGGGACGACCGACCCGCGCACCCACATCGCCCAGCTGCACGCCCCGTACACCCAGGCGGGCTGGAACGGAAAGCCGATCGACGACGTCATCGGCGGCGCCGAGTCCCTCAAGTCGCACGACGAGAACAGCGGCCTCGTCTACCGCACCGCGCCCTGGACCGTCCCGATGAAGGACGGCCACACCTACCGCGTGGAGTACGACTACCAGTCCAGCCACGCGGGCGCGTACGAGTGGGTCACCGGCTACGACCGCACGACCGGCACCGGACCGGCCGTCGAGACCCGCCGCACCCCGATCGGGCACCAGAGCACGACCGGGCACTTCTCCGAGACCGTGACGGCCGGCTGCGGCGACACCTGGACCGGACTCCGCAAGCGCGGCGACGCCCCCGACGGCGCCGACTTCGTCCTCGACTCCTTCACCGTCACCGACCTCGGCCCGGCCGCCGAGCGGGCCGCCTGCGGCACCCTCGCCGTCGCCGCCCCGGAGACCCTGGAGCCCGGCCGCGCCAACGAGGTCACGGCGACGCTCACCAACGACGAGGCCGCCGCGATCACCGGCGCCCGGGCCGCGCTCACCCTCCCCGAGGGCTGGACCGCCGAACCGGCCGCGCCCGTCACCCTCGACCCCGTCGCGGCGGGCGGCAGCACCACCGTCTCCTGGCGGGTCACCCCGCCCGTGGACGCCGCCTACCGGCCGTACACGCTGGGCGCCGAGGTCACGTACACCCTCGGGGGCGGCGCGCGGAAGCTCACCGCCGCCACGTCCGTCCGCACCCTGCCCCCGCCGCCCACCGCCGACAGCTGGGCGAGCGACCTCGACTGGACCTCGTCCGCCAACGGATGGGGACCCGTCGAGCGCGACCTCTCCAACGGCGAGACCGGCACCGGGGACGGCTCACCGCTGCGGATCGGGGGAGTGACGTACGCCAAGGGACTCGGCAGCCACGCCCCCGCCAAGGTCCGCTACTACCTGGGCGGCCGGTGCACCTCCCTCACCGCCGAGGTCGGCGTCGACGACGTCCAGACCAGCCGGGGCACCGTCCAGTTCAGCGTGCTCGCGGACGGCACGGAGAAGGCGAAGTCCCCGGTCCTCAAGGCCACGGACGCCGCCTGGTCGCTGACCGCCGACATCACCGGCGCCTCCTATGTCGACCTGGTGGTCGGAGACGGCGGCGACAGCAACGGCAACGACCACGCGGACTGGGGGAACGCCCGCTTCCACTGCGGGAGCTGACGGGAGCTGACGGGAGCCGAGCGGCCGGCACCGGGCGGTAAGCGCTTTCGCCGAACAGGCTCCCGCCCGTGCCGTGCTCATTGATTGCGTCGGAAAACCGGTGTTACACCAGGCGCCGAACGGTCTCCACCACTTCCCCCGGGAGGCTCCCGTGCCCGTCCCCGCCTGGTCCCGTCGTACGTTCCTGATCACCGCCTCCGCCACGGCCGCGGCCCTCGGACTCCCGCTCCCCGCCTCCGCGGCGGAGAGCGAGTTCGAGGCGCTGCGGCTCCGCTGGCTCGACCTCGCGCTCGGCTCCGGCTTCGACGCCGGGGCCGAGCCCTACGCCTCCAAGCTCGCCGAGACGGGCACCCTCGCCCGCGCCTTCCGCGCCTCCATGGCCCCCGCGCCCACGTCCCTCTGGCCCGGCGTCACCTTCGACCCGCCGGCCGGCATCACCCAGAGCTACAGCCGCCTGTGGACCATGACCCAGGCGTACGCGCAGCCCGGCACCGGCCTCACCGGCGACCCCGCTCTGCTCGCCGACGTCCTGACCGGCCTCGACCACCTCTCCGCCACGGTCTACCGCGCGGGCGCACCCCGCTACGGCAACTGGTGGGAGTGGCAGATCGGCAGCCCCCGCCTCCTCATGGACATCGTCGCCGCGCTCCACCCCCACCTCGGCGCCGAACGGATCGCCGCCGCCTGCGCCGCCGTCGACCACTTCGTCCCGGACTCGGTGCTCGCGAACTACAGCGGCACCTCCACCGGCGCCAACCGCGTCGACCTGTGCCGCTCGGTCGCCCTGCGCGGGGTCCTCGGCGCGAACCCCGCCAAGATCGCCCTCGCCCGCGACGCCCTCTCGCCCGTCTTCCCGTACGTGACCCAGGGCGACGGCCTCTACGCCGACGGCTCCTTCGTCCAGCACACCTGGGTCGCCTACTCCGGCACCTACGGGCAGGTCATGCTCGACGGCCTCGGCCGGCTCTTCTCGCTCCTCGCCGGCTCCACCTGGGCGGTCACCGACCCGAACCGGCAGATCGTCCTCGACAGCGTCGAGAAGGCCTACGCGCCCCTGATCTACGACGGCCTGATGATGGACAGCGTCAACGGCCGCGCCATCAGCCGCGGGTACCTCAAGAACGACGACCGGCAGATCATGCGCTCCGACCACTTCCACGGCCAGGGCGTGATCGCCGCGATAGCCCTGGTCGCGCTCGGCGGGGCCTCGCCCGCCGAGCGCGACCACTGGCACGCGCGCGTGAAGGGGTGGATCCGGCGCGACACCGTCTCCCCGATCCTCGCCGCCCGCCAGTTCGGCGTCGCCGACCTCGCCCGGCTGCACGCCGTGGCCGCCGCCCCCGTCGCCGCCGCGCCCGAGCCCACCGGACACCGGCTCTTCACCGCCATGGACCGGGCCGTGCACCGCCGCCCCGGCTGGGCCGCCAACATCGCCATGGCCTCGCAGCGGATCTCGTACTACGAGTGCGGCAACGGCGAGAACCCGCGCGGCTGGCACACCGGCGCCGGGATGCTCTCCTGGTGGACCCCGGACCTCGGCGACCAGTACACCGACTGGTTCTGGCCCACCGTCGACCCGTACCGCCTCCCCGGCACCACCGTCTCCACCCGGCGCCTCGCCGACCGGGCCGGCGGCGAGTGGGGCGCGCCCAAGCCGGCCGTCCGGTGGGTCGGCGGCGCCAGCGACGGCGAGTACGCGGCCGTCGGCCAGCACCTCAAGGGCCTCGGCTCCACCCTGGAGGCCCGGAAGTCCTGGTTCTGCGCGGCGGACGCCGTCATCTGCCTCGGCGCGGGCATCACCGCGACCGACGGCGTGCCCGTCGAGACGGTCGTCGACAACCGCCTCCTCGGGGAGAGCGGCACGCAGGCCTTCACCACGGGCGAGGGCTGGGCCCACCTGGACGGCCACGGTGGCTGGGTCTTCCCCGCGGGCTCCTCGTCCGCGGGCGCGGGCAACCTCCACACCCTCCTCGACGACCGCACCGGCGCCTGGAGCGACATCAACACCACCAGCTCGACCGAGCGCCGCACCCGCCGCTACCGGACGCTCTGGCTCGACCACGGCACGGACCCGGTCGCCGCCTCGTACGCGTACGTCCTGATGCCCGGCGCCTCCCGGCGCCGGATCGCCGCCCGCGCCGCCGACCCCGGCTGGCTGCACGTTCTCGACAACACCGCCGAGCGGCAGGCGGTCGCCGTCCCGTCCCTCGGACTGACCGCGGTGAACTTCTGGGAGGCCGGTACGGTGGGGCCGCTCACCGTCACCGCCCCGGCGAGCGTCCTCGTCCGCCGGCGGCGCTCGGTGCTCGACCTGAGGGTCGCCGAACCGCCCCGCACGGGTCAGCCGCTGGAGCTGGTCTGGGACCGCCCGGTCCGCCGGGTGCTCGCGCACGACCCCTCGGTGGAGGTGCTCGGCACCGGCGGTTCGCTCCGTCTGCGGATCACCCCCGGTACGGCGGGAGCCACGCACCGTTGCGAGATCATCGTCTAAGGCGCTCGATCGTCTATGTGAGAACCCCACAAACACGGGGGGTGCCTGGCTGTTGACTCGGGCTGGACGGGCCACGGTTCTGTCCAGCCCCACCAGGAATCGACACGGGAGACTGTACGGAGTCGACGGCGGGATTTTCTTGTCCGACTTCGTAGGGTCGGTACATGACCGTTGTGGACCAGATCCCGAGCGAGCCCGCTGACGCCCGTGGCCGAGTGGCCGAGCTGCACGTCCTGCGCGAGCAGGCGCTCCGCGGCCCGAGTGACCGCGCCACCGAGGCCCAGCACGCGAAGGGCAAGCTGACCGCTCGTGAGCGCATCGAGCTGCTCCTCGACGCCGGTTCCTTCAGCGAGGTCGAGCAGCTGCGCCGCCACCGGGCGACGGGCTTCGGCCTGGAGGCGAAGAAGCCGTACACCGACGGTGTCATCACCGGCTGGGGCACGGTCGAGGGCCGCACGGTCTTCGTCTACGCGCACGACTTCCGGATCTTCGGCGGCGCGCTGGGCGAGGCCCACGCGACGAAGATCCACAAGATCATGGACATGGCCATCGCGGCCGGTGCCCCGCTGGTCTCCCTGAACGACGGCGCCGGCGCCCGTATCCAGGAGGGCGTCTCGGCGCTCGCCGGCTACGGCGGCATCTTCCAGCGCAACACCAAGGCCTCGGGAGTCATCCCGCAGATCTCCGTGATGCTCGGCCCGTGCGCCGGCGGCGCGGCCTACAGCCCCGCCCTCACCGACTTCGTGTTCATGGTCCGCGAGACCTCGCAGATGTTCATCACGGGCCCGGACGTCGTCAAGGCGGTCACCGGCGAGGAGATCACCCAGAACGGCCTCGGCGGCGCCGACGTGCACGCCGAGACCTCGGGCGTCGCGCACTTCGCGTACGACGACGAGGAGACCTGCATCGCGGAGGTCCGCTACCTCCTGTCGATGCTCCCGCAGAACAACCGCGAGAACCCGCCGACCGTCGCCTCCGAGGACCCGGCGGACCGCCGCTCCGACGTCCTGCTCGACCTGGTGCCCGCCGACGGCAACCGCCCGTACGACATGCACAAGGTCATCGAGGAGCTCGTCGACGAGGGCGACTACCTGGAGATCCACGAGCGCTGGGCGCGCAACATCATCTGCGCCCTGGCCCGGATCGACGGCCAGGTCGTCGGCATCGTCGCCAACCAGCCCCAGTCGCTGGCCGGTGTCCTGGACATCGAGGCCTCCGAGAAGGCCGCCCGCTTCGTGCAGATGTGCGACGCCTTCAACATTCCGATCATCACCCTTCTGGACGTACCCGGCTTCCTGCCGGGCGTCGACCAGGAGCATGGTGGGATCATCCGCCACGGCGCGAAGCTGCTGTACGCGTACTGCAACGCGACCGTGCCCCGGATCAGCCTGATCCTGCGCAAGGCCTACGGCGGCGCCTACATCGTCATGGACTCCCAGTCCATCGGCGCCGACCTGACGTACGCCTGGCCCACCAACGAAATCGCGGTCATGGGCGCCGAGGGCGCCGCCAACGTGATCTTCCGCAAGCAGATCGCCGAGGCCGAGGACTCCGAAGCCATGCGGGCCCGCATGGTCAAGGAGTACAAGGCCGAGCTGATGCACCCGTACTACGCGGCGGAGCGCGGCCTGGTCGACGACGTCATCGACCCCGCCGAGACCCGCCAGGTGCTCGCCCGGTCCCTCGCGATGCTCCGCACCAAGCACGCCGACCTGCCGTCCCGCAAGCACGGCAACCCGCCTCAGTAAGAGGAGCCGACCAACGTGACCACCCCTGCCAATCTTCTCCGTGTAGAGAAGGGCCACGCCGACCCCGAGGAGCTCGCCGCCATCACGGCGGTCCTGCTCGCCCGCGCGGCCGCCCGCCCCGATGAGGACGCGGCGGCGCACGACGGCCGCTCCACGGCCGGCTGGCGCCGCCTGGAGCGCCAGTCGGGCTTCCGCCCCTCCCACTCCTGGCAGGGCTGACCCCCGCCGCGCCGAAGGCCCCCGCTCCCACCCGGAGCGGGGGCCTTCGGCGTACCGCGGCCCGGACACCCGCCGGGATGCCCGCCGGACGCACGAAGGAGGCCCCGCGCACCGACCGGTGCGCGGGGCCTCCTCAGTAGATCCGTACGGACGTCCGTCGGGACTACCGCAGGCGGGCCATGAGGGCGTGCTCGACGAGGGTGATGAGCGCGCTCTTGGCGTCCGCGCGGTGGCGGGCGTCGGTGATGATGATCGGGGTGTCCGGGCCGATCTGCAGGGCCTCGCGGACTTCCTCGGGCTGGTACGGCTGGTGTCCGTCGAAGCCGTTGAGGGCGATGACGAAGGGGAGGCCGCTGTTCTCGAAGTAGTCGACGGCGGGGAAGCAGTCGGCGAGACGGCGGGTGTCGACGAGGACGACGGCGCCGATGGCGCCGCGGACCAGGTCGTCCCACATGAACCAGAAGCGGTCCTGGCCCGGCGTACCGAAGAGGTACAGGATCAGGTCCTGGTCCAGGGTGATACGGCCGAAGTCCATGGCGACAGTCGTCGTCGTCTTGTCGCCGGTGTGCGTGAGGTCGTCGATGCCCGCGGACGCAGACGTCATGACGGCTTCGGTACGCAGCGGGTTGATCTCCGAGACGGCGCCGACGAACGTGGTCTTGCCCACGCCGAAGCCGCCCGCCACCACGATCTTCGCGCTGGTGGTTGAGCGGGCTGCACCGCCGCTAGAGCTTGCGAAGTCCACTGAGCACCCTTTCGAGCAGTGTCACGGCTGGCTGGCCGCCGGCGGCCTCGTCGCCGCCTGGCTGGTGGATGGCGACAAGTCCGGCCTCCGCCAGGTCGGCGACGAGGATCCGGGCGACGCCGAGAGGAATGGAGAGCAGGGCCGAGATCTCGGCGACCGACTTGATCTCGATGCACAGCTGGCAGATCCGCTGGTGCTCGGGCAACTGCCCCTGCAGCCTGGACAGATCGGCCGTGGTGCTGACCAGCGCCTCGATGGCGAGCTGGTAGCGCGGCCGGGTCCGGCCGCCGGTCATCGCGTAGGGACGCACGAGCGGGTTGTGCCCGCCCGAACCGCCCGAGGACGAAGCGCGCGGGGCGCTCGGCGAACCCGCGGGCGTGTGCTGGGCCTGAGGCTGCCGATAGGGCTGCGTAGCGCCCTGTCTGCTCGGGGCGGAGGGAAAGTTGAACCGGTTCTGCGCGGTGTCGCCCTGCGGCGCCTGGTACGCGTCGTATCCGTTGTAGTGGCTTGCGCCCGGGGGTGTTCCCACGTCTCCTCCTCCGACTGCCTCGCGGTTCCATGTCCCTTGGAGCCGCGCCACCGCACCTTACGGTGCGGTGACGTGAAACGCACTGTCTGTCTGTTAGTTGAGAAGACTTCCCTGAAGCTCCGCCCGGAGGTCGGGAGTCAGGACGGATCCCGCGCGGTCCACGAGAAGTGCCATCTCGTAGCCCACGAGGCCGATGTCGGCCTCCGGGTGCGCGAGCACGGCCAGCGAGGAGCCGTCCGAGACCGACATGATGAAGAGGAAGCCGCGCTCCATCTCCACCACGGTCTGGTTGACCGCACCACCCTCGAAGATCCGGGACGCGCCCGCGGTCAGCGAGGTCAGTCCGGAGGCGACGGCCGCCAGCTGGTCGGCTCGGTCACGAGGGAAGCCCTCGGACATCGCCAGCAGGAGTCCGTCGGCGGAGACCACCACCGTGTGGGACACCCCGGGGGTGTTGTCCACGAAGTTGGTGATCAACCAGTTCAGATTCTGCGCCGCCTGGCTCATGCTCACACTAACGCTCCTGGTTGTAGGTACTGCCCGGGCCGAGGCCCGATCCGTTCGTGTCCGTTCCCGCGTTGCGTCCCTGCTGGACGCCGCGGCGCAGGTTGCTCAACCTGCCCCGTACGTCCTCGGGTGCGCGGGAGACCTGGGGGCCGCCCTGCGGCGTCTGCTCCGCCGTGCCCTCGACCAGGTTGGCCTTCGGGACCCGCCGGGGAAGACCGGACGAGGTGACCCCGCCCGCCTTCGGGTCCTTCAGCTTCCCGGCCCGCTGCCAGCGCTCGTCGTTGGCCGAGCGCCAGGCCTCGGGGCCTTCGGCTTCCTTCTGCTGCTCTACCGACCCCGCCGGCTGCTCGGCCTGCGCCGGCTGCTGCGCCTGCGCGGGCTGCTGGGCCTGCGCGGGCGGTGCCTGTCGCGGCGCCTGCTGCGTCTGCGGGGCGACGCTGCCGCGGCGCGGCAGACCTGCGTCGGTCAGCGCGTGGCCGGCATCCGGGGCGGGGTTCGGAGTGGGACCCGGACGGTCGAAGCCTACGCGGTCGGGGGCCTGTTCGGGAGCGGCCGGAGCAGATTCCGATTCCGCTCCGTACTGCTGTCCGTAGCCACCCTGGTAGGCGCTCTGATCCTGCCACTCGCCCTGGTGGGGCTGGGGATCGAACGCGTTGCCGTACTGCTGGTGTTCGACTGCCGGAGTCTCGTACGTGGGTTCCGCATAGCCCTGCTGCGGGTACGCCTCGTAGCCCTGCTGCGGGTACTCGCCGGCGTACTCCTGGGCCTGGCCCTGGGCCTGGCCGTACTGCTGCTGAGGCTGCTGCGCGTACTCCTGGTGCTGCCCGTACTCCTGCGGCTGCTCCTGGTGCTGCGCGTACTCGCCCGCGTACTCCTGGCCGTAGGCCTCGGGCTGCGCGTACTCCTGGCCCTGGCCGTACTCCTGCTGGCCCTGGCCGTACTCCTGCGCCGCGGGCTCCGCCTCGTCGCGGAAGAGCGGACGGTCGCCGCCCTGCACCTGGGCGCCCAGGGTCGCGCGCCGCTCCTCGCGGGTCAGCGAGCGGTTGACCGGGTCGAGCTCGAGCTCGCCGTCGCCCTGCTCCTCGTAGCGCGAGTCGTCGAAGCCCAGGTCGGCTGCGGTCAGCATCGCCTGCGGAGCCGGGGCCTCGAAGGCGCTCTGCTGCTGCTGTTGGGGAATGATCTGCGAGACGGTGAAGTCGTCGTGGACCGGCTGCTCGCCGCCACCGCCGTGCGTGATCGCGTCCGGCAGCATGACCAGCGAGGTCGTCCCGGCCTGCTCGCCCGAGGGGCGGAGCTGGACCCGGATGCCGTGCCGGTCGGCGAGGCGGCCGACCACGAAGAGGCCCATGCGCTGCGAGACGGCGGCGTCCACGGTCGGCGGGTTGGCCAGCTTGTGGTTGATGTCCGCGAAGTCCTCGGCGGTGAGGCCGATGCCCTTGTCGTGGATCTCGACCATCACGCGGCCGTCGGGAAGACGGGTCGCGGTGACGCGCACCTTGGTCTGCGGGGAGGAGAACGTGGTGGCGTTCTCCAGGAGCTCGGCGAGCAGGTGGACGAGGTCGGTCACGGCCTGGCCGTGGATCTCGGCCTCGGGTACGCCGGCCAGCTCGATGCGCTCGTACTGCTCCACCTCGGAGGAGGCGGCGCGCATGACGTCGACCAGCGGCACCGGCTGGTCCCAGCGGCGGCCCGGCTCCTCGCCGGCGAGGACCAGGAGGTTCTCGCCGTTGCGGCGCATACGGGTCGCCAGGTGGTCCAGCTTGAAGAGGTTCTCCAGCTGGTCCGGGTCCGCCTCGTTGTTCTCCAGGTCGGTGATGAGGGTCAGCTGGCCCTCGATCAGCGACTGGTTGCGGCGCGAGAGGTTGGTGAAGATCGCGTTGACGTTGCCCCGGAGCATGGCCTGCTCGGCGGCGAGCCGGACGGCCTCGCGGTGGACCTGGTCGAAGGCGCGGGCGACCTCGCCGATCTCGTCCTGCGAGTCGATCGGGATCGGCTGTACGCGGGTGTCGACCCGGCCGGGCTCGGTACGGGAGAGCTGGTCGACGAGCATCGGCAGGCGCTGCTCGGCGATGCCGAAGGCGGCGGTGCGCAGCTGCTGCATCGAGCGGCTCATCTGGCGGGCCATCATGCCGGCCAGGATGAAGGCGGCGAGCAGGGCGACGACGACGATGCCGCCGATGACCCAGGCGTCCGTCTTGGCCTCGTCGGAGATCTTGACGGCCTCGGACACGGCCTTGTCGACGAGCGCCTTCTCGACCTCGGAGTAACCCTCGAACTTGGCGGTCGCGACGGCCATCCAGGTCTCGGCCGTGATGCCCTTCGACTTCAGGGCCGCCAGCGCCTCGGGGCTCTTGGCGGTGCCGATCGCGGAGGCGACGCCGGAGTAGACGGAGCCGTCCTTGCCCTTGGGCAGCTCGACGTCGGCGGCCTGCATCTGCTTCGCGCCCTCGGCGGCCTTGCCGGCCATGACCTTCTTGAGGAGTTCGACGTCCTCGGGCAGGGCGCCGGAGCTGTACTCGCCGAGGGCGATCTGCTCCAGGTAGTTGTACGAGTTGAACGCCACGGACTGCTGGGCGAAGACCGCCTCCGTCCGGCTGGGCCGGACCAGGAGCTGCGTGCCGATGGAGCGCTGGAGTGACTCGGCGCCCTTGGCCAGCTGGACCGCGTAGACGCTGCGGCCGTAGGTGGTGACGTTGCCGGTGCCGAGACCGAGCTCGTTGGAGAACTCGGTGAGGTAGTGCTGGACGCCGGTGTACCCGAGCTGGGTGTTCACCGGGTCGAGAGAGCGGCTGTACGCGGCCTTGCGCAGCGCGGCGAGCTTCGGCTCCTCGTCCCTGAAGAGCCGCAGTCGGCGCTCCAGGCCCTGGCCCGAGGGAAGGTTCTTGGCGGCCTCGTCGAACCTGAGACGGGCGGCGTCGGTCGCTGCGTACGCCTGCTCGACCGCGTCGGCCTTGCGGTCCTCGGGGGTCTTCGCGGCGAGCAGCGGAGCGGCGGTGAGGTCACGCTCGTTGAGGAGCGCGGTGCTGTACTCCGAGGCGGCCTTCACGATGAGGGCCGTCTTCTCGGCGTCCTGCGCCTCCTGCCAGGTGTCGATGGCCCCCTTGACCTGGAAGCCGCCCATGACGAGGCCGACGAGCACGGGTATGAGGAGGATCGCGTTCAGACGGGTGGGCACCCGCCAGTTGCGCGGCGACAGCTTGCTGGAGCTGCCCGGGGCGGCCGCCGCCGGCGGTGTCACGGGCACGTCCGCGGGGAACACCGCTGTGCGCGACGGCGGGGTGAAGTTGCCCCGTGTCTCCTGCTCCGCGGAGCTTTCCTTGCTGCGCCTCACTCGACCAACAACCTCTCGGCGTCGGCACCTACGTTGTGCCGGTGTTTCGTTCAGGGCCGTACTACTCGGGAGTTCATGAATTGCAGCACGTGAAGGGGTTCCGTTCCAAACAGTGGGAAGCGACCGCTTTCTGGGGTCCAGGCCCGACATAAAACGGGCATAAAGAGCGAGCCCCGCCAAATGGCGGGGCTCATGTGAGCGCAGTGACACCGGTCGGATGCATCGGGTGTCCGAGGCGCCCCAATTCTCTGTCGAAACGTTATGAACGCGAGGGCGTCCGTGTCGAAGGACACAGATCACCCCGCGTGCAGGCATATGACAAACGCACGGGCCCGTCCACGGTCCGACGGGCCGTCCGATCCTGCGGCCCGTTACTTCAGACGGGCCATGAGGGCGTGCTCGACGAGCGTGATGAGCGCGCTCTTGGCGTCCGCGCGGTGGCGGGCGTCCGTGGTGATGATCGGGGTGTCCGGACCGATCTGCAGGGCCTCGCGGACTTCCTCGGGCTGGTACGGCTGGCTTCCGTCGAAGCCGTTGAGGGCGATGACGAAGGGGAGGCCGCTGTTCTCGAAGTAGTCGACGGCGGGGAAGCAGTCGGCGAGACGGCGGGTGTCGACGAGGACGACGGCGCCGATGGCGCCGCGGACCAGGTCGTCCCACATGAACCAGAAGCGGTCCTGGCCCGGCGTACCGAAGAGGTACAGGATCAGGTCCTGGTCCAGGGTGATACGGCCGAAGTCCATGGCCACCGTGGTGGTGGTCTTGCCCCCGGTGTGGGTCAGGTCGTCGATCCCCGCCGAGGCGGAGGTCATGACGGCCTCGGTACGCAGCGGGTTGATCTCCGAGACGGCGCCGACGAACGTGGTCTTGCCCACGCCGAAGCCGCCCGCCACGACGATCTTCGCGCTGGTGGTCGACCGGCTGGGAGAGCCGGCGCCGCCGCTAGAGCTTGCGAAGTCCACTGAGCACCCTTTCGAGCAGTGTCACGTCCGGCGTGCCGCCGGTCTCTCCGTTGCCCGGCTGGTGGATCGCCACCATGCCGGCCTCTGCCAGGTCGGCGACGAGGATCCGGGCGACACCGAGCGGCATCGAAAGGAGCGCCGACACCTCGGCCACCGACTTGACCTCACGGCACAGGTGGCAGATGCGCTGGTGCTCCGGCAGCAGGGTGGCGAGGTGCGCCGGGTCGGCCGTGGTGCTGACCAGCGCCTCGATGGCGAGCTGGTAGCGCGGCCGGGTCCGGCCGCCGGTCATCGCGTACGGACGCACCAGCGGCTGGTCGCCCTCGTATCCGTACTCGTCGACTGAGGCGCCGTACGGATCGTGAGAGGCGGGGGGCGGGGTCATGAATCCTCCGGGCGTGACAGCGAGCTTCCGCCGTCTGATGGGGCCGGTGGGGGGCCGGGTGGGGCGGCCGGACGATGAACATGTTCAGGGCGGTACGGAGGGGCGTACCGCCCTGTCGGTGCGAGGAACCCGCTAGTGGAGCAGGCTGCCCTGGAGCTCCGCACGGAGATCCGGGGTGAGCACGCTGCCGGCCCGGTCGACCAGCAGCGCCATCTCGTAGCCCACGAGGCCGATGTCGCACTCGGGGTGGGCGAGCACGGCCAGCGAGGAGCCGTCGGAGACCTGCATGAGGAAGAGGAAGCCGCGCTCCATCTCCACCACGGTCTGCGCGACGGGGCCCCCCTCGAAGATCCGGGACGCGCCCGCGGTCAGCGAGGTCAGTCCGGACGCGACAGCCGCCAGCTGGTCGGCGCGGTCGCGGGGGAATCCTTCGGACATGGCCAACAGGAGTCCGTCGGCGGAGACCACCACCGTGTGGGACACCCCGGGGGTGTTGTCCACGAAGTTGGTGATCAACCAGTTCAGATTCTGCGCCGCCTGGCTCATCGCGTTCAACTAGCGCTCCTGCTGGTGGTTCGGACCGAGCTGGTGGTTACCCGTGGTCGAGTTGCCCGCCTGCCGGCCCTGCTGGATGCCGCGGCGCAGATTGGTGAGCCTGCCGCGGACGTCGTCTGGTGCACGCGAGACCTGGGGGCCGGCCGTGTGCGCCTGCTCCTGTGCGGTCCCGGGTACGAGGTTGGCCTTCGGCACGCGCCGGGGAAGACCGGAGGTGGTGACGCCGCCGGCCGCGGGCTTGCGCACCCGCTCGGCCTGACGCACCAACTCGTCGTTGGGCGAGGTCCGCCAGGCGGCCCCGCCGTTCTGCCGGCCGTCGACGGCACCGGCACCGGCCGGGCCTCCGGCCGGACGCTGCGCCACCGGAGCGCCCGGGCCCTGCGCCTGCGGGGCGGCCGGGGCCTGACCCTGCTGCTGGCCCTGCTCCTGGTGGAACCAGTTGGTCTCCAGCGTGTCGTACAGCGGCGTACGACCGTCGCCCGCACCGGCCGGCGGCAGCGCCTCCGGACGGCGGGGCTGCTGGAGCTGCGGCTGACGCGGCTGCTCGGCCTGCTCGTTCGCCGGACGCGGGGCACCGAAGTCGGGACCGCCGGTCCGCTGCCGCGGGGCCGGAGCCTGCTGGGCCTGCTGCTGCGCCTGCTGGCCCTGCTGGGCCTGCGGTACGTAAGGCTGCTGACCGAACTGCTGCTGCTGGCCGCCCTGGTAGCCCTGGGGCTGCTGCTGCTGTGCGTGCTGCGGCTGCTGGGGCGCCTGCTGCGGTGCGCCGAAGTCCGGCCGCGCGAACTGGCCCGTGGAACCGGGACCCTGCGCCGCGCCGAAGTCCGGGCGCGGGAACTGCGCCGTCGACGCCGGGTCCTGCACACCGCCCTGGTACGTCTGGATCTGCGGGGCCTGGGGCGCCTGCTGACCCTGCGGGGCCTGCTGCGGCGTCGCACCGAAGTCGGGGCGCGGGAACTGGCCCGTGGAACCGGGGCCCTGGGGGGCCGCCGGAGCCGCGTACCGGCCCGTCGTCTCCGGGTCCTCGTGACCGCGCGGGGCGTCCAGCGGGGTCATCTCCTGCTGCGGGCGCCGGACCGGCTGCTGCGCCGGGTCGTTGCCCCAGCTCGCGGCCTGCGGGCGCTGCTGCTGAGGGTTGCCGCCCGGCAGCTCGGCGCGCTGGGCGCCGTAACCGGCGGGCTGCTCGCCCTGCGGGGCCTGCTGCTGGGCACCCGGTCCGGCCTGCCGGCCGCCCTGGTTGCCCCACACGTCCGTACGGGACGGGATGGCGCTCGCCGCACCGCCGATGAGACCGCCCGCGCCGGGGGCCGGACGCAGCGGGTCCTGGGGTGCCTGCGGCAGCTGCCCGGTCTGGTCCAGCTGCGCGTGCTGCGGCTGCTGGGGACGGGACGGCTGGGGGCCGCCCGTGAGCGGGGCGCCCTCACGACCGGGCAGCGCGGCGCGCGGAGCGCTCGTACCGACCTGGCCGCGGGTGGCACCGGCACCGATCCGACCGGCCGCCGACGAGGGCGCACCGCCGGGAGCGCCCGGACCACCCGGACGTCCGCCGGGGCCACCGGCCGCGCCGGGACCGCCGGGGAGCCGGCCGCCGGGGGCCGAGGCACCCGGGGGCATCGCGCCCTGACCGGCGCCGCCCGGCTTGGGCATGGGCTTCCTGCCGCCCTGGGCGACGTCGACCGGAAGCATGACGAGCGCGGTGGTGCCGCCCGAGTCGGAGGGGCGCAGCTGGATCCGGATGCCGTGTCGCAGGGACAGACGGCCGACCACGAAGAGACCCATGCGGCGGGAGACCGAGACGTCCACGGTGGGCGGCGAGGCGAGCCGCTCGTTGATCGCGGCGAGGTCCTCGGGGGAGAGGCCGATGCCGGTGTCGTGGATCTCGACGAGCACCCGGCCGTCGGGCAGCGCGTGACCGGTCACGCGGACCTTGGTCTGCGGGGAGGAGAACGAGGTGGCGTTCTCCAGCAGCTCGGCGAGGAGGTGCACGAGGTCGTTGACGACCCGGCCGGCGACCTCGGTCGCCGGGACCGCGGCCAGCTCGATGCGCTCGTACTGCTCCACCTCGGAGGCGGCGGCGCGGAGGACGTCGACCAGCGGGACGGGGCGGGTCCAGCGACGGCCCGGCTCCTCACCGGCGAGGACGAGGAGGTTCTCGCCGTTCCGGCGCATACGGGTCGCGAGGTGGTCCAGCTTGAACAGCGAGGAGAGCTGGTCCGGGTCGGCCTCGCGGGACTCCAGCTCGGAGATGAGCGAGAGCTGACGCTGGATGAGGCCCTGGGAGCGGCGCGAGAGGTTGGTGAACATCGCGTTGACGTTGCCCCGGAGGAGGGCCTGCTCGGCGGCGAGGCGGACGGCCTCGCGGTGCACGTCGTCGAAGGCCGCGGCCACCTGGCCGATCTCGTCCCGGGAGTGCACACCGACGGACTCGACGGAGGTGTCGACGTCCTGCGGGTCCGACTCGGAGAGCTGCTTGACGAGCTCGGGCAGGCGCTCCTGGGCGACCTTGGTCGCGGTGTCCTGGAGCCGGCGCAGCGAGCGGATCATGGACCGGGCCACGATGAAGGCGCCGATGAGCGAGACACCGAGGACGAGGAGGATCAGGGCACCGTTGATGATGGCGTCGCGCTGGGCTTCCTGCCGCAGCTCACGCGCCATGCTCTCCATGTCGCCGAGCAGGATGCGCTCGATGCGGTTCATGGAGGTGATCTTGGTGCCGTACTCGTCGGTGAAGTTCAGGTGGCCGCGCTTGGTGCCTTCGGGCATCGCCTCGTCCGACTTCAGCACGCGCTCGGCGTACTTCTCGGCGGCGGTGATCGACGGGTCGCCGTTGTTGAGGACGGCGGTCAGCTCCTCGGCGTCGCCGCCGGTGTCCTCGTAGATGGCCCGGAAGGACTTGAGCTCGACACCCTCGGAGTTGAAGGCGGCCTCGCCGTAGAGGCGGTCGCCCTGCTGGATCTTTCCGGGGGTCCTGTCGCTCGGGGGGAGCGCGCCGGCGATGATCGCCTGCTGGATGGAGGCGTACTCCTTGGCGGACGAGAAGGCGGCGAGCGCCCGGGTCCGCTTGATCATCTCGGGGTTGCTGGTCGCCTGCGCCATGTCCTGGGACAGGCTGAGCAGCGAACGGATGAGACGGCTGTACGCCTCGACCGTCACCGAGTGGGAGACGCCCTTCTCGAAGGCGTTGCCGCGGATCGTGTGGAGCCCGATGACCTGCGAGGCGATCTGGTTGACGTTCTGACGGATGCTCCGCAGCGCGTCGTCTTCCTCGGCGTTCGGGATCTCGTTGGTGGCGTCGAGGAAGGCCTTGTACTCGCGGTCGGTCCGCTTGCGCGGGTTCGCGACCTGGTAGTCGCTGGTGGGCCTGCCGTTGGCCAGCGGGCCGGCGGAGAGGTCACGCTCGGCCTGGAGGGCCTGGGCGAGGTCGGTCGCCTCACGGGTCAGCTTGGTCAGCAGCTGCATGTGGTCGAGCTGCTCGATGTCCTTGAGCGACTCGCTGATGCGGATACCGCCCAGGGAGGTGGCCGCGACCACGGGCAGGGTCAGCAGGGCGACCAGACGCGTGGAGATGCGCCAGTTGCGCAGGGCTATTCGAGGGCCGACCTCGTTCTCGGCCTTGGGCTTGGCGGGAGTCGCGGCGGGCTCGGCCGGCGCGGCCTTGGCGCTCGCGCGCCTGCCGTCGCCGCCGTCGCCGGACGGTCCGTGACCCTGGTTGGGGGTGTGCGAGGCCGAGGGACCGCGGTCGGTCCCGGCACGCGGTTCCTGCTCCGCCGGAGCTTCGGCTCGGCCCTGACGGGCCTGGGGAGACCCCGAGCCATCCCTCTTGAAACGTCCCTGCACTAGCGTCGCAACCTCTGGACCAGGCGTCCTTCCGGGTGAACGGAGAGGACGGTGTCGGCGTCGTAGGGACGCAGGCTGCGCCCCAAGGTGATCGTCGGTGACCGGCGCAGTTCCCCCTTCCCCGCCACTCGGAACCGGCGCTGCGTTGCGCCCCCTGCGCGCCGGCTTGAAACCCGCGACGGTGCGTGGAATTCCAGCACAGTGCCGGACCTCCAACAAGGGCCCCGTGTCGGACCCGGAGCGGGATGACAACCCGTACTCGATGCGTCACCCCATGTAGAAGATGATCAGGGAGGATTCGGGCGTTTCTCCTTGAATGGGTCCCGGTGCCTGTGTGTCCCAGTCGCGATGATCAGGAGCGGAATAGAGCATTCAGTGCCGGAATGCCCGTTTCCGTGACGGGTCGCGGCAGTCCGTAATGCCGGAAATGTGGAGTGATTGGTGAGCAAACTCACACGATGATCGTTGTCTTAGCCATGCATTCGAAGGGAATCGCATGTTTAGCCTGACGCTTTACACGATGCTCGCGCCCGCACGGGCGCCCCTCCCGGGACAGGGTCTGATCAACACCATGAACCCCACGAACACCGCGACGCTCCAGTCCACGGCCAACCCCCGCCGCTCCACCCTCGTGCACCTCGAGGACGCCGCACAGCTCGGCCGGCCCGCCCTGCCGGAGTACGCCACCGAACTCCCCGGGCAGACGGCCAACCCGCGCCGCACCATCCTCATGACCGCCCCCGCGCCCTACGAGCCGGCCCCGTACGCCTCCGCGTCCCGCTGACACCGCCGACACCGCCGGTCGGCCACCCCCTCGCCGCGTTAGCCTGGACCGTCAGACTCCAGCCAGTACCAAGTGAGGGGCGACAGCACTCGTGCGCATCGCCAGATTCTCCATCGACGGCAATGTGGCCTTCGGCGCCGTCGAGGGCGAGGGAACCGTCGAATCCGGCGGCCTCGTCCTCGACATCATCAAGGGCATCCCGTACACCGACTTCGAGCTCAGCGGCACCAAGGTCCCGCTCAGCAAGGTACGGCTCCTGCCGCCCGTGCTCCCCAACAAGGTCGTGGCCATCGGCCGCAACTACGCGGAGCACGCCGCCGAACTCGGCAACGAGGTCCCCGACGTACCCGTCGCCTTCTTCAAGCCCACCACCTCGGTGATCGGCTCCGGCGACGCCATCGAGTACCCCTCCTTCTCCAACGAGCTGCACCACGAGGCCGAGCTGGCCGTGGTCATCGGCCGCATGTGCCGCGAGGTTCCGCGCGAGCGCGTCAAGGACGTCATCTTCGGCTACACCTGTGCCAACGACGTCACCGCCCGCGACGCCCAGCAGCGCGAGAAGCAGTGGGCCCGCGCCAAGGGCTTCGACACCTCCTGCCCCCTGGGGCCCTGGGTGGAGACGGACCTCGACCCGAGCGACCTGACCATCCAGGCCACGGTCAACGGCGAACAGCGCCAGCTGGGTCGGACGAGCGACATGATCCGCTCCATCGAGGACCTGGTCGTCCACATCACCGAGGCCATGACGCTGCTCCCCGGCGACGTCATCCTCACCGGCACCCCCGCCGGGGTCGGCCCCCTCAACGTCGGCGACGAGGTCGCCGTCACCATCGAAGGCATCGGCACTCTCACCAATAAGGTGATCAAGCGTGGCTAACGCGAACTCCCCCAAGCTCTCGACTTCGCTCGAGCAGGGGGCACCCCCCCGCGTCCGTTTCTGTCCCTCGCCGACCGGCAACCCCCACGTGGGCCTGGTCCGCACCGCTCTCTTCAACTGGGCCTTCGCCCGGCACAACGAGGGCACCATGGTCTTCCGTATCGAGGACACCGACGCTGCGCGCGACTCCGAGGAGTCGTACGACCAGCTGCTCGACTCCCTGAAGTGGCTCGGGCTCGACTGGGACGAGGGCCCGGAGGTCGGCGGCCCGCACGCGCCGTACCGCCAGTCGCAGCGGATGGACATCTACAAGGACGTCGCGGAGAAGCTGCTCGCCGGCGGCTACGCGTACCACTGCTTCTGCACCGCCGTGGAGCTGGAGGCCCGTCGTGACGCGGCCCGCCTCGCCGGCAAGCCGTCCGGCTACGACGGCACCTGCCGCAACCTGAGCGCCGAGCGCATCGAGCGCTACCGCGCCGAGGGCCGCGACGCGATCGTCCGCTTCAAGATGCCCGACGAGCCGATCACCTTCACCGACCTGGTCCGCGGCGAGCTCACCTTCACCCCGGACAACGTCCCGGACTACGGCATCGTGCGCGCCAACGGCGCCCCGCTGTACACCCTGGTCAACCCGGTCGACGACGCCCTGATGGAGATCACCCACGTCCTGCGCGGCGAGGACCTGCTCTCCTCCACCCCGCGCCAGATCGCGCTCTACAAGGCGCTGATCGAGCTGGGCGTCGCCAAGGAGATCCCCGCCTTCGGCCACCTGCCGTACGTGATGGGCGAGGGCAACAAGAAGCTCTCCAAGCGCGACCCGGAAGCCTCCCTCAACCTCTACCGGGAGCGCGGCTTCCTCCGCGAGGGCCTGCTGAACTACCTGTCCCTCCTGGGCTGGTCGTTCTCCGCGGACCAGGACATCTTCACCATCGAGCAGATGGTGTCGAAGTTCGACATCGCCGACGTCAACGCCAACCCGGCGCGCTTCGACCTCAAGAAGGCCGAGTCGATCAACGCGGACCACATCCGCATGCTGGACGTGAAGGCCTTCGCCGAGGCCTGCGAGCCCTGGCTCCAGGCCCCGCACGCCGACTGGGCGCCCGAGGACTTCGACCGCGCCGCCTGGGAGGCCATCGCGCCGCACGCCCAGACCCGTATCACCGTCCTCTCGGACATCACGGCCAACGTCGACTTCCTCTTCCTCCAGGAGCCGGTCTTCGACCAGCCCTCGTGGGACAAGGCGATGAAGGGCGAGCCGGCCGCGCTGCTCACCACGGCCCGCGAGAAGCTCGTGGACGCCGACTGGAGCGACCCCGAGTCCCTCAAGAACGCCGTCCTGACCGCCGGCGAGGCCCACGGCCTCAAGCTCGGCAAGGCCCAGGCCCCGGTCCGCGTCGCCGTCACCGGTCGCACGGTCGGCCTTCCCCTCTTCGAGTCCCTGGAGATCCTGGGCAAGGAGAAGTCCCTGGCGCGCATCGACGCCGCGCTGGCGAAGCTCGCCGGCTGAGCCGCGTACATCCGTCCCCGGGGGCGGCGACCGGAACTCCGGTCGCCGCCCCCAGGGCGTTTCCCGGCCCGGACGAAACAGCCGCGCGGGACGGGGCGCGGCGGTACGGTCGTGGCATGAGCATCCGCGCCGTCCTGTGGGACGTGGACGACACGATCTTCGACTACGAGGGTGCCGACCGCGCCGGCATGCGCGGGCACCTGGCGACCGAAGGCCTGCTCGACGGGTACGACTCCGTCGACCAGGCCCTGGAGCGCTGGAAGGAACTCACGGAACTCCACTGGCGCCGCTTCGAGATCGAGGGCGGCGACTTCCAGGACCAGCGGCGGGCCCGGGTCCGGGACTTCCTCGGGGCGCCGGAGCTCACCGCCGCCGGGGCCGACGACTGGTTCGACCGGTACGTCGTCCACTACCAGGCGGCCTGGGAGCTCTTCCCCGACACCCTGCCCGTCCTCGACCTGCTCGCGGACGACTACCGGCACGCGGTCCTGTCGAACTCCAGCATCCACGCCCAGGAACCCAAGCTCCGCGCCCTGGGCGTCCGCGACCGTTTCGAGGCCGTCCTGTGCGCCGCCGAGCTCGGTGTCGCCAAACCGGCCGCCGAGGCCTTCCACGCCGCCTGCACGGCCCTCGGCCTGGCCCCGGAGGAGATCGCGTACGTCGGGGACCAGCCCGACACCGACGCGCGGGGCGCGGTGGAGGCGGGGCTCCTGGGCATCTGGCTGGACCGCGCGGACATCGGCGGCCGGCCCGAGCTGCGACGGATCACGGACCTCCGCCAGCTCCCCGCCCTGCTCGGCGGGGATACCCGTTTTGGAGCACCGTCCACCTTCGGGTAATGTTCTTTCTGCGCCGAGGGGAACAAGCCGAAAGGCAAGAACCCGGAAAGCGCAAGCCGAGTAAGGTCCTCCCTGGTGGGGACGTTGCCCCGGTGGCCTATGGTGTAATTGGCAGCACGACGGTTTCTGGTTCCGTTAGTCTTGGTTCGAGTCCAGGTAGGCCAGCTCGCAGAGCTCATCTGCAACTCGTGGATGGCATCCACAAAGCCCCCGTTGTGTAGCGGCCTAGCACGCCGCCCTCTCAAGGCGGTAGCGCCGGTTCGAATCCGGTCGGGGGTACAGATCCATCCTGCGGAACACTTGGGTAGCTCCCGGTGAATCCGCGGTGACATCACCCGGCTCATGCCGGGTGGGATCGCTAGGGCCCCCGTTGTGTAGCGGCCTAGCACGCCGCCCTCTCAAGGCGGTAGCGCCGGTTCGAATCCGGTCGGGGGTACGGTGTAACCACCATGGCCTATGGTGTAATTGGCAACACTACGGTTTCTGGTACCGTCATTCTTGGTTCGAGTCCAGGTAGGCCAGCTCGCAGAGCTCATCTGCACCCGCGGATCTGATCCGCAAAAGGCCCCCGTTGTGTAGCGGCCTAGCACGCCGCCCTCTCAAGGCGGTAGCGCCGGTTCGAATCCGGTCGGGGGTACAGAACGAGGAAGCCCTTCCCTTCGGGGGAGGGCTTCTTCGCTGTTCGCGCGCGACTGTCACGCAGGAGAAGCGTGCACAACTCCGGCCCACCGCTGCGGCGTTGAAGCGGTGGGCCGAGGTTGTTCGGGCGGGGCGGCGGGAGAAGGCTGCCAGGAGGGACGGAAGCGTCAGCCGTTGCGGCGGAGCGCCTCGGAGAGACGGGCGGCGGCGTCGATGACCGCTTGGGCGTGCATACGGCCCGGGTGGCGCGTCAGACGCTCGATCGGACCCGAGACCGACACGGCGGCCACGACGCGGTTCGAAGGGCCGCGTACGGGCGCGGAGACGGACGCGACGCCCGGCTCCCGCTCACCGATCGACTGGGCCCAGCCGCGGCGCCGTACGCCCGACAGGGCCGTCGCCGTGAAGCGGGCGCCCTGGAGGCCGCGGTGCAGCCGCTCGGGCTCCTCCCAGGCCATCAGGATCTGCGCCGACGAGCCGGCCTTCATCGTCAGCGTCGAGCCGACCGGGACGGTGTCCCGCAGGCCCGAGAGCCGCTCGGCCGCCGCCACGCAGATGCGCATGTCACCCTGGCGCCGGTAGAGCTGCGCGCTCTCGCCGGTGACATCGCGCAGATGCGTCAGCACGGGACCGGCGGTCGCGAGCAGGCGGTCCTCGCCGGCCGCGGCCGCGAGCTCCGAGAGGCGCGGTCCGAGGATGAACCGGCCCTGCATGTCACGCGCCACCATCCGGTGGTGTTCCAGTGCCACGGCGAGTCGATGTGCCGTGGGTCGTGCGAGTCCCGTCGCCGCGACCAGTCCTGCGAGGGTGGCCGGACCGGACTCCAGGGCGCTCAGGACAAGGGCTGCCTTGTCGAGAACGCCTACGCCGCTAGAGTTGTCCATGCAACGATATTCGCGTCTCACTCTGTGAAACGCAAGTTCAATTTTCCGAGGACCTTGGCACTCTGGAGATGCGGCCGCACAACGGCCCGCGAAACGGGTCTCTAGTTGTGCCGGCGTAGACGTCGGCCGGAGGGAAAGCGATGGGTAGGACACTCGCGGAGAAGGTCTGGGACGACCATGTCGTCCGGCGCGCCGAGGGCGAGCCCGACCTCCTCTTCATCGATCTGCACCTGCTGCACGAGGTGACCAGCCCGCAGGCCTTCGACGGCCTCCGCCAGAACGGCCGGCAGGTGCGGCGCCTCGACCTCACCATCGCCACCGAGGACCACAACACCCCGACCCTCGACATCGACAAGCCCATCGCCGACCCCGTCTCCCGCGCCCAGCTGGAGACCCTGCGGAAGAACTGCGCCGAGTTCGGCGTCCGGCTGCACCCGCTGGGCGACGTCGAGCAGGGCGTCGTCCACGTCGTCGGACCGCAGCTGGGCCTGACCCAGCCGGGCACGACCGTGGTCTGCGGCGACTCGCACACCTCCACGCACGGCGCCTTCGGCGCGCTGGCGTTCGGCATCGGCACCAGCCAGGTCGAGCACGTGCTCGCCACCCAGACGCTGCCGCTGGCCCGCCCGAAGACCATGGCCATCACGATCGACGGCGAACTGCCCGAGGACGTCACCGCCAAGGACCTGATCCTCGCGATCATCGCGAAGATCGGCACCGGCGGCGGCCAGGGCTACATCCTGGAGTACCGCGGCTCCGCCATCGAGAAGCTCTCGATGGAGTCCCGGATGACCATCTGCAACATGTCGATCGAGGCCGGCGCCCGCGCGGGCATGATCGCCCCCGACGAGACCACCTTCGCCTACCTGGAGGGTCGTGCCCACGCCCCCGAGGGCGAGGACTGGGACGCCGCCGTCGCGTACTGGAAGACGCTGAAGTCCGACGAGGACGCCGTCTTCGACGCCGAGGTCGTCATCGACGCCGCCTCGCTGGCGCCGTTCGTCACCTGGGGCACCAACCCCGGCCAGGGTGCGCCGCTTTCGGCGAACGTCCCCGACCCGGCTTCGTACGAAGACGCTTCGGAGCGCCACGCCGCCGAAAAGGCCCTGGAGTACATGGGGTTGACCGCCGGGCAGCCGCTGCGCGACATCAAGGTCGACACCGTCTTCGTAGGCTCCTGCACCAATGGCCGCATCGAGGACCTGCGCAACGCCGCCGGACTGCTCCAGGGCCGTCAGGTCGCCGACGGCGTCCGCATGCTGGTCGTCCCCGGCTCCGTCCGGGTCGCCCTGCAGGCCGTGGAGGAGGGCCTGGACAAGGTCTTCAAGGAGGCCGGCGCCGAATGGCGGCACGCGGGCTGTTCGATGTGTCTGGGCATGAACCCCGACCAACTGGCCCCCGGTGAGCGCTCCGCGTCCACCTCCAACCGCAACTTCGAGGGCCGGCAGGGCAAGGGCGGCCGGACCCATCTGGTCTCGCCCCAGGTCGCCGCCGCCACCGCCGTCCTGGGCCACCTGGCCTCCCCGGCCGATCTGTCCGACGCCACCACCACCGCGGGGGTCTGAGGAACCATGGAAGCTTTCACCAAGCACACCGGCCGGGCCGTCCCGCTGCGCCGCAGCAACGTCGACACCGACCAGATCATCCCGGCGCACTGGCTCAAGAAGGTCACCCGCGACGGCTTCGAGGACGGCCTCTTCGAGGCCTGGCGCAAGGACTCCGAGTTCATCCTCAACCGCCCCGAGCGGCAGGGCGCCTCGGTCCTGGTGGCCGGCCCCGACTTCGGCACCGGCTCCTCCCGTGAGCACGCCGTCTGGGCGCTCCAGAACTACGGCTTCCAGACGGTCATCTCCGCCCGGTTCGCCGACATCTTCCGCGGCAACTCGCTGAAGAACGGCCTGCTCACCGTCGTCCTGCCGCAGGAGACGGTGGACGCCCTCTGGGAGCTGACCGAGGCCGACCCGACCGCCGAGATCACGGTCGACCTGGAGCAGCGCAAGGTCCTGGCCGCCGGGATCGACGCGGACTTCGAGCTCGACGAGAACGCCCGCTGGCGTCTGCTGAACGGACTCGACGACATCAGCCTCACCCTTCAGAACGAAGCCGACATCGCGGCCTACGAGGCGGCACGACCGGCCCATAAGCCCCGTACAATTACGGTCTGAGCAGCGCTTTTCCAAGACTGCGCCCCCCACCGCCTGGTGGGGGGCGCAGTCGCTTGTTGGGACCCTGTCGGGCGACAACTCGCCCTAGATGGCACAATCGGTGCATGGAACGCGACAGCCAACTCGAGCTCTACGAGTCAGTCGCCGCCCGATTGAAGGAAGCGCACACAAGAGTGCGCTCACTGCAAGTCCCGGAGGGCGTAAGGATGGCGCTGTCCCGGAAGCTGCTGGTCGTGACGGCCGCGGCGAAGCACGATCTCAAGGACGCGGCAACGCGTCTGGACCGGTTGATGAAGGACCTCGACGAGGGCCGATTCCCAGAGGACGACTGACACCAGGAACTCCGCGACGGGTCTTTTGCGTTGCGGCACTAGGGTGATTAGCCCGTTTCGTGTTTGATTTGCGGTATATACATGCCTAACGTGCGAAAAAGCTTGAACACTTTCGTTCTGGCAATGTCTCCGAAGGGGAAGACGTGAACAAGGCGCAGCTCGTAGAAGCGATTGCCGACAAGATGGGCGGTCGCCAGCAGGCCGCCGAAGCCGTCGACCACGTGCTCGACGCCATCGTGCGTGCCGTGGTCGGTGGCGACCGGGTCTCGGTCACGGGCTTCGGCTCGTTCGAGAAGGTCGACCGTCCGGCCCGCTACGCCCGCAACCCGCAGACGGGCGAGCGCGTCCGGGTCAAGAAGACCTCGGTTCCGCGCTTCCGCGCGGGTCAGGGCTTCAAGGACCTGGTCAGCGGCTCGAAGAAGCTCCCCAAGGGTGGCGAGGTCTCCGTCAAGAAGGCCCCCAAGGGCAGCCTCACCGGTGGTGCCGCCGCCGCGACCGTGAAGAAGGCCGCGGCGAAGAAGGCCACCACCGCCAAGAAGGCCGCCGCGAAGAAGGCGACCCCGGCGAAGAAGGCCACGACGGCCGCCGCGAAGAAGGCGACCCCGGCCAAGAAGACCACCACCACCACCACCGCGGCGGCGAAGAAGACCACCGCGGCGGCGAAGAAGGCCTCGACGGCGGCGAAGAAGACCACGACCGCCGCCGCGAAGAAGACCACCACGGCCGCGGCGAAGAAGGCCGTCAAGGCCACGGCCAAGAAGACCGCGCCGGCCGCGAAGAAGGCCACGGCGACGAAGGCGCCCGCGAAGAAGACCACGGCGCGCAAGACGACCGCCAAGAAGGCTGCCGCCAAGAAGTAGGACGAGCGGTACCACCCGCCGGGCCGGGCTCCCCATCCAGGAGCCCGGCCCGCGGCGCGTTCGCGTGGAAGGCCAGAAGGCCAGAGGTCAGAAGGTCTGGAGCGTCACCAGCGTGATCCGCAGGCCGGCCCCGGACGTCCCCGGCTCCGCCTCGATCCGCACCCGCTGCCCCGGCCGGAGCAGTCGCAGCCCGCCCGCGTCGAAGGCCTCCGCCCCGAAATCCACCGGGGTGCCGTCGTCGAGCAGCACACTTCCGCTGCGGGTCTCGGAGTCGTACGTGAACGCGGTCGCCTGCATGGACCGCAGCCTATCCGGCCGCCGGCAGCCACTGGGCGGCCGTCCGCGGGCCGAGCCCCAGCGCCCGGGCCTCCGCCAGATCCTCGCCGGTGTCCACGTCCCGGCGTACGGAATCCACCCCGGTCAGCCGGATTTCCACCGCACCCGACGACAAATGGCGCAGTCTCGACGCGCCCCCGAATGCCGGTTCCAATTCCACCCCCGGACCCGCCGAGAGGAATGTCGTACCTATTTCGGCGGCATCCGCGAGAAATGCCCTCGGAAATTTCCGGGCGGTGTCCAGGACCCGGGCCAGCTCCGCGGTCCGCAGTGCCGGCAGATCGGCGTTGAGCGCCGCCACCCGCGCGTGCGGCCGCCGCTCCCGTATCGCGCCGACCCCGTACTCCAGCGCCGCGTTGAGCCCCGCCGCCGGCAGGTCGGGCACGATCCGCGCCCCCAGGGCCGCGAGGGCGGCCCGGGCCGTCGGATCGTCCGTGACGACCACCACATCCCGTACGCGCGCGCAGTTCAGCGCCGCCCCCACCGTGTCCTGGGCGAACGCCAGGGCGAGCCGGGGGCGCAGCAGGGCTCCCGTCGCCGCGGCCAGTCTGCTCTTCGCCAGGGCAAGGGGTTTCAGGGGTAAGACGAGGCACCAGCCGTCGTCCGCGTCACTGTTCATCGGGGCCCATTCTGTCCCGCCCGCGCGGTCCGGCGGAGGCCCCGGGGCGTACCGTGTCCTCGACAGACCAGGAGCACGGGGCGACACTTGACCCCCTGCCAGCCAGTCCCGGAGAAAGGTGTCCGAGTGCCCCGCCGCAGAATCGGCTTCTGGTACCGCCTCGCGGCGGTCATCGCCAAACCCCCCTTGGTGGTTCTGTTCAAGAGGGACTGGCGCGGTATGGAGCACATTCCGGCCGACGGTGGATTCATCACCGTGGTCAACCACAACTCGTACCTGGACCCGCTGTCGTACGCGCATTACCAGTACAACACCGGCCGGGTCCCGCGCCTTCTCGCCAAGGCGGGCCTCTTCAAGAGCCCCTTCGTCGGCATGATGCTGCGCAACACCGGCCAGATCCCCGTCTACCGCGAGACCACCAACGCGCTGGACGCCTTCCGGGCCGCCGTCGACGCGATCGAGCGCGGCGAGTGCGTCGCCTTCTATCCCGAGGGCACCCTGACCCGCGACCCCGACATGTGGCCCATGGCGGGCAAGACCGGCGCCGCCCGCGTCGCGCTCCTCACCAAGGTCCCGGTCATCCCGGTGGCCCAGTGGGGCGCCAACCTCGCGATGCCGCCGTACGCCAAGGACAAGAAGCTCAGCCTGTTCCCCCGCAAGACGCTGACCGTGCAGGCCGGTCCGCCCGTCGACCTCTCCCGTTTCGACGGCCTGGAGGCGACGCCCGAGGTGCTCCGCGAGGCCACCGAGGCGATCATGGCCGCCATCACCTCCCTCCTGGAGGAGGTCCGCGGCGAGAAGGCGCCCGACGAACCGTACGACCACCGCAAGGCCCGCCTCGAACAGCGACGCAAGGCCGCCGAGGGAGGCACCAAGTGACCAAGGCAGCCGTCTTCGGCAACGGATCCTGGGGCACCGCGTTCGCCATGGTGCTCGCCGACGCGGGCTGCGAGGTGAGCCTCTGGGGCCGCCGCGCGGAGCTCGCGAAGGAGATCAACACCACCCGGGTCAACCCCGACTACCTTCCGGGCATCGAACTCCCGAGGGCGATCACGGCCACCGCGGACCCGGCCGAGGCCGCCCACGACGCCGACTTCACCGTCCTCGTCGTCCCCTCGCAGACCCTGCGCGGCAACCTCGCCGCCTGGAAGCCGCTGCTCGCCCCCGACACCGTCCTCGTCTCCCTCATGAAGGGCGTCGAACTCGGCACCGCCGAGCGGATGAGCGAGGTCGTCATGGAGGTCGCGGACGTGCCCGCCGAGCGCGTGGCCGTCCTCACCGGACCCAACCTGGCCCTGGAGATCGCCTCCCGGCAGCCCGCCGCCGCCGTCGTCGCCTGCGTCGACGAGTCGGTCGCGCAGCGGTTCCAGGCGGCCTGCATGACCCCGTACTTCCGCCCGTACACGCACACCGACGTCGTCGGCTGCGAGCTCGGCGGCGCGGTCAAGAACGTCATCGGACTCGCCGTCGGCATCGCCAACGGCATGGGACTCGGCGACAACTCGAAGGCCACGCTCATCACCCGCGGCCTCGCCGAGACCACCCGCCTCGGCCTCGCCATGGGCGCCGACCCGCTCACCTTCTCCGGCCTCGCGGGCCTCGGCGACCTGGTGGCGACCTGCTCCTCGCCGCTCTCCCGGAACAACACCTTCGGCACCAACCTGGGCCGCGGGATGACCCTCCAGGAGACCATCGCGGCCACCAAGCAGACCGCCGAGGGCGTCAAGTCCTGTGAGTCCGTGCTCGATCTGGCCCGCCGCCACGGCGTCGACATGCCGATCACCGAGACCGTCGTCTCGATCGTCCACGAGGGCAAGCCGCCGGTCGTCGCCCTCAAGGAGCTGATGTCCCGCAGCGCGAAGTCCGAGCGCCGCTGACGGACGGGTGACGGACGCGCGCGGGGGGAGCGGGGCGCTCAGCCGTTCGGGAGCCGCAAGGTACGCTCATCGCGATATGAGCGAGAACACCCAGAGCCCCCGCAAGCCGCGCGTGGCCGTCGTCTTCGGCGGTCGCAGCTCCGAGCACGCCATCTCCGTCGTCACGGCGGGCGCCGTCCTGAGCGCCATCGACCGGGACAAGTACGACGTGCTGCCCATCGGCATCACGACGGACGGGCGCTGGGCGCTCACCGCCGACGCCCCCGAGCGCATGGCCATCGCCGACCGCGCCCTGCCGAACGTCGCCGACCTGGCCGAGTCCACGGAAGGCGGCGTCGTCCTCTCCGTCGACCCCGCGAACCGCGAGGTCGTCCTCAGCGAGCCCGGCTCCGTCCCGCGGGCCCTCGGCGAGGTCGACGTGGTCTTCCCGATGCTGCACGGCCCGTACGGCGAGGACGGCACCCTCCAGGGCCTCCTGGAGCTCTCCGGCGTCCCCTACGTCGGCGCGGGCGTCCTCGCCTCCGCCGTCGGCCAGGACAAGGAGTACATGAAGCGCGTCTTCGTCTCCTTCGGCCTCCCGGTCGGCCCGTACGAGGTCATCCGCCCGCGCGAGTGGGACCAGAACCCGGCCGCCGCCCGCAAGAAGATCGTCGAGTTCGCCGCCGAGCACGGCTGGCCGCTCTTCGTGAAGCCGGCACGCGGCGGCTCGTCCATGGGCATCACCAAGGTCGACGACCTCTCGGGCCTCGACGAGGCCATCGAGGAGGCCCGCCGCCACGACCCCAAGATCCTCGTCGAGTCGCTCCTGCGCGGCCGCGAGATCGAGTGCGGCGTCCTGGAGTTCGAGGACGGCCCGCGCGCCAGCGTGCCGGCCGAGATCCCGCCCGTCACCGACCACGACTTCTACGACTTCGAGGCCAAGTACATCGACTCGGCCTCCGGCATCGTGCCCGCCCCGATCGGCGACGAGGCCACCGCCGAGATCCAGCGCCTGGCCGTCGCCGCGTACGAGGCGGTCTCCTGCGAGGGACTGGTCCGCGCCGACTTCTTCCTCACGGAGGACGGCGAGTTCGTGATCAACGAGATCAACACGATGCCCGGCTTCACGCCCATCTCCATGTACCCGCGGATGTGGCAGGAGAGCGGCGTGAGCTACCCCGAGCTCGTCGACCGGCTGATCCAGGCCGCGCTGACCCGCTCCACGGGCCTGCGCTAGCCGTACCGGACCGTGAGATCCGGAGTGCGCCTAGACGCACTCCGGATCGAGGCCGCAGGGGATCGCCTTCTCCACGGAGGCGGCGAGATCGGCGAGCGGTGTGGCGTCGTGCTGATACCGCTCGTCCAGCGTCACCTCGACGTACGTCTCCCGGTACACCGACGTGAAACGGGGTCCGCCGCCCTCCGGACGCTCCAGCATCCAGTTCACGCCGTTCGCCTCGACGGCCTGGGAGTTCGGATCGCTCATCTTTTCGGGCCGGGGGACCCCGCAGCGCAGTACGATCGCACCGTCACCCCACCCGGCGGTCAGCTCGGAGCCCGGCTCAGGATCGCTCCGCTCAAGACCCGCCACGGTGTCGGGCAGCTCCTTCTCCAGCGCCCGGCAGAGGCTCGCCTCCGCCGCCGGGGGGTGGGGAACCGCCACGGACGCCCCGGCGTCCGTCCAGGAGCAGCCGGTGGCGGCCAGCAGCAGGACGGCTGCCGTGACGGCGGCGGGCAGGCCGAAGGGCCGGTGGGAAGACTTCACCGGCCAAGCGTAGACGGGGGCTACAGATGAACGACCGGGCAGGTGAGGGTGCGCGTGATGCCGTCCACTTGCTGGACCTTGGCGACCACCATGCGGCCCAACTCGTCCACCGTGTCCGCCTGCGCGCGCACGATCACGTCGTAGGGTCCGGTCACGTCTTCGGCCTGGAGCACCCCCGGGATCTTGGAGATGGTGTCGGCGACGGTCGACGCCTTGCCCACCTCGGTCTGGATGAGGATGTACGCCTGTACCACGGAACCTCCAGGGCGACCACGAGGATCTTGTGGGAGAAAGGGACGCCACGGTACCGCGTCGCCGCGGGCCACGGGGAGACCCGCGCGTCCCGGGGCACTCGCGTTGTGGCGTACGCACGACAGAAGTTGACGGTCTACTTGACGGTACCCAGCACGGTGACGGCCCGCGACCCGCGGCGCGCCCAGGCACGCCCCCGCCCGCCGGCCGGCACGAAGACACGAGGTGAGACGCGGTGAAGGGCACAGTCGGAGAGCTGGGCGAGTTCGGGCTCATCAGAGAGCTCACGTCCCGGCTCACCTCCACCCCGGCGGTACGGATCGGGCCCGGCGACGACGCCGCGGTCGTCTCCGCACCCGACCGGCGCGTGGTGGCCAGCACGGACATCCTCCTCGAAGGACGTCACTTCCGCCGCGACTGGTCGACGGCGTACGACGTCGGCCGCAAGGCCGCCGCGCAGAACCTCGCGGACATCGCCGCCATGGGCGCGGTCCCCACCGCGCTCCTCCTCGGCCTCGTCGTCCCCGCCGAACTGCCCGCCACCTGGCCCGTCGAACTCATGGACGGATTGCGCGACGAATGTCAGGTCGCGGGCGCGGCCGTCGTCGGCGGCGACGTCGTCCGGGGCGACACCATCACCATCGCCATCACCGCCCTCGGCGACCTCCGCAACCACGACCCGGTGACCCGGGGCGGGGCCCAGCCCGGCGACGTCGTCGCCTACACGGGCTGGCTCGGCTGGTCCGCCGCCGGATACGCCGTGCTCTCCCGCGGCTTCCGCTCGCCCCGCGCCTTCGTCGAGGCCCACCGCAGGCCCGAGCCGCCGTACCACGCGGGCCCCGCCGCCGCGGGACTCGGCGCCACCGCCATGTGCGACGTCAGCGACGGCCTCATCGCCGACCTCGGCCACATCGCCGAGGCCAGCAAGGTCCGCATCGACCTGCGCTCCGGGCTCATCGACATCCCCACCCAGATGAACGACATCGGCCAGGCCGTCGGCGTCGACCCCATGCAGTGGGTGCTCACCGGGGGAGAGGACCACGCCATCGTGGCCACCTTCCCGCCGGACGTGAAGCTCCCCGCCCGCTGGAAGGTCATCGGCGAGGTCCTGAACCCCTCGGCGCTGCCGCAGGTCACCGTGGACGGAGCCCCCTGGCACAGCACGGGCGGCTGGGACCACTTCGGGGAGACGGAGTGACGCCCTCCGGGCAGCCCCCGCTCGGGCCTCCGCTCGTGCCCCCGCTCGGGCCTCCGCTCGTCCTCACCGTCGCCGGATCCGACTCCGGCGGCGGCGCCGGCATCCAGGCCGACCTGAAGACGATGCTCGCGCTCGGCGTCCACGGCATGAGCGTGCTCACCGCCGTCACCGCCCAGAACTCGCGGGGCGTCCAAGGCGCGTGGGAGCTGCCCGAGGAGGCCGTACGGGCCCAGTACCGGGCCGTCGTCGACGACATCGGCGTCCAGGCGGTGAAGACGGGCATGCTGGCCTCCGCCGGGCTCGTCGAGACGGTGGCCGAACTCCTCGCCGGGACGGCGGCGCCCGTGGTCGTGGACCCGGTCGGCGTCTCCAAGCACGGGGACTCGCTGCTCGCCGCCTCGGCCCTGGAATCCGTCCGGACGAAGCTGCTGCCGGTCGCGACCGTCGCCACGCCCAACCTGGACGAGGTGGCGCAGCTCACAGGCGTCCACGTCGTGTACGAGGGCGACATGCGGGTGGCCGCCGAGGCGATCCTGTCGTACGGGGCGGACTGGGCCCTGATCAAGGGCGGGCACCTGCCCACGGGCCAGGAGGCCGTGGACCTGCTCACGGACGGCACCGAGGAACACTGGCTGCGTGCGCCCCGGCACGACAACCGGCACACGCACGGCACGGGCTGCACGCTCGCCTCGGCGGTGGCCTCGGGGCTCGCCAAGGGCCTGGCGGTGCCGGAGGCGGTACGGCAGGCCAAGGAGTACGTGACCGGGGCCATCGCCGCCGGATTCGCCCTGGGCACGGGCATAGGCCCGGTCGACCACGGCTGGCGGTTCAGGAAGTAGCCGGCTCTCCGGAAAGGATTCCGGGTACGGCAAAAGGCCGGTTCACCTAGGTGAACCGGCCTTTCAAGGCAACCGCAGGGGCTGCGCTACGACGGAACGTCGCGATTAGCGCGAGACCTTGCCGGCCTTGATGCACGAGGTGCAGACGTTGAGCCGCTTCGGCGTCCGACCGACCACGGCACGCACGCGCTGGATGTTCGGGTTCCAGCGACGGGACGTACGGCGGTGCGAGTGCGAAATGTTGTTGCCGAAGCCCGGCCCCTTGCCGCAGACGTCGCAGTTGGCAGCCACGGGTCACTCCAAAGACTTCAGATTTACAGTGAAATCCGGCGCACCGGAATCAGGAGTCTGAAGTGGCTTGCCGGGGGATGGCCCGGTGTGAACCGGGCAACCGAAGCAGCATACAACGCCTGCTTCGGTGGAACGAAACTACCATGGTCTGCGCCGACCTCGCCCCGGGCCCAGGTCACTGGGGGTCCCCCCTGCTCGAGCGAAGCCGAGAGCTTGGGGGAAGGACACCCCGGGTCTACCCTGCGGTGAGCTCACCGCCGAAGGAGGACCCCTGTTGTCGCGAGCCCTTCAGCCTTCCGAGGAGCTCGTCGAGCTCGACGCCGAAGCGCTCCGGACCTGGTCCGCGCGGGCGCTTGACGCCCTCGGGCGGGAGCGCGAGGAGATCGACGCGATCAACGTCTACCCGGTCGCGGACGGGGACACCGGCACCAACCTGTACCTGACGGCGGAAGCCGCCCACCAGGCCGTCGAAGCCGTCTTCTCCGCCGCCGAACCCGACGCCGCCGAGACCGTACGGGCCATGGCGCACGGGGCCCTGCTCGGCGCCCGCGGCAACTCCGGGACCATCCTCGCCCAGCTGCTGCGCGGCATGGCGGCCGTCCTCGCCGAGGGACGTGACGGTGATCACCTCGCCCGCGCCCTGGCGGAGGCCGCCGACGCGGCCCGCCGGGCCGTCGCCCACCCCGTCGAGGGCACGATCCTCACGGTGGCCTCCGCCGCCGCACGGGCCTGCACCGGCGGCGGCGGACTCGCGGAAGTGGCCGGAAGCGCCTACGAGGGCGCCACGACCGCCCTGGCGACCACCCGGGGCCAACTGGACGTCCTCACCCGCGCCGGGGTCGTGGACGCCGGCGGACAGGGCCTGGTGACCGTCCTCGGAGCGCTCGTGGAGACCGTGACCGGCCGGACGCCGGACCGCCCGGAGACGGCGCCGCACGGCGTGGTCGTACCGGCCCGGCCCGCCGCGCCCGACGAATGCGGCACCGAGGACGGACCCGCGTACGAGGTGATCTACCTCCTGGAGGCCGAGGACGCGGCCGTGGACCTGCTGCGGTCCCGCCTCGACGCACTGGGGGACTCCCTGGTCGTCGTCGGCGGCGACGGACTGTGGAACGTCCACGTGCACACCGACGACGCCGGAGCCGCCGTCGAGGTCGGCATCGAGGCGGGCCGGCCCCACCGGATCCGCGTCACCCACTTCGCGAGCGCCGCGCCGGAGACGGACGCGGACGCGCGCGGGGCGCGGGCCCAGCGCGCGGTGGTCGCCGTCGTCCCCGGCGAGGGCCTGGCCGGACTGTGCGCCGAGGCGGGCGCCACCACCGTCCAGACGCGGCCCGGCGAACAGCCCGCGGGGGACGAACTCGTCGACGCGATCCGACGGGCCCACGCCCGCGAGGTCGTCCTCCTGCCCAACGACACCGAACTCCGCCAGACCGCCGCCGCCGCGGCCGAACGGGTCAGGGCGGAGGGCATCCGCGTCGCCCTCATCCCGACCCGGGCCGCCGTCCAGGGCATCGCCGCCCTCGCCGTCCACGAACCGGACCGCCGCTTCGACGAGGACGTCGTCGCCATGACCGCCGCCGCCGGTGCCACCCGCTACGCCGAACTCGCCGTCGCGGAGCGCCAGTCCTTCACCTCGGCCGGCGTCTGCCAGGCCGGCGACGTCCTCGGCCTCATCGAGGGCGACGTCGCCGTCATCGGCCAGGACCTCACCGACACGGCCCGCACGGTCCTCGACCGCATGCTGTCGGCGGGCGGCGAACTCGTCACCCTGATCGTCGCCGACGACACCCCGCCCGACCTCGCCGCCGCCCTCGAACGCCACGTCCGCAGCGGCTACCTGGCCGTCGACACGACCACGTACCACGCGGGCGAAGGAGCCCCGCCGCTGCTCATCGGAGTGGAATGACCCGGGTGGGACACCCCGACTGTCGGTGGCGTGGTGTGCAATGGAACGCGTGCCCGCGCTCGACGAACCACTCAAGAAGTCCCTCGGCCCCGCCACCGCCAAGGTCATGGCCGAGGCACTCGACCTGCACACGGTCGGTGACCTGCTCCACCACTACCCCCGCCGGTACGCCGAGCGGGGGGAGCTGACCACACTCTCCGACCTGCCGCTCGACGAACACGTCACGGTCGTCGCGCAGGTCGCCGACGCCCGCGTGCTCACCTTCAACGGCTCCAAGGGACGCGGCCAGCGCCTCGAAGTGACCATCACGGACGGCAGCGGCCGCCTCCAACTGGTCTTCTTCGGCAAGGGCGTGCACAAGCCGCACAAGGACCTGCTGCCCGGCACCCGCGCGATGTTCTCCGGCAAGGTCTCGCTCTTCAACCGGCGCCTCCAGCTCGCCCATCCCGCGTACGAACTCCTCCGCGGCGACGGCGACGGCGACGAGACCACCGCGAGCGCCGACACGGTGGCCGGCTGGGCCGGGGCCCTCATCCCGATCTACCCGGCCACCACCAAACTGGAGTCCTGGAAGATCGCCAAGGCCGTCGACGCCGTCCTGCCGCACGCCGAGGACGCCGCCGACCCCCTGCCGCCCGCCCTGCGCGAGGGCCGCGGCCTCGCCGAGCTGCCCGAAGCCCTGCGGAAGATCCACCGTCCCCGTACCAAGGCGGACGTCGCCGACGCCCGCGACCGGCTCAAGTGGGACGAGGCCTTCGTCCTCCAGGTCGCCCTCGCCCGCCGGCGGCACGCCGACACCCAACTCCCCGCCGTCGCCCGGCGCCCCGTCCCCGGCGCCATCCTCGACGCCTTCGACGCCAAGCTGCCCTTCACCCTCACCGACGGCCAGCAGAAGGTCTCCCGCGAGATCTTCGACGACCTCGCCACCGAACACCCCATGCACCGCCTCCTCCAGGGAGAGGTCGGATCGGGCAAGACGATGGTGGCCCTGCGCGCCATGCTCGCCGTCGTCGACGCCGGGGGACAGGCCGCGATGCTCGCCCCCACCGAGGTCCTCGCCCAGCAGCACCACCGCTCGATCACCGAGATGATGGGCGAGCTCGCCGAGGGAGGCATGCTCGGCGGCGCCGACCGCGCCACCAAGGTCGTCCTGCTCACCGGCTCCATGGGCACCGCCGCCCGTCGGCAGGCCCTCCTCGACCTCGTCACCGGCGAGGCGGGGATCGTCATCGGCACGCACGCGCTGATCGAGGACAAGGTCCAGTTCCACGACCTCGGCCTGGTCGTCGTCGACGAACAGCACCGCTTCGGCGTCGAACAGCGCGACGCCCTGCGCGGCAAGGGCAAGCAGCCGCCCCACCTGCTCGTGATGACCGCCACCCCCATCCCGCGCACCGTCGCCATGACCGTCTTCGGCGACCTGGAGACCTCCGTCCTCGACCAGCTCCCCGCCGGACGCTCCCCGATCGCCACCCACGTCGTCCCCGCCGCCGACAAGCCGCACTTCCTCGCCCGCGCCTGGGAGCGGGTGCGCGAGGAGGTCGAGAACGGCCACCAGGCGTACGTCGTCTGCCCCCGGATCGGCGACGAGGAGGACCAGAAGAAGAAGTCCAAGTCGTCCGCCGAGGACGAGGCCGAGAAGCGCCCGCCGCTCGCCGTCCTGGAGGTCGCCGAGAAGCTCCGTACCGGCCCCCTCACCGGCCTGCGGATCGCCGTCCTGCACGGCAGGATGCACCCCGACGACAAGGACGACGTCATGCGCCGCTTCGCCGCCGGCGACCTCGACGTCCTCGTCGCCACCACCGTCATCGAGGTCGGCGTCAACGTCCCCAACGCCACCGCCATGGTGATCATGGACGGCGACCGCTTCGGCGTCTCCCAGCTCCACCAGCTCCGCGGCCGCGTCGGCCGCGGCTCCGCCCCCGGCCTCTGCCTCCTCGTCACCGAGATGCCCGAGGCCAGCCCCGCCCGGCAGCGCCTCGGCGCCGTCGCCGCCACCCTCGACGGCTTCGAGCTCTCCCGCATCGACCTCGAACAGCGCCGCGAGGGAGACGTCCTCGGCCAGGCCCAGTCCGGCGTCCGCTCCTCCCTGAAGGTGCTCACCGTCATCGACGACGAGGAGGTCATCGCCGCCGCCCGCGAGGAGGCCACCACCCTCGTCCTCGCCGACCCGGACCTCACCGCCCACCCCGGACTGCGCACCGCCCTCGAAGCCCTGCTCGACAAGGACCGGGAGGAATACCTGGAGAAGGGCTGACCCCGGGGCGGCGGCAACCGCCATAAGCTGTTGCGAACGCAATGGCTTACGGAGAACGAGGACACCGATGACCCGCGTGATCGCCGGCACCGCCGGCGGACGCCGACTTGCCGTGCCCCCCGGCACCGGCACCCGCCCCACCTCCGACCGGGCGCGCGAAGGCCTCTTCTCCACCTGGGAGGCGTTCCTCGGCACCCTGGACGGGACCCGGGTCGCCGACCTGTACGCGGGCTCCGGCGCCGTCGGGCTCGAAGCGCTGTCCCGGGGCGCGGTCCACGCGCTCCTCGTCGAGGCCGAGCCCCGCGCCGCGAAGACGATCCGCGAGAACATCAGGACACTGGGCCTGCCCGGCGCCGAGCTCCGGACCGGCAAAGCGGAGCAGATCGTCACGGGACCGGCCCCGGCCGACCCGTACGACTTGGTGTTCCTCGACCCTCCGTACGCCGTCGCGGACGACGATCTTCGGGAGATCCTCCTCACACTCCGCTCGGAGGGCTGGCTCACGGACGATGCCCTCGTCACCGTGGAGCGCAGCACCCGAGGCGGGGAGTTCGGCTGGCCGGCCGGATTCGAGCCACTGCGGGCCCGTCGTTACGGCGAGGGAACGTTTTGGTACGGTCGCGCCGCCTCTACGTGCGAAGACGCACCATGACCGGACCGGAGAGCGAGGGACTCACGTTGCGCCGCGCCGTCTGTCCGGGGTCATTCGACCCCATCACCAACGGACATCTCGACATCATCGCCCGCGCCTCCAAGCTGTACGACGTCGTACACGTCGCGGTGATGATCAACCAGTCCAAGCAGGGACTGTTCACGGTCGACGAGCGGATCGAGCTGATCCGCGAGGTCACCGCCGACTTCGGCAACGTCGAGGTGGAGTCCTTCCACGGACTGCTCGTCGACTTCTGCAAGCAGCGGGACATCCCCGCCATCGTCAAGGGCCTGCGTGCGGTCAGCGACTTCGACTACGAGTTGCAGATGGCGCAGATGAACATCGGGCTCTCGGGCGTGGAGACCCTCTTCGTCCCCACCAACCCGACGTACAGCTTCCTCTCCTCCTCGCTGGTCAAGGAGGTGGCGGCCTGGGGCGGCGACGTCTCCCACCTGGTCCCGCCGCAGGTCCTCGGCCGGCTGACCGAGCGCCTCGCGCGGAAGTGACACGCGGCCACCTCCACTGACGCTCCGTCACCTGGTGTCGGACGGGAGCCGACTGCCCTTACAGTCGTCCCGTCCGTCTCCATCCAGCTGTAGAGAGTGGCGAGCACCCGGTGGACGTGCAGAAGAAGCTCGACGAGATCGTCGCGACCGTTCAGGGCGCCCGTTCCATGCCCATGTCGGCATCCTGCGTGGTCAACCGCGCCGAGCTGCTCTCCCTGCTCGAAGAGGTACGGGACGCCCTGCCCGGCTCCCTGGCCCAGGCCCAGGAGCTGATCGGCGGCCGGGAGCAGATGGTCGAGCAGGCCCGTCAGGAGGCCGAGCGGATCATCGAGGCCGCCCACGCCGAGCGCGGCTCGATCGTCTCCGACACCCAGGTCGCCCGGGAGTCTCAGGGCGAGGCCGACCGGATCCTCGCCGAGGCCCGCCGCGAGGCCGAGGAGGTCCGCGCCGAGGCCGACGACTACGTCGACTCCAAGCTCGCGAACTTCGAGGTCGTCCTCAACAAGACGATCGGCTCCGTCGACCGGGGCCGCGAGAAGCTCCTCGGCCGCGGCCCGGGCCTCGACCAGGACGGTTACGCGGACGAGGACGCCCCCGAGTACAGCGCGGACCCGCAGACCCTGATCAGCCGGGCCGACGAGTACGTGGACGCCAAGCTGGGCGCCTTCGAGGCGGTCCTCAGCAAGACCCTGGAGGCCGTCGGCCGCGGCCGTCAGAAGCTGCACGGCCGGATCGCCACCGACGACCTCGGCGAGCACATGGCCGCCCAGGACGGTCTCGGCGGCACGGTGCACACGAGCGACGCCGACTACCTCGCCGGGCTCGCGGAGCTCGCCGACCCCCAGCCGGTCCCGGTCCCCGCACAGGCCCCCGCGCAGATCCCGGCCCAGCAGCAGCCCGACCCCTACGCGTACCAGCAGCACCAGCAGCCGCAGCAGGACCCGGCGTACGGCTACCAGCAGCAGCCGGACCCGTACGGGTACCAGCAGCAGCCCGACCCGTACGCGTACCAGGGTCAGTACGGCTACGAGCAGCAGCAGCCGCAGCAGCACCAGTACCAGCCCCAGGCCCCGCAGCAGCAGCCGGCCGCCGCGCTCGACGAGACCAGTTTCTTCGACACGAGCATGATCGACCTGGAGCAGTTGCGCCGGTACGAACAGGGGCAGTAAGGGGCACGGGGCCCGGATTGGGCCCTGAGCGAAGCGTCCAGTATCCTGGCTCTTCGGTCGCGCGTATTCCGCGATCCTTGCTGCCCACTTCTGGCAGCCCCCTCACGATTCGAAAGCAGGAAGAGCCCTGAGCGCGCGCCTCGACCACCGCAACCCCCTCGTGTTCGACACACACGAGCTGGGGCGGCGTCCTGGCTCCCTCCAGCGGCTCTCGCGTTCCGTCGAGGCCCCCACGGTCCTCGGCGTCGAAGGGGTCATCGGAGTGCCCGAGGGCGCTCCCGTGGAAATCGATCTCCGTCTTGAGTCGGTCATGGAAGGGGTGCTTGTCACAGGCACCGCCCGTGCATCGGCCGAGGGGGAGTGCGTAAGGTGTCTGGAGCCCGTCGAGCTTGATCTCGACGTGGACTTCCAGGAGATGTTCTCGTACCCCGACTCCGACGACCGGGGCCGCTCCAAGGCGGCCGCGGACGACGAAGCCGAGGAAGACGAGAGCATGACCCCCCTCGAGGACGGCATGTTCGACCTCGAACCCATGCTGCGTGATGCGGTGGTGCTCGCACTGCCGATGCAGCCGGTGTGCCGGGAGGACTGTGAGGGTCTGTGCTCCGAATGCGGAGCCAACCTGAACGAGAACCCGGGCCACCACCATGATGCCGTCGACGCCCGTTGGGCGGCATTGCAGGGACTCGCCGGTTCGCTGGGAACCGATGAGAAGGACAACATGAGCGGCAAAGCCTCTGACGGGGACGTCCGAAGCGCCGCCGAGAAGCAGGAGAAGTAGCCGTGGCTGTTCCGAAGCGGAAGATGTCGCGCAGCAACACGCGCCACCGCCGGTCGCAGTGGAAGGCTGCGGTCCCCACCCTGGTTTCGTGTGAGCGTTGCCAGGAGCCGAAGCTGCAGCACATCGCGTGCCCGAGCTGCGGCACCTACAACAAGCGCCAGGTCCTCTCGGTCTGATTGGGCTGGTGAGAGGCGCAATGTCTGAGTCCCGCAAGACGGACGACAAGACGGACCATGCCTCGTCCCACACGCTTCTGGAAGGGCGGCTCGGCTATCGGCTCGAGTCCGCCCTTCTGGTGCGTGCACTGACTCACCGTTCGTTCGCGTACGAGAACGGCGGTCTGCCCACCAACGAGCGGCTGGAGTTCCTCGGGGACTCCGTGCTCGGCCTGGTGGTCACGGACACGCTGTACACCACCCACCCCGACCTGCCCGAAGGCCAGCTGGCCAAACTGCGGGCCGCGGTGGTCAACTCACGTGCACTTGCGGAGGTCGGTCGCGGCCTCGAACTCGGCTCCTTCATCCGGCTCGGCCGGGGCGAAGAGGGCACGGGTGGCCGGGACAAGGCGTCCATCCTCGCCGACACCCTTGAAGCGGTGATCGGCGCGGTCTATCTCGACCAGGGCCTCGACGCGGCGTCCGAGCTGGTTCACCGGCTCTTCGACCCGCTGATCGAGAAGTCCTCGAACCTCGGTGCAGGCCTGGACTGGAAGACCAGTCTCCAGGAGCTCACCGCGGCCGAGGGCCTGGGTGTGCCGGAGTACCTCGTCTCCGAAGAGGGCCCGGACCACGAGAAGGTCTTCACTGCTGCCGCCCGCGTCGGTGGTGTCTCGTACGGCACCGGCACCGGCCGCAGCAAGAAGGAAGCGGAACAGCAGGCGGCGGAGTCCGCGTGGCGCGAGATTCGCGCCGCCGCGGACGAGCGCGTGGCAGCGGCCAAGGCCGCTGCCGAAGCCGGCACGGGAGAGGTCGCCGACCCCTCTCCGTCCACGAACGGCGCGGAGGCCTGACGGCCTTCGTCCACCGCTTCCCGAGAACCCCGCCCCACGGCGGGGTTCTCGTCTTTCCCGGGGTTTCTCCCGTCTGATACGCCGGTAGGGTTGAAGCGCTGTCGATCGACGTCGTCCGGAGGAGTCCCCGTGCCCGAGCTGCCCGAGGTCGAGGTCGTACGGCGCGGACTGGAGCGCTGGGTCGCCGGGCGGACCGTGACCGAGGTCGAGGTGCTGCACCCGAGGGCCGTACGACGCCATCCGGCGGGCGGCGCGGATTTCGCCGCGCGGCTGAAGGGGCAGCGGTTCGAGGTGGCGCGGCGGCGCGGCAAGTACCTGTGGGTGCCGATGGCCGACACCGGCACCTCCGTGCTCGGACACCTCGGCATGAGCGGCCAGTTGCTCGTCCAGCCGGAGGGCGCCGCGGACGAGAAGCACCTCCGCATCCGGGTCCGCTTCGACGACACGGACGGCACCGAGCTGCGCTTCGTCGACCAGCGCACCTTCGGCGGGCTCTCGCTGCACGACCAGACACCCGACGGGCTGCCGGACGTCATCGCGCACATCGCCCGGGACCCACTGGACCCCGAGTTCGACGAGGACGCGTTCCACCGCGCGCTGCGGCAGCGCCGTACGACCGTCAAGCGGGCCCTGCTCGACCAGTCGCTGATCAGCGGCGTCGGCAACATCTACGCGGACGAGGCGCTCTGGCGGTCCAGGCTGCACTACGACCGGCCCACCGCCACGCTCACCCGGCCGCGCGCGGCGGAGCTCCTCGGGCACGCCCGGGACGTGATGAACGAGGCCCTCGCGGTCGGCGGCACCAGCTTCGACAGCCTCTATGTGAACGTCAACGGCGAGTCCGGCTACTTCGACCGCTCGCTCGACGCCTACGGGCGCGAGGACGAGCCGTGCCACCGCTGCGGTACGCCGATGCGCCGGCGCCCCTGGATGAACCGCTCCAGCTACTTCTGCCCGCGCTGCCAGCGCCCGCCGCGCCTGAGCGCGTGACGGGGACGATCCTGGCGGTCGGGCCGTGACCGTCAGGCGGTGACGGGGGCCGCGCGCTCCGCGTCGTACCTCTCGCGGGCCGCCTCGACCTGCGGCATGCGGCCCTCGACCAGCTGGATCAGACCGATGAGCCGCTCCGCGATCTCGCGGCCGAGCGGGGTGAGCCGGTAGTCGACCCGCGGCGGGTTCGTGGGCTGCGCGTCCCGGTGGACGAGACCGTCGCGCTCCAGTGCGTGGAGCGTCTGCGACAGCATCTTCTCGCTCACGCCGTCGACCCGGCGCCGCAGCTCGTTGAAGCGGAACGTCCCGTCGTACAGGGCGCCGAGGGTCAGGCTGCCCCAGCGGCCCGTCACATGCTCCAGCGTGCCGCGCGACGGGCAGGCCCGCGCGAACACGTCGTAGGCGAGGTCGTCAGTCATGCCTTCTACCGTACTCGCATGCAGCGCTAACCATCTGCTTGCGCTTTCCAAGAGTTAGTTCTCGCCGCGATGTGCCGGTCGCTACGCCGCCGGCGCTCGGGGCTGGGTCGTCGGGATCCGCTGGGTGAAGAAGAGCGCGAGGGCGGCGGCGAAGGCGAGGACGGCGAGGGCGGCCTTCAGGCCGTCGAGCCGGGCGTCGTCGTTGGCGTCCAGCACGGCCTGGGTCACCTCCGGGCTCGTGCCGGCTTCCTCGAGAGCGGTCGTGAGCTGGGCGTCCGACAGGAAGGGCGCGCCACTGCTGAGCTCGACGGTCGCCTGGCTCTTGACCTCGGCCGGTACCGCCGGATTCTGTTCCACGTTGGCCAGGAACGACGACGTGAGTGCGGCGATCATGATCGACCCGGCGAGTGCCGTGCCGATCGAGGCACCGAGGTTGGTGACGGCGTTCTGGACGCCGCCTACCTCCGCGCTCTGTTCCTGCGGCACCGCGGACACCGTGACCGAGCCGAGCTGGGACGCCAGGGAGCCCATGCCGAGCCCGATCAGCAGGAGGGGGACGGTGACGATCTCCGCACCGGCGCCCGCGTCGAGCGCGCCCATCATGACCACCGCGCCGACGAGCAACGCGAGGATCCCGAACCGCACCACCCGCCGCGGGGAGACGTCCGGGAACAAGCGGGGGATCAGTACCGCGGCCGCCAGCAGAGTGAGCGAGAGCGGCAGGAGACGGGCGCCGGTCTTGAGCGCGGACAGGCCCAGCGCGACCGACAGGTAGAGCGGGACGACGAAGAACACGCCCATCTGCACGAGGTACTGGAAGAAGAACATCGTCAGACCGCCGGTGAGCTGCTTCACGCGCAGCATCGCCGGGTCGACAAGCGGCTCCCGGTGCCGCGCCACGAGCCGTGCCTCCCAGCGGAGGAACAGCCAGATCAGCAGCAGGCCCACGAGCATCAGCCAGACGACCGCGGAGACCCCGAGCCACGAGGGCGCGTCGGGCTTCGGCCGCAGCCAGCCCCATTCGTCCGAACGCAGCACGCCGAAGACGAAGATCCCGAGCCCCAGGGCGGAGAGCACGACGCCGACGAGGTCGATGCGGGGGCGTTCGGCGGCCGGGGCGTCGGCGATGCGGCGAGCGAACACCAGGATGGCGAGCACCACCAGCACCTCACCGGCGAAGACCCACCGCCAGGAGAAGTACGTCGTCGCGACGCCTCCGATGAGCGGCCCGAGTGCGATCGCCACGGCCCCCGCGGCCGCGACGAGTCCATACGCGGCCGGGCGGCGCTCCACGGGGAAGTTGCCGGCCACGAGCGCCACGATCGCGGGCAGGATGAGCGAAGCGCCGATTCCTTCGAGGAACGCCCAGCCGAACAGCAGCACCGGCAGGTTCGGCGCGATCGCCGTGACGAGGGAGCCGCAGCCGTAGACACAGCAGCCGATCATGAACGCGCGTCTGCGGCCGATCAGCCCTCCGACCTTGCCTCCGGGGATCATGAACATCGCCATCACCAGGGTGTAGGCCGTGATGGCCCCCTGGATGCCCGTCACCGTCGTGCCCACGTCGTCGGCCACGGTCGCGATCGCGACGTTCATGACGGAGCTGTCGAGCGCCATGAGGAACTGACCGGACGCGAGTGTCAGCAGGACGAGTCGAGTCGAGGCCGAACTCTTGGTGGTACCTGCCCCCGGCTTCATGGGGGGATCGTCCCAGCCGATCCGGAAGGCGGTCGGCGACCCGCTCCGGAATGGGGCCGGTCGGCCCAACGAGGCCGCCACGAAAGAGGGACGGGCCGTCTCGGCGGCCGATGCGGTCGCCGAGACGGCCCGGGGGACCGTCAGGCCACGACCTGCTGACAGATCACGACCCGGGGAGAGCTCAGCGGCCGAAGTCCTGGGTCCACCAGGGGCCGCCGTCGCCGAACTGGACGCCGACGCCCAGCGTCGTGTAGTCGCAGTTCAATATGTTGGCGCGGTGGCCGTCGCTGTCCATCCAGGAGTCCATCACGGCCGCCGCGTCCGCCTGGCCGCGGGCGATGTTCTCGCCGCCCAGGGTCGAGACGCCCGCCTGCTCGGCGCGCGCCCACGGTGTGTCACCGTCCGGGTCCGTGTGGTCGAAGAAGCCGCGCTCCGCCATGTCCGCGCTGAACGCCCCGGCCAGCGCGGCGAGCTGGGCGTCGGCACGGACCGGGGTGCAGCCCACCTTGGCGCGCTCGACGTTGACCAGCCGCAGGACCTCCGCTTCGGCCGCCTCGCCGCGATCGGCCGTGGAGGGCGCGGCCGAGGTCTCGACCGGCGCCTCGGTGGTCGGGGCCGGTCGTGGCACGGACGGCTTCGTCGTGGCCGGCCTCGTCGTGGGCGCGGCCTTCGGCGTCACGGGCTTGGCGCTGCTCGGCGCCTTCGTCGGCGTCGGCTTCGTCGGGGTCACCTTCGTCGGGGTCGGCTTCGGGCTCGGCTTCGCGGAGGTGGACGGGGCGGCCGAGGGCGACGCGGTCTTGCTCGCACTCGCACTCGCACTCTTGCTCTTGCTCGGGCTCGGGCTCGCACCCGACCCGGAGCCCGCCTTGCCGGCCGTGCCGCTGCCCGTGCCGCCCGACTCGCCGTCGGCCGGGGTCTGGGTCGCCCCGCCCTGCGTCATCAGCTCCGGGGCCTGCCGGGACTGGACCTGGCGCTCGCTCGTACCGGCCGATCCCACGGTGAAGGTGTCACCGCCCGGCAGTAGACCCGAGGCGACGGCCACGGCTCCCACCGCGACCGCCGCGGAGGCGCCGAGGAGTCCGGTCCGCACGGGGGTGCGCCGCTTGCGGCGCTCACCCCGGTGCCGGTGGTCCGTACCGGCCGCGTAGTCTTCTGCGGCGGGTGCGGCGCCGGAGCGACGGTGGCGTCCCATCTGCTGCCCTGCCTTCCTCTGGAGCTCCGCCGTTCGCTGCGGATCTTTGCTGGCGTTTGCTGATCTTTGCTGTCGGCGTGCTTCGGGCCGACTGCCGAATGGCGCGCGCCCGAACGGGTGAGGCGCATTCCGTCGGGACTGTACGCGATGAGAAGCCGGGGTGACGTGCTCATCGGCCAATTCGCCGGTTAGCGTGCAGCCATGAGTGACGACGTACGGATGACCGCCTGGGTGCGCGGCCGGGTACAGGGAGTGGGCTTCCGCTGGTTCACCAGGGCAAACGCGCTGGAGATCGGCGGCCTCATGGGCTTCGCCCTGAACCTCGACGACGGCCGGGTCCAGGTGGTGGCCGAGGGGCCGAGTGAGAATTGCCACCGTCTTCTCGACTGGCTCCGCACGGGCGACACGCCCGGCCGCGTGGACGGCGTGACAGAGATATGGGGCACCCCGCGCGGAGGCTATGACGGCTTCGCGATCCGCTGACGTTCACGACGGCCGCCCCTCGTCGGTGACCGGGAGGGGCGCCGCGGGGACGCGCGGTGACGAGGGCGTGAACGGGAGAACTGCCTGGTGGTTGCCAAGAAGTGCGCGCCGTGGAAGGCTGCCCGTGAAGGATGATCGCCACGCCCCGAGGACCCGGGTCGAGAGGTGCCGCCGCGTGCTGAGCGGCCGCCCACTCCCCGGTCGCCCCTTCAAACGGGGCGTGATCGTGTTGACCGTCAAACTTTTTGGTGAGACGCTGGAATCCCCGCGCACCTTAGCTGTTTGGCAGTAAGAACCGGCACGACGCACTGCCGAGCACCGCGGGTGCGAATCCCTCACGACCCACACCGCAATCGGTCGGTCACTCAGTGTGGAGGACCATCCATCATGGCAAAGGCGCTTCTCGGTTACGTCGGCGGCTCCGACCCGCGACTCCTCGCCGAGATGCGACGGCTTCAGCAGCGTGTTCAGGACCTGGAATCCGAGCTGGTACGGATCCAGTCCGAGAACGACACGCTCGCGGCTGCCGCCGCTCATCACCAGGGCGAGTCGCTGCTCGACAGCATCGATCTCGACGTACCCCAGGCGGAGCCCGCGCTCACCTGACAACCGCCCCTAGGGGCAGCAGGTGGGAAACACTCCGTCCGGTATCGCCGACCGGGAAAGTTCACGCCGGCATAGCCGGGCCGGACACGGCACAGCTGGATATGCAAGGGGCGCTTCGGCGTCCCTTCTTTCTTTCACCCGCCGTTTCCCCCACGGCCCACCTCTGGCCCACCCCTCCTCACCCGGTGATCTGCCCTGCACCTTCGCGAGTGAAACGCGCGGGCCCCGGTAGAGTCCCCGGGGTGCACCTCAAGGCCCTGACCCTCCGCGGATTCAAGTCGTTCGCCTCGGCCACGACCCTGCGGTTCGAACCCGGCATCACCTGTGTCGTGGGCCCCAACGGATCGGGCAAGTCCAATGTCGTGGACGCCCTGTCCTGGGTCATGGGCGAGCAGGGCGCCAAGTCGCTGCGCGGCGGCAAGATGGAGGACGTCATCTTCGCCGGCACGACCGGGCGCCCTCCGCTCGGCCGCGCCGAGGTCTCGCTGACCATCGACAACTCCGACGGCGCGCTGCCCATCGACTACGCCGAGGTCACCATCACCCGGATCATGTTCCGGGGCGGCAGCAGCGAATACCAGATCAACGGCGACACCTGCCGGCTGCTCGACATCCAGGACCTGCTCTCCGACTCCGGCATCGGGCGCGAGATGCACGTCATCGTCGGGCAGGGACAGCTCGACTCCGTCCTGCACGCCGATCCGATGGGCCGCCGCGCCTTCATCGAGGAGGCCTCCGGCGTCCTCAAGCACCGCAAGCGGAAAGAGAAGGCGCTGCGGAAGCTGGACGCGATGCAGGCCAACCTCGCGCGCGTGCAGGACCTCACCGACGAACTGCGCCGCCAGCTCAAGCCCCTCGGCCGGCAGGCCGCCGTCGCCCGCCGCGCCGTCGTCATCCAGGCCGACCTCCGCGACGCCCGCCTCCGGCTCCTCGCCGACGACCTGGTCCGGCTCCAGCGCGCGCTCACCGCCGAGGTCGCCGACGAGGCGGCGCTCCTCGCCCGCAAGGAGGCCACCGAGACCGAGCTGCGCGCCGCCCTCGCCCGCGAGGCGGAACTCGAAGCGGAGGCCGGCGCCCTCGCACCCCGGCTCGACCGCGCCCAGCAGAGCTGGTACGCCCTCTCACAGCTCGCCGAACGCGTCCGCGGCACGATCTCCCTCGCCGACGCGCGCGTGAAGAGCGCCGACGACGCCCCCGCCGAGGAACGGCGCGGCCGCGACCCCGAGGACCTGGAGCGGGAGGCCGCCCGCGTCCGCGAGCAGGAGGCCGAGCTGGAAGCCGCCCTGGAGGCGGCCGAACGCGCCCTGGAGGACACCGTCGCCCACCGCGCCGAGCTCGAACGCGCGCTGACGGCCGAGGAGCGCCGCCTCAAGGACGCGGCCCGGGCCATCGCCGACCGGCGCGAAGGCCTCGCCCGCCTGAACGGCCAGGTCAACGCGGCCCGTTCGCGCGCCGCCGCCGCCCAGGCCGAGATCGACCGGCTGGCCGCCGCCCGCGACGAGGCGGGGGAGCGGGCGGTCGCCGCCCAGGAGGAGTACGAGCAGCTCACGGCGGAGGTCGAGGGCCTCGACGCCGCCGACGGCGAACACGGCGAACGGTACGAGGCGGCCCGCCGCGAACGGGCCGAGGCGGAGGCCGCGCTGAGCGCCGCCCGCGACGCGCTCGGCACCGCCGAACGGAGCCGGGCAGCGACCCGGGCCCGGCACGACACGCTCGCCCTCGGCCTGCGCCGCAAGGACGGCACGGGCGCACTGCTCTCCGCCGGCGTCACCGGACTCCTCGGCCCGGCCGCCGAACTCCTCACCGTCACCCCGGGATACGAGATCCCCGTGGCCGCGGCCCTCGGCGCCGCCGCCGACGCGGTCGCCGCCACCGGACCGGCCGCCGCGGCCGAAGCCCTCCGCCTGCTCCGCAAACAGGACGCGGGCCGCGCCTCCCTCCTCCTGACCGGCGCCCCGGAACCGCCCCCCGCCCCCGGGGCCGAGGGCTGCCAGAGCGCCGCCGACCTGGTGCGCGGCCCCGCCGAACTCCTGCCCGCCGTCCGCCGCCTGCTGGCCGGGGTGGTCGTCGTCGACGGCCTCGACGAGGCCGAGCGGCTGGTCCGGTCACGGCCGGGACTGACCGCGGTGACCACCGAAGGGGACCTGCTCGGCGGGCACTTCGCGCACGGCGGCTCCGCCGGTGCCCCCAGCCTGCTCGAAGTCCAGGCCTCGGTGGCCGAAGCCGCCGCCGAGCTCGACGAACTGACCGTACGCTGCGAGAACTTGACCACCGCGCAGCGCGAGGCCGACGAGCGCCGCCGGACCGCGGGAGCGCTCGTCGAGGAGCTGGACGCGACCCGCCGGGCCGCCGAGCGGGAGAGGTCGGCCGTCGCCAAGGAACTGGGGCGGCTCGCCGGGCAGGCCAGGGGCGCGGCGGGGGAGGCCGAGCGGACCGCGGCGGCCGTCGCCCGCGCCCAGGACGCCCTGGAGAACGCCGTCGCCGACGCGGAGGAGCTGGCGGAACGGCTCCTCGTCGCCCAGGAGGCCACCCTCTCCGGAGGCGGCGACGACGAGCCCGACACCTCCGTCCGCGACCGGCTCTCGATCGACGGCTCCCACGCGCGCCAGACCGAGATGGAGGCGCGGCTCCAGGTCCGTACCCACGAGGAACGGGTCAAGGGCCTCGCCGGGCGCGCCGACTCCCTCGACCGGGCCGCCCGCGCCGAACGCGAGGCACGCGCGCGTGCCGAGCAGCGCCGGGCCAGGCTCCGGCACGAGCGGCGGGTCGCGGGCGCGGTGGCCGCCGGGGCCCGCGGTCTCCTGGCCCATGTGGAGGTCTCGCTGGTCCGCGCCGAGCGGGAGCGAGTGGCGGCCCAGGCGGCGAGGGCCGATCGTGAGCAGGGGCTCACGGTGGCGCGCGCCCGCGCCCGGGACCTCAAGGCCGAGCTCGACAAGCTGACCGACTCGGTCCACCGCGGCGAGGTGCTCGGCGCGGAGAAGCGGCTGCGCATCGAACAGCTGGAGGCGAAGGCCCTGGAGGAGTTCGGGGTGGAGGCGGCCGCGCTGGTCGCCGAGTACGGCCCCGACCAGCCCGTACCCCCGTCGCCGTCCGCGGACGGCGAGCCGGCCGCCGAAGCGGACCCCGAGAACCCGGAGACCGGTCCGCGGCCGTTCGTCCGTTCGGAGCAGGAGAAGCGGCTCAAGGCCGCCGAACGGGCGTACCACCAGCTCGGCAAGGTCAATCCGCTGGCCCTGGAGGAGTTCGCGGCCCTGGAGGAGCGGCACCGGTTCCTCTCCGAGCAGCTGGAGGACCTGAAGAAGACCCGGACCGACCTCCTTCAGGTCGTGAAAGAGGTCGACGTGCGCGTCGAGCAGGTCTTCACGGAGGCGTACCGGGACACGGCCCGGGAGTTCGAGGGTGTCTTCTCGCGGCTCTTCCCGGGCGGCGAGGGCCGGCTGATCCTCACCGACCCGGACGACATGCTCACCACCGGCGTCGACGTGGAGGCCCGTCCGCCGGGCAAGAAGGTCAAGCGGCTCTCGCTGCTCTCCGGCGGCGAGCGTTCCCTCACCGCCGTGGCGCTGCTCGTCTCGATCTTCAAGGCCAGGCCCAGCCCGTTCTACGTGATGGACGAGGTCGAGGCGGCGCTCGACGACACCAACCTCCAGCGGCTGATCCGGATCATGGAGGAGCTCCAGGAGTCCTCGCAGCTGATCGTGATCACGCACCAGAAGCGGACGATGGAGGTCGCGGACGCGCTGTACGGGGTCTCCATGCAGGGCGACGGCGTCTCGAAGGTGATCAGCCAGCGGCTGCGCTGACGCACAACTCTTCAAGTGTTGAACCCATGGCCACCCCTGGCGTTCTTAAAGTCATACGACATCGACTATTGACTTCGAAACTTGAAGGCATAGTCTCTGCAACGTTGCTTTTACCTTCACGTGGTGAGCGGCGTGAAGTTGTGCGCCACTGGAAGGGCTTGCCCCCCACCCAGGAGTCCATGTGACCAGCACCGCGCAGGCGCCCACGCCGCCGCCGTCCGAAGGCCGAGCGGCCCATCCTGACCACCTCGGCCACGTCATCTTCATCACGGCCTCCGCCGCGATGGGCGGCTTCCTCTTCGGCTACGACAGCTCCGTGATCAATGGCGCCGTCGAGGCGATCCGCGACCGCTACGACATCGGCTCCGGCACGCTCGCCCAGGTCATCGCCATCGCCCTGATCGGCTGCGCCATCGGCGCCGCGACCGCCGGCCGGATCGCCGACCGCATCGGCCGCATCCGCTGCATGCAGATCTCCGCGGTCCTCTTCGCCGTCAGCGCCGTGGGCTCCGCGCTCCCCTTCGCACTCTGGGACCTGGCCCTCTGGCGGGTCATCGGCGGCTTCGCCATCGGCATGGCCTCGGTCATCGGCCCCGCGTACATCGCCGAGGTCGCCCCCGCCGCGTACCGCGGTCGCCTCGGCTCCTTCCAGCAGGCCGCGATCGTCATCGGCATCGCCATCTCCCAGCTGGTCAACTACGGCATCCTCCAGCTCGCCGACGGCGACCAGCGCGGCGAGATCGGCGGCCTGGAGGCCTGGCAGTGGATGCTCGGCGTGATGGTCGTCCCCGCGCTGCTCTACGGCATGCTCTCCTTCGCCATCCCCGAGTCCCCGCGCTTCCTCATCTCCGTCGGGAAGACCGACCGGGCCAAGGAGGTCCTCGCCGAGGTCGAGGGCCACGGCATCGACCTCGACGCGCGCGTCGCGGAGATCGACCGGGCCATGCGCAGCGAGCACAAGTCCACCTTCAAGGACCTGCTCGTCGCCGGCGGCCGCTTCAAGCTGCTGCCCATCGTCTGGGTCGGCATCGGACTCTCCGTCTTCCAGCAGCTCGTCGGCATCAACGTGGCCTTCTACTACTCCTCGACGCTCTGGCAGTCCGTCGGCATCGACCCGTCGAGCTCGTTCTTCTACTCGTTCACCACGTCGATCATCAACATCATCGGCACCGTGATCGCGATGGTCCTGGTCGACCGGGTCGGCCGCAAGCCGCTCGCCCTCGTCGGCTCCGTCGGCATGGCGATCGCCCTCGCCTTCGAGGCCTGGGCCTTCTCCGCCGATCTCGTCGACGGCAAGCTCCCCGAGACCCAGGGCGTCGTGGCGCTCGTCGCCGCCCACGTCTTCGTCCTCTTCTTCGCCCTCTCCTGGGGCGTCGTGGTCTGGGTCTTCCTCGGCGAGATGTTCCCCAACCGGATCCGCGCCGCCGCCCTCGGCGTCGCCGCCTCCGCCCAGTGGATCGCCAACTGGGCCATCACCGCCAGCTTCCCGTCCCTCGCGGACTGGAACCTCTCCGGCACCTACATGATCTACACGTTCTTCGCCGTGCTCTCGATCCCCTTCGTGCTCAGGTACGTCAAGGAGACCAAGGGCAAGGCGTTGGAGGAGATGGGCTAAACCCCGCTGCCCCTCTCCTCACCCACGGAACTGCCCCGGCCCGAGGCCCTATGCCTTGAGCCGGGGCAGTACGCCGTCGCAGAACAGCCGCAGGCTCCGCCACCCCTCCTCGACCGGCATCCCGCCGCACAGCGGATGCAGCACCAGGCTCTCCAGACCGAGCGCCACGCACGCGTCCGGCGTCACCACCCGGTACACGCCCTCCGCACGCAGCTCCTCCACCGTCGTCGCCGTCGACCGCACCGCCGAGCGGATGTCCTTCGACTGCCAGGAGGCGTACGTCCGCGCCTCGTGGAGGAAGTGCTCCCCGTACTCCGCCCAGGTCCGGTCCGGATCCTCCGACAGGTGCAGCAGCGGCGTCTCCTCGGCCGGCATCATCGTCCAGCCCTCCGTGCCGTACTCGGCGCACCGCTCCCGGTAGTACGCCTCGAGCTCCGGCAGGTGCGCGCTCGGGAAGAACGGCAGCCCGAGCCGGGCCGCCCGCCGCGCCGCCGCCCGCGACGAGCCGCCGACCAGCAGCATCGGGTGCGGCTGGGTGAGCGGCCGCGGGGTGACCCGTACCGTACGGCCCTGATACGTGAACGGCTCGCCCTTCCAGGCCGTCAGCAGGGTCTCCAGGAGCAGGTCCTGGAGCTTTCCGCGCCGGCCCCAGTCGACCCCGCGCTCCTCGTACTCCTCCGGCCGGTAGCCGATGCCCGCCACCGTCACCAGACGGCCGCCGCTCAGCAGGTCCAGGACCGCGATGTCCTCCGCGAGACGCAGCGGGTCGTGCAGCGGCCCGATGATCGCCGAGACGGTCACCGCGATCCTCTTCGTCGCCCCGAAGACCGCGCCCGCGAAGGCGAAGGGGGAGGGCAGCCAGTTGTTCGCGACGCCGTGGTGCTCCTCGGTCTGGACCGTGTCGACCCCGTGCGCGTCGGCGTGGGCGGCCATCTCGACGGCGGCCCGGTAGCGGGCCGCGAGGGAGACGGGCGTCGCCCGCGGGTCGACGAGGTTGAACCGTACGACTGTGAAGGGCATGGGAAGTCCCCCTCCGCTCGTGGGATCCGGCGAAGGGGGACGTTATCTGACGTGGCGTCAGATGGAAACGGTCGCGGTCTCGGTCTCGCGCGCCTCGGCGGGCTCCACCGAAGCCTTCCCGGGAGCGGGAGTACGCGGCAGCACGGCGTACAGCACGCCCGCCACCACGATCGTCGCCGCCCAGCCCAGGCCGTTCTCACCGATCCACGACGAGGCGAGCGGACCCGAGAACCAGTCGACCTTCGTGAACAGCAGGCCCACGAGCAGCGCCACGGCCCACGCGGTCATCGCCTGCCAGGCGTAACCGCCCCGGTACCAGTAGGCACTGGTCCGGGTGGTGTCCATCAGCGCCACCGCGTCGTACGTCCTCCGGCGCAGCATGTCCACGCCGAAGACGCCGATCCACGCCGAGAACGCCACCGCGAGCAGGGTGAGGAAGGAGATGAACGAACCGATGAAGCTGGTCGCCACCACCATCAGCAGGAAGCCGAAGACCAGGCTGATCACGGCGTTCACGCTGACCGCCGCCGCGCGCGACACCTTGATGCCCAGCGTCTGCGCCGTGAAGCCGGCCGAGTACATCGACATCGAGTTGATCAGCAGCATGCCGAGCAGCGCGATCACCAGGTACGGCACGGAGATCCACATCGGGAGCAGCTCGCCGATGAAGGAGACCGGGTCCTGGGCCGAGGCCAGGTCCGGCGTCGACACGGCCATCACCGCGCCCATGAGCACCATCGGCAGGACCACGATCCCGGCGCCGCCGACGGTCGAGCCGACCATCGCCTTCGAGGAGGCCGTACGGGGCAGGTAGCGGGTGAAGTCAGGCCCCGACGGGACCCAGCTGATGCCGCCGGCCGCGATCGTGCCGATGCCCGCGACCATCATCGCCGTCGAACCGGCCGGCTTGTCGAAGACCGCGGACCAGTCGGTGTTCGCCACCAGATAGACCAGGACGAGGACCGAGAAGGCGCCGAAGAGGTACGTGGACCACTTGCTGCACACCCGCAGCGCGTTGATCCCCAGACCCGAGACCAGGAAGGTGCAGGTGACGAAGAGCAGCAGCGTCACCACGATGAGCAGCGTGTTCGACTTCACGCCGAAGAGCAGGTCGAGCACCGTCAGCACCGCGTAGGCGCCGGTCACCGCGTTGATGGTCTCCCAGCCCCAGCGGGCGACCCAGATCAGCGCACCGGGAAAAAGGTTTCCGCGCTGGCCGAACACGGCCCGCGACAGCGCCATGCCCGGCGCACCGCCCCGCTTGCCCGCGATCGAGATCAGGCCGACGATCCCGTACGAGAGGACGGGCGCGGCGATCGCCACGGTCAGGACCTGCCAGAAGTTCAGGCCGTTGAAGACGATCAGACCGGCGCCCATCGTGAGCAGAAGCACACTGATGTTGGCCGCGACCCAGGTCGGGAACAGCTCGCGGACCCGACCGGTCCGCTCGGCGTCGGGGACGGGCTCGAGACCGCGGGTCTCCATCGCGCCGTCGTGCGTCGCGCCTGCGCCTTCGGAGGCGTCGTGGGACATGGGGGTACTCCGTAAAAAGGTGGGGGAGCCATCTAGGTTACGTGCTCCGCCTTTGTGCCCCTCGTGGCCGATACTGGTCGGGTTATGGAACTCATCCTTGCTGTAGTCATCGCTCTGGTCGTCGCGGTCGCCGTGACGAGCGGGCTCGTGATCAGCGGCCGCAAGAAGAAGCAGCTGCCGCCGGCCGAGCCGCCGTCCACCACGCCGACCATCACCGCTCCGCCCGCCGAACCGCACGTCGGCGAGGAGGCGGAGACGCCGCGGGAGGAACCACGCCGCACGGTCGAGGAGGTCGAGCTCCCGACGGCCGATGAGGCCGTCGAGACGCCGGCCGCCGTCGAGGACCCGGTCGTCGCCGCGCCCGAGGCCCCCGCGATCGAGGTGCCCGAGCCGACCGCCGGCCGTCTCGTACGGCTCCGTGCCCGGCTCGCCCGCTCCCAGAACTCGCTCGGCAAGGGGCTCCTGACGCTCCTGTCCCGCGAGCACCTCGACGAGGACACCTGGGAGGAGATCGAGGAGACCCTTCTCACGGCCGACGTCGGCGTCGCCCCCACACAGGAGCTCGTCGAGCGGCTCCGCGAGCGGGTCAGGGTGCTCGGCACCCGCACCCCCGACGAGCTGCGCGGCCTGCTCCGCGAGGAGCTGATCGCCCTCCTCGGCCCCGACCTGGACCGCACGGTGCACACCGAGAGCCCCGCCGACGTGCCGGGCGTGGTCATGGTCGTCGGCGTCAACGGCACCGGCAAGACCACCACCACCGGCAAGCTGGCCCGCGTCCTGGTCGCCGACGGCAAGTCCGTCGTCCTCGGTGCCGCCGACACCTTCCGTGCCGCCGCCGCCGACCAGCTCCAGACCTGGGGCGAGCGCGTCGGCGCCCGCACCGTGCGCGGACCCGAGGGCGGCGACCCGGCGTCGATCGCCTTCGACGCGGTCAAGGAGGGCATCGCCGAGGGCGCCGACGTCGTCCTCATCGACACCGCCGGCCGCCTCCACACCAAGACCGGCCTCATGGACGAGCTCGGCAAGGTCAAGCGCGTCGTCGAGAAGCACGGCCCGCTCGACGAGATCCTCCTCGTCCTCGACGCCACCACCGGCCAGAACGGCCTCATCCAGGCCCGCGTCTTCGCCGAGGTCGTCGACATCACCGGCATCGTCCTGACGAAGCTCGACGGCACCGCCAAGGGCGGCATCGTCGTCGCCGTCCAGCGCGAGCTGGGCGTCCCGGTCAAGCTGATCGGCCTGGGCGAGGGCCCGGACGACCTGGCCCCGTTCGAGCCGGGCGCCTTCGTCGACGCCCTGATCGGCGACTGACGGCCGTACGAGCACACACGTGAGGGCCCCCGCCACGAACCGGCGGGGGCCCTCACGCATGTACGGGCGGCTAGAACCGGGTCCGGTGACAGATGTACGCCAGCGTCCCGAGCAGCAGCCGCGCCTCCGGCGGCGCACCCGCCGTGTCCAGCGTCGGCGGCCGCAGCCAGCGCACCGGCCCGAGCCCGCCCAGATCCGACGGGGGAGCGGTGATGTGGGCGCCGGGCCCCAGACAGTGCAGGTCCAGATCGGCGTCGTCCCAGCCCATCCGGTACAGCAGCTGCGGCAGCTCGGCCGCCGCGCCCGGCGCCACGAAGAACCGCGCCCGGCCGGTCGGGGTCGCGCACACCGGGCCCAGCGGCAGCCCCATGCGCTCCAGCCGGACGAGCGCCCGGCGGCCCGCAGCCTCCGCGACCTCGATGACGTCGAAGGCCCGGCCCACGGGAAGCATCAGCGCCGCGCCCGGGTACTCCGCCCAGGCCTTCGTCGCGTCGTCGAGACCGGCGCCCGCCGGCACCGGTTCGGCGAAGGAGAGCGGATGCGCCCCCGGAGCCGTACACGCCGGATCCCCGCAGGAGCACTGGCCGGAGGCCGCGCGTGCCCCGGGGGCCACGTCCCAGCCCCACAGTCCTGTGTACTCGGCCACCGCTGTGCACTCCGTGGTGCGCACGCGGCGGCGCGCGCCGGACCGCATCTCACGAATGCCGCCGATCGTGAAGCCCATGCCCCCTCCAACGGGTCGAACGCGCCGGTGGTTACGACCCGGAGCGTCGTCGTCACCTTTGGTCACGGTCCGTCGCCGTTTGTGGCGTGCGGTCGTGCGCGGGGTGGTGCGGGCCGCCGCGCGCGCCTCTCCGCGCATCCGTCCGCCGACTCCGGGTTCGTCGCATGTCAAGTGAATCGCGTCCGGCGCGTGGCGAGTTCATTCGAAGGGGTGGCGAATGGTGGCGTTTCTTGAATCGCCCTCACGGGAGGGGTGATCGTAGGGTTACTTTCGGTACTCGAACCCCGGGGCCGCTTGCGCGCACGGGTATGCCGGAGGCAACCCGGTTTCCAGTTCGAAGGAGTGAGAACCCCGGACGAGCGGCCGTGCGAGGCGGCATTCTGATAGGGGTTCGCATGACAGGCAATCAGGTGGATGGGGGCGTTCCAGTGGGCGGCAACGGCGCAGACGGTACGACTGCCGGCAAGCGCCCGAACGAGCAGCTGGGCTCGTGGTTCGTGCGCAGCGGCTGGTCCAAGGGCGAACTGGCACGGCAAGTGAACCGCAGGGCACGCCAGATGGGCGCGCACCACATCTCGACGGACACCTCGCGCGTCCGCCGCTGGCTCGACGGCGAGCAGCCCCGCGAGCCCATCCCGCGGATCCTCTCCGAGCTGTTCTCCGAGCGCTTCGGCTCCGTCGTGGCCGTCGAGGACCTCGGTCTGCGCACCGCCCACCAGTCCCCGTCCGTCTCCGGAGTGGACCTGCCCTGGGCCGGACCCCAGACCGTCGCCCTGCTCAGCGAGTTCTCCCGCAGCGACCTCATGCTCGCCCGGCGCGGATTCCTCGGCTCCTCGCTCTCGCTCGCCGCGGGACCCGCCCTCATCGAGCCGATGCAGCGCTGGCTCGTCCCCACCCCGGTCACCGACATCGAGCGCCCCGAGTCCCTCGCCGACAGCCGCCGCCCCAACCGGCTCTCCGACATCGAGCTCGACCTCCTCGAATCCACCACCGCCATGTTCCGCAAGTGGGACGCCCAGTGCGGCGGGGGACTGCGCCGCAAGGCCGTCGTCGGACAGCTCCACGAGGTCACCGACCTCCTCCAGGAGCCCCAGCCCGCCGCCACCGCCCGACGCCTCTTCACCTGCGCCGCCGAACTCGCCGAACTCGCCGGCTGGATGAGCTACGACGTGGGCCTCCAGCCCACCGCCCAGAAGTACTTCGTGCTCGCGCTGCACGCCGCCAAGGAGGCCGGGGACAAGCCCCTCGGGTCGTACATCCTGTCCTCCATGAGCCGCCAGATGATCCACCTCGGTCGGCCCGACGACGCCCTCGAACTCATCCACCTCGCCCAGTACGGCAGTCGCGACTGCGCCACCGCCCGCACCCAGGCCATGCTGTATGCGATGGAGGCCCGCGCCTACGCCAACATGGGCCAGCCCTCCAAGTGCAAGCGGGCCGTCCGGATGGCCGAGGACACCTTCGCCGACGTCGGTCTCGACGGCGAGCCCGAGCCCGACTGGATCGGCTTCTTCTCCGAGGCCGAGCTCAACGGAGAGAACTCCCACTCCTACCGCGACCTCGCCTACGTCGCGGGCCGCTCACCGACCTACGCGTCCCTCGCCGAACCCGTCATGGAGCGGGCCGTCGAGCTCTTCGAGAAGGACCCCGACCACCAGCGGTCGTACGCACTCAACCTGATCGGCATGGCCACCGTCCACCTCCTCAAGCGTGAGCCCGAGCAGTCCGTCGTCCTCGCCGAGAAGGCCCTCGGCGTCGCCCGGAGCATCCGCTCCGAGCGCGTCAACACCCGGCTCCGCAAGACCGTCGACCACGCCGCCCGCAACTACAGCGACGTCGCCGAGGTCGTCCAGCTCACCGACCGGCTCACCCAGCTCCTGCCCGAGGCCGCCGAAGCGGTCTGACGGCCCCAGGACGGTCCCCCAAGACCCCGGCCGCGCCGGACGTCCCGTACTGCCCGACTCGGCTCCCCCGCCGCAAGGTCACACGGACGCCGACGCGGCCGGTTTGGTGTTCCGGGGGGTGTCCCGCGCGGGATCTCGGGAGGGTACGCCCGGCACCCACCCGTGATCCGGCCGTTCACGGCCGCGTAACACGCCCCACCCCTTCGTCACCGGTGCGAAACATCGTGCGGCATCGGCGGAAACCGCGCTGCGCGAATCTCTGGCCCATAACCGGCCACCCTCACGGCCGCCGCTCTCTCCGGCCCCGCCCCGCACAGGCCGTACCGACGACGAGGAGACGCCGATGGCACCAGCCATCACGACCCTGGCCGCAGACGCCCCCGAGCTGTCTGCAGCCAACACCGGGTTCATGCTCATCTGCTCCGCCCTGGTCATGCTGATGACCCCGGCTCTCGCCTTCTTCTACGGAGGCATGGTCCGCGTCAAGTCCACCCTCAACATGCTGATGATGAGCTTCATCAGCCTGGGGATCGTCACGATCCTCTGGGTGCTCTACGGCTTCAGCCTCGCCTTCGGCACCGACTCCGGATCGATCATCGGCTGGTCCTCCGAGTACGTCGGCCTCAGCGGCATCGGCGTCACCGAGCTCTGGGACGGCTACACCATCCCGGTGTACGTCTTCGCCGTCTTCCAGCTGATGTTCGCGATCCTCACGCCCGCCCTGATCAGCGGCGCCCTCGCCGACCGCGTCAAGTTCACCGCCTGGGCCCTCTTCATCACCCTCTGGGTCACCGTCGTCTACTTCCCCGTCGCCCACTGGGTCTGGGGCTCCGGCGGCTGGCTCTTCGAGATGGGCGTCATCGACTTCGCCGGTGGCACCGCCGTCCACATCAACGCCGGTGCCGCGGCCCTCGGCGTGATCCTCGTCATCGGCAAGCGCGTCGGCTTCAAGAAGGACCCGATGCGCCCGCACAGCCTCCCGCTGGTCATGCTGGGCGCCGGTCTCCTCTGGTTCGGCTGGTTCGGCTTCAACGCCGGCTCCTGGCTCGGCAACGACGACGGCGTCGGCGCCGTGATGTTCGTCAACACCCAGGTGGCCACCGCCGCCGCCATGCTCGCCTGGCTCGCGTACGAGAAGATCCGCCACGGCTCCTTCACCACCCTCGGTGCCGCCTCCGGTGCCGTCGCCGGCCTCGTCGCCATCACCCCGGCGGGCGGCGCCGTCAGCCCGCTCGGCGCGATCGCCGTCGGCGCCATCGCCGGTCTCCTCTGCGCCATGGCCGTCGGCCTCAAGTACAAGTTCGGCTACGACGACTCCCTCGACGTCATCGGCGTCCACCTCGTCGGCGGTGTCATCGGCTCCCTCCTCGTCGGCCTCTTCGCCACCGGCGGCGTCCAGTCCGACGTCAAGGGCCTCTTCTACGGCGGCGGACTCGACCAGCTCGGCAAGCAGGCCGTCGGAGTCTTCGCCGTCCTCGCCTACTCTCTGATCGCCTCCGCCGTCCTCGCCCTGATCATCGACAAGACGATGGGGATGCGGGTCAGCGAGGACGACGAGGTCTCCGGCATCGACCAGGTCGAGCACGCCGAGACCGCGTACGACTTCAGCGGAGCCGGCGGCGGCGCGTCCTCGCGCTCCACCGCCGCCCCCGCCCCGGCCGTCACGGAGAACAAGAAGGTGGACGCATGAAGCTCATCACCGCGGTCGTCAAGCCGCACCGGCTCGACGAGATCAAGGAGGCCCTCCAGGCCTTCGGCGTCCACGGCCTCACCGTCACCGAGGCCAGCGGATACGGACGCCAGCGCGGCCACACCGAGGTCTACCGCGGCGCCGAGTACACCGTCGACCTCGTCCCCAAGATCCGCATCGAGGTCCTCGTCGAGGACGAGGACGCCGAACAGCTCATCGACGTCGTCGTGAAGGCCGCCCGAACCGGCAAGATCGGAGACGGCAAGGTGTGGAGCGTGCCGGTCGAGACCGCCGTACGGGTCCGCACCGGCGAACGCGGTCCGGACGCACTGTAAGCACACGAAGGAGCCGCCGGGTGACGAGCCTCGAAGCGCGTACGCAGAACGAAGATTCGGGACCCGGCGGTTACGCGGCGGCCCGGCTGCTCCTCCTCCACGAGAAGGAGCGGTCCGGGCCGCCGCGCCGTGCCGCCCTCGCCCGGCTCACCGACGACTGGCTGGCCGCGCTCTTCGCCGCCGCCGCACCACCCCGCGGCACCGCCCTCGTCGCCGTCGGCGGCTACGGGCGCGGCGAACTCTCCCCCCGCAGCGACCTCGACCTCCTCCTGCTCCACGACGGCAGCGCCGACAAGGCCGCCGTCGCCGCCCTCGCCGACCGGATCTGGTACCCCGTCTGGGACCTGGGCATGGCCCTCGACCACTCCGTCCGCACCCCCGCCGAGGCCCGCACCACCGCCGGCGAGGACCTCAAGGTCCAGCTCGGCCTCCTCGACGCCCGGCACGTCGCCGGGGACACCGGCCTCGTCGCCGCCCTCCGCACCACCGTCCTCGCCGACTGGCGCAACCAGGCACCCAAGCGCCTCCCCGAACTCGACGAACTCTGCCGCGAGCGCGCCGACCGCATGGGGGAGCTCCAGTTCCTCCTCGAACCCGACCTCAAGGAGGCGCGGGGCGGACTGCGCGACGCCCAGGTGCTCCGCGCGGTCGCCGCCTCCTGGCTCGCCGACGCCCCCCGCGAAGGCCTCGACGCCGCCCGCCGCCGCCTCCTCGACGCCCGTGACGCCCTGCACCTCGCGACCGGCCGGGCCACCGACCGGCTCGCCCTCCAGGAACAGGACGCGGTGGCCCGGGAACTCGGCCTCCTCGACGCCGACACCCTGCTCCGCGAGGTGTACGAGGCCGCGCGGATCATCTCGTACGCCACCGACGTCACCTGGCGCGAGGTCAACCGCGTCCTCAAGGCCCGCTCGGCACGGCCCCGGCTGCGCGCCCTCCTCGGCGGACGCGCCGGCGGCGGCAGGGCGGCCGGCCGGACCGGCGCCGGACGGGTGGGTGGCCCGAAGGCGCCCGTCGAGCGCACGCCCCTCGCCGAAGGCGTCGTCGAGATGGACGGCGAGGTCGTCCTCGCCCTCTCCGCCAAACCCGACCGCGACCCCGTCCTCCCGCTGCGGGCCGCCGCGGCCGCCGCCCAGTCCGGCCTGCCGATCTCCCTGCACGCCGTACGCCGCCTCGCGGCCGCCGCCAAACCCCTGCCCGTACCGTGGCCCGCCGAGGCCCGCGAGGAGCTCGTCACGCTCCTCGGCGCGGGGGAGGCGACCGTGCCCGTCTGGGAGGCCCTGGAGGCCGAAGGGCTGATCACCCGGCTGCTCCCCGACTGGGAGCGCGTGCGGTGCCGCCCCCAGCGCAACCCCGTCCACACCTGGACCGTCGACCGGCACCTCGTCGAGACCGCCGCACGCGCCGCCTCCCTCACCCGCCGCGTCGGCCGCCCCGACCTCCTCCTCGTCGCCGCCCTCCTCCACGACATCGGCAAGGGCTGGCCCGGCGACCACTCCGTCGCCGGCGAGACCATCGCCCGCGACCTCGCCACCCGCATCGGCTTCGACCGCACCGACACCGGCATCATCGCCACCGCCGTCCGCCACCACCTCCTCCTCGTCGAGACCGCCACCCGACGCGACCTCGACGACCCCGCCACCGTCCAGTCCGTCGCCGACGCCGTCGGCACCCTCGGCACGCTGGAACTGCTGCACGCCCTCACCGAGGCCGACGCGCTCGCCACCGGCCCCGCCGCCTGGTCCTCCTGGCGCGCGTCGCTCGTCGCCGACCTGGTCAAACGGGTCGCCGGCGTCCTCGCGGGCGAGCCCCTCCCCGACCCCGAGGCCGCCGCCCCCAGCGCCGAACAGGAACGCCTCGCGATCGAGGCCCTGCGCACCGGCGAACCCGTCCTCACCCTCCACACCGAACCGGTCGTGACGGAACCCGAGGAACCCGAACCCGTCGGCGTCGAACTCCTCATCGCGCTGCCCGAGCAGCCCGGCGTCCTCCCCGCCGTCGCCGGCGTCCTCGCCCTCCACCGGCTCACCGTCCGCGCCGCCGACCTCCGCGCCGTCGAACTCCCCACCGGGATCGGCGCCGGCGCCGTTCTCGTACTGGACTGGCGCGTCGCCGCCGAGTACGGCTCCCTGCCCGAGGCCGCCCGCCTCCGCGCCGACCTCGTCCGCGCCCTCGACGGCTCCCTCGACATCCCCGCCCGCCTCGCCGAACGCGAGGCCGCCTACCCGCGCCGACGCGGCCTCACCGCCCCGCCGCCCCGCGTCACCGTCGCCGCCGCCCAGTCCCGGCTCGCCACCGTCATCGAGGTCCGCGCCCAGGACGCCCCGGGCCTCCTCCACCGCATCGGCCGCGCCCTGGAAGGCGCCGAGGTCCGCGTACGCAGCGCCCATGTCTCCACCCTGGGCGCGAACGCCGTCGACACCCTGTACGTGACCCGCCCCGACGGCTCCCTCCTCCCCGACGAGGAGGCCGTGGACCTGGCCCGCGCCCTGGAGTCGGCGCTGCGCTGACCCCCCGAACCGACCCGCTCCCGCCCACCGGATCCGGTGGGCGGGAGCACATCCTCCGAGCGGCCCGATACCCTGGAGGGCAATCCGACCGCCCCCGACACCTGAGGATCCGCGACCGCCGTGTTCGATACCCTCTCCGACCGCCTTGCAGCGACCTTCAAGAACCTCCGCGGCAAGGGCCGTCTGTCCGAGGCGGACATCGACGCCACCGCGCGCGAGATCCGTATCGCGCTGCTCGAAGCGGATGTCGCCCTGCCGGTCGTCCGGTCCTTCATCAAGCAGGTCAAGGAGCGCGCCCTCGGGCTCGAGGTCTCGCAGGCCCTGAACCCGGCCCAGCAGGTCATCAAGATCGTCAACGAGGAGCTCATCGCCATCCTCGGCGGCGAGACCCGGCGCCTGCGGTTCGCGAAGACCGCGCCGACCGTGATCATGCTCGCCGGTCTCCAGGGTGCCGGTAAGACCACCCTCGCGGGAAAGCTCGGCGTCTGGCTCAAGAGCCAGGGCCACTCCCCGCTGCTCGTCGCCTGTGACCTCCAGCGCCCCAACGCCGTCACCCAGCTCGGCGTCGTCGCCGAGCGCGCGGGCGTGGCGTTCTACGGCCCGCAGCCGGGCAACGGCGTCGGCGACCCGGTCCAGGTCGCCAAGGACTCCATCGAGTTCGCGCGGACCAAGATGTACGACGTCGTCATCGTCGACACCGCCGGCCGCCTCGGCATCGACCAGGAGCTGATGCAGCAGGCCGCGGACATCCGCGACGCCGTCAGCCCCGACGAGGTCCTCTTCGTCGTCGACGCCATGATCGGCCAGGACGCGGTCAACACCGCCGAGGCCTTCCGCGACGGCGTCGGCTTCGACGGCGTCGTGCTCTCCAAGCTCGACGGCGACGCCCGCGGTGGTGCCGCGCTCTCCATCGCGCACGTCACCGGCAAGCAGATCATGTTCGCCTCCAACGGCGAGAAGCTCGACGACTTCGACGCGTTCCACCCGGACCGCATGGCGTCGCGCATCCTCGGCATGGGCGACATGCTCTCCCTCATCGAGAAGGCCCAGCAGACCTTCGACGAGGACGAGGCCGCCAAGATGGCCTCGAAGCTCGCGTCGAAGAAGGGCCAGGACTTCACGCTCGACGACTTCCTGGCGCAGATGGAGCAGGTCCGCAAGATGGGCTCCATCTCGAAGCTGCTCGGGATGCTGCCCGGCATGGGCCAGATGAAGGAGCAGATCGCCAACATCGACGAGCGGGACGTCGACCGCACGGCCGCCATCATCAAGTCGATGACGCCGGGCGAGCGCCACGACCCGACCATCATCAACGGCTCGCGCCGCGCCCGTATCGCCAAGGGCTCGGGCGTCGAGGTCAGCGCGGTGAAGGGCCTGGTCGAGCGGTTCTTCGAGGCCCGCAAGATGATGTCCCGCATGGCCCAGGGCGGCGGCATGCCGGGGATGCCCGGCATGCCCGGCATGGGTGGCGGCCCCGGCCGGCAGAAGAAGCAGGTCAAGCAGGCCAAGGGCAAGCGCAAGAGCGGCAACCCGATGAAGCGGAAGGCCGAGGAGCAGGCCGAGGCCGAGCGCCGCGAGCAGGCGCAGCAGGGCGGCGCCTTCGGCCTCCCGGCGGCGGGCCAGAGCCCGAAGGACTTCGAGCTCCCGGACGAGTTCAAGAAGTTCATGGGCTGAGCGAAGCCATGAAAGGGGCCCGGGGCGGTGTGAAACCGCCCCGGGCCCCTTTTCACTCCTCCGGCCCGCCCGCGATGCCGGGTTTGCCCCGTTCTTCGATACTGGGGCCACTGCCGCCCCGAGGAGAGTCACGTGGCCAACCCCGTACCCCCGCGCGACCGGACCGATCAGCCCTGGCGCTCGGAAGGGGCCCCGCCGCCCCCGCCGGCGAAGCGGAAGAAGATGCCGGGCGGCTGGGGCGGGCTCATCCTCACCGCACTCGTCGTCTACCTGCTCGCCAACCTCGTCCTGTCGTTCTTCAACGAGGGCGACGGCCCGACGATCTCGTACACCGAGTTCGACAAGCAGGTCGCCGCCGGGAACGTCACGAAGATCTACTCCAAGGGCGACGCGATCCAGGGGCAGCTGAAGGAGAAGCGGCCCGTCCCCGACGGCGAGGGCGACTACACCAAGTTCACCACCCAGCGGCCCGCCTTCGCCGACGACGACCTGTGGGCGCAGCTGACCAAGCAGAACGTCACCGTCACCGCCGAACCCGTCGTCAAGGAACGCAGCTTCCTCGCCAACCTCCTCATCTCGCTCGCCCCGATGCTGCTGCTCGTCGTGCTGTGGGTGTTCATCGCCCGCCGGATGGGCTCCGGCATGGGCGGCGCGGGCGGCATGCTCGGCCGCAAGACCCCGCCCAAGCCCGTCGAACTGGAGGGCGGCAAGCGCACCACGTTCGCGGACGTCGCCGGCATCGACGAGGTCGAGGGTGAGCTCAATGACGTCGTCGACTTCCTGAAGAACCCCGACGCCTACCGCGAGATGGGCGCCAAGATGCCCCGCGGCGTCCTCCTCGCCGGCCCTCCCGGCACCGGTAAGACCCTCCTCGCGCGAGCCGTCGCCGGCGAGGCCGGCGTGCCCTTCTTCTCCGCCTCCGCCTCCGAGTTCATCGAGATGATCGTGGGCGTGGGCGCCTCCCGGGTACGGGAACTCTTCGCCGAGGCCCGCAAGGTCGCCCCGGCGATCATCTTCATCGACGAGATCGACACCATCGGCCGCGCCCGGGGCGGCGGTTCGGGCATGGGCGGCCACGACGAGCGCGAGCAGACCCTCAACCAGATCCTCACCGAGATGGACGGCTTCACCGGCTCCGAGGGCGTCATCGTCCTCGCCGCCACCAACCGCGCCGACGTCCTCGACCCGGCCCTCACCCGGCCGGGCCGCTTCGACCGGATCGTCCACGTCAACCCGCCCGACCGGGGCGGACGCGAGGCCATCCTGAGGATCCACACCCGGGAGATCCCCCTCGCCAAGGACGTCGACCTGGAGCACGTGGCCAAGACGACCCCGGGCATGACCGGCGCCGAACTCGCCAACCTCGCCAACGAGGCCGCCCTCCTCGCGGTCAAGCGCGAGCAGAAGGCCGTCACCCGGTCCGACCTCTCCGACGCCCTGGAGAAGGTCCAGCTCGGCGCCGAACGGCCCCTGGTGATGCCGGAGGAGGAGCGGCGCCGCACCGCGTACCACGAGAGCGGGCACGCCCTGCTCGGCATGCTCCAGCCCGGCGCCGACCCGGTCCGCAAGATCACCATCGTGCCGCGCGGCCGTGCCCTCGGCGTCACCCTGTCGACCCCCGAAGCCGACAGGTACGCCTACACGGAGGACTACCTCCGCGGCCGGATCATCGGCGCCCTCGGCGGCATGGCGGCCGAGCAGGTCGTCTTCGGCGTCGTCACGACCGGCGCCGAGAGCGACCTGGAACAGGTCACCGGCATCGCCCGGGGCATGGCCGGCCGCTGGGGCATGAGCGAGCGCGTCGGCCGCCTCACCGCCATCCCGAGCGACGCCCAGCAGGCGTACGGCCTCTCCGCCGCCCCCTCGACCCTCGACACCGTCGACGCCGAGACGCGCCGCATCGTCGACGAGTGCTACGAGAGCGCCGTACGGCAGCTCCGTGACCACCGCCCCCAGCTGGACGCCCTGGCCGCCGCCCTCCTCGCGAACGAGACTCTGGAGGAGGACGCGGCCTACCGCGCGGCCGGCGTCACCCGCGCCGGCAAGGAGGACGGGCCCGGCGTCTGACCCCGCCGCGAGGCCTCACCGCACGCGGGCGAGCACGTACCGGAAGACGTTCGGCATCCACACCGTCCCGTCCGCCCGGACGTACGGGGCGAGCGCCTCCTCGATCTCCTTCTCCACCTGCGACGGCTCGGTCGCCCGCACGGCCTCGTCGAACGCGCCCGTCGACAGCAGGCCGCGCACGGCACTGGCCCCGTCCGCGTACCCGAAGGGGCACGCGACCCGCCCCGCGCCGGCCGGCCGGAGCCCCGCCCCGGCCACCAGACCGTCCAGATCGGCCCGCACCGACGGCGCCCGGTCCGCGAGCCGGTCCGCGACCCGCAGCACCGGCTCCGTGGCGCACCGCTCCGGCGGCCCCCACCCCGCGAGAACGACCACCGCGTCCGATTGCGCCATACGGGTGAGGGCCGTGAGCTCGGGGAGCAGCCCGGCCGTCGCGTGGAACGCGGTGATCACGTCGTACGGGCCGTCGTCCGCCGGTACGTCCGCCGCATCCTCCGCGACCACCACGTCCTCCGGGAGACGCTCCCTGGCCAGCTCCACGCGCGCGTGGTCCCGGTCCACGCCGACCACCCGCGCGCCCCGCGCCGCCGCCATCAGCAGGGCCAGGCCGGTGCCCGAGCCGAGGCCGAGCAGCCGGGACCGCGCACCCACGCCGACGCGGTCGTACACCGCCTCGTAGAGCGGGACGAGCATGCGTTCCTGGATCTCGGCCCAGTCACGCGCGGGGTGGTGCGGGACGAGCGTAGGTGTCATGGAAAGAGCCCCAATCCGTTCCTGGACGACAGCCCCCCGTAGTCAGGGAACTGCGCAACACCGGCCGCGTCCAGTGCTCGCGCCGCACCGATTCGCCCGGGGGAGGGGCGGTGCGCGCCCGCGCACGCCGACCCGGTAATGTCCCTGCAACGCTTCCCGCCCCCGTCCCGGGACGTTTCGGGAGCCCCTCGCGGGGGCGCGCGCACCCCGGCTACGCGCCGGGGCGTATGCGTCACTACGCACCGGCTTGACGCTCCCTGCGCGGCTTCTCCGCAGATCGGCGCACTGGCCCTCGTCAGGACGCATCAACGGCAACTGACGGGTAAGTGCAAAATATTTGGGATGCCCCGGAATGGAACCCGAGGGCGCATCGGCTCGTTGTACACGACGTGAGCACGACACCACCTGTTCTCGCCGCAGAGCTGGCACAGGCGTGGGCCGACATTCAGCGGCACCACCCCGAGCTGCCCGATCTAGCCGCGCCCGAGTCCCTGATCGGAGAGTCCTCGTCCGCCTGCGGCGCCGAGCTCTCCTTCGAGCGACTGCTCCACGAGGCAGTCCACGGCATCGCCGCCGCCCGGGGGGTCCGCGACACCTCCCGCGCCGGCCGCTATCACAACCGCAGATTCCTCGCGATCGCCGAGGAGATGGGGCTCGACCACCCCGAGGAGCCACACGCGAGCAGCGGCTTCTCCCTGGTCACGCTCAACCCGGAGGCGCGGCGGCGATACCGCCCCACCATCGAGCGTCTCCAGCGGGCCCTCAAGGCCCACACCGTCGCGACCGCGGCCGACACGAAGCGCTCCTTCCGGGGACCGGCCGCCCGGCACGGCTCCTCCGGCGGCGGCGTCCGCGTCAAGGCCGTCTGCGACTGCGGGCGGAACGTCCGCGTGGTGCCGTCCGTGCTGGCCCAGGCCCCGATCGTCTGCGGCGGCTGCGGCAAGCCCTTCCGCATCCCGGAGACGGTGGGCGCCGCCGGCTGACCCTCAGGGGGTGCCTGAGGCACCCTCTCGGCGTGTGGCACAATGGACAGCTGTACTCGACAGTCGCATAGGACCCCTCTCTCCTCCGGCTGACGCGTCCATCGGGCATCCGAGTACCGCAACCCCACGTGGCATCTCAAAGTGCCCAACCACGTCAAGACCAGGAGACACCACTCCAGTGGCAGTCAAGATCAAGCTCAAGCGCCTCGGTAAGATCCGCCAGCCGCACTACCGCATCGTCGTCGCCGACTCCCGCACCCGCCGGGACGGTCGCGCGATCGAGGAGATCGGCCTCTACCACCCGACGTACAACCCGTCGCGTATCGAGGTCGACTCCGAGCGTGCGCAGTACTGGCTGTCCGTCGGCGCCCAGCCGACCGAGCCCGTCCTCGCCATCCTGAAGCTCACGGGTGACTGGCAGAAGGCCAAGGGCCTCCCGGCCCCCGAGAAGGCCCTGCTCGTCCCCGCGACGAAGGAGGCGAAGCGCGCCTCGTTCGACGAGTTCGCGAAGACCCTCGAGTCCGGCGACGACAAGGGTGAGGCCATCACCCAGAAGGCCAAGAAGGCCGACAAGAAGGCTGACGAGGCCGAGGCCGCGTCGACCGAGTCGACCGAGGCCTGAGCATGCTCGAGGAGGCTCTCGAGCACCTCGTGAAGGGCATCGTCGACAACCCCGACGATGTGCAGGTCGCCTCGCGCAACCTGCGCCGTGGCCGCGTGCTGGAGGTCCGGGTACACCCCGAAGACCTCGGCAAGGTGATCGGCCGCAACGGCCGCACCGCGCGTGCGCTGCGTACCGTCGTGGGCGCCATCGGCGGCCGTGGGATCCGAGTCGACCTCGTCGACGTGGACCAGGTCCGCTGAACAAGTCGGCCGCATCGGTTGAATGATGTGCCGGCACGGGCCGGGGAGGGCTTACGCCCACCCCGGCCCGTTGTCGTTTGTGTCGTACGAGCTGTGTGACAGGAGAGTGTGGAGCAGTGCAGTTGGTAGTCGCGCGGATCGGCCGCGCCCACGGCATCAAGGGCGAGGTCACCGTCGAGGTGCGGACCGACGAGCCCGAGCTCAGGCTCGGCCCCGGAGCCGTCCTGCTCACGGACCCGGCCTCCGCCGGGCCGCTGACCATCGAGTCCGGCAAGGTCCACAGCGGCAAGCTGTTGCTGCGCCTCGAGGGCGTCCGCGACCGCAACGCAGCCGAGGCCCTGCGCAACACCCTCCTCATCGCCGAGGTCGACCCCGAGGAGATGCCGGAGGAGGAGGACGAGTACTACGACCACCAGCTCATGGACCTCGACGTCGTCCTCGCCGACGGCACCGAGATCGGCCGGATCACCGAGATCTCCCACCTGCCGTCCCAGGACCTCTTCATCGTCGAGCGGCCCGACGGCACCGAGCTGATGATCCCCTTCGTGTCGTCGATCGTCACCGAGATCGACCTGGAGGAGCAGCGGGCCGTCATCGACCCGCCGCCCGGCCTGATCGACGACCGCGCCGTGATCGTCTCCTCCCGCGAGGACTCCGAGGGCTCCGAGGAGGCGGGGGAATGAGGCTCGACGTCGTCACGATCTTCCCCGAGTACCTCGAACCGCTGAACGTCTCCCTCGTGGGCAAGGCCCGCGCGCGGGGACAGCTCGACGTCCACGTCCACCACCTGCGCGACTGGACCTACGACCGGCACAACACGGTCGACGACACCCCGTACGGCGGCGGCCCCGGCATGGTCATGAAGACCGAGCCCTGGGGCGACGCGCTCGACGAGACGCTCGCCGACGGCTACGAGGCCGGCGCCCACGGCCCGGTCCTCGTCGTCCCGACCCCCAGCGGCCGGCCCTTCACCCAGGAACTGGCCGTCGAGCTCTCCGAGCGGCCCTGGCTGATCTTCACGCCGGCCCGCTACGAGGGCATCGACCGCCGCGTCATGGACGAGTACGCGACCCGGATGCCCGTCTACGAGGTCTCCATCGGCGACTACGTCCTCGCCGGCGGAGAGGCCGCCGTCCTCGTCGTCACCGAGGCCGTCGCCCGCCTGCTGCCCGGCGTCCTCGGCAACGCCGAGTCCCACCGCGACGACTCCTTCGCCCCCGGCGCCATGGCCAACCTCCTGGAGGGGCCCGTCTACACCAAGCCCCCCGAGTGGCGCGGCCGGGGCATCCCCGACGTCCTGCTCAGCGGGCACCACGGGAAGATCGCGCGCTGGCGGCGGGACGAGGCCTTCCGGCGCACGGTCGCCAACCGCCCCGACCTCATCGAGCGCTGTGATCCGGCCGCCTTCGACAAGAAGGACCGCGAGATCCTCTCGATGATGGGGTGGGCGCCCGAGCCCGGTGGCCGATTTTGGCGCAAGCTCCCCGACGTGGAAGAATAGGCCGCTGTCGTCCGTCCGGCGCGCGCCCCTGCCACAGGGGGAACGACGCCCGCCTGGGACGCACGGCACCCCAGACATCCGAACGTACCGCTGATGACCTGTGGCATCAGCGAGGAAAGAGACCTCCATGGCCTCCCTGCTCGACCAGGTCAACGCGGCTTCCATCCGCTCCGACCTCCCCGCCTTCCGCGCCGGTGACACCGTGAACGTCCACGTGCGCGTCATCGAAGGCAACCGCTCCCGTATCCAGCAGTTCAAGGGCGTCGTCATCCGCCGCCAGGGCGCGGGCGTCAGCGAGTCCTTCACGGTCCGCAAGGTCTCGTTCTCCGTCGGCGTCGAGCGCACCTTCCCGGTGAACAGCCCGATCTTCGAGAAGATCGAGCTCGTCACCCGCGGTGACGTCCGTCGCGCCAAGCTCTACTACCTGCGTGAGCTGCGCGGCAAGGCTGCCAAGATCAAGGAGAAGCGCGACCGCTGAGCCCCGGCTCACCGCTCACGCGACGCTTGAGGTCCTCGCACAGACGGGCCGGATAGGCTCTGTCCCCGATGGACACCGAAGCACAGCACACGGAGCGCGACCCCTCCACCGACACGGAGGACGGGTCGCGCTCCGCGCGCGTTTCCTGGCGGCGTACGGGCTTCCTCGGCGTCGCCTGCGTGCTCTTCCTGCTGCTCCTGAGCCACTTCGTGATCCAGCCGTTCCTGATCCCGAGCAGCTCGATGGAGCCGACGCTCCGGATCGGCGACCGGATCCTCGTGAACAAGCTGGCGTACCGTTTCGGCAGCGAGCCGCGCCGGGGCGACGTCGTCGTCTTCGACGGCACCGGATCCTTCGTACGGGAGGATCCCGACGGCAATCCGGTCAGCGGGCTCCTGCACGACGCCGCGGCCGCCCTCGGGTTCGCGGAACCCGACGAGACCGACTTCGTGAAGCGGGTCGTCGGCGTCGGCGGCGACCGGGTGGTCTGCTGCGACAAGGACGGCCGGCTCACCGTCAACGGCGTCCCCGTCGAGGAGCGGTACGTGATGTTCGGCGACCAGCCGTCCAGCGTCCCCTTCGACATCGTCGTCCCCGAGGGCACGCTCTGGGTGTTGGGGGACCACCGGAGCCAGTCCAGCGACTCCCGCGACCACCTCGGCAGCCCCGGCGGCGGCATGGTCCCCGTCGACAAGGTCGTCGGACGCGCCGACTGGATCGCCTGGCCCTTCGACCGCTGGTCCACCGTGCCCGGGACGGGCGCCTTCGACGCCGTACCCGCCCCGCCGGCAGGCGGGCACGGCACGGGCCGTCCCCATGGGTAGCCGCGGCCGTCCGCCGGGCGGTCCCGCACGCGGCCCCGCTCACGCCCCCGGTCCCGCGCCGCTGCCGGGACGGGCCGAGCGGCGCAGGCTCGCCCGCAAGGTCAAGCGCCGCCGGCAGCGCTCCGCGATCCGCGAGATCCCGATCCTCGTCACCGTCGCCGTGCTCATCGCGCTCGTCCTCAAGACGTTCCTGGTCCAGGCGTTCGTCATCCCCTCCGGCTCCATGGAGCAGACGATCCGCATCGACGACCGGGTCCTCGTCGACAAGCTCACCCCCTGGTTCGGCTCCCGGCCCCAGCGCGGCGACGTCGTCGTCTTCAAGGACCCCGGCAACTGGCTCCAGAAGGAGGCCGCTCCGGCCTCCGAGGACCCGATCGGCATCAAGCAGGTCAAGCAGGCCCTGACCTTCATCGGACTGCTGCCCTCGGCCGACGACCGCGACCTCATCAAGCGGGTCGTCGCCGTCGGAGGCGACACCGTCCGCTGCTGCGACAAGGACGGGCGGCTCACCGTCAACGGCGTACCCCTGGACGAGCCGTACCTGCACCCCGGGAACAAGCCGTCCACGATCCCCTTCGAGGTGAAGGTCCCGGAGGGCCGGATCTTCGTCCTCGGCGACCACCGCTCCAACTCGGCGGACTCCCGCTACCACCTCGACGAGAAGGACCACGGAACCGTCTCCGAGGAGCAGGTCGTGGGGCGCGCCGTCGTGATCGCCTGGCCCGTCGGGAACTGGCGGAGCCTGGAGGAGCGGGAGACGTTCGCCGCCGTACCGGACGGGCGTACGAGTTCCGAGCCCGCGCTCGGTCTGTCGCATAGTGTGGCCCCGCGCAATCTGAACGGATTGCCCGGGCTCCCGACCCCTGCGGAACTTCTGCTCGTTATGGGAGTGGTGGGCCTGTCCCTGTTCCGGGGCAGGCGATCGCACGGAGTGAGGAGTTGATGTGGGGGATTTGGCCGTCGACGCACGATCCGGACACGATGAGCCCGAGAAGAGGGCCGACGAGGCCATCGGCGACGACGTGACGGGTGACGATGTGACGGATGACGAGCGGGCGCACGACGACGACGGCGAGGCGCCGGGCGGGTCGGGCAGGAGCCCGAAGAAGCCGCGTTCCTTCTGGAAGGAACTGCCCCTCCTCATCGGCATCGCCCTGGTGCTCGCGCTCCTGATCAAGACCTTCCTGGTGCAGGCGTTCTCGATTCCCTCGGAATCGATGATGAACACCCTCCAGCGCGGTGACCGCGTCCTCGTCGACAAGCTCACCCCGTGGTTCGGCTCCGAGCCGGAGCGCGGCGAGGTCGTCGTCTTCCACGACCCGGGCGGCTGGCTGGAAGGCCAGACCACACCCGAGCCGAACGTCGTCCAGAAGTTCCTCAGCTTCATCGGCCTCATGCCGTCGGCCGAGGAGAAGGACCTCATCAAGCGGGTCATCGCGGTCGGCGGCGACACGGTCTCCTGCAAGGAGGGCGGCAAGGTCGTCCTCAACGGCAAGGCACTGGACGAGAGCGCGTACCTCTACCCCGGTTCCGTGCCCTGCCAGGACTCCTTCGGCCCGGTCAAGGTCCCCGAGGGCCGCATCTGGGTCATGGGCGACAACCGGCAGAACTCGCTGGACTCCCGCTTCCACCAGCAGCTCCCCGGCGCCGGCACCGTCGCGAACGACCTGGTCGTGGGCCGTGCCGTCGTGATCGCCTGGCCCGTCACCCGCTGGGCCACCCTCCCGGTGCCCGAGGTCTTCGACCAGCCCGGCCTCGACCAGGCCGTGGCAGCCGCCCCGCTGGGCGCGGCAGGTCTGGCCGGAGCGCTCCCGCTGGTGCTGTGGCGCCGGAAGAAGCGCACGGCAGGGCATACCGCCGAGTAGTGACCCGCGGGTAGATTGCCGTCCCGGACCGTCGACAGACCTCTGGGGTGCGCATGAGCGGAAACAGAAAAGCAGTGGGCGGCCACGGTCGCCTCGGCAGCGTGCTGTCGGGGCTGACCGTGGCCGTCGGCTGTGTGCTCTTCCTCGGAGGGTTCGCCTGGGGAGCGCTGGCCTACCAGCCGTACACCGTCCCCTCCGACTCCATGACCCCCACCATCGCCGTCGGCTCCCGGGTCCTCGCCGAGCGCATCGACGGCGACGAGGTGCGGCGCGGTGACGTCGTCGTCTTCACCGACGCCCTGTGGGGCTCCTCCCCGATGGTCAAGCGGGTCGTCGCGGTCGGGGGCGACACCGTCGCCTGCTGCGACCGGGACGGCAGGCTCACCGTCAACGGCGAGGCCGTCGACGAGCCCTACCTGCGCCCCGGGCCGGGCGGCGAGGTCGTCGCGTCCGGCCGGGAGTTCTCGGTGACCGTCCCCGAGGGGAACCTCTTCCTCCTCGGCGACGACCGCTACACCTCGCTCGACTCCCGCTCGCACATGGAGGAGGCCGGGCAGGGGTCCGTACCCCGCTCCTCGATCGTCGCCAGGGTCGATGCCGTCGCCTGGCCCGCCGAGGGCCTCCTGAAGCCCGCGACGGGCTTCGCCGCCCTGCCCGGCGGGATCTCGACGCCAGGGCCCTTCACGGCCCTCTTCGCCGCGATCGTGGCCGGAAGCGTACTGATCCTGGTGGGGGCCGCGTACGGGCCGGTGGCGCGACTCCTGACGCGGCGACCGGGCGGGACGGGCTCCGGGAAACGGCCCGGGCAGGGATCCGGGGCAGGATCCGGTACGGGATCTGGTCCGCGGCCGGGGGCGGGAGAGAAGGTGGGCACATGACGGACCCTGCTTCCTCCGCTTCCTCTGCTTCCCCCGCTTCCTCTGCTCCCCCCGCTCCCTCCGCTTCCTCCGCCGAGCCGAAGCCCGCCGTACGACAGGTGGCGAGGGTCGTGCTCCTCGACCCCGACGACCGCATCCTGCTCATGCACGGGTACGAACCGGACGACCCAGCCGACACCTGGTGGTTCACCCCCGGCGGAGGCCTGGAGGGCGACGAGACCCGGGCGGAGGCCGCGCTGCGCGAACTCGCCGAGGAGACCGGCATCACCGACGCCGAGCTCGGACCGGTCGTGTGGCAGCGGTACTGCTCCTTCCCCTTCGACGGGCGCCGCTGGGAACAGGACGAGTGGTACTACCTGGCCCGCGTCCCCCGGACCGGGACCGAACCCCGACCCCAGGCCCTCACGGAGCTGGAGACCCGCAGCCTCGCGGGCCTCAGATGGTGGACCTCCGCCGAACTGTCGGCGGCCCGTGAGACGGTGTACCCGACCAGACTCGCCGAGCTGCTGCGCACGCTGCTCGACGAGGGACCTCCGAGTGCACCGGTCGTTCTCGCCCCGGAAATCGTTTAGGGGTGCGGCCGGCTGGCGCACAATAGGTGGACGCACGGCTGAAGGGGAACATGCCATGAGCGCCGAGGACCTCGAGAAGTACGAGACCGAGATGGAGCTGAAGCTCTACCGGGAGTACCGCGACGTCGTCGGTCTGTTCAAATACGTGATCGAGACCGAGCGACGTTTCTATCTCACGAACGACTACGAGATGCAGGTGCACTCGGTGCAAGGTGAGGTCTTCTTCGAAGTCAGCATGGCTGATGCCTGGGTCTGGGACATGTACAGGCCGGCCAGGTTCGTCAAGCAGGTCCGCGTCCTCACATTCAAGGACGTGAACATCGAGGAGCTCAACAAGAGCGACCTCGAACTCCCCGGCAGCTGACTCACCCCTCAACCGCCGCTGAACCACCCCTGAACCACCCCTGAACCGCCCCTCCTGAATCACCCTCAGGGGTGAGCGAGTTCTCCACAGCACCGCGGCCCTCCACAGGCCCGCACGCGGTCCGGTCCACTCCGTCACAGTCGGTGACGGAGGTGGTACCGCATGAACAGGACCCAAGCCCTCGGACGGTACGGGGAAGAGCTGGCGACCCGCCGGCTCACCGCGACCGGCATGCACATCCTCGCCCGCAACTGGCGCTGCGGCCGGGCCGGAGAGATCGACATCGTCGCCCGTGACGGCGACACCCTCGTCATCTGCGAGGTCAAGACCCGCCGCCACGGCGCCTACGAACACCCGATGGCCGCCGTCACCCCGACCAAGGCCGAGCGGCTCCGCCGCCTCGCCGCCTGCTGGCTCGACCGCAGCGGCGCACCCGCCCCCACGGGCGGCGTCCGCATCGACCTCGTCGGCATCGTCCTGCCCCGCAAGGGCGCCCCCGTCCTCACCCACGCCCAGGGGGTGGCCTGATGGGATTCGCCCGCACGTGCTCCGTCGGCGTCGAAGGCGTCGTCGTCGAGGTCCAGGCCGACCTCGAACCCGGCGTCGCCGCCTTCACCCTCGTCGGCCTCCCCGACAAGAGCCTCAGCGAGAGCCGCGACCGTGTCCGCGCCGCCGTCGTCAACTCCGGCGCCGAATGGCCCCAGAAGAAGCTCACCGTCGGACTCAGCCCCGCGTCCGTCCCCAAGAGCGGCAGCGGCTTCGACCTGGCCGTCGCGGCCGCCGTGCTCGGCGCCGCCGAGCGCATCGACCCCCGCACCATCGCCGACCTCGTCCTCATCGGCGAACTCGGACTCGACGGACGCGTCCGCCCCGTGCGAGGCGTCCTGCCCGCCGTCCTGGCCGCCGCCGACGCCGGGTACCGCCAGGTCGTCGTCCCCGAACAGACCGCCGGCGAAGCCTCACTCGTCCCCGGCGTCTCCGTCCTCGGCGTCCGCACCCTCCGTCAGCTGATCGCCGTCCTCACCGACGAACCCGTCCCCGACGAGGAACCCATGGAGGAAGGACGACCCGACGCCATGCTCGCCGGACTCCTCGTCCCCGGCGCCGGCATCGGCACCGGACTCGCCGCCGACCCCACCGAGGGGCCCGACCTGGCCGATGTCGCCGGCCAGCACCGGGCCCGCCACGCCCTGGAGATCGCCGCCGCCGGCAGCCACCACCTCCTGCTCTCCGGCCCTCCGGGCGCGGGGAAAACGATGCTCGCCGAGCGACTCCCCGGCATCCTCCCGCCCCTCACCCGGCAGGAATCCCTCGAAGTCACCGCCGTCCACTCCGTCGCCGGGATCCTCCCGCCCGGCGAACCCCTCGTCCGCCGCGCCCCCTACTGCGCGCCCCACCACTCCGCCACCATGCAGTCCCTCGTCGGCGGCGGCAACGGCCTCCCCAGGCCGGGCGCCGTCTCCCTGGCACACCGCGGCATCCTCTTTTTGGACGAAGCTCCCGAGTTCTCCGGCAAGGTCCTCGACGCACTGCGTCAGCCCCTCGAATCGGGACACGTCGTCATCGCCCGCGCCGCGGGCGTCGTCCGCCTCCCCGCCCGCTTCCTCCTCGCCCTCGCCGCCAACCCCTGCCCCTGCGGGAGGCACACCCTCCTCGGCGCCGGCTGCGAATGCCCCGCCTCCCTCATCCGCCGCTACCAGGCCCGCCTCTCCGGCCCCCTCCTCGACCGCGTCGACCTGCGCGTCGAAGTCGAACCCGTCACCCGCTCCGACCTCCTCGGACAGGGCGGGCGCGGCGAGACCACCGCCGTGGTCGCCGCCCGCGTCCACGAGGCCAGAGCCCGCGCCGCCGCCCGCCTGTCCGACACCCCCTGGAACGTCAACAGCGAGATCCCCGGACACGAACTCCGTACGCGCTACCTCGCCGCACCCGGCGCCCTCGCCGCGGCCGAACGCGACATCGAGCGCGGACTCCTCACCGCCCGCGGCCTCGACCGTGTCCTCCGCGTCGCCTGGACCGTCGCCGACCTCGCCGGACACGACCGGCCCGACAGCGAGGACATCGCCCTCGCCCTCGAAATGCGCACCGGCATCGCCCGCGGCGTGCCCGTCGGAGCGGGGGAGCGCACATGACCGGCCCTCAGCCCCCTGGTACCGCGGGGGCCATGGACGAGCGACTCGCCCGCGCCACCCTCACCCGGGCCGTCGAACCCGGCGACGAACACGCCGGCCGCTGGCTCCGCCACCACGGAGCCGTCGGCTTCCTCGACCGCCTCCTCCACCCCGGCGACGACCCCTTCCCCGGCACCGGAGCCACACGCGTCGACAGCTGGCGACGACGCGCCACCGCCGCCGACCCCGCCCGCGACCTCGACACCGTGCACCGCCTCGGCGGACGCTTCCTCGTCCCCGGCGACATCGAATGGCCCCGTCAACTCGACGACCTCGGCCACGCCCGCCCGCTCGGACTCTGGATCCGGGGCCCCGCCGACCTGCGGACCTGGGCCCTGCGCTCCGTCGCCCTCGTCGGCGCCCGCGCCTGCACCCCGTACGGCGCCCACATCGCGGCCGATCTCGCCACCGGCCTCGCCCGACAGGGCTGGGTCGTCGTCTCCGGCGCCGCCTACGGCATCGACGGCGCGGCCCACCGCGGCGCCCTCGCCGCCGGCGGAGCCACCGTCGCCGTCCTCGCCTGCGGCGTCGACACCCCGTACCCCCGAGGCCACGGAGGGCTCATCGGCCGCATCGCCGAACAAGGACTCGTCGTCGGGGAACTGCCGCCCGACAGTCACCCCACACCCAGCCGCTTCATCCTCCGGAACCGTGTGATCGCCGCCCTCACCCGAGGCACCGTCGTCATCGAGGCCCAGCACCGCAGCGGCTCCCTCGTCACCGCCCGCGCCGCCGCCCGTCTCGGCCGCCACACCATGGGCGTCCCCGGACCCGTCACCAGCGCTCTCTCCGCCGGCGTCCACGAGCTCCTCCGGGGCGACGCCACCCTCGTCACCGACGCCCAGGAGATCGTCGAACTCGTCGGCGACATGGGCGAACTCGCCCCCGCCCGCCGCGGCCCCGTCCTGCCGCGCGACCTGCTCGCGCCGGCCACCGCGCACATCCTCGAAGCCGTCCCCGCCCGCGGCCCCACCCCCACGACCGTCATCGCCCGCCGGGCCGGAACCACCCCCGACGACACCCTCGCGAAGCTGTACGAACTGCACGCCCTCGGCTTCGTCGAACGGTACGGAGAGGGCTGGCAGTTGACGAACACGGCCACTCACGAGTCGAACGCGCGGCGAGGCGATACTTGACCTGGAGCATTCGGGTGACAGGGTGAAGCCGATGAGCAACCGAGTTCTCTCGGCCGGAACCGAGGGGTCGACACGCGCCACGGCCCGGGTTCGAAGATGTGGCCGACGGTGTCCACCCGGACCGGCGCTATCCCCCGATGTTCGCGCACCGCGACAGCGCACTCACGCTACGCTCACCAGGATTCCCCGCCGGACATCCCACAGGACACCCCCACCGACGCACCCGACAGCAGAACGGCTCAAGGCAACGCATGCCCCAGCACACCTCCGGGTCTGACCGCGCTGCGGTGCCCCCAGCAGCCCGGGGCGCCGTGCGACCACCCGCACCGACCTCGCTCGACGAGCTGTGGCGCTCGTACAAGGACTCGGGCGACGAGCGGCTGCGGGAGCAGCTGATCCTGCACTACTCGCCGCTCGTCAAGTACGTCGCCGGACGCGTCAGCGTGGGGCTGCCGTCCAACGTGGAACAGGCCGACTTCGTCTCCTCCGGGGTCTTCGGCCTCATCGACGCCATCGAGAAGTTCGACGTCGAGCGCGCCATCAAGTTCGAGACGTACGCGATCACCCGCATCCGCGGCGCCATGATCGACGAACTGCGAGCCCTGGACTGGATCCCCCGCTCCGTCCGCCAGAAGGCGCGCAACGTCGAGCGCGCCTACGCGACCCTCGAAGCCCAGCTCCGGCGCACCCCCTCCGAGAGCGAGGTCGCCGCGGAGATGGACGTCACGCTGGAGGAACTGCACGCGGTTTTCAGCCAGTTGTCCCTGGCGAACGTGGTCGCCCTGGAGGAGCTGCTGCACGTCGGGGGAGAGGGCGGCGACCGCCTCTCCCTGATGGACACGCTGGAGGACACGGCGGCGGACAACCCCGTCGAGGTCGCGGAGGACCGCGAGCTGCGCCGACTGCTCGCCCGGGCGATCAACACACTCCCCGAGCGCGAGAAGACCGTCGTCACGCTCTACTACTACGAGGGCCTCACGCTGGCCGAGATCGGCCACGTCCTCGGCGTCACCGAGAGCCGCGTCAGCCAGATCCACACCAAGTCGGTCCTCCAGCTCCGCGCCAAACTGGCCGACGTCGGACGTTGAGCCACCCGGGGCCGGTCGTACAGTGGAGCCGTGCCCAGGATTCGAGCGGCCTCCGTGGCCGAGCACCGGACGATGCAGCGAGGCGCCCTGTTGGACGCCGCGCGTTCCCTGCTGTCCGAGGGCGGTACGGAGGCGCTGACCTTCCCCGCACTCGCCGAGCGCACGGGCCTGGCCCGGTCCTCGGTGTACGAGTACTTCCGCTCACGCGCGGCCGTGGTCGAAGAGCTGTGCGCCGTCGACTTCCCCGTCTGGGCCGCCGAGGTCGAGACCGCCATGGCCGGCGCCGAGACGCCCGAGGGCAAGGTCGAGGCGTACGTCCGCACGCAGCTGGCCCTGGTCGGGGACCGGCGCCACCGGGCGGTCGTCGCGATCTCGGCGAGCGAGCTGGACGACGGGGCCCGCGAGAAGATCCGCGCGGCCCACGGCGGCCTCGTCACCATGATCGTCGAAGCCCTCGCCGCCCTGGGCCAACAGGAGCCCCGCCTGGGCGCCATGCTCCTCCAGGGCGTCGTCGACGCGGCCGTCCGCCGCATCGAACTCGGCGCGGCGGAGGACCCCGCGACCATCGCGGAAGCGGCGGTCACCATGGCCCTCCACGGCGTCAGCGGCTCCTCGGCCTGAACCTTCGCGGGCCGCACCGCAGCCCTCTAGAGTTCCCCCGGGGGTGGGGGCATGGAGTTCGGGGTGGGACTGCCGAGATACGGGCGACGGCCGGCGGTACGGCGCTTGCCGGCCCACCCGCGCCGGACGAGAAGGGACGCCGTGTGCGCCTTCTTCCTCCTCCGTTTCCTGCTCTCGCTGCCGGAGGACCCCTTCGAGGCGCTCGCCGCGCTGTTCGAGCCGGCGCGGAAGGCCTCCAGGCTCCTGACGCGACTGTGGGCCGGGCCGGGCATGCGGGGCGGCTGGGACAGCGACGCGGGACGGCTCGTCCTCGCGGTCCACACGGCGTACTGGCTGAGGGACGCGCTGCGCACCGAGGAAGCGGACGGGCTGCTCGTCGTGGCGGACGGGAGAGTCTCCCTGCGGGCCCCCTGGCAGGAGGCGTCGGAGGCGGTGTCGTTCCCGCACGCGGGCGTGCGGGCCACCCCGTGGCCGCGAAGGCTGCGGCGGCGGGTGGACATCGCCTGCGCGGACGGCTCCTGGCTGACCGTGCGTGCTTCACAGGCCCGGTCCGCCGACCGGATCCGCGCACTCCTGGCGGACCGGGGGTCCCTCCCCGGTCAGCCGCCCGTCGGCAGCAGCCGTGAAGGGGCTCTCCGGGTCAGGAGCAGCGGGTTCAGGTAGGTGTCGCCGCGGAGCAGGCCCCAGTGGAGGCAGGTCCGTGGGCAGTGGGTGCTCGGTGTGACGCGGGCCACGGGGGTGCCCGCGGTGACCCGGGTGCCCGCCTTCACCAGAGGGGTCACCGGAGAGAAGGTCGTGCGCAGTGGGGGAGTGCCCGTGCCCGGGAGGGTGAGGGTGAGGACCCCGCGGCCGCCGACCGGGCCCGCGAACGAGACCGTGCCCGCCGCCGGGGCGAGGACCGGGGCGTCGGGGGCGGCCGCCAGGTCGACGCCGCGGTGGCCGGGGCCGTACGGGCCGGCCGGGGGTTGCCAGCCGCGGAGGATCTCGGGCGGGGGCGGGCCCACCGGCCACAGCAGGCCGAGGGCCAGGAGCAAGGTCGCGAAGTACATGGGGGAAGGCTGCCCCGGGGGAGCGGTTCGCGGGGGTCGGCGACGGTTTCTGTGGACTACCCGCCGGTTGTGGACAGCGCCGTCACCCGCCGCTCCCGGGGTCCCGTACACTTCCTATGGCGACTCGGGACACCGGGTCGACTTCGCACGCCCCGCCATAGCCCTCACCGGTCGTGGCAGCGCCTTTCGGTCCCTTGTGGGCATGGCGCGTCGGGGCGTCAGGAAAACAACCGAGAAACCCAAGGAGATACGGCCATGGCCGTCGTCACGATGCGGGAGCTGCTGGAAAGCGGCGTCCACTTCGGTCACCAGACCCGTCGTTGGAACCCGAAGATGCGTCGCTTCATCTTCACGGAGCGCAACGGCATCTACATCATCGACCTGCTCCAGTCGCTGTCGTACATCGACCGCGCCTACGAGTTCGTCAAGGAGACCGTCGCGCACGGCGGCTCCATCATGTTCGTCGGTACGAAGAAGCAGGCCCAGGAGGCCATCGCCGAGCAGGCGACGCGTGTCGGCATGCCGTACGTCAACCAGCGTTGGCTCGGTGGCATGCTCACCAACTTCTCCACCGTCTACAAGCGTCTGCAGCGCCTCAAGGAGCTTGAGCAGATCGACTTCGAGGATGTGGCCGCCTCCGGCCTCACCAAGAAGGAGCTCCTGGTCCTCTCCCGCGAGAAGGGCAAGCTGGAGAAGACCCTTGGCGGTATCCGCGAGATGTCCAAGGTGCCCAGCGCCGTCTGGATCGTGGACACCAAGAAGGAGCACATCGCCGTCGGCGAGGCTCGCAAGCTCAAGATCCCGGTCGTCGCGATCCTCGACACCAACTGCGACCCCGACGAGGTCGACTACAAGATCCCGGGCAACGACGACGCGATCCGCTCCGTCACCCTGCTCACCCGCGTGATCGCCGACGCTGTCGCCGAGGGCCTCATCGCCCGCTCCGGCGCCGCGACCGGCGACTCGAAGCCGGGCGAGAAGGCCGCCGGCGAGCCCCTCGCCGAGTGGGAGCGCGACCTGCTCGAGGGTGAGAAGAAGGCCGACGACGCCGAGGTCCAGACCTCCGCCGAGACCGAGAAGGTCGCGGACGCCGAGGCTGCCGACGCCGCCGAGGCCGTCGCCGAGGCTCCGGCCGCCGAGGCCGAGGTCGCGGACGCCGAGGCTCCGGCCGCGGACGCCGAGCAGGCCTGACCCTTCAGGACCTTCGGGTGACGACGGCGGGGGCTCACGAAGCCCCCGCCGTCCACCCGTGGACCCGCCCGATCTTTCAGACTTCGAGAGAGAAACAGACTCATGGCGAACTACACCGCCGCTGACGTCAAGAAGCTCCGCGAGCTCACCGGCGCCGGCATGATGGACTGCAAGAAGGCCCTGGACGAGGCCGACGGCAACGTCGACAAGGCCGTCGAGGCCCTGCGCATCAAGGGCCAGAAGGGTGTCGCCAAGCGCGAGGGCCGCTCCGCCGAGAACGGCGCCGTGGTCTCCCTCATCGCCGACGACAACACCTCCGGTGTCCTGGTCGAGCTGAAGTGCGAGACGGACTTCGTCGCCAAGGGTGACAAGTTCCAGGCCGTCGCCGCCGAGCTCGCCGAGCACGTCGCGAAGACCGCCCCGGCCGACCTGGAGGCGCTGCTCGCCTCCGAGATCGAGGCCGGCAAGACCGTCCAGGCGTTCGTCGACGAGGCCAACGCCAACCTCGGCGAGAAGATCGTCCTGGACCGCTTCGCGCAGTACGCCGACGGCTTCGTCTTCGCGTACATGCACCGCACGATGCCGGACCTCCCGCCGCAGATCGGTGTCCTCGTCGAGTTCGACAAGGCCGACGCCGCCGTCGCCAAGGGTGTCGCCCAGCACATCGCCGCCTTCGCGCCGAAGTACCTCACCCGTGAGGACGTCCCGGCCGAGGTCGTCGAGACCGAGCGTCGCGTCGCCGAGGAGACCACCCGCGCCGAGGGCAAGCCCGAGGCCGCGCTCCCGAAGATCGTCGAGGGTCGCGTGAACGGCTTCTTCAAGGACGCGACGCTGCTCGGTCAGCCGTACGCCCTTGACAACAAGAAGTCCGTCCAGCAGGTCCTGGACGAGGCCGGTGTCACCCTGAAGCGTTTCACCCGCATCAAGGTCGGCATCTGAGTCCGTCCGCGAACGCGACGGACACCGGACCCCGGTAGGGTCTGAGGCAGTCGTCCGCCCCCGCGCAGGACGACCGCAGATCTGACGAGGAGGCCATTGCCGTACGGGATACCGCGAGGACCCAAGGCAATGGCCTCCTTCGTATGTGCACGAGGAGATCTCCATGAACCAGGGCGCCGTACAGGGCGACGACAACAACGGCAAAAAGGCCGGCCGCTACATGCTGAAGCTGTCCGGAGAAGCCTTCTCCGGCGGTACGGGCCTGGGCGTCGACCCCAACGTCGTGCACGCCATCGCGCGTGAGATCGCGGCGGTCGTACGCGACGGCGCGGAGATCGCGGTGGTGATCGGCGGCGGCAACTTCTTCCGTGGCGCCGAGCTCCAGCAGCGCGGCATGGACCGGGCCCGCTCCGACTACATGGGCATGCTCGGCACCGTGATGAACTGCCTCGCCCTCCAGGACTTCCTGGAGAAGGAAGGCATCGACTCGCGCGTCCAGACCGCCATCACCATGGGCCAGGTCGCCGAGCCGTACATTCCGCTGCGTGCCGTGCGCCACCTGGAGAAGGGCCGCGTCGTCATCTTCGGCGCGGGCATGGGCATGCCCTACTTCTCCACCGACACCACCGCGGCCCAGCGGGCCCTGGAGATCGACGCCGAGGCCCTGCTCATGGGCAAGAACGGCGTGGACGGGGTCTACGACTCCGACCCGAAGGCCAACCCCCACGCGGTCAAGTTCGACGCGCTGGAGTACGGCGAGGTGCTCTCCCGTGACCTCAAGGTCGCCGACGCCACCGCCATCACCCTGTGCCGGGACAACAAGCTCCCGATCCTCGTCTTCGAACTGCTCACCGAGGGCAATATCGCTCGCGCGGTGAAGGGTGAGAAGATCGGCACGCTCGTGAGCGACCAGGGCACCCGGGCCTGACACCCGAACCGGGAACCGCCCCGCAAGGGGATGGACAGAGCCCTGCCGGTCGTACCCACCGTGCAGGACACAAAGCGACGACACGCAGGAGCATGTGGTGATCGAAGAGACCCTCCTCGAGGCCGAGGAGAAGATGGAGAAGGCCGTCGTGGTCGCCAAGGAGGACTTCGCCGCGATCCGCACCGGCCGTGCGCACCCGGCGATGTTCAACAAGATCGTGGCGGACTACTACGGTGCCATCACCCCCATCAACCAGCTGGCGTCGTTCTCCGTTCCGGAGCCGCGCATGGCTGTGGTGACCCCGTTCGACAAGAGCGCGCTGCGCAACATCGAGCAGGCGATCCGCGACTCGGACCTCGGTGTCAACCCGAGCAACGACGGCAACATCATCCGGGTGGTGTTCCCCGAGCTGACCGAGGAGCGCCGCCGGGAGTACATCAAGGTGGCCAAGAGCAAGGCCGAGGACTCGAAGATCTCGATCCGCGCCGTGCGCCGCAAGGCCAAGGAGTCCATCGACAAGCTCGTCAAGGACGGCGAGGTCGGCGAGGACGACGGCCGTCGCGCGGAGAAGGAGCTCGACGACACCACCGCGAAGTACGTCGCGCAGGTGGACGAGCTGCTCAAGCACAAGGAAGCCGAGCTGCTCGAGGTCTGATGAACGACTCTTCCTGGGGGGCCCCGGGCGGCAGCGGCCGCCGGGGACCCGACCAGGGGCCTGCCCCGGCGGGTCCCGCATACGATCGGCATCAGGCGGCGCAGACTCGGCCCATGCCCATCGTGCCCGACGTTCCCGCCGGCGGATTCCAGGACGGTCACGGCCGGGGGGCCGCTCACCAGAGCGGTCCCCTGTTCCGTGACGAGACGCCGCACGAGCACCCGCAGGAGCCCATGTCCAGCCCCACCCCGCCTCCGCCGCCCGCGCCGACGGCGCCCCGGCAGAAGAAGAGCGCGGGGCGTGACCTGGGCGCGGCCATAGGGGTCGGAGTCGGTCTCGGCGCGGTCATCGTCGCGTCGCTGTTCATCTGGAAGCCGGCGTTCGTCGGGGTGATCGCGGTCGCCGTGGTCGTCGGGCTGTGGGAGCTCACGTCCCGCCTCCAGGAGCGCAAGGCCATCAAGGCTCCGCTGGTGCCGCTCGCGGTCGGCGGTGCGGCGATGGTCGTCGCCGGCTACGTCAGGGGCCCCGAGGGCGCCTGGGTGGCGATGGCGCTGACGGCGCTCGCGGTACTCGTCTGGCGGATGACGGAGCCCCCCGAGGGCTACCTGAAGGACGTCACGGCGGGTGTCTTCGCCGCGTTCTACGTGCCGTTCCTGGCGACGTTCGTGGCGATGCTGCTCACCGCGGACGACGGTCCGCAGCGGGTGCTGACCTTCCTGATCCTGACGGTGGTCAGCGACACCGGTGCGTACGCGGTCGGCTGGCGCTTCGGCAAGCACAAGCTGGCGCCGAGGATCAGCCCCGGCAAGACCCGCGAGGGTCTCGGCGGCGCGGTGGCGTTCGCGATGGCGGCGGGCGCGCTGTGCATGGAGTTCATGATCGACGACGGGACCTGGTGGCAGGGTCTGATCCTCGGTCTGGCGGTGGCGGCGAGCGCGACGCTCGGTGACCTCGGCGAGTCGATGATCAAGCGCGATCTCGGCATCAAGGACATGGGCACGCTGCTCCCGGGCCACGGGGGCATCATGGACCGGCTGGACTCGTTGCTGCCGACGGCGCCGGTGGTGTGGTTGCTGCTCGCGCTGTTCGTGGGGACGGGCTGAGAGGCCGGTCGATTCCGTCCGTCGGAGACGGTTGACGGACAGCGGGTACTCTGGAAGGGCTCGTGGCGCGTGCGCCGCGGGCCCTTCCGCCGTCCTCGCCACCGCGAGGACGCTCCAGTGAGGTCTCCTGGCTTCGGCATCGTCATGCCGCGCTTCCCGCCGACGCGGGGCTGTCCGGACCTCGTGCCGTCTGAGGAGACACCCGATCGTGGCCCGTCCTGTGCCCGGAGAACTCACTTTCATCGCCCCCAAGGAAGCCAAGAAGCCGCCGCGGCACCTGGCCGACCTCACGCCCGCCGAGCGCAAGGAAGCCGTCGCCGCGATCGGCGAGAAGCCGTTCCGCGCCAAGCAGCTGTCGCAGCACTACTTCGCGCGGTACACGCACGACCCCGCGCAGTGGACCGACATCCCGGCGGCCTCGCGGGAGAAGCTGGCCGGGGAGCTGCTGCCCGACCTGATGTCCGTCGTGCGGCACATCTCGTGCGACGACGACACCACCCGTAAGACCCTGTGGCGGCTGCACGACGGCACGCTCGTGGAGTCGGTGCTCATGCGCTACCCGGAGCGGGTGACCATGTGCATCTCCTCGCAGGCCGGCTGCGGCATGAACTGCCCGTTCTGCGCGACCGGGCAGGCGGGCCTCGACCGGAACCTGTCGACCGCCGAGATCGTGCACCAGATCGTGGACGGCATGCGGTCCCTGCGGGACGGCGAGGTGCCCGGCGGGCCGGCGCGCCTCTCGAACATCGTGTTCATGGGCATGGGCGAGCCCCTCGCCAACTACAAGCGGGTCGTCGGCGCGATCCGGCGGCTCACCGACCCCGAGCCGGACGGCCTGGGGCTCTCGCAGCGCGGGATCACCGTGTCCACGGTCGGTCTCGTGCCGGCGATGCAGCGCTTCGCCGACGAGGGCTTCAAGTGCCGCCTCGCGGTCTCGCTGCACGCCCCCGACGACGAGCTGCGCGACACCCTCGTGCCGGTGAACACCCGCTGGAAGGTCCGCGAGGTCCTCGACGCCGCCTGGGAGTACGCGGAGAAGTCGGGCCGCCGGGTCTCCATCGAGTACGCGCTCATCCGCGACATCAACGACCAGGCGTGGCGCGGTGACCTCCTCGGCAAGCTGCTGAAGAACAAGCGGGTGCACGTCAACCTGATCCCGCTGAACCCGACGCCCGGCTCGAAGTGGACGGCGTCCCGTCCGGAGGACGAGCGGGCCTTCGTCGACGCCATCGCCCGCCACGGCGTTCCGGTGACCGTCCGGGACACCCGGGGCCAGGAGATCGACGGTGCCTGTGGACAGCTGGCGGCCTCCGAGCGCTGACCTTGTAGTCTGAGCTCGAACACATCTCCATATTCCGACAGGGGAGCGCCACAGCGCTGAGAGTGCGGTCACCGTAGGACCGCAGACCCTCTGAACCTTGCCCAGGTCATTCTGGGTAGGAAGTTCGGTCGTTAACTCAAGCTGTTGCGCCCTGCCCGCGTCCGGGTTCCCCCGGACGTGGGCAGGGCCGCGTCTCTTCCTGGTCATACCCAGGAGGAATCTCAGTGAGCACCACCATTTCGGCGAGCACCAAGAGAATGGCCGCCGCCGCGCTCGTCGCGGCGCTGGGCGTCACCACCCTCGCCGCCTGCGGCACCGAGTCCGGTGCCAAGGGTGACGCGGGCAAGTCCGGCAAGCCCGTGTCGAAGACCGTGACCCTCGTGAGTCACGACTCCTTCAACGCCTCCAAGGAGGTGCTGGCGGAGTTCACGAAGGAGACCGGATACACGGTCAAGGTCCTCAAGGCCGGCGACGCGGGCGAGGCCGTCAACAAGGAGATCCTGACCAAGGGCTCCCCGCAGGGCGACGTCTTCTTCGGCGTCGACAACACCCTGCTCTCCCGCGCCCTCGACAACGGGATCTTCGTCCCGTACGAGGCGAAGGGCGTGGACCGGATCCCGGCCGCGTACCGCCTCGACAAGGAGCAGCGGGTCACCCCGGTCGACTCCGGCGACATCTGCGTCAACTACGACAAGAAGTACTTCGCCGACAAGAAGCTGGCGCCGCCGCAGACCTTCGACGACCTGGCGAAGCCGGCGTACAAGGACCTGCTCGTCGTCGAGAACCCCGAGCGGTCCTCCCCGGGCCTCGGCTTCCTCCTCGGTACGGCCGCGAAGTACGGCGACGAGGGCTGGCAGGGCTACTGGAAGAAGCTGAAGGACAACGGTGTGAAGACCGTCGACAGCTGGGAGCTCGCCTACAACCAGGAGTTCTCCGGTTCGGCCGGCGGCAAGCAGGCCAAGGGCGACCGGCCGCTCGTCGTGTCGTACGCCTCCAGCCCGCCGGTCGAGGTGCTGTACGGCGAGCCGCAGCCGAAGGTGGCCCCGACCGGGGTCTCCACCGGCACCTGCTTCCGGCAGATCGAGTTCGCGGGCCTGCTGAACGGCGTGAAGAACCCCGAGGGCGGCAAGGCGCTGATCGACTTCCTGATCTCGAAGAAGTTCCAGGACGACATGCCGCTCCAGATGTTCGTGAACCCGGTCGCGAAGGACGCGACGCTGCCGGAGCTGTTCACGAAGCACGGCGTCGTGATCGACGCGCCGGAGACGATGGCGCCCGAGAAGATCGCCGAGAAGCGTGACCCGTGGATCCAGCAGTGGTCGTCGCTCGTCCTGAAGTAGTGCGGGGCCGGGGCGATCTCCGGGGGAGCGCGACGCGGCTGGGGCTGATGGCCCTGCCCGTCGCGTTCTTCGGGGTCTTCTTCGCCTGGCCCGTCGCGTCGATCGTCGACCGCGGGCTGCGGCCCGACGGCGTCTGGCGGTTCGGCCGGGTCGGCGAGACGCTGAGCCGGCCGGACATCCTCGACGTGCTCGGCTTCACGGTGTGGCAGGCGGCCGCCTCCACCGGTCTGACACTGCTCGTGGCGCTGCCCGGCGCGTACGTCTTCGCCCGTTTCGACTTCCCGGGGAAGAGCGTGCTGCGGGCCGTGGTCACGGTCCCGTTCGTGCTGCCGACCGTCCTCGTCGGCACGGCCTTCCTGGCGCTCGTCGGCCGGGGCGGTCTGACGGACGAGCTGTGGGGGCTGCGGCTCGACACCAGCGTCTGGGCGATCCTCCTCGCGCACGTCTTCTTCAACTACGCGGTGGTCGTACGGACCGTCGGCGGCCTCTGGTCCCAGCTGGACCCGCGCCAGGAGGAGGCCGCCCGGGTCCTCGGCGCCTCGCGCTGGACGGCCTGGCGGACGGTGACCCTGCCGGCGCTCGTGCCGGCGGTGTCGGCGGCGGCCCTGATGGTCTTCCTCTTCACGTTCACCTCCTTCGGTGTCGTCCAGATCCTCGGCGGGGACGGGTACTCCACCCTGGAGGCCGAGATCTACCGGCAGACCGCCCGGCTGCTCGACCTGCCGACGGCCGCCGTCCTCACTCTCGTCCAGTTCGCCGCGGTCGGCGCGATCCTGGCCGTGCACGCCCGGACGGTACGGCGGCGGGAGACCGCGCTGCGGCTCGTCCCGCCGGAGACGACCGCGCGCCGGCCGCGCGGCTTCGGACAGTGGGCGCTGCTCGCGGGCGTCCTCGTCTCGGTGGCGCTGCTGATCCTGCTGCCGCTGGGCGTGCTCGTGGAGCGCTCCTTCGCCGGGCCGCAGGGGTACGGGCTCGGCTACTACCGGGCGCTCGGGTCGCTCGACGAGGCCGGCACCTTCCTGGTGCCGCCGCTGGAGGCGATCGGGAACTCGCTGCGGTACGCGGCGGCCGCCACGGGCATCGCGGTACTGATCGGCGGTCTCGCCGCTGCGGCGCTCACGAGGAGGGCCGGACGGCTCGTGCGGGGCTTCGACGCGCTGCTCATGCTGCCGCTCGGGGTCTCGGCCGTCACCGTCGGCTTCGGGTTCCTCATCACGCTCGACGAACCGCCGTTCGACCTGCGGGCCAGCTGGATCCTCGTACCGCTCGCCCAGGCCCTGGTCGGCGTCCCCTTCGTCGTACGGACGATGCTGCCGGTGCTGCGGGCGGTCGACGAGCGGCTGCGGGAGGCGGCGGCCGTGCTCGGCGCGTCACCGTGGCGGGCCTGGCGGGAGGTGGACCTGCCGCTGGTGCGGCGGGCGCTCCTCATCGCCGCGGGGTTCGCCTTCGCCGTGTCGCTCGGGGAGTTCGGCGCGACCGTCTTCATCGCCCGGCCGGACAGCCCGACGCTGCCGGTGGCGGTGGCCCGGCTGCTCGGGCGGCCGGGCGAGCTCAACTACGGCCAGGCGATGGCCCTCTCGACGATTCTGATGGTGGTGTGCGCGGTGTCCCTGTTGCTGTTGGAACGGCTGCGCACCGAGCGGACCTCCGGGGAGTTCTGATGCTTTCGATCCAGGACGCGACCGTACGGTTCGGGGAGCGGGCCGCGCTCGACGCCGTGGACCTGGAGGTCGCCGAGCACGAGATCGTGTGCGTCCTCGGTCCCAGCGGCAGCGGCAAGTCCACACTGCTCCGGGTCGTCGCCGGACTCCAGGCGCTCGACGGCGGCCGGGTGCTGCTCGGCGGCGCCGACCAGGCGGGCGTGCCGGTGCACCGGCGGGGCGTCGGGCTGATGTTCCAGGACCACCAGCTGTTCCCGCAGCGGGACGTCGGCGGGAACATCGCCTTCGGGCCGCGGATGCGGGGGGCCGCGAAGGCCGAGCAGGCGGAGCGCGTACGGGAGCTGCTCGACCTCGTCGGGCTGCCGGGGGCCGAGCGGCGCTCGGTGTCCGCGCTCTCCGGCGGCGAGCAGCAGCGGGTGGCGCTGGCGAGGGCGCTGGCGCCCCGGCCCCGGCTGCTCATGCTGGACGAGCCCCTCGGACAGCTCGACCGGGGGCTGCGGGAGCGGCTCGTCGTCGAGCTGAGGCAGCTCTTCGGGCGGCTCGGGACGACGGTCCTCGCCGTCACCCACGACCAGGGCGAGGCCTTCGCGCTCGCCGACCGGGTCGTGGTGATGCGGGACGGGCGGATCGCCCAGTCGGGTGTGCCCGTCGAGGTGTGGTCGCGGCCGGCCTCGGAGTTCGTGGCCCGCTTCCTCGGCTTCGACAACGTGGTGGCGGCGCGGGTCGCCGGGACGGTCGCGGAGACGGTGTGGGGGAAGGTCCCGGTGCCGGAGGGATCGCCGCAGGGGGAGCGGCGGCTCCTCGTCCGGCCGGGCGGGGTGCGTCTCGTCCCGACGGAGTCGTCGGAGTGGACCGTCGAGTCGCGGACCTTCCGGGGCGACCGCGTCGTGGTACGGCTCCGGCCGGCGGACGGGCCGCCGCTGGAGGCGGAGTTCCCGCTGAGCGAGGCGCCGGCGGAGGGGGCCGCGGTCGACGTGCGGTTCGCGGTGGAGGACGTCGTGGTGCTCGGTGATTCCTGAGGGGTGCTGCTAGCAGGACACACACGTCCTGCGGGTCGCCCGCTGGTAGGTGCGGGTGGCGCGAGCCAGGGCGAGGCCGTAGCAGGAGAAGCCGCCGTAGGCGACGGCGAACACCCAGGGCGCGTGGTCGGCGAGGTCGACGTGGATCAGTCCCGCCCAGGTCAGCACGCCGACTGCGGCGAGGAGCGCGCCGAACGGCGCGAGCGCACCGGCCCCCGCCCAGCCGAGCGCGAGCAGCGGCGGCCGGGGCAGCCGGCGGCCCCAGGGGCGGGTCAGCGCGAAGGCGAGGGCCATGCCGATGACGGCCAGGACCGCGGTGACGTCGACCCCGTGGTCGTACAGCCAGATGCCCAGATCGCTGGTGTACTCGGGGTCGACCCCTGGTCGGCCGGTGCCGGTGTACCCGAAGGTGAGGCCCAGCGCCCAGGCCGTCTTCAGTGAGGCGTACGGGACGAGGGCGGCGCCGGCGACGAGTCCGGCACGCGTGGAGTCCGCCCCCACGGCGGTGCGGTCGTGTCCGCCGCAGTGCGCGCAGGTGCCGAGGCGCCGGCGCCGGTGCGCGAGGGCCGCACACCCCCACAGCACGGCGCCGAGCACCGCGAGGAACTGGTTGGCGAGCGCCGCCCAGTCGACCGGGGGCTGGTTGCGGGACAGGAAGAACAAGAGGTGGAGGGGGCTGAGGAGGGCGGCGAAGCCCGAGGTCAGACAGAGCGCGACGACCGCCCAGGCCGCTCCGGAGGGCCACCGGGCAGCCGGGCGGCGCGGCAGCGCGTACCCGAGGACGGCGGACGCCCCGTACAGCACCGCCGCGGCCGCCTCGGCGCCCGTACCGGTGCCCTTGCCCAGGATCGCGTACCCGAACGAGGGCGTGGTGAGGGCGGCGAGGGTCGCGCCCGCGGCGTACAGCAGTGACCAGACGAACGCGGCGGCACCCGCCCAGGACGGCCAGTCGGCCAGGAGTCTCTTCGGCGTCATGCCCCGATCCTCCCGGCGGGGGGCTCGCGTGGCGTCCCTCGGCAGGCGGGTCCGGCTCCGCCGCGCGGCGGAGGGGCGCTACGCCTTCCGGAGCCGTTCCAGTGCCGCCGGGGCCTCGTCGGTCGAGTCCACCAGGGCGATGCGGGAGGCCATCGGCCGGTCGGCGGCCAGGGCTTCCAGGAGGGGCCAGGCCGGGAGGTGTTCGGTCCAGTGGGCGCGGTCGACCAGGACCATCGGCGTGGGCGTGCCCAGGGAGCCGTAGTAGTTCGGGGTGGCGTTCGTGAAGATCTCCTGGACCGTGCCCGCCGCGCCCGGCAGGAAGACGACGCCCGCCGTGGAGCGGGCGAGCAGGCCTTCTTCGCGCAGGGCGTTGGCGAAGTACTTGGCGATGTGTCCGGCGAAGGGGTTCGGCGGCTCGTGGCCGTAGAACCAGGTGGGGATGCCGACCGAGTCGCCGCCCCGCGGCCACCGGGCCCGTACCTCGAAGGCGGCGCGGGCCCACTCCGTCACCGAGGGGGTGAAGGACGGGGCGGTGGAGAGGACGGCGAGGGCCTCCGGGAGGGTCCCGTCGGGGAACGGGGCCAGGTACGCGCCGAGGTTCGCCGCCTCCATCGCGCCCGGCCCGCCGCCGGTCGCGACGGTGAGGCCGGAGCGGGCCAGCGACCTGCCGAGCCGGGCGGCGCCCGCGTACGCCTCGGTGCCCCGGCCCATCGCGTGCCCGCCCATCACGCCGACGACCCGCGTGCCTTCGAGGAGTTCGTCGAGGGCGTCGGAGACGGCGTCGTCGTGGAGCGAGCGGAGCATCGAGGAGAAGATGTCGCCGTCGGCCCTGGTCCGTTCGAACCAGGTGTACGCGAGGGCGTCGGGGGTCGACTCGTAGGCGGCCACGGCGATGCCGTCGTAGAGCTCCTCGGGGGAGTACAGCCCCGAGCGGTACGGGTCGAAGGGCAGGTCGGGGACGGGCGGGAAGACGAGCGCCCCGTCGGCGCGCACCTTGGCGGCGGCCTCCGGCTCCATGGGGCAGCCGAGGAAGAGGGCCTCCGCCGCGTACGCGGTGAGCAGGGCGAACGTCCGGTCGGTCAGGTCGACGGACTGCACGCGGAGCCCGGCGAGCGCGCCGGGCCGGGCGAGCGCCGCGTCGAACTCGCCGAGCGTGTGGATCTCGCGTCCGTGCCCGCGCGGACCGGGCGGCCGGTGTGCGGGAGGAGGCGTCGCCATGGGCCCACGATAGGGGGCGCCTGCCGATCGGGCGTGACGGCGTGACGGCCTGACGGCCTGACGGGTCGCCCGTCAGGCCGTCAGGGGGAGCGCCGCCAGCTCCGCCACGATCCAGGTGAGCGGCAGGAAGACGGCGACGAGGGCGCCGGCCCGCATGAGGGCCGCCGTGCGCAGGACCGTGGGCGGGGCGCCGAGGCGGAGGAGCGCCTCGGTGGTGTGGGCGCGGCACTGCTTGGACTCAAGGGCAGCCGTGAGGAGCGTGGCCGTGGTGCAGGCCATGACCAGGGCCGCGCCGAGACCGGTGAGCGGCCCGAAGGCGGCCGGGCCCGTGCCCGACGCGTACAGCGCGGCCGCCGCGAGCGTCCCGGAGAGCACCGCGGAGACCACCCCGAGCGGGCGGCCGATACGGCGGGACTCGTCCATCAGGACACGGCCGGCGAGCAGCCGGGTGGCACCCGGCCGGACGGCCTGGAGGAGCCGGCCGCAGCCGTACGTGAGTCCGGGGCCCGCGAGCCCGAGGCCGAAGGCGGTGAGCACCCACCCGGCGAGGACGCCCGCCGGGCTGCCGTCGAACCGGCCCGGCAGGGGGAGGTCGTCCCCGGCGCCGCTGCGGCCCGCGTACGTCTCGATGGCGAGGCCGACCGCGACCAGGGCGACACCCCACGGCAGGCCGGACGGCACCGGCTTCTCGACGCCCTCCGGCTCGGCGGGAGCGGAGCGCGGGCGCAGCGCGAGGCCCGCCGCCGTGGCGGCGACGACCGGCAGGATCGCGAGCAGCGTGAGAGCGGCGGCGAGCGGCATCGGCTGGTCGGCGGCGAGCAGCTCGGCCGCCGCCCCGTCGAAGGGCAGTCCCGTGATGTCGCCGCGCAGGTGCAGGTAGAACAGGAGCGCGACCATCGAGCCGAGCGTGCAGGCGACGGCCGTCGACGCGGCCGCGACGGCCGTGAGCCGGACGGGGCCGAGCCCGACCGCCGAGAGTCCGGGGCGCGGCCGGGTGCTGGGGTCGGTGCGGGCCACGGCCACGGCGAACTGGACCGTCGCGGCGAGCGGCAGGGCGCACCACAACAGGCGCAGTACGGAGGCCGACGACTGGGCCGGGTGCCCGACGGCGTATCCGAGGGTGCAGAGCAGCAGGAAGCCCACCCCCGCGGCCGCGGCGGCGACGAGGAGCCGCCGTGTCAGGACGAGGGGGTGGGTCCCACGGGCTAGACGGAGAGCGAGCACGCGGTGACGCCCTCCGCTCCTGACGCCGGCGGGACGGTGCCGACCCGGCGTCCGTCGAGGAGGGCGACCGTACGGTCGGCGAGCGCCGCCACCTCGCTGTCGTGGGTGGCGAGGAGCACCGTGATGCCGTGCGAGCGGGCCGCGGCGGTCAGGGTGCGCAGGACCTGCGCCCCGTCGGCCCGGTGCAGCGTGGCGGTGGGTTCGTCGGCGAAGAGCACCGACGGGGTGGTGACGAGGGCGCGGGCGATCGCGATCCGCTGGCGCTGGGAGTGGGTGAGCGCGTGCGGGCGCTTGCGGGCGCAGACGCCGATGTCGAGGCGCTCCAGCCATTCGACGGCGGCGGTCTTCGCGGCCCGGTGGGAGGCGCCGCGGAGCAGCAGGGGCAGGGCGACGTTCTCCCAGCCGGTGAGCTCGGGGACGAGGCCCGGCTCGGGGTCGATCCAGCCGAAGCGGTCGCGGCGGAGCCGTTCGCGCTGGGCCTGGCCGAGGGTGTGGACGGGGCTGCTGTTGAACCAGACCTCGCCCTGCTGGGCGAGGAGCTGCCCTGACAGGCAGCGCATGAGCGTGGTCTTGCCGCTGCCGCGCGGGCCGACGAGGGCGAGGATCTCGCCTTCGCGGACGCCGAGGGAGACGCCGCTGAGGGCGTCCGAACCGCCCAGGGCGCAGTGCAGGGAACGCGCCCAGATCACGTCGTTGTCCGGTGGGGCCATCGCGTACACCTCGATGTCGTCCGATCTGTGTTCCCCCGTCCGGGGGAACGAAGAGACGGGCCTTTCGGTCACTGGCGCCGGGAGGAATCAGGGAGCGGCCAGGGATGCACCGTAAGGATTCAGATCGGTTTGTACGGACAGCACGCGGCCCGGGCATGTCGCCATCCACTCGGATGGCGGCATGCCCGGGCCGTTGTCACGCCGTGAGGGCGGCGTGAGGTCCTGTGCCTCGCGGGGCTGGGCCCAGCGGCGAGGTGCGGATCAGAGCTTGGTCCACGCCTCCGTCAGCACCGAGCGCAGGATGCCTTCGATCTCGTCGAAGGTGCCCTGGTCGGCGATGAGCGGCGGGGCCAGCTGGATGACCGGGTCGCCACGGTCGTCGGCGCGGCAGTACAGGCCGTTCTCGAAGAGCGCCTTGGAGAGGAAGCCGTAGAGCACGCGCTCCGTCTCCTCGTCCGTGAAGGACTCCTTGGTGGCCTTGTCCTTGACGAGCTCGATGCCGTAGAAGAAGCCGTTGCCGCGGACGTCGCCGACGATCGGGAGGTCGTGCAGCTTCTTCAGGGTGTTGAAGAAGTTGCCCTCCTGGTCGAGGACGTGCTGGTTCAGGCCTTCCTTGTCGAAGATGTCGAGGTTGGCGATAGCGACCGCCGACGACACCGGGTGGCCACCGAAGGTGTAGCCGTGGAGGAAGGTGTTGTCGCCCTTGTAGAACGGCTCCGCGATGCGGTCCGAGACGATGCAGGCGCCGATCGGGGAGTAGCCCGAGGTCATGCCCTTGGCGCAGGTGATCATGTCCGGCACGTAGCCGAACTTGTCACAGGCGAACATCGTGCCGAGACGGCCGAAGGCGCAGATCGTCTCGTCGGAGACGAGCAGCACGTCGTACTGGTCGCAGATCTCGCGGACGCGCTGGAAGTAGCCGGGCGGCGGCGGGAAGCAGCCACCGGCGTTCTGCACGGGCTCCAGGAAGACGGCCGCGACGGTGTCGGCGCCCTCGAAGAGGATCTCCTGCTCGATCTGGTCGGCGGCCCAGCGGCCGAAGGCCTCCGGGTCGTCGCCGTGGATCGGGGCGCGGTAGATGTTGGTGTTCGGCACCTTGTGCGCGCCGGGGACCAGCGGCTCGAAGGGGGCCTTCAGGGCCGGCAGACCCGTGATGGACAGGGCGCCCTGCGGGGTGCCGTGGTAGGCGACCGCACGCGAGATGACCTTGTACTTGGTGTGCTTGCCCTGCAGCTTGAAGTACTGCTTGGCCAGCTTCCACGCGGTCTCGACGGCCTCGCCGCCACCGGTGGTGAAGAACACCTTGTTCAGGTCGCCCGGGGCGTAGTCCGCGAGACGCTCGGCGAGCTCGACGGCCTTGGGGTGGGCGTACGACCACACGGGGAAGAACGCCAGTTCCTTGGCCTGCTTGTACGCGACCTCGGCCAGTTCCTCGCGGCCGTGTCCGGCGTTGACGACGAACAGACCCGCGAGACCGTCGAGGTAGCGCTTGCCCTTGTCGTCGAAGATGTAGGTGCCCTCACCACGCACGATGGTGGGAACGGGCGAGTTCTCGTACGACGACATGCGGGTGAAGTGCATCCACAGGTGGTCGTACGCGGTCTTGGACAGGTCCTGGGTCACGATTATCGAGTTCCCCACATATAGGTCTGCTTCTTGAGCTTGAGGTAGACGAAGCTCTCGGTGGAGCACACGCCGGGGAGGGTGCGGATGCGCTTGTTGATCACATCCAGCAGGTGGTCGTCGTCCTCGCAGACGACTTCCACCATCAGGTCGAAGGAGCCCGCGGTCATCACCACGTACTCGCATTCGGCCATGGCCGTCAGCGCCTCCGCAACCGGATCGAGGTCACCCTCGACGTTGATGCCGACCATCGCCTGGCGCCGGAATCCCACGGTGAGCGGGTCGGTGACGGCGACGATCTGCATGACGCCCTGGTCGAGCAGCTTCTGCACGCGTTGGCGCACCGCGGCTTCGGAGAGGCCGACGGCCTTGCCTATCGCCGCGTAGGGACGGCGACCGTCCTGCTGGAGCTGTTCGATGATTGCCAGGGAGACGGCATCGATCGTCGGGGACGAACCGGTCCCGGTTCTGGAGTCTGTGCTTCGACTGGCCACGGCTTCACTGTGCACCGAGATTGTCAGTCGTGCAAGCCCGAAGTGATGAAATTCGTTGTGACGGGGTCCGGATCTCACTGAATCCGAAGTTGAGGGGGGTCGGGGCTATGGAAAGCGTCAGTCGAGCGACTACCCTGGGGTGTCTCGCCCATCGGGACGCCGCACAAGGACGTGCGATGTCAGAACGTGACAGGAGGGGTGGCAAGTGACCACCGAGCTGCGCCGGCTGCGTAACTACATCAACGGGGAGTTCCGGGATGCGGCCGACGGCCGCACCATCGAGGTGGTCAACCCGGCCACCGGCGAGGTGTACGCCACCTCCCCGCTCTCCGGCCAGGCCGACGTCGACGCCGCCATGGAGGCCGCCGCGGCCGCCTTCCCCGCGTGGCGCGACAGCACCCCGGCCGAGCGCCAGAAGGTGCTCCTCAAGATCGCCGACGCCTTCGAGGAGCGCGCCGAGGACCTCATCGCCGCCGAGGTGCTGAACACCGGCAAGCCGACCGCCCTCGTCGGGAGCGAGGAGGTACCGCCGATGGTGGACCAGATCCGCTTCTTCGCCGGCGCCGCCCGCATGCTCGAGGGCCGTTCGGCCGGCGAGTACATGGAGGGCATGACCTCCATCATCCGCCGCGAGCCCGTGGGCGTCTGCGCCCAGGTCGCGCCGTGGAACTACCCGATGATGATGGCCGTGTGGAAGTTCGCCCCGGCGCTCGCCGCGGGCAACACCGTCGTCCTCAAGCCCTCGGACACGACCCCCGCGTCGACCGTCCTGATGGCCGAGATCATCGGGCAGATCGTCCCCAAGGGCGTCTTCAACGTCATCTGCGGTGACCGCGAGACGGGCAAGGCCATGGTCGAGCACCCGACCCCGGCGATGGCCTCCATCACCGGCTCGGTCCGCGCCGGCATGCAGGTCGCCGAGTCGGCGGCCAAGGACGTCAAGCGCGTCCACCTGGAGCTGGGCGGCAAGGCCCCGGTCGTCGTCTTCGAGGACACCGACATCGAGTCGGCCGTCGGGGACATCTCGGTCGCGGGCTTCTTCAACGCCGGCCAGGACTGTACGGCCGCCACCCGCGTCCTCGTCCACGAGTCCATCCACGACGAGTTCGTCGCCGCGCTCGCCAAGGCCGCCGCCGAGACGAAGACCGGCCAGCCGGACGACGAGGACGTGCTCTACGGCCCGCTCAACAACGCCAACCAGCTGAAGCAGGTCAGCGGCTTCATCGACCGCCTCCCGTCCCACGCCAAGGTCGAGGCCGGCGGTCACCGCGTCGGCGACAAGGGCTACTTCTACGCCCCGACCGTCGTCTCCGGCCTCAAGCAGGACGACGAGATCGTCCAGAACGAGGTCTTCGGCCCGGTCATCACCGTCCAGTCCTTCACGGACGAGGCCCAGGCCCTCGCGTACGCCAACGACGTCGAGTACGCCCTGGCCTCCTCCGTCTGGACCAAGGACCACGCGCGCGCGATGCGCATGTCCAAGGCCCTCGACTTCGGCTGTGTGTGGATCAACACCCACATCCCGCTCGTCGCCGAGATGCCCCACGGCGGCTACAAGAAGTCCGGCTACGGCAAGGACCTCTCCGCGTACGGCTTCGAGGACTACACGCGCATCAAGCACGTGATGACCTCCCTGGGCTGATCGCACCACGGCACGTGACACGCGGCCCCGGCATCCTGGTCGACAGGGTGTCGGGGCCGCGCTCTGTCGCTCGACGGAGCGTCCATTGCCGCAGGTGGCCGTCGGTGGGGATGCTGGGGCGGTGAGAGCGATAGCCAGGAACACGATGTCCCGCCGGTCCCTGCTGCGCGGGATCGGCGGTGTCGGGGCGGCCGCCGCGCTCGCCGGGTGCGGGGTGCCCGCCGCCTACGTCGACGAGCGCGACCGGGCCGGCCGCGACCTGTCCGCGCGCGACCGGACGCTCGAATTCGCCAACTGGCCGCTCTACATCGACACCGATGACGACGACACGTCGAAGCGCCCGACCCTGGACGCCTTCCGCGAGCGCACCGGGATCTCCGTCCGCTACACGGAGGAGATCAACGACAACGACGAGTTCTTCGGCAAGATCGGCCCGTCCCTGATGAACCACCAGGAGACCGGCCGCGACCTGATCGTCGTCAGCGACTGGATGGCCGCCCGCTTCGTCCGCCTCGGCTGGGTCCAGGAGATGGACCGCGCCGCCCAGCCGCACGTCGCGAAGCACCTCAACCCGCAGCTGCGTTCGCCCGCCTTCGACGCGGGCCGGCTGCACAGTGTGCCCTGGCAGTCCGGGATCACCGGCATCGCGTACAACCGGAAGAAGCTCGGCCGTGAACTCCGCTCCACGAAGGAGCTGTGGGCCGACGACCTGCGCGGCAAGGTCACCCTGCTCTCCGGGCTCGACGAGTCCATGTCCCTGCTCCTCCAGGGCAACGGCGTCGACGTGACCCGGTGGACGCGCGACGACTTCCTCGCCCTGTGCGAGCAGATCGAGGGGCTCGTCCGGAAGAAGCACATCCGCCGCTTCACCGGCAACGACTACATCAAGGACCTGTCCACCGGCGACGTGCTCGCCTGTCAGGCGTACTCCGGCGACGTCATCCAGCTCCAGGCAGACAATCCCGACATCGAGTTCGTCGTCCCCGAGGAGGGCGGCGAACTGTGGGCCGAGTCCCTCCTGATCCCCAACCGGGCCCAGCACAAGACCAACGCCGAGCAGCTGATCGACTACTACTACGAGCCCGAGGTCGCCGCCGAACTGGCCGCCTGGGTCAACTACGTCTGCCCCGTGCCTGCCGCGCAGAGCGTCCTCGCGGACTCCGGCGACGAGGAACTGGTCGCCCTCGCCGAGGACCCGCTGATCTTCCCGGACGCCGACATGCGGAGCCGGCTCGCGATCGCCCGCGACATCCGTGCCGACGAGCGGCAGGAGTTCGCGAAGAAGTGGAACGCGATCGTGGGGCTGTGAGGGCGGGGGAGTGAGCTGCCTGGTCCTGAGCGGGGTCACCGCCTTCCCGCTCGTCACCGAACTCCGTTTCCTCGACGAGGCGTTGGGGTCCTGGGCGGCCCCCGTGGCCGAGCTGTTGCCCGGGCTCGCCGAGTGGATCGCCCGGGTGCGGGGCGGGCTCACCCTCGCCGACGAGCAGGCACCGTACCTCCTCTACGGGACCGACTGGCTGGCCTTCGCGCACCTCGTCATCGCGGTCGCCTTCTACGGCGTGTACCGCGACCCGTCCGGAACATCCGGGTCGTCGAGTTCGGGATGATCGTCTGCGTCGGCATCGTCCCGCTCGCCCTGATCTGCGGGCCCATCAGGGGCATCCCCTTCTGGTGGTCGGTCATCGACATGTCCTTCGGCGTCATCGGGTTCCTGCCGCTGCTCGTCGTACGCCGGATGATCAAGCGCCTGGAGGCCTCGACGTTCTCGGCGCCGGAGGCCGTACCCGCACCGACTTCCGGCCGGCCCGGCGCATCCCGCGCGAGCAGGTCTCCACTGGGACGCGTGGTGATCAGCCGGGCATCCCGTACGCCGCCACCATGACGGTCAGCGCCGTCCGGTTCATGTCCTGGCCCTTGGCGTCCGTGGCGTTGACGCTGTAGACGAGCGTGCGGGCGCCGTCGCGGGTCGACGCGATGGCGGTGTTATAGCCCCAGCGGCCGCCCGTCTTGCCCCACACCTCGCGCCCGCCGAGCCGCTTCATCGCCAGACCGGCGGCGTACGCGGCCGGGTCGCCCGACTGCAGGTCAGGGACCTTCGGCAGGGTGAACATCTCCTCCAGGAGCGGCCCGCGCACCACCCGGCCCGCGAACAGTGCCTGCGTGAACCGCTCCAGGTCGGCGGTGGTCGACACGAGGTCGCCGGCCGCCCAGCCGTCCGTGGTCCCCCACACGGAGACGTCCCGGAGCCCGGTCGTCCCGTCGTCGAGCCGCATCGTCTGGTAGCCGTGGTTGTACGGGCCGACGATCCGGGGGTCCTTGCCGGGGAAGTACGTGTCGCGGAGGCCGAGCGGGCGCAGGATCCGCCGCTCCACCTGCCGCTCGTACGTGTCGTCCGTGACCCGCTCCACGATCAGACCGGCGATCGTGTACCCGATGTTGAGGTAGTGCTGCTTCGTGCCCGGCCGGAACTCGCGGGGCTTCGCCGTCGCCGACCGGACCATCGCCTCGGGGGTGTGGACCTGGAAGCGGTTCGCGTACCACTCCTCCACGGTCGTGCCCGCGAAGTCGGGGGCCGGGATGCCGTGCGTGTGGTTCAGGAGCTGGCGGACGGTCACCCTGGCGTACCGGCCGGGGATCAGCTCGGGCAGGTACGAGCGGGCCGACCGGTCCAGGTCGATCCGGCCCTCGGCGGCGAGCTGGAGGACGGTCGCCGCCGTGAAGACCTTCGTCACCGAACCGGCCCGGAAGCGGGCGGCCGGGTCGGCCGGGGCGCCGCTCTCCAGGTCGTGGACGCCCGAACTGCCCTGCCAGGAACCCTCCGTGCCGCTGACCCTGACCAGCGCGGCCGTCGCGTCGGCCCGGGGGAGACCGGCGATCGCGGCCGACATCGCCGCCTCCAGGGAGGGGGTCGAAGCCTCCTGCGCGGCGGCCGCCGGTGCCGCGGCCGCGGCCGGGACGATCGCCGGTCCCGCGGCCACCCCCAGGACCAGGGCGGCGGCGAGCAGGGTGCGGGTGGACTTCTTCATGGTCAACTCCCGTGGTGTGAGCCGTTGTTCTCGATGGCTCCATCCTGCTGACCAGGGGAGATCCGCGGATCGCCCGCACCGGCGGTCTTGCGGGGGTCAGTTCCTCGCCGACGCGGGGGAGAGGCCGGGGCCCGTGCCTCCCCCGGGCGGGGGAGAACCCGCCGCGACCAGGCCCGTCTCGTACGCGCAGATCACCGCCTGGATCCGGTCCCGCAGCCCCAGCTTGGCCAGCACGTTCCCCACATGGGTCTTCACCGTGTGGTCGCTCACCACCAGCTCCGCCGCGATCTCCGCGTTCGACAGACCGCGCGCGAGCAGCAGCAGCGTCTCCCGCTCGCGGCCCGTCAGCACGTCGAGCCGGGGGTCCGGGCCGGTGGCGGTCCTGCGCGGTCCGCCCGCGGTGTACTGCTCCACGAGGCGCCTTGCCACGGACGGTGCGAGCAGCGAGTCGCCCGCCGCCACGACCCGGACCGCGTGCACCAGGTCGTCCCTGCGCACGTCCTTGAGGAGGAAACCGCTCGCCCCCGCGTGCAGCGCCTCGTACACGTACGCGTCGGTGTCGAAGGTCGTCAGGATCACCGTCCGGCACTCCGACTCCGCGCTGATCGTCCGGCAGGCCTCGATGCCGTCCGTCCGGGGCATCCGGATGTCGAGCAGCGCCACGTCGGGGCGGAGGCGGCGCACCGCGTCCACCGCCTCCGCGCCGTCGCCGGCCTCCGCCACCACCTCGATGTCCGGCTGCGCGTCCAGGATCATCGCGAAGCCGCTGCGGACCAGCTCCTGGTCGTCGGCGACCACCACACGGATCGTCATGTCCTCACCCCCGTGGTCGAGGGTACGGGGAGCAGCACCCGCACCTCGAAGCCCCGGCCGCCGGGGCCCGGGCCCATCGCCGCCGTGCCGCCGTGTGCCGCCGCCCGCTCCCGGATGCCGACGAGGCCGTGGCCGCCGGATCCCGCCTGCGGGCCGCGCCCGTCGTCCGTGACCGTCACGCGCAACACCCCCTCCTCATGCGTCAGCCGGACCTCGGCCGTGCGGGCGCGCGCGTGCTTCACCACGTTTGTCAGGGCCTCCTGGACGATCCGGTAGGCGCTCGCGCCGGTCGCCGCAGGAAGGGCCCGCACCCCGCCCTCGGTCGTGTACGTGACGGCCACGCCGCCGCCGGCCCGGACCCGCTCGACCAGCTCGGCGATGCCGCCGAGGTCGGGCTGCGGCTCCCGCGGGGCGGCCCCGCTCTCGGAGCCGTCGCGCAGCACCCCCAGCATCTGCCGCAGTTGGGCCATCGCGTCGCGGCCGGTCGCCGAGATCGCCTCGAAGGCGGCCTCGGCCCGCTCCGGGGCCGCCCGTACCGCCACCGGCCCCGCCTCCGCCTGCACGACCATCAGGCTCACCGCGTGCGACAGGATGTCGTGCATCTCCCGTGCGATCCGGGCCCGTTCGCGCGCGGCGGCCCGCTCGGCCTCGATCCGGTGCTCGCGCTGACGCGCGTCCTGGAGCCGGCCGAAGACGTACGCGGCGGCGAACACGAAGAGGGAGAAGGTCAGTTCCCGCACGGACTGGGTGTTGAGCCAGACCGAGACGGGCACCGCGACGACGAGCAGCGCCGTCGTCACCAGCCGCTTCCACGGCGGGGAGAGCGCGGCGATCGTGTAGACGATGACGAGCCCGGTGTACGGCAGCGGCTGCCCCGGCCCCTCCACGGCCAGCCTGTACAGCGCGCTCGCCGCCAGGACCGTGAGCAGGACGGCGACCGGCGCGCGCCGCCGCCAGACCAGCGGCAGCACCATGAGGGTCGTCAGGCCGTACGCGGGCCAGCTCGCCGGCTCCAGTTCGGGCGGGCGCGGCACCACGAACGGCATCGTCATCGCCGCCTGCACGAGGAGCGCGATCCCGATGTCCACGCCCCACGGGTTCGCCGCGCCCCAGCTCCGCGCCCGCTGCCACCCGCCCCGTATCGCCCCCGGGATGTCCCCGGGCACGTCCCCCCGCCCGGCCATTACGGCTTGCGGCCCACCGCGCCGAACTGAGCGACCTCGGCCGCCCCTTCGGAGCGCCAGCGCGCGCAGGACACGATGCCAGGCTCCAGCAGGTCGAGCCCGTCGAGGAAGGAGGCGAACTCGGCCCGGCTGCGGGCGGTGATCGGCGGCGTCGCGTTCTCGTTCCAGAACGCCATCGCGGCCTTGTTGCCCTCGCCGCCGAGCTCCGGCTCCAGCGTCGGGTGGGTCAGGACCAGATAGCTGCCGGAGGGGACGGCGTCCATCAGGGTCTTCACGATCGACCGGGCCTCGCCGGTGTCCAGGACGAAGTTGAGGATGCCGAGCATCAGCACCGCGACCGGGCGGGACAGGTCGAGCGTCGTGCCGGCGGCCGCCAGGATCTTCTCCGGGTCCTGCGCGTCCGCGTCCACGTACTCGGTGACCCCCTCCGGCGAGCTCGTCAGGAGCGCGCGGGCGTGGGTGAGGACGATCGGGTCGTTGTCGACGTAGACGATCCGCGCGTCGGCGGCGACCCGCTGCGCCACCTCGTGGGTGTTGTCGGCGGTCGGCAGGCCCGTACCGATGTCCAGGAACTGGCGCACACCCGCGTCGGCGGCCAGATGGGTCACCGCCCGGCCGAGGAACGCCCGGTCCGCGCGGGCGACTTCGCCGATGCTCGGGTAGAAGGCGGTGACCTGGTCGCCGACCCCGCGGTCCACCGGGTAGTTGTCCTTGCCGCCCAGCCAGTAGTTCCACACCCGGGCGTTGTGGGCGATGTCGGTGCGGATCCGGTCGTTCATGCGCGAGCCTTTCGCAGAGCGGCGGCGAGTGCGTCGACCCGGTTCGTGGTGATCGAGTCGACCCCGTTGAAGATCAGCTTACGCATGGTGCGGGTGGTGTCCGCGGTCCAGGCCGAAACGAGCAGACCGTCCCGGTGCACCCGCTCGGTCAGCTCCCGACTCACCAGGCCGAAGCGGTAGTTGAGCCATTTCGGCCGCACCGCGTCGAGCAGCACCCGCCGGGGCGGGGCGAGCGAGGTCCAGGTCAGGGCGATCTCGGCGGCCGGGTCGGCGGCCCGCACCTGGAGCATGGCCACGGCCCCCGCGCAGTAGTACACGCGCTCCCCGGCGCCGCACTCCCGCACCGTACCGACGATCGTGCGGACCGAGTCCTCGTTCCCGCCGGGCAGGTCCAGCATCAGCCGGTGCGCCCCCACGGTGATCAGCGCCTCGCGCAGGGTCGGCACGTCGTCGTACGTCAGCTCGCGCAGCTGCTCGTACGAGAGCCGGGACAGCGGCCGGTCGTGGCCCCAGAGCCGCTTGAGGGTGTCGTCGTGGAGGAGGACCGGCACGCCGTCCTTGGTGAGCCGGACGTCGACCTCGACGGCGTCCGCCCCCCGCCCGATCGCCGAGGCGATCGAGGGGAGCGTGTTCTCTCGGACGCGGTACGGGTCGCCGCGGTGGGCGACGGCAGTCACAGGGCGCATGGCCCCATTCTCACCGTCGTCAGCGAGCCAGCCAGCCGTCCGTGTACGTGTCGATCTCGGCGGCGATCCGCGCCTTGCCGGCCGCGTCGAGGAAGGAGGCCTCCACCGCGTTCTTCGCGAGGGCGGCGACACCGCGCTCGTCGAGGCCGAGGAGCCGGGCGGCGACCGCGTACTCGGTGTTGAGGTCCGTGCCGAACATCGGCGGGTCGTCGCTGTTGACCGTGACGAGGACCCCGGCGTCCACCATCTGCCGGATCGGGTGCTCGTCGAGCGTGGCGACGGCCCGCGTGGCGATGTTGGAGGTCGGGCAGACCTCCAGGGCGATGCGGTGCTCGGCCAGGTGGGCGAGGAGCGCCGGGTCCTGGACCGAGCTGGTGCCGTGGCCGATGCGCTCGGCGCCCAGGTCGTTGATCGCGTCCCAGACGGTCTGCGGGCCGGTCGTCTCGCCCGCGTGCGGGACGGAGTGCAGACCGGCGGCGCGCGCCAGGTCGAAGTACGGCTTGAACTGCGGACGCGGGACCCCCACCTCGGGTCCGCCGAGACCGAAGGAGACCAGGCCCTCGGGGCGGATCCCGTCGGTCGTGGCGAGCCGCGCGGTCTCCTCGGCGGAGACGAGGCCGGCCTCGCCGGGGATGTCGAAGCACCAGCGCAGGATCGTGCCGAACTCGGCCTCGGCCGACTTGCGGGCGTCCTCGATCGCCGCCATGAAGGCGCGCTCGTCGATGCCGCGGCGGGTGGAGGAGTACGGGGTGATGGTCAGCTCGGCGTACCGGATGTTCTGCCGGGCCATGTCCCGGGCGATCTCGAACGTCAGCAGCCGGACGTCCTCGGGGGTGCGGACCAGATCGACGACCGACAGGTAGACGTCGATGAAGTGGGCGAAGTCCGTGAACGTGAAGTAGTCGGTGAGGGCCTCGGGGTCGGTGGGGACCTTGGAGTCCGGGTGCCGGGCCGCGAGTTCGGCGACGATGCGGGGCGAGGCGGAGCCGACGTGGTGGACGTGGAGCTCGGCCTTGGGCAGGCCCGCGATGAAGGGATGGAGATCGCTCATCGGGTCATCGTAGGCCGGGCGGTTCCCCCTCAGGGGTGAGGTCGTAACATGGCGTGACCACGATGGGGGAGGCCCATGTCTGACAACCGAGACCAGCCGCAGGGCGGGTACAACCCGGCGGACCCGTGGGCTCCGCCGAACCGCGACGGTGTGGAGCTGAGCAAGCCCGCGACGCCGTCGACCCCGCCCGTGCACGACCAGATGACGGTCACGTCCATGCCGGCCGCGAGCGACGTCCCGCCGCCGCCGGTCGCCCCGGGCGGCCCCGCGGCCACGCCCGGCTACGGCTACCCGGCGGCCACCCCGCCGGCCGGCGCCTACGGCTACCCGTCCGCCGCGAGCACGCCGCCCGTCGCGCCGGTGCCCCCGGCCACGTCGGGGTACGCGTACCCCTCCTACGGCGCGGGGTACAGCAGTCAGCCGCCCGGCTGGCAGCAGTCGCCGTCCAACGGCATGGGCATCGCCTCGATGGTGCTCGGCATCGTCGCGGTGGTCGGCTTCTGCCTGTACGGCATCAACATCATCCTCGGCATCCTGGCGCTGATCTTCGGCATCATCGGCATGAAGAAGGCCGGCCGGGGCGAGGCGACCAACCGGGGCATGGCGCTCGCGGGCGTCATCCTCGGCTCGATCGGCATCGTCGTCGGCGCCGTCATCCTGGGCCTCATCATCTGGGCCGCCACCCAGGACTCCTCGTCCTTCGAGGAGGAGAGCGACCCGTTCGCGTCGGTCCTGCAGATCGAGCGGGACGGCCGCTGACGCCGGTACCTGCGTGAAGAGGCCCCGCACCGACCGGTGCGGGGCCTCTTCACGCAGGTGCTCGGGGCCTCCGCGCGTCAGCCGCCGCGCAGCCGGTCCCGGGCCTCCATCAGGGCGAAGCCCAGCAGGTTCAGCCCGCGCCAGCGGGCCGGGTCGTGGGCGCCCGCGTCGTCGGCCGCGAGGCCGATCCCCCAGACGCGGTCCACGGGGCTGGCCTCCACGAGGACACGCGTGCCCGTGCCGAGGAGGTACGCGCGCAGGCCCTCGTTCGAGGAGAACTTGTGGACGCTGCCCTCGACGACGATCCCGAGGCGCTCCCGCTCCCACACCGTCTCGTCGAAGCCCCGCACCAGCCGGCCGGCCTTCTTCGCCTCCGCCGGGGTCCGGGCGGCCAGGGCGGCGCGCTCGGCCTCCGCGTCACCGAAGAGGCGTGCTTTGGCCGCCATCATCCAGTGCTCGGCGGTCGCGTACGACACGCCGTCGACCACGAAGGGTGCGGGCCACCACTGGCTCAGGCAGCTCGCCGAGAGCCGCCCGTCGGGGTGCGGGCGGTGGCCCCAGAAGAGCAGCCACTTGACCCTCTCACCCGCGTTGACCTGCTGCGTCAGCTCGTCGACCGTGTTCATGCACGCGAGTGTGGCATCCGCCACGGACACTCCGTACGGAGATTTTCCGGCCACCTCGACACATGGTCGACCGATTCCGTTGCGTAACCAAAAGGCAACAACGGAATCACTTGTTGGGGTGGCATCCTCATGTCAGGATCGGCACTCAATTCGAGCTGGGACAACGGAGAGCGTCATGGGCAACCGCTTCCAGGTGACGGACCGCTTCGCGGACGGCGCACAGTACATCGGCGGACGGCTCCGGGCCGGAACCTCCGATCGAGAACACACGATCATCAACCCCGCGACCGGTGAGGGTGTCTACACCTACCGGCTCGCCTCCGTCGCCGACGTGGACGAGGCCGTCGCCGCCGCGAAGGCCGCCTTCCCCGGCTGGTCGGGCGCCACCCCGGGCGAGCGCTCCGACGCCCTGCACCGCTTCGCCGGCGTCCTCGCCGACTGGGCCGAGGACATCGCGTGGGTCGAGTCGCTCCAGGCGGGCAAGCCGCTCCGGCTCACCACCGAGTTCGACGTACCGGGCACCATCGACAACACCGCCTTCTTCGCGGGCGCCGCCCGCCACCTCCAGGGCCAGGCGGCCGCCGAGTACAGCGGCGACCACACCTCGTACATCCGGCGCGAGGCGATCGGCGTCATCGGCTCCATCGCCCCCTGGAACTACCCGCTCCAGATGGCGGCCTGGAAGATCCTCCCGGCGATCGCCGCCGGCAACACGATCGTCCTGAAGCCCGCCGAGATCACCCCGCTGACCTCGCTGATGTTCGCGCAGGCGGCGACCGAGGCCGGTATCCCCGACGGCGTCATCAACATCGTCAGCGGCTCCGGGCGGGTCGTCGGCGAGCACCTCGTCGGTCACCCCGACGTCGTCATGACCTCCTTCACCGGCTCCACCCCGGTCGGCAAGCGCGTCGCCGAGGTCGCCACCGCCACCGTGAAGCGGCTCCACCTCGAACTGGGCGGCAAGGCCCCCTTCGTCGTCTTCGACGACGCCGACCTGGAGGCCGCCGCGAACGGCGCCGTCGCCGCCTCCCTCATCAACACCGGCCAGGACTGCACCGCCGCCACGCGCGCCTACGTCCAGCGCCCGCTCTTCGACGCCTTCGTCGCCCGCGTCGCCGAACTGATGGAGACGGTCCGCGTCGGCGACCCCTTCGACGCCGCCACCGACCTCGGCCCGCTGGTCAGCCACGCCCAGCGCGACAGCGTCGCCGGCTTCGTCGAGCGCGCCCGCGGCTACGCCACCGTCGTGGCGGGCGGCGAGATCCCGGGGGGTGACCTGAAGGACGGTGCGTACTATCGTCCGACCCTGATCACCGGCGCCGCACAGGACAGCGAGGTCGTGCAGTCGGAGATCTTCGGCCCGGTCCTGGTGGCCCTGCCCTTCGACAGCGACGACGAGGGCATCCGGCTCGCCAACGACACCCCGTACGGCCTCGCCGCCTCCGCCTGGAGCCGTGACGTCTTCCGGGCGAACCGCGCCACGCGGGAGCTCCGGGCGGGTTGCGTCTGGGTCAACGACCACATCCCGATCATCAGCGAGATGCCGCACGGCGGCACCAAGGCGTCGGGATACGGAAAGGACATGTCGGTGTACTCCTTCGAGGAGTACACGCAGGTCAAGCACGTGATGTTCGACAACACCGCGGTGGCCGCGAAGGACTGGCACCGCACGATCTTCGGGGACCGATAAGTATTCGACATGCGGCTACCGCCGCGTGGTTCGCCGCCCGACCAGCGGCCCACACCCTCCCGAAAGGGCACAGCGCATGGAGCAGTACGAGCCCGAACACCTGTCCGCCGCGCAGCTGGCGGCGGTACAGCGCAGTCTGACGAGTGGCCGGGGTGCCCTCAGCCGTCGTTCGATGCTGCGGGCGGGCGGCGTCGGCGCGCTCACGGTCGGCGGTCTCGCCGGCCTGAGCGCCTGCGGCATCCCGCCCGCCAAGCGGGAGGGCCAGGGTCCCGCCTCCACCGACGTCTCGGCCAAGGAGAAGAGCCTCGCCTTCTCCAACTGGACCGAGTACATGGACATCAGCGAGGACGAGAAGTCGCGTCCGACGCTGGAGGCGTTCGCGAAACGCACCGGGATCAAGGTCAAGTACACCGAGGACATCAACGACAACGTCGAGTTCTTCGGCAAGATCAAGCCGCAGCTCGCGGCCGGTCAGAACACCGGCCGCGACCTGATCTGCGTCACCGACTGGCTCGCCGCCCGGATGATCCGGCTCGGCTGGGCGCAGAAGCTCGACCCGGCGAACCTGCCCAACGCCTACGCGAACCTCTCCGCCCAGTTCCGGCGCCCCGACTGGGACCCGGGCCGCGCCTACTCGTACCCCTGGACGGGCATCTCCACCGTCATCGCCTACAACTCCAAGGCGACCGGCGGCAAGAAGGTCGACTCGGTCACCCAGCTCCTGGACGACCCCTCCCTCAAGGGCCGGGTCGGCTTCCTCACCGAGATGCGCGACTCCGTCGGCATGACCCTGCTCGACATGGGCAAGGACCCGGGGAAGTTCACGGACGCCGAGTACGACGAGGCGATAGGCCGGCTCCAGAAGGGCGTCGACAAGAAGCAGATCCGCCGCTTCACCGGCAACGACTACACCTCGGACCTGGACAAGGGCGACCTGGCGGCCTGCCTCGCCTGGGCCGGTGACGTCATCCAGCTCCAGGCGGACAACCCGGACATCAAGTTCGCCATCCCGTCCGCCGGATACATCACCTCCAGCGACAACCTGATGGTCCCCGCCCAGGCCACGCACAAGACCAACGCCGAGAAGCTCATCGACTACTACTACGAGCTTCCCGTCGCCGCGCAGCTCGCCGCGTACATCAACTACGTCTGCCCCGTCGACGGGGTCAAGGACGAGCTCGCCAAGATCGACCCCGAGCTCGCGAACAACACGCTGATCCTCCCGGACAAGGCCATGGCCAAGAAGTCGCGCGCCTTCCGTTCGCTCACCAGCGCGGAGGAGACGGCGTACGAGGAGAAGTTCGCCAAGCTCATCGGCGCCTGAGCCCGACGTCGTCCACCTCTCTCACTCCCTGGGACAGCAACCCATGACTGACAAGAACACCGGCGGCGACGTCCGTCTCACCGGGATCAGCAAGGCGTACGGCTCCTTCACCGCCGTCCACCCGCTCGACCTGACCGTTCCACAGGGCTCCTTCTTCGCCCTGCTCGGCGCCTCCGGCTGCGGCAAGACCACCACGCTGCGCATGATCGCCGGCCTGGAGGACCCGAGCACCGGCACCATCTTCCTCGGCGACAAGGACGTCACGGACCTCCCGCCGTACAAGCGGCCGGTCAACACCGTCTTCCAGTCCTACGCGCTCTTCCCGCACATGGACATCACCGAGAACATCGCCTTCGGTCTGCGCCGGCGCGGCATCAAGTCGGTGAAGAAGCAGGTCGACGACATGCTGGAGCTCGTGCAGCTCGGCGACAAGGCCCGCCACAAGCCGCACCAGCTCTCCGGCGGCCAGCAGCAGCGCGTCGCCGTGGCCCGCGCGCTCATCAACCACCCCCAGGTCCTCCTCCTCGACGAGCCGCTCGGCGCGCTCGACCTCAAGCTGCGCCGCCAGATGCAGCTGGAGCTCAAGCGGATCCAGACCGAGGTCGGCATCACCTTCGTCCACGTCACCCACGACCAGGAGGAGGCCATGACCATGGCCGACCAGGTCGCGGTGATGAACGGCGGCCGGGTCGAGCAGCTCGGCGCCCCCGCCGACCTGTACGAGAACCCGCAGACCACCTTCGTCGCCAACTTCCTCGGCACGTCGAACCTCATCGAGGCCGAGGTCCTGGAGACCGGCGGCTCGGACGTGCTCGTCACCGCGGGCGGCGGCAAGCTCCGGGTCCCCGGCGACCGCTGTACCTCCGCCGTCCGCCAGGGCGGCAAGGTGCTCGTCGGCGTCCGCCCCGAGAAGATCTCGCTCGCGCACGCCGACGACGCGGGCGCGATAGCCGACGGCCGCAACCGGGTCACCGGCCGGATCGTCGACTCCTCCTTCATCGGCGTCTCCACGCAGTACGTGGTGAACTCGCCGGCGGGCGCGGAACTCCAGGTGTACGAGCAGAACATCGAGAGGGACACGCGACTCGTCCCCGGCGCCGAGGTCGTCCTGCACTGGAACCCGGCGCACACCTTCGGGCTCGACGCGGCGCAGGACATCGACGCGGGTGTGGAGACGGTGGAGGACGCCGGATGAGTACGTCCACCCTCACGAAGGAGGAGGCGCCGCAGCCGGTCGCTGAACCGGTTCTGCGCAAGCCCTCCACCCGCAAGCGGCTCGTCCCGTACTGGCTGCTGCTGCCCGGCATCATCTGGCTGCTCGTCTTCTTCGCGCTGCCGCTGGTCTACCAGGCGTCGACCTCGATCCAGACCGGCTCCCTGGAGCAGGGCTTCCAGGTCACCTGGCACTTCCAGACCTACTGGGACGCCTTCACCGAGTACTGGCCGCAGTTCGTCCGCTCCCTGCTGTACGCCGGGACCGCGACCCTGCTGTGCCTGCTGCTCGGCTACCCGCTGGCGTACCTGATCGCCTTCAAGGCCGGCCGCTGGCGCAATCTGCTCCTGGTCCTCGTCATCGCGCCGTTCTTCACCAGCTTCCTCATCCGGACGCTCGCGTGGAAGACGATCCTGGCGGACGACAGCGTCGTCGTCGACGTGCTGAACGCGCTGCACGTCCTCGACGTGACCAGCTGGCTCGGCTGGACCGAGGGCGAGCGCGTGCTCGCCACGCCGATGGCGGTGGTCTGCGGTCTCACGTACAACTTCCTGCCGTTCATGATCCTGCCCCTCTACACCTCCCTGGAGCGGATCGACGGCCGGCTTCACGAGGCCGCGCAGGACCTGTACGCCTCCCCGGCGACGACCTTCCGCAAGGTGACCTTCCCGCTGTCGATGCCCGGCGTCGTCTCCGGCACCCTGCTCACCTTCATCCCGGCCAGCGGCGACTACGTCAACGCCGAACTGCTCGGCTCGACGGACACCAAGATGGTCGGCAACGTCATCCAGTCGCAGTTCCTGCGGGTCCTCGACTACCCGACGGCGGCCGCGCTCTCCTTCATCCTCATGGCGATCGTGCTGGTCATGGTCACCGTCTACATCCGCCGAGCGGGAACGGAGGATCTGGTCTGATGCGTTGGATCCGTCGGAACCTTGTCGTCATCGCGGGCCTGCTCACGCTCGCGTACATGATCCTGCCGAACATCGTCGTGATGGTGTTCTCGTTCAACAAGCCGAACGGGCGCTTCAACTACTCCTGGCAGCGCTTCTCCCTGGACGCCTGGAAGGACCCCTGCGGCGTCGCCGACATGTGCGAGTCGCTCTCCCTCTCGCTCCAGCTCGCCGCCTGGGCCACCGTCGGCGCCCTCGTCCTCGGCACGATGATCGCCTTCGCGCTCGTCCGCTACCGCTTCCGGGCGCGCGGCGCGATCAACTCGCTCATCTTCCTGCCGATGGCGATGCCCGAGGTCGTCATGGCCGCCTCGCTGCTCACGCTCTTCCTCAACATGGGGATCGAGCTGGGCTTCTGGACGGTCCTGATCGCCCACATCATGTTCTGTCTGTCGTTCGTCGTGACGGCGGTCAAGGCCCGGGTCATGTCCATGGACCCGCGCCTCGAGGAGGCCGCCCGCGACCTCTACGCGGGCCCCGTGCAGACCTTCCTGCGCGTGACGCTCCCGATCGCCGCACCCGGCATCGCCGCCGGCGCGCTGCTCGCCTTCGCGCTCTCGTTCGACGACTTCATCATCACCAACTTCAACGCGGGCTCCACCGTCACCTTCCCCATGTTCGTCTGGGGCTCGGCCCAGCGTGGAACCCCCGTTCAGATCAACGTCATCGGCACCGCGATGTTCGTCCTCGCGGTACTGATGGTGGTGGCCGGGCAAATCATTACGAACCGGCGCAAGAAAACAGCAACAGCGTGAGCACGACAGCCTGAGCAACAGGCAGCTCAGGCACCGAAGGAGTTGGAAACCATGGCCCCAGTTGCCATGCGTCTCGCTGCACAATCTCTCTCCGACGCCCAGCCCGTCCCCTTCTGGCTGGAAGATCCCGGCAAGCCCGGAGCCCTGCCCGCCCTCACCGGCACCGAGAAGTGCGATCTCCTCGTCGTCGGCGGCGGCTACAGCGGACTGTGGACCGCGCTCCTCGCCAAGGAGCGCGAACCCTCCAGGGACGTCGTACTGATCGAAGGGCGCGAGGTGGGCTGGGCCGCCTCGGGCCGCAACGGAGGCTTCTGCGCCGCCTCCCTCACGCACGGCTTCGGCAACGGGCTCGCCCGCTGGCCGGGTGAGCTGCCGAAGCTGGAGGAGCTCGGCGAGCGGAACCTCGACGGGATCGAGGAGGCGGTCGCCCGCTACTCGCTGGACTGCGACTTCGAGCGCACCGGCGAGATCGACGTGGCCACCGAGCCGTACCAGGTCGAGGAACTCCACGAGGTGTACGAGGAGATCGAGCGCCTCGGTCTCGCGGACGGCCTCGAACTCCTCGACCGGGACGCCGTCCGGGCCGAGGTCGACTCGCCGACCTTCCTCGGCGGCCTCTGGGACCGCCGCGGCGTGGCCATGCTCAACCCGGCCAAGCTGGCCTGGGGCCTGAAGAAGGCGTGCCTCGACCTGGGCGTCCGGATCTTCGAGAACACCCCCGGCCTGGAGCTGGTCTCCGTCGGCGCCGGCATGGGCGTGCGCACGCCGTACGGCAGGGTCGTCGCCCGCCGGGTCGCGCTCGGCACCAACGTCTTCCCGTCGCTGGTCAAGCGGGTCCGGTCGTACACCGTCCCGGTGTACGACTACGCCCTCATGACCGAGCCGCTCAGCCCCGAGCAGCTCGCCTCCGTCGGCTGGAAGAACCGGCAGGGCCTGGGCGACTCCGCCAACCAGTTCCACTACTTCCGGATCACGGCCGACAACCGCATCCTGTGGGGCGGCTACGACGCGATCTACCCGTACGGCGGCAAGCTCGACGCCGAGATGGACCACCGCCCGGAGACCTACCTCAAGCTCGCCGAGCACTTCTTCCGCTGCTTCCCGCAGCTGGAGGGCCTGCGCTTCAGCCACGCCTGGGGCGGCGCGATCGACACCTGCTCGCGCTTCTCGGCCTTCTTCGGTACGGCGTACAAGGGCAAGGTCGCGTACGCGGCCGGGTTCACCGGCCTCGGCGTCGGCGCGACCCGCTTCGGCGGGGACGTCATGCTCGACCTGCTCGCCGGGGAGCGCACCGAGCGCACGGAGCTGGACATGGTCCGCTCGAAGCCGCTGCCGTTCCCGCCCGAGCCGATCGCCTGGGCCGGCATCGGCATCACCAAGTGGTCGATGGCCCGCGCCGACGAGAACGGCGGCCGGCGCAACGTGTGGCTGAAGACGATGGACAAGCTGGGTCTGGGCTTCGACAGCTAGTCACGGGTCGGTCGCTTCGGTACGGGGCGGGGTCACGGTGTCTTCCGTGGCCCCGCCTCGCCGTTCCCGCCCGCCGCGGCCATCTCGCCCTCGCCCTCCGTGTCGACGTGCGGCAGGATCCTGTCCAGCCAGCGGGGGGTCCACCAGGCCCACTTCCCGAGCAGGGTCATCACCGCGGGCACGAGCAGCAGCCGTGCGACCGTCGCGTCGATGAGCACGCTCGCGGCCAGACCGAGTCCCATCATCTTCACCACGATGCTGTCGTTGAGGATGAAGGCCGCGAAGACGCTCACCATGATCAGTGCCGCGCAGGTGATGACGCGCGCGGTGATCTCCAGGGCGTGGGCCACGCTCGCCTTCGCGTCGCCGGTGCGCAGCCACGCCTCGTGGACCCGGGACAGCAGGAAGATCTCGTAGTCCATGCTCAGGCCGAAGACGATGGCGAACATCATCATCGGCACGTAGCTCTCGATGGGCACGTCGCCGGAGACGCCGAGCGCCGGGCCGCCCCAGCCCCACTGGAAGACGGCGACGACGACGCCGTACGAGGCGGCGATGGACAGCAGGTTGAGCACCGCCGCCTTGGCGGCGACGATCGGGCCGCGGAAGACGACCAGGATGACGAGGAACGCCAGCGCGACGACCACGGCGATGATGAGCAGCAGCCGGCTGGAGACGATGTCGAGGAAGTCCACCTGCGCGGCGGTGGTGCCGGTGACGTACGTGGCCGCGGTGGTGCCGCCGACCGCCTGCGGGAGGACGTCGTCGGCCAGGTGGTTGGTCAGCGACGTGGTCTTCTCGTCCTGCGGGGCGGCGACCGAGTAGGCCGTGGCGATCAGGACGTCGCCGTCCGAGGTCGGCGTGAGCGGCGTGATCAGGGCGGCGTCGGGCACGCCGGTGAGCGCCTTCTGGGCCTGGCTCGCGAGCGCGGAGCGGTCGGCCGCGGGGACGGAGGTCTGGTCGATGACCAGCGTCAGGGGCCCGTTGGAGCCGGGTCCGAAGGCGGTGGACATCAGGTCGAAGGCGCGCCGGTCGGTGAAGGACTTCGGGTCCGCGCCGTCGCCGATGTGACCGAGCTGGATGGAGAACAGGGGGATGGCCAGCACGACGAGGACGACGACGCCCGAGGTCAGGAACCACCAGCGGCGGCGTTCCACGCGGAGGGCGTAGCGGTGCCAGGTGCCGTGCGCCTCGCCGGTCGTTCCGTTCCCGGTCGACCCGTCGCCGGTCGTTCCGTCGCCGGTCGTCTCGTCGGTCTCGGCGACGGGAGCGCGCAGATGCAGCCGGTCGATGTGGCGGCCGATGAGCCCGAGCATCGCCGGAACGAGCGTGAGGGCTCCGGCGACGGCGGTGACGACGGTGGAGGTCGCGGCCAGGCCGAGCAGTCCGATGAAGCTCAGTCCGGAGACCCACAGTCCGCCGAGGGCGATGACGACGGTGCAGCCCGAGACGAGGACGGCCCGCCCGCTGGTCGCGGTGGCGAGGCCGGCCGCCTCGACCGGATCCCGGCCGTTCATCAGCAGCTGCCGGTGCCGGGTGATCAGGAAGAGCGCGTAGTCGATGCCGACGCCGATGCCGATCATCGTGGCCAGGGTGGGGGAGACGGTCGCGAAGTTCCACACCGCGGCGAGCAGGCCGAGGATCGCGAGGCCGCAGACGGCCGCCACCAGGGCGGTGACCAGGGGCAGCACGGCGGCGATCAGGCTGCCGAAGCCGATGATCAGCACGATGATCGCGACGCCGAACCCGATCGCCTCGCTCGTCCGGTCGTCCGCCTCGGGCCGGGCCAGTTCGCCCAGCGACCCGCCGTACTCGACCTGGACCCCGGCGGCGCGCAGGGGCTCCACGGCGCTGTCCACACCGGTCAGGTAGTCGTCGCCGAGGGTGCCGGGCTGGACGTCGAAACGGACGGTGATGTAGCCGGTCTTCCCGTCGGTGGACAGCGGGCCGACGTTCGGGGTGCCCGGGGGAGGGGAGGGCGGCGGGGTGCCGGAAGCCGGCAGCGGGCTCGTGGCGTTCAGGACGTGCGGGAGCTTCTTCAGCGAGTCCACGGCGGACGAGACCTGATCGCCGACGTCGGTCAGCGGCTTCGCGCCGTCGTAAAGCACCACCTGGGCGCTGTAGCCGCCGGCGGCGGGCTCGTGCGCACGCAGGACGTCGAGCCCCTCCTGGGACTGGGTGCCGGGCAGCGAGTAGTTGTCGGAGTACTCGCCTCCGTACGCGTGGTTCAGCCCCACCAGGGCGCCGAGCGCCACGACCCAGGCGACGAGCACGACGACGAAGTGGCGGGCCGACCACTCGCCGAGACGCCGCAGCAGCCCCTTCCCGGAGCGACGCGCGCCGCCCGGCGCCGGAGCTCCGGCACCACCCGACGACTGTGGATACGGCATGGGTACTCCCGTGGCGAGGCGGCGCGTGGGCGGTGCGAGGAGGCGGGCGAAGGCCCATACGAACACGGGGGGAGGGACGCGCGAGGGAGGCCGTCGACCCGGCCCGGCGCCGTCCACCCGATCGGACCTTCGCCATGTGACCCAGATCACTGCCTACTGATGACCCGAAGTCGCGTAAGAGAAGACGTCGACCCCGCTCTCTCCGGGTGGACACCGTGTCCTTACGGAAGGAGACCGTTGCGATGACTGGTACGGGGGCCACAGGCGCCAGGAGTGCCGTGGAGTGGCTGGCATCGGTGGCGCCGGATCCCGACGCCTGCCGGTGGGAATGGGAGCGCAACCCCCACGGGGTCGCGCTGCTGCCCGCCGGCAGGCGCTGGGACGTCCTGATCCTGCCGGGGGAGCTCGGCTATCCCACCCTCGACGTGCTGAGTCGCCTGGTGGACCGGCCGGGGCCGGTCCTCGCCGACTTCGGCGACGCCCGGATCGGCTTCTTCGTCCCGCCGGGCACCGCCGCCCGCTGGCTCGGCACCGGGGTGCGCAGCGTGGGCGCCGGCGCCTGGATCGTCGTCCCGTACCCGGGGCGGGTGACCGGTGGTGTCCGCTGGCTGGTGGCGCCGGACGGGATGGGCACCCTCAACGACACCTCGCTCCTGGAGCTGGCGATGCACGAGGCGGCGGGCCAACTGGCCAGGGGTGACGGGGGAACGTCCGGCGTCTGACGCGAGTCGCGGGCAAGTCCCCCACGAGGCAGAGGTCTTGACCACTTGATTGGTCTGGACCATGCTGTGGCGCGCCCACCTCGATTCCCCCACCCCCGGAGGCAGTTGTGGACCGCACCAGACCCCTCACCCTGCTGTTGGCGGGCGCCCTCGCCGCCGGCGGACTCATGGCACTCACCCCCGCGGCCGCCCTGGCCGCCGACGCCGAACTCGCCCGCAACGGCGGCTTCGAGGCCGGCCTCGACGGCTGGAACTGCACGGCGGGCAGCGGCGCCGTCGTCTCGTCGCCCGTACACGGCGGGACGAAGGCGCTCCAGGCCACCCCGGCCGGCAGCGACAACGCCAAGTGCTCCCAGACCGTCACCGTCAAGCCCAACTCCTCGTACGAGCTGAGCGGCTGGGTCCGCGGCAGTTACGTCTACCTCGGCGCCTCCGGCACCGGCACCACCGACGTCTCCACCTGGACGGGCTCGGCCCCCGACTGGCAGCGGCTCGCGACCAGGTTCACGACGGGCGCCTCGACCACCTCGGTGACGATCTACACCCACGGCTGGTACGGCACCCCCGCCTACCAGGCCGACGACCTCTCGCTCTTCGGCCCCGGCGGGGACCCGGTCCAGCTCCCGGCCGCTCCCACCGGACTCGCCGCGGGCTCCCCGACGTCCACCACGGTGCCGCTGACCTGGAGCGCGGTCTCCGGCGCCACCTCGTACAACGTCTACCGGGGCACCACGAAGATCCAGACGGTCACCGGCACCTCGGCCACCGCGACCGGGCTCACGGCCTCCACCCCGTACACCTTCCAGGTCGCCGCGGTGAACAGCGCGGGCGAGTCCCCGAAGTCGGCCGCCGTCACCGCCACGACGACCAGCGGCGGCGGGGGCGGCAACCCCGGCCTGCCCGCGCACGCCCTCGTCGGCTACCTGCACGCCAGCTTCGCCAACGGCTCCGGCTACACCCGCATGGCCGACGTCCCCGACTCCTGGGACGTCATCAACCTCGCCTTCGGCGAACCCACCTCGGTGACCTCGGGCGACATCCGCTTCTCCCTCTGCCCCGCCACCGAATGCCCGAACGTCGAATCCGTCGCGGACTTCAAGGCGGCGATCAAGGCCAAGCAGGCCGCGGGCAAGAAGGTCCTCATCTCCATCGGCGGCCAGAACGGCCAGGTCCAGCTCTCCACCACCGCCGCCCGCGACACCTTCGTCTCCTCCGTCTCGAAGATCATCGACGAGTACGGCCTCGACGGCCTCGACATCGACTTCGAGGGCCACTCCCTCTCGCTCCAGACCGGCGACACCGACTTCCGGAGCCCGACGAGCCCGGTCATCGTCAACCTGATCCAGGCGGTCAAGACCCTCAAGGCCAAGTACGGCCCCGGCTTCGTCCTGACGATGGCCCCGGAGACCTTCTTCGTCCAGCTCGGCTACCAGTACTACGGCTCCGGCCCCTGGGGCGGCCAGGACCCGCGCGCGGGCGCCTACCTCCCGGTCATCCACGCCCTGCGCGACGACCTCACCCTGCTGCACGTCCAGGACTACAACTCGGGCTCCATCATGGGCCTGGACAACCAGTACCACTCGATGGGCGGCGCCGACTTCCACATCGCCATGACCGACATGCTGCTCACCGGCTTCCCGGTCGCGGGCAACAGCGAGCGCTTCTTCCCGGCCCTCCGCCCCGAACAGGTGGCCATCGGCCTCCCGGCCTCCACCCAGGCGGGCAACGGCCACACGGCACCGGCCGAGGTGAACAAGGCCCTCAACTGCCTGACGAGGAAGACGGACTGCGGCACCTACCAGACCCACGGCACCTGGCCGGCGCTGCGCGGCCTGATGACCTGGTCGATCAACTGGGACCGCTACAACCAGTGGGCGTTCTCGAAGAACTTCGATTCGTACACGTGGAGCTGACCGCCAGGATCAGCACCCCCAGGCACAGACTGGCCAGCACGTCCAGGGGCCAGTGGTAGCCGCGCAGGATCAGCCCGGTCCCCGTCACCGCCGTCAGCACGGCGGCGACGGGGATCAGCCGGTTCGAGACGAGGAAGGCGGCGCCGAAGTAGGCGACCATCGCGGTGGCCGTGTGGCCGGAGGGGTAGTAGCCCTGAGCCCACGGCTCCAGCGGGCCGGGCCTGGCCGTCCACTCCTTCAGCGGAATCACCAGGAGCGGTACGAGGACCATCGCGAGCCCCGCGTACAGGGCGGCGATCCGGCGGCCGCGCCACACCGCGTACGCCATCGCGCAGGCGAGGACCGGCAGGGCGACCGTCATGTTGCCGAGGTCGGAGGCGAGTTCGCTCAGGGAGCGGGGGACCGAGTCCACCAGCGAGCGGGACACCCGCTCGTCGAGCCTGGCCAAGGGGCCGTGGACGAGCACCTGCCAGGTCACGACGACGAGGGCGACGAGCGCCGAGAAGAGAGCCGGCCGCCCTGGAACAGGGGGGGTGGTTCCAGGGCGGCCGAGGGGATCGGGCTGCCGCGCGCCCCGGGGGGTGTGGGGCGGGCGGCCATCCGATCGGTGAGGAGTCCCGGAGCACGAGGCTCCAGCGGTGTGCGCCGAGGCGCGGTGTGGGCGGGGCTGGGGAGGCTCCGCCCGGGGTGTTTCTCTCATCTGCAGAAACCGTACGCCAGAGAAGAGGGGGCCGACAGCGGGAAGGGCATCCCGCCATCGGCCCCCCACAGAGTCTTCACACCGTGTGTGAGAACACCGTGTGTGAGAACAGGGTCCGTTCGACTCAGATCTGGGCGAACGCGTTCTCGATGACGTCGAGGCCCTCGTTGAGCAGGTCCTCGCCGATGACCAGCGGAGGCAGGAAGCGCAGCACGTTGCCGTAGGTGCCACAGGTCAGGACCAGCACGCCCTCGGCGTGGCAGGCCTTCGCCAGGGCGCCCGCGGCCTCCGCGAACGGCTCCTTGGTCGCCGGGTCCTTGACGAGCTCGATGGCGACCATGGCGCCGCGGCCGCGGATGTCGCCGATGATCGGGAACTTCTCCTGCATGGCGGTGAGGCGGGCCTTCATGACCTCCTCGATGCGCTTCGCCTTGCCGTTGAGGTCGAGCTCCTTCATCGTCTCGATGGAGCCGAGCGCACCGGCGCAGGCGACCGGGTTGCCACCGTAGGTGCCGCCCAGACCGCCACCGTGGACGGAGTCCATGATCTCGGCGCGACCGGTGACGGCGGCGAGCGGCAGACCGCCCGCGATGCCCTTGGCGGTGGTGATGAGGTCCGGGACGATGCCCTCGTCCTCACACGCGAACCACTGGCCCGTGCGGCAGAAGCCGGACTGGATCTCGTCGGCGACGAAGACGATGCCGTTGTCGTTGGCGAACTTCACGATCGCCGGCAGGAAGCCCTTGGCCGGCTCGATGAAGCCGCCCTCGCCGAGGACCGGCTCGATGATGATCGCGGCGACGTTGTCGGCGCCGATCTGCTTGCTGATCTGGTCGATCGCCTGGGCGGCGGCCTCGGGGCCGCAGTTCTCGGCACCGGTGAGCCAGCGGTAGCCGTAGGCCACCGGCACGCGGTAGACCTCGGGGGCGAACGGACCGAAGCCCTGCTTGTACGGCATGTTCTTCGACGTGAGCGCCATCGTGAGGTTCGTACGGCCGTGGTAGCCGTGGTCGAAGACGACGACGGCCTGGCGCTTGGTGTACGAGCGGGCGATCTTCACCGCGTTCTCGACGGCCTCGGCGCCCGAGTTGAAGAGCGCGGACTTCTTGGCGTGGTCGCCCGGGGTCAGCTCGGCGAGCGCCTCGCAGACCTCCACGTAACCCTCGTACGGCGTCACCATGAAACAGGTGTGGGTGAAGTCCTGGAGCTGCGCGGCGGCGCGGCGGACGACGGCCTCGGCGGAGGCGCCGACGGAGGTCACGGCGATGCCGGAGCCGAAGTCGATCAGGCGATTGCCGTCGACGTCCTCGATGATGCCGCCACCGGCCCGCTTCGTGAAGACGGGGAGCGTGGAGCCGACGCCACCGGCGACCGTGTCGAGACGGCGGGCCTGAAGCTCCAGCGACTTCGGACCGGGGATGGCGGTGACGACGCGCCGCTCCTGCGGGACAGCGTTCATGCGGGGCTCCTGGGGGTGTTCTGGACGCACTTGCGGGTTTCCTCCGCAGGCTAGGCGCGGGGGAGGGGGTGCGGCATGCGCCGATCGGGAGTGATCGCGGGTGTGCCGTTGTCCGGGATGGACATGGCGGCTCCGTTTCCACCTCCAAGGGTGACCGTTTCCGCCACTCGGCGGCGATCGCCCGTACGGGTGGGCGAAACCCCTCCGGGGCGCTCCCGGCCCACTAGATTGACGAGGGCACAGACGCGGCGACCCGGCAGGTCAGGGGGCAGGGGTACATGGAGACCGACGGCACGTACGAGTCACGCGACACCAGGGGAGGCGCGGTACCTCGCCCGGCGGGACCGCCGACGGGTGTTCCGGCCCACCAGGTGCCCTCGACGGCCCCGCAGGCCGCCCGGACGCCCCCGCAGGTCCCCCCGACACCCCCGGCCTACGAGGTTCGCCCCGCCGCCCCCGCGTATCCGGCCGCGCCGCCGGACCCCGCCCCGACGGCGGGCCCCGGCAACGTCCCGGCCCCGCCGAGCGTCCCGCCCTCGCCGTCCCGGGCTCCCGGGGCCACGGGAGTGCCGGGCTCCTCGCCCGTCGTCGAGTGGCTCGACGCCCCGCGCCCCAAGGCCGGACTCGGCATCTGGCGTTTCCGGCACGTGCCGCCGCCCGAGGTGCCCGCGCGGCTCGCACCGGTCACCTTCGTCGGGATGCTGATCCCCGTGGCCATCGGGCTGGTCGTCTGGTCGGCCTGGCGGAACAACACCCTCCCGTACGCGGACGTCCTGCTGCGGACCCTCACCCCGAACGACTGGTGGTATCCCCTCACCACCTCACCGAAGGACTGGGAGGGCGTCGCGGCGCACAGCGTCTTCGACGGCGCCCTCTTCCTCGCGCTCGTGTGGGGCATCGGCGCCCTCGGCTCCTGGGGCAAGGTCACCCGCCACTATCTGGGCCGGTGCCTCCCGCCCGTACGCGCCGCGCTCGCGGGGACCGGGGCCCTGATCGTCCTGGGGTTCGTCTTCTCCGAGAACCTCGGCCTCGGGTGGCCCCCGCTGCCCCTCGTCGACCCGGTCGCCTGCCTCGCCGCCCTGGTCACGGGCGGCTGGGACGTCCCCAAGTCACCGTTCTTCGTCTACCCCATGCGCGCGCTGATCACGGTCGCGGTCGTCTGGCCGTTCGCCCGCGTCGGCGAGTGGCCGAGCCTCTTCCGCCAATGGCGCGCCCGGTCCGCCCCCGGCGGAGCCCCGGCTCCCACCGTCCCGGCCCGCCCCGAAATCCCCCGCTCCCAATGGCCCGAGCTCAGGGGCGCGGGCCAGCACCGCGTCGCCGACCTGCTCGCCGGCGAACTGGTCACCGGGCGGATGAACGACGTCGACTGCGCACGGGTCCGCCGCGGCTGGCGGAACACCGACCAGGACGCCAAACGCCGCACCGCCCTCCTCGACGCCCTCCTCCGGCAGGGCGCCGCGGCGGACGCGCACCCGTCGGGCGACCGTGACCTGCCTAGCCGCTCGGCTCGCCACGACCTGCTCCTGGGGCAGGTCCGGGTGGGCCGCTGGGCGGCTGCCGAGCGCACCCCGCGCGCCTACCACGGCGCCGGTCTCGCGCTCGATCCCGGGCTCCTCGGCACCTCCCTCCTCGCCGTGGGCCCCTCCGGCGCGGGCAAGACCCGCTCACTCGTCGCGCCCGTCGTCGAGTCGCTCACCCTCCAGGCGCTCACCGGAGCCGTCGCCGTCGTCGCCGTCGGCGCTGCCGGGGCGCCGCTCGGCCCCGACGAGGCGTACGACGTCGTGGTCCGCGTCGGAGACCCCTCTTCCCGGTACGACCTGGACCTGTACGCGGGGGCCACCGACCCGGACGAGGCCGCCGGCTTCCTCGCCGAAGGGCTCGTCGGCGACATGGAAGGCGTGGAGACCCGGCGGGCCGCCACGGTGCTCGCCCAGCTCATCGGCCCCTACCGGGCCGCGTACGGGCGCTTCCCGACCGTCCCGGTCCTGCGGGAACTGCTCGAAGCCCGCCCCGAGGTCCTGGGCGCGCTGCTCGACCTGCTGCCGGCCGACGGAGCGCAGGCGATGCGCCGTGAGCTGGAGTCCCGGATGCGTCAGGTCGGCACCGCGACCGACGTGGGCCCCGTGCTCGCCGACCGGCTCACCGCCCTCGACCGGCCCGTCTTCGCGGAGTTCTTCGGCGGCGGCCGCGACGTGCGGCCGTTCTCCCTCCGGGCCGTCGCCCAGCACCCGATGCGCGTGCGGGTCATCCTGCCGGAAGGCGGCCACGAGGAAGCCGCGCGCCTGCTCAACCGGCTGCTGCTCGCCCAGTTCCAGCAGGTGACCCGGGACCGTGCCGGGAGCGGGCACTTCGCCTGCCTGGTGCTCGACGACGCGGCGGGCGCGCTCACGCCGGGGACCGTGCGGGCCCTCCAGCGGCTGCGCCCGCAGAACGCGGGCGTCGTCCTGGCCCTCCGCACCCTCGCGGAGGTGCCCGAGGCGCTGCACGGGCCGCTCCTCGCCGGAGTCGGCTGCCGGATGGCCTTCGCCGGGCTCCCCACCTGGGACGGCCGCGCCTTCGCCGAGGCGTGGGGTACCGAACGGGTGGAGACGACCGAGGTGGCCCACCACACGGTCTTCGCCGACCAGCCGATGACCCGGGCGTTCCACGCCCTGCGCAAGCTGGTGACGGGCAAGGCCGTGACCACCGAGGCCGTCACCGTCCGGGAAGTGGAGCGGCAGCGGTGGTCCGCGTCCGATCTCGCTCATGCCGTGCCCCCCGGGCACGCCGTCCTCTCCCTCACCCATGTGCGCGGCGAACACACCCCACCGCTCCTCGTCGAGCTCCGCGGCTGAGCGGGGCCGTATACGCCCTGGCACAATCGGGGGCGCCGCTCGGCTGAGCGGCGCCCCCTCGCCCAAAGGTCCGACGGTCCCCAATGCCGCCCACCCTCGCCTCGCTCGTGCAGCACTCCGCCCTCAAGCTGGTCGTCCGCGCGGGTGAGGACCGCCTCGGCACCCCCGTCCGCTGGGCCCACGTCAGCGAGCTGGCCGACCCGGTCCCGTACATGGAGGGCGGCGAGCTCCTGCTCACCACCGCGCTCACGCTGGACGCGGAGGACCTGGAGGCGATGCGCCGGTACGTGCGGCGGCTGCTCGGCGCGGGTGTCGTCGGGCTCGGGTTCGCCGTCGGCGTCAACTACGAGGCGATCCCGGCGGCCCTCCTCGAAGCGGCGCGCGAGGAGCACCTGCCGCTCCTGGAGGTGCCGCGCAGGACCCCGTTCCTGGCGATCAGCAAGGCGGTCTCGGCGGCCATCTCCGCCGACCAGTACCGCGCCGTCACGGCGGGCTTCGAGGCCCAGCGCGAACTGACCCGCGCCGCGCTCGCCGAAGGCCCGGAAGCCGTTGTCGCCCGGCTCGCCGCGCACGTCGACGGCTGGGCCGCGCTGTACGACACCTCCGGCACGGTCGTCGCCGTCTCGCCCGAGTGGGCCGCCCGCCGGGCCGCCCGGCTCACCCCCGACGTGGAACGGCTGCGCGACCGGCCCGCTCCCGCGAGCGCCGTGGTGGGCGGTACGGACGACCGCGTCGAGCTCCAGTCGCTCGGGACCGGGCGGCGCGTGCGGGGCGCGCTCGCGGTCGGCACGGGCGCGCCCCTCGGGACGGCCGAGCGGTACGCGGTGCACTCGGCGATCGCCCTGCTCACCCTCACGACGGAACGTTCACGCTCGCTTCAGGCCGCGGAGCACCGGCTCGGCGCGGCCGTCCTGCGGATGCTGCTCTCGGGGCAGCCGGACCACGCCCGCGCGGTCGCGGGGGACGTGTACGGCGGGCTGCTCGACGCCCCCTTCCGGCTGATCGTCGCCGAGCCCGCCGGGGGCGAGCCGGCCGGGGAGGCCCCGCTGCCTGCCCTCGCCGAGACCCTGGAGACGGCCGCGGCCCGGGCCGGCGAGGCGGTGCTCACGGTCCCGGAGAGCGAGGGGCGGCTCGTCGTCCTCGCCGGGGACGGGGGCGCCGTCGTAGCCGAGTGCCACGGGTACACGGAGCGGGAGGCGGAGGAGGCCGGGGTCGTCGTCGGGCTCTCGGCCCCGGCCGGTCCGGTCGCCGCGGCAGCCGCGTACAAGCAGGCGGAGCAGGCGCTCGCCGTCGCCCGGCGGCGGGGCCGCGCGCTCGTCGAGCACGAGGAGCTGGCCGCCGGTTCGGTGCTGCCGCTCCTCGCCGACGACGCCGTCCGCGCCTTCGCCGACGGCATGCTCCGCGCGCTGCGAGAGCACGACGCGACGGGCCGCGGCGACCTGGTCGCCTCGCTGCGCGCGTGGCTCTCCCGGCACGGCCAGTGGGACGCGGCGGCGGCGGATCTGGGCGTCCACCGGCACACCCTGCGCTACCGGATGCGGCGCGTGGAGGAGATCCTGGGCCGCTCGCTGGACGACGCGGACGTCCGGATGGAGCTGTGGCTCGCGCTGAAGGCGACGGGCGAGGACACGCCCTGAGTCCTGAGTCCTGAGGGCGGTGCCCCCGTACGCCCCCGCTACTCGCCGATGGCGCCGCTGTCGCCCTGCTGCTTACGGCTCCGCCGCTGCTGGTCGCGGACCACCTCGCCGCCGAGCAGGGTCGCCGTGGCCACCGCGCGGACCCAGCGCGGGCCGCCCCGCGACGCCCACACCACGCAGACGCACCCTCCGACGGCGAGCACCAGGACGCCGATCAGGACCATCAGGATCATGTTCTTCCCCCATGCGCTCATTCGCTGTCGCGGTCGGGGCCATCCTGTCACCCTCGTACCGAGGGGCCCCTTACCCCGCTTCAGTCGTCCGGATTCCGGTTTCCCTGCCCGAAGGCGGGCAAATTTCTTGGCCTTCACCTCCCGGACTCCTTACTCTCCCGTACATGACAAGCCCCGCCGTCGATCCGGCCCCCGAGGTGCAGCAGACCACCACCCCCGAACCCCGTACGACCACGACCACGACCACGACCAAGCCCACGACCACCGCCACCGCCCGGGCCCGCCGGATCACCGGCGCCGTATGGGCCGCGCTCGGCATCGTGTACGTCGTCTGGGGCTCGACCTACCTCGGCATCCGGATCGTCGTGGAGACCGTGCCGCCCTTCCTCTCCGGCGGCGCCCGCTTCGTCACCGCCGGACTGCTCCTGACCGGGATCATCGCCTGGCGGCAGGGCCCCGCCGCCCTCAAGGTGACCCGCCGGCAGCTCGCCTCGGCCGTCCTCGTCGGCCTGCTCCTCATCCTCGGCGGCAATGGCCTCGTCGTCCTCGCCGAGACCTCCATCCCGTCCGGCCTCGCCGCGCTCCTCATCGCCGTCGTCCCCGCCTGGGTCGTCGTCCTCAAGGCCGTCTCCGGCGACCGGCCGACCCTCGGCGGCACCGCCGGCGTGCTCCTCGGCCTGGCCGGCCTCGCCGTCCTGACCCTCCCCGGACTCAGCGGCGACGTGCGGATCGGCGGCGTCCTCCTCGTCGTCGCCGCGACCCTCTGCTGGTCCGTGGGCTCCTTCTCCTCCTCGCGCCTGCCGATGCCGGCCAACCCCTTCACCGCCAGCGCGTACGAGATGATCGCCGGCGGTCTCGCGGGCCTCGCCGTCGGCCTGATCCGCGGCGAGCAGCACGGCTTCGACGTCTCCGAGGTCTCCACCCGCTCGTGGGTCGCCCTCGCCTATCTGGTCGTCTTCGGCTCGCTGATCGCCTTCACCGCGTACGCCTGGCTCCTCCAGGCCGCCCCGATCTCCCTGGTCGCCACCTACGCGTACGTCAATCCCGTGGTCGCCGTCGCCCTCGGCGCCCTCGTCCTGAACGAGACGCTCACCTGGCCGCTCCTCCTCGGCGGCGCGATCGTCGTGGCCGGCGTCTGGCTGATCGTCTCGACCGAACGACGCAGGTGAGGCGGGCCGGGGCGAGGAAGGGGCCGGGGGAGGGCGGGCTCGGATGAGGACGGGGCGGGAGAGTTCTTCGGCCGAACCGGACAGAGCCTTCACCCCACTACTCCATAGCGGACAAGCCCGCGCCCGCCGCCCCGGCCCTACCGTGTGAGGAGAGCGATCGCTCGCACCACCGAAACGGAAAGGGCCGGGACGCAATGACGACCACCCACGCCTTCTGGCTCGCCGGCCGCGAGGCCACCGGCGAGGCCACCTTCGACGTCACGAACTCCTTCGACGGACGTCTGGTCGGCAAGGTCAGCGTGCCCACCGAGGCCCAGGTCGAGGAGGCCGTCGCCGCCGCGCACGCCGTCGTCGACGAGTTCGCCGCGACCCCGGCGCACGTCCGCGCCGCCGCCCTCGACCACGTGTCGAAGCGGCTCGCCGAGCGCACCGAGGAGATCGCCCTCCTGATCTCCGCCGAGAACGGCAAGCCCATCAAGTGGGCCCGCGGCGAGGTCGGCCGCGCCGTCTCCGTCTTCCGTTTCGCCGCCGAGGAGGCCCGCCGCTGGAACGCCGGCGAGGCCCAGCGCCTGGACACCGAGGCCGGCGGCGCGGGCCGCCTCGCCCTCACCCGCCGTATCCCCAAGGGCGTCGTCCTCGGCATCGCGCCGTTCAACTTCCCGCTGAACCTCAGCGCCCACAAGGTCGCCCCGGCCATCGCCGTCGGCGCCCCGATCATCCTCAAGCCGGCTCCGTCGACCCCGATCTCCTCCCTGATCCTGGGCGAGATCCTGGCCGAGACCGAGCTGCCGGCCGGCTCCTGGTCGATCCTGACCGTGCCGAACGACCGCATGCCCGCCCTCGTCAAGGACGAGCGCCTCCCGGTCATCTCCTTCACCGGCTCGGACAAGGTCGGCTACGCCATCCAGGAGTCGGTGCCGCACAAGCACTGCACCCTGGAGCTCGGCGGCAACGCCGCGGCCGTCGTCCTGCCCGACTGGTCCTCCGAGGCCGACCTGGACTGGGCGGCGAGCCGTATCGCCACCTTCTCCAACTACCAGGGCGGCCAGTCCTGCATCTCCGTGCAGCGCGTGATCGCCGACGCCTCGGTCTACGACCGCCTGGTGCCGAAGATCGTCGCCGCCGTCGAGGCCCAGGTCACCGGTGACCCGTCCGACGCCGCCACCGACGTCGGCCCGCTGGTCGACGAGGCCGCCGCGCAGCGCGTCGAGTCCTGGGTCGACGAGGCCGTCGCCGCGGGCGCCAAGCTCCTCACCGGCGGCAAGCGCGAGGGCGCCACCTACGCCCCGACCGTCCTCACCGACATCCCGGCCGACGCCACCCTGGCCCGCGCCGAGGTCTTCGGCCCGGTCCTCACGATCGCCAAGGTCGACGGCGAGGCCGAGGCCTTCGCCGCGGTCAACGACTCCGACTTCGGCCTGCAGGCGGGCGTCTTCACCCGCGACCTGCAGACCGCCTTCCGCGCCCACCGCGCGCTCGAGGTCGGCGGTGTGATCGTCGGCGACGTCCCCTCCTACCGCGCCGACCAGATGCCGTACGGCGGCGCCAAGCGCTCCGGCGTCGGCCGCGAGGGCGTCAAGTTCGCGATGGACGACTACACGTACGAGCGCGTCCTGGTCCTGACGGGCCTCGCGCTCTGAGCCGTACAGCCCTGTAGGCCGTACATCACGAGGCCAGGCGGCCCGAGCCCACTGTGCGGGGGCTCGGGCCGTCTTTCGTCATGCCGCTCTCGTCATGCCACGGGCGCGTCGACGAGGCGGACGACCTCGGCGGGCTGCGCACGGAAGGCCTTGTTCGCCGCGTCCGCCGCCGCCATGTGCGGGGCGACGTCGTGCGCGGCGAGCGCCTCGGCCGAGGCCCAGCGCTCGATCAGGACGAAGCGGTCGGGGTCGTCGGCCACCCGGTGGAGGTCGTACCGCAGACAGCCTTCCTCCGCCCGTACGAGCGGGGCGAGCGCCGCGAAGGCGGCGACCTGTTCCGCGCCCCTGCCGGGCAGGGTGGCGATGTGGACGATGAGCTTGATCGGCTGCGACATGCCGGGGACCCTACGCGGCGTCACGTCCCGGCCGCCCGGTCGTCTCGCCAGGAGGACGCGGCACTCGCGCGACGCGCGATCGCTCCCGCTCGTCTTTCCGAACCCGCGGAAATCGGGTACGACGGACAGACAGCCCGAGGAGGTGTCCATGTCCGCCCCCACCCAGCGGCCCAAGGTCACGGCACACGAAGCCCGGCAGACCGCCGAGGCCGCCCGCGAGCAGGACTGGCACAAGCCGAGCTTCGCCAAGGAACTCTTCCTCGGCCGGTTCCGCCTGGACCTCATCCACCCCCACCCGCTCCCCGCCGACGAGGACGTCCGGCGCGGGGAGGCCTTCCTCGCGACCCTCCGGACGTTCTGCGAGACCCGGATCGACGGCGCCCGCATCGAGCGCGAGGCCCGCATTCCCGACGAGACGATCACCGGACTCAAGGAGATCGGCGCGCTCGGGATGAAGATCGACCCGGCGTACGGCGGTCTCGGCCTCACCCAGCTGTACTACAACCGCGCCCTGGCCCTCGTCGGCTCCGCGAGCCCCGCCGTCGGCGCCCTGCTCTCCGCGCACCAGTCGATCGGCGTACCGCAGCCGCTGAAACTCTTCGGCACGCAGGCCCAGAAGGACGCCTTCCTGCCCCGCCTCGCCCGTACGGACCTCTCCGCCTTCCTTCTCACCGAGCCCGACGTCGGCTCCGACCCGGCCCGCCTCGCCACCACCGCCGTGCCGGAGGACGACACGTACGTCCTCGACGGGGTGAAGCTGTGGACCACCAATGGCGTCGTCGCCGACCTGCTGGTCGTCATGGCCCGCGTGCCCGCCTCCGAGGGGCACCGCGGCGGCATCACCGCCTTCGTCGTCGAGGCCGACTCGCCCGGCATCACCGTCGAGCACCGCAACGCCTTCATGGGCCTGCGCGGCCTGGAGAACGGCCTCACCCGCTTCCACCGCGTCCGCGTCCCGGCCGGCAACCGCATCGGCCCCGAGGGCAGCGGTCTCAAGATCGCCCTCACCACCCTCAACACCGGCCGCCTCTCGCTCCCCGCCGCGTGCGCGGGCGCCGGCAAGTGGTGCCTGAAGATCGCCCGCGAATGGTCCGGGGTCCGCGAGCAGTGGGGCGGGCCCGTCGCCCGCCACGAGGCCGTCGGCACCAAGATCTCCTTCATCGCGGCCACCACCTTCGCCCTGGAGGCCGTCGTCGACCTCGCCTCGCAGCTGGCCGACGAGGACCGCAACGACATCCGCATCGAGGCCGCCCTCGCCAAGCTGTACGCCTCCGAGATGGCCTGGCTGATCGCCGACGAACTGGTCCAGATCCGCGGCGGCCGCGGCTACGAGACCGCCGACTCCCTCGCCGCCCGCGGCGAGCGCGCCGTCCCCGCCGAGCAGGTCCTGCGTGACCTGCGCATCAACCGGATCTTCGAGGGCTCGACCGAGATCATGCACCTGCTGATCGCCCGCGAGGCCGTCGACGCCCACCTCTCCGTCGCCGGCGACCTCATCGACCCCGACGCGTCGCTCGCCGACAAGGCGCGGGCCGGCGCCCGGGCCGGCGGCTTCTACGCCCGCTGGCTGCCGGGACTCATCGCCGGCGCGGGGCAACTGCCCGGTGCGTACGGGGAGTTCCGCGACCTCGCCGGTCACCTCCGGTACGTCGAGCGGACCTCCCGCAAGCTCGCCCGCTCGACGTTCTACGCGATGTCCCGCTGGCAGGGCCGCATGGAGCTCAAGCAGGCCTTCCTCGGGCGGATCGTCGACATCGGCGCCGAACTCTTCGCGATGAGCGCCGCCTGCGTACGGGCCGAACTCCTCCGCACCACCGGCGACCACGGCCGGGAGGCGCACGAGCTCGCGGACACCTTCTGCCGCCAGTCCCGGCTGCGGACCGAGGAACTCTTCGGCCGCCTCTGGTCCAACACCGACGACCTCGACCGGCGGATCGTCGAGGGCGTCCTCGACGGCCGGTACACCTGGCTGGAGGCCGGCATCGTCGACCCCGGCGACGACGGCCCGTGGATCGCGGACGCCACCCCGGGGCCGTCGACGGAGGAGAACGTCCACCGCAGGATCCCCTGAGGCGCCCGCCCGCCGACCGCCCGGTGACCGCCCCCGTTCCGCCATGCGGAACGCGGGGCCGCCCGCCCCGCCCACACGGCAGGATGACGCCCGTGACCGTCATCGACATCCCCGGCTCCAAGTCCGTCACCGCCCGCGCGCTCTTCCTCGCCGCCGCCGCGGAGGGCACCACCACCCTCCTCGGGCCGCTCGTCTCCGACGACACCGAGGGCTTCGCCGAAGGCCTCGCCGCCCTCGGCTACGAGGTCCGCCGCGAGCCCGGTGCCTGGCACATCGAGGGCCGTCCCGACGGCCCCGGCGCGGACACGGCCGAGGTCTACTGCCGCGACGGCGCCACCACCGCCCGCTTCCTGCCCACCCTCGTCGCCGCGGGCCGCGGCACGTACCGCTTCGACGCCTCGGCCCAGATGCGAGGCCGTCCTCTCGGACCCTTGTCGACGGCTCTGCGTACTCTCGGTGTCGATCTGCGGCACCTGGAGAAGGAGGGCCACCACCCGCTCGCCGTCCACGCCCACGGTGTGAAGGGCGGCGCGCTCACCCTCGACGCCGGGCAGTCCTCCCAGTACCTGACGGCCCTGCTCATGCTGGGCCCGCTCACCGCCGAGGGCCTCGACATCACCGTCACCGACCTGGTCTCGGAGCCGTACGTCGAGATCACCCTCGCGATGATGCGCGCCTTCGGGGCCGAGATCGCCCAGGACGGCCGTACGTACCGGGTCGCCCCCACCGGCTACCGGGCGAGGACGTACGGCATCGAGCCCGACGCCTCCACGGCCAGCTACTTCTTCGCCGCGGCCGCCCTCGAACCGGGCCGCTCCGTCACCGTCCCCGGCCTCGGCACCGGCGCCCTCCAGGGCGACCTGGCCTTCGTCGACGTCCTGCGCCGCATGGGCGCCGACGTCGAGATCACCGGCACCGGCACGACCGTCCGCTCCACCGGCACCCTGCGCGGACTCACCGTCAACATGCGGGACATCTCCGACACCATGCCGACCCTCGCCGCGATCGCGCCCTTCGCCGACGGCCCCGTCCGCATCGAGGACGTCGCCAACACCCGGGTCAAGGAGTGCGACCGCCTCGACGCCTGCGCCGAGAACCTGCGCCGCCTCGGCATCACCGTCCGCACCGGCCCCGACTGGATCGAGATCCACCCCGGCACCCCCGCCGGACCCGTCGAGATCGCCACCCACGGCGACCACCGGATCGTCATGTCCTTCGCCGTCACCGCCCTGCGCACCCCCGGGATCACCTTCGACGACCCCGGCTGTGTGAAGAAGACGTTCCCCGACTTCCACCGGGTCTTCGACGCGTTTGTCCACACCCCGTGAAGTCCGCACAGCGTTTGCGGCAAGAATGGGGGGCATGAGCGACCGCCCCTCTCCTCTCGCCGATCCCCATATCGCCTTCGACGTGTCCGAAGGACGCCGGGACATCGTCGTCCTCGGCTCGACCGGGTCCATCGGCACCCAGGCCATCGACCTGGTGCTGCGCAACCCCGACCGCTTCCGGGTCACCGCCCTGGCCGCCTCCGGCGGCCGGGTCGCCCTGCTCGCGGAGCAGGCGCACCGGCTGAAGGTCGCCGCGGTCGCGGTCGCCCGTGAGGAGGTGCTGCCCGCGCTGCGCGAGGCGCTGAAGGCGCTGTACGGCTCCGAGCCGCTGCCGGAGCTCCTGGCCGGGCCGGACGCGGCCACCCAGCTGGCCGCCTCCCCGTGCCACACCGTGCTCAACGGCATCACCGGCTCCATCGGCCTCGCGCCCACGCTCGCCGCCCTCGAAGCCGGCCGCACGCTCGCCCTCGCCAACAAGGAGTCGCTGATCGTCGGCGGCCCGCTGGTCAAGGCGCTCGCGAAGCCGGGGCAGATCATCCCGGTCGACTCCGAGCACGCGGCCCTCTTCCAGGCGCTCGCCGCCGGCACCCGCGCCGACGTCCGCAAGCTGGTCGTCACGGCCTCCGGCGGCCCCTTCCGCGGCCGTACGCGCGAGCAGCTGGCCGACGTCACCCGCGAGGACGCGCTGGCCCACCCGACCTGGGCCATGGGCCCGGTGATCACGGTGAACAGCGCCACCCTGGTGAACAAGGGCCTGGAGGTCATCGAGGCGCACCTGCTGTACGACATCCCCTTCGACCGCATCGAGGTCGTCGTGCACCCCCAGTCGTACGTCCACTCGATGGTGGAGTTCACGGACGGCTCCACGCTCGCGCAGGCGACCCCGCCCGACATGCGCGGCCCCATCGCCATCGGCATCGGCTGGCCCGAGCGCGTCCCGGACGCGGCCCCGGCCTTCGACTGGACCAAGGCCTCCACCTGGGAGTTCTTCCCGCTCGACACGGAGGCCTTCCCGTCGGTCGGCCTCGCCCGGCACGTCGGCGAACTGGGCGGCACGGCCCCCGCCGTCTTCAACGCGGCGAACGAGGAGTGCGTCGAGGCGTTTCTCGCCGGGCGGCTGCCGTTCAACGGCATCATGGATACGGTCACAGCGGTCGTCGCGGAGCACGGCGTTCCCGGTACGGGAACCTCCCTCACCGTCCCGGACGTCCTCGAAGCGGAGACCTGGGCACGGGCCCGGGCCCGTGAGCTGGCGGCGAAGGCAACGGCGGAGGCGCGCGCATGACCGAAGTGCTCTTGTACACGCTGGGCATCGTGCTGTTCGCCCTCGGCCTCCTCGTCTCCATCGCGTGGCACGAGCTGGGCCACCTCTCCACCGCCAAGCTCTTCGGCATCCGCGTGCCCCAGTACATGGTCGGCTTCGGCCCCACGATCTGGTCGAAGAAGCGCGGCGAGACCGAGTACGGCATCAAGGCCATCCCCGCCGGCGGCTACATCCGCATGATCGGGATGTTCCCGCCGGGCGAGGACGGCAAGATCGAGGCCCGCTCCACCTCGCCCTGGCGCTCGATGATCGAGGACGCCCGCGAGGCCTCCTACGAGGAGCTGAAGCCCGGCGACGAGTCCCGGCTCTTCTACACGCGCAAGCCCTGGAAGCGCGTGATCGTGATGTTCGCCGGACCGTTCATGAACCTGGTCCTGGCGGCGGCGCTGTTCTTCGGCTCGATGATGACGCTGGGCATCGAGGGCCAGACGACCAAGGTCGCCGGCGTCCAGAAGTGCGTCATCAAGCAGAGCGAGAACCGCGAGAAGTGCGCTGCCAGTGACCCCGTCTCCCCGGCCTTCCGGGCGGGCCTGAAGGAGGGCGACCAGATCGTCGCCTTCAACGGCGCGCCGGTGGGGGACTGGGACACGCTCTCGGACCGCATCCGCGACACCATCGGCGCGGCGACGATCACCGTCGAGCGGGACGGGCAGCGCGTCGACCTGCACCCGACGCTCGTCTCCAACAAGGTGCCGAAGAAGGACGAGGACGGTCAGGTCGTCCAGCCGCTCCAGTACATCGACGCCGGTTACCTCGGCTTCGCCTCGAAGACCGAGGTCGCCGCCCTCAGCTTCGGCGAGACCACCGAACGGATGTCCGACCTCCTGGAGAACGGCGTCGAGTCGGTCATCGCCCTCCCCGGCAAGATCCCCGGCCTCTGGGACGCCACCTTCGGCGACGGAGAGCGCGCCAAGGACTCCCCGGTCGGCGTCGTCGGCGCCGCGCGGCTCACCGGTGAACTCATGAACGTCGAGGCGCCGCCGACGACGATCCTCGTGATGTTCATGAACCTCCTGGTGTTCTTCAACGTCTCGTTGTTCCTGTTCAACATGCTTCCGCTGCTGCCGCTCGACGGCGGCCACATCGCGGGCGCGCTGTGGGAGTCCGTACGCCGCCACACGGCCCGGATCTTCAAGCGACCCGACCCGGGCCCGTTCGACGTGGCCAAACTGATGCCCGCCGCGTACGTGGTGGCCGGTGTCTTCGTCTGTTTCACGCTGCTCGTCCTCGCCGCCGACATCGTCAACCCGGTGAGACTGACGTAGCGCCCGTCCCTGGGGGCCCGACCCGCTGGTGTCGGGCCCCCGCCCCCGGGGCGGTAACCTCGGAGACCTGAGCCCGCCGACGCACAACCTTGAGGTTGCACAAAAGATGACCGCGATTTCTCTCGGTATCCCGACCGTCCCGACCCGGCTCGCCGAGCGGCGCAAGAGCCGCCAGATCCAGGTCGGCAGCGTGGCCGTCGGCGGTGACGCCCCCGTCTCCGTGCAGTCGATGACGACGACCCGCACCTCCGACATCGGCGCCACGCTCCAGCAGATCGCCGAGCTGACCGCCTCCGGCTGCCAGATCGTGCGCGTGGCCTGCCCGACGCAGGACGACGCCGACGCGCTCGCCACGATCGCCCGGAAGTCGTCGATCCCGGTCATCGCCGACATCCACTTCCAGCCGAAGTACGTCTTCGCCGCGATCGACGCGGGCTGCGCGGCCGTCCGCGTCAACCCGGGCAACATCAAGCAGTTCGACGACAAGGTCAAGGAGATCGCCAAGGCGGCCGGCGACGCCGGTACCCCGATCCGTATCGGCGTCAACGCCGGTTCGCTCGACGCGCGGCTCCTGAAGAAGTACGGCAAGGCCACTCCCGAGGCGCTCGTCGAGTCCGCCCTCTGGGAGGCCGGCCTCTTCGAGGAGCACGGCTTCCGCGACATCAAGATCTCGGTCAAGCACAACGACCCGGTGGTCATGGTCGAGGCCTACCGCCAGCTCGCCGCCCAGTCCGACTACCCGCTGCACCTCGGCGTCACCGAGGCGGGCCCGGCCTTCCAGGGCACCATCAAGTCGGCCGTCGCCTTCGGCGCGCTCCTCGCCCAGGGCATCGGCGACACCATCCGCGTCTCGCTCTCCGCGCCGCCGGTCGAGGAGATCAAGGTCGGCATCCAGATCCTGGAGTCGCTGAACCTGCGCCAGCGCCGCCTGGAGATCGTCTCCTGCCCGTCCTGCGGCCGCGCCCAGGTCGACGTCTACAAGCTCGCGGAGGAGGTCACCGCCGGCCTCGACGGCATGACCGTCCCGCTGCGCGTCGCCGTCATGGGCTGCGTCGTCAACGGCCCGGGCGAGGCCCGCGAGGCCGACCTCGGCGTCGCCTCCGGCAACGGCAAGGGACAGATCTTCGTGAAGGGCGAGGTCATCAAGACCGTCCCCGAGTCGAAGATCGTCGAGACCCTCATCGAAGAGGCGCTCAAGATCGCCGAGCAGATGGAGAAGGACGGGGTCGCCAGCGGCGAGCCGTTCGTCGCCGTCGCGGGCTAGCCGGCGGGACCTTCACACGAAACCCCTCCACCCCACCGGGTGGAGGGGTTTCGTGTGCGGGACAGGCATCGCCACAGGGCGCAGGGGTAAAGTGCGGAGACCAGCAGATCCGTACCGTGAGGCCCCCTCGTGCTGACAGAGACCACCACCCGGGTCCTCGAACCCGCCGACCTCGGCGCCGCCCTGGCCGTCCTGGAGAGCTCCCCCGTCGAGAACGCCTTCGTGACCGCCCGCGTCCAGGTCGCCGGGCTCGATCCCTGGCGGCTCGGCGGCGAGATGTGGGGCTGGTACGCCGAGGGGCGACTGCGCTCGCTCTGCTACTCCGGCGCCAACCTCGTCCCCATCTGCGCCACCCCCGAGGCCGTCCGCGCCTTCGCCGACCGGGCCCGCAGGATCGGCCGCCGCTGCTCCTCGATCGTCGGCCCCGTCGAGCCCACCACCGACCTGTGGCGGCTTCTGGAGCCCAGCTGGGGCCCGGCGAGGGACGTCCGCGCCCGCCAGCCGCTGATGATCGCCGAGGAGCCCTCGACCACGGTCGCCGCCGATCCGCTGGTCCGCCGCGTCCGCAAGAACGAGATGGACGCGATCATGCCCGCCTGCATCGCCATGTTCACCGAGGAGGTCGGCGTCTCCCCGCTCGCGAACGACGGCGGACTGCTCTACCAGGCCCGGGTCGCCGAGCTCGTCGGCGCGGGCCGCTCCTTCGCCCGGATCGAGGACGGCAAGGTCGTCTTCAAGGCGGAGATCGGCGCCGCGACCCGCCTGGCCTGCCAGATCCAGGGCGTCTGGGTCGCCCCCGAGCACCGCGGCAAGGGCCTGTCGGAGACGGGCATGGCCGCCGTCCTCCAGTACGCCCTCGCCGACGTCGCCCCCGTGGTCAGCCTGTACGTCAACGACTACAACACCCCCGCGAGGGCCTCGTACCGCCGCGTCGGCTTCCGGGAGACCGGCGCCTTCATGAGCGTGCTGTTCTAGGGGGCTTGTAGGGTGCGCCGCATGGATGACGCAGACGTCGTGATCGGACCGGTCAATCTCGCCGCCCGGGTGGACGAGGCCCTCGCCGTGCAGGCGGTCGCCTTCGGCCTGGACCAGGACGAGGTCGCCGTGCGCCGCCACATCGTCCTGCGCCACCTCATGAGCCCCGGCGCGTGCGCCTACGGCGCCATGACGCCCGACGGGCGGCTCGTCGGCTTCGTGTACGGCATGCCCAACGACCGTACGCACTGGTGGTCCACGGTCGTGGAGCCGTACCTGCGCGCCACGGGCACCGCCGACTGGCTCGACGGCTCCTTCGTCATCACCGAACTCCACGTCCACCCCGACTTCCAGGGGCGGGGCGTGGGCAGCGAGCTGATCACCACGATCACGGACAAGGCGGACGAGTCGCGCTCGATCCTCTCCGCCATCGACACCGATTCCCCGGCCCGCGGCCTCTACCGCGCCCTCGGGTACGACGACCTCGCGCGCCAGGTGCACTTCCCGAGCGCCGCCCGCCCGTACGCCGTGATGGGCGCCGCCCTGCCGCTCAAGCGCCGGAACTGATTTCTCCGAGGAGGGGCGGCCCGGCTAATCTCGGGCCATCACCCTTCCCCCGGCAGGAGTACGAGAACCATGGCCAACGTTCCGGTCCAGCGCATGTCGAAGTTGATGGCGAAGACGCTGCGCGACGACCCGGCGGACGCCGAGGTCCTCAGCCACAAGCTCCTCGTCCGCGCCGGCTACGTCCGCCGTACGGCCGCCGGCATCTGGAGCTGGCTGCCCCTCGGCAAGAAGGTCCTCGCCAACGTCGAGCGGATCGTCCGCGAGGAGATGGACGCCATCGGCGCCCAGGAGGTCTCGCTGCCGGCGCTGCTGCCCCGCGAGCCCTACGACGCCACCGGCCGCTGGGACGAGTACGGCGCCGAGCTGTTCCGCCTCCAGGACCGCAAGGGCGGCGACTACCTCCTCGGCCCGACCCACGAGGAGATCTTCACCCTGCTGGTGAAGGACCAGTGCTCGTCCTACAAGGACCTGCCGGTCATCCTGTACCAGATCCAGAACAAGTTCCGCGACGAGGCCCGTCCCCGGGCCGGCATCCTGCGCGGCCGCGAGTTCCTCATGAAGGACTCGTACTCCTTCGACACGGAGGACGAGGGCCTCGCCCAGTCCTACGCCCTGCACCGCCAGGCCTACCAGCGCGTCTTCGAGCGCCTCGGCCTCGACTACCGCATCGTCGCCGCGACCGCCGGCGCGATGGGCGGCTCGAAGTCCGAGGAGTTCCTGGCCCCGGCCGAGGCCGGCGAGGACACCTTCGCCGACTGCCCGAACTGCGACTTCGCTGCCAACACCGAGGCCGTCTCCTACGAGCTCGCGCCGGTCGACGGCTCCGCCGTCCCGGCCGCCGAGGAGATCCCCACCCCCGACACCCCGACCATCGAGACGCTCGCCGCCTCGCTCGGCGTGCCGGCCTCCGCCACGCTCAAGAACCTCCTGGTCAAGATCGACGGCGAGATCGTCGCCGTGGGCGTCCCCGGCGACCGCGAGGTCGACCTGGGCAAGGTCGAGGAGCACTTCGCCCCGGCGACCGTCGAGATGGTCACCGAGTCCGACTTCGCCGATCGCGCGGACCTGGTGCGCGGCTACGTCGGCCCGCAGGGCCTGGAGAAGGTGACGTACATCGCCGACCCGCGCGTCGCGCCGGGCACGGCGTGGATCACCGGCGCCAACAAGGACGGCATGCACGCGAAGAACGTGGTCGCGGGCCGTGACTTCGAGGTCGACGAGTACGTCGACGTCGTCGTCGTGACGGAGGGCGACCCGTGCCCGAAGTGCGGCACCGGCCTGAAGCTGGACCGCGCCATCGAGATCGGCCACATCTTCCAGCTGGGCCGCAAGTACGCCGACGCCCTCAAGCTCGACGTCCTCGGCCAGCAGGGCAAGCCGGTCCGCGTGACCATGGGCTCGTACGGCATCGGCGTCTCGCGCGCCGTGGCCGCGCTCGCCGAGCAGACCGCCGACGAGAAGGGCCTGTGCTGGTCCGCCGAGGTCGCCCCGGCCGACGTCCACGTCGTCGCCGCCGGCAAGGCCCTCCAGACCGAGCTGGCCCTGGAGGTCTCCGACAAGCTGGCCGCCGCCGGCCTCCGCGTCCTGGTCGACGACCGCGCGGGCGTCTCCCCGGGCGTCAAGTTCACCGACGCGGAGCTCATCGGCGTCCCGAAGATCCTGGTCGCGGGCCGCCGCTCCGGCGAGGGTGTCGTGGAGCTGAAGGACCGCCGCACGGGCGAGCGCGAGGAGCTCACGGTCGACGAGGCGATCGCCCGCCTGACCGCCTGACGGTCACACACGCGACGGAGGGGCCGGGCCCGCGTGGCCCGGCCCCTCCGCCGTGCCGCGTGCGGCTCGGCGGCGTGGGTCTCACTCGCGGGCGCTGTCCTCCCGCGGGGACGGCTCCACCGACGCACCGGTCAGGTCTTCCACGGCCTCCGTCGCGTCCACCCGCCCCTTCAGGTACGCGTCACTCAGCGGCGCGGTCACCGGCTCCGGGCCCGCCGCCGGGCCCGCCACTGCCTTGTCCGTCCCGGGCATTGGCGCCGCACGCTCCAGGAACCTCAGCAGTTCCACCGGGATCGGCAGGACCAGCGTCGAGTTCTTCTCCGCCGACACCGCCATCACCGTCTGCAGCAGCCGCAGCTGGAGCGCCGCCGGCTGCGCCGACATCACCCCCGCCGCCTCGGCCAGCTTCTTCGACGCCTGGAGCTCCGCGTCCGCGTTGATCACCCGCGCCCGCCGCTCCCGGTCCGCCTCCGCCTGCCGTGCCATCGAGCGCTTCATCGTCTCCGGCAGCGAGACGTCCTTGATCTCGACCCGGTCGATGGCGACGCCCCAGCCCATCGCCGGGCTGTCGAGCATCAGCTCCAGGCCCTGGTTGAGCTTCTCCCGGTTGGACAGCAGGTCGTCCAGGTCGCTCTTGCCGATGATCGACCGCAGCGAGGTCTGCGCCATCTGCGAGACCGCGAACTTGTAGTCCTCCACCCGGACCAGCGCGTCCGCCGCGTCGACCACCTTGAAGTAGACGACCGCGTCCACGCGCACCGTGACGTTGTCCCGGGTGATGCCCTCCTGTGCGGGCACGGGCATCGTGACGATCTGCATATTGACCTTGTGGAGGCGGTCGACGACCGGAACGATCATCGTGAAGCCGGGCGACCGTATCTCGTCGCGCAGCCGGCCGAAGCGGAAGACGACCCCGCGCTCGTACTGCTTCACGACCCGCGCCGCCGCGCCCGCGTACACCGCGACCGCCGCGGCCGTGCCGGCCACCGCCACCAGCAGCTCTTCGATCATCACGGCCCCCTGGAGCCGAGCCGGTCGTACGCCGAGGACCGGCGAACGTTACAAAAAGGGTATTCCCCTACAGCCAGCTCGCGAACTCCATGAGCAGCTCGGCGTCCTGCCGCCGCCCCGCCGTGTACGCCCGCGTCCCCGACTCGACCGCGCGGAACAGCGTCCAGCCGCGCAGCCGCTCCCGGTCCATGTCCAGGGAGTCCGCCAGCTTGTTCACCCGCCGCCGGGCGGTCGAGGCACCCGCCGAGGCGCCCACCAGGTCCTCCACCCGGTCGCGGACGAGCCGCGCCAGGTCGTAGGCGCGCTCGCCGACGAGCGGCTCGGGCCCGACGGCGAGCCAGGGGGCCCGGTCGCCGCCCAGCACCTTGCCCTGGCGGAAGCAGCCGTGCAGCAGCAGCGACTCGTCCGGGGCGGCCACCAGCTCCTCGCGGGCGGCGAGCGCCGCCGCGGTCAGCTCACCGGTCGCCGGGTCCGCGCGGTACGGCTCCATCGCCGCGGCCTGCCGCGCCGTCCGCTCGGCCACCGACTCGAAGCCGTGCCCCGCCGGAGGCTCGACCCACAGCTTCCGTACGGTCCCCGCGGCCTCCAGGAGCGCCTTGGCCTCCGGCAGGGAGCGCAGCGACACCTCGGGGTGCAGCCGTTCGAGGACGAGTCCGCCCTCGGCGGTCTCGTCGAGCAGCCGGACGGCGCCCCAGCCGTTCCAGTGCGCCAGCGCGTCCCGCTCCAGCTCCGGCCGGGCGAACGACGGCGCGATCTTGAGGGCGGCGGAGGAGTCGTCGGGGCGCCGGACGAGGAGGACCAGACTGCTCCGCCCGCCGGGGGCCATCACCCGCTCGGCGTCGAGGGACGCCTGGTCGAGCATGGTCCGCGTGCGCTCCGGCAGCGGCCCGAGCCACTCGGTCGCCGCGGTGTCCCCGTACGTCTCGCCGAGCGCCCGTACGAGTCGCTGCGGCGGTTCGAAAACCATGCGTGCGTTGTCCTTCTGACGTTCGGTCGGTCCCCGGTCGGGGGCGGGCTCACACCCGCTCGGCGAGCCCAGGAAAGGTTACGTCGCTGCCGCGCCAGCGGACGGCGCGTACCGCCGCCTCCCGCAGCGCGGCGGCCGCGTCGCGCCGCAGCGGTCCCTCGGCGGCCCTGACGAGGTCGGAGTAGACCCCGGCCACCCGGTCCTCCAGGACGGCCGCCAGCCGCACGGCGCCGGCCGCGTCGGCGACCCGGAACGGCAGCTCGTACGCGGCGGCCGCGACCACCGGCGCGCCGCCGAGGTCGCGCACGGTGCGGCGCAGCGCGTCCCGGCGGGCCCGGTGGGCCTCGTACGCGGCGGTGGCCTCCGCCCGGCGCGCCGTACCGATCCGGCCGCCGACGACCCCGTACCCGTACACCGCCGCGTGTTCGGCGGCCAGGGCCGCCTGGGCGGCGTCGAGGGCGCTCATGCCGGTGCTCCTTCGGTCAGCAGGTAGGCGTGCGCGGCGCCCGCCGCCGCCACGGAGGCGAGCAGCCTGGCGTACTCGGGCGGCGCCGTGAGCAGGGCGTTCGTGTGTCCGTCGGCGGCCTTGCGCGCGGCCCCCGCGAGTTCCTCGAGGGCCGCGCGGGGATCGGCCGGGACCCGTACGGGTGCGGGTGCCACCGCCGATGCCGATGCCGATGCCGAAGGGGAGGCGGTCACGGGCTTCACCGTCGTCCCGCCCTCGCCCAGGGCCGTCGCGTGCGCCGCCACCGAGCGCCGCAACGGGGTCAGCCGGGGCGCGAGGGCGGGATGGGCGGCGAGCACCGCGTCGTAACGTTCCAGCAGGTTCCGCGCGGCGGTCACCGAGCGGAGCCGCAGCGCCGCCTCGGCGCGCGCCACCCGTTCGGCCTCGAGCTCGGCGGCGCTCGGCCGCCGCGGGCTCTCGCCGTCACCGGAGGAGGTGCAGCCCACGAGGGCCGTCGCGCCCGCCGCCGCGCCCGCCCTGAGGAGTGCGCGCCTGCCCGTCGTCGTCACGCTCTCTCCCTCGTCCGTCGTCCGTCGTCGAAGATCGTCGAGATCACCGCAGGCGAGCGTACCCGCGGGCCCCGGGGCGGTGGACGGCAACACCCTCCGGGACCGGATACCCTTTGGTCTGACGCGCGACGACACGCGACGAACCCACAACAGCACACGCGGCCGAGGAGTCACCCGGATGAGCACCACCCAGAGCGACAGGCTGCGCGGACTCCTTGAGCCGCTCGTCCACGCGAAGGACCTGGATCTGGAAGAGATCGAGGTGTCCCGGGCCGGCCGTCGCGGACTGCTGCGGGTGGTCGTCGATTCGGAAGAGGGCGTGGAGCTGGACGTCTGCGCCGAGCTGAGCCGTGAGATCTCCGAGAAGCTCGACGAGACCGACGTCATGGGCGAGGGCGAGTACGTCCTCGAAGTCAGCTCTCCCGGCGCCGACCGCCCCCTGACCGAGCACCGCCACTACGTGCGGGCCACCGGCCGGCTGGCCAAGCTCCAGCTCGTCGAGGGCGACGAACTCGTCGCCCGGATCCTCGCCGTGGACGAGGACGGCCTCGACCTCGAAGTACCGGGCGTGAAGGGGCGCAAGCCCACCGCCCGCCGGGTCGAGTTCGCCGACATCGCCAAGGCGCGTGTCGAGATCGAGTTCAACCGCAAGGACAAGAAGGAAGAGGAGGCGTAGCCGTGGACATCGACGTGAAGCTGCTCAAGGGCTTGGCGAATGAGAAGGAGATCTCCTTCGACCTGCTGGTCGAGGCGATCGAGTCGGCCCTCCTCATCGCCTACCACCGCACCCCCGACGCCCGCCGCCACGCGCGTGTGGAGCTGAACCGGCAGACCGGTCACGTGACGGTGTGGGCGAAGGAAGACCCCTCCGAGCTGGAGGAGGGCCAGGAGCCCAAGGACTTCGACGACACCCCGTCGGACTTCGGCCGGATCGCGGCGAGCACGGCTCGCCAGGTGATCCAGCAGCGTCTGCGGGACGCCGAGAACGACGTGACGTTCGGCGAGTACGCGCGCCGTGAGGGCGACGTCGTCGCCGGTGTGGTGCAGCAGGGCAAGGACCCGAAGAACGTCCTGGTCCGTCTGGACGACAAGCTGGAGGCCATTCTTCCGGTGCAGGAGCAGGTGCCGGGCGAGGACTACTCGCACGGTCTGCGGCTGCGGACGTACGTCGTCCGGGTGGCCCGCGGTGTCCGTGGTCCGTCCGTCACCCTCTCGCGCACGCACCCCAATCTGGTGAAGAAGCTCTTCGCCCTCGAGGTGCCGGAGATCGCCGACGGTTCCGTCGAGATCTCGGCCATCGCGCGTGAGGCCGGTCACCGCACCAAGATCGCCGTGCGTTCCACCCGTTCGGGCCTGAACGCCAAGGGCGCCTGCATCGGCCCGATGGGCAGCCGCGTCCGCAACGTGATGGCGGAGCTGCTCGGCGAGAAGATCGACATCGTCGACTGGTCGGACGACCCGGCCGAGATGGTGGCGAACGCGCTCTCCCCGGCGCGGGTCTCCAGGGTCGAGGTCGTGGACCTGGCCGCCCGGTCCGCCCGGGTGACGGTGCCCGACTACCAGCTGTCGCTGGCGATCGGCAAGGAGGGCCAGAACGCCCGCCTGGCCGCCCGCCTCACCGGCTGGCGGATCGACATCCGTCCGGACACGGAGCCGACCGGTCCGCAGGACTGAGACCGCTTTTTGGCCAACAGCTGTTCGATTCTTGCCCCGAACGGGTGGGGTCGGTACGGGGAGGTAGACTTAATCGTGTCTGGCCGGACGCAAGCCCGCGTATGCCCTGAACGAACCTGTGTGGGATGTCGGGAGCGAGCGGCCAAGAGCGATCTACTGCGGATCGTGGTGAATAAGGACGAGTGTGTTCCGGATCATCGCGGTACGCTGCCCGGCCGGGGTGCGTACCTGCACCCCGCCGTGGTCTGTCTCGACCTGGCGGTCCGCCGCCGAGCGTTCCCGAGGGCCTTCAAGGTCCAGGGCCCACTCGACACCGCGGAACTCCGTCACCACGTCGAGAGGCCGGCACCGCAGTGAAGAAGTACGGCACGGATCACCGTGCGGTCAGGTACCTCGCGAGTTGGAAGTAGGTCGAGATTGCGATGAGCACTCGATGAGTACGCGATGAGTACGCCCATGAAGTAGCGACGGTCCGGCGGTAACCGGACCTAAAAGGAGCGAAGTGGCTAAGGTCCGGGTATACGAACTCGCCAAGGAGTTCGGCGTAGAGAGCAAGGTCGTCATGGCCAAGCTCCAAGAACTCGGTGAATTCGTCCGTTCGGCGTCCTCGACTATCGAGGCGCCGGTCGTGCGCAAGTTGACTGACGCTTTGCAGGGTCCCGGCGGCAACGCCGGCAAGACCGCTGCCAAGCCCGGCGCGCCCCGCAAGGCAGCGCCCTCCCCCGCCGCGCCGAAGCCGGCTGCGGCATCCCCCGCGCCGTCCCCGGCGCAGGCTGTACGTCCCTCGGCCCCGAAGCCTGGAGCGCCCGCCCCGGCGGCGCCCAAGCCCGTGGTCGCGGAGAAGCCCGCCGCGGCGCCCACCTCGGGCTCGCGTCCCACCCCGGGTCCGAAGCCCCCGGCCGCGCCCAAGCCGGCGCCGGCCTCCCCGGCTCCGACGACTCCGGAGTTCACCGCGCCTCCGGCGGCTCCGGCCGCCGCACAGCGTCCCTCCGGCGCGACCCCGGGCCCCCGCCCGGCGGCTGCCCGCCCCGCCCAGCAGGCCCCGCGCCAGCAGGGTCAGGGCCAGGGTGCCCCGCGTCCGCAGGGCCAGGGTGCCCCGCGTCCGGGCGGTGCCCGTCCGGCCGGTCCGCGTCCGGGCAACAACCCGTTCACCTCGGGTGGCTCCACCGGCATGGCGCGCCCGCAGGCGCCCCGTCCCGGTGGCGGCGCCCCGCGTCCGCAGGGCGGCCCCGGCGCCGCTCCGGGCGCTCCGCGTCCGCAGGGTGGCCCCGGTGGCGCCCCGCGTCCGCAGGGCCAGGGCGGCGCGCGTCCCACCCCCGGTGGCATGCCGCGTCCCCAGGCTCCCCGTCCGGGCGGCGCGCCCGGCGGTAACCGTCCGAACCCGGGCATGATGCCGCAGCGTCCCGCTGCCGGCCCGCGCCCCGGTCCCGGCGGTGGCGGCCGTGGTCCCGGTGGCCCCGGCGGCCGTCCGGGTGGTCCCGGCGGTGGCGGCGGCGCTCGTCCCGGCTTCGCCGGTCGTCCGGCCGGTCCCGGCGGTGGCGGCGGCGGCTTCGCCGGTCGTCCCGGTGGTCCCGGTGGTGGCGGCGGCGGTCGTCCGGGTGGTCCCGGCGGCGGTGGCGGCGGCTTCGGCGGTCGTCCCGGTGGCTTCGGTGGCCGTCCCGGCGGTCCGGGTGGACGTGGTGGCACGCAGGGCGCCTTCGGTCGCCCCGGCGGTCCCGCGCGTCGTGGTCGCAAGTCGAAGCGTCAGAGGCGCCAGGAGTACGAGGCCATGCAGGCCCCGTCCGTGGGCGGCGTGATGCTTCCCCGCGGTGGCGGCGAGGTCATTCGCCTGTCGCGCGGTGCGTCCCTCACCGACTTCGCCGAGAAGATCGGCGCCAACCCGGCGTCGCTCGTCGCGGTGATGATGAACCTCGGCGAGATGGTCACGGCGACGCAGTCGGTCTCCGACGACACGCTGACGATGCTCGGCGAGGAGATGAACTACACCGTTCAGATCGTCTCGCCGGAGGAAGAGGACCGCGAGCTCCTCGAGTCCTTCGACATCGAGTTCGGCGAGGACGAGGGTGGCGAAGAGGCTCTGGTCTCCCGTCCGCCGGTCGTCACCGTCATGGGTCACGTCGACCACGGTAAGACCCGACTTCTCGACGCGATCCGCAAGACGAACGTCGTCGCGGGCGAGGCCGGTGGCATCACCCAGCACATCGGTGCCTACCAGGTGGGTACCGAGGTCAACGGCGAAGAGCGTCGCATCACCTTCATCGACACCCCGGGTCACGAGGCGTTCACCGCCATGCGTGCCCGTGGTGCGAAGTCGACCGACATCGCGATCCTCGTGGTCGCGGCCAACGACGGCGTCATGCCGCAGACGATCGAGGCGCTCAACCACGCCAAGGCCGCCGGCGTCCCGATCGTCGTCGCGGTCAACAAGATCGACGTCGAGGGTGCGGACCCGACCAAGGTCCGCGGTCAGCTGACCGAGTTCGGTCTGGTGGCCGAGGAGTACGGCGGCGACACGATGTTCGTCGACATCTCCGCCAAGCAGGGTCTGCACATCGACTCCCTGCTGGAGGCCGTCGTCCTCACCGCCGACGCCTCGCTCGACCTGCGGGCCAACCCGAACCAGGACGCGCAGGGTATTGCGATCGAGTCCCACCTCGACCGCGGTCGCGGTGCCGTCTCGACCGTCCTGGTCCAGCGCGGAACGCTGCGCATCGGCGACACCGTGGTGGTCGGCGACGCGTACGGCCGCGTCCGGGCGATGCTCGACGACAAGGGCAACAACGTCGAGGAGGCGACCCCGTCGACTCCCGTCCTGGTGCTCGGTCTCACCAACGTGCCGGGTGCCGGCGACAACCTCCTGGTGGTCGACGAGGACCGTACGGCGCGTCAGATCGCCGAGAAGCGCGCTGCGCGTGAGCGCAACGCCGCCTTCGCCAAGCGCGTCCGCCGGGTGTCCCTCGAGGACCTCGACAAGGTGCTCAAGGCCGGTCTCGTCCAGGAACTCAACCTCATCATCAAGGGCGACGCGTCCGGTGCGGTCGAGGCCCTCGAGGCTTCGCTGCTCCAGCTCGACGTCGGCGAAGAGGTCGACATCCGTGTCCTGCACCGCGGTGTGGGTGCGGTCACCGAGTCGGACATCGACCTGGCCATGGGCTCCGACGCCATCGTCATCGGCTACAACGTCCGCGCTGCGGGCCGCGCGGCGCAGATGGCGGAGCGCGAAGGCGTCGACGTCCGGTACTACTCGGTGATCTACCAGGCCATCGAGGAGATCGAGGCGGCCCTGAAGGGTCTCCTCAAGCCGGAGTACGAAGAGGTCGAGCTCGGTACGGCGGAGATCCGCGAGGTCTTCCGCTCGTCCAAGCTGGGCAACATCGCCGGTGTCCTCATCCGCTCCGGCGAGGTCAAGCGCAACACCAAGGCGCGCCTCGTCCGCGACGGCAAGGTCATCGCCGAGGACCTCACGATCCACGGTCTGCGCCGCTTCAAGGACGACGTCACCGAGATCCGCGAAGGCTTCGAGGGTGGTATCAACCTCGGAAACTTCAACGACATCAAGATCGACGACGTCATCGCGACGTACGAGATGCGCGAGAAGCCCCGCGCCTGATCGCGTCCGATCGCTGTAGCGAGCCGGGGCCGGTCGGCGGAAGTAATTCCGTCGAGCGGCCCCGGCCGTTGCGTGTACGGTTCTGGTGTCCCTGCCGAGCGACGGCCCGGCAGGCCACCGAACCCGAACCGGCGGGACATCCGGCACCGCATGTACGTGGGGACTCTGTCCTTCGATCTGCTCCTCGGCGACGTTCACTCGCTCAAGGAGAAACGCTCCGTGGTCCGCCCCATCGTCGCCGAGCTCCAGCGCAAGTTCTCTGTGAGCGCGGCCGAGGTGGGCGACCAGGACCTCCACCGCAGGGCCCGGCTGGGCGTCTCGTTGGTGTCCGGGGACCCGGGGTTCGTATCGGACGTGCTCGACCGCTGTGAGCGGCTCGTCGCCGCGCGTCCCGAGGTGGAGCTGCTTTCGGTGCGCCGAAGGCTCCACACTGATGAAGACTGATTGAGCAAGGCAAAGAAGGAGAAGGACCAGTGGCCGACAACGCGCGGGCGAAGAAGCTGGCAGACCTCATCCGGGAGGTGGTCGCCGAGAAGCTGCAGCGTGGCGTCAAGGACCCCCGCCTGGGCACGCACGTGACCATCACGGACACCCGCGTCACCGGTGACCTGCGGGAGGCCACGGTCTTCTACACGGTCTACGGCGACGACGAGGAGCGGGCGAGCGCCGCGGCCGGCCTGGAGAGCGCCAAGGGCGTCCTCCGTTCGGCCGTGGGCCGGGCGGCGGGGACCAAGTTCACCCCCACGCTGACGTTCATCGCCGACGCCCTCCCGGAGAACGCCAAGACGATCGAGGACCTCCTCGACAAGGCGCGGGCCTCGGACGCGCAGGTGCGGGAGGCGTCCTCGGGCGCCGCCTTCGCCGGCGAGGCCGACCCCTACAAGAAGCCGGGCGAGGACGAAGCCGCCGAATGAGCAACGCAGCAAAGACGCCCGACGGCCTTGTCATCGTCGACAAGCCGTCGGGCTTCACTTCGCATGACGTCGTGGCCAAGATGCGCGGGATCGCCAAGACCCGCCGGGTCGGCCACGCGGGCACGCTCGACCCCATGGCCACGGGCGTCCTCGTCCTCGGCGTGGAGCGGGCGACGAAGCTCCTCGGTCACCTCGCGCTGACCGAGAAGGAGTACCTGGGCACCATCCGCCTGGGCCAGACCACGATCACCGACGACGCCGAGGGCGAGATCACGGCGTCGGTCGACGCTTCGAAGGTCACCCGGGAGCAGATCGACGCGGGCGTGGCCGAGCTGACCGGCGCCATCATGCAGGTGCCGTCGAAGGTCTCCGCGATCAAGATCGACGGCAAGCGGTCGTACGCGCGGGTCCGCGGCGGCGAGGAGTTCGAGATCCCGGCCCGCCCGGTGACCGTCTCCTCCTTCCAGGTGTACGACGTCCGCGAGGCGGAGGCGGAGGACGGCACGGCCGTCGTCGACCTCGTCGTCTCCGTCGTCGTCTCCTCCGGTACGTACGTCCGGGCGCTCGCCCGGGACCTCGGTGCCGGGCTCGGGGTGGGCGGTCATCTGACCGCGCTGCGCCGCACCCGCGTCGGCCCGTACAAGCTGGACGCGGCCAAGACGCTGGACCAGCTCCAGGAGGAGCTCACGGTCATGCCGGTCGCCGAGGCGGCCGAGGCGGCGTTCCCGCGCTGGGACGTCGACGAGAAGCGGGCCAAGCTGCTCCTGAACGGTGTCCGGCTGGAGATGCCGACGTACCCGCCAGGTGCGGTCGCCGTCTTCGGACCCGAGGGGACCCTGCTCGCGCTGGTCGAGGACCAGCGGGGGAAGGCCAAGAGCCTCGCCATCTTCGGCTGAGGACCCACCCCGGCACGACCGGATCGTCCCTTGTGGGGCGGACACGCACGCGTGTCCGCCCCACAAGCGTCTTCCGTGAGATTCACCCCATCGGGGAGGCGCTCGGAGTGAAACGGGGAGCGTCGGGGGGCGCGTTTGCCGACTTGGTTTTCCGGGTGATCACCGTCGACCTACCGTCGACACCATGGGACGCGGGGACCTGGCGACGCTGGTGGAAATCTGTGATCCGGCGGGCCGGCCGCGCGGTACCGGATTCCTCGCCGATCATCACGGCACGGTCGTGACCAGCCACGAAGCAGTCGACGGGCTCGCGCGCGTCGTCCTGCACGCCCCCGGCGACCTGACCTGGCTCGCCGAGGCCGAAGCCGTCACCCGCCTGCCGGAGCGCGGCCTCGCGCTCGTACGGACCGAAGGGCTCGGCGTCCGCCCCGTCGCGCTCGCGACCCGCCCCGAGATCGAACCCGGCACGTACGTACGGATCGCCGCCCACGGGTGGCGCGAGGCACGGGTCCTCGGCCCGGCCGCCGTCACGTACACCGCCGCCGACCGCTTCCACGTCCTCGCCGACGCCCTCGAACTCGCCATCGGCACCGAGGGCGCGGAGGCGCTCCGCCGCGGGGGCCGGGCCGCGGGCGGCCCCGTCCTCGACACCGCCACCGGCACCGTCGTCGCCGTCCTCGGCACCGCCCTGTACGGCGAGCGCCCCGCCGCCGGGTACGCGGTGCCGCTCCGGCCCGACGGCCCGCTCGCCGCCCTCCTGCGGCGCAACGCGGCCACCGTCCCCGCCTACGGACCGGACCTCAACCTCGCCGGAATCCTGGAGCTCACCGCCACTTCCACCGGCCCCGCGAGGGAACCCGACCCATGGCCGGAGCCCGTCGAACGCCCCGAGTGCGTCCGGGAGTTCGCCCGTTTCACGGCCGGGGAGGCGCTCGTCCTCGCGGTGGTCGGCGCCCCCGGCACCGGCCGCACCACCGCCCTCGCCGCGCTCTGCGCCCGCCGCGCCCAGGGCGCCGCACCCGCCCCGACGGTCCGGCTGCGCGGCGCCGACCTGCGGGCCGAGGACCCCTCGCTCGCCGACGCCGTCGGCCGTGCCCTGCGCCAGGCGGGCCGGATCGTCGCCGCCTCCGGGGCGCTCGGCGACACCGCGACCGCCACTCCGGAGCGGGCCGCCGCCCTCGCCCGGGACGCGGGCCGCCCCCTCCTCGTCGTCCTCGACGGACCCGAGGAGATGCCACCGCTCCTCGCCCACCGCCTCGCCGACTGGACGGCCGCCACCGAGCAGTGGCTGCGCGTCCACGGGGTACGCCTGGTCACGGCCTGCCGCCCCGAGCACTGGGATCTGGCCGGCGCCCTCTACGGCCCGGGAACCCTGCACCGGTCTGCTTCCGGGAACGGGGAAGGCCAGCCCGGCGCCCTCGTACTCGGCCCGTACACCGAGACGGAGGCACGGGCCGTCCGGCAGGGGTACGGGATCGGGGAGACCGACCTCGCCGAGGCGGACGCCCGCCACCCGCTCGCCCTGCGGCTGCTCGCCGAGGTACGGGCGGCGCTCCCGGGCGAGGTGCCGGGGCGGCCGGGCAGGGAGGAGATCTTCACGGCCCATCTGGACCTGATGTGCCTGCGCGTCGCCGTCCGGGTCGCCGCGGGCTCCCGGCCCCTCGTACGGGGGACCGCCGTGCGGCTGCTCGCCGCACGGGTCGCCGGGCAGGTCCACGAGGCCGCCCGCCGCTGTCTCGGCCCGGGCCACGGCGTCCTCGACCGGGCCTCCTTCGAGGAGCTGTTCCCGTGGCGGGAGGGGTGGGCCTCGGCCGTCCTCACCGAGGGCCTCCTCGTCCCCGCGGGCTCCGGCTACCGCTTCGCCCACGAGGAGCTCGCCGACTGGCTCCAGTCCGCCCACCTCGACCTGGACGCGGCCCTGCACGCACTGGTCCACAGCCGGGGCGGGGTGATCCCTCCGCGGGGAGAGGGGGCGGGCTCGGGTACGGCTCCGGGGGCCGAGGCGGCTTCGGGCGCCGAGGAGGCCCAGGGGCGCGATGCCGTGACGGGATCCGGTGCTGCGGCGGGACACGATCCCGGCCCGGGGGGCGGTTCCGCCTCGGGGGGCGGCCCGGTCCCCGCTCTTGGGTGTGCCTCCGCTCCCGGGTCCGATGCTGTCGCGGAGCGCGGGTTCGCTCCCGGATCCGGTCCGCTTCCTGGGTCCGCGTCCGCGTCCGCGCCCGTTCCCGTTCCCGTTCCCGTTCCCGTTCCGGGGCACGGTGCCGACGCCGAGTGGGTCGGCCCTTGGTCCGGCTCCGCTTTCGGGTCCGAGTCCGGGTCCGGGCTCGGCTCTGCTCTCGGCTCGGGTTCCGGTCCCGCTCCTGGGCACAGCGTCGCGCCCGCGCGGGGTTTCGCTTCCGGATCCGGTTGGGCGGCCGTGGCGGGCCCCTGGGCCGTTTCCGCGCCGGTTGGGCGGGGCGGGGTGCTCGTTCCCCTGGCAGGTCCGGCCGGCTCCGTATCTCCCTCTTCCCCTTCCTCTCCCTCTCCCACTCGTCCGGCCGACCGCGCGGCGGTGCCGTGCGCGAGCCCGCCCGACCGGGACCCCGCCGAGCCGGGGAGCGCCGACGCCGAGGTGCCCCGGCAGCGGAGCGCGCCCCCGGCGGATCACCTTCCCGTGCCCCGCCACCGCATCGGCCCCGTTCTCCAGGCGCTGCTGCGCCTCCACCGCGAGCACGGGCCCGGTGCCCTCGCCCCGCGGCTCGCCGCGCTCCTGGAGTCGCTCGACCGGTTCGCGGACGGGGGAGCGCGGGCCGCCGACCCCCGCGCGCCGTCCGGCGGCGCCCGGTCCGCCGAGCCCGCCGCCCCCCACCCGTACGCCGACCCGGTCTGGTGGGCGGTCCGCCTGTTCGGGGAGACCGTGCGTCGGGTGGGCGACCCCCGGCCGTACCTGCCCGTCCTCCGGCTCCTCGCCGATCGGATCGGCGGCCGGCCCGCGCCCCAGCCGGTCTTCGCCGCCTTCGGCGCGGCCTTCTGGCAAGGGCTCCCGCTCGGCGAGGACGAGCGGATCGACCTGCTGCGGCGGCTCGTGCCCGCCGACCCGCCGGCGGGCGAGGCGGCGACCGGCGAGGCGGCGACCGGCGACCGGTGCCTCGACACCGTCGCCGGGATGCTCGTCGCCGATCCCCGGGGCGTCCAGCCGCTGCTGTGCCGTTGGTTCGGCGACGAACGCCCGCTGCCCGCCGCCCCGCACGCCACCGTCGCCACCGCCGCCCAGGCCCTCCTGCACACCCATCGCGGGCTGGCCGTCGACGACCTCTGCGAGGCGCTCGTCTCCACCGCCCACCCGCTCGCCGACGGGCTGCTCGCCTCCCTCGCCGAGGACGAGCCGTCCGCACTCTGCCGGGCCGTCGACCGCTGGGCCCACGACGACGGCCGCCCCGAGCGCCGGGTCGCCGCCGCCGCGTACGGCCATCTCGTCGCCGGCCGCCTCACGGCCCCCGCCGACCGCGAACTCCTCCGCTACGCCGCCCTCGCCCTGCTCGCCCGCCCCGCCGACCAGGCCCTCCACGGCCCCGCCCTCGGCCTGCTCGTCCGCGACCCGCACACCCGCGCCCGCCATCTGCCCCGCGCCATCGCCGAGCCCCGGGTGCCCGCCTCCGCCCTCGCCGAGGCCCTCGCGACCCACCCGGGGCCGGTCCTCACCGCCTTCCGGTCCCGGCTGCACGGCACGGGAGAGGAGGCCGCCGCCGCGCTGCGCGCTCTCGCCGAGATCGACACGCCCGCCCTCACCCGGCACGTCGCCGCCCTCGTCCGCGACTACGTGGCCCGCCTCCCCGAGGGCGCCGGGCACGTGGCCCGCTACGTCGACCGGCGGTTCGAGGATGGCCCGGCCGGCCGGGCCGTCCTCTTCCCCCTGGTCTCGGGGCTGATCCGGGGCCGGCCCGCCGTCGTCCGCCGCGCCCTCGCCCCGGTGCTCGCCGCCCCCGGCACCGGCGCCTCCCGCCATCTGCGGGCCGAGCTGCTCGACGTACTCCTGGAACACGAGCGGTACGAGGCCGAGGCCGGCGAGCTCTCCGTCCTGGACGCCCTTCTGGCGGCCGCCGCCGAGGGCGCCGACCTGCGCAGCGAGCCCCGCACCCGGGAGCTCGTGCACCGGGCCGCCGCCCTGTACACCCGTACGCCCGAAGGCGCCGGACGGCTCGACCGTGCGCTGGCCGGGGTCGCCCGCGAGCGCCCCGGCTTCGCCCTGCTCCTCATCGGCTGGACCGTCGCCGTACCGGGGGAGTGGGCTCCGCTGCTCGGTCCCGAGACCCTCCGGGTGCTGCGGAACCCCGGCACTTCCATGCCGATGCGGACCGACGGGCGCGGGCATGGCAGTCTTAGACCTGCGTAATCGGCGAACAGGCGGACGAGGAGCGGTCACAGTGCAGCGCTGGCGTGGCTTGGAGGACATCCCCCAGGACTGGGGGCGCAGTGTTGTCACCATCGGCTCCTACGACGGGGTGCACCGCGGGCACCAGCTGATCATCGGGCGCGCCGTCGAGCGCGCCCGGGAACTCGGCGTCCCCTCGGTCGTGGTCACCTTCGACCCGCACCCCTCCGAGGTCGTGCGGCCCGGCAGCCACCCGCCGCTGCTCGCCCCGCACCACCGGCGCGCCGAGCTGATCGCGGGCCTCGGCGTCGACGCGGTGCTCGTGCTGCCGTTCACCGCCGAGTTCTCCCAGCTCTCCCCGGCGGACTTCATCGTCAAGGTGCTCGTCGACAAGCTGCACGCCAGGGCCGTCATCGAGGGCCCCAACTTCCGCTTCGGCCACCGGGCCGCCGGAAACGTCGCGTTCCTCGCCGAGCTCGGCGAGACGTACGACTACGAGGTCGAGGTCATCGACCTGTACGTCAGCGGCACGGCCGGCGGCGGTCAGCCGTTCTCCTCCACCCTCACCCGCCGACTCGTCGCCGAGGGCGACATGGCCGGCGCGGCTGAGATCCTCGGCCGCCCGCACCGCGTCGAGGGCATCGTGGTGCGCGGCGCGCAGCGCGGCCGCGAGCTCGGCTTCCCGACGGCCAACGTCGAGACCCTGCCGCACACGGCGATCCCGGCGGACGGCGTCTACGCCGGCTGGCTGACCGCCGCCGGCGAGCGCATGCCGGCGGCGATCTCCGTCGGCACGAACCCGCAGTTCGACGGCACGGAGCGGACGGTCGAGGCGTACGCGATCGACCGCGAGGGCCTCGACCTGTACGGGCTCCACGTGGCCGTGGACTTCCTGGCCTACGTGCGCGGCATGCTCAAGTTCGACACCCTCGACGACCTGCTGCTCGCGATGGCGGCGGACGTGAAGCGGAGCCGTGAGCTGACGGACACGTACGACCGGGAGAACCCCGCCGTCTAGGGCCTGTTCGTCACCACGTGACGAGGAGCTCCTTCGGACCGCGGATCAGCCCGTCGTCTCCCGCGCCACCCAGTGGCACGCCACCGCCCGTGCCCCGCCGCCGTCGAGGACCGGCAGGCTCTCGCCCCGGCAGCGGTCCGCGACCGCGGCGGCCTCGCCCGAGGCGAGGACCTGGCAGCGGGCGTGGAAACGGCAGCCGGACGGGATGCGGGACGGGTCCGGCGGCTCGCCGGTCAGCACGACCGGAGCGCCCCCGGATTCGGGCAGGACCGACAACAGCGCCCGCGTGTACGGATGTTGCGGAGCCGTCAGGACGGACTCCACGGGGCCCGTCTCCACGACCCGGCCCAGGTACATCACCGCCACCCGGTCCGCGATGTTCCACGCGAGTCCCAGGTCGTGCGTCACCACCAGGGCCGAGAGGCCGAGTTCGTCCCGCAGGCGCAGCAGCAGCGCCAGGATCTCGCCCCGTACGGACGCGTCGAGCGACGCCACCGGCTCGTCGGCGACGATCAGTTCGGGTTCCAGGACGAGCGCGCCCGCGATGACCACGCGCTGCCGCTGACCGCCGGACAGCTCGTGCGGATAGCGCAGGAAGAAGCGCTCCGGCGGCCGGAGCCCGGCCCGTGCGAGGGCCCCGGCGACCGCCTCCCGCTCGTCCCCCGCGTAGCCGTGGATCCGCAGCCCCTCCGCCACCGCGTCGTACACGGTGTGCCGGGGGTTCAGCGAACCGCTCGGGTCCTGGAGGACCAGCTGGGCCCGCTTCCGGTAGGCCTTGAGGGCCCCGGAGGAGTACGCGAGCGGCTTCCCGTCGAAGGAGACCGTGCCCGACGTGGGCCGCACCAGGCCCAGGAGCGAGCGGGCCAGTGTCGTCTTGCCGCACCCCGACTCGCCGACGAGCGCGACGATCTCGCCGGCGCCGATGTCCAGGTCCACGCCGTCCACCGCGCGGGCGGGCGGGGCGCCCCGCCGCCCCGGGAAGACGACGTGCAGGCCGCTGGCCGCGAGCAGTGGACCCGTGGGGGCGTCCGCGTCCCGGACGGCGCTCGCGACGGTACTCATGACGTACTCCCCACGTGTACGCAGGCGGCCCGGCGCCCGGCGCCCGCCTCCCGCAGTTCCTGGTCCTCCGCCGCGCAGACGTCCACGGCCACCGCGCAGCGCGGATGGAAGGCGCAGCCGCCCGGCAGGTCCGCCGGGTCCGGCGGGTCGCCCGGCAGGCCGCGCGGCGCCCGCCGGGAGGCGAGATCGCCGATCCGGGGGAACGCCGAGGACAGCGCCCGCCCGTACGGGTGCTCGGCGGCCTCGTACACCGCCCGCGCCGGGCCCTCCTCGACGACCCGCCCCGCGTACATCACGGCCAGCCGGTCGCAGGTGTCGGCGAGGACGGCCAGGTCGTGGCTGATCATCAGGAGGCTGATGGACTGCTCGGCGACGAGTCCCTCGATCAGCCGCAGGATCTGCGCCTGGATCATCACGTCGAGCGCGGTCGTCGGCTCGTCCGCGACGATCAGCCGCGGGTCGCAGGCGAGCGCCATCGCGATCATCACGCGCTGCCGCTGGCCGCCGGACAGCTCGTGCGGGTAGGCGGCCGCGCGGGCGGCGGGCAGCCCGACGTGTTCGAGCAGCTCGCCCACGCGTCTGCGGGCAGCAGCCGGGGTCGACCGGCCGTGCACGAGCAGCGGCTCGGCGATCTGGTCCCCGATCCGGTGGACGGCGTTGAGCGAGTGCATCGCGCCCTGGAAGACGATCGACGCGCCCGCCCAGCGGACGGCCCGCAGCCGTCCCCACGACATGGCGAGGACGTCCTCGCCGTCGAGGAGGACCTCGCCTTCGATCCGCGCCGAGGCCGGGAGCAGCCGCAGCAGCGCGAGCGCGAGCGTCGACTTGCCGCAGCCGGACTCGCCCGCCACGCCCAGTTTGGTCCCCGCCTCCAGGGTCAGGTCGACCCCGCGTACGGCGGGCACGGCGGCGGCCCCCGAGCCGTACGTCACCCGCAGGTCCTTGATCTCGAGCAGGCTCAACGCCCCACCCCCAGCTTCGGGTTGAGAACGGCCTCGACGGCCCGGCCGCAGAGGGTGAACGCGAGCGCGACCAGCGCGATCGCGATGCCGGGCGGGGCCAGGTACCACCAGTGGCCGGAGGAGACCGCGCCCGCCTCCCGGGCGTCCTGGAGCATCCCGCCCCAGGAGACGACCGTCGGGTCGCCGAGTCCGAGGAAGGCGAGGGTCGCCTCGGTGAGGATGGCCGTCGAGATGCCCAGCGTGGTCTGCGCGAGCACCAGCGGCATCACGTTCGGCAGGACGTGCTTGCTCATGACGTGCCGGTGACCGCCGCCGAGCGCGGTCGCCCGCTCGATGTACGGGCGGGACTCGACCGCGATCGTCTGCGCCCGCACGAGGCGGGCCGTCGTCGGCCAGGAGGTCACGCCGATCGCCAGGACCACCGTCCACATCGACCGGGACATGACCGTGGCGAGCACGATCGCGAGGACCAGGGTCGGCATCACCAGGAACCAGTCGGTGATCCGCATGATGACCGTCGAGAACCAGCCGCCGTAGTGTCCGGCGATGATTCCCACCAGGGTGCCGACGGCGACCGAGAGGGCCGCCGCGAGCAGCCCCACGAGCAGCGAGATCCGGGCTCCCCAGATCAGGAGCCCGAGCAGCGAGCGCCCGAACTGGTCGGTGCCGAGCGGGAATTCGGCGCTCGGCGGCTCCAGTGCCGTACCCGGCGCCTGGGTCACCGACTGGACGTCGGCGCCGACGGTCAGCGGGGCGGTGAGGGCGAGCAGCGCGATGAGGGCGAGCCCGGCCAGGCCGTAGAGGCCGGCGCGGTGGGTGCGGTACTGCTTCCAGAAGCGGGCGACGGAGGCCCTGCGGCGCTGCCACGCCAGGGACGTCGCGGTGGAGGGCGTCTTGGCGGCCTTCTTGGCGGGCTGGGTGTTGGTAGCCGTCTCGGCAGTCGAGTCAGCAGTTGTCTCGGTCTTCTTCGCGGTCGTCATCGGCCCACCCGGGGATCGAGCAGCGGATAGAGCAGGTCGGCGATCAGGTTCATGAGGATCATCGCCCCGGCGAAGACCACGAAAAGGCCCTGGACGAGCGGCAGGTCGGGCACGCTGAGCGCCTGGTAGAACAGCCCGCCGAGGCCCGGCCAGGAGAACACCGTCTCCACCAGGATCGAGCCGGCCGCCACATGACCCAGGTTGATGAAGATCATGGTGACGGTCGGGAGCAGCGCGTTCGGTACGGCGTGCCGGCGCCGTACGACGTCGTCGCGCAGCCCCTTCGCCCGTGCCGTCGTCAGGTAGTCGCCGCCCATCTCGTCGAGGAGTGAGGAGCGCATCACGAGCAGCGTCTGCGCGTAGCCGACGGCCACGAGCGTGACGACCGGCAGGACCAGGTGATGGGCGACGTCGAGGACGTACGCGAAGCCGGTCTCACCGGTCCCCGACTCCATGCCGCCGGTCGGGAAGAGCCCCGGGATCGGCCCCATGCCGACCGAGAACACGATGATGAGCAGCAGCCCGAGCCAGAACGAGGGCACCGACCACAGGGTCAGCGCGATCCCCGTGTTCAGCTTGTCGCCGAGACCGCCGTGGCGCCAGGCCGAGCGCGTGCCGAGCCAGAGCCCGAGCGCCGAGTAGATCACCACGGCCACCCCGGTGAGCAGCAGCGTCGCGGGCAGCTTCTCCGCGATCAGCTCCCCGACGGGGGCACGGAACTGGAACGAGGTGCCGAGATCACCGCTCAGCGCCTTGGCGCAGTAGTCGGTGAACTGCTGCCAGAGCGGCAGATCGAGCCCGAACTGGCGTCGGAGCGTCGCGAGTTGCTCCGCCGTGGTGGGCACGCCGTGGGTCATCGCCTTCACCGGGTCACCGGGGATGATCCGGAAGAGGAAGAAGCTGGTGACCAGGACGGCGAGGAGCGAGACGAGCGCGCCGCCCAGCTTCCCCGCCGCGTGGCGGAGATAGCCGAGGGAGGAACCGGTGCGGGGTGCGCCGTCCGTGGCGCGGGCCTCTTCGGCCCGCGCCACGTCGGCGGGGGTGCTTGCCGTCGTCACGGACTACTCGCGGTCGTCGGCGGTGGTGCGGCGGCGCCGGGCGGCCCAGACGCCGACGCCGACGATGACGATCGCGGCCGCGCCGATGCCGATGATCAGTCCGGTGGACGAGCCGCCGCCCTCGTCACCGGACGCCGAGGCCGAGGCGGTGGGCACGGCCGACCACCAGCTCCAGTAGCCGTCCTGTCCCCACAGGTTGCCGGCGGCCTCCGGCATGGTCGTGATGGACTTGATCTGGTCCGTGCGGTACGCCTCCAGGGCGTTCGGGTAGGCCATGATGTTCATGTACCCCGTGTCGTACAGCCGGGACTGCATCCGCTTGACCAGATCCGCCCGCTTGGCGGCGTCGTACTCCACCGCCTGCTGCGCGTAGAGCGTGTCGAACTCCTTGTCGCAGATGAAGTTGTCGGTGGCGCCGCTGTCCTTCGGCGTCGCCGGCAGCGTGCCGCAGGTGTGGATCGACAGGACGTAGTCCGGGTCGGGGTTGACCGACCAGCCGTCGAAGGCGAGGTCGTAGTCGCCCTTGACCCACGGGTCGGAGACGCTGTCCAGGCATTCGACCTTCAGCCCGATGCCGAGCTCGCCCCACCACTCCTGGAGGTACTTGCCGATCGCCTTGTCGTTCGGGTCGGTGGCGTGACAGAGGATGCGGAAGTCCAGCGCCTTGCCGTCCTTGCCGACCCGCTTGCCGTCGGCGTTCTTCCTGTACCCGGCGGCGTCGAGTACCTTCTCCGCCGCGACCGGGTCGTACGCCCGCTTCTGCGTGGCCTCCGGCTTCCAGAAGTACGAGCCGAAGCGCGGCGGGATGTACCCCTCGCCCTCGACGGCGTGTCCCTGGAAGACCTTGTCGACGATGGTCGTCCGGTCGACCGCGAGGAAGAGCGCCTTGCGCACCGCCGGGTCGAGCAGCGCCTTGTGGCCGTTGCCGAAGGTCTTGCCGTCCTGGGAGCGGGCGCCCGGGTTGGTGGCGATGGCGAAGAAGCGCCGGCCGGGCGCGTCGTTCACCTTGATGTCCTTCTGTGTCTTCAGCGCCGCCGCCTGGGCGGGCGTCAGATTCGGTACGAAGGACACCTCGCCCTTCTGGAGCGCGGCGACGGCGGCGTCACCGTCCTTGTAGTACTTGAACACCAGCTCGTCGAACTTGGGTGCGCCCCGCCAGAACGTCTTGTTCGGCTTGAGCTTGATGTACTGGTCGACCTTGAAGTCGGTGATGACGAAGGGGCCGTTGCCGACGATCGGGAACTGCTGGTCGTTGTTGAACTTCGAGAAGTCGCCGACCTTCTCCCAGACGTGCTTCGGCACGATCGGCACGTCGAGCGCCGTCATCGTCGCCTGCGGCTTCTTGAGCTCGATGACGAGCGTCTTCGGGTCGGGGGCGGTGACCTTCTTGAAGTTGGCCGTGAAGCTGCCGTTCGCGGTGGCGGCGTTCGGGTCGGTCATCATCTTGTTGAAGGTCCAGGCCGCGTCCTCGGCGGTGGCCGGCTTCCCGTCGGACCACTTCGAGTCCTCGCGGATCGTGTACGTCCACGTCAGCTTGTCCGCCGAGGGCGTCCACGCGGTCGCCAGGCCCGGGACCGTCCGGGCGTCCTTGGCGTCGTAGTTGGTGAGGTACTCGTACGCCAGCCGGTGGATGCTGGTCGAGGTGAGCTTCTGGGCGAGGAACGGGCTCAGCGAGTCGATGCTCTGCGAGACGGCCACCGTGAGGGTGGCCGAGCCGCTCTTGTCGTCGCCGTCGTCGGCCTGCGCGGCCTGGGGGACGGCCGCGAGCGCGGTGGCGGCGACGCCCGTGGCGAGAAACAGCCGGAGGAGTCTTCGGGGGGCGGCCGGACGGGAAGGGACCTTCGTGACCATGACCATAGGACGTGACCTCGTGTCGTGGATCTTGGGGGCGCCAACTGGTGAAGCGAAGGTCTATCAGCGGCGGCCGACCGCGTCAACGATGCCTCAAACCCCTTGTGGGCTGCGGGAATGCCAAGAGGCCCCGTATCGGACGACCGATACGGAGCCTCATTGGTCTAAGCCTGTGACGCCTTACTGCTGAGGGGCTGGCGGAGCCTGCGGAGGCCCCTGGGGGTCGGTCTGCGGGGGCAGCGGCTGCCCGGCCTGGGGCTGCGCCGGATCCTGCGGCGGCTGCTGCTGTTGCCAGGCCTGCGGCACTCCGGCCTGACCCGTCTGGCCTGCCTGCCCCGGCTGCCCGGGCTGTCCCGGCTGCTGCGGATAGGGCTGCGGGGTCTGGGCCGCGTACGGCTGACCGGGTGCCGGCTGCCCCGGCGCGTACTGGCCCGGCGCGTACTGCCCGGGCACCGGCTGACCCGGCATCGGCTGACCCGGCTGGGGGTACGCCTGCGGGGGGTACGGCTGCTGCGCCTGCGCCGGGTACGGCTGCCCGGGCTGCGGCGCCTGGGGCGCGTACGGCTGACCCGGCGCGGGCTGCCCGGGCGCGTACTGGCCGGGCATGGGCTGACCCGGCATCGGCTGCCCGGGTGCGTACTGGCCAGGCGCGGGCTGCCCCGGCACCGGCTGGCCGGGCGGGAACTGTCCGGGCATGGGCTGTCCGGGCATCGGCTGGCCAGGGGCGTACTGCCCGGGTGCGGGCTGCCCCGGCGCGTACTGCTCGGGCATCGGCTGGCCCGGCATCGGCGGGGCCATGTGGGGAGGCAGCCCGCCCTGGCCGTCGCCGGTCCACAGCCCCTGCACCTGCTGCGCACGGACGAAGTCCTCGGCCACCATCGCCGACAGGTGGAAGTACGCCTCGCGCGTCTTCGGCCGCATCATGTCGAGGTCCACCTCGGCGCCTGCCGACAGGTGCTCGTCGAAGGGCACGACCACGACACCGCGGCAGCGGGTCTGGAAGTGCTGCACGATGTCCTCGACCTTGATCATCTTGCCGGTCTCGCGGACACCCGAGATGACCGTGATCGAGCGCTGCACCAGGTCCGCGTAGCCGTGCGCGGACAGCCAGTCCAGCGTCGTCGACGCGCTGGACGCGCCGTCCACGGAGGGCGTGGAGATGATGATCAGCTGATCGGCGAGGTCGAGCACGCCCCGCATGGCGCTGTACAGCAGACCCGTACCCGAGTCCGTGAGGATGATCGGGTACTGCTTGCCGAGGACGTCGATCGCGCGCCGGTAGTCCTCGTCGTTGAACGTCGTCGAGACGGCCGGGTCCACGTCGTTGGCGAGGATCTCCAGACCGGACGGCGCCTGCGAGGTGAACCGGCGGATGTCCATGTACGAGTTCAGGTACGGGATCGCCTGCACCAGGTCGCGGATGGTCGCCCCGGTCTCGCGCCGCACGCGGCGGCCGAGGGTGCCGGCGTCCGGGTTGGCGTCGATCGCCAGGATCTTGTCCTGCCGCTCGGTCGCCAGGGTCGCGCCGAGCGCGGTCGTCGTCGTGGTCTTGCCGACACCGCCCTTGAGCGAGATGACCGCGATCCGGTAGCAGGAGAGGACGGGCGTACGGATCAGCTCCAGCTTCCGCTGCCGCTCCGCCTCCTCCTTCTTGCCGCCGAGCTTGAAGCGGGCGGCCGCGCCGCTGGGGTTGCGGCTCGACTTCGGCTTCTGCTTGTTGTTCCGAAGGAGCCGGTCCGAGGACAGCTCCACGGCCGCGTTGTAGCCGAGGGGGGCGCCCGGCACGGACCGCTCGCGCTGATCGTGCGTCACGGGCGAGGGCCAGGCGGCCCCGGTCCGCGGGTCGACGGGCGGCTGCGCCTCCTGCGGCGGTACGGCGCCGGGGTGCGGGTAGCCGTACCCGTCCGCGGCCTGCGCCTGCGGCGGCACACCGCCGGGCTGCTGCTGCGGGTAGCCGTAACCGCCCTGCGGCGACTGCGGGGGAGTACCGGGCTGCTGCTGCGGGAAGCCGTAGCCACCCTGCGGCGCCTGCGGAGGAGTACCGGCGTGCGGGAAGCCGTAGCCGCCGCCCTGGGGGGCCTGCGGGGGTACGGCGCCGGGCTGCGGATATCCGTAAGCGCCCGGAGCCTGCGGTGCCACGGGAGCCTGCGGCGGTACGGGAGCGGGGGCGGCGGGCCCGGGCGCGCCGGGCGCCGCCGGCGCGGACCACTCGGCGGTGGGCGGCAGCGGCGCGGCCTGGGGCACCGGCTGGGCGCCCGGAACCGACTGTGCGGGCCACTGCTGCGCGGGCGCGGGCGCGGCCGGCTGGAACGACGGCGGCAGCGGCGGCAGACCGGCCCCGCCCTGCGGGGCGGCGGGCGGATAGGCCCCGGGGGCCTGGTCGGCCTGGGGCACGGCGCCCGGGAGCGGTCCCGGAGCCGCAGGCGCGAAGTCCGGCTGCGCGGCGCCGGGGAAGGGCGCCGGAGCGGCGTCGGGCTGGGGCGCGGCGCCCGGGAAGGGTCCCGGTGCCGTGGCGTCACTGGCCTCGGGGTCCGCGGCCGGTGCGGCGACGACGCCGTGCTCCGTACCGCCGTCCGCGTCGGCGACAGGATCGGCGTCAGCGGCATCAGCGTCGGTCTCGGCGTCCGCCGCGGGGGCCGGCGGGGTGTCCGTCGGCCCACCGTCGGTGTCGGGCGCGGCCGTCACCACGTCGTCCGAGCTCGTCGCGGCCGCGGCCGCGTCCGTGCCGGCCGCCGGCGCTCCGGCGGAGGCGTCGCCCTCGACGGTTCCCGGCACCTCGGCACCGTCCGTACCGGCAGCCTCCCCGCCGGCGGCCTCGCCCCGCGCGGCCTTCGCCGCGGCCGAGCGCTCGGCCATCTCGCGCTTGAGCGAGCCGGGAGAGAAACGCATGGTCGCGCCGCTCTCCACGTCGCCGCCGCCGAACGGCTCACCGGCCCCGGCGCTCGCCGCCGCGGGCGCCTCGGGCGCGGGCGCGGGGATCGGCAGGGGCACGGGTGCGGTCGCGGCAGGTACGGGCAGCGGCGCGGGCGGCACAGCGACCGGCATCTCCGGCGTACCCATGGCAGGCGCCACCGGGGTCACCGGAGCGACAGGCCCCACCGGAGCGACAGGCGCCACCGGCGTCGGAGCCACCGGAGCCACCGGAGCCACCGGGCTCACCGGCGCCACCGGCTGCTGCGCGCCGCCCCAGCCGGGCTCGAAGCCGCTGCCCGCCGGGAGCCCGGGCACCGCGACCGGCGCCCCGCTCGGCGGCGGGGGAGTGGCACCGCCCGCCGCCGCACCGCCCGACGCGTTCTGCGTGTACCAGGCGGGCGGGGTGTAGTCGATGGTGAACTCACCCGTCATCTCGGCGGGATCCGCGTCGGACTGATCGTCGGCGGGTGGATTCCAACCCCCGTGGATCTCGTCGCGATCGCCGTTCACTTTGCCTCCTGGTGTGGTCGAGCACCCTTGTGCCGTTGTGGGCGGGGCTCTTCCAGCCTAATCGGCGCGGCATCCCGCGGGCAGGCCCGGCAGCCGCTCCGCGACAGCGGTTCCGACCGGGTCAAGCCCCCAAGTGACCCGGTCGCGTCGCAGAGTGAGAACCCCGACCGTTCAAATCAGTGCAAAAACGGACGTACTTGAACGACTTCGTGCCGCTCAGTCCATTCTGCGCGCGCCGCCCAACAATCCGGTCTCGGCGTCCGTCGCCTGTGTCATCACGAACTGCCGGTCGCCGGGGGTGCACCAGAGGGTCACCCCGTCCGCGAGCGTCGACAGCGCCTCGTACTCGTGGCGCGGGAGGCCCATGATGCGGCCGATCTGCGTGGCCTCGTCCGGGGAGACCCGCTGGACGCCGACCAGCGAGGACTTCTCGAGCAGCCGGGGCGCGACCGGGCTCAGGTACGGGAGCAGCGTCACGACCGACTGCCAGGGCGCCGACACGACACGGCCGCGCGGCGGCCGCATGCCGCAGTCGCGCACCACGACGACCGGGCTGCCCGCCGAGGCGCCTTGCGGCGGCACCCGGCCCACGTCGTGCAGCGAGACGCACGGCTGACCGCCGCCCGCCGCCTGTGCGAGCGGGGTCCACGCCTGGGCGCGGCCGGTCTCGACGGCCACGCGCGCGCCGGTGGCGGCCGCGCGCAGCGCGAGCACCTGGGCGGTCCACAGGCCGCCGATGAGCGTGATGTCGTACGGGACGGGCCGGTTGATGCCGAGGACGGCGGGCCGGCTCTCGGCGTCCACACCGATCACGACGCCGTCGTCCCCGACGGGCAGGGCCAGCGCGTCGAGCTGATCGACGGGTACGGAGTGCCGGTCGCGGCGCGGCCCGACGAGCCCGAAACCGAACCGGGGCCGCGCGTCCCGCCCCGCACGCCCGGAAGCGCGCGAGGAGCGGGAGTCGCGGCGGGAGGACGGCGCACCGGAACCCGGCGGCGTACCGAATGGAGAGGCGTGGGACATCAGCGCGCACCCCCCAGCGGCAGCGTCGCGAGCATGCCCGGCACCTGTTCCCGGTCGAGCCGCACCAGGCCCGTGCGCACCCCGCGCGCCGCGCGCTCCAGTTCGTGCCGCGCGGCGACCAGTTCCTCGTCGCTGCGCCCGGTGATCCGCACGTGTCCGGTCACCGTCACCTCCTGCCGGTCCCCGCCGCTGAGCGTCAGGCTGAACGTCGTCGCGAGCGCGGGCAGCGAGGTCAGCAGGGCCACCAGCTGCGGCATCGAGGCGCCCGCGCTGCCGCCGGGACCGCCCAACTGGGGCCAGCGCCCCACCCAGTACGTCGTGTGGCGCCGGTCGTCGACCCGCCAGGTCCGCGCGGTCTCCTGCGTCCGCCGTGCCTGCGCCTGCCCGCGGCCCGCCTGCGCGATCGCCATCGGGCTCGCACAGGTCGAGGTCGCGATCGCCGAGGTCAGCTCCTGCTCGGTCAGCACGCTCGCCCGGAATCCGGCGCCCGCGAGACGGCTCGCCAGCTGGTCCGCCGCCCGCACCACGCACTTCTGCGCGCCCGTCATGCCGCCGCCGCGCGCGGCGACCGCCTCCGGGCACAGCTCGGGGTCGAGCTTGAGCGCGATCCAGGTGATCCGCACCGCGGGCGAACCCGTCTGCGCCTGGAGCGGCCCGTAGTTGCGCGCGGCCATCGACTGCGCCGGCAGGTGCGGCGCGGGAGCGGGCTGCGTGTGCTGCACGATCTGCGCCGACTCCAGCCGGATGCCGTCCACGCTCAGGACGTCCCGCACGAGCCCGACGGGCAGCGGCCGCGCCCCGCGGTCAGGCCGCAGCGCAGTGCCGTCCGACTCGACCCGCAGCACGGCGGTCAGGAAGGTGCCGTCGCCGATCATCCCGACCGGCCGCCGGTCACGGTCGCTGTACGCGTACGTCCGCAGCGCCGGGTCGCACTCCACGACCGGGGCGAGCCCCGGCTCCGTGCCCTCCGGCACGGCGAAGGAGGCCGCCCGGCGCGACCGGGCGCGCAGCGCGAGGAAGGTGCCGAGCCACTCGGGCAGCGACCGCCGGTGCCGGCGTACGAGCGCCAGCAGGACGAGCACGAGGGCGACCACGCCCGCGGGCACCAGCATCAGCTGGTCCACGACCCAGGCGACGGCGAGCAACGCCGCCGCCACCTCTATCAGTACGAGCTGTTGCAATCGGAACGAACCGAAGTGTCCGGGACGTGCCTGAAGCCTCGGTGAGACCGAGGAAACGGATCCCGTGGAAGGGGGTGCGGAAGGTGTGGCCGCGCCGGGCCGCGTCCGCGTGGCGGAAGCCATGATGGAGAATCCCCCTCAATTCGTCCCGATCGCCCTGGCCCGCCAGGGCTTTGGCGGCCGGATCACCCTACCCGCCCCACGAACACCACGGGACAGCAGGCATAGTAGGGGGCCGGTCCGACAGCCGGGGCCCGGGTGTCACCTCCCCCGGACCCCGCGCGAAGACTGCGCCTGACGAGAATGGGGACTCATGGCATCGCGCCGGGACGAGCTCAACGCGTACACCTTTGCGAAGAAGCGCACGGTGGCGGCATTCCTCCAACCCTCGCCCTCCGGCACGGAGGAGGGGGCGCCGAGGCCGCTGCGTGCGATCATCCCCGGCCTCATCGTCGCCGCGCTGGTCATCGCGGGATTCGGCGCCTGGGGCATGTTCAGCCCGCAGGCCCCCAAGGGCTGGGACGTCCCCGGCACCCGGGTGATCGTCGGCAAGCAGTCGACGACCCGGTACGTCGTCCTGGAGACGGGCAAGGGCAAGGACGCCAAGACGCTCCTCCACCCCGTCCTCAACCTCGCCTCCGCCCGGCTCCTGCTCAACCCCGACCAGTTCCAGGTCGTGCAGGTCAGTGACAAGAAGCTCGACGAGGACAAGCAGCGCGGCCCGATCCTCGGCATCCCCTACGCCCCCGACCGGCTGCCGGCCGCGGACGACGCGGGCGCGGAGAAGCGCTGGGCCGTCTGCGAGCAGCCCGGCGGCGGCAAGGGCGCCAGCGTCCAGAAAGCGACCTTCCTCTTCGCCCAGCGCGACCTCAAGCGCACCGAGGACAAGAACAAGCTCGGCGACGGGGAGATCCTGTACGTCAAGGGCCAGAAGGGCGCCGCCCAGTTCATCGTCGACCACACCGGCACCAAGTACCCGGTGAAGGCCGACCGGGCCGGACTGCTCACCGCCCTCGTCGGCCTCGACAAGGGCCTCAACAAGGAGCCGCAGCCCGTCACCGACGACTGGCTCGCCACCCTGAAGACCGGCGACGCGATCGACTTCCCGACGCTCAAGGGTCTCGGCGGCACGGTCGGCGCCGCCGCCGACATCCCGGGCGCCGACCTCAACGGGATCGAGAGCCGGATCGGCATGGTGCTCCTCGGCCAGACCGGTTCCGGTCCCCAGCACTACGTCGTGCTGCCCGGCAAGGTCCAGCCCGTATCCGCGTTCACCGCCTGGCTCCTCATCAACTCCCCGGAGACCGGCGTCCTCGACATGGACGGCAAGCCCGCCACCGTCGACTCCTCGTCCTTCGTCCCGGACCCGACTGTCTTCAACGGCACGGCGAAGTGGCCGCAGAAGAGGTCCAAGGCGGTCAACTCCTCCACCGGCGAGGGCGCCCGCGACACCATCTGCAGCGTCCTCACCGACGTCGACGAGAAGGGCGACACGACCCTCGCCACCTGGGCGGGCACCAAGTACCCCGCCGAGATCACGGCCGGCGGCACCAGCACGTACGTCACCCCGGGCAGCGGCCTGCTCTACATGCAGGTCCAGGGCCAGGGCCAGCAGAAGACCCCGGACGGCTCGCTCTTCCTCGTCACCGACACCGGCCTGCGCTACGCCGTCCAGGCCAACGGCGACAGCGACGCCGCCCGTTCCGAGATCGGCACCGGGGACCAGGAGAAGCAGGCCGACGGACGCCCGGAACCCTCCGAGGCCCAGAAGCGTCTGGGCTACGAGAAGGTCATGCCGGTCCTCGTCCCGATCGAATGGTCGGAGTTCCTGTCGAAGGGCCCGCGACTCGACACCAACAGCGCGCGTCAGCCGCAGGGTTCCTAGGGGGTGGCACCGGTGACGACGACGTACCGCACGGCGGCCGCCCTGCTGACCGCCGCCACCCTGACGGGCCTGCTCGCGGCGCCCGCGGCGGCGGTGGCGCCCGGACCGGAGCCCTGGGCCCTCGACGGCAGCGGCGAGTGCACGTTCCCCATGAAGAAGCAGATCGAGGGCACCCCCTGGCCGCTCCAGCGGGTCCTCCTCGACGAGCTCTGGCAGCACACCAAGGGCAAGGGCGTCAGGGTCGCCGTCATCGACACCGGCGTCGACGACGTCAACCCGCAGCTGCGCGAGGCCGTCGACGCCAAGGCGGGCAAGGACTTCCTCAAGCCCGACCCGAAGAACCCCGGCTTCGGCGACGAGAAGCGCGGCAAGACCGACGGGACCGTCGACGACGTCGGCCACGGCACCAAGGTCGCCGGCATCATCGCGGCCCGCCCCCGCAAGGGCACCGGCTTCGTCGGCCTCGCACCCGAGGCGACGATCATCCCGATCCGCCAGAACGACGAGAAGAACAGCGGCAAGTCCGACACGATGGCCAAGGCGATCGACTGGGCCGTCGCCAAGGGCGCGGACGTCATCAACATCTCGCAGGACACCACCCAGCGCCTCGACACCGACTCGGACATGGGCGTCTCGATCGCCAAGGCGATCGAGAAGAAGATCGTGGTCGTCGCCTCCGCGGGCAACGACGGCATGGACGGCAAGTTCAAGAAGACCTACCCGGCCGCCTTCCCCGGGGTCCTGGCCGTCGCCTCGTCGGACCGGAACAACGAACGGGCCGCCTTCTCCCAGGCCGGCCCCATGGTGGGCGTCGCCGCCCCCGGCGTCGACATGGTCTCCACCGTCCCCGGCGGCGGTCAGTGCGTCGACAACGGCACGAGCTTCTCCGCCCCGTACGTCGCGGGCGTCGCCGCCCTGCTCAAGGCCAGGTATCCCGACTGGTCCGCCGCCCAGATCGTCGCCCGGATCGAGCAGACCGCCATCCGCTCCATCAACGGCCGTGACGGCTACGTCGGTTGGGGGGTGGTCGACCCGGTCAAGGCGCTCGCCGACGCGCCCCCGGGGACGCCGCCGTCCGCGCCCACGCCCGATCCGGGCCCGCCCAAACCGCCGGCACCCGAGCCGGCCCGCCTGGCGCTGACGGAGACTCCCCAGGAGCGCTCCGAGCGGCTCGCCACCTATGCGTTGGGGATCGGTGGTGTGCTGGTGGCCGTGGTCGCCGGAACCGCCATCGTGATCCGCGACAGCCGCCGCAGAAGGGGGGTTCGTTGAACGGCCCACCGGTCAAGTATCCGGTCCCCCCTTTGCAGTTGGAACTGCCGCCGTCAATGGCTAAAGTGACCGTCGGGCGCACGGCAGTGCGAACCCAGCACGGGGGCGGCATCAGAAGATTCCCGTCCGCATCACGAGCGGAAGGCCCGACGGCCCGGCCGTCGACGCCACCGAAGGAAGAAGGGGCAAGATGTCGAAAGACCTGAACGTAACCAGTGCCGAACAAGTTCGGCTCGCAGGCCGGATCCAGGACTTCTCCGACGAGCTCCAGTCCCGCATCACCAACCTCAATGGCGTGGTCGACCGCGTCCAGGCGGGCTGGCAGGGCGCTGCGAGCAAGGAGTACGACCGGGTTCAGAACGACCTGAACCAGCGTCTGCGCAGCATGCGCGCCGAGCTCTCCAAGCTCGAAGAGATGATGCGCATGAGCGCCGACGGGTTCTCGCGTGAGGAGGAGGACCGCCTGCGGTCCTTCCGCACGATGGACGCAAGCGGCGGCGCGGGCGGCGGCGGCCAGAGCGCCATCCTCGGCGTCTGAGCCACTCACCAGTCCTCCGCGCCACTCTCACTTCAGGAGTCAACACCATGACCACTGCGGTCAATTACGACACCGTGACGCAGGCGGCGGCCGACACCCGCCTGACCTCCACCACGCTCACGCAGAAGCTGGACGACCTCATGGCCGAGGTCAACCGCGTCGCCAACAACTGGGAGGGTGAGGCCAAGATCGCGTACCGCGAGACGCAGGACCGCCTGACCCGCGACATGGCCGGCATGAACCAGGACCTGGCGCGCATCGCCCAGCTCCTGGACGAGTCGGTCGCCGGCTACCAGGACACCGACCGGGGCAACGCCGCCCGGTTCCGCATGTGACATCCCGCGGACGCATGTGAGGGGGTGGCCCGTTCCGACGGGCCACCCCCTCACGCGTACCCCTTGGGCCCGGTCGTCAACGTCCCGCCTGGGCCGCGGCGTCCGGGCCTACCGCAGGTCGAACTCGCCGTCCCTGGCGCCGAGGACGAACGCGTCCCACTCGGCCTTCGTGTAGCGCAGCACCGTCTCCTTGTCGAGCGACGAACGCATCGCCACCGCCCCCTCGGGCAGCCGCGCGATCTCCACCCGCTCCTCGTCCGGGTCGGTCCCCGGAGCGCCCTCCCACTCGGCGCCGGAGATGTCGAGCGCGTACAGCTCGTCCTTCTGCCGCTGCTTCTCGGCGGCGCGGGCGCTGTCGGCGGCGCTCACCGGGGAGTCGTCGGTGGTGGTGGCCTGTGCGTCGGTCATCGGCGCTTTCCCTTCGCGGTGGTACGGCGGTCCCTTCCACAGTAGTGGGACCGCCGCACCCGAACGGCGGGAAATCACTCAGTGCTGTTCCGGCAGCCAGCCCAGCTGGACCAGCGGCGTCCCCCGCTTGCGCGAGACGAACGTGGCCCGGCCCTGAGGCATCGGCCTGGCCCGGACGTTGCCGAGGATGTCGCCCTCCTGCGGATCGCCGGAGAGGATCACGCCCTGCGCGCCCAGCTCCCTCATGCGCTGCATGAACGGCTCGTACATCGCCCGCGAGGCACCGGCCTGGTTGCGTGCCACGATGAACCGGATGCCGACGTCCCGCGCGAACGGCAGGTTCTCGACGAGGACCGCCAGCGGATTGCCCGAGTTGGTGGCCACCAGCTCGAAGTCGTCGATCAGCACGAACAGCTGCGGCCCCGTCCACCAGCTCCGGTCGCGCAGCTGCTGCGGCGTGATGTCCGGCTTGGGAGCACGCTTCGTCATCACCGTGTTGATGGCCTCCATGTGCATCTGCATGGCCGAGGCCATCGGCGCGTACTCCAGGAGGTGCGAGGGCGCGACCGCCTCCAGCATCGTCCGCCGGTAGTCGCCCACCACGATCCGCGCCTGCTCCGGCGTGTACCGCTCGCACAGCTGCTTGGCGATCAGCCGGAGCAGTCCCGTCTTGCCGGACTCGCTCTCACCGAAGACCAGGAAGAACGGATCCGACTCGAAGTCGACGAACACCGGCTCCAGGTTCGTCTCGTCGATGCCGATCGCGATGCCGTGCTGCGGGTATTCGAAGCCCTTCGGCAGCTGCTCCGCCGGCAGCCTGCGCGGCAGGAGCCGCACCGCCGGGGCCGGAGCCCCGGTCCAGCTCGCCCGCACGGCCTGGACGAACGCCGCCGTGCCCTCCGAGAGATCGGCACCCGAGCTCGATCCGTCGATCCGCGGCAGCGCGCCCATGAAGTGCAGCTTCTCCGCCACCTGACCGCGCCCCGGCACCCCGGTCGGCACGTTCGCCGCGACCTTGCGGTCGAACTCGGAGTCCATGACGTCACCGAGCCGCAGTTCGAGCCGGCCCAGCATCTGGTCCTTGAGCGCCGCCCGCACCTCCATGTACCGGGAGGCGGTGATCACCACGTGGATGCCGTAGCCCAGACCGCGCGCGGCGATGTCGGAGACGATCGGCTCCAGCGTGTCGTAGTCGTTGCGGAAGCCGCCCCAGCCGTCCACGACCAGGAAGACGTCGCCCCAGGCCTCGCCCGGCAGTTCGCCCGCGGCCCGCTTGCGCCGGTAGGTCGTCATCGAGTCGATGGCGTGCGAACGGAAGAACTCCTCCCGCCGGTTGAGGACCCCCAGCACCTCCGCGACCGTCCGCCGCACCCGTTCCGGGTCGAGCCGCGACGCCACCCCGCCGACGTGCGGCAGATCGGCGAGCGAGATCATGCCGCCGCCACCGAAGTCCAGGCAGTAGAACTGCACTTCGGCCGGAGTGTGGGTGAGCGCGAACGACGAGACGAGCGTCCGCATCAGCGTCGACTTGCCCGACTGCGGACCGCCGACCACCATCATGTGACCGGCCGCGCCGGAGAAGTCCCGGTACAGCACCTCACGCCGCTGCTCGAACGGCTTGTCGATGAGCCCGAGCGGCACCGTGAGCCCGCCCTGACGCGTGTACTCCGTCGCCGTGAGCCCCCGGTCCGCCGTCTGCGCGAGCCCGGGCAGCAGCTGGTCCAGCGAGGGCGCCTGGTCGAGCGGCGGCAGCCACACCTGGTGCGCCGGCACGCCCTGACCCTCCAGACGGCGCACGATCACGTCGAGGACCGTGTCCGCGAGCGCGTCGTCCTCCTCGGCGCGCTGCGCCGTGAGGTAGGCCGGGTCCGGCGCCGCGTACACCACGGGCACCGGCGACGCCGTGAACAGCGCGGGCCGCCGCTCCACCGGCAGCTGCCCGATCTCCAGGCGAGGCCCGCCCGACCGGTGCGTTCCCGAGACGTACGCCGCCTTGAAGCGGGTCATCTCGTCCGTACCGAACTTCAGATAGCCCGAACCGGGCACCGACGGCAGGTGGTACGCGTCCGGCACACCGATCGCCGTCCGCGACTCCGCCGCCGAGAAGGTCCGCAGACCGATCCGGTACGAGAGGTAGGTGTCGAGGCCCCGCAGCTTGCCCTCCTCCAGGCGCTGCGAGGCGAGGAGCAGATGCACACCCAGCGAACGGCCGATCCGGCCGATCTGGATGAACATGTCGATGAAGTCCGGCTTGGCGGTGAGGAGTTCGGAGAACTCGTCGATCACCAGGACCAGCGAGGCCAGCGGTTCCAGCGGAGCACCCGCCGCCCGCGCCTTCTCGTAGTCGTGGATGTTGGCGTAGTTGCCCGCCGACCGCAGCAGCTCCTGACGGCGCTGCAACTCGCCGCGGATCGCGTCGCCCATGCGGTCGACCAGCGTCAGGTCGTCCGACAGGTTCGTGATGACCGCCGCCACGTGCGGCATCTGCGACATGCCCGCGAAGGTCGCACCGCCCTTGAAGTCCGCGAGGACGAAGTTCAGCGTCTCCGAGGAGTGCGTCACCGCGAGACCGAGGACGAGCGTCCGCAGCAGCTCCGACTTGCCGGAACCCGTCGCGCCGACGCACAGACCGTGCGGGCCCATGCCCTCCTGCGCGGCCTCCTTCAGGTCCAGCATGACCGGCTGGCCGTCCTCGCCGACACCGATCGGCACCCGGAGCCGCTCGGCGACCGTCCGCGGCCGCCACGTCCGCGCCACGTCCACCGACTCCGCGTCCCCGAGGTTCAGCAGGTCGGTGAAGTCCAGATTGGCGAGCAGCGGCTCGTCGTCGTCCCCGCCGCCCATCCGCAGCGGAGCCAGCTGCCGGGCCAGCGCCTCGGCCGCCGGCAGCGAGATGCCGTCCGGCAGCCCCTCGTACGCGAAGCCGCCGCCGAACTCCAGACTCAGCCGCCCCGGTCGTACCACCACCGAAAGACCACCGCGCGGCTCGTCGAGCTCGCCCGAGACGACCTCCACGATCGTCACGCCCTGAAGGCCCTCGGCCGCCGCGAGCAGCGAGTCCGGCGGCACCATCCCGCCGTCCAGGACCACGACCACGTGCGGCTGGTCCAGGACCGGCTGGTTGTCCCGGGAGAACCGGGGCCGCCCGTCGAGCTTCGACCTGACCAGGTTCTCCAGCTCGCCCAGGTCGTCGCCGAACAGCCGCTTCGTACCGGCCCCGTCGACCTGCCCGGGCACCTGCGTGTGCGGCAGCCACTTCGTCCAGTCCCACCGCTCCTGCGAAGCCCGCGCCGCGACCACCGCGAGCATCAGGTCGTCGGGGGAGTGCAGCGTCACCAGCTGCGCCACGAGAGCACGCGCCGCCGCCTGCGCCGACTCGGGCTCACCCGACACCGTCACGTGGTAGAACGCCCGCATCGAGACCGCCATCGGCAGCCCGTCCAACGTGCCGTGCACCGCGAGGAACTGCTGCATCGCGCCCGCGCACAGCGGCTCCAGCTCGTCCACCGGAGCCGTGTCCGGCGCGACGAGCGCCGTCGCCAACTGCTGCGCCCCGAGCCCGATCCGCGCCTGCCCGAAGTCGTGGTCGCCCACCCGGCGCTCCCACACCCGCGAGCCCTCGGCCACGACCGACCACAGCTGCTCGGGGGAGGGGTGCAGATACAGCTGAGCGTCCCGCTGCTTGCGTGCCGTGCGCCGGACCGTACGCCGCGTCTGGGCGAGGTATTTGAGGTAGTCGCGGCGGACATCGGCCATTTGCCCCTGCGTACCGCGACGGAATCTGACGAACTGGGCGACGGCCATCGCGACCGTCGACGCGAGCATCAGCACACCCATGATCCGCATGATCGGCGACGGCGTCATGAAGAAGAAGACCACCGAAGAACCCATGCCGAGCATCGGCAGGAGCTGCATCAACGCCGACTCCTGCTGCCCCCGCGGAAGTTCCGGCGGAGACTCCAGGACGAGTTCCTCACCGGGCACTTCCGGCGGAAGCGCCCTCGGCGGGCGTTTGACGACGATCTGGCTCACCGGCGCATCAATCCCTCGTAGGAGGCGGGCTCGTGGCGGGAGCTTCCGCGCCGGCACCCCGGTCTGCGGCCGGGTGCGCGGACTTCCCCCATGGGACGGCGATCCTACTTGCAGCCCCCACCGGCCGTCCCCGGTAGGGTGGCGCGCGCATCGTGCGCAACCGCGAATCAGGGGGTCCAGACACGTGAGTACGACCGCAGCGACCGGCTTCTGCCGCGTCACCGTCGTGGCGCCGGACAGCCGCATCGACGTCGCGCTCCCGGAGGACATCGCCGTCGCCGACGTCTACCCGGAGATCCTGCGGCTCACCGGGCAGTCGCAAACAGCGGGCACTCCGACCGGCTACCACCTGGTGCGCCGCGACGGGTCCGTCCTCGACGGCGCCCGCACCCTCGCCGCCCAGCAGGTCCTCGACGGCGAGGTGCTCTCCCTGCGCCCCTTCGCCCAGTCCCTGCCACCGGCGGTCTACGACGACGTCTCCGACGCCGTCGCCTCCGCAGTCACCCGCGACCGGCACCTCTGGGGCGACGAGCTCCTGCGCGGCGCCGGTCTCCTCGGCGGCGTCCTGCTGCTCGTGCTCATGGGCTTCGTGCTCTGGTTCGCGGACCCGGTCCGCCACGACATGCACAGCCTGCCCGGGATCATCGCGGGCGCGGCGGGCTTCCTCCTCACCGCCTTCGCGGGCGTCCGAGCCCGCGTCTACGCGGACCGGGCGACCGCCGTCGCCCTGGGCCTCGGCGCCCTGCCGCTGCTGCTCATCGCGGGCTCCGGCATCGTCGCCCCCGACGCCGGCGAGGGACCCGGCCGCCTCCAGTTCCTGCTGGGCTGCGTCACCGTCCTCGTCGCCTCCGTGGCCCTCGTCGCGCTCACCCCGAGCGGGGACGCCCCCTTCGTCGCGGCGACCTTCCTCGCGACCGTCGGCACCCTCGCCACCTTCGTGATGATCCTCACCGAGAGCACCGCGACGGAGACCGCCGCCGTCTGCGCCCCCGTCGCCATCGGCATGGTCGCCTTCCTGCCAGGCCTCTCCGCCCGCTTCGCCCGGCTCCCCATCGGCTACGCCGCCCCGCGCAGCGCCGCCGACGACGAGTTCCTCGGCGAATCGCCGCAGCAGAACGGCGACGACGACCGGGCCGTCGACGGCGAGCGCATCGCCCTCCAGGCGCGCCGCGGCCACGAGATGCTCCTCGGCCTGGTCGGCGGCTGCGCGGCCGTCGTCGTCGGCTCCGCCGCGGTCCTCGGCTTCGCCGGAAACCTCTGGGGCCAGCTCCTCGCCCTCGCCTCCGGCCTGGCGATGCTGCTCCGCGCCCGCCTCTTCCGCTACACCTCGCAGGTCGCCTGCGTCCTGGTCGCCGGCATCGCCGCCATCGCGCTGCTCGTCCTCGGCCTCTCCCTCAACCCGCCGCTCGACCTCGTCAAGGACCTCCTCATGTACGGGGACCGCGGCGGCCTCGACATCCGTACGATCTGGCTCACCGCCTCCGTCGCCGCCGGCGCCGCGCTGATCACCGCCATCGGCCTGATCATCCCGAAGAAGGGCCTCTCGCCGTTCTGGGGCCGCCTCCTCGACCTCGCCGAGGGCTTCGTCCTCCTCTCCCTCGTCCCCCTCTGCCTCGCCGTCCTCGACGTCTTCATGTCGGTCCGCTCCCTCACCAGCAAATAGCACCGCGCGCGATCGGGCTCCGCCGAACTGGTACGCTGTGTGACGGCCGTTTGTGTACGCGCTCCCGGAAAGCCCCCGACCTGCTCGGGAAGCCTCTGGAAGCTGCGCCCATCGGACCTTCGCCCGCCGAGTCACGGAAGCTTCCCCTGAGATCTAGACCAGGGGCACTCGCGGGCGCACGAACACTCAAGAGGAGATCAGCGTGGCTCTCGACGCCGCTGTCAAGAAGCAGATCATGACCGAGTTCGGCCAGAAGGAGGGCGACACCGGCTCCCCCGAGGTCCAGGTCGCCATGCTCTCCCGTCGCATCTCGGACCTGACCGAGCACCTCAAGCAGCACAAGCACGACCACCACTCCCGTCGTGGTCTGCTGATCCTGGTCGGCCAGCGCCGCCGCCTGCTGCAGTACCTGGCCAAGAAGGACATCCAGCGCTTCCGTGCCCTGGTCGACCGCCTCGGCATCCGCCGCGGTGCGGCCGGCGGCGCCAAGTAAGCACGCCGTGAAGGGAGCGGTTCCCACTTTCAGGGGGCCGCTCCCTTTGCTGTACGTGCACAAAGTGCACACAGACACTTAGTCTGGTCGCACAACCCCATACGACGGACGAGCGAGGAGCCGCCGGCTCGCCGCCGGTCCTCGGTAGTGGCCCCCGGAAGATGCCGGGTGCTTCGATCGAAGACCGGCCCGCACCCAAGGCGCGTCTCTCCGCCCCGTCGACACCGTCCCCGGCCACACGGGCCCCGGACGCAAAGACGAACACGTAGGAGAAACCACTAGTGGAGAACGAGACCCACTACGCCGAGGCCGTCATCGACAACGGCACCTTCGGTACCCGCACCATCCGCTTCGAGACGGGCCGTCTCGCCAAGCAGGCCGCCGGCTCCGCCGTCGCCTACCTGGACGACGACACGATGGTCCTCTCCGCGACCACCGCCTCGAAGAAGCCCAAGGACCAGCTGGACTTCTTCCCCCTGACGGTCGACGTCGAGGAGCGGATGTACGCGGCCGGCAAGATCCCCGGCTCCTTCTTCCGCCGGGAGGGCCGCCCCTCCGAGGACGCGATCCTCACCTGCCGCCTGATCGACCGGCCGCTGCGCCCCTCCTTCAAGAAGGGCCTGCGCAACGAGATCCAGATCGTCGAGACGATCATGGCGCTCAACCCCGACCACCTGTACGACGTGGTCGCGATCAACGCCGCCTCCGCTTCCACGATCCTGGCGGGCCTGCCCTTCTCCGGCCCCATCGGCGCCACCCGCGTCGCCCTGATCAAGGGCCAGTGGGTCGCCTTCCCGACGCACACCGAGCTCGAGGACGCGGTCTTCGACATGGTGGTCGCCGGTCGCGTCCTGGAGGACGGCGACGTCGCGATCATGATGGTCGAGGCCGAGGCCACGGAGAAGACCATCCAGCTCGTCGCGGACGGCGCGGAGGCTCCCACCGAGGAGATCGTCGCCGCCGGCCTCGAAGCCGCGAAGCCCTTCATCAAGACCCTCTGCAAGGCCCAGTCGGACCTCGCCGCCAAGGCCGCCAAGCCCACCGGCGAGTTCCCGGTCTTCCTCGACTACCAGGACGACGTCCTGGAGGCGCTCACCGCCGCCGTCAAGGGTGAGCTCACCAAGGCGCTCACCATCGCCGGCAAGCAGGACCGCGAGGCCGAGCTCGACCGCATCAAGGAGCTCGCCGCCGAGAAGCTCCTCCCGGCCTTCGAGGGCCGCGAGAAGGAGATCGCCGGTGCGTACCGCGCGCTGACCAAGAAGCTGGTCCGCGAGCGCGTCATCAAGGACAAGGTCCGCATCGACGGCCGTGGCCTCACGGACATCCGTACGCTCGCGGCCGAGGTCGAGGCCATCCCGCGCGTGCACGGCTCGGCGCTGTTCGAGCGTGGCGAGACCCAGATCCTGGGCGTCACCACCCTCAACATGCTCCGCATGGAGCAGCAGCTGGACACCCTCTCCCCGGTGACCCGCAAGCGCTACATGCACAACTACAACTTCCCGCCGTACTCCGTCGGCGAGACCGGCCGCGTGGGCTCGCCCAAGCGCCGCGAGATCGGCCACGGCGCGCTCGCCGAGCGCGCCATCGTGCCGGTCCTCCCGACCCGCGAGGAGTTCCCCTACGCGATCCGTCAGGTGTCCGAGGCCCTCGGCTCCAACGGCTCGACGTCCATGGGCTCGGTCTGCGCCTCCACCATGTCGCTGCTGAACGCCGGTGTGCCCCTCAAGGCCGCCGTCGCCGGTATCGCCATGGGTCTGATCTCCGAGGAGATCGACGGCAAGACGCACTACGTCGCCCTCACCGACATCCTCGGTGCCGAGGACGCGTTCGGCGACATGGACTTCAAGGTCGCCGGTACGAAGCAGTTCGTGACCGCGCTCCAGCTCGACACCAAGCTCGACGGCATCCCCGCCTCGGTCCTGGCCGCCGCGCTGAAGCAGGCCCGTGACGCGCGTCTGCACATCCTCGACGTGATGAACGAGGCGATCGACGTTCCGGACGAGATGTCGCCGAACGCGCCGCGCATCATCACCGTCAAGATCCCGGTGGACAAGATCGGTGAGGTCATCGGCCCCAAGGGCAAGATGATCAACCAGATCCAGGAGGACACCGGCGCCGACATCACGATCGAGGACGACGGCACCATCTACATCGGTGCCCAGCAGGGCTCGCAGGCCGAGGCCGCCCGCGCCACGATCAACGCGATCGCCAACCCGACCATGCCGGAGGTCGGCGAGCGCTACCTGGGTACGGTCGTCAAGACCACCACCTTCGGTGCGTTCGTCTCCCTGATGCCCGGCAAGGACGGTCTGCTGCACATCTCGCAGATCCGCAAGCTCGCCGGTGGCAAGCGCGTGGAGAACGTCGAGGACGTGCTCGCGATCGGCTCCAAGGTCCAGGTCGAGATCGCCGAGATCGACCAGCGCGGCAAGCTCTCCCTGATCCCCGTGATCGCGGACGAGGACGCCGCTGACGCGAAGGACGACACCGACCAGTGACGTCCCGTAGTTCCGTGACGACGGCCCGCCCCTCTTCGGAGGGGCGGGCCGTCGCCCGTACCCAAACGCTTCTCCCGGGCAAGGACGGCATCGGCACGGTCCGTCGCACGACCCTCCCCGGCGGCCTGCGGATCGTCACGGAGACCCTGCCCTCCGTGCGCTCCGCCACCTTCGGCATCTGGGCGCACGTCGGTTCCCGCGACGAGACCCCGAGCCTCAACGGCGCGACCCACTACCTGGAACACCTCCTCTTCAAGGGCACCCACAAGCGGTCCGCCCTCGACATCTCCGCCGCGATCGACGCGGTCGGCGGCGAGATGAACGCCTTCACGGCGAAGGAGTACACCTGCTACTACGCCCGGGTCCTCGACACCGACCTGCCGCTGGCGATCGACGTCGTCTGCGACATGCTCACCGGTGCCCTCGTCCTCGAAGAGGACGTGAACGCCGAGCGGGGAGTCATCCTCGAAGAGATCGCGATGACCGAGGACGACCCCGGCGACGTCGTGCACGACCTGTTCGCGCAGACCATGTTCGGCGACACCCCACTGGGCCGCCCGGTCCTCGGCACCGTCGACACGGTCAACGCCCTGACCCGCGGCCAGATCGCCCGCTTCTACAAGAAGCACTACGACCCGACCCACCTGGTCGTCGCCGCCGCGGGCAACGTCGACCACGCCACGGTGGTACGCCAGGTCCGCCGCGCCTTCGAGAAGGTTGGCGCCCTGACCCGTACCGACGCCGTCCCCGTCGCCCCCCGCGACGGCCGGCGCGTCATCCGCACGGCGGGCCGCGTCGAGCACCTGAACCGCAGGACCGAGCAGGCCCACGTGGTCCTCGGCATGCCGGGCCTGGCCCGCACCGACGAGCGCCGCTGGGCCCTCGGTGTGCTGAACACCGCCCTCGGCGGCGGCATGTCCTCCCGCCTCTTCCAGGAGGTCCGCGAGAAGCGCGGCCTGGCCTACAGCGTGTACTCGTACACCTCGGGCTTCGCCGACTGCGGACTCTTCGGGGTGTACGCGGGCTGCCGCCCCAACCAGGTCCACGACGTGCTGAGGATCTGCCGGGACGAGCTCGACAAGGTCGCGTCCGAGGGCCTCACGGACGAGGAGATCGTCCGCGCCGTCGGCCAGCTCCGCGGCTCGACCGTCCTCGGCCTCGAGGACACCGGCGCGCTCATGAACCGCATCGGCAAGAGCGAGCTGTGCTGGGGCACCCAGATGTCGGTCGACGACATGCTCACCCGGATCGCCGAGGTCACCCCGGACGACGTCCGGGCGGTCGCCCGCGATGTACTGGACCAGCGGCCCTCCCTGTCGGTGATAGGACCGCTGAAGGACAAGCAGGCGGACCGCCTCCACCAAGCGGTCTCCTGACCCCCGAGCCCTTTTAAGGAATTCAGAGCAATGAGCAAGCTGCGCGTGGCGGTCCTCGGAGCCCAGGGCCGTATCGGCTCCGAGGCGGTCAGGGCCGTCGAAGCCGCCGAGGACATGGAACTGGTCGCCGCCCTCGGCCGGGGCGACAAGCTGGAGACGCTCACCGAGGCGGGCGCCCAGGTCGTCGTCGAGCTGACCACCCCCGCCGCGGTGATGGACAACCTCGACTTCTGCGTGCGCCACGGCATCCACGCGGTCGTCGGCACCACCGGCTGGACCGAGGAGCGCCTCGCGCAGCTGCGGACCTGGCTCGCGGCCTCCCCGGAGACCGGCGTCCTCATCGCGCCGAACTTCTCCATCGGCGCGGTCCTCACCATGAAGTTCGCCCAGATCGCGGCCCCGTACTTCGAGTCGGTCGAGGTCGTCGAGCTGCACCACCCGCACAAGGTGGACGCCCCCTCGGGCACCGCCACCCGTACGGCTCAGCTGATCGCCGCGGCCCGCGCCGACGCCGGCCTCGGCGCCCAGCCGGACGCCACCGCGACCGCCCTGGAGGGAGCGCGCGGCGCCGACGTCGACGGCGTCCGCGTCCACTCCGTACGCCTGGCGGGCCTCCTCGCCCACCAGGAGGTCCTGCTCGGCGGCGAGGGCGAGACCCTCACCGTCCGCCACGACTCGCTGCACCACTCCAGCTTCATGCCGGGCATCCTCCTGGGCGCCCGCCGCGTGACCACCGCCCCGGGCCTCACCTTCGGCCTGGAGCACTTCCTGGACCTGGGCTGACGACCATGGGCGGAAAGATCACGTACGTCTTCCTCGCCACCGTCCTCGTCCTCGTCTTCGGCGTGGTGGCGATGGAGGGCGTGCTGCTCCTGCTCACCGGCGAGCCCGCCGCCATGGGCATGGGCGCGGTGGCGTTCCTGCTGCCGGCCGTGGGCGGCTGGTTCCTCTGGAAGAACACCCGGTTCGCCCGGCAGGCCGGCCGCCTCGCCACCGAGCTGGAGGCCGAGGGCGGCCTGCCCGTCGACGAGCTGAAGCGGACGGAGGGGGGCCGGATCGACCGGGACTCGGCCGACGAGGTCTTCGCCCGGCGCAAGGCCGAGACGGAGGACACCCCGGGGGACTGGCGCTGCTGGTTCCGGCTCGCGGTCGCCTACCACGACGCCCGCGACACCCCCCGGGCCCGCAAGGCGATGCAGCGGGCCATCGCCCTCCACGAGGGACGTACGGTCAGCGCGTAGTGGCCGGGACGACGCCGTACTCGGCGTTCCAGGCCTCGACCGTGTCGGCCGCGCGGTCGAAGGCCTCGACCCGGGAGAGGAAGTCGGCATTGTGGTCGGTGAGCAGCAGCAGCTGCTCACCACCCTGCCGGCCGAGCACCAGGGCCTGGCCCTGGACCGTGCGGGGGAGCCCCAGCCAGCGCACCGGCTGCTGCGCGGTCCGTACGTAGGTCACCTTCGCCCACGGCACGGTGACGGTCCTGAGGAAGCCCACGCGCCGCACCCCGGCGCGGCTCACCCATGTGCCGACGCGGAGCATGCGCAGGGCGGCGAGGATGACGAGCACGGCGAGCGCGAGGGTCACACCGGCGGCGCCGAAGCCCCCGGCGGCGACGATGATCACGGCGGCGAGCAGCACGAACGAGGCGAGCAGCAGCGAGAGCGCCGCGGCTCCGACACGCCACGACCCCGGCCGGTACGGACGACGCCACTGATCGTGGTCGTCGAACGGCAGGGCGATGTGGTCGGTCGTGTCAAAAGCACGGTCGGCCGTCAGGAAGGGCAGGGGCACGACAGGTCCTCACTCACAAGCACGCTCGAAGGGGCAGTGCCCGGTGAGGCTACCTCAGCGGTTGTCGGAGGCTTCGGACTGCTGCTGATGAGTGGCGGCTTCCCCCGACTGGAGGGAGGGCATACCGAAGATCACCGAACCGACGAGGCCCGCGACGACGGTCAGCCCGATCAGCGTACGACCCACGATCTGCGAGGCGCTGAGGCGCTCCCGGGGTGGTGGAGTGACGTTACTGCGGAAGTGGTCGGCCTCCGCGACGAACGCGAACGGTACGGCCTCTCTCCGGCGGAACATCAGGGCCACTCTCCTCTGTCGTTGTCGTGCTTCACCGGTACAGACGAGGGAACGGACACTTTGGTGCCCTATTTCACCAAAGCGGCCGAATCTCATCCTCGGGTAGGACGCCGCAAGGAGGACGCGAGGACGTCGTTAAAGTGGGCGCTGCAACACCCCGACTGGAAGGACCGCTGGTGACCGACACCCCCACCGAGAACGTGAAGATCGACTTCCGGAGCGACGTCACCGTTGATCTGGTCAAGAGCGCGGCGAGCGACTCCGACGTCCTCTGGGCGGCGCGTGTGTCCACGGCGGGGGAGCAGTCCCTCGAAGAGCTCCAGAAGGACCCGGAGCGTTCCAAGGGCCTGATCAACTACCTGATGCGGGACCGCCACGGCAGCCCCTTCGAGCACAACTCGATGACGTTCTTCATCAGCGCCCCGATCTTCGTGTTCCGCGAGTTCATGCGGCACCGCGTGGGCTGGTCGTACAACGAGGAATCGGGCCGCTACAGGGAGCTCCAGCCGGTCTTCTACGTCCCGGACACCTCCCGCAAGCTGGTCCAGGAGGGCCGCCCCGGCAAGTACGTCTTCGTCGAGGGCACCCAGGAACAGCACGACGTCGTCAGCCGCACGATGGAGGAGTCGTACCGGACGGCCTACGCCACGTACCAGGAGATGCTGGCCGCCGGCGTCGCCCGCGAGGTCGCCCGCTCGGTCCTTCCCGTCGGCCTCTTCTCCTCGATGTACGCCACGTGCAACGCGCGCTCGCTCATGCACTTCCTGGGCCTGCGCACCCAGCACGAGCTGGCCGCGGTCCCGTCCTTCCCGCAGCGGGAGATCGAGATGGTCGGCGAGAAGATGGAGGAGCACTGGGCCCGGCTGATGCCGCTGACCCACGCAGCCTTCAACAAGAACGGCCGTGTGGCCCCGTAGGGCACACATGTCCGAGTCACTCGCGCGAAGTGTCCGTATTGCGACGTTTCACGAAGTTCATCTAGGCTGATCAAACGGACCCGGCACTGCCTGAACCCCCGAGCAGGCAGTGCCGGGCTCCTCTTCTTCCTGTCCCCCCAGGGGGACACCCGGCGCTGAGCAGCGAGTAGCGTGTTACCCATGGCTCCGATCTCCACTCCGCAGACCCCCTTCGGGCGGGTCCTCACCGCCATGGTCACGCCGTTCACGGCGGACGGCGCACTCGACCTCGACGGTGCCCAGCGACTGGCCACCCACCTGGTGGACGCAGGCAACGACGGCCTCGTCGTCAACGGCACCACCGGCGAGTCCCCCACCACCAGCGACGCGGAGAAATCGGAGCTGGTACGAGCTGTGCTGGACGCGGTCGGAGACCGCGCCCACGTCGTCGCCGGCATCGGCACCAACGACACCCACCACACCCTCGAGCTCGCCCGCACCGCCGAGCGCGACGGCGCCCACGGCCTGCTCGCCGTGACGCCGTACTACAACAAGCCCTCGCAGGAGGGCCTCTACCGGCACTTCTCGGCCATCGCCGACGCCACCGAGCTCCCGGTCATGCTCTACGACATCCCCGGCCGCAGCGGCGTCCCGATCGACACCGAGACGCTCGTCCGCCTCGCCGAGCACCCCAGGATCGTCGCCAACAAGGACGCCAAGGGCGACCTCGGCCGCGCCAGCTGGGCCATCGCCCGCTCCGGCCTCGCCTGGTACTCCGGCGACGACATGCTCAACCTGCCGCTGCTCTCGGTGGGCGCGTGCGGCTTCGTCTCGGTGGTCGGCCACATCGTCACCCCGGAACTCCGCGCCCTCCTCGAAGCCCACCTGGGCGGCGAGGCCCAGAAGGCCACCGAGATCCACCAGCGACTCCTGCCGATCTACACCGGCATGTTCCGCACCCAGGGCGTCATGACCACCAAGGCGGCCCTCGCCCTCCAGGGCCTCCCGGCCGGCCCGCTGCGCCTCCCGCTCGTGGAGCTCTCCGCCGAGGAGACCGAGCAGCTCAAGGTCGACCTGGCCGCCGGCGGGGTAGAACTCTGACAACGGACTTCACAACTGAACACTGACAACAGCAAGTGCACGAATGTCATGCGCGCCACGTGCCAGAACGGCACGTGGCGCGCGTGGTGAGGAGAGTCTTTTGAGTCATCCGCATCCTGAACTCGGTGCCCCGCCGAAGCTCCCGAAGGGCGCCTTGCGCGTCACCCCGCTCGGCGGGCTCGGCGAGATCGGCCGGAACATGACGGTCTTCGAGTTCGACGGCCGTCTGCTCATCGTCGACTGCGGCGTCCTCTTCCCCGAAGAGGAGCAGCCGGGCGTCGACCTGATCCTGCCCGACTTCACCATCATCCGGGACCGTCTCGACGACGTCGAAGGCATCGTGCTCACGCACGGCCACGAGGACCACATCGGCGCCGTCCCCTACCTGCTCCGGCTCAAGCCGGACATCCCGCTCATCGGCTCCAAGCTGACCCTCGCGCTGATTGAGGCCAAGCTCCAGGAGCACCGCATCCGCCCCTACACCCTTGAGGTGAAGGAGGGCGACCGGGAGATCCTGGGTTCGTTCGACTGCGAGTTCATCGCCGTCAACCACTCCATCCCGGACGCGCTCGCGGTGGCCATCCGCACCCCCGCGGGCATGGCCGTCGCCACCGGCGACTTCAAGATGGACCAGCTCCCGCTGGACGGCCGCCTCACGGACCTGCACGCGTTCGCGCGTCTGAGCGAGGAGGGCATCGACCTTCTCCTCTCGGACTCCACGAACGCCGAGGTCCCGGGCTTCGTCCCGCCGGAGAAGGACATCTCCAACGTCCTGCGCACGGTCTTCGCGAACGCCCAGAAGCGCATCATCGTGGCCAGCTTCGCCAGCCACGTGCACCGCATCCAGCAGATCCTCGACGCCGCCCACGAGTACGGCCGCCGGGTCGCCTTCGTCGGCCGCTCGATGGTCCGCAACATGGGCATCGCCCGTGACCTGGGCTACCTGCGCGTCCCGGCCGGCCTCGTCGTCGACGTGAAGACCCTCGACGACCTGCCGGACGACGAGGTCGTGCTGGTCTGCACCGGCTCGCAGGGCGAGCCCATGGCGGCCCTGTCCCGCATGGCGAACCGCGACCACCAGATCCGGATCGTCCCCGGCGACACGGTCATCCTGGCCTCGTCCCTCATCCCGGGCAACGAGAACGCGGTCTACCGCGTGATCAACGGCCTGACCCGCTGGGGCGCGAACGTCGTCCACAAGGGCAACGCCAAGGTCCACGTCTCGGGCCACGCCTCGGCCGGCGAGCTGCTGTACTTCTACAACATCTGCCGACCGAAGAACCTCATGCCGGTCCACGGCGAGTGGCGCCACCTGCGCGCCAACGCCGAGCTCGGCGCGATGACGGGTATCCCCAAGGACCACATCGTCATCGCGGAGGACGGCGTCGTCGTCGACCTGATCGACGGCAAGGCCAAGATCGTCGGCAAGGTCCAGGCGGGTTACGTGTACGTCGACGGCCTCTCGGTCGGCGATGTCACCGACGCCCACCTCAAGGACCGCCGGATCCTCGGCGACGAGGGCATCATCTCGGTCTTCGTGGTCGTGGACTCCTCGACCGGCAAGATCGTGAGCGGCCCGAACATCCACGCCCGCGGTTCCGGCATCGAGGACTCGGCGTTCGACGCCGTGATCCCCAAGGTCGACCAGGTCCTGAACAAGTCGGCCCAGGACGGCGTCGTCGAACCCCACCAGCTCCAGCAGCTGATCCGCCGCACCGTCGGCAAGTGGGTCTCCGACACCTACCGCCGGCGCCCGATGATCCTCCCGGTCGTCGTAGAGGTCTGAGTCCGACCAGCGCCACACCGGAGCGGGGCCCCTCGATTTGCATCGGGGCGCCCCGCTCCAGTACGTTTACGGCTCCGCCAGACCGGGAAACCCCGGCGCCGTCGTGCGCCAGGACGGGTGAACGGGAGGCGGAAATACCGACTCAGAACTTCTGATAAAGTCGGAACCGCCGAAAGGCCCCCTGAGTGAAAACAAAAGGGACCGGAAAGCACCGAGGAAATCGGATCGGAAAGATCTGATAGAGTCGGAAACGCAAGAACACGAAGTACCGAAGGGAAGCCCGGAGGAAAGCCCGAGAGGGTGAGTACAAAGGAAGCGTCCGTTCCTTGAGAACTCAACAGCGTGCCAAAAATCAACGCCAGATTAGTT
>NZ_JBITGA010000003.1:838350-888337 GCF_044456565.1 Streptomyces sp. NPDC050842 | reverse complement strand
CCGCGTGATGTCGAACGTCACGAACTCCGTGACGTGCGGCGCCGTGAACGCCGAACCGACCATCGCGGCCGCCGTCGCCTTCCGCACACCCTTGACGGGGATACGGGTCTCCCGGGCGTCCGGCACCGCGACGGGGGGTGCGGCCGGCTGGTGCACGACCTCCCGGGTGCCGATGTCGACCACGGCGGCGGCGTGCACGTCGGCGCGCGTGATCGTGCCTCCCCCGCCGGAGGGGCGGACGACCGTCAGGTCGACCCCGAGGTCCTTGGCGAGCTTGCGCACGGGGGGCTTGGCCAGCGGCCGGGGGCCGGCGGCGGGTCCGCGGCCGCCGGAGGCCATGCCGTTGGCCGGCTTGCGGGGGCGGCGCTTCGCGGAGGACTCCACGACGCCGTAGCCGACGAGTACCGGTCGTCGTTCCGGCGGTGCCTCGGGGACTTCGCCGGCTTCGGGGGCCGTGGAGGTCACGGAGGCCGTGGAGGTCGCGGAGGCCGTGGAGGTCGCGGAGGCCGTGGAGGTCGCGGAGGGCGCGGGGGCCTCCACGACGATCCGTTCCTCCGCGCCCGGCGCCGTGTCGACCGAGATGATCACGGCGCCGACGTCCACCGTCGTGCCCTCGGGGAAGCCGATCTCCCGTACGACGCCGTCGTAGGGGACGGGGAGTTCCACCGCCGCCTTGGCCGTCTCGATCTCGCACACGACCTGCCCGTCCACGACGGGGTCGCCGGGCTTGACGTACCAGGTGAGGATGTCGGCCTCGGTCAGCCCCTCCCCCACGTCGGGCATCCTGAATTCGCGAATCGCCATGATCTCTTTCCCTGTTGCGCCGGGTACGCCTAGTACGCCAGCGAGCGGTCGACGGCGTCGAGCACCCTGTCGAGGCCCGGCAGGTACTCCTCCTCCAGGCGGGCCGGCGGATACGGCGCGTGGTAGCCGCCGACCCGCAGGACGGGGGCCTCCAGGTGGTGGAAGCTGCGCTCCGTGATCCGGGCGGCGATCTCCGCGCCCGCGCCGAAGAAGACCGGGGCCTCGTGGACGACGACCAGACGGCCGGTCTTCTCGGCCGAGGCCTGGACGGTGTCGAAGTCGATCGGGGACACCGAGCGGAGGTCGAGGACCTCGATCGACCGGCCCTCCTCCTCGGCGGCGGCGGCCGCCTGGAGGCAGACCTTCACCATCGGGCCGTAGGCGGCGAGGGTGAGGTCGGTGCCGGCGCGGGCGACCCGCGCCTTGTGGAGCCCGCCGGGGACAGCGTCGCCCGCGGCGGAGCCGCTGTCGGGCACAGTCACCTCGCCCTTGTCCCAGTACCGGCGCTTCGGCTCGAAGAAGATGACCGGGTCGTCGCTCTCGACGGCCTGCCGCAGCATCCAGTACGCGTCGGACGAGGTCGACGGCGAGACGATCTTCAGGCCCGCGACGTGCGCGAACAGCGCCTCCGGGGACTCGGAGTGGTGCTCGACCGCGCCGATGCCGCCGCCGTACGGGATACGGATGACGACGGGGAGTCGCACCTTGCCCTGCGAGCGGGCGGGCATCTTCGCGAGCTGGGTGACGATCTGGTCGTACGCGGGGAAGACGAAACCGTCGAACTGGATCTCCACGACCGGCCGGTAGCCGCGCAGGGCCAGACCGATCGCGGTGCCGACGATGCCGGACTCGGCGAGGGGCGAGTCCATGACCCGGTCCTCGCCGAAGTCCTTCTGCAGGCCGTCGGTGACCCGGAAGACACCGCCGAGCTTTCCGATGTCCTCGCCCATGAGCAGGACCTTGGGGTCGGCCTCCAGCGCCGCGCGCAGGGCCTCGTTGAGCGCCTTCGCCACGGGAAGACTCTTGGTGACCATGACTAGTTGCTCCGTCCGGCGTCCTCGAAGGACGCCTGGTAGGCGGCGAACCGGGCACGTTCCTCGTCGACGAGCGCGTGCCCGTCCGCGTACACGTTGTCGAACATCACCGTCGGGTCGGGGTCGGGCATCGTCCTGACGATCTCGCGGACGCGCCGCGCGAGCGCCTCCGCCTCCTCGTCGAGGGCGGCGAACCACGCCTCGTCGGCGTGGCCCTCGCGCTCCAGGAGCCGCCGGAGCCGCAGGATCGGGTCCTTGGCCCGCCACTCCTCGACCTCCGCCTCGTCGCGGTAGCGGGTCGGGTCGTCGGAGGTGGTGTGGGCGCCCATGCGGTACGTGTACGCCTCGACGAACATCGGTCCGGAGCCGGTCCGTACGTGGTCGAGGGCGGCGCGGGTGACGGCCAGGCACGCGAGGACGTCGTTGCCGTCGACGCGGACGCCGGGGAAGCCGAAGCCGGGGGCGCGCCGGTAGAGCGGGACCCGCATCTGGCGCTCGGTGGGCTCGGAGATCGCCCACTGGTTGTTCTGGCAGAAGAAGACGATCGGGGCGTCGTAGACCGCGCCGAAGGTGAAGGCCTCCGCCACGTCGCCCTGGCTGGAGGCGCCGTCGCCGAAGTAGGCGATGACGGCGGTGTCGGCGCCGTCCTTGGCCACGCCCATCGCGTAGCCGGTGGCGTGCAGGGCCTGGGAGCCGATGACGAGGGTGTAGAGGTGGAAGTTGTTCTCCGCCGGGTCCCAGCTGCCGTTGCTGGCGCCGCGGAAGAGCGACAGGAGGTGGGCCGGGTCGAGGTTCCTGACCAGGGCCACGCCGTGCTCGCGGTAGCTGGGGAAGGCGTGGTCCCGGGGACGCAGGGCGCGGGCGGAGCCGATCTGGGCGGCCTCCTGGCCGAGCAGCGAGGGCCACAGGGCCAGCTCACCCTGGCGTTGCAGGGTGACGGCCTCGGCGTCGAGGCGGCGGGCCAGCACCATGTCCCGGTGGAGGCCGCGCAGTTCCTCCGCGCTCGGGTCGGCGGCGTACTCGGGGTGGTGGACCCGACGGCCCTCGGGCGTGAGCAGCTGGATGAGCTCGGTGGTCATTCGGGGTCTCCGGCTCTCGTTCGGTCGGTCCAGACCGACCGGCACATGGGGGGGTGGAAGAAGGAGCGGGGCTGGGTGCGTGCAGCTGCAAGGCGGAGGATTGAGGCATGGCGGAGCCATGGTGATTGACGACAACGCGGCAGATGTGCGCACCCAGCCCCGCGACGCCGCCCCCCATGTGCCGGTCGGTCTCAGTCGGTGCCGCGGCATATGTGGGGCTCCGCCGCCGCTCCCTCGGGCTCGCCCGCGAGGAGGACGAACGGGGGCACGGTCGAGGGGGTGGGCGGCTCGGCGGCCGGGGCGAGGGGCGTCGCGGGGAGGGCCGCCGTGCGGCCCAGGGCGTCGTCGTACACGAGGTTGAAGAGCTCGACGCAGGGCAGCGTCCGGGCCAGGTGGGCCTGGAGGCCGGGGGCTTCGAGGGTGAGGCGGACGTCCGAGACGGCGATGCCCCGGTCGGTGGCGCGCAGGTCCACGCGGAAGACGCCGAAGCAGAGTCCGAGGTGGAGGACGGCCGCGGCGGCCTCGGCGGCGAGGGCCTGGCTGCCTTCCCCGGTGGCCGGTTCCCAGCCGTCCTCGGTGGGCACGGCGAGGAGGAAGACGTGGGGCCGGCCCGAGACGAAGGCCCCGACGGCGGTGAACGCGGTGCCTTCGGGGGCCCGGTCGGGGTCCTCGTCGACGAGGAATCCGCCGGCGGCGAGGGCCGCGAGCCGGGCGCCGGTGTCCTGGACGCGGCGGACGGCGTCCGGGTGGTTGCCGGGCAGGTGCAGGGCGGCCGCGAGGTCGGCGGCGGCGAGCTGGACGTCCTCGCGCAGTCCGAGGACGAGGTCGAAGCGCCGGCCGGCGGCCTGCCGGTCGCGGGCCCAGGCCACACAGGCGTCGGCGTCGACGCTGTCGAGTCCGGTCGCCTCGTCGGAGAGGATCCGGGCCTCGGGGCCGCGGGCCGCGAGCAGCTCCGCGCGGTCGAGGACCCAGGTGCGTACCCCGCTCGACCAGGTCTCCAGGAGCGTGGAGTTGGCGGCGGCCTCGCCCGGGTGCCGGTGGGGTGCCGCCGCTCCGAGAAGGAGGGCGACGGGGGCCTTGGTGCCCGGGGCGGTGGTGGCCGGGGCAGTGGTCGCCGGGGCGGCGGTCGCCGTGGCAGAGGTCGCCGGGGCGGTGGTGGCCGGGGCGGCGGACCGGTGGCGTTGCTGGAGCATCTGTCTGCCTCTCTGCGCGGAGAGAGCGGGCTGGGGATCTCCTCGACCCGGTGCGGGTACGGAGGAGGGCGGGGCCGCCGGGCGGGTGGGGGGCCGCCCGGCGGCGCTGGTCAGGACTTCGGCGCGTCGCCGGCGGCCGGGCGGCCGGCGAACCCGAAGAGGCCGATGGCCAGGTTCGCGGCGATCCAGACGAAGAGGACCAGGAAGCCGCGCTGGAGCGCCTCGGTGAACGCCTCTGCCGTGCCGACTCCCTGGGCGGTGAGCTCGGCGAGGCGGGAGCCGACGACGGTCGCCGTGACGGCGAGGGCGAGGGCGCCGCCGACCTCGGTGGAGGCGTTGAGGATGGCGGAGGTGGTGCCCGCGTCCTGCTCCGAGGCGTCCTGCGTGCCGACGACCGGGGCCGTCATCATGCAGAGCACCAGGCCGACGCCGAGCAGCGCGGTGACCGGCAGCAGCAGCGACCAGTAGCCGCTGGTGGTGGCGGCGCCGAGCATCAGGACCAGCATGACGGCGAGCAGGACCGTACCGATGACGTACGGGACGCGGGGCCCGAACTTGGCGATGAGCACCGGGACGGCGCCGGACACGCCGAGCATCGCGAGACAGGTCGGGATGTAGGCGAGGCCGACCTCCATCGGGGTGTAGCCGAGGCCGAGCTGCATGTACTGCGGCAGCATGAAGAAGGCCGGCAGCATCAGGCCCGCGGTGATCAGCTGGGCGACGGTGCCGGTCGCGACGGACCGGCGGCGCAGCAGGTGCAGGGGCAGCAGCGGCGCCTTGGCGGTGCTCTCCACCCGGACGAACACGGCGAGCAGCACGACGGCGGCGGCGAGCGAGCCGAGGGCGATCGGATCGGTCCAGCCGTCCGTGCCGGCGGTGACGATGCCGAAGACCAGCGCGAGCAGGCCGAGGGTGCCGGTGAGGGCGCCCAGGACGTCGGCGGGCGGGCGGGCGCCGGTGCGGACGATCTTCGGGACGTACACGAACGCGGCGGCGATCAGCAGCACGCCGATGGGGATGTTGATGAGGAACGCCCAGCGCCAGTCGACGTCGGTGACGGCGCCGCCGAGCAGGGTGCCGAGGCTGGCGCCGACGCCCATGACGGTGCCCCAGATGCCGAGGGCCTTGGCGCGCTCGGCGGGCTCCGGGTAGGTCGTGACGAGGATGGAGAGGGCGGCCGGCGAGAGGACGGCGGCGCCGATGCCCTGGAGGCCGCGGCCGGTCAGCAGCATGCCGCCGCTGTCGGCGGTGGCCGCGGCGAGGGAGCCGAGGGTGAACAGGGCGATGCCGCTGACCAGGACGGTGCGGCGGGCGAAGACGTCGGTGAGGCGGCCGCCCAGCAGCATGAGGCCGCCGAAGAGCAGCACGTAGATGTTCATCACCCACTGCAGGCCCGTCGTGCCGAGCCCGAGGTCGCCGCGGAGCTGGGGAAGCATCACGTTGGCGATGGTCGCGTCCAGGACGCAGACGAGCTGGGCGACGGCGACCACGGCGAGGATCAGTCCGCGCTTGCCGGGGGCGGGCGCCTCCGGGCCGGCGGCGGACGGTCCGGGTGGTCCGGTCGGCGCCTCGGGCGACGCGGGCCGGACGTCCCGCGTGGTGTCCCGAGCGGTGTCCCGGGCGTCGATGCTCATGGTGTTCTCTCCTGCCTCTGCTGGAATGCTCGGCGGTTCACGCCGCGCTGATGCGCTCGTAGATGGCGGCGAGGCTGCGGTCGGCCAGCAGCTTGCCGACGGGGACGCGGGAGCCGGTCTCGCGCTCGACGGCGGCGACGAGGCGCAGCATGTGCATCGAGTCCCAGCTCACGACGTGGTCGAAGTCCGCGGAGAGGTCGTCGACGCCGAGGGGCAGGTCGAGCTCGTCGCGTACCAGGTGGATGAAGTCCTCTTTGGTCATGACGCGGTGCCTTCCAGGGTGGAGTCGAGCAGGATGTGGGAGGGGACGACCGGGAGGTTCTCCAGGTCGTGGCGGAAGTGGAGCTCGTCGTCCGCCGTGGAGTCGTCCGCCGTGGAGGTCGGGGTGAAGCCCATGGAGGGCCAGAACTCCCGGACGTTCTTGTTCTTGGCGGTCGGCCGGTAGCTCGCGAGGACCGTGCGGACGCCGGTGGCGGCGGCGTGGGCGAGGAGGCTCGCGATCGCGGTCTGCTCGATGCCGCGGGCGAAGACCCGGCAGGAGAGCAGCATGTTGTCGATGTGCAGGTCGTCGCCGGTACGGCGGGCGAAGACGGTTCCCACGACGCCGTTGTCGCCGAAGCGGTCGCCGGCGCGGATCGCGAGGACGAGGTGGTCGGGGTCGTCGGACCTGGCGGTCACGTCGGCCGGCTGGAGCCGTACCGTCGTCAAGTTGAACTGGTTGGTCCGCAGGGAGAGTTGCGCGACCCGGTCGATGTCGCCGGGGCCGGCCTCGGCGAGCCGGACGCGGACGCCGAGCCCTTCGAGGTACTCCTCCATGGAGCCGGCGCTCTCGAGGAGTTCGGCGCGCTCGGACTCGGTGCGGTAGAGCGCGGCCCGCGCGCGGTCCTCGTCGGTGAGGCGGGCGGTGTCGAACCAGCCGTCGGCGAGCAGCTTCTCGATGTGCAGGGCGGGCTCTTCGTCGAGGCGGACGACGGCGACCTGCGGGAGGCTGTCGGCGACCAGACCGCACTCGAAGGGCGAGTCGTCGGCGAAGACGAAGCTGTCCACGCCGAGGTTGAGCTTCTCGGCGATGTCCAGGAGATTGGCGTCCTTGGGCTGCCAGTTGGCGTTGACGCGGGCGAAGTCGGCCTCGCGCAGCACCATGTCGGGGTGGTCCTTGAGGACCTGGACGACCGGCTCGTGGTCGTTCTTGCTGCTGACCGCGAGCAGGATGCCCTGGGTGCCGATCTGCTTCACGACCCGCTGGAAGTTGCCGAAGGCCTCGCCGCGGAAGGTGGTGGCGGCGGCGATGCCGTCCGGGCCGTCGTCGCCGAGGATCCCGTCCCAGAGGGTGTTGTCGGCGTCGACGACGAGGACCTTCTTGGTGCGGCCGCGCAGCATGCGGGAGAGGTGGGCGACCTCCCGGGCGTAGCGGGCGAGCAGGTCGTCGCCGAGGTTGGCCTTGGCGTAGGCGGCCATGCGGGGCTCGTCGAGCGGGACGCCGGAGGCGACGACCGGGTCGAGGTCGACGACGTGGATCCGCGGGTTGCCGAGGGCGAGGCGCAGGAGTCCGCTGTTGAAGTCGCGCCAGGCGATGCCGGCGCGGGCCCGGGACTCGTGGTCGATGAGCTGGTGGGTGACGCTGCGGGGCAGCGGCACGGTGTTGAGGACCAGCGCGGCCGTGGCGTTCCCGGTGAAGGCGGTGGCGAGGCTCTCGATCTGGGCGAGCTTGCGCTCGGCGGTCCGTACGAGGTCGTCGGCCTGCCAGGGCGTGCCCATCTCGTCGAGGAGGGTCTGCGGGTCGAGGATCCACAGGGCCAGGTCGACGTCGGGGGCGTGCAGGGCGCTCGCCGGGTCGCGCAGGTCGCGCAGGTAGGCGTCGAAGTCGCCGAGGCGGTCCTCGACGAGGACGCCGTGGCGGGCGAACTCGGCGGTCAGCGGCGCTCGTACGCCTCCGATCGTGGAGTGTCCGGTGAGGGCGACGACCGCGGTCTCGGTGTCCGGGCGGGCCGCGAGGACGGCCTGCCGGTCGAGCTGGGCGAGGAGGTTGCCGGCGCGCCGGAAGTCGGCGTCCGCGCCGCCCGACACCATGGCGGCCAGGAGCGGGGCGACGGACGGGTAGTTCTCGGCCAGAGTGCCGTCGGCGCGCAGTGCGCGCAGTGATTCCAGCGGAGACTTCCGGGTTTCGCGATCCGCCGGGCTGGATACCGTGGTCAATGATCTCTCCTCACGCGTGCGCCTCCGTCGGCCGGGCCCTGTCCTCGGTGTGCGGACAGCTCGTCGGTACGGGCCGATCGTCGGCGGCGGCGCTTGAGCCGGACTCGCACTCGCGTCCAGCGCCCTCGTGCGGACCGTGCATTTCTCATGCATCGGCCTGTTCGGGGTTCATGGGACGGCGGTGACCTGGGCACTGTCGCCTCAACAGGCGGGCGGGCCAGACTCGGTAGCACCATTGGAGCTGGCGAGTGGAGGGGTGGAGCTGCATGGACATCAAGGTCCTGGGGTCCTTCGAGGCTTCGGAGAACGGGGTCGCGCTCCTGCCGACCGCGGGGAAGCCCCGCCAGATCCTCGCGCTGCTCGCCCTGCAGGCCGGCCAGATCGTGCCGGTGCCCACGCTCATGGAGGAGCTGTGGGACATGGAGCCGCCGCGGAGCGCGCAGACGACGCTGCAGACGTACATCCTCCAGCTGCGCAAGCGCATCGAGGCGGCGCTGCCGCCGGAGGGCCCGCGACGGGCGAAGGACGTGCTGGCCACGCGGTACGGCGGCTATCTCCTCGACATCACGCCGGAGGAGGTCGACGTGCACGCCTTCGAGCGGCTCGCGGCCGCCGGGCGGCGGGCGCTCGATCTCGGCGACCGGGAGACGGGTTCGCGGCTGCTGCGGCAGTCGCTCGCGGTGTGGCGGGGCCGGGCACTGGTCGACGTGCACCACGGGCTGCGTCTCGGCGTGGAGGTGACGCGTCTGGAGGAGAGTCACCTGTGCGTCGTGGAGTCCCGTGTCGAGGCGGATCTCGCGCTGGGCCGGCACCACGCGCTGCTGAGCGAGCTGGCGGTGCTGACCGCCCGCCATCCGATGCACGAGAACCTGTGCGCCCAGTACATGACGGCGCTCTACCGGTCCGGTCAGCAGTGGCGTGCGCTGGAGGCGTTCACCGCGCTCCGCGGCTTCCTCGTGGAGGAGTTGGGCGTGGAGCCGTCGCCGCGGCTCCAGGAGCTCCAGCGCGCCATCCTCAGCTCCGACCCCCGGCTGACCCGTTTCACGCTCCGTACCGATCTGACGGTCTGACCCGCTCTAGGAGTCCTTCATGCTCTCGTCCCTCAAGGCCTTCAACCTCCTTGTGATGTTCCTGCTGGAACTCTCGGTGTACGCGGCGGTCGCCCTGTGGGGGTTCACCACGACCGACAAGTGGCCGATGAAGCTGCTCCTCGGCGTCGGTGTGCCGATCGGTCTGATCGCCGTGTGGGCGCTGTTCGGGGCGCCGCGCGCCACGTACGCGGTGCACGGCGGCGGCCGGGTGCTCCTGGAGGTGCTGTGGTTCGGAAGCGGCGCCGCCGCCCTGGCCGCCTCGGGGAGGCAGGGCTGGGCGGCGGCGTTCGTGGGGATCTTCCTGGTCAACGCGGGGCTGCGGTTCCTCTGGGACCAGTGAGTCCGCCGGACCCGGCGGCTTCGTGGTGGGGCGTCACCACCGGGGCGACTCGGTGAACTCCAGGACGGCGACGGTCCACATGAAGCCGACGCCGACGCCCATGGTGACGAGCAGGTCGCCGGGCTGCGGGTTCCTGGCCTCCACCACGTGGTTCATGCCGATGAGCTGGTCGCCGGCGCCCATGTGGCCGTAGTCCTGGCCCCAGTCGTACGTGGTGGTGGCGCGGTCCACGCCGAGCAGCGAGTAGAACGAGAACTGAGCGATCGTCTCCGCGATGTTGGCGTGGACGAAGAAGCGGGCGTCGGACAGCTTGGCGTCCGCGTCGTCGAGCGCCTCCTGGAGCACCTGGGAGGCGTTCTTCGTCATCTGCTGGATGACGTGGTCGTAGGCGCCCTCCTCCTTGAGGAGGTAGTCGGACTTGCGGGTGCGCAGGTCGACGGGCTTGCCGTCGAGGAAGGGTCCGTCGGTCCAGCCCTGCGTGCCGCGGTAGATGGGCTCCAGGGAGGAGTCCGTGTAGGTCGCGGTGGACTTGAGGCGGGCGAAGCCGCCCTGGTTGGAGAGGACGAGGGCGCCGGCGCCGTCGCCGTACGCCTGCTGGCTGTCGGAGCCCCAGCGGTCGAAGTACGGCAGCCGGAAGGCGTCGCCGGTGGTGACGAGGGCGGCGGCGGGCTTGCTGCGGCTCGCGAGGTGCGAGGCGGCGATCTCCAGGCCGGCGAGGCCGCCGTTGGAGCCCTGCCGGATCTCCAGGGAGAGGCCGGTGCCGCCGACGGTCTCGTTCTGCACGTAGTTGACCGGGGTCCAGAAGTCCTGGCCCTGGTGGCCGACGCAGCCGTGGAGGACGATGTCGTACTCCTCGTGGGGGCGGCCGGCGCGCTCGACGGCCTGGCGGCCGGCGTGGGCGGCCATGACCGGGCCGGGCTCGTCGGCGCGGGCCACGCGGACCGCGCGGATGCCGTTCGAGGTGGCCTCCTCGGCGTCGTAGCGGCCGGCGGCGACGGCCTCGGCCGCGGTCTCGACCTGCTCCGGAAGGTAGGCCCCGAGTCCGGCCACGTACAGGTTGTCCCAGCGCATCTGTGTTCTCCCTCTGATCTGAACTGATCCGTGTGTGGTGTGGTGCGACTACTGCTGCCGTGCGGTGGGCGCTTACGCGACCTGTACGTCGTCCGCCAGGTCGAGGCAGGTCTCGATCTGGCCGACCACCTGGTCCGCCAGGGCCGGGAAGCCGGAGTCCAGGAAGTAGAAGTGGCCGCCGGGGAAGAACCGCTGGGCGAATCTCGCCCCGGTCTCGCGGCGCCACAGGTGCATGGCGGAGGCCGGGGCCCAGGCGTCCTGGGTGCCGCCGAACACCGTCAGCGGCGAGCTGATCGGCGAACGACCGGGTGCGGGGCGGTAGTTGTCCACGGCCTTCAGGTCGGCGCGGACGGTCCGCAGGAACCGGTCGAGGAAGTCGCTCGCCTCGGTGACCCGTTCGGGCATGCCCCCCAGGTCCAGCATCACGTCGAGGAGCGCGGCGTCGTCGAGCGCGTGCAGGGGTACGGCTCCGACGCCCGGGTGCCGGGGCGCGACCCGCCCCGACACCCCGGTCCACACCGGGTACCGGCCGAGGGCCTCCAGGGCCCGGGCGGTCTCCAGGGCCACCACCGCGCCCATGCTGTGGCCGAACAGGGCGAGCGGCGCGCCGTCGTCCGCCCAGGGCAGGACGTCGGCGACGGCGGTCTCCACCACCTCGGCCATGTCCTCCAGTTGGGTCCCGGCCGCCCGCCGGCCGCGCCCCGGCAGGTCGAGCAGGAGCAGGTCCCAGTCGGCGGGCAGATGGCGGACGAAGGGGTAGTAGACGGCGGCCGAGCCGCCCGCGTGGTGGAAGCCGATCAGCCGGACGGCCGGCTCGTCGACCGGGCGGGGCCGCAGGAACGGGCTCCTTACCGCGGTCACGCGTCCACCCCCATGGCGACGCAGACCTGCTCGCTGAGGTGGGCGAGGAGATCGGCGACCGGCATCTCCACCGGGCAGTCCAGGGTGGGCAGTTCCACCCCGTACTGCTGCTCGACGCTCTTGGTGAGGAGCATCGCGGTGAAGGAGTCGCCGCCGACCTCGCAGAACGGCACGTCGGGGGCGAGCGCCCCGTCCGCCTTGAGGACGGCGGCGAGCTCGGTCGTGAGATAGGCGCCGATCTCGGCCCGGTCGAGCGGTGCCGTACGGGTGGGGGCGACCGGGACCGGCATGGCGTGCACCGGCTCGGGGGCCGCCTCCTCGATCCAGAACCGCTTGCGCTGGAACGGGTAGGTCGGCGCGTCGACGAACACCGCGCCGGGCGCGCCGAGGCGGTCGAGCCGCAGGGGCGCGCCGCCCCGGTAGAGCACGGCCAGCGCCTCGGCGAGGAGGCGGGGCGTGTCCTCGGGGGCTTCGCCCGTGAGCGGCAGGTTCTGATCGCCGGCCGTGATCCGGGCGGCGCCCGGGGTGGCCGTGTCGCCGCCGGTCGCGAGGGTCGTCTTGACGCCGAGCAGCGTCAGGACGGCCCGCAGCCGGGTGGCGGGCGTGCCCTCGGTGCCGGTCGCCTCACCCAACCCGGGGAAGTGGCGGGCCAGTTCGGCCAGCGCGCGCTCCAGCAGGTCGGTGTCGGTGCCGGTGTCCAGGACCACCCGGTCGGCGGTGCGCGCGCCGTCGGCGGGCTGCCCGGCGGCGAGGGCGTCGGCGAGGGCGGCCGCGTCGGTGCCGACGACGGCGAGCCGGTGGCCGAAGTGGACGCGGCCGGCGCGCAGGGTGTGGCAGAGGGAGGCGGTGCCCGCGGCGTCGAGCCCCGTCAGGGCCTCCCGCACCCGCTCGGACAGTTCGGCGAGCGCCCGGGGGTCCTTGGCGGACAGGGTGAGCAGCTCCGGGTGGTGCGCCGGTACGTCGGCGGGGGCGGCGGGCCCCGGGCGGTACGAGGAGAGCACGGCGTGCGCGTTGGTCCCGGAGAGACCGAAGGCGCTGATACCGGCGGTGCGGTCCTCGGGGCCGCCCGCCCACGGTGCCGCCTCGCGGGGCACGGTGAGCGCGATCCGGTCCCAGGGGATGAGGGGGTTGAGCCGGCCGTCGCCGGGCTGGGCGCCCGCCGGGACGGTCCCGTCGCCGAGCATGAGGACCAGCTTCAGGACGCCGGCGATGCCGGCCGCGGCCTCCAGGTGCCCGATCCGCGCCTTGACGCTGCCGAGGGCGACGGGGGCGGTCCGCTCCCCCGCGCCGGTGCCGAGGACGGCGTCCAGGGCGCCGACCTCGATGGGGTCGCCGAGGGCGGTGCCGGTGCCGTGGGCCTCGACGTAGCCGACGGAGCCGGGGGCGACCCGGGCGTCGGCGAGGGCCGCGCGGATCACCTCCTGCTGGGCGGGGCCGCTGGGCACGGTGAAGCCGGAGGAGGCCCCGTCGTGGTTGACGGCGCTGCCCCGGACGACGGCGAGGACGGGGTGGCCCTGCGCGAGGGCGTCGTCGAGCCGCATCAGGGCGACCATGCCGACGCCCTCGCCCCGGCCGTAGCCGTCGGCGTCGGCGAGGAAGCTCCGGGACCTGCCGCCGGGAGAGAGGGCCTCGCCCTGGCACAGGGAGACCATGAGGTCGGGGCCGAGGATCAGGTTGGCGCCGCCGGCGAGCGCGTAGTCGCACTCGCCGCCGCGCAGCGCCCGGACCGCCTGGTGGATCGCCACCAGCGAGGAGGAGCAGGCGGTGTCGACGCTGGTCGCCGGGCCGGAGAGGCCGAGCGCGTAGCTGATCCGGCCGGCGACGAAGCAGTGGCCGCTGCCGGTGGAGTGGTAGGGGTCGATGCGGCTGTAGTCGCCGTCGTGGACGAACCGGCGGCCGTACTCGGAGGCCATGACGCCGACGAACACGCCGATCGGCAGCCGGTCCTGGCGGCGGGCGGCGATGCCGCCGCGCTCCAGCGCCTCCCAGGCCACTTCGAGCAGGAGGCGCTGCTGCGGGTCCATGGTCTCGGCCTCGCGCTGCGAGATCCCGAAGAACGCCGCGTCGAAGGAGGCGATGTCGTCGAGGAACCCGGCCCGGTCGACGTAGGAGTGGCCCTCCTTGCCGCGCTCCGGGTGGTAGACGGACCGCAGGCCGGTGCGGTCCTCGGGGATCGGGCCGACGGCCCGGGTGTCGGGGTCGGGCGCGTACAGGAACGTCCGGTACGCGTCGGGGGTGTCGATCCCGCCGGGCAGCCGCATCGCGGTGCCGACCACGGCCACGGGGGCGTGGGTACGGGCCTCCAGCTCGGCCACCCGGTCCTTGAGGCGACGGGACAGCTTCAGCTGGTCCTGGATCACCTGTCGCAGTGCCGCGGTGTCGGGGACGGTCGCCATCACTGTGCTCCTGCGTTCGTGTGTGTCGCCGTGGTCGTTCGCGCGGTTATCGGGGTCGGTATCGCCTTCATCGCCTGCTCACCGCTCCTGGGAGAGGTCGTCGTGGACGGCCTGGAGCAGATCGTCGAGGGAGAGCTCGTCGAGCTCCTCGGACGACGGCCCGGCCTGCGGGGTGTCGGCGGTGCTGGGCACCAGGGCGGACACCGGCGTCGGCGCCGGTGCGGGGGTGGTGGCGAGGGCGGCCGGCGAGGCGGCGTCCTCGGCCAGGAGGAACTCGCTCATGGACAGGACGCTGGGGTGGTCGATGGCGACGGTGGCCGGCAGGTCCTTGCCCATGGCGTGGGCGAGGGCGGCCCGCAGGTCGATCGCCATGATCGAGTCGAGGCCGAGCTCGGAGAAGCCCTCCGCGTCGGCCGAGCCGTCGGCGGGGAGTCCGTCGTCGGAGCCGAGCATCCGCGCGACGAGCGAGCGGACGGCGGCGCGCAGGACGTGCTCGCGCTCCTCCTCGTCGGTGCCGTGCAGCCGCTCGGTGATCCAGCCGGCCGGTTCGGTGTCCGCGGCCTCGGTGCGTTCGGCGGCCGGCGCGGGGCCGGTGAGTTCGGCGACGAGCGCGGCGCGGGCGTGGCCCGCGTTCTGCTCGGCGTACCGGGCGGGGTCGAGGCCGACGACGACGAGCCGGGCCAGGGGCGCGTCCGTGGCGAGGCCGAGCGGCCCGGCCGCGTCCGCGTCGGACAGGGCCCGGATGCCGAGCCGTCCCGCGGCGCGTTCGACGGCCGCGGCGGCCGCCATGCCGCCCTTCGCCTCCGGGACCCAGGGGCCCCAGTTGACGCTGACGGCGGGGACGCCCCGGGCGCGGAGCCGTTCGGCGAGTCCGTCCAGGTAGCCGTTGGCCGCGGCGTAGTTGGCCTGTCCGGCGGCGCCGAGCACGGCCGAGACCGAGGAGAACAGCACCAGGGCCCGCGGGTCGTGGCCGGTGATCGCCTCGGCGAGGACGTCCGCGCCGCGTGCCTTGGCGTGGAAGACCTTCTCGTACGAGGCATCGGTGAGCGAGCCGAAGGCCGCGTCGGCGTTGACGCCGGCCAGGTGGTAGACGGTGCCGAGCGGTCCGTCGGCGGTGGCGGCCGCGACGGCGGCGGCCACGTCGGCGGGGTCGGTGACGTCGCCGCGGACGACGGTGACGCGGACGCCCGAGGCGCGCAGTCCGTCGATGACGCCCTGTTCGGTGTCTCCGGGCGCGGACCTGGCCATCAGGGTGAGGCGGTCGCCGCCGCGGGCGGCGTGGGCGGTGGCGACGGCGAGGCCGAGGGCCCCGAGTCCGCCGGTGACGAGGGCGCCGCCGGCGGGACGGTCCCCGTCGGCTTCGGCCGCGACCTTGACGAGCCGGGCGGCCCGGACGCCGTCGTCGGTCAGCGCGAGCCGGGTCTCCCCGGGCAGCGCGCCGATCAGCTCGGCGAGGGGCCGGGCCGCGTGGGCGGCGTCGAGCCGGACCCGGGTGAGGCGCCGGTCGGCCTGCTCGGCCTCCAGAGCGGTCGCCATGCCGAAGAGGGCCTCGCGGAGCGGGGCGCGTCCGGCGGAGCCGTCGACGGCCAGGACGTACGGCAGGGTCTGCGGGAGGGTGCGCAGGTCGGCGGCGAGGGTCTGGGCCGCGTGCAGGGCGTCGCCCGCGTCGCCGGTGCCGGGGGCCTGGGCGGGGGCGGCCCAGCGGGCGTCGACGACGAGGTCGGCGTCGGGGTGGGCGGGCAGGTCGCCGGTGTGGACGGAGGCCCGGTGTCCGGCGGCGGTCAGCGCGGAGACGAGCTCGGGGACACCGGCCTCGGCGGCATCGGCCGCGAGGACCAGGACGCCGAGCTTTCCGCCGGCCGCCGGGGTCTCGGGGAGCGGCGCCCACTCCACGGTGTGGACGAGGCCGTCGCCGCGGAGGCTGGCCTCCAGGACGGCCCGGGAGGCGTGCCGGATGCGGAACTCGTCGGCGGTGAAGACGCTGTGCTCGGCGCCGGTGGCCGCGTCCCTGGCGTACAGGTGGAGGTCGGCGGTCTCGACGCGCAGCCGGTCGTTCGGCAGGGGCTCGGCGCGCAGGACGCGCACCCGGCCCCACAGCTCGCCGCCCTCGGCGAGCGGACGGCCGTGGAAGGAGAGCTCCTTGGCGGCGAACGGGATGGCGAGCGAGGGCGCCTCGACGGCTCCGTCGTCGACGAGGAAGACGGCGATGCTCTGGAAGCAGGAGTCGATGAGGCCCGGGTACAGCTCGTATCCGGCCGGGTCGTCGGGCAGTTCGGGCATCGTGTAGCGGACGAGGGCCTCGTCGCCCCGGATCCACACCTCGTCGATCCACTGGAAGGACGGGCCGAGGGTGTAGCCGAGCTCCCGGAAGTAGTCGTAGAACTCGGTCCGGGTCAGGTGCCGGTCGCTGGAGTCGATGAACGCGGTACGGCTCTCGGCGGGCGGCCGGTGGGCCTCCGGGCGGTTCGAGTACCGGCCGCCGATGTGCTTCTGCCAGACGCCGCGCTCGGGGTCGAGGAGGCTCTGTACGGAGAGTTCGGCGGCGCCGTCGGCGGTGGGCCGGTCGACGACGATCTGCGCCTCGTACTCCTCGCCGTCCTTGATGACCAGGGCCCGCGGGCAGATCAGGTCGCGGACGACGACGGGGCTGCCGTCGTGGCCGAGGGCGGAGAGGACCGTGGCGAGGTGGGACGCGGCCGGGGTGACGACCGTGCCGTAGAGGCGGTGGTCGGTGAGGTACGCGGGGAAGCCGGAGCTGCGCGCGAAGGAGAAGGCGCGGCCGGCGAGGCCGGGCGAGCGGAGTTCGGCGCCCCAGTGGCGGCCCGCGCCGGCCCGGAGAGCCGGGGAGGCCGAGGAAGCCGCGACCGTCGCGGAGTGGGTGCCGGTGCCGGTGCCGGCCGTGGTCCAGTACGACGTGTCCGCGAACGGGTAGCGGGGGGCGGCGGACCGGTCGGTGCGGGTCCCCGTGATCTTCGCCCAGTCGAGGCTCTGGCCGCGCTCGTAGAGCGTCTTGGCCGCGCCCAGCAGGACGGCGCGGTCCTGGCCGCCGCGGCGCAGCGAGGGCGTGGAGCCGCCGTCGGGGGTGAGTCCGGCGGCCCGGACGAGGTTGACGAGGGTGCGGTCGGGGCCGACCTCCAGGAGCACGTCCACGTCGAGGGAGCTCAGCGCGCGGGCGCCTTCGACGAACCGGACGGGCCGGCGGATGTGGTCGGCGAAGTAGGCGGGGGTGAAGGTGTCGGGCCCGGCCTCGGTGCCGGTGACGTTGGCGATGACGGGGAGCTTCGGCGCGCCGAACTCCAGTCCGGCGAGGGCCTGTCGGAACTCGTCGAGGACCGGGTCCATCAGCCGGGAGTGGAAGGCGTGCGAGACGGTCAGCGGCTTGCACCGGACGCCCTGGTTACGGAGGCGTTCGGCGAGCGCGTCGAGCCGGTCGGAGGGGCCGGCCACGACGACCGACTGAGGTCCGTTGACGGCGGCGACGTCGACTCCGGCCTCGGCGGCCCAGGCGGCGACGGTCTCCGGGTCCTCCGGGACGGACAGCATCCCACCGGGCTGGGTGGACTGCATGAGCCGGGCGCGGTGGGCGATCAGCGTCATGCCGTCGTCGAGGCTCATCACCCCGGCGTGGACGGCCGCGGCGATCTCGCCGACGCTGTGGCCCATGACGGCCACGGCGCGCACGCCCCAGGACTCCCAGAGCGCGGCGAGCGACAGCTCCAGGGCGACGAGGGCGGGCTGGGTGATCCGGGTCTGGTTGACGACGTTCGGGTCGTCGCCGTAGAAGACGAGGTTGAGGAGCGAGTCGCCGAGGTGCGGGGCGAGGGCCCGGTCGCAGGCGTCGAAGACCGCGCTGAACACCGGCTCCGTCTCGTACAGTTCGCGTCCCATGCCGAAGTACTGGGCGCCTTGGCCGGAGAAGAGGAACGCCACCCTGGGCGCCTTGACGGGGCCGGTGGCCGGGGTCGCCGAGGCGAGCGCGGCAAGCAGCTGCTCGCGGTCGCGGCCGAACACGGCGCGGCGTACGGGGAGATGGGCCCTGCCGGCGCCGGCCGTGGCCGTGAGCTGGGCGAGCGCCTCCTCGGGGGTCTCCTCCAGGGTCTTCCGCCACTGCTCGGTGAGCCGGTCGAGGCCGGCCGCGTCGGGGGCGGAGAGGGGCAGGAGGAGTCCGTCGGCGGAGTCGCGCGGCGGTTCCACCGTGCCCGCGGCGGGTGCCTCGCCGAGGACGACGTGGGCGTTCGTGCCGGAGAAGCCGAAGCCGGAGACGCCGGCGAGGCGCGGGACGTCGCTGCGGGCCCAGGTGGCGCGGGAGTCGACGACGCGGACGTTCATGTCGCGCCACGGCACGTGCGGGTTGGGGTTCTCGAAGTGCAGGTCGCCGGGGATGCGGCCGTTGCGCAGGGCGAGGACCGTCTTGAAGACGGAGGCCATGCCGGAGGCGGACTCGCAGTGGCCGATGTTGCTCTTGACCGAGCCGATGAGCAGCGGCTCGCCGGGGCGGCGGCCGGGACCGAACACGTCCCAGGCGGCTTCGAGTTCGATCGGGTCGCCGAGCGAGGTACCGGTGCCGTGGGCCTCCAGGTAGCCGATCTCGGCGCCGTCGACGCCGGCGTCGGCGAGCGCGGCCCGGATGACCTGGCGCTGCGCGGTGCCGTTGGGGGCGGTGAAGCCGGAGGAGGCCCCGTCCTGGTTGACGGCGCTGCCGTGGATGACGGCGAGGACCTGCTCGCCGTCGCGCAGGGCGTCGGAGAGGCGGCGCAGGACGAGGACTCCGCAGCCCTCGGCGCGGACGAAGCCGTCGGCGGAGGCGTCGAAGGTCTTGCAGCGTCCGTCGGGGGCGAGCATGTGGGCGCGACTGACGGCGACCGAGCAGGAGGGTGCGGCGATGACGTTGACGCCGCCGGTGAGGGCCCGGTCGGTCTCGCCGGAGCGCAGGGAGCGGACCGCGAGGTGCAGGGCGACGAGGGAGGACGAGCAGGCGGTGTCGACGGCGAGGGCGGGGCCCTGGGCGCCGAGGTAGTAGGAGAGGCGTCCGGCGGCGGCGTTCAGCGCGGTGCCGGTCGCGAAGTAGGCGTCGAGGGGTTCGAGGCCGCCGCTCTCCAGGACGCGGGCGTAGTCGGAGTTGGAGATGCCGACGAAGACTCCGGTGCGGCTGCCGGCGAGGGACTTCGGGTCGGTGCCCGCGTCCTCCAGGGCGTGCCAGGCGGCTTCGAGGAGGAGGCGCTGCTGCGGGTCGAGGCTCTCGGCCTCGCGGGCCGGGATGTCGAAGAACGCGGCGTCGAAGCGGCGGATGTCGCGGAGGAAGCCGCCCTGGTCGGTGGAGATGGAGCCGGGGCGGGCACCGGCCGGGTCGTGGAGGGTGCCGGTGTCCCAGCGGTCGGCGGGGACGGGTCCGACGCCGTCGCGGCCCTCGTCGAGCAGGGACCAGAACTCCTCGACGGAGTCGGCGCCGGGGAAGCGGCCGGCCATGCCGACGATGGCGATGGGTTCCTGGTCTGCGGGCTCGACCGGCGTGACCGGTGCGGACGGCGCCGCGGCCGGTACGGGGCGGGCCGCCGGGGCCTTGCGCGGTGCGGGGGCCGTGGCGCGGCCGTCGAGGCGGCCGGTCAGTTCGGCGGAGAGCCGCTCGACGGTCGGGTGGCCGAAGACGTCGCCGATGCCGACGTCGACGCCGAGGGTCTCGGTGAGCGCGGCCGCCGCGTCCACGGCCATGATCGAGTCGAGGCCGAGGTCGAGGAAGCCGGTGGTCTCGGGCAGGGCGGCCGGGTCGTCGTGGCCGAGGATCCCGGCGAGGACCTCGCGGGTGCGGCGGGTGACGAGGGTGGGGCGGCGGTGCTCCGGTGCCTCGGCGAGTTCCCGGGCGAAGGCGGTGGCCGGGGACTCGGCGGGGGGCGGGGTCGGGGCGCCGGTGGGCGTGTCCGCCCCGGTGAGGCCGTCGAACAGGGGCCGGGCTCGTACGGAGTTCATGACCGTGCGGAACCGCTCGGCGTCCAGGCGGCAGGCGACCGTGTGCGCGCCCGTGCCGTGTCCGGCGAGTCCGGCGAAGCCCTCGGCGGGGGCGACGGGGCTGACGCCCATCCGGGCGAGGAGCGCGCGGGCCTCGGGGCTCGCCATGCCGTCGAGGTCCCAGGGCCCGAAGGCGACGCTGGTCGCCGGGACGCCCTCGGCGGCGCAGAGCGCGGCGACCGCGTCGAGTCCGCCGTTGGCCGCGGCGTAGGCGCCGTAGCCGTCGGTGCCCCAGACCGCCGAGACGGAGGAGAGGTGGACGAGGAAGTCGAGGGGCCAGTCGGCGGCGAGAAGGCGCAGCCAGGCGGCGCCGGTGAACTTGCCGGCGAGGGCGGTGGCGAAGGTGTCCGCGTCGGCCTCGGCGAGCGGCAGCCGGTCGATGCTCCCGGCGGCGTGCACCACTCCGCGGACGGGCGGCATGCCGTCGAGGACGGCGAGGGCCGCGGTGAGGGCGGCGGCGTGGCCGGTGTCGGCGGAGGCGTAGACGGCGTGGACGCCGTCCGTCGCGAGTTCGGCGAGCAACCGGCGGGCTTCTTCCGGCAGTTCGTCCTGCGGCCGGCGGCCGAGGAGGACGAGGTGCCGGGCGCCGCGGGCGGCGAGGTCGCGGACGAGTCCGGTGCCGATGGCGCCGAGTCCGCCGGTGAGGAGGTACGTGGCGTCGGGGCGTACGGGCAGCGGGCGCAGCGGCTCGGCGGCGGGCCGCAGGCGCGCGGTGTGGGCGGCGCCGGCGCGGACGGCGATCAGGTCCTCGGCGGAGCCGTCGGCGAGCGCCGCGAGGGCGGCCGTGGCGTCGGCCGCGGTCGGGACGGCCGGCAGGTCGAGGATGCCGCCCCAGGTGGCGGGGAACTCCAGGGCGAGGACCGGCGCGAGGCCGTGCAGGACGCCGTGGTCGGCGGCGGCGACCGGATCGGAGCCGGTCACCTGGCGGACGCCGGCGGTGACGAGGTGGACCCGGCCGGTGCCGGCGGCACGGACGGCGGTGGTCGCGGCGGCGCAGAGGGCCGCGGCGTGCGCGGTGGGCGCGGCGGCGTCGAGCGCGTCGGGCAGCGGGGCCGCGGCGAGCGCGAGGAGCAGGTCGCCGGGCAGGCCGTTCCGGGCCTGGGCCCACTCCTCCGTGGTGGCGGGGAGGGTGTCGAGGACGGTGACGGTACGGCCCGCGGCGCGGGCCGCGTCGGCGAGGAGGGCGACGGCGGCGCCGTCGTCGCCGGCCACGACCAGCGGGGTGTCGGGGGCGGTCGCGGCCGGGATGTACGGGATCCACTCGACGGCGAGCGCGGGGAGGGGTTCCGCGGCGGGTTCCACGGTGTCGGGGGCGACGGCTGAAGGAACGGCTTCCGGCGCGTACCGGACCCGCTCCCACGGGTAGGCCGGCAGGTCGGCGACCCGGCGCGGGAGCGCGGGCGCACCGGCGGCGGCGGTCTCCGGCGTCGTGGTGCCGTCGAGCTGTACGGCGTCCGAGGCGGTGCCGTCGGCGAGGGCGCGCAGGGCGCTCGCGGCGGCGGCCGGGTCCCCGGCGGTGATCGCGGCGCGGACGGTGTGGCGGGCGCGGCCCTCGGTGACGGTGTACGCGAACGCCGGGTAGGCGTCCTCCGGTAGTGCGGCGACGCGGTCGGCGAGCCGGCCGGCCCAGGCGCGCAGGGCGTCCTCGCTGCGGGCGGTGATCTCGAAGCCGGTGACGGGCGCGGCTCCGGTCGCGGGGGGCCCGAGCTCGTCGGCGGTGAGCGGGCCGAGGACCACGTGGGCGTTGGTGCCGCTCATGCCGAAGGAGCTGATGCCGAGGCATTCGCCCGCGCCGTCCTCGCCGGTCCACGGGGTCTCGGCGCGGGGGAACTCGATGCCGGTGTCCGCGATGTCGATGCGGGGGTTCAGGGTGTCCAGGTGGACGACGGGCGGGACCGCGCGCCGCTTGACGGACGCGACGCCCCTGATGAGGCCGGCGATGCCGGAGGCGGCCTCCAGGTGGCCGATGCTCGTCTTGACGGAGCCGATGCGCAGCGGGGCGCCGCCGTCGCGGCGGCCGAGCGCCTCGACGATCGCCTCGACCTCGATCGGGTCGCCGAGCGCGGTGCCGGTGCCGTGGGCCTCCAGGGCGCCGATCGCGGCGGGCGTCAGGCCCGCGTCGTCGAGCGCGGCCTTGATGAGGCTGATCTGGGCGCGGACGTTGGGGGCGGTGAAGCCGGAGGAGCGGCCGTCCTGGTTGACGGCGCTGCCGCGGATCACGGCGTGCACCCGGTCGCCGTCGCGCAGGGCCTCGGAGAGCCGCTTGAGGACGACGACCCCGCAGCCCTCGCCGCGGGTGAAGCCGTTGGCGCGGGCGTCGAAGGTCTTGCAGAGACCGTCCGGGGAGAGGGAGTTGGTCTGCTGGATGAGGCGGGTGGAGCGGGGCGACAGGATCAGGTTGACGCCGGCGGCGATGGCGACGTCGCACTCGTCGCGGCGCAGCGCCTGCCCCGCCAGGTGGACGGCGGTGAGCGAGGACGAGCAGGCGGTGTCGACGGCGACGGCCGGGCCCATCAGGCCCATGGTGTAGGCGATCCGGCCGGCGGCGAAGCAGTGGCCGTTGCCGGTGAGCCAGTAGGCGTCCTCCTGGCCGGCGGGCTGCCAGTCGCGGTAGTCCTGGCCGGTGACGCCGACGTACAGGCCGGTCCGGAGGCCGGAGAGGTACTCCGGCGCGAAGGCCGCGTCCTCCAGAGCCTCCCAGGCCACTTCGAGGAGCAGGCGGTGCTGGGGGTCGAGGCTGCGGGCCTCGCGGGGGCTGATGCCGAAGAATCCGGCGTCGAACTCCAGTACCTCGTCGAGGTAGCCGCCCCGGCGCGGGAGGGTGTCCCACTCCGCGGCGAACGGGCCCTTGCGGTCCTCGGGCATCGGGGCGACCAGGTCGCGGCCCTCGGACAGCGCGGTCCAGTAGCCGTCGAGGTCGACGATGCCGCCGGGCAGGCGGAGTCCGACGCCGACGACGGCGAGCGGTCCGCTCTGCCCGGAACGGGCCTCTTCGAGCTCTCCGCGCAGCCGCTTGATGGTGTCCATCGCGCGGCTGAGCGGGGTGGTGGTGCTTCGCCCGGCACCGGTCTTCCGGTCTGCCGATTCCTCATGGGTCGGTTGCGTCGTCACAAGAAGGTCCCTCGCGGTCGGCATGTCGTACTGACTGGTTTCAAGGAGCCGGGCGGAGCTCCACCCGTCCACGGGACGGGCTCTACGGGTGGGCGTCGTCGGTTCCGCCGAGACGTCCGGTGAGCATTCCCGCGAGGGCCGCCGTGGTGCCGTAGGTCCACAGCAGCGTGGGCGACAGCTTCATCCCGAAGGCCATTTCGAGGCGGTTGCGCAGCTCCAGGCTCATCAGTGAGTCCAACCCAAGTGACTTGAAAGGAGCTTCACGGTCGATGGAGCCCGCCTCGAGCCGCAGTACACGGCCCGCGAGTTCACGGATCTTGCCCTCGACGAGGACGGGTCGTTCCGTGTCGGAGGAGCCGCGCAGCCGGCCGAGGAACTCCTCGGCGCCGCCGCCGGTGGTGGCACCGTCCTTGGCGAGCTCGGCGATGGCGCGCCAGCTGGGCTGTGCGGCCGTCTCCGGGTACGCGTCGAACCAGTGCCGGGCGTCCAGCGGGACGTACGACACGACCTGCCCCGGTGCGTCCAGGAGGTGGAACAGCGCCTGCCAGCCCTCGGCGGCCGTGAAGCCGGTCATGCCGTGGTCGGCGAGGCGTTCGCCGCGGATCGCCTCGTCGGCGGCGAGGCCGATGTCGGCGAACGGGCCCCATTGGACGGCGAGCGCGGGCCTGCCGCGGTGCCGTCTGGCCTGGGCGAGGGCGTCCATGTAGACGTTGCCGGCCGCGTATCCGGCCTGTCCGGGGTTGCCGACGAGGCCGGCGACCGAGGAGAAGAGCACGAACAGGTCGAGCGGGTCGTCCTCGGTGAGGGCGTCGAGATGCCGGGCGCCGTCCACCTTGGGGGCGAGGACCGTGTCGAGCTGGGCGCCGGTGAGGTTGGCGACGACCGCGTCGTCGAGGACGCCGGCGGCGTGGAAGACGCCTCGTAGCGGCGGGAGTTCGGCCCGTACGCGGTCGAGGACGGCGGCGAGGCCTTCCCGGTCGGCGACGTCCACCGGGAAGGTGGTGACGGTCGCGCCGCGCTCCCGCAGCGCCCCGATGCGTGCCAGGGCCGCGTCGCCGGGTGCGGAGCGGCCGAGGAGGACGAGGCTGCGGGCGCCGTGGTCCACGAGGTGTTCGGCCAGGGAGAGGCCGAGCGCGCCGAGACCGCCGCTGAGGAGGTAGCTCGCGTCGGGGCGCAGCCGCCCGCCGGGAAGCGGTTCCGGTACGACGGCGGTGACCCGGCCGGGCTCGGTGAGGACCAGCTTGCCGGTGTGCTCGCCGCGCGCCATGGTGCGGAGCACCTCGGCGGCCTTGTCGAAGGCGTACGGGGTGACGGGCAGCGGCGGCAGGGTGCCGTCGGTGACCTTCTGCCACACGGCGTCCAGGAGCCGGGCGAAGCGCTCCGGGCGGCGGGTGATGAGCCCGGCGACGTCGACGGCGGCGAAGCTGATGCCCTTGGCGAAGTCGCGGAGGCTGATGGTGCGGGAGGCGTAGATGTCCCGCTTGCCGACCTCGACGAAGCGGCCGTCCTCGGCGAGGGCGGCGAGACCGAGGTCGATCGCGGCGCCGGAGAGCGAGTTGAGGACGACGTCCACGCCCCGGCCGCCGGTGACCCAGGCGACGTCCTCGGCCCAGGACAGGTCCCGGGAGTCGAAGACGTGGTCGATGCCGAGGGCGCGCAGTCCGGCCCGCTTGGACTCGGTGCCGGCGGTGGCGATGACGGTGGCGCCGAGGGCCTTCGCGACGCCCACGGCGGCGAGGCCGAGGCCGCCGGCCGCCGAGTGGATCAGTACGGTCTCGCCGGCCTCCAGACCGGCCTGCTCGGCGAGCGCGTACCAGGCGGTGGCGGTGACGAGCGGGAGTCCGGCCGCCTCGGCGTCGGTCAGGGCCGCGGGGACGGGCCTGACGTGTCCGGCGGGCACGGTCAGGTGGGAGGCGACGGCGCCGAAGCCGCAGGCGACGACCCGGTCGCCGACGGCGAGGCCGGTGACGCCGGGGCCGACGGCGGCGACCACGCCGGCGCATTCGCCGCCGATGAGGCCCGCTCCGGCGGAGGTGTCGGGGTAGGTGCCCATCGCCTTCATCACGTCGATGAAGTTGAGGGCGGCGGCGGTGACCTCGACCTCGACCTGTCCGGCGGCGGGCGCCGTCCTGGCGTACGGGCGGAAGGCGAGGCCCTCCCAGAGTCCGGTGCCGTCGGGGCTCAGCCGGAAGGGCTGGGCGGGTCCGGCCCAGGGGGCGGTGACCGTGCCCTCGGTGTCCGCCGTCTCCTCTCCGCGTACGACCCGGCCGACGTGGCGGTCGGTGCCGCGCAGGACGACCTGGTCCTCCGCGTCGGCGACGAGCAGCTGCCGGGCGCACTCCCCGGCCCAGTCGTCGGCGGTGGTGCGGACGTCGAGGAGGGTGGCGGCGAGTTCGGGGTGCTCGCGGCGCAGGACGCGGCCGAAGCCCCAGTAGAGGGCGGCCCCGGGGTCGGGTGCCGTGTCCTCCGGTACGGACTGGGCGCCGTCGGTGACGACGAACGTCCGCGGCGGCACGGGCTGCGCGGTGACGGCCTTGACGGTCGCGGCGAGGGTGAGCAGCCCGGCGCGCTGGGCGTCCAGGCCCCGGTCGGCGCCGGGTGCGAGGAAGACGAGGCCGGTGGCGCGGTCGCTGTCGCGCAGGGCGGCGGCGAGACCTGCGGCGTCGGCGGTGTCGGCCTTGAGGATGTCGACGCTGGCGCCCGCGGCGGTGAGCGCGGCCGCGAGCGGGCCGCCTCCGCCCGAGGCGTCGCAGACGACCCAGTGCCCGGGTGCGCGGTCGGCGGCGCCGGGCGCCGCGGGGGCGTCCTCGGCGGGCCGGAAGGCGAAGCGGTGCAGGCGTGCCGGGTCGACGCCCTCGGCGGTGGCCGTCTCGATGGTCTGGAAGGCGAGGCCGGCCATCCGGAGCAGCGGCCGGGTGTCCTCGTCGTAGCAGACCAGGTCGAAGGTGTCGTCGTCGTTGCGGACGGCGTGCGCCAGGAGCGTGGAGACCTGCGCGTCGCGCGGCAGGGCGTAGTCGACGCGCCGGACGGCGGTGGGGACGACGGTGGCGTCGCCGGGCAGCAGGGCCAGGGTGACCTGGAGCGCCGCGTCCCACAGGGCGGGGTGCAGCTCGCCCGGGCGGACCCCGGCGAGGCAGCGGTCCGGCAGCCGTACCTCGGCGAGCGCCTCGCGGTCGGCGACTGTCAGTGTGCGCAGGCCCTGGAAGGCGGGCCCGTAGTTGAGGCCCCGCTCGCCGCAGGCCGCGTAGAAGGCGTCCGGCTCGACGTCCCGGGCGTCCGCCGGTGTGCCGGGGAAGGCGGGCAGGTCGGGGTCGGTGTCGCCGCCGACGCGGGCGGTGGCGTGCCGGGTCCAGCCGTCGGCGCCGGGGGCGAGCGAGGCGAGCGTGAAGCCCGCGGACGCGGCGCCGTCCTCGCGCCAGACGGCGCCGAGACGGACCGGCTCGTCGGTGAGGGTGAGGTCGCTGCGGAACCGGACGGTGTGCAGGGCGCCGGGGTTCTCGCCGGTACGGGCCCGGGCGGCGGCGACGGCGAGCGCCAGCATGGCGGCGCCGGGCAGCACGACGGCGTCGTACACCTGGTGGTCGCGCAGCCAGGGCAGGTCGTTCAGGGACAGCTCGGTGCGGCCCTCGTGGACGTCCTGCTCGGTGGTGGCCGGCGCGAACTCGAAGGCGAGCCCGCCGGGTCCCGCGGTGCGGCGCACGGCGTCCGGCAGCCAGAAGCGGGAGCGCTGCCAGGGGTAGGCGGGCACGGGCGCGCCCGCCCGGGCGGGCAGCGCGCCGAAGGGGGCCAGGCCCTGGACGTACGCGCGGGCGAGGGCCTGGGTGAAGTCGCCGAGGGAGCCCTCCTGGCGGCGGAGGCTGCCGAGGACGGCGACCGGCTCCTGCCGGGTGGCGGCGAGCTGCTCGACGGCCGGGGAGAGCACCGGGTGGGGGCTGATCTCGACGACGTGGGTGACGCCGGCGTCGAGGAGCTTGCCCATGGCGTCGGCGAAGAGCACCGGCTGCCGCAGGTTGGCCGCCCAGTAGGCGGGGTCGAGGGAGTCGCCGTCGAGCTCGCGGCCGACGACGGTGGACATGAGGGGGACGGCGCCGCGCCGGGGGCGGATCGGCGCGAGGGTCTCGATCAGCTCGTCGGTGAGCTCGTCCATGTGGTGGCAGTGGGAGGCGTAGTCCACGTTGACCAGGCGGCAGAAGGTGCCGTCGGCCTCCAGGAGTTCGCGGAGCATGAGGACGGAGTCGGTGTCGCCGGAGAGCACGCAGGACGAGGGTCCGTTGTTGACGGCGAGCGAGACGGTGTCCTCGAAGCCGTCGAGGGCCTTGAGGGCGCCCTCGACGTCGAGGTCGACGGCGAGCATCCGGCCGCGGCCCGCGGTGCGCTTGGCGAGCGCGCTGCGCACGGCGATGATCCGTGCCCCGTCCTCGTACGACAGGTGGCCCGCGATGGTGGCGGCGGTCACCTCGCCCTGGCTGTGGCCGACGACGACGTCGGGTTCGACGCCGGCGGCCCGCCACAGTTCGGCGATGCCGATGGACATCGCCCAGAGGGTGGGCTGGACCTGGTCGTTGTGGTCGAGCCAGTCGTCGCCGGCGGCGCCGGAGAGGACGGCCTCCAGGTCCCAGGAGATGTACGGGCGCAGGGCCTCCGCGCAGCGGCGTACGGTCGCGGCGAAGACCGGCGACCGCGCGTACAGGTCCTGGCCCATGCCGGCCCACTGGGAGCCCTGGCCGGGCAGGACGAAGGCGACCTTGCCGCGTTCCTTGGCGCGCCCGGTGAAGGTGCCGGGGAGTTCGGCCTCCGGCTCCTCGGTGAACTTCCTGAGCCTGTCGCGGAGTTCTGCGGGGTCCTCGGCGACGACGGCCGTGCGGGCGGCGAAGTGGTCGCGCTCCCGGCCGAGGGTCGCGACGAGGCGGACGGCCTCGGGCGTGGTGACGTCCTCGGACAGGACGTCGAGGAGGTCGGCGGCGCGCTGCCGCAGGGCGGCGTCGCTGTGTCCGGTCAGGGGAAGCAGCAGCGGGCCGGGGGCGACGGCGGCCGGGGCCTCCTGGGCCGGGGGTGTGCGGAGCACCACGTGGGCGTTGGTGCCGCCCCAGCCGAAGGAGTTGACGCCGGCGAACCAGGTGCCGTCGGCGGGGAGTTCGGCTGGCTCGTTGGCGACCGCGAGGTTCAGCTCGCCGAAGGGGATGTTCGGGTTGAGCTCCTCGGCGTGGAGGGTGCGCGGGATCGTGCGGTGCTTGAGGGCGAGGACGGTCTTGACGATGCCCGCGAGCCCGGCCGCCGCCTCCAGGTGGCCGATGTTCGACTTGGCGGAGCCGATGAGGAGGGGGCCTGCCTCGGCGCCGCGCGCGGTGCCGAGCGCGGTGCCGAGGGCCTCGGCCTCGATCGGGTCGCCGCGCAGGGTGCCGGTGCCGTGCGCCTCGACGTAGCGGAGGCGGTCGGGGTGGACGCCGGCGTCGGCGTAGACCCGGCGGAGCAGTTCGGTCTGGGCCTCGACGTTCGGGGAGACGAGGCTGTGGCCGCCACCGTCGTTGTTGACGGCGCTGTTGACGATGACGCCGTGGATCCGGTCGCCGTCCGCGAGGGCGGTGTCGAGCCGCTTGAGGTAGAGGCTGATGGCGCCCTCGCCGCGGACGAAGCCGTTGGCCTGGGCGGAGAACGCCCGGCAGTGGCCGTCCGGCGAGAGGCCGCCGAAGTGGGTGAGGCCGATGGAGTTGTCGGGCGTCAGGATCAGGTTGACGCCGCCGACGAAGGCGCCTTCGAGGTCGCCGGAGCGCAGGGCGGCGACGGCGAGGTCCAGGGCGACGAGGCCGGAGGAGCAGCCCGTCTGGACGACGAGGCTGGGGCCGCTCAGGCCGAGGAAGTACGAGAGGCGGGCGGCGACGATGTCGAGGCCGTTGCCGACGGCGCTGTGCTGGGTCGTCTGGACCCCGCGCTCCTTGCGGGCCAGCTCGTAGTCGTGCCAGAGGGCGCCGACGTAGACGCCGGTACGGGTGCCGCGGACCCGGGAGGCGGGGATGCCCGCGTCCTCCAGGGTCTGCCAGCCGACCTCCAGCATGAGGCGCTGCTGCGGGTCGAGCTCCTCGGCCTCGCGGGGGGAGATGCCGAAGAAGCCGGGGTCGAACTCGTCGACGCCGTCGACGAGTCCGGCGATGCCGGGGATCTTCTTGACGGGGTCGAGCTGGGCGGAGGTGTCCCAGCGCTCGGGCGGTACGGGGCGTACCGCCTCCTCCCCCGCCGTCAGGAGCTGCCAGTAGCGGTCCACGTCGGGGGCGCCGGGGAACCGGCCGGCCATGCCGACGATCGCGATGTCCCGCGCGGGGTCGCCGTGGGCGTCGGCGGTCTTGTCGTTCTGCGGCAGGTCAGTCACGGCTCACCTCGTGCAGGATCGGGCCGGTGGCGGAGGCGGCGGACGCGGGCGCGGGCGCCGGGGCGTTCCGGGCGGCGGCCAGGTCGACGGGGTCGATGTCGTGCCGGGCGTTGATGACCTTGTTGAAGATCCGGTACTTGCCGGGGAGCGAGTTGAGGACGCGGAAGCGGAGGCGGCGCAGCTTGATGCCGCGCGGGTCGCCGATGGCGAGGAGGCCCTCCTGCATCCGCTGGAAACCGGTGACGTGGACCTTGTGGGCGCGACGCCTGGCGACGAAGTCGGCGAGCTCGGCCTTGGTGACGACCCGGTCCTGCCCGCCCTTGGCGAGGGACGCGGCGATCACCGGGACGATCGTGATGGCGTCCTGCATCGCGAGGTTGACGCCCTGGCCGAGGATGGGCGTCGCGGTGTGCGAGGCGTCGCCGATGAGCAGGAGGCCGTCGCGGGCCCACTCCTCCAGCTCGGCGGTGAAGATCTCCAGGAAGCCGGTGTCGTCCCAGGTGTGCAGGTGCTCGTCGACGAGCGGGGCGAGCTGCGGGGAGATCGCCATGATGCCGCGCTTGAACGCGTCGAAGCCGGCGGCCCGCAGGTCCCCGAGGCCGCGCTTGGGCAGGTTGTGCCCGATGCGCAGGGAGTCGGGGAAGGTCGGCAGGACGACCAGGTGGCGGTCGCCCTCGATGACGAGCTGGGCCTCGCTGCCCCACTCCGGCGGGCGGGGCACCAGGAAGGAGAGGAAGTCGCGGGCCATGGGCTGGACGTCGGCGACGAGGCCGGAGGCCTTGCGGACCTTGGAGAAGCGCCCGTCGGCGCCGATCACGATCCGGGACCGTACGGTGACCTTCTCGCCGCGCCGGGTGAGGACGGCGCCGCGGACGGTTCCGGCCTCCTCGACGAGGGAGGCGAAGGACCAGCCGGAGAGGTAGGTGTGGCCGGGCAGCTCGGCGGTGTGCCGGTTGAAGATGCGGATGAGCGCGGGCTGCGGGATGTCGATGGGGAGCGGCAGGCCGGCGAACTTGGAGTAGTCGACGCGCAGCACGGGGCGCTGCTCGGCGATCGTGGTGACGGCGGTGGTCTCCAGGAAGCCGTGCTCGCGCAGGGCGGGGCCGAAGCCCAGCTGGTTGAGCGAGGCCACCGACGGTGCGGCGATGGTCTCGCCGCGGAAGCTGCGCTCCAGGCTGGTCTGCTTCTCCACGAGGACGGTGCGGATGCCGCGGCGGGCGAGGAGGCAGGCGAGCAGGGAGCCGGCCGGGCCTCCTCCGACGATCAGTACGTCGGTCTCGTCCGGTATTCCGGCGGAGCTGTCCCGGCGGTCGGATTCGGTCATGCCAACTCCCAGTTGTCCAGGCGGTTCTTGATGCCCGCGAGGATTTCGGCGGCCATCGCGCCGTCGAGTACGCGGTGGTCGAAGACGAGCGAGAGGGTGAAGACGGGGGCGACGGCGACGGCGCCGTCGCGCACCACGGGGGCGTCGGCGATGTGGCCGACGCCGAGGCCGAGCGTTCCGGTGATGAGCGGCAGGATCGCGCCGACCTGCTCGTGGCCGATGGAGGTCACGGCGAAGGTGCCCTGGAGGGCGGCCCGGCGCACCGGGTTGCGCATCATGGTCCGGTAGACGGCGCGGAAGGCCGGCAGCGGCAGCCGCTGGAGGCGCTTGATGTTCGCGAAGGGGCCCTGGTCGTCGACGTCCGCCGTCTTGTAGTGGTCGATGGCGGACTGGACGGCGGTGACGTCGAGGGCCTGGACGTCCCGCACGATGCCGGAGACGACGCAGCGCTGGCCCTCGACGGTCTTGTCGAAGAGCACCTTGGCGTGCACCTCGGGCGAGGTGGTCAGCTTCGGCGAGCGGCCGCCGAGGAGGACGGCGCGGGCGTCCGGGTAGTCGGCGAGGACGTCGGCGGTCGCCTTGACGACGTAGCTGACGTAGCTGACCGGGGTGGCGGCGCGGGTCCGGGCGGCACGCAGCGCGGTGGCGTCGACCTCGGTCATCAGATAGACGTGGGAGGTGCGCCGGGCGTCTTCGAGGAAGACGTACGTCTGCTTGCGGGCGGCGGGCAGCGGCGAGGTGACCGCGCTCATGTCCGGGCTCCGGCGGCGGCCTCGGTGTCGGCGACGAGGGACGCCAGGTCGCCGAGGATCTCGGCGGCGGTGAACCGGTCGTAGTCGAGGGGGGCGCCGACCTCGCGCTCCAGGAAGACGAGGATCCGCAGCTGGTTGACCGAGTCCCAGCCGTCGATGGCCTGGAGCGGGGCGTCGAGGACGAGGGTGTCCTCGTCGACGTCGAGCAGCTGCGCGACGGCCTCGACGACGGTCGCCACGGCGGCGTCCTCGTGGACCGGGGCTTCGTCGGTGTGCGCCTCAGGAGGCATGGAACGTCCCTTCGCCGGTGCCGACCGCCACCCAGTCGGGCAGTTCGGCGAGTTGAGTGAGGTCGTGGCGGAAGTCGCCGTCCTGCCCGGTGAATCCGAGGGAGGGGTAGAAGTCCGCGAAGCGGCCGTTCTTGGCCGTGGGCACGTGCCGGCCGCGGACGCCGGGTGCCCCGGCGTCGCGTGCGGCGCGCAGTACCAGGCCGACGACGGCCTGCTCGATGGAGCGGGAGAAGACCCGGCAGGACAGGACGAAGTTCTCGATCGTCCAGTCGCCGTCGGTCTCCGGGCCGCCGGTCTCCCGTACGAGGGCCAGGGCGCCCACCAGGCCGTTGTCGCCGAAGGCGTCGGTGGCCCGGACGCCGAAGAAGGCGGCCTGTCCGGTCTCGACGCGCCGGGCGACGTCGTCGGCGCCGTAGCGGATGCCGGTCAGGTTGAACTGGTTGGTCTTGCCGAAGAGCTGGGTGATGCGGGCGCCGTTGAGCGTCCCGTACTCCTCGACGGTGATCTCGGTGGCCAGCTCCCGGAGGTAGTCCTCGACGCTGACGGCGGTCTGCCGCAGTTCGTCGCGCCGGCCGCGGGCCCGGTAGAGCTCGCCCCGGACGCGGTCCTCTTCGGTGAGGGCGAACTGGTTGAACAGACCGGCGCGGGCGACGGCGGAGGCGTACCCCGCGGGGTCGTCCGGCAGGGCGACGACCGCGACCTCGGGGCGCTGGGCCTCCATGAGGCCGCGCTCGGCCGGGTTGTCGTCGACGAAGACCATCGCGTCGGTGCCGATGTTGAGTTCGGCGGCGAGCGCGGCGACGTTCCCGGGCTTCGGGTCCCAGTCGGCGCGGAAGGCGGAGAAGTCGTCGGGGCCGAGGACCATGTCGGGGTGGGTGGCGACGGCCTCGCGCGCGACGGCGTCGTCGTTCTTCGAGCAGACCGCGAGCAGGACGCCCTGCCGCGACAGGTCCTTGGCGAGCGCCTGGAGTTCGGCGTGGGCGGAGCCCGGGAAGGAGCCGCCGATCTTCAGGGCGGGGATGCCGTCGTCGCCGACGACGCCGCCCCACAGGGTGTGGTCGAGGTCGAGGACGAGGCACTTCCTGGCGCGGCCGAGGCGGGCCAGGACGACCCGGGCTACCTCGCGGGCGTACGCGTCGAGGAACTCCTGGCTCCAGGCGTGGCCCGCGATGTGCCGCATCCGGTCGGTGGCGGCGAGCGAGCCGGCGCGCCCGGCGAGGCTCTCCGTGGCGAGGACCACGACGTTGGGGCGGGCGGCGAGGTCGAGGATGCCGGCGTTCATGCGGTGCCAGGCCGCTTCGACGCGGGCCTTGGTGGCGTAGTCGACGTACCGGTCGCGGCGCTGCGCCGACAGCGGCAGCGTGTTGAGTACGGCGACGCCGCCGGGCGCGCCCTCGAAGGCCGTCAGCCAGGCGTCGAGCTCGGCGGGGACGGCGGCGCACCGGGCCTCCACCTCGGCGGCGTCCAGCGGGTCGGCGACCTTCTCGAAGACGGCGGTGTCGTCGAGGAGGCAGGCGGTGACGGCGGGGGCCGGGTCCTTGAGGTTCGGGGCGCCGGAGAGGATCTCGAACCGCCACTGGTTGAAGCCGGTGGTGGCGGTCTCGGGCTGGACGCCCTCGGCGAGGAGCGCGGCGGTCAGCAGGTGGGGCAGCGGGTCCACGGTGGCGCTCGCGAGCAGCCCGAGGGCCACGGGCGCGTACCGGCCGGTGGAGGCGAGGGCGGTCCGGGCGGACCGGCCGCCGAGGAGCAGGCCGGCGGCCTCGCGGTCGAGGGCGTCGTCGAGGGAGCGGAGGAGCCCGGGGACGCGGTCGGCGGAGTCCGCGAGGCCCGCGCGCTTGAGGGCGCGGAGTTCGGTGAGGGCGTCGCCGGACATCACCGGGCTCCGTTCTGGTGGCGGAGCGCGAGGCCCGAGGTGATCCACTTGGAGGACTCGACGTTGGCGACGAGGAGCCGTCCTTCGACGCCGAGGCCGGAACGGATGCGCCGCATCGCCCGGTTGAGCTGGATGAAGGGGACGGCGTTGCCGTTGTTGCCGGTGTCCGCGACGCAGTTGACGGCCTGCTCGGGGCGGACGCCGAGGCGCTTGCGGATGGAGTCCGTCATCACGCCGTTGAGCTGCGGGAGGAGGACGTGCTCGACCTCGTCGAGCTGCCAGCCGGTCTCGGCGGTGAGCTCCTTGAAGATGGACTCGGCGTGCTCGGGCACGTGGTGCTCGATCGCCTTGTAGTCCTCCTCGCCCCAGGACTCGCGGTACGGGCCGTCGGGGCCGTCGAGGAGCGGGGCGCCCTCGACGCCGAACCAGCGGGCGGTCTGCGCGGGCTTGCGGCCCATGCCGGTGGTCCGCAGGAAGAGGTGCTCGACGAGCAGGCCGGGTCCTTCCGGGTCGGCGTCGACGACGGCCGCGCCCGCTCCGTCGCCGAAGAGGGCGAAGTTGATGAGCTCGGCGGGCGACATGGACTCGATCGCCCCGCTGGAGGGGAAGAAGTTCAGGCAGGTGTCGGCGCCGATGACGAGGCCGCGGCGGAGCCCGGAGGCGAGGAGCGCGCGGGCGGTGTAGAGGCCGGTGAGGGCTCCGGCGCAGCCCGACATGAGCTGGAAGGTGGGGACGTCGTTGAGCCCGATGCGGTCGGCGACCAGGTTGACGGTGGCCGGCATCAGGTGGTCGGGGGAGGCGGTGGTCAGGACGAGGAAGTCGAGCGAGGCGACGTCCACGTCGGCGTCCGCGAGGGCCGCGGTGGCCGCGGCGACGGCGAGGTCGCCGGTGCTCTTGGGTACGGAGGGTGGGGAGTCGGCCGCGCAGAAGTAGCGGGTCCGGTTCCCCGTCATCATGTCCAGCCACTTCTCGTGCAGGCCGAACCGCTCGGCCATGTCCCGATTGGTGACGGGTTCGCCCGGAAGGACTTCGCTGAATCCGGTGAGCCTCATGCCGTCGCTCCAGTCAATGTGGTGTTGACCAGGTCGAGCAGCGCGCGCGGCGTCTCCGCCGAGGCCACCCCGTCCCGGTCCAGTTCGACGCCGTACTCGCGTTGGATACGGCCGGTGGTCTGGAGCAGCGCCAGCGAGTCGTACCCCAGGTCCTGGAAGACGACGTCGAGGCTGCCGGTGTCGAGGACGCCCGGCGACTCCCGGTCCTGGAACTCGAGAAGGATCTCGCCCAGCTCCCGCAGGGTGAGTTGTGCCATCGTCAATTACCCCTTCACCACGGCAGATTCATCCGCTCCGGCGCGTCGGGGGCGGGGCAGCGGGCTTGTGGCCGGCTGCCCCGACCCGGGCGCCTGCGGTGTGAAACCTCCCCGGATCCCGAGGAGGCCCCACCGGCTCCACCACCTTGGCGGGGGTGACTCGACGGCCCCTTGAGTGCAGGTGGATAGGGGTCAGGCGGGCATGGAGCGCTTGATGGCGGCCAGGATCTGGCGGTTGAGGGCGGTGCTGGCCCGGGTGTCGGGCCGGCCGGAGCGCCGGGTGTCCTGGAGGGCGACGGCGGCGACGTGGCCTCCGGGCACCGGGCAGGTGGCGAACCGCCAGGTGTGGTCCTCGACGAGGGTGCCGTCGGCGCGTTCGAGCCGCGCGTGGCGGCCTGTCGCACCGCTCGCCGCGCCGGCCGCGCCGCCTCCCACGCCGCCCGCCGCCCCGCCCGCCGCGCCGCCTCCCACTCCGCCCGCCGCGCCGCCTCCTGCCTCGTCGTCCGTGCGGAAGCCGAACTCGGTGAAGGGAAAGCGCAGTCCCTGTCCGAGCGCCTTGCTGTAGGCCTCCTTCAGCGTCCAGAGGCTGAGGAGCCGGCCGTTGCGCTCCGCCTCCGGGGCGCGGGCGATCCTCCGCCGTTCCGGTTCGGTGCACATCAGCCGCTCGACGTCCTGGCCGCTGAGCCTGCGGTTCGCCGGTTCGGTGTCGATGCCGACAACGCCGAGGGAGGTGATGCCGCAGAGGAGCAGGTCGGCGGTGTGGCTGAGGCTCACGTCGATCTGGTCGTAGCCCCGGAGGTGGACGCGGCCGTTGAGCCCGTACCGCAGCTCCAGGGAGTACGGCTCCGTGCCCAGGGCGACGGCGGCGGTGTGCCGGATGAGCATCCGGGTGGCGAAGAATCGTTCCCTCAGGTGGGTGCCGGCGAGCTTGCTGTAGCGCTCCCAGTCGCGGCCGAGGAGCTCCCTGCGCTCCTCCTCCGGCGGCAGCTGGGTGCGCCACTCGTCGAGCGAGGCGTGCACCATGCCGAAGCCGGAGCCCTCCAGGTCGCGCAGCAGGTTCCCCCACGGCCCGCCCGGACCGCCGACGCGGCTCGGGGCGGGCGGGAAGTCCCGGTCGGCGGCGGCCGCGTCCGTCCCCCGCGTGCTCATCCCGCGAGTCCGGTACGCAGCAGGTCGAGGCTCTGCGGCACGCGCACCCGCGCCAGGACCTCCTCGCACAGCCGGGTCTCGATCGCGCGGGGCAGCGGCGGCACGGACCGGCCGACCCGGCGCAGCAGCCGGTGCAGGGCGAGCGCGAGCCAGGTGGGTTCGTCGAGGAACTCGTCCGGTCCGGCGCCCGCGTTGAGCCAGACGCCGACGCAGGCCGAGGCGGCGAGCAGCAGCGCGTACCGCTCGCTGAGCGGGAAGGTCCGCGTGTCGAAGAGGAGCCCGTCGTCGTCTCCGGTGAGCCCCGCGGCCTCGCGCCGTATCTCGGCGGCCTCCGCGCACAGGCCGTCCACGAGGGCGGTGAGCAGCTCGGCGTGCGGGTGCCCGGTGAGCGCGTCGGGCAGCCGGCGGGCGGCGTGGCCGAGGTAGTCGAGGAGCCCGTCGCCGCCGCCGAAGCCGGAGAGCCGCTCGCCGTCGAGCGGCGGCAGCGGCGCCTCCAGGCGGAACAGCTCGGCGGGGGTGACGGCGGCGGCCGGGTCGGCGACCGCGAGCGCCGGCAGGTAGGGGGCGATGACGGACTGGCAGATGGCGCTGCTGACGTGCCCGAAGGTGATGGTCGACAGGTCGCGGAGCTGCTTGCGGAAGACGGCGTCGTGCCCGCTCTCCGCGTGGAACGCGTCGCCCATCACCGCCGACAGGTCGTACAGCGCCTCGCCGACGATCTTCGGGACGATGTACTTGGTGACCGCGGCCAGCACGTCGCACTGCTCGGGCAGCAGATGGGTGGAGCGGCCCGCCGTCAGGGCCAGGCAGTCGGCGATCAGCAGGTCCGCGAACGTACCGGCGAGCGCGGAGCGCGCCGAGGCGTCGCCCACCACGCCCTGGGTGCCGAGGTCGCGTTCCTGGGCGGCGCGCACGGCGGCCCGCAGCGCGGTGTCGGCGAGGCCGATGGCCATCGAGGGGAAGGCCGCGTGCACGGCCGGGTAGGCGCGCAGGCTGAGCGCCACCCCGTCGCCCCAGGTGCCGACGAGGGACTCGCCTGGCAGCGGGCAGTTCACGAACTCGAGCCCGGCGGCGTGGAGTCCGCGGACCCCGGTCGTACGGTGCCGGGGCAGCGCCCGCACGTGCGCGGGCGGGACGGACGCCGGGTCGAACATCAGGATCGAGTAGTCGGTGGCGCCGTCCCCGGTCGAGACGAAGCCGACGATCAGCTCGGCGTTGTGGGCGTTGTTGATGGCGCTCTTGCGGCCGTTCAGCCGCAGCATGCCGTCGTCGGCCCAGGCGGCGGTGAACTCCTGGGCGTGGAACTCGCTCTCGTGCTCGAAGCGCTGGCAGGCCACGCCCACCATGCCGCCGCGCAGGATGACGTTGGCCATCCGGGAGCGCTGGCGCGCGTCGCCGTTCAGCCACACCATCTGCGCGCCCAGGAAGGGCGTGAAGCCGTGGCTGAAGGCGAGGGCCGGGTCGCGGCGGAAGAACGGCCGCATGACCAGGCCGAGGAGGTCGACGCCGGCCATCCGGCCGCCGAGGTCCACCGGTACCGTCTCGGCCGGCATGCCGAGGTTCTGGAACCGCCGGATGCCGATGACGGAGCTCTCCCCCGAGTCGTCGGCGGCGAGGACGGCGGCGAGGCCGACGGGGTTGTCGGGGCTCCACGGGTCGCCGAGACCGTCTTCGATCTCGGCCACCCGGGCGCGGGTGCGCGTCAGCCGGTCGGGCTGCCACTGCGGATCGGCGCCTAGCGCGGCGGCGATCAGTTCATCGGGTTCGTACATGGTCACCCCAGGGCGTCAGAGGGGGCATCGGCGGACAATCCCTCGCACCCTGTCGACAGACGCTGGAGACAGCCTTGACCGGGAGTCGACCCGAAGGCGGCAGGCCGGAGGCTCCTGGGTGGACGACGTGCGTCCGGCGTACGCCTGGCGTGCGCACGACGCGCGTCCGGCAGGTGTCAGCGCGCCGCCGAACCCGCCCTGCGCACCCCGTCGACCAGCCAGCGGTACACGGCCCCGCCGCGCGGCGACGTCCCCCCGGTCGGGCCGAAGTCGTGGAACACGGAGCGCTCCAGGGTCAGTTTGAGCAGGGCCAGGTCCTGGGGCGCGGTGAGCGGGTCGTCGGGGGCGTGGCCGACCCACACCCGGCCCCGGATCTCGTACAGCTGCTCGGGGCGCAGGGCCAGACCGCCCAGGAGGTACGGGAGTTGCTCGCCGCCCGTCGCCCCGGTGGCGTCCACCAGCGCGTCGACCGCCACCGGGGGCAGGCGGAGGATCCGGTCGGCCTCCTCGAAGAGCCGGGAGACCGGGGCGCCGACGAGATGGACGGAGTCGATCCGGGGGTCGGTCGCGGCGGCGGCGAGCGCGGGACGTCCGCCGAGGTCGAAGCCGATGACGCGGGCGCGTCCGGTGTCCGCGGCGGGGGCGTGGGCGTCGATCAGCCGGGAGACGGAGGCGGCGGTGCACTCGGCGCACGGCACGGGCCGGGGCAGGCGCACGGCGACCACGGCGTGTCCGCAGGCCACGAGCCGGCCGAGGAGCCGGACGCACTCCGGGCCGCCGCCCAGGGCCCCGCCGACGACGAGCACCAGCGGCCGTGCGGGATCGAGCCCGCCCCTCCACCAGACCGGGTCCCGACCGTTCGCGGGCACCGCACCCCGACGGGTGTCGCGCACGGCCATCCCTCGCTCCTCTCGGCGGCCACGGCCTGGCATCGGCTTGTCCGAGTCGTCCGTTCGGCGAACGGCAGGACAACCCCGGGAGCATGCTGACACCGCCCGCTCGAATATCGCAGGAGTCGTCGGCCACTGGCTCTGAAGCGGCTGCGGCCGTCGGCCGCCGTTCCACCCGTGTTCGAGCCGGACGTGAGCGGCGCGGACGACGCTCCGGGGACGGCGGCGGCCCGAGGGACCCCCCGGCCCCGGCCGCCGCCCACGAACGGAGGTCGAGCGGTGCACGGAGTGCCGAACCGCGCCCTGGGACACGTGGTACGGGTGGCCCTGGGCTGCTACCGGGCCCTGGTGGCCTTCGGATCCTGCTGGCTGCCGCTGCCCGAGGACCAGTTGCGGCGCATCCTGTACGGGGAGAGCGAGGACCACGGACCGGAGACGGGAACCGCGGACACGAGCCCGAGCGAGGCACCGATCACGACCACGGCGCCGATCGCCCCCGCGCCCGTACCCACTCCCGCGCCCCCGGCGGGCGGCCGGGGTGCGACGACCACGCCCAGAGCCTGGGCGACGACACCCGGCCCGCCGCCCGGCCATCCGGAGCGGCTCTGCGTCGAGGTGCCGCTCAGCGACCTGGAGAGGCGTCTCGCCCGGCAGTTGAAGGGCGTCTGACGCCCGCTCCCCGGTCAGGCACTGCGCCGGGACTCCAGGGTGGGGCGCTCGGCCGGCGCGGGCTCGGCGGGGCACTCCGCCCGGGGATCCTCCGTCAGGAGGGCTAAACCGTCCTTCACGGCGGCCGCGTCGGCCGGGACGGCGACGACGAGCCGGAAGGTGGTGCCCCCGGGGTCCACGCCGCTGCGCAGCCGGCCGCCCACGGCGGCTGCCCGGGTCGCCAGGTTGGTGAGTCCCGTGCCGGTGCTGTCGGAGTCGACGAGCCCCCGCTGCCCCACCCCGTCGTTGACGATCTCCAGCCGGATGAACCCCTTCCGCTCGGGGTCCGCGCTGGTCGTGATGGAGCAGGTGCGGGGCTGGCTGTGCCGGAGGACGTTGGTGACGCCCTCCCGCAGCACGGTCGCCAGGATCGTGTTCGCGATCGACGAGAGCCCCGTGCACTCCACCTCGATCTCGGCCCTGATGCCGGCCGCCTTGAGCACCGATCCGGCGGACTCGGCCTCGACGAGGAGCGACATGTCCCGGTAGCCGCGCGCCACTTCGCGGACGTCCGCCAGGGCCTGTCGGGAGATCACGAGGACCTCGGTGACCTCCTCGCAGGCCCGCTGCGGGTTGCTGGTGATCAGCCGCTGGATCAGCTCGTTCTTCAGCGTGATGGAGGAGAGGCTGTAGCCGAGCAGGTCGTGCAGGTCCCGGGCGAAGCGGAGCCGTTCCCTGGCGACGGCCATGCGGGCGAGCTCGCCGCGCGAGTCGTGGATGGCGGTGGCCAGCATCGCGAGCCGGGCCATGGAGTACAGGACCAGGCCGGTGAGGGCGGTCGAGACGCCCATGTAGGCGATGTCGACGGGCCGCAGTTGCTCGGTCGCCGAGATCGCCATGACGCCGGCCACGGTGAGTCCGTAGAGCACCCAGCCCAGGACCGGGGAAAGCCGAAGGAGGAACGATCCGGCAAGGAAGCCCGCCATGCCTCCCCAGTGCCATCCGAAGAGGGCGAACGGCACGAAGGTGACGAGCGCCTGGAGGATCAGGGACCAGGGGTGCAGCCGCCGCCTGAGGTGCGCGAGGTGCGGTGCGAAGTGCACGTACTGGAGGGCGGCGAGCACCGGCGGAATGATGAGACAGGCGGTCAGCTCCGACCTCCCCGGAGCGAGTTCGAGGACGTTCACGGCCTGCATCAGCAGGTAGCCGAGGAAGACCACCACGACCAGGACATTGGCGATGCGGGGAGCCGGAGCGGCGGAACTGATGGCCGACAACTCCCTTTTGCCGCCGGACCGTTCCGTGGCACCCGCGCGCAGCGCGGTGAGTCTGAGTCGAGAGGTGCCCTGTGCTGTCATCGGATCCAGCCCCCTGTCGGCCCCTCCCCCGGGGCCACCCATGGCCGGATCATAACCACACGGATCCGCTTCATGTCGCTCCGTGGCCGGATTCTGGGCGTCCGGATGTCCGTATCGCGGGCCGATCCGCCGACTGGAGCGAATTGTGACCGTGGTGAAAATCTCATGTCGGTGAGGGTGAAGGGATCACTTGTGGAGAAGTCGCGAAGTTTCGTCTACTCCTATCGAGCCTCACGGCCTCACCAACCGCTGACATCACGGGAGTTGCCATGAACAAGTCTGTCGTCACGGCCCTGGAGATCGGCTCGATCGAGCAGGAGCTGGCCTTCGCCGAGCTCATGCTCCACACCTTCGTGGACCCGGCCTTCGCCGCCCGCTACGCCAGCGACCCGGACGCCGTCCTGAAGGAGTCCGGCATCGACCTCGACGAGGGCGCCACCGCCCCGGTCATCCCGGCCGGCACCGGGCTCGGCGCCGTCACGGAGGAGTACGCCGCGATAGCCCCCGACGGCACCACGCTCCTCACCCTCTGCATCCGCGCCCTGCCCGCCGCCGCCCTCGCCCCGCTGTCCTCGGCCGGCCACTGATCCCGTACGTCCGACACGCAAGGGGAGGGGCACACGCATGCGCATGGGGTTCAAGGAGCATCTGCGGGCCGAGGTCGTGCCCGGCGAAGCGACGTACGTCATCTCCGAACGGGGCATCACCGCCTTCGACGACGCGCGGGTCGCGGTCGTCGCACCACTCCTCGACGGCACCAGGGACTTCCGGTCCCTCGTCGCCGAAGCCTCTCCCCACTGCTCGCCCCGGGACGTCGCCCTGGCGATCGGCCGTCTCAACGAGGCCGACCTTCTGAACCGCGACCCGGCGCCGGCGACACCCACGGCGGCCGCGGCCGCCGCGTACTGGGAACTGGCCGGCGCTCCCGGCCCGTTATCCCTCTCGACCGTACGGGTCCGGGCGGTCGGCGGCGCCGACGCCCGGGCCGCCGAGCAGGCCTGCACCGCGTCCGGCCTGCTGCTGACGAACGGTGCGGGCGTCCCGGGCGACGCGGTCGCCACCGGTGCCCCCGCCGAACTCACCCTGGTCGTCTGCGACAACTACCTCGACCCCGAGCTCGCCGCCGTCGACGCGGAACAGCGCGCGACGGGCACGCCCTGGCTGCTCGCGAAGCCACACGGCACCACCCCCTGGATCGGGCCGCTGTTCCGGCCCGGCGACGGCCCCTGCTGGCAGTGCCTGTCCCACCGGCTCTCGGGCCACCGGGGCGCCGAGACCCATCTGCGCCGGGCCCTGGGCCGCCCGGTCGCGCACCCGCCGGCCGAGACGCCCGCGAGCCTCCTCCTCGGCAACCAGCTCGCCGTCGCGGAGTGCGTGAAGTGGCTGGGCGGGCACCGCCACCCCGGCCAGGACGGCGTCCTCACCTTCGACACCTTCAGCCTCACGACCCGGGTCCACCCGCTGCGGGCCCGCCCGCAGTGCCCCGGGTGCGGCAACCCCGGCCTGGTGGCGCGCCGCGTCCTCGCCCCCGTCACCGTGCGGTCCCGCCCCAAGGCCGACCTCACCGGCTCGGGCCACCGCTCCGCCACCGCCGAAGAGACCCTGCGGCGGTACGAGCACCTCATCAGCCCCATCACCGGCGTCGTCAAGGCCGTGCAGCGCGACACCCGCGGCCCCGCCGGGCTCAACTCCTTCCGCGCCGGACACAACCACGCCCGGGGACCGCGCGGCCTGACCGGGCCCGACGCCCACCTGCGCAGCGAGAGCGGTGGCAAGGGCATGTCCGAACTCGACGCCCGCGTCGGCGCCCTGTGCGAGTCCCTGGAGCGGCACTCCGGGATGTACGAGGGCGACGAGCCGACCGTACGGGCGAGCTGGCGCGAGGTCGCCGACCGGGCCGTCCACCCCGCCGCCTGCCAGCTCTACGACCCCCGCCAGGGCATGGAGCCCTTCGACGACGACGCGCCCGTCGACTGGACGCCCGTCTGGTCGGTGACCCGCGGCGAGCACCGGCTGCTGCCCACCGCGCTGCTCTACTTCGACGCCCCGCGCACCCCGGGTCTCGGCCACGTCCGGGCCGACTCGAACGGCAACGCCGCCGGGAGCAGCCCCGAGGACGCGATCGTCCAGGGGTTCCTCGAACTGGTCGAGCGGGACGCGGTCGCCCTCTGGTGGTACAACCGCACCCGTCAGCCCGGCGTCGACCTCGACGCCTTCGAGGAGCCCTGGATCGGCCGGATGCGGGAGCTGCACGCCTCGCTCGGTCGCGAGGTGTGGGTCCTCGACGTGACCGCCGACTTCGGCGTCCCGACGTTCACCGCCGTCACGCGGCGCACCGACAAGCCCGCCGAGGACATCCTGTTCGGATTCGGCGCGCACTTCGACCCGAAGGTCGCGCTGTGCCGCGCGCTCGCCGAGGCGAACCAGATGATGCCGGCCGTCGCCGAGGTCCGGGCCGACGGAACCGGATACGGCTGCCGGGACGAACGGCTGCTGCGCTGGTGGCAGTCGGCCACCGCGGCCGCCCTCCCCTACCTGCTGCCGGATCCGCAGGCCCCGCTGCGCGGCCCCGCCGACTTCTCGTACGTCCCGCGCACCGACCTCCGCGAGGACGTCACCGCGATCGGGGAGGCGGTGCGCGAGCGTGGCATGGAGCTCCTCGTCCTGGACCAGACCCGCCCCGACGTCGGACTCCCGGTGGTCAAGGTGATCGTGCCCGGCATGCGGCACTTCTGGGACCGCTTCGCCCCCGGCCGCCTCTACGACGTGCCCGTGAGCCTCGGCAGACTGGCCGCTCCGACGCCGTACGAAGATCTCAACCCGACCCCGCTGTTCCTCTGAGGCCTCTCTGATGTTCCTCCGACCGGGGCTACTCCCCAGTACCTCCTGACGATCGTGTGAACAGTCGAAGACGACGGAGGCGGCCGCTCCAGGGCCGCCTCCGTCGTCGTTCGAATCCGGCCGTCCCACCCCCGCGCGGCGATCGAAAATAGCCAGTACGCTCCATCCCCGTCGTGCGAGTGCGCACGTCGTCGTGCGCGTGCGCACGGAGTCCACGGAGTCCGCGGGGGTGGAACGAGATTTGATCAGGATCCTGATCGCCGAAGACATGCGCATGCTGCGCCGTGCTCTGGTGGAACTGATTTCCCTGGAGCCCGACATCGAGGTCGTCGCCGAGCTGGAGAACGGCACCGACATCGTGCCGCGCGTCGAGGAGCTGAAGCCCGACGTGGCCGTCCTCGACATCGAACTGCCCGGTGTCGACGGCATCGCGGCCGCCGAGGCCCTGCACCGGCGGGGCGCCGGGGCCAAGGTGCTGATCCTCACCAGCCTGGGCCGGCCCGGCAATCTGCGCCGGGCCCTGGACGCGCAGGTGCGCGGCTTCCTCCTGAAGGACGCGGAGCCCGGCCGGCTCGCCGACGCGATCCGCGCCATCGCCAAGGGCGAGCGCGTCTTCGACCCGCAGCTGATGCTCGCCGCGCTCGGCGCCGCCGAGTCCCCGCTGACCCCGCGCGAGGCGGACGTCCTGCGCCTCGCGGCCGAGGGCGACGACGTCGACGAGATCGCCGGCGCGCTCTACCTCTCGTCCGGCACCGTCCGGAACTACCTCACGGCCGTCGTCTACAAACTCGGTGCCCGCAACCGGGTGGACGCCATCCGCATCGCGCAGACCTCCGGCTGGCTGTGAGCCGTTCGCGTCACCGTGCACCGGAACCATGAATCCGTCACGGTCCGGCCGGGCACGGTTCATCCTCGGTCTGTTTCGCGCTCACTGGTCCGCCGCCACGGGCCCGTGCGACGGTGGAACCCACGACGAGGAGGAGGCACCGATGAGGATCGACATGCTGGGCCCGTTCTCCGCGGCCATCGCCGGTGTTCCGATCACCCCGAGCGCCCGCAAGCCCCGCCGGATCCTGGCGCTGCTCGCCCTCCACGCCGGCCAGGCCGTCCCGGTCTCCGCCGTCGTCGACGAGGTGTGGGGGGCGGCCGCCGCCCCCAAGGCGCACATCACGGTCCAGACGTACGTGCTCCAGCTCCGCAACTTCATCGGCCAGGCCCTCAACGACCCGCGCGCCGCCCGGGACGTCCTCGTGACCCGGCCCGGCAGCTACGCCCTCCTCGTCGGCGAGGGCACGGTGGACGTCCACACGTACGACCGGCTGTGCGCCCAGGGGCAGTCGGCCTTCGAGACCGGCGACGACACGGCCGCGGCGGCCCGGTTCCGGGAGGCCCTCGCCCTGTGGAAGGGGCGCGCGCTCGACGGCGTCCAGGACGGTCCCGCCCTCGGCCTCGAGGCGATGCGCCTGGAGCAGAGCCGTACCGACGTACTGGAGCGGTGCCTGACCGCCGAGTTGCGGCTGGGCGCCGGGGAGCGGCTGCTGCCCGAGCTGTCCGCCCTGGTCGAGGAGCACCCGCACCACGAGGCACTGCACGGGCTGCTGATGACCGCTCTGGCGCGCACCGGCCGCGTGTCCGGCGCGCTCGGCGTGTACGAGTCGGTCAGGGCCCGCCTCGACGAGCGCTTCGGGCTGCTCCCCTCGCCCGACCTCCGGCGCCTCGGCCAGGAGTTGCGGGAGCGCGCCGGGCAGGCCTCCCACCACGCCTGACGTTCGGACTCCAGCGTCCCCCTAACGAGGCTGGACCGCCTGGGGGTCCCCTGGTCGCAAGAGCGTGCGCGACGGAGCGCACGGCGCGGCCGAGGGGGAACCCATGCGTGTCCTGTTCACCGCACGGCACTCCGTGTCGCACCTGCTCGCGATGACGGCCGCCGCACAGGCCTGCGCGTCCGCGGGCCACGACGTCCGCACGGCGGGGCCGCCCGGCGCCCCTCGCTCCGCCGCACTGCGGGGCACGTCGCCGCCCGGCCGCGACTGGCTCCCCGACCTGGTGGTGTCGGCGGAGGACGACACGACGGCCGGGGCGCGTCCCGGTGCGCGGGTCGTACGGTGGACGCCGCTCGACCACCGGAGCGCCGACGGAGCGACGCCGGTCCGCATCGACCCCTGCCCGCCGGGGCTGCGCGGGAACCAGGAGACGGACGGCCTGTCCGTGCGCCAGCCCACGTGCCACGCCGGACAGTTGCCGTACGAGCTGCGCGAGCCGCACCACCTGCTGCGGGTGTGTCTGCGCCCCGGTCCGCCCGGTTCCCCGCGGAGCTGGGAGCCCGAGCGGCTGCTCCTCGTCGCCCGGGCCGCGCTCGGTCTCGACGTCGAGGTGATCGTCCTCGTCCCCGCCGCCGAGCGGGCGCGGGTGACCGGGGTCCTGGGCTCCCTCGGCCGGGCCGGCGCCCAGCTCCGGTTCGCCGAACCGGAGCTGCTGGGCCCGGTCCTGGCCACCTGTGTGGCCGTCGCCCACGAGGGCGGCCCCGACGTGACCCTGGAGGCCGCGGCCCACGGCGTCACCCAGCTCGTGATCGCCGACACCCGTCCCGCGGGCGACCGGCTGGACCGGATCGGCGCCGGTCGCCGGCTCGTCGCCGCCGAGGAGCCCCGGGAACCCGGGAGTTCCCTGCGGCTGCGCCGCCATCTCGCCGACCTCCTCTACGGCGGCCGGGCGCTTGCGACCGCCCAGCGGCTGCGCTCGGCGATCGCCGCCCTGCCCTCGCCGGAGGACTTCGCCGGGCGTCTGGAGGACCTCGCCGCCCGATAGGACCTGTCCGGCCCCACTCCGTACACCTGCCGTCCGGCCGGGCCCCGTACATCTGTCCCCAGGCCCGCCTCACACACCATCCGTCCGTCCATCGTCCGTCCGAGGGGCCCGCCCCTCCCCGCAGGAGGCCACCGCCATGAGCGCATCGACCCCGTTCCCGCTTCCGCCGCACCCGGCGGAGTCCACCGCCACGCCGGTCCGCCCCCTGCGGATCCTCAACGGCAACCCCACGCCGGAGGAGGTCGCCGCCGTGACGGCCGCCCTGCTCGCGACGCTGCACCGCGAGCCGCCCCGCCCGGCGGGCAGCGGAACCGACCGAGCGGCGCGCTGGAGCAGGTCGCACACCTCGCAGGCGGCGGGTTCCTGGCGCTCGGTGCCCCGCGGCCGCTGACCGCCCGGACAGCCGGGCCGCCCCATACGCGTACGCGCCGTACGGGATGCCCTCACATCCCGTACGGCGCGTACGGCGCGTTGTCTACGGCTACGGCGCCGGCGGCAGCGACCGGCCCTCCCCGACCGCCAGCGGCCACAGGTCAGCCGGCGCCCGGCCGGTCTCCCGCCAGGCGGCGCGGGCCCGTTCGAGCGGGTCGAGCAGCGGCTCGCCCGACAGCGCGAACGTGCCCCAGTGCATCGTCGCCATCCGGGCGGCGCCCGCGTCGAGGCAGCCGCGCACGGCCTCCTCCGGGCTGACGTGCGCGTGCGAGAGCAGGGCGCGCGGCTCGTACGCGCCGATCGGCATCAGCGCCAGGTCGATGCCGGGGAAGGCCTCCCCGATCCGCGCGAAGTGCGGCCCGTACGCCGTGTCCCCGGCGAAGTAGACCCGGTGCCCGGGGCCGGACAGCACCCAGCCCGACCAGAGCGTGCGGCACAGGTCGAAGGGGCCGCGGCGGCTCCAGTGGCGGGCCGGGACACAGCCGAACCGGACCCCGTCGAGCTCGGCCTCCTCCCACCAGTCCAGCTCGGTGACCCCGCCGAACCCGCGCTTCCTGAACCACCGTCCGAGCCCGGCGGGCACGAACACCGGTGTCGTGCGCGGCAGCCGGTCGATCGTGGCGGCGTCGAGGTGGTCGTAGTGGCTGTGGCTGATCACCACGGCGTCGACCGTCCCGACGGCGTCCCACTCCACTCCCGGCGGGGTGAGTCTGCTGCCCGCCCCGAGGATGGCGGACGACCACACGGGGTCGGTGAGGACGGTGAGCCCGCCGATCCGTACGACGTAGGTGGCGTGCCCGATCCAGGTGGCGGAGGTCCCGGCCGGATCGGACCCGAACCCGCCGTGCGGTTCCGGGTGTACGGGGATGAGCGCGGCCTGCGACCGGTCGCCCGGCCGGAGTTTCCCCGCGACGACGGCGGCCAGCATGTCGCGGGGGCTCGGCAGCGGATCGGCGAGCCGGTGCTGGTACCCGTCGGCCCGGTCGCACCGCGCCCCCAACGGCCGCCGTACGACCTCGGGCCGGACATCGGTCATCCGGAGACCGCCGCCTCGGCGGGACGGGCGCCCAGTGCGCGCAGGGCGGCCTTGTCGAGTTTGCCGTTGGGCAGGCGCGGCAGGGCGCCGACGCGGACGACACGGTGCACCCGCTCGGTCTCGGGGCCTTCCGTTCCCCCGGCGGCGAGCCGCTCCTCCCACGTGTCCTCGGCCCCGTCCCGTGCCACCACGAACGCGGTGGTCAGGAGCGGGCCCTCGGTCCCGGGCCCGGGCAGGCCGAGCACCGCGCACTCCCGGACGGCGGGGTGCGCCGCGAGGCGGCGCTCCACCCGGCCGGGCGAGACGAGGGCGCCGTCGTGGTGGTAGAGGTCGACGACCCGGTCGAGGACGTACAGGTCGCCCTCGGGCGAGAGCCGGCCCGCGTCGCCCGTGGCGAACCAGCCGTCCCGCCCGGCGGCCGGCGTCACCGCGAGCCGCCCCAGGGCGTCCAGCGAGACGTAGCCGAGCGCGACGTGCGGGCCGGCGATCTCGATCTCGCCGAGCCCGCCGTCCGTCACCGGCTCGCGGGTGGTCAGGTCGACGATCCGGGTCGCGGCCTCCGGCAGGGCGGGGCCGACCGAGCCCTCGGGGGCGCCCCCGGCACCGGCGGAGTGGGCGAGGCCCGCCGTCTCCGTCAGCCCGTACCCCTGGACGAGGGGCGCGCCGAAGGACGTGCCCAGCCGGTCGGCCGTGGCGGGCGGCAGCGGGAGCCCGCCCGTGCCGACGAGCCGGACGTCCGGCAGGGCGAGGGCCCGCGGCTCGGGGTGTTCGGCGAGGGCGGCCAGCTGGAACGGCAGGGCGTAGAAGTGGGTGGCCCGCCGCTCCCTGGCGAGCCGGATCGCGCCGGCCGGGTCCCGGCCCGCCGCGAGGAGCTGGGTGGCGCCGGCCGTGACGGCGGCGTTGAGGTGCATCGGGTGGTAGAGCGGCAGCGCGTTGAGCACGACGGCGTCCGCGCCGACGCCGTGCGCCGCGCCGATCTGCCGGGCGCCGGTGAGGAGGTTGCGGTGGGTCAGGGCGACGCCCTTGGGACGGCCGGTGCTGCCGCTGGTGAACATGATCGCGGCGATGTCGTCGGGACCGGCCGGGGCGGTCTCGTACGCTCCCGCCTCCGGGGTGTGGGGCAGCTCCTCGAAGGTCACCACGGCCCGCAGCGACGGCACGGCGGCCAGGGCCGGGCCCACCGTGGCCCGTACGTCCGCCGAGAGCACGACGGCCGCGGCCCCGACGGAGCTGAGGAGACCTTGCCAGGCGGGCGGCGGGAGGAAGGGGTTTATGGGCGCGACGATGTGACCGGCGCGGGCCACCGCGTAGTAGACGGCGGGGAAGTCGGCTCCGAGGACCGAGGAGACGGCGACGACCTCGCGCCGCCCGGTGCCGAGCAGTCCGGCGAGGCGGGCGGCGATCGCGTCGACCCGCGCGTCCAGCTCCGCGTAGGTCAGGGCGCTGCCGGCGGCCTCCACGGCGAGGTGCCGCCCGGACCGGCGTGCCGCCTGGCGCGGCAGTGCGCCCAGCAGGACCGGCGCTCCCTCCGAGAACTCACGACGCTGTACGACCACGACGGCTCCCCCATTCCCTTCACCCGGCAGATTCCGGCGGATTCCGGCAGCCTCTCCAGCCGTCCTCGAGCGGCCGTCGAGCGATGGTGAACAAGGCCCGCCCGAGCGCCCGCCGAGCCGGCGGGGCCAGCCTGCGTCCCCACACCCCACGCACCCCGACCGAGGAGTCTCCGTGACCGCTACCGCCGCCCGCCGTCAGTCCCTCCTGGACTTCTACGCCCGCCAGATGCACGCGGCCGACGGCGACGACGTCGACGCGTACGCGGGGACGTTCACCGAGGACACCGTCTTCCGGAGCAACGCGCTGCCCGGCCCGGTCCAGGGCCGGGAGAGGATCCGCGAGGCGACCCGCAGGCTGGGCGAGGCGCGCCGCGCCGGCGGGGTCGTACGACGTCACCTGCTGACCTCCCTGGCCGTGACCGAGCTGGCCGACGGGGCGCTGGCCACCCGCGGGTACGTGCTCCTGGTGGAGACGGCCCGGGAGGGCGCCCCGGAGGCGTACCTGAGCACGGTCATGGAGGACGAGGTGGTCGCGGTGGACGGCGGATGGCGGGTGCGCCGCCGCGACGTGCTGCGCGACGACCTCCCGCCGCTGGGCTGAGACGGCCGGGCGGCAAACGCCGAGACGGCACGACGGCGGACGAGGAGCGGGGGGGGCCCCCGCCCGCCCGGGGGCCCCCCCCCCCCCGGCCCCCCGCGCCCCCCCCCCCCCCCGGCGGGGGGGCCCCCCCCCGGGCCCCCCCCCCCCCGCCCCGGCGCGCTGGTCGGGGGC
>NZ_JBITGA010000003.1:619862-838340 GCF_044456565.1 Streptomyces sp. NPDC050842 | reverse complement strand
AAGCCGGCGAGGCATGGTGGGGGGTCGTGGCGGGGGGGGTCCCCGTGCGGGAGGGGTTCCGCCCCGCTCCTCGTCCCGCGGCGCCGCCGCTCACTCCGGGACGTGGGCCACCGCCCGGGTCCAGCCCGCCCCGGCCCGGGCGATCTTGACGGGGAAGCAGGTGACGGTGAAGCCGTACGGGCGCGGCAGGGCCTCCAGTCCGGCGAGCCGCTCGATCTGGCAGTACTCGATCTCCCGGCCGGCGAAGTGCGCGGGCCACAGCACGTCGCGGTCGCCGGTCTCCTGGAACGTCTTGATGATGTGCCCGAAGGGGGCGTCCAGACTGAAGGCGTCGGTGCCGATCACCCGGATGCCCAGGTCGAGCAGGTACCGCACGGCCGAGCCGTCGAGCCCGGTGAAGTCGGTGAAGTAGCTCTGGGTGCCGACGCGGGCGGCGGCGCCGGTGTCGAGCAGCACGATGTCCAGCGGCTGCGGCTCGTACCCGGTCTCGGCCACCGCCTTGCGCAGCCGGTCGGCGTCGACGGTGCCGGTGCCCGCGGCCCGCAGGTCGAGGACGAAGGCCGGGCGGTGGAACCAGTCGAGCGGCATCTGGTCGATGGTGCGGGGCACTCCGTAGGTGCCGCGCGACCCGTAGTGGGCGGGGGCGTCCACATGGGTGCCGGTGTGTGCGGTGAGGGTCAGGAAGTCGTTGGTGAGGAACTCGCCGTCGGGCAGCACGGAGGTGTCGAAGTCGACGCCGAAGACCCGCTTCATGCCCTCGGCCATGTGCCGGGCGCCTTCCTCGGCGGACATGATCGTGTGGGTCACGGTGTCCGGCTCCCAGAACTCGCCGTCCACCGGCGAGGACAGATCGATCAGAGGCATGGGCGTGCTCCTTGGCAGTCGGGCTCGGACGGACGCCATCGTCGGCGGCGGGCCTCGTACGCCCCTGGAGGATGTGTGAAACCCCGCCGCCCCTCAGGGCCCCCTCGGAACTCCCCTCCGAGCCCCTTCAGAACCGGCCGAGTCCTCTTCGAGGAGCCCCGGCGACCTTGGTGACGGCGGCACGGGCCGACCGCGGCCGCCGACCGTCCCATCACCGGAGGGAACACCATGCCGACCGTCACGTCCGACGCCCCCGCCGCCGGAGCGCAGACCGAACTCCGCCACGAGGTCGAGGAGTTCTACGCCCGGCACTTCCAGGCCGGGGACGGGGGCGACGCGGTCGCCTGGGCCGAGGGCTTCGCCGTGAACGGCTCCTTCAGCTCCAACGCCCGCCCCGAGCCGGTGGTCTCGCGCGCCGTCATCCTGCCCGCGGTCACCGCGATGTTCGCGGCCCGTACGGCGGAGGGGACGCAGCACCGGCACATGCTGACCCAGCTGACCGTCGAGCCGCGCGAGGACGGCACCGTCCTCACCCGCTCGTACGTCCTCGTGGTCTCGACGCCCCGCGAGGGCGGTCCGGCGCTGCTGGCCAGCACCCTCGTGACCGACGTGCTGAACCGTGAGGACGGCGCGCTGCGCATCCTCGCCCGGCACGTCGACCGCGACGACCTGCCGCCGACGTCCACGCTCTGACCGCACCACCGCACCACCGGCACCACCCACACCGACTCCGTGCCCCGGTCTCATCCCCCGTGACCGGGGCACGGTCATGTCCGCGGGCGGCACGCACGGCGAAAAGGGGCGGGGCCCGGCCACCTTCCGGTGGTCGGGCCCCGCCCCTCTGCCTGGCTCGCCCGTTCAGGCGGCGACGGGCACGGCCTCCGCGCCGTTGACCAGGGCGAGGAGGAGGGCCGGCGTCTCCGCCTCCGCCACGACGTCGTCGGGCAGGGCGACCCCGAGGTCGCGCTCGATCCGGCCGGTCGCCTGGAGCAGGGCCAGCGAGTCGTAACCGAGCTCCACGAAGGGGGTGTCGAGGATGTCGCCCCCCAGGTCCACGCCCTCCTCCTCGCCCGCGGACTCACGGAGGATCTGCAACAGGGTGTCAAGCGTCAGCCGGGCCATGATGGAAGTCCCTTCCCTACAAGCTCTGTCGAGTCACTTACAAGAGGATTCTCGGCCGACTTCCTCGACAACCGATCGAGCGGATCTGAACACTCCGCATGCCCGTCCCGCCTGGTGTCGCGCACCGCGAGACCCACGAGGTGGGTGCCGTCCAGCGGCAGCGTCGTGAACCGCCAAGCGGGGTCGGTGACCGGGGTGCCGTCGTCCCGGAGCAGCACGGCCTCTCCCCCGCCCCCACCCTCCTCCGGGACGAACCCGAACGACGTGAAGGGGAGCAACCGCCCCTGGGCCAGGGCCTTGGTGTACGCCTCCTTGAGCACCCAGAGCCGCAGCAGCCGGGCGTCGCGCTCCGCCTCCGGCAGCCGGGCGAGCGCGTCGCGTTCGGCGGGTGCGCACATCCGGGGCTCCAGGCCCGTGCCGTACAGCCGCCGGCCCGCGCTCTCCACGTCGACGCCGACGCAGCCGAGGACGGTGACCGCGACGCACAGCAGGTCCCCGGTGTGGCTGAGGCTCAACGCGACCCGGGGCCTGCCGCGTACGAGGGGGCGGCCGGTGAGTCCGTAGGCCAGTTCGAGGCCGTCCGGCTCCACCCGCAGCGCCCGCGCGGCCGCGTACTTGAGCAGCAACCGTCCGGCCGCGAACCGCGCCGCGTCGGCCCCCTGCCGGGCCTCGTACCGCGCCCGGTCGTCGCCGAGCAGCGCCCGCAGCCGCGCGGGGGCGGTCAGGGAGGGGTGCCAGGGCGCCACCCGGGACCACACGACGGCGGTTCCGCACCGCGCCAGGTCCCAGGCGACCGGCCCCCACGGCCCGCGGGGCCCGGGCACGTGCCGGGGTACGGGTACGGGCCGGGGTACGGGTACGGGCCGGGGTACGGGTACGGGCCGGGGTGTAGGTATCGGCCCCCCGTCGCTCGGCGGGCTCATCCCGCGAGCACCCGGTCGTCGAGGTCGTAACTGCGGGCCTCGGCGGCCCGGCGCAGGACCTCCTCGCAGAGGCCGGCCTCGACCCCGGGCGGGAGCGGTGGGGCGGCCCGGCCGAGTCGGCGCAGGATCCGGTGCAGGGCCACGGCGAGCCAGCCGGGATCGGCGGCACTGGCGTCCCGGGGGCTCTCCCGCCAGACGCCGAAGCCGGCGGCGGCGGCGAGCAGCAGGGCGTACCGGTCGGTGAGCGGGAACACCCGGGACGGGTAGGGGCCGGACCCGAACCTCCCGAGACCGTCGCAGGCCTCCTGGAGGCGGACGGTCTCGGCGGCGAGCAGCCCGAGCTGGGCCCGCAGGGTCCGGAGCACGGGATCGCCGCCCGCGAGCCGCCGTTCGCCCGGCGCCTCGGCGAGCAGGGCGCAGAGCCCGTCGCGGCCGTCGGCGGCGGTGAACACGGCGGGGTCCAGCGGCAGCACGGGGCCCGGGCGGAAGAGCGCGGCGGGCGGCGGCGCCTCGCCGGTCCAGCGGCCGCTGCCGATCCAGCCCAGGTGCTGGGCCATGACGGTCTGGCAGACGACGTTGCCCACATGGCCGAAAGTGACCGTGGGGAAGTCCCGTACGTGCTTCTGGAGGATGGCGTAGGCGCCGTCCCGGGCGTGGAAGGCGCCGCCCAGGATCACGGAGAGGGCGTTGAGGTTCTCCTCGACCCCCGCCGGGACCAGGTACTTGGCGGCGGCGGCCAGGACCGGGGAGCCGCCCGGCAGCAGGTGCAGGGCCCGGGCCGCCGTGCGGGCGAGGGCGTCGGCGAGCAGGAGGTCGGCGAAGGCGCCCGCGACGGCGGTCCGCGCGTACGACACCTGGGGCAGCGGGCGGCTGAAGGGCCGCTGCTCCACGGCGTACAGGGCGGCGGTGCGCAGGGCGGTGTCGGAGACCCCGATGACCATGGAGGGGACGGCCGCGTGGATGAGCGGGAAGACGGAGAGGCTGTGGCGCACGCCGCCGCCCCAGCTGCCGAGCAGCGCGCTGCGGGGCAGCGGGCGCTCGGTGAACTCCAGGCTGCCGACGCGCAGTCCGCGCATGCCGGCGGCCCGGCGGGTCTCGCCGCGGCGGACGCGCGAGCCGGTGAGGTCGGCCGCGTCGAGCAGGAAGAGCGAATGCCCGCCACCACCGCCGTCATCGCCCTCGCCGGTGCGGGCGAAGGCGACGACCAGGCGGGCGTCCTGCGCGTTGTGGACGGCGCGCTTGCGGCCGTCGAGCAGAAAGCCGTCCGGGGCGTGCCGGGCGTGCAGTTCGTCGCTGACGAAGTCGTTGCCGTGGGCGAACCGGTGGTACGCGATGGTGGCGCGGCCCCCGTCGAGCAGGACCTCGGCGGTCCTCGCCCGCTGGGTGTCGTCGCCGAAGGCCCAGACCGCGGTGGCGGCCATGAAGGAGGTGAGCGCGCTGCCGACGCCCAGTGCGGCGTCGCGGCGGAACAGGGCGCGCAGGACGGGCCCGAGCTCGTCGGTGCCGCGCAGCCGGCCTCCGAGGGAGGCCGGCACGAACTCGGCGTTCAGGCCGAGCCGGTCGTAGAGCGCGACGCCCGCCGGGGGCAGGACGCGCTCCTCGTCGGCGGCGAGCACCGCGGCCCAGCCGACGGGGTTGGCGGGATCGCGCGGATCGCCGAGCGCGGCCTCGACGGCGTCGATCCGCGCCCCGACCGGGAGGGCCGGGACGACCGGGACCCCGACCTGCACCCTGCCCGATGCCTCAGCCGAATCCCCGGCCGGACCCCGGCCCCGCCCCGGGCGCATGGGGTCACGCCCGGGCGGCCTCGGCGTACGCCTTGGCGTGCCGAAGCGTGGTGGAGCTGTTCGTCCCGAGGGCGTGGCGCACCAGGGACCTGGCCTCGGTGAGCGTCGCGGCCTCGCCGAGGGCCTGCCGTACGCCGGCCGGGTCCAGGGTCACGGTGTGCCAGGAGGTGGCGGTGACCTCGTCCCCGTGCTGGACGACGGTCCAGCGGCCGGTGTGGCCGGCCATGACCGGCGGCACCTTCAGCTGCTTGTAGACGAGCAGGCCCCGCTCGGGGAAGCTCACGCGGACGGAACGGGTGTGGTGGAGGGAGCCGTCGGGGCTGCGGGTGTCCATGTCGAGGACCTGGATGCCGCCGTCCTCCTCGGTGAAGCGGGTGGCGGCGACGTGCGGCAGTCGCTCGGGCCACTGGTCGGCCCGGTCGAGGAACGCGTACACGTCTCGGGCGGAGCCCTGGATCCGCTCGCTGTCGCTGAAGGTGAACGTCAGCTCGTCCCCCTCGGCGCCGGCGGCGGCCTGCTCGGCGGTGTCCCGCAGGGCGGCCAGCTCCTTCACGCTGTTGGTCTCGACGGCCCTGGCCACCCACTCGGCGGCCTCGGGGTCGTCGTCCACGACGGCGTAGTCGTGGAGCAGGACCACCCGGCAGCCGCCGGCCGTGTCGGCCTCCACGCGCCATTCGCCGCCCATCGCGGCCACCGGCGCGGAGGAGACGACCTGACGGAAGACGACCGTGCGCGCGGTGCGGTCCAGGGTGCGCCGGGAGGCCCAGGAGCGGACCTCGCCGTTGGCGAAGGCCCAGATGCGCAGGGCCTGTTCGGTGCCGTCGTCCTGGGTCACCTCGGCGTACACGGTGGGCCCGAACACCTGGGGCCACCGGGTCACGTCCGCGACCAGGGCGAAGACCTCCTCGGGCGGGGCTGCGACGACGGTCTCGTGCCGGGTGACGTGGATGGTGGGGGCGGTGGTGGTCAAGGCGGTCTTCCTTCCGGTGGCGGGGGGGGGCCGGCGCCACCGCCGGAGGGGCGGCGCCGGGGGGAGGCTGCGGGCGACGGTGGACGTCCGACGCCGGCCGTGGCGGGCGCGCACGGCCGTGTCCGGCCGTGGCGGGCGGGCGGGCGGGCGGGTCAGTAGTTGCCGAGGCCGCCACAGACGTTGAGGGCCTGCGCGGTGATCGACGCGGCGGTGTCGGAGGCGAGGTAGCCGACGAGACCCGCGACCTCTTCCGGGGTGGAGTAGCGGCCGAGCGGGATCTTCGCCTGGAAGCGCTCCAGGACCTGCTCCTCGGTGGTGCCCCAGTGGTCGGCGTACCCCTGGCGCACCCGGCCCGCCATGGGCGTCTCGACGTAGCCGGGGCAGACCGCGTTGACGGTGATGCCGGCGCGGGCCTGGGCGAGCTCCAGGCCGAGGGCCTTGGAGAAGCCGACGACGCCGTGTTTGGAGGCGGAGTACGGGGCGGCGAGGACGACGCCCTGCTTGCCGCCCGTGGAGGCGATGCTGATGATCCGGCCGGCCTTGCGCTCCAGCATGCCGCCGGTGGTGAGCGCCTCGCGGGTCAGACGGAAGACGGCGTTGAGATTGGTCTCGATGACGTCCTCCCACAGCTCGTCGGAGAGTTCGGCGGTGATGCCGCCGCCGCCCCGGCCCGCGTTGTTGACGAGGACGTGCAGGGGTCCGAGGCGGTCGACGGCGGCCCGGACCACGTCCTTGGCGTCCTGCTTGGAGGTGACGTCGGCGCGGACGCCGTCGGCCTCGTGGCCGGCGCTCCGCAGCTTGTCGACGACGGCGCGGACGTCGTCCTCGTTGCGGGAGCAGACGAAGACCGCGTGCCCCTGCTCGGCGAGGAGTTCGGCGCAGGCGAGACCGATCCCGCTGGTGCCGCCGGTGATGAGGGCTACGCGGCGCCCGCTGTTGCTGTCCATCTCTGGTCCTCTCGCTGTCGCGTGGAAGGGGAAGGGGTGGTGGGGTCGGCGGAGTCGGTGGGGCCGACGAGGTCCGCAGGGGCGCGGTGCCCGAGCCGATGCCCGTGCTCCCGCAGCTTCCGGGCCACGGTGGCCAGTTGCTTGACGTCGAGCGGCGCGCCGGCCCGCACCGGGGAGAGGGGAACGACGGCCGATCCGTTCCGGGTGACGGCGGTGTGGCGGCGGGCGAGCATGGAGAGCCCCTGCCCGGGTCCCGCCTCGACCAGGAGGAAGGGGCCGCCGCCGACGGGTCCGGCCCCGTCGAGGAGGTGGTTGAGCGCCGGGCCGAAGAGGACGGTCCTGGCGGGTTGCATCGCCCAGAACCCCGGGTCGCTCAGCTGCGGTTCGGCCAGCGGGCGCGTGGTGTATCCGGAGACGACGACGGTCCGCGGCGCCTTGTAGGCGATCCGCTCGTACGCGGGGCGGGTGCTCGCGCAGGCCGCCTCGACGGAGGGGCTGTGGAAGCCGGTGGTGGCCTTGGCCCGCATCCAGGTCAGCGATCCGGCGTCCAGGGCGTCGGTGACGGCGGACAGGTGGGGCTCGGGGCCGGCGATCATCACCTGGGTGGGGGCGTTGACCGCGCCGACGACGACCTGCGAGGTGAGCCAGGGGGTGAGCAGCGCCGGACTGGCGGACACCGCGACCATCCCGCCGGGCGGGGCGGCGGCGAGCGCCCGCACGCGGGCGTCGAGGGCGGTCACCGCGTCGGGCAGGTTCATGATCCCGGCGAGGACGGCGGCCGCGTACTCGCCGGCGCTGTGCCCGACGAGCGCGACGGGCCGGACGCCCCAGGAGGCGAGGAGCGTGCCGTAGGCGACGTCGAGGGCGAAGAGCAGGGGCTGGGCGCGGCGGACGTCGTCGATGTCGACGAGGGGCCGCTCGGCGAGCCAGTCGTCCCGCACCCGGCGCCCCTCGGCCCCGAGAAGCCCGAGGACCTCGTCGACGACCCGGGTGAAGACCGCTTCGGTGCCGTAGAGCCCGTGGGCCATCCCGGGGTACTGGGAGCCCTGCCCCGGCAGCATGAGGATGACGGGGGTGGGCGCCGCCCCGTTCATCGTTCGCTCCCGCGCAGGAGGACGGCGCTGTTGAAGCCGCCGTGGCCGCGGGCGACGACCAGGGCCGTGCGCAGGCGGGCCTCGCGGGCGGTGCCGGTGACCAGGTCGAGGCCGTACGAGGGGTCGGCGGAGTCGACGTACGGGGTCGGCGGGATGACGCCGTCGCGCAGGGCGAGCAGCGCGGTCGCCGTGTCGAGGGAGCCGCCGCCGGCGAAGAGCCGGCCGGTGCCGGCCTTCGGCGCGGTGACGGGCACCCCGCGCTCCCCGAAGACCGCGGCGAGCGCCTCGGCCTCGGCCCGGTCCCGGTCGGGTACGCCGGACGCGTCGGCGAAGACGACGTCCACGTCGGCGGGGTCGGCCCCGGCCTCCGCGAGAGCCGCGCGGATCGCCCGCTCCAGGCCGGGCGGCCGGCCGGAGCCGGGCTTCGGGTCGAGGGTGGCCGCGTACCCGGCGATCTCCCCGTACACCTGGTGGGCGCCGCGGGCGCGGGCCGCTTCGGCGTCCTCGACGACGAGGAGCGCCCCGCCCTCGCCGGGCACGTAGCCCGACGCCTCGGCGGAGAACGGCAGGTAGGCGCGCTCGGGGTCGTCGACGCGGCTCAGCTCGCCGGTGGCGATCTGGGCGACCCAGCCCCACGGGCAGAGCGCCCCGTCGACGCCGCCGGAGACGACGAGCCCGGTGCCGCGCCGCAGCTGCCGCCGGGCGTGGCCGAGCGCGTCGATGCCGCTCGCCTGGTCCGTCACCAGGACGCCGCTGGGGCCGCGGAGCCCGTGCCGGATGGATATCTGGCCGGTGTTGACGGCGTAGAACCAGGCGAAGGACTGATAGGCGGAGACGTACTCCTTGCCCTTGCTCCACAGGTTCTGGAGCTCGCGGTGGCCGAACTCGACGCCGCCGCCGGAGGCGCCGGTGATGACGCCCATGCCGTACTCGTCGAGCGCGGCGGTGTCGACGGCCGCGTCGGCGAGCGCCTCGTCGGCGGCCTTCAGGGCGAGCCGCGTCATGTGGTCGGTCTGCGGGATGAGCCTGCTGGGCAGGTGCTCGGCGGCGTCGAAGCCGTCGACCTCGCCGGCGATCCGCGTCGGGTACTGCGTGGCGTCGAAGCGGGTGAGGGGTCCGAGACCGCCCTGCCCGTCGAGCGCGGCCTTCCAGTAGGCCTCGGCGCCCAGGCCGTTGGGCGCGGTGACGCCGATGCCGGTCACTACCGCGGTCACGGGTTCCTCCTGTCGGGGTTCGCGAGGACCATCGCGGTCTGGAAGCCGCCGAAGCCGCTGCCGACGCTCAGGACGACGTCGGTGCGGTGGTCGCGCGCGGTCAGCGGCACGTAGTCCAGGTCGCAGTCGGGGTCGGGGGTGTGGAGGTTGGCGGTGGGCGGCACCACGTCGTGCTCGATGGCGAGCGCGCAGGCCGCGATCTCCAGGGCGCCGATGGCGCCGAGGGAGTGCCCGATCATCGACTTGATGGAGCTGACGGGTACGTCGTAGGCGTGGGCGCCGAGGCTCCGCTTGAAGGCGGCGGTCTCGTGGCGGTCGTTCATCTTGGTGCTGGAGCCGTGCGCGTTGACGTAGTCGACGGCGTCCGGGGAGATCCGGGCCTCGCCGAGGGCGCGGTCGATGGCCTCGGCCATCTCCCTTCCGTCGGGCTTGAGTCCGGTCATGTGGTACGCGTTGCAGCGCGAGGCGTAGCCCGCGATCTCGGCGTAGATGTGGGCGTTCCTACGCCGGGCGCTCTCCAGTTCCTCCAGGACGAGGACGGCGGCGCCCTCGCCGAGGACGAGACCGTTCCGCGTGAGGTCGAAGGGCCGGGAGGCGGCGTTCGGTTCGTCGTTGCGCGGGGTGGTGGCGTGGATGGCGTCGAAGCAGGCGGAGGTGATCGGGGAGATCGGGGCCTCCGTCGCTCCGGCGATCATCACGTCGGCGCTGCCCTCGCGGATGAGTTCGGCGGCGTGGCCGAGGGCGTCGAGGCCGGAGGTGCAGCCGGTGGAGACGACGGCGGAGGGGCCTTCGGCGCCGGCCTGCCAGGCGAGTTCGGCGACCATGGAGCTGGGCACGAAGTGGCGGTAGAGGTCGGCGACCGCGTACTCGTGGTCGACCTCCCACTTGCGTCCGCCGTCGCTGACGACGACGTACTCCCGCTCCAGGCTGGTGGTGCAGCCGACGGCGTTGCCGAGGGTGGAGCCGATCCGGCCGGGGTCGTGGGCGGAGAGGTCGAGGCCGCTGTCGGCGAGCGCCTCCCGTGCGCTGACGACGGCGAACTGGGCGGCCCGGTCGAGGCGGCGGATCTCCTGGGGGCCGAGCCCGGCGGCGCGCGGGTCGAAGTCGACCTCGGCGGCGAGCCGGGAGCGGAACGGCGAGGCGTCGAAGTGGGTGATGGTGCGGGTGGCGGAGCGGCCGGCGGTCAGCAGCTCCCAGTAGGCCTTGACGCCCACGCCGCCCGGGGCGACGGCCCCGATGCCGGTGATGACGACTCTGCGGGTCACGGGCGCACCCCCGCGCGGCTGCGGAGCGCCTCGGCGGCTCCTCGTACGACGCGTACGACTCGGGTCACTTCTGGTGTCCTTCCACAGGGGCGGATACGAACGGGGCGGGGGCGGCCGGCGGAGCCGGCGGGGCGGCGGATCCCCCGGGGTCGGCGGCCGGCGGCACCGGCGGGGTCTCGATGACCCGGACGACGGCGCAGGACCACGTGAAGCCGGCCCCGACGCCGGCGAGCAGGACGTGCTCGCCGGGCCGGAGGGCGCCCGTGGCGGCGAGGTGCGCGAGGGCCGCGAACTGGTCGGCGGCGCCCAGGTGGCCGACCGTGCGGCCCCAGTCGAAGACGGTGCGCTCCTCGGGGATGCCGAAGGGCTGGAAGAAGGCGGCGTCCAGGCGGCGCCACCCCAGGTTCGGCAGGACGAAGCGGTCGATCCGGTCCAGGGTCACGTCGGCCTCGGCGAGCGCCCGCTTGAGGGCGGCGCGCTGTCCGGCGGCGACGCGGGCGACGGTGAACGACATGCCCGCCCCGCCGACGTAGGCCCGCTTGTGGCGTTCCATGTCGACGACGGGGTGCCGGCCGAACGGCGCCGCGCCGAACGGGTCGTCGCCCCGGTGCATGCCCTCCAGGTCGGAGTCGGCGACGGTGGCGAGGCTCAGCAGCCGGGCGAACCCGGTGCGCCGGGAGAGGACGAGGGCGGCCCCGGCGTCGCCGTACAGGGTGCCCGGGTCGGAGCGCCACCGGTCGAAGGCGGGTTCGCAGAACCGGTCTCCGGCCGTGAGCAGCGCCGCCGACCGGGTGTCGCCGCCGAGCAGGTATCCGGCGGCCAGGTCGAGCGCGGCCATGCCCCCGTTGGACATCTGCCGCACCTCCAGGGCGGGGCCCTCGCCGCACGGCACCTCGCGCTGGATGTACGAGGCGGGCGGCCACAGGTCGTGGCCCTGGTAGTGCACGGTGGCGTGCAGCAGCAGGTCGATGTCCGCGGGGCCGAGCCCGGCGTGGGCCATGGCCCGGCGGCCGGCCGTGACGGCGAGCACCGGTCCGGGCTCGGACGCGGACACCGCGACGCTGTCCATCCGCATCTGCCGGGCGGTGCGCTCGTCGATCCGCCCTTCGGCGACGGCGTCGCGCACCCGGCGGGTTGCCGGGACGCTGCTGCCGACCCCGGCGATGAAGACGTCGCGTTCGTACCTCAACTGGGTCCCTCCACAGGGATGCTCGGGCTGTGTACGGGGGCGGTCGGTCAGCCCCGCGCGCCCACCGGCTCCTCGACGGGACGCTCCACCGGCAGTCCGGAGGCCTTGACCTCGCTCACGCCCTGACCGCCGGAGGTCGCGTTCTCCTTCCGCCCGTCGAGCCGGAGCGACCAGACGGCCGCGCAGGCGACGGCGGCCGCGCCGATCCAGAGGGCGGTGACCATGCCGTCGACGAAGGTGTGCGGGTCGGTGTAGCCGCCGTGGGAGGCGAAGACCGCGGCGAGGACGGCCACTCCGAAGACGCCGCCGAGCTCCCGGATGGTGTTGTTGACGCCGGAGGCGATGCCTTCCTCCTCACGGCGTACCGCGCCGAGCGCCAGGTTGGCGGCGGGCCCGAAGTACAGCCCCATGCCGAGGCCGTTGAGGACGAAGGCGGGAAGCAGCGTCAGGAACCCGGAGGTCTCCGTCACGGTGGCGGCGATGAGCGCGAGGCCCGCGGCCTGGAGCACCATGCCGGCGATGACGATGGGCTTGCCGCCGATCTTGTCGGAGAGGATGCCGCCGATGGGCGCGGCGATGAGCGTCATGCCGGTCCAGGCGAGCAGCCGGACGCCGGCGCCGAGCGGCGAGGCGCCCTGGACGGTCTGCACGTACTGGGTGACCAGGAAGATCGACCCGAACATGCCGAAGTACATGAGGAGCGAGACGCCGTTGATGGCGTTGAAGCCGCGGTTGCGGAAGAGGGCGAGCGGCATCATCGGGTACGGGGTACGGCTCTCCCACACCAGGAAGGCGACAAGAGCGAGAACACCGACGGCGAAGCTCCCGAGGACCCGGAGGCTGGTCCAGCCGGCGGCGTTGCCCTCGACGAGGCCGAAGACGAGGCCGAGCATGCCGACGCTGGCGAGGACGGTGCCGGCCAGGTCGAGCGGCTTGCGCTCGCCGTGGCTCTCGGCGAGCCAGCCGGGCGCGAGGGCGAGCAGGGCGATGCCGATCGGCACGTTGATCCAGAAGATCCACTGCCAGGACAGGTAGTTGATGACGACACCGCCGACGACGGGCCCGAGCGCGACCGCGAGTCCGCCGACCGCGCCCCAGATGCCGAGCGCGGCTCCGCGCTTCTCCGGCGGGTACGCGGCCGACAGGAGGGTCAGCGTGAGGGGCAGGACGATCGCGGCGCCGATGCCCTGCACTCCGCGCCCGGCGATGAGCAGCCCCATGCCGGGGGCGAGCGCGGACATCACGGAGCCGGCGGTGAAGACGGCGATGCCGAGGGTGAAGAGCCGCTTGCGCCCGAACCGGTCGGCGACGACGGCGGCGGACAGCAGGAGCACGGCGAAGACCAGGGTGAAGGAGTTGACCGTCCACTCCAGGGCGCTGAGGCTCGCGTGCAGGCTGTCCCGGAGCTCGGGAAGCGCGGTGGTGACGACCAGGTTGTCCAGGGACACCATGAACACGGCGACCGCGGCGACGGCCGCGGTCCGTCCCGGATGGCCGTGTGTCACCTCGGACCCTGTGGGCGGTACGTCGATGGAGGCCATCGTGGGAACCCTCTCCTTCTTCACAACGTCGACTGCTGCCGTGAAGAAAGGTCACCCCGGGCGATAGCGCACCACTGGAGACCTTCTGAAGCGTGCCGGGGCGTGGTCCGGAGGCGGGTCCCTCATGGGGGAACCACACGAAGCGGCCCCGCCCCCGGAGTGCGCGAGAGCCGCCCCTCCGGTCCCCCGGGGTGGGGAATCAGAGGGGCGGTTCCGGTGCGGTTCCCGACGACGTTCCGGGGCTCAGCCGGCGAACCCCGGTACCACCAGGCCGGATTCGTACGCGATCACCACCGCGTGGGTCCGGTTCTGTGCGCCGAGCTTGGTCAGCACGTTCCCGACGTGCGTCTTCACCGTCTCCAGGCTCACCGTGAGCGACTCCGCGATCTCCGGGTTGGACAGGCCGGTGGCCATCAGCCGCAGCACCTCCTCCTCCCGCCCCGTCAGCGCCGCCCTCGGCAGGGCCTCGGCGGAGTGCAGCGGTCGGGGTGCGACCATCCGGCGCAGGGTCGTCGGGAAGAGGATCGCCTCCCCCGCCGCCACCACCCGCACCGCCTCCGCGATCTGCCGGACCGGAAGCCGCTTCAGCACGAACCCGCTGGCGCCCGCGCTGAGCGCGGCGGTGACGTGGTCGTCGTTCTCGAAGGTGGTGATCACCACGACCTTCGGCGGTTCGGCCGACCCGGCGAGGAGGTGCCGGGTGGCCTCGATCCCGTTGCGGCGCGGCATCCGTACGTCCATCAGGACCACGTCCGGGCGCAGCCGCCGTGCCTGTTCGACCGCCTCGACGCCGTCGGCGGCCTCGCCGACCACCGCGAGCCCCGGCTGTGCCGCGAGCAAGGTGCGCAGACCGCTGCGGGTGACCTCGTCGTCGTCCGCGATCAGGAGGGTGACGGGTGTGCTGCCGGTGCCGGTCATGGCGTCAACCGTACGGGGAGCCGGACGGCCAACCGCCAGTGCCGCGGCCCGTCCTGGCCCGCGTCGATCTCGCCGTGCAGAAGTCGCACGCGCTCGGCGAGGCCGGGCAGGCCGTGCCCGGACGTGGGGAAGGCGCCCGGCCCCGTGCTCGTACGCGGCCCGTCCCCGGTCCGGTTGACCACACCGAGCTCCAGCCGGTCCGGCGCGGCCGCCACGCGGACCTCGATCGGACCGCCCGCTCCGTGCCGCATCGCGTTCGTCAGCCCCTCCTGCAGGATCCGGTAGGCCGCGCGGGAGAGCGTCCCCCGCACCTGCGCCGGGTCCCCCGACAGCTCCAGCTCCACCACCGCGCCCGTGTGCCGCAACCGGTCGAGCAGCTCGGGCAGATCGGCCAGGGTGCGGGTCGGCGCCGTCTCGGCCTCTCGTTCGCGCAGGACGCCGAGCACGTAGTCCAGGTCCTCCAGCGCGGCCCGGGACGACTCCTCGATGCTGCGCAGGGCGGCCCGCGCCGCCACCGGGTCGGCGGAGAGCACCTCGCCCGCCACCGCCGCCTGGATCGTGGTCGTCGTGAGCGTGTGCCCGATCGAGTCGTGCAGTTCGTGGGCCAGTCGGTTCCGTTCGGCCAGCCGCAGTTCCCTCTCGGCCGCCAGCGCGAGCCGCTCGGCCGAGGACGGCCCGAGCAGCCGGGGCGCCGACCAGCGCAGGGCCTTCGTCACCACCACGCACACGCTCGCCGCGAGCAGCAGGCAGCCGAGCGCGACCGCCCAGCTCTGCCAGCCGCCCTCCACCCGTACCGTCCGGCCGAACAGGCTCAGCCCCACCTCGGCGTCGAGCCAACCCCCCGGAAGGGTCAGGCCCGCGAAGAGCAGCACGCCGCTCGCCAGTGCTCCCGTCCATCCGAGCGCCACGTGCAGCAGCAGCCAGAGAGGAGTCCGCCAGCGGTCGACGCGGGACGGCACGGCGGCGGCCGGCCCGTCGCCGGGCCGGCTCGTGGGCGTACGTACGGCGACAGGCTCGGGCAACGACACCCTCAGCAGCCTGCGCGCGGACACGACCAGCACCCGCCGCGTGGTGCGCGCGAGACCGACCAGGCCGATCAGTGCCGCCCAGCCGAGCAGGACCACGACAATCTGCACGCCCTCGGGAGCGGAGCGCCACGCCAGCGCCGGCAGCAGCGCGAAGGACAGCAGGGGAAGGCTCGCCAGGACGGCGCCGTAGGCGAACAGCGCACCCGAGTACGTGGAGCGGCGCAGCAGCGGCCGAAGTCCCTTGATCATGATCGGCCAGTATGTACGGGCGGCACACGCGCGGCCTCCCCCGATCGGGGGAGCACGTTCTCCCGCTTTCCCGCGATGCGCGCCGGAGCCCAGGAATCCATGATCGTGCCCTGCCCGGTCGACGGGCGGCTCATCCGACAGCACCCCACGATTCCCCTGGAGTTGACTCATGCGTGAGCAGACCTGGCACGGGCCCCGTACCTCCACGACGCGGCGCCGCGGAGTGCTGGCGGCCGCGGCCGCGGTGGCCGTCGCCGTCATGACCACGGGCGCCCTGGCTCCGCCCACGGCATCCGCCGCCCGGCCGGACACCGTCCAGCAGGGCCTGAACGGACTGGTGCGCGACGGCCGACCCGCCGCGCTGGCGACCGTCCAGGGCCCTGACGGCCGCACCCGCACGTACACCGCGGGCGTCGGCGACCTGGCCACCGGTGCGAAGGTGCCGAGGGACGGCCAGGTGCGGATGGGCAGCAACACCAAGACGTTCGTCGCGGTCGTCGTGCTGCAACTGGTCGGCGAGGGGAAGATCGCCCTCGACGCCTCCGTCGACACCTACCTCCCGGGCCTCGTACGCGGGAAGGGCAACGACGGCCGCCGCATCACCGTCCGTCAGCTCCTGCAGCACACCAGCGGGCTTCCCGAGTACGGGGCGCACATCAGCGACGACGAGATTGCGCACCGGTACTTCGAGCCTCGCGACCTCGTCGACATCGCCCTCAAGTACAAGGCCGAGTTCGCGCCCGGGACGAAGTGGAGCTACAGCAACACGAACTACGTCCTGGCCGGCCTCATCGTCCAGAAGGTCACCGGCCGCCCCCTCGCCGAGGAGATCGACCGGCGCGTCGTCCAGCACATCGGGCTGCGCCACACCTACTTCCCCGCCCCCGGCGACAGGACCATCAGGGAACCTCACCCGAAGGGCTACCGCGTGATGCCGGCGGGCGAGCCGCTGCGCGAGTACACCGAGATCGACCCGTCGGCAGGCTGGGCGGCGGGCCAGATGATCTCCACCAACTCCGACCTCAACCGCTTCTTCACCGCGCTCCTCGACGGCGGCCTCCTCCCGGCCGCCCAGCTCGCCCAGATGCGCACCACCGTCCCGGTCGGCGACACCGGCGCCCACTACGGCCTGGGCCTCATGAGCAGGAAGCTGTCGTGCGGCGGCGTCTACTGGGGCCACGGTGGCGACATCGTGGGATACGAGACCCGCGGCGGAGCGACCGACGACGGCTACGCCGCGAACATCGCGGTGACGAGCATCCCGGCCGACATCTCGGGCACGAGGCGCGTCGAAACCGTCGTGGACACGGCCCTCTGCCGCCGCTGACGCCGCCTCGCGCCGGGGATCGGTCGCCGGTGGCCGGTACACGAGAAGGGCCCCTGACCAGTCATCAACCTGATCAGGGGCCCTCCCCACGCGGGCCGACAGACGAGTCGGGCTGTACGCCGGGTTCTGTGCCCCGGGACCTCGCGGTCGTCGGGGCGACGGCCATCCATCTAGGACCGGCGTTGCCGCCGGCCTCCTGCGGTCTACCCGCGGACTCGGGCGAGCAGCCCTCGAACATCCGCGCAGGGACACCGGAGTGTCCCCTCTTGACCTTGCTCCGGGTGGGGTTTACCTAGCCGCCTGAGTCACCTCAGGCGCTGGTGGTCTCTTACACCACCGTTTCACCCTTACCGAGGGCCGAAGCCCCCGGCGGTCTGTTTTCTGTGGCACTGTCCCGCGGGTCACCCCGGGTGGCCGTTAGCCACCACCCTGCTCTGTGGAGCCCGGACGTTCCTCGGGAAGATCCGAGGATCTCCACGCGGCCGCCCGCCCGGCTCGTCTGCCGTGCCGACCATGCTACCCGCCGCGACGGAGCCCGCTTGACCTTGTCGCAGCGTCAGGGTTTCTACTGATCGCATGCGTATCGGCGAGATCGCCGCGCTCGTCGGGGTCACCCCGCGGGCCGTGCGGCACTACCACCAGTCGGGGCTGCTGCCCGAGCCCGCGCGGCGGGCCAACGGGTACCGGGAGTACGGGATCCGGGACGCCGTGCTGCTCGCCCGGATCCGGCGGCTGACCGAGCTGGGGCTCGGCCTCGACGAGGTGCGCGGGGTGCTCGCGGACGACGAGGGGCGCGGGCTCGTGGAGGTGCTCCGGGAGCTGGAGGAGGACCTCGCCCGGCAGGAGGCGGTCATCCGGGAGCGGCGGGAGCGGCTCGCCGCGCTGCTCGACCGGGCGCGGGACGGGCTGCTGCCGGCCGAGGGGCCCGTGTCGGCGGAGTTCGGCGAGCTGCTTGCCGGGCTCGGCCCGGTAGCCGACTCGCCCATGGCGGCGAAGGACCGCGAGATCCTCGCCCTGCTCGACACCGTCGTGCCGGAGGAGGAGCGGGCCAAGCTGGTCGGTCTGCTGCAGGGGGCCACCGCGTACGCGCACGAGGTGTACGCACGCCTCGACGCCCTCGCCGGGGCGGAGCCCGACGACCCGCGGGTGGCCGAGGCCGCCCGGGTGCTCGCCGCCTGTCTGCCGGACGAGGCGGGCGTGGAGCTGCCCGGCGAGGGGGCGGGCGGGCTCGCGGACGTGTTCTTCGGCGACCTCGCGCCCGCCCAGTCCGCCGCCGTCCGCCTCGCGCTGCGGCTCGTCCAGGAGCGACAGGACCCACAGGAGGGTGACCGATGACCGGCGACACACGTGAGCGTGCAGGGATCGTCCGCATCCTGCGGCTCGTCGCGTACACCGCGCTGCCCGCAGAGGTCGTCCTCGCCGTCTGTCTCGTCGCCGGGGTACGGATACCCGGCGCCGTCCTCGCCGTCACCGAGGTGGTGACCGTGACCCTCCTGACGGTCGCCGGGCTCGTCTTCCTCCGGCTGCGGCGGCGCGGGCTCTCCGCCCGGGAGGCCGTCGCCGAGCTCGTGCCCGAGGCCGTGCTGCGGCTCGTCGGGCACGAGCTGCGGCTGATGACGAGCCTGGTGCGGTGGGTCGCGCGCCGGCCGCACGGCGTCGACGGCGCGGACGGCGTCTTCCCGCACGCCCGCGACCAGGCCGCGCTGATGTACGGCTTCGCCTTCGTCTGCCTCGTCGAGACCGTCGGCATGTCGTACCTGCTCGCCGACTGGCCCGTCGTCCACGCGGTCGTCCTCGTCCTCGACGTCTACACCGTGCTGTTCGTGCTGGGCCTGCACGCGGCTTCCGCGACCCGGCCGCACGTCCTGACCGGCGACGTCCTGCGGCTGCGGCAGGCGGCCCACGTCGACGTACCCGTACCGCTCGGCCTGATCGCCTCCGTCCGCCGCGAGTCGCTGTTCTCGCACGAGAAGACCGACGGCGAGCTGAATCTCGCCGTCGGATCGCAGACCTCCGTGACGATCGAGCTGACCGAGCCGGTCGACGCGCCCCGGCTGCTCGGCGCGCCCCGGCCCGTACGGATCGTGCGGGTCCACGCCGACGACCCGAAGACCCTGGCCGACGCCCTCACGCGGGCGCGAACAGCACCTTCGCCGACCCCGGGTCCGCCGCCGCGAGCCTGACCCGCAGCCACTCCCCCAGCGGCAGGTGGGAGGTGCCGCCCTCGATCCGGGCGACGACCGCCGGGTCCTCCAGGTGGACGGTGCCGACGGCCGGTTCGCGCTCCTTCACGTCGATCACGTACGCGTCGAAGACCTCGCCGACCCGTTCCTTCAGGAGCGCCGCCTCGACGATGTCGACGCTCTCGCGCTCGACGGTGTTGGCGCGGCGCGTGCCCGCCGCCATCTCGTCGGGGAGCGTGGGCAGCGCGGCGCGTACCCACTCGGGCGGTTCGTTCCCCGCGACCGCCGCCAGGCACAGCTCGCCCGCGTACCGGTCGACGAGCCTGCGCAGCGGGGCCGTGCAGTGCGTGTACTCGTCGGCGACGGCGGCGTGCACGGCCGGGGTGGGGATGTGGCCGTCGGTGAAGACGGTGTACCCGGCGCCGCGCAGGAGGGTGGTGCACTCCTGGAGGAAGGCGGCGTGGCGCGGGTTCGTGGGGTCGGCGGACCGGACGACGTCCGCGTACGAGACGTGGTGCGGCCAGTCGACGCCCAGCGCCCGCGCGGAGCGGCGCAGCCGGGCGACCGCGCCGTCGGGGGCCGTGGGCAGGGTGCGGAGGATGCCGGTGCCGGCGGCGGTCATGAGGTCGGCGGCGGCCATGCCGGTGAGCAGGGAGATCTGGGCGTTCCAGCCGTCGACGGGGAGCGGCGCCCGGTAGGCGAGGGAGTACGTGTGGTCGGTCTCGACGATCTCCTGCTCGGGGACGCTGAGGGAGATCCCGCCGCGTTCGCCTTCGAGGGCCTCGCGGAGCCGTCCGACCTCGCGGAGGAGGGTGAGGGGTTCCTCGGCCGTGCCGGCGTTGATCTGCCGCTGCACGCCCGCGTAGTCGAGCTTGGCGCGGCTGCGGACGAGGGCGCGGCGCACGTCGGTGGCGACCCTGCGCCCTTCGGCGTCGAGGTCGATGCGCCAGAGCAGCGCGGGGCGGGGTTCGCCGGGGAGGAGGCTGGCGGCGCCTTCGGAGAGGGCGGTGGGGTGGAGGGGGACCTTGCCGTCGGGGAAGTAGAGGGTGAGGGCCCGCCGGTGGGCCTCGGCGTCGAGCGCGGAGCCGGGTGCGACGAAGGCGGCGACGTCGGCGATGGCGTAGTGGACGCGGTAGCCGCCGTCGGACCGCCGGGCCAGGTGCATGGCCTGGTCGAGGTCGGTGGAGGTCGGCGGGTCGATCGTGAGGAACGGCAGATCGGTGGCGTCGTACGCGGGGAGCCGCGGGGCCTTCGCGGCGGCCTCGGCCTCGGCGAGGACGGCGGGCGGGAAGGCGTCGGGGATCGCGAGCTCGGTACGGAGTGCGCGCAGGGCGGCCCGCAGCGGAGCCTCGGCTGCGCCGGTCACGTGGATGTGGCGGCGTGGCATGGGTCGAGCCTATGGCTCGGGGTAGGGCCCGGCACCTCGTAGGCTGGACGGCCGGGGCCGCACCCCCATCCCCGTCCGTACGAAGGAGAACCACCGTGCTCGTGCTGTTGCCGCCCTCCGAAGGCAAGGCCTCCTCGGGGCGCGGGGCGCCGCTCAAGCCGGAGTCGCTGTCCCTGCCGGGGCTCGCGGAGGCGCGGGCCGCGGTCCTGGACGAGCTGGTCGAGCTGTGCGTCACCGACGAGGAGAAGGCGCGGGAGGTCCTCGGGCTGAGCGAGGGGCTGCGCGGCGAGGTCGCGAAGAACGTCGAGCTGCGGACGGCGGGCGCGCGTCCCGCGGGCGAGATCTACACAGGCGTGCTGTATGACGCCCTGGGTCTGGCGACCCTGGACGCGGCGGCCCGGAAGCGCGCGGGGCGGTCCCTGCTCGTGTTCTCGGGGCTGTGGGGCGCGGTGAGGGTGACCGACCGGATTCCGTCGTACCGCTGCTCGATGGGGATCAAGCTGCCGGGGCTCGGCGCGCTGGGCGCGCACTGGCGGGGCGCGATGGCGTCCGTGCTGCCGGAGGCGGCCGGGGACGGGCTCGTCCTGGACCTGCGCTCGTCGGCGTACGCGTCGGCGTGGAAGCCGAAGGGGGAGGTGGCGGCGCGGACGGCGACGGTGCGGGTGCTGCACGCGCCGACCCGGAAGGTGGTCAGCCACTTCAACAAGGCGACGAAGGGCCGGATCGTGCGGAGCCTCCTGGAGGCGGGCGCGGTGCCGGGTTCGCCGGAGGAGCTGGCCGTGGCGCTGCGGGATCTGACGTACGTGGTGGAGGAGGGCGGCAAGGCGGGGGCGCTCGACGTCCTGGTGGACGAGATCCACTAGATCTTCCCATTGCATCCTGCGCAACGGTCGTTGCGTGTCACGCTCGCCCTGGGCACGATGAGGCCCATGACGAGCGTGTTCGACCTTGCCCCGACGTCCCCCGTCGTCCCCGTCGTGGTGATCGAGGACGCCGCCGACGCCGTCCCGCTCGCCCGCGCCCTCGTCGCCGGCGGGCTGCCGCTGATCGAGGTCACCCTCCGCACCGCCGCCGCGCTCGACGCCCTCCGGGCGATCGCGGCCGAGGTGCCGGAAGCGGTCGTCGGCGCGGGCACGGTCGTCTCGGCGGCCGGGGTCGCGGACGCGGTCGGCGCCGGGGCCCGGTTCCTGGTGAGCCCCGGGTGGACCGACCGGCTCCTCGACGCGCTGCGGGAGCCGGGCGTGCCCTTCCTGCCGGGCGTCTCGACGGCCTCGGAGGTCGTGGCGCTGCTCGAACGCGGCGTGGAGGACATGAAGTTCTTCCCGGCGGAGGCGGCGGGCGGCGTCCCGTATCTGAAGTCCCTCGCGGGCCCGCTCCCGCAGGCCCGCTTCTGTCCGACGGGCGGCATCTCCCTCGCCTCCGCGCCCGCCTACCTGTCCCTCCCGAACGTCGGCTGCGTCGGCGGTACGTGGATGCTGCCGCCCGACGCCCTCGCGGCCCGCGACTGGGCCCGGGTCGAGGCCCTCGCGCGCGGTGCGGCGGCGCTCCGGGTCCCTGTCAGCGGCTGAGGCCGGTGAACTCGATCCCCAGGTGATCCGTCACCGGGCGGTAGCCGAGCCGCTGGTAGAGGGCGTTGCTGGTGGGGTTGGCGAGGTCCGTGAAGAGGAGGACCTGTGCGGCGCCGCCGTCCCGCGCGGCCCGGCTGACCGCCTCGGTGGCACCGGCCGCGTAACCGCGTCCGCGCTCGGCGGGCGGGGTGTAGACGAGGTGGACGCGGGCCTGGCCCTCGATCGTGGGCGAGACGCACGCCATCGACACCGGGCGGCCGTCGGGGGCCTCCCAGAGGACGAGCCGGCCGTCGGAGACCCGGTCGGTAACGGGCCCCGTGAAGTCCTGGTCCGGACTCGGCTTCTCCCCGATGTCCCGGGCGAACTCCCACGCCCAGGCGGCGGTGAGCGGGATGTCCGCCGAGGTGGCGACGCGGGCGCGGCCGGCCGGGGCCGGGTCCGGCGGGACGAGCTCGCCGAGCCGGAAGAGCCGCATGCGGCCCGTCGGCGTCCACGGGAGGCCGGTGGCGTCCGCGAAGGCCTCGACGGCCGCGGTCTCCCCGCGTACGGCCGTCGGCTCCTCGCCGGCCGGGAAGGCGAGGGCGCGGGCGGCTTCCACCGTCACGGCCCCGAAGACCGGCGTGTGCGACGGGGACACCGCGAGCACCCCGGTGACCCGCCCGTCGGCCTCGGCCCACCAGCCGAGCCGCCCGGCGGAGTCCATGAGGGTGAGCACGGCGGTGTTACGGGCGGCCTCGGCGGCCAGAAGCCCGCCCGCGGCGGCGCGGAAGGCGGCGGCGTCCTCGGTGAAGTACCACGTCATGGAAGGTGATGGTGGTACGCCACCGGGGACGGGGTCCAGCCTTTTACGGCCGCCCGCCGCGGCTCAGCGCAGGTGCGAGGTGTCGTTGAGGAGCCGTACGGACGCGTTGCCGTCGGCGTAGTAGGCCACCGCCGAGATCGAGGCCGCCGACAGCTCCATCCGGAACAGCGACTCCGGCGGGGCGCCGAGCGCGAGCCGGACCAGGGTCTTGATCGGGGTGACGTGGGTGACGAGGAGGACGGTACGGCCCGTGTGGGCGGCGGTCAGCCGGTCCCGGGCGGCGGCGACGCGCCGGGCGACGGCCGCGAAGCTCTCGCCCCCGCCGGTCGGCGCGGCCTTCGGGGAGGCCAGCCAGGCGTCGAGGTCGTCCGGGTGGCGCTCGCGGACCTCGCCGAAGGTGAGGCCCTCCCAGGCGCCGAAGTCGGTCTCGCGCAGCCCCCGGTCGACGTGGACGTCGAGCCCGAGGCGGGCGGCGACGGCGGCGGCGGTCTGACGGCAGCGGGTGAGGGGCGAGCTGACGATCTCCTGGATGGTGCCGCGCGCGGCGAGCGCCTCGGCGACGGCCTCGGCCTGGCGCAGCCCGGCCGCCGACAGCTCGGGGTCGGTGCCGCCGCTCCCCGAGAACCGCTTCTCGGGCGTGAGCGCGGTCTCGCCGTGCCGCAGCAGCACGAACGTCGCCGGTGCCCCCATGTCGGGCCCGGCGGACCAGCCCTGCCGGGGGGCGGCGGGTGCGGTGGCCTTCGGCTGCGCGGGGGCGGCGGTGCCGGACAGGGCGGGCGCGCCCGCGGGCGCCTGCGCCGCGTCCCCGGTGGCCTGCGGCTGGAGCTGCGGCTGCGGGGCAGTGGCCGTTCCGGGCGTCGTGGCCGGGTCGGTGACCGGCGCGTGGACGCGCGCGGCGCGGCCGGTCGGCGCCGTCGCGCCCGCCTCGGCCTCGAAGTCTCCGGAGGCCGCGGAGTCGCCCGGGCTTCCCAGGGGCGCGACGGCCTGCTCGACGGCGAACAGGCCGTCGTCCGGCTCGTCGTCCGGGGCCGGCACCCCCGGCGCGGTGTTCGGCCAGACGCCCGTTCCCTTTCCCGTGCCCGTCCCCGTTCCCGTGCCCGACACGGCACCGACTCCGGCGGACGTCGGCGTCCCGCCCGGCCGCGGCGCCAGGGCCGCGCGGGCGCGCGCCGCGCCCGCGGCGGCGTCGCCGGGCGGGCCGGACGGCGGCGGGGTCGCGGCGTTGCGGGCGGCGCCGGCGTCCAGCGCGGCCGTCGAGCCGGAGGGCTCCCACTGGCGGCCCTGCTTGCCCGCGTCCATCGCCTCGTTGGCGAGCCGGTCCGCGTGCTTGTTCAGCTCGCGCGGGATCCACTCGTAGCGGACCCGGCCCACGGGGAAGACGCGGCCCGCCTCGGCGGCCAGCGGCTTCATGTCCGGGTGCTTGATCTTCCAGCGGCCGGACATCTGCTCGACGACCAGCTTGGAGTCCATGCGGACGTGGACGGTGGCGTCCGGGAAGAGCGCCCGGGCCGCCGTGAGCCCCGCCACCAGGCCCTTGTACTCGGCGACGTTGTTCGTCGCCACGCCGATGTACTCGGCCGCCTCCGCGAGCGTCTCGCCCGTCACGGGGTCCAGGACGACCGCCCCGTAACCGGCGGGCCCCGGGTTGCCCCGGGAACCCCCGTCGGCCTCGACGATCACCTCACGCGAAGACGGAGACGGCATTACAGACCGGACTCCGAGGTGCGGACCAGGATCCGGCGGCAGTTCTCGCACCGGACGACGGCGTCGCGGGCGGCGGCCCGGACGTCGTTCAGCTCGGTGATGTTGAGCTCGATGTGGCAGCCCTCGCACTTGCGCTGGTACAGCCGCGCCGCGCCGACACCGCCCTGCTGCTCGCGCAGCTTCTCGTACAGCTTGAGCAGGTCGGCCGGGACGGAGCCCGCGACGAGCTCGCGCTCCTTGGCGACGGACGCGGCCTCGGCGTCCAGCTCGCCCTGGGCGGCGTCGCGCCGGGCGGTGGCGTCGTCGGTCTTGGACTGGACGGCGGAGACCCGCTCGGTCAGCTCGGCGACGCGCTCCTGGGCGGACTCGCGGCGCTCCATGACCTCCAGGACGATCTCTTCCAGATCGCCCTGGCGCTTGGCGAGGGAGACGATCTCGCGCTGGAGGTTCTCCAGGTCACGCGGGGAGGCGGCGCCGGAATCGAGCCGCTGCTGGTCGCGGGCGGCGCGCTGGCGGACCAGGTCGACGTCCTGCTCGGACTTGGTCTGCTCGCGGCCGCAGTCGCTCTCCTCGGTCTGCGCGGCGACGAGCAGGTCGCGCAGCTGCGTGAGGTCCTTGGCCAGCGACTCGATCTCGGCGTGCTCGGGGAGCGACTTCCGCTTGTGGGCGAGCTGCTGGAGTCGGACGTCCAGGGCCTGGACGTCGAGGAGGCGGATCTGGTCGGCGGGCGCGGCGTTCAGTTGGGGGCTCCAGGGGAGGTGTGGTGGGAGGACCAGGGGTCGGTGACCGTCTTCGAGACGTGGACGCGGAGGTCCCAGCCGTGGCGGTCGGAAATCGCGTCGAGCTGGGCGGCGGCCTGCTCGCACCAGGGCCATTCGGTGGCCCAGTGGGCGGCGTCGACCAGGCCCAGTGGCCCGGACGATGTCACGTGTTGGGTGGCCTCGGAGGCCGGGTGGTGGCGCAGGTCGGCGGTGAGGAAGGCGTCGACGCCCGCGGCCCGTACGGCGTCGAAGAGGCTGTCGCCGGAGCCGCCGCTGACCGCGACGCGGCGGACGGTCATGCCGGGGTCGCCTGCGACCCGGATGCCCTGCGCGGTGGCGGGCAGCCGCTTCGCGGCGCGGGCCGCGAACTCGGCGAGGGTCTCGGGGTGGTCGAGCTCGCAGATCCGGCCCAGGTTGTTCTCGGGCACGAGGGGGCCGGTGACGCGGAGGTCGAGCGCGCCGGCGAGGGCGTCGGAGACGCCGGGCTCGGCGGTGTCGGCGTTGGTGTGCGCGACGTGGAGGGCGACGTCGTGCTTGATGAGGTCGTGCACGACGCGGCCCTTGAAGTGGCCGGCCGCGACCGTCGTCGTACCGCGCAGGTAGAGCGGGTGGTGGGTGACGAGCAGGTCGGCGCCGAGGGCGATCGCCTCGTCGGCGATCTCCTGGACGGGGTCGACGGCGAACAGGACGCGGGTGACCTCGGCGTCGGGGTCGCCGCAGACGGTGCCGACGGCGTCCCACTGCTCGGCGCGCTGGGGCGGCCAGAGGGCGTCGAGCGCGGCGATGACTTCAGACAGACGGGGCACGGAGGAAAGGCTACCTGTCCTCCGTGCCCCGCAGCCCGGGCGTACCCGCGTACCGCTTCGCGCTACTTCTTGACGAGGTCGGCGCGCAGGTCGTCGAGGACGCTGTTCGCCGCGGTCACGCCGAGGCCGAGGTACCAGGTCTCGTCCGGGACGTCCTTGGCCTGGCCGGCCTTGACGGCGGTCAGGTTCTTCCAGAGCGGGTTGCCCTGGGCGGCGTCCTTCTTGGTGGCCTTGGCGTCGCCGTAGACGCCGGTGAAGATCCAGTCGGCGTCGGCGTCGTCGATCTTCTCCGGGCTGATCTCGGCCGCGAGCTCGTCGATCTGCTGGTTCTTGGGCCGGGGCAGACCGGTGTCCTCCAGGATCGTGCCGATGAAGGAGGCCTTCGCGTAGAGGCGGATCTTGCCGGGGAGGTAGCGGACCATCGAGATGGTCGGCTTGTTCGGGCCGCTGGCCGCGCCGATGTCAGCCCCCAGCTGCTTCGCCTTCGTCTCGTACGCGGAGAGCTTCGTCTTCGCCTCGGCCGTCTTGTCGAGCGCGGCGGCGTTGAGGAGGTAGTTCTCCTTCCAGGTGAAGCCCGGGCGGATGGAGAAGACGGTCGGCGCGATCTTCGACAGCTCGTCGTACTTGTCGGCGGCGCGCAGCTGGCTGCCGAGGATGAGGTCGGGCTGGAGGTTGGCGATGGCCTCCAGGTTGAGGTTGTTGATGGTGCCGACGGACTTCGGGGTGCCCGCGTCCTTCTCGAGGTAGCCGGGGATGGCCTCGTCGCCCTCGGAGGGGGCGTAGCCGACGGGCTGGACGCCGAGGGAGACGACGTTGTCGAGCTCGCCGACGTCGAGGACGACGACCCGCTTGGGGGCGGCCTTCAGCTCGGTCGTGCCGAGGGCGTGGGTGAGCGTGCGCGGGAACTGGCCCGGCTTCGCGTCGGTCCCCATGGCCGCGGTCTTGGCGGCGGCGTCGCCGAAGTCCTTGCCGCCGGTGGCGACGTCCTTCTTCTTGGTCGCGTCCTCCTTCGCGGAGGCGTCGGACCCTCCGTCCCCTCCTCCGCAGGCCGCGAGGGAGAGCGCGGCGGCGAGGGCGACGGCGGCGGCGGTGCCGCGACGGCGGAAGGACATGAGAAGGCTCCTGATACGGGGATGCAGGGATTTCGGACGCGACCGACCGGAGTAAACAACTCCGCTTAGGCTCGCCTTACCTTACTCATCACCGGTCACTCCAGCACAGCCACCCCCTCCCCCTCAGCCGAACCGCCGGGCAATCACCCTTATGTGTGAAGTGACCGGGCTCGTGTTGTTCGGCAGGAAGTGCGAAAACTAGCTTCGTGGCCGGAGGTGACGAGTCGATGACAGCGTGTGCCATCGAGACGGCGGCCGAGGACGACGGCCGCGACAAGGACCCCACCGGGTCGGCCGGCTTCACGATCACGGCCAACGGCGCGTACGCGGCCAGGCTCGCGGGCGCCGGTGACGCCCTGTACGTGGAGCGGTGGACGCTCGACGGCCCCGAGCCGTACGCCGTCCCGCTCCCCCTCGGCCAGCCGGAGGAGCCGCACACCCGGCTGCTGCCCCTCGCGGACGGCCGGGTGCTCGTCGCCCGCCGCGTGGACGGGCGGAGGAACACGTTCTCGCTGCTCTACCCCACAGGACCGGCCACCGGGGAGCTCCAGCTCGGCGCGGTGGAGGCGCCCGGCTCCGAGCGGCTGGTCCTCCTGCCGGCCTCGCCGGACGGCATCTGCGCGTACGCGATGTGCGTCGGCCCCGACACGACGACGCTGTGGCTCGTCGCGGGCGGCGCCTTCGGCCCCGAGCAGGTCGCCGAGGTCGAGGGCCGCTGCTCGGGCGGGGTGTGGCTCGACCGTACGGGCCGGATGCTCGCGCTCGACCGGCGGCTGGACGACGGACCGGTGAAGGCCGTCACCGTCGACCTGGAGCGCGGCGGCGAGGTGACACCGCTGCTCCAGATCACCGAGGAGAGCGACGACCGGCTGCTCCTCGCCGACCCGGACAGCGGGCTGCTCCTCATCGGCTCCGACGCGCCGACGCCGGGGCGCGAGCGGCTCGGCTGGGGCGTGCTCGGCAGCCTGCTGCCGGTGCGGTTCCCGGAGTGCCTGCGGCTCGACGACGCGACGGTGACGCCGTTCGCGGTGCAGCCGGGGCAGGTCCTGATGCCGGAGAGCTGCTCGGTGGCGCTGCGGATCGACGCGGCGGGCGGCAGCTGGGTGGGGACCTGGGAGCCCTCGTCCCGCCGGCTGGTCCAGTCGGCCGCGCCCGTGGGCTGGCTGGCGGGCGCGGGCCTGTGGACGGCCGAGGGCGTGCTGCGGCTGCCGTACGCGACGGCCGGGGCGCCGTGCGGCCTCGCGGACCTGGAGACTCCGCCGGAGCCGGAGCCGGTGCCGGCGGTACGGGTCGAGGTGACCGCCGACGAGCCCCGGGTGTGCCGCCCGGTGCCGTTGCAGCAGGCACCACTGGCCGACCGCAAGCCCACGGGCTGATCCGGGACTCCGCACCGTCAGGCGTTCAGCCGAGCCGCTCCCGCCGGCCCGTCTCGGCGGACCGCTTGATCGCGTCGAGGAGGCGGTGCGTGCGGACCGCCGTGCCGAAGTCGGGGTCGAAGGGTTCGCCGGTACGGATCGCCCGCGCCAGATCCGCGTACACCTGGTGCACGTTGCTCACCGGCGACGGCGCCCCGCCCGCCGCCGGGAGGTAGCGCTCGGGCGGCGTGAGCGTCTCGACGGGGCCGCCGTCGGCCTTCGCGTGCGTGAGGACGAACTCGGGTCCGACCAGGGAGTCGTCGGTGGAGCGCAGGACGAGCCGGCCGGCCCGTCCGTGCACCTCGACACGGAAGCCGTCGCCCCGCGGTCCGCCCGTCATGAAGTGCGCGGAGGCCGCGGCGCCCGACTCCAGCAGGCCCGCCACCACGATCTGGTCCGGCGAGGTCACCTCGATCTCCTCGCCGGTCTCCTGGAGGGTGACCGTGCGGATCCGGGTCGTCAGGGACGCGGACAGCTCGGCGAAGTCGCCCACGATCGACCGGTACATGTCGAGGGAGTGGCCGCCGACGACCGCCACGTGGTTGACGCCCTTGGTGTGGTCGAACAGCGCCGTGTACCGCCGCGACCAGACCTCGGGCGCCGCGAGCGAGTAGGTGAGCGAGGTGGAGAGCATCTCGCCGACCGCGCCCTCGGCGAGCAGGTCGCGCAGATACCGGACCATCGGGTGGTGGCGGGACTGCAGCCCGACCGCGGCCTGGACCCCGGCCGCCTCCGCGCTCGTACGGAACCGCTCGGCGGTCGCCGCGTCGAGCGCCAGCGGCCACTCGCTGTACACGTGCTTGCCGGCCGCGATCGCCGCTTCCACCAGGCCGTCCCGCTGCGGGAGTTGTACGGCGATGGTGACCAGGTCGACCTCGGGGTGCTCCATCAGCTCCCGGGCGTCGTCGAAGGCGTACCGGGCCCCCCACACCTCGGCCGCCGCGCGTGCCGACTCCGGGCTCGTACCGGCGACCGCGGTGATCTCGTAGTCGTCCCGCGAGGCCGCCAGGGCCGGCAGGTGGATGGCGCGCCCCCAGCCACGCTCCGCGTGCGCCCCGACCACTCCGACCCGAATCCTGTCCGCCACGACGACTCCCCCTGCGATCTGTTCCGCTGACAGGGATCATGGTCTGGGACCATGGGCCGGAGCGGAAGGAGGCACATTCATGTCCCAGGGGAACACCGATGTGACCGTCCAGGTCGGCGCCGTGAAGGAGTGCGAAACTCCCGCCGCGGAGGCCGCCTGCTCGGTGCTCGACCTCCTCGGCAGGGTCAGCGGGAAATGGAGCATCGGCATCCTGCTGGTCACCACGCAGGGCCCGGCCCGCTTCACCGAACTGGAGCGGCAGCTCAAGGGCATCAGCCGCCGCATGCTGACACTGACCCTGCGCAACCTGGAGCGCGACGGCCTGCTGAACCGCACCGTCTTCCCGACGGTGCCGCCGAGGGTCGAGTACACGGCGACGCCGATGGCGCGGGAGCTGTACGACTCGCTGGTCGGCCTCGCCGGCTGGGCCGAGCGACACGTCGAGACGATCGACCGCGCCCGGGCCACGTACGACGGGACATGACGGACTCCGCGTCATTAAACTCATGGGTTGCACAGCAAGACCGAACGACCGATTCATACGGGGTGAGTTGCACCATGTCGGAAGCAAGCACGGAGGGTAAGGAGCCGCACGGCTCCGGAAGGCATCGCGGAGAGGCGTCACCGGCGGAGGACTCCACGTCCTCGCCGCACGGCCGCCACCGCCGCGAACCCGACGCGCACTGACCGAGTAGTCCAGCAGACGGTTCGGCATGATGAAGGGCCCCGGGTCTCCCCGGGGCCCTTCACCGTTCCCCACCTTCCCCCTGCTCCCCCTGCTCCCCGCGTCAGCCCTTCTTCAGGCCCAGTACCTCCGCCGCGGCGAAGGTCTCGCCCGCCGGGCGGGACGCGTAGTGGGGGGTCAGTACGGAGTCCAGTTCCTCGTACGTGAACGCCTCCTTGGCCGTGTCGAACTTGGCCGACACCCTGGGCCTGTCCACGACCGCCACCATCCCGCCGTGGACGACGAGCAGCTGGCCGTTGACCCCGGCCGCCGCCGGGGAGGCGAGGTAGCCGACGAGCGGCGCCACGTGCTCCGGGGACAGCGGGTCGAGCTCCCCCTCCCCCGGCTCGCCGAAGCCCGCGAACACGTCCTCCGTCATGCGGGTCCTGGCCCGCGGGCAGATCGCGTTGGCCGTGACCCCGTACCGGGCGAGCGCGAGCGCCGACGAGGTCGTCAGGCCCACGATGCCGCCCTTGGCCGCCGCGTAGTTGGGCTGGCCGGCCGAGCCGGCGAGGAAGGCCTCGGAGGAGGTGTTGACGATCCGGCCGTAGACGCCGGTCTCCCCCGCCTTGGAGCGGCCCCGCCAGTGCACCGCCGCGAAGTGGGTGGTGTTGAAGTGGCCCTTGAGGTGGACCCGTACGACGGAGTCCCACTCGTCCTCGCTCATCGAGAAGACCATCCGGTCGCGCAGGATGCCCGCGTTGTTGACCAGGACGTCCAGCTTCCCGAACTCGGCCACCGCCAGGTCGATCAGGCCCCGCGCCGTCTCGAAGTCGGAGACGTCGCCGAGGTGGGCGACCGCCCGGCCGCCCGCCGCGCGGATCTCCGCGGCGACCTCCTCGGCGGGCGCGGCGGAGGCGTCCCCGGAGCCGTCGCGGCCGGCCTGCCCGTAGTCGTTGACGACGACGGCCGCGCCGAGCCGGGCCAGTTCGAGCGCCTCGGCGCGGCCGAGGCCCCGTCCGGCGCCGGTGACGATCGCGCTCAAACCCTCAAGAGGGAGTGACATCTCGCAGAAGTCCTCTCAGATCTCGGATCTCGGGTCTCAGATCTCGATGCAGGTGCGGAGTGCCGTACCCGTACGCATCTGCTCCAGTGCCTCGTTGATCCCGGCCAGCGGCACCCGGTGGGTGATGAGCGACTCCAGGTCCACGCGGCCGGCCCGCCAGAGCGCGATGGTCCGCTCGTACGACGTGAGCACGTCCCCGCCGCCGTACATGGACGGCAGGATCTTCTTCTCGTCGAAGAACAGCTCGAACATGTTGAACTGGAGGAAGTCGTCGAGGGCGCCCGCGCCGACGACGCAGAGCGTGCCGCCGCGCCGGGTCGTCTCGTAGGCGGTGCGGGCGGTGGCGGACTTGCCGACGACCTCGAAGACGTAGTCGAAGCCCTCCCCGCCGGTGATCCGCTGCTTGGCGTCGGCGAGCGCGTCCGGGGCGACGGCCTCCGTGGCGCCGAAGCGCAGCGCGGCCTCGCGCCGGGACTCGACGGGGTCGACGGCGATGATCTGGGCGGCGCCCTGGAGCTTGGCGCCCTGGATCGTGGAGATGCCGACGCCGCCGCAGCCGATGACGGCGACCGACGAACCGGCCTCCACCTTCGCGGTGTTGATGGCCGCGCCGAGCCCCGTGGTGACGCCGCAGCCGATGAGGGCCGCGATGTCGAAGGGCACGTCGTCGGGGATGGGGACGGCGCAGCCCGCGGGGACGACGACCTCCTCGGTGAAGGTGCCGGTGCCGGCGAAGCCGAAGACGTCCCCGCCGGGGCGCTTGAAGTTGGGCGTGCCGGCGTTCATGAAGCCGGCCAGGCAGAGCTGCGTCTGGCCGCGCTTGCAGGCGGGACAGCTGCCGCAGGCGGGCAGCCAGCAGAGCAGGACGCGCTGCCCCGGGGTCAGGTGGCCGACGCCGTCGCCGATGTCGAGGATCTCGCCCGCGCCCTCGTGGCCGGGGATGAAGGGGGCGGGCTGCGGCAGGACGCCGCTCATCGCGGAGACGTCGGAGTGGCAGAGGCCGGTGGCCCGGACGCGGATCCGCACCTTGCCGGGGCCGAAGCCCACCGCCTCGACGTCGTCGAGGACTTCGAGTTTGTCCTGGCCGATCTCGTGCAGTACGGCTGCGCGCATGGTGCGGCTCCCCTCAGGAGTACGGGAATGGGTACGGAGTGTCAGGAGTGCTCGACGACGGTGTCGGCGAGGACGGGGGCGTCGTCGCGCTCCACGGCGGTGACCGCCACCTGGACGCTGCCCTCGCCTGCCCACATCCGCAGGCGCAGGGTCTCGCCGGGGAAGACGATCCCGGCGAAGCGCGTGCGGTACGAGCGGACGCGGGTGACGTCCCCGTCGAGCAGGGTGTCGACGACGGCCTTGAGGGTCATGCCGTACGAGCAGAGGCCGTGCAGGATCGGCCGATCGAAGCCGGCGAGCTTGGCGAACTCGGGGTCGGCGTGGAGCGGGTTCCAGTCGCCGGAGAGCCGGTAGAGCAGGGCCTGTTCCTCGCGGATCGGCCGCTCGACGGTGGCGTCGGGCTCCCGCTCCGGGAGCGCGAGGCGCTCGGAGGGTCCGCGGTCGCCACCCCAGCCGCCTTCGCCGCGGACGAAGATCTGGGCGTCGTTGGTCCAGAGCGGGCCGTCGGCGTCGGAGGCCTCGGAGCGCAGGACGAGGACGGCGGCCTTGCCCTTGTCGTAGACGGCGGCGACGCGGGAGGTGGAGACGGCGCGGCCGCTGACGGGGACGGGCCGGTGGAGCGTGACCGACTGGCCGCCGTGCAGGACGGCGGCGAGGTCGATGTCGATGCCGGGGGCGGAGAGCCCTCCGACGACGCCCATGCCGGCGCCCGCGACGGTGGCGAAGCTGGGGAGGACGTGGAGCCTGGACTCCAGGGTGTAGCGGAGCTCGTCGGGGTCGGTCGCCGGCAGGCCGGCGCCCAGTCCCAGGTGGTAGAGCTGGACGTCCTTGTGGTCCCAGGAGATCTCGGCGCTGCGGGGTTCGGCGGCGACGGCCTTGGCGGGGTCGATCGGCATCGGGCTGCTGCTCCTCGTGGGCGAGGTGGCGGGAAAGACCTCGGCGCGACCGTCCGCACCGTCGGTCGCACCGAGGCCGTGCGGGACCGTCCCGGAACGCGGCCGTTCTAGAACGCGTTCTAGGTCGGTGGATCTCATGTATAGCCGAGGCGAAAGGAGTTGGGAACCCTCCCGACACCCCCTACCTGACGAGCCGTCAGCACATGGTCCCGGGGCATTTGTCCCGGCCAGGTCCGTACATCCCCGCCTGCCGGACGGGGCCGCCGGATTCCGGCTCCCTCCCCTTCACCCTCCTCGTCATGTACGCGGCGGTCTCGTGAGGCGCGGACTCGGGCCCGGCTCCCAAGGGCGGCTTCCGGGACTCCGGGGAACTCCCCACGGGGAGCACGGGGGAGGGTCATGACGACGAGGCCGAGGGGAGGCAGACCCTGAGAAGCCGAGTCACGGGACGATGTACACGCCCTCGTCATCCGGACTACCGACCTGAACCTTGCACTCCTTCAGGTTCAGGATCTCTACCTGATGAATGAGATCGTTGAGTACGGCGGTTTCCTGTTCTCCGTACGACTCATCCATGTATTCGTCAAGATAAAGCGCTGACGCAAAGCTCGCGTGCGCTTCGCTGAAAGCGGCACCGGCGGCGTGAAGTCTGTCGATCTCGCTTCGCTGTTCGTCCGGCTGCTCCAGTGCGCGCCAGCTCCCCACCAGGTGCCGCATGGACACGGAGACTTCCTGCGATGCGTTCGACGCGGCGTTTCGATCAGTTTGCTCGGGGTTGGTCTTCCGTATGAGCTCCTCGTGATTCTTCCGCAGGCTCACCACCCATGAATGCCTCCTAGAGGCGGATCACGCGGATCACGGTTTTAGTGTCCCCCCGCATTGATGCACACGCACCTCGGCAGGACCACGCCCCGCCGACGCGTCGAGCAGGGCGCGTGGCCGGGCCCCAACAGGCGGTCCGCCATACGCTGTTCCCTGTGACCGAGATGCCTCAGGACCACCGCCCGGCAAAGTCCGTACGAGTCCTCCTCGCCGAGGACCAGGGCATGACGCGCGGCGCGCTGGCCCTGCTGCTCGGGATGGAGCGCGACATCGAGGTCGTGGCGCAGGTCGGGCGGGGGGACGAGATCGTGGACGCGGCGCTGCTCGCGCGGCCCGACGTGGCCCTTCTCGACATCGAGCTGCCGGGGCGCAGCGGTCTCGACGCCGCCGCCGACCTCCGGGACGAGGTCCCGGACTGCCGGGTCCTGATCCTCACGACCTTCGGCAGGCCGGGCTGTCTGCGCCGGGCGATGGAGGCCGGTGCGGCGGGGTTCCTCGTGAAGGACGGGCCCGTGGAGGAGCTGGCCGAGGCGGTCCGGAAGGCGCTCCGCGGCGAGACGGTCATCGATCCGGCCCTCGCTGCCGCCGCGCTCGGCGCCGGTCCGAACCCGCTGACCGGCCGGGAGCGGGAGGCCCTGGCCGCCTCGGTGGACGGCGCGACGATCGCGGACATCGCGGCCCGGCTCCAGCTGTCCGAGTCCACCGTCCGCGACTACCTGTCCTCGGCGATCGGCAAGACGTCCACCCGCAACCGCGTGGAGGCGGTGCGGGCGGCACGTCGGCAGGGGTGGCTGTAGTCCCGGACGTCCCTACAGGCCCTCGGACTGGGCCGCCGCCCGCTGGGCCTCGAAGTTCCCCACGTACGCGTCGAAGACCGCCGCGTCCTCGTACTTGAGCAGCGTCTCGTCGTTGTACCGGAGCGCCGTCGTCGTGTAGGTGTGACTGCCGGTGAAGACGATCTTCTTGTTCGCGCCGCCGTAGTACGTGCCCTCGATCAGCAGGTACTTGGTGTGGGAGTCGGAGCCGCCGCGCTTGTCGTTGTCGAGCTGGTGCAGGGTGATGCGGCCCTTGCCGGTCACCGGCCTGGTGAGCCAGTTGGCCACCTGCCCCATGGGCTTGTCGTCGGTGGTCCAGTTGTCGAGCGAGCGGTAGACGATCTCGATGTGGCAGCCCGCGTTGGCGAGTTCCCACAGCTTCTTCGCCACGTCGGTGCGGGTGATGTGCCCCTGGGCGATGCGGATCTTCGTACGGCCGTCGGTCGTGCCGAAGCCCGGGGAGTTGCCGCCGCAGGAGTCCGCGGTGCCGACCGGGGCCACCGTGGCGAGGATGTTGACGACGGGGTCGATGGTCGCCCGCGGGAAGAAGTAGACCTTCGCCTTGCCCGCCTGGGTGTCGTGCGCGTAGTCGGCGACCTGCGGCGTCTGTCCGACGGCGGCGGCGGCCTGGTCGTCGAAGTACCCGGCGTACGCGTCGAACAGTGCCGTGTTGCCGGCGACCGTCAGCGCGTCGTTCCACCAGTCGTCGAGGTCCTGCCCGGTGAGGTTCCCGGAGGACTGCACCAGCACGTCGTCGACGTACGTGTCGCCCTTGCCCTTGGTGCGGGAGAACAGGAAGAACTTGTTGTGGTTGACGTTGTCGTACGTGCCGTTCGGGTCCGCCTCCGTGGTGCCCGGGTCCAGGGCCAGGCAGGCCTCCTCCGCCTTGCAGCCGCGGACCCACGAGTCGGGGCTGCCCGCCGGGTCCGCCAGCCGGGTCTTCAGGGTGTCGAGCCCCGCCGACCTGCTGTCGTCGTCGACGACGACCTGGACGGCGACGCCCCTCTTGTGGGCGTCTCCCAGCTTGTTGGCCAGGTACCCCGACTGGAACAGGTAGAGGGAGATCCGGATGGACGACCCGGCCTCCGCGCCGTCGACGAGGTCGCCGAGGTGGTAGAGAATCCGCCCCCGAGCGGCGGCGTCGGTGCTGTTCGGCTCGTTGAACAGGGCGCCGGTGGTCACCGCGAGGACGGGCTCGGCCGACGCCGACGGCGCGACCGTGAGGGCGGCGCCGACGGCGAGCGCGGTCACGGCCGTTCTGAACTTGCTCTTGATCGATATCACCCGGGGATTGTCGCCCGGGGATACGTCAACCGGCGCGCCGCACCGGCTTCGGGAGCCACAGGAGCATCAGGACCGACGCCGCCACGAGGACCCCGGCCGAGACCCGGAAGGCCATGGCGTAGCCGGGGACCAGGTAGGCCTGGGACGCCAGGGAGGCCGGGTCCACGTAGTCCTCGAAGGCGACGTAGCCGCTCGTGGGCGTGGCCACCGCCGCCGCGACCGTGGAGAGGACGGACAGACCGAGGGCTCCGCCCATCGTGCGGGAGGTGTTGACGAGGCCGGAGACGAGACCCGCGTCGCCCGGTTCCGCGTGGGAGGTGGCGAGCGTGGCCAGGGGGGTGGTGGCCAGGCCGATGCCCGCCATCATCACGACGCCGGGGCCCAGGATCGTCCCGAGGAAGGTGCCGTCGGCGGTCAGCGTCGACTGCCAGGCGAAGCCTGCCGCGCCGATGAGTGCGCCGGTCACGGCGACGTTCCGGGCGCCGAGGACCGGCATGAGGCGCGGGGCCAGCTTGGAGCCCAGGATGACGCTGAGGGAGCTGGGGACGAGGGCGAGGCCGGCCTGGATCGGGGTGTAGCCGAGGACGTTCTGCGCGTACACCGTCATGAAGAACCACATGCCGAAGGAGCTCGAACCGCACAGCAGGATCGCCGCGTTGGCCGCCGACACGGCCCGGTTGCGGAAGATCTTCAGCGGCATCAGCGGGGCCGCCGTGCGCGCCTCGACGGCGACGAAGACGGCGAGGAGGGCGAGGCCGCCGAGGAGCGTCAGGAGGGTGGCCGGGTCGGTCCAGCCCGCCTCCTCGGTCTGGACGATGCCGTACGCGAGGGTGGCGAGCCCGCCGGTGACGAGGACGGCGCCCGGCAGGTCGAGGCGGCGGCCGGTGCCGGTGGCGCCCTCGCGGAGCCAGAGCAGGGCGGCGGCGAGGACGAGGACGCCTATGGGGACGTTGATGAGGAGGACCCAGCGCCAGGAGAGCAGGTCGACGAGGACGCCGCCGACGAAGCCGCCCGCCGCGCCGCCGGCCGCGCCGACCGCCGTCCAGGTGGCGATGGCCCGGGTGCGGGCGGGTCCGGCCGCGACGGCGCCGGTCACGAGGGTCAGCGTGGCGGGCGAGACGAGGGCGGCGCCGAGGCCCTGCACGGCGCGGGCGCCGATCAGGTACTGGCCCTCGGGCGCGAGGCCGCCGACGACGGACGCGGCGGTGAAGAGCCCGAGCCCGAGCAGGAACATCGCCTTCCGCCCGTAGAGGTCGGCGGCCCGTCCGCCGAGCAGCATGAAGCCGGCGAAGGCGATCGAGTACGCGCTGAGCACCCATTGCAGGCCGAACGCGGAGAGCCCGAGGTCGGTCCGCATGGACGGCAGGGCGACGTTCACGACGGAGACGTCGAGGACGACGAGGAACTGGCCGGCGCAGGCGGTCAGGACGACCAGCCACGGGCGGGGCGTGCGTATCGAGGAGGCGAGGGATGCGCTCGTGGCGGAGTCGGTCTGCGGCATGAATGTCATGGTCGCAGACCGACTCCGCCCCGTACATGGGCATTCCGCCCTACGACCTCCAAGGGCGGGCGTCCCCGTGGACCTACGCCTTCCGCAGCAGCGTCACCACCGCCGCACCGCCCAGGCCGATGTTGTGCGCGAGCCCGACCCGCGCCCCCGTGACCTGGCGCGGGCCTGCCTCGCCGCGCAGCTGCCACACCAGCTCCGTCGCCTGCGCGAGGCCGGTCGCGCCCAGCGGGTGGCCCTTGGAGATGAGCCCGCCGGACGGGTTCACGACCCACCGTCCGCCGTACGTGGTGGCGCCGGACTCGACGAGTTTGCCGGAGGCGCCCTCCTCGCACATGCCGAGCGCCTCGTACGTGAGCAGTTCGTTGATCGAGAAGCAGTCGTGGAGCTCGATGACGTCGACGTCCTCGATGCCGAGCCCGGAGCGCTCGTACACCTGGCGTGCGGCGGCCCGGGACATCGGGCGGCCGACGGCGTCGATGCAGGAGCCGGAGGCGAAGGACTCCCCGGTGTCGGTGGTCATCGCCTGGGCGGCGATCTCCACGGCCCTCCCCCGCAGCCCGTGTTCCTCGACGAACCGTTCGGAGACGACGACGGCCGCCGCCGAGCCGTCGGAGGTGGGCGAGCACTGGAGCTTGGTGAGCGGCCGGTGGACGGTCCTGGCGGCGAGGATCTCGTCGACCGTGTAGACGTCCTGGAACTGGGCGTTCGGGTTGTTCGCCGAGTGCTGGTGGTTCTTGGCGCCGACGGCCGCGAGCTGCACCTCGGTCGTCCCGTACCGCTCCATGTGCTCCCGGGCCGCGTTGCCGAAGATCTGCGCGGTGGGCGGGGACATCTCGAAGCCGTGGGCGGCGGCCATGATGCCGTAGTGCCGGGCGACCGGCGAGGTCTTGAAGTCCTCGGCACCCGACGAGCCTCCCCCGCCGAGCGAGCCCCGCGCCATCTTCTCGAAGCCGAGGGCGAGGACGCAGTCCGCGATGCCGCCCTCGACGAACTGCCGGGCGGTCATGAGGGCGGTGGAGCCGGTCGCGCAGTTGTTGTTGAGGTTGTAGACGGGAATGCCGGTGAGCCCCAGTTCGTACACGGCCCGCTGCCCGGCGGTGGAGGCCTGGAAGCAGTAGCCGACGGCCGCCTGTTCCACGCTCTCGTACGGGACGCCGGCGTCGGCGAGGGCGGCGGTGCCCGCCTCCTTCGCCATGTCCCAGTACTGCCAGTCCCGGGTCTCCGGCTTCTCGAACTTCGTCATCCCGACACCGACGACGTACGCCTTGCCCATCAGAGGATCCCCCTCAGTCTCTCGGCAGGCCGAGCAGGCGCTCGGCGACGACATTGAGCTGTACTTGGGTGGTGCCGCCCGCGATGGTGAGGCAGCGGGACATGAGCATTCCGTGCAGCGCCCGTTCGCCGGGCCCCTCGCGCAACGCGCCCTCGTGGCCGAGGAGTTCGAGGATGAGTTCGGCCGTCTTCTGCTGATGGAGGGTCTGGACGAGCTTGCGGACGCTGGCGCCCGCGCCCGGTTCGAGGCCGGACACCTGGAGCAGGGTGGTGCGCAGGCCGATGCAGGCGAGGGCGTGCGCCTCGGCGACGAGGCCGCCGATCCGCGCGCGGACGGAGCTGTCGTGCTGCGCGGCCTGCTCGATGAGGGCTTCGAGTCCGGTGTCGAAGGCGACCTGGTCGGCCATGTGGACGCGTTCGTTGCCGAGGGTGTTGCGGGCGACCCGCCAGCCGTCGTTCACCTCGCCGACGACGGCGTCGGCGGGGAGGACCGCGTCGTCGAACCAGACCTCGTTGAAGAGGGAGTCCCCGGTGATCTCCTTGAGCGGCCGGATGTCGATGCCGGGGGTGTTCCGCATGTCGACGAGGAAGTAGGTCAGCCCCTTGTGCTTGGGGGCGGTGGGGTCGGTGCGGGCGAGCAGGATGCCGTGGTGGGCCCACTGGGCGGCGCTCGTCCACACCTTCTGTCCGGTGATCCGCCAGCCGCCGTCCTCGGTGCGTTCGGCGCGGGTGCGGAGGGAGGCGAGGTCGGAGCCGGCGCCGGGTTCGGAGAAGAGCTGGCACCAGAGCCGTTCGCCGCGCAGGGTCGGCCCGAGGTGCGTCTCCTGCTGCTCGGGGGTGCCGTGGGCGAGGAGGGAGGGTACGACCCAGGCACCGATCCCGAGCCCGGGCAGGGCGATCCCGGCCTCGTCCAGCTCCCGCTGCACGGCGAGCTGCTGGAGGGGTCCGGCGCCGAGTCCGTACGGCTCCGGGAGGTGCGGGGCGGCGTAGCCGGTGGGGGCGAGGGCGCGCCGGGCGGCGGCCGGTTCGAGCCCGACGGCGGGGGCGACGGCTTCGCGGGCCTCCCTCCTGTACGCGTCGGCCTCGGGCGGCAGGTCGAGGCGGAGGCCGCGCCGGACACCGTCGGAGGCGTGCCGCAGGGCGGCGAGACGGTGGTGGTCGCCGGTGCCGAGGAGCTGGCGGGCGACGACGGCGCGGCGGAGCAGGAGGTGGGCGTCGTGTTCCCAGGTGAAGCCGATGCCGCCGAGGATCTGGATGCAGTCCTTGGCGCAGGTGTACGCGGCGTCGAGGGCGGTGGCGGCGGCGAGCGCGGCGGTCAGGGAGCGGGCCTCGTCGTGTCCGGCGCGGGCGGCGTCCCAGGTGAGGGCGCGGGCCTGTTCGAGCCGGACGAGCATGTCGGCGCAGAGGTGTTTGACGCCCTGGAACTGTCCGATGGGCCGCCCGAACTGCTCGCGGGTGCGCGCGTGTTCGGCGGCGGTCTCGACGGCCCGGGCGGCGGTCCCGCAGGCGTCGGCGGCGAGGAGGACGGCGGCGAGGTCCCGCACGAGGCCGGTACCGATGTCCCTGCCCAAGGCGAGTTCGCGTGCGGCGGGGACGTGGACGGCGCGGGCGGTGAGTTCGCCGGTGGGCCGGGTCGGGTCGGCGCTCTCGTGGGCCCGGACGGCGAGCCCTTCGGTGTCGACGGCGAGCCAGACGGAGCCGTCGGCGGTGGCGGCCCGGAGGAGGACGAGGTCGGCCTGAGCCCCGCCGAGGACGGGGGGCGCGGCGCCGTCGAGGAGCCAGCCGCTCGCGGTCCGTACGGCGGTGAGGCTCCCCGTACCGCCGAGGGCGACGGCCGCGATCCGCTCGCCGCGCGCGATCGAGGCGGCCAATTGCCCCTGCCCGGCCCGCTGGAGGACCTCGGCGGCGAGGACGGACGGCAGGTACGGCCCCGGCAGCAGCGCCTGCGCGGCCTCCTCGACGACGACGGCGAGGTCGACGAGATCGCCGCCCCCGCCGTCGTACTCCTCGGGGAGGTGGAGCCCGAGGAGGCCCTGCTCGACGGCGGCGTCCCAGTAGGCGGGCCGGCCGGCGGCGGCGTCGGGGACGTCCAGGTGTTTGCGGACCTCTTCGGGAGGTACGGCGCGGGTGAGCCAGCCGCGGACGGATCGGGCGAGCTCCCGCTGTTCGTGCGTGATGGCGATGCCCATGCGCCGCAGACTAGAACACGTTCCATTCTGACGGAAGGTCAGATGACGGTCGGATGATGGTCGGATCCGGCCCGGGCGGTCCCGGCGGTCCGTTCAAGGGCGTCGACGAGGGGCCGGTCATGCCGAGAGGGCGGCGCCCGCGATACGGGTGCCGCCCTCACCTTGCGTGTCCTCAGCGCCGAGGCGTCAGAAGAGGTTGCCCGAATCCACCGGGAAGTCCGGCGGCCAGGGGCCGTCGAACAGCGACTCCCGGCCGTCCATCAGCGCGTACTCCGCCTCGCGCCAGTCCGGAGGGCTGCTGACGACGAAGCTGTCGCCGTCAGGGTCCAGCATCCAGGTGTGAACCGCCTCGTCCGGCTCCAGCCCGTGCCGCTCCGCCAGCACGGCGAACTGCTCCGGACCGGCGCGCCGGATGTGGAGGCCGTTGCGGTAGTAGGGCTGCAGGAACATCAGCCTCACGTGGCCGATGTGCACCTCGATGTGGGTCGAGGTGCCGTCGATCAGCGTCGCCTCGCTCTGCAGGAAGAGCTGCCGGTGGGACGGGTTGAACCCGGACACCCGGAACAGCCTCCCGGTACGGATGAATTCGGTCATGCCCGAAGCCCTCTCTTGATTACGGCACCGGATTCCCGTTGGCCAGCTTGAAGCGCTCGGGGAAGACTTCCTTGCCGCCCATGCGCCACTCGATCGACGACCAGTTACGGGCGCCCGTCCGGACCGCGGTGCGCAGCTTTATCATCTCCCACGCGGTGCCGAAGCCACTGGACCTGATCAACTTCCAGTCGCTGCCGACGATCGTCTCGCCCCGCTGCAGGAGCAGCTTGAGCGCCTCGTCGGCGTTGGCGGCGCCGGCGACGCCGTCCAGGGAGACCGTCAACCGCACGTTGGGGTTGGACACCGACCTCTCGACTCCGACCGTCCAGATCGGACGCTCACCCATACCCATGTCCCGCGGCAGGCTCGTGCCGTAGGCACCGTTGTTGAACGTCTTGGCACCGATCGTCCTCGCCAGGTCGTCCGCGTAGGGGTTGATGCCGAGGACGACGTGGTCTCCGTCCTTCACCAGGTCCTTGAGGATCTTCTGGATGCACTCCTCAGGCGTTTCCTGGGCAGCGAACGCCAGAACGCGGACGGTCGGGCCCGCCCTCGAAGCGGCTGACGTACAGGCCTCGAACGCCACCTGCATGATCTTGCTGGCGATGCCCGCGGCTGCGGCCTCGGAGAACCGGAGGGAGCGCAGGGCAGCCCACGCGTCGATGAATCCGATTCCGGTCCTGGCGGCGGCGTCCACCGCCAGGACGGCATCCGCGAGGGGGCGGATGACCTTGCCGGCGAACAGGAGGGCCACATCCACCACGGCCCAGGCGCAACCGCCCCAGCTCCCGTTCTCACCACCGGGGGTGAGTTTCTGGGCGCATCGGATCCAGCTGCCGAAGAGGATGTCGATGGGATCGACGCCCTGCTGGTACTCCCCGATCGTGATGGTGTGCGTGACCTCGGTGTACTGCGTGTCCGTCTTGTACTCCTCCAGGAACACCATGTCCCCGGAGAAGCACGAGTTCTCCCATACCTCCGTCTTGCACAGGTACAGGTCGAGGTCGGCCTTGTAGCCGATCCTCGTGGTCATCGTGCAGTCGCCGTCGTAGAAGAGCTGGTCCCACCAGCCGTCGCAGCCCTCGGTCTTCTTCAGGACCTGCGGCTTGCCGACCTGCTCGATGTTGTCGACGACGTAGAACACGCCACCGATGAGCCCGCCGGCCCCGTCAGGGACCGTCCCGGTCTCGATCTGCTGGGTGTTCCCCGCGTTCTCGGCCTGCGTCGCCGCGTCCTGGGCGGACTCGGCGTACGCCTGGGCGTCCTTGGCGGCTTCCTCCGCCGCCGTCGCCGCGGCGTCGGCCCGCTCGGCGGCGGCCCTGGCCTGGCTCGCGGACTCCTCCGCCTGCGTGGCGGCCGCGCGGGCGGCGGCGGCGTCGAGGGCGGCGGCGTCGGCGGAGGCGCGGGCGGCTTCGGCGTAGCCTTCGGCGCGGCCCGCGGCCTTGTCGGCGGCCTCCGCGTCGGCGGCGGCCTGCTGCCCGTACTCGATGGTGCGGGCCAGTGACTGCTGCGCCTTCGCCGCGGCGGTCGCCGCCGCGGCCGCGTAGGCCAGTGCCTCCTTCGAGTAGCCGCGGGCGTCAGCGGCGTGCTTGGCGGCGTTCGCCGCGTGCTGGTAGGCGGCCTTGGCGTCGCCCTGTGCCTGGTCGGCGATGGCCTGGGCGGCCGCCGCTTCCTCGGCCGCGTTGACGGCGTGGGCGTCGGCAACGGCCTTCTGCTGCTCGGCGATGGTCTTCGCCGCCTGGCCGGACAGGACCACCAGAGAAGCGGCCGAGTCCTTGGTGACGTACGGCGAGCCGAGCTGGATCGCGTCGTTCGCGGGAGCCGCGACCTGCGCGGCCGAGTTCCCGGCGTCCACGGCCGCCTGCGCGGTGACGTAGGCGAACCCCGCCGCCTTCGCCGCGGCGACGGTGGCCTTGTCGGCCTCGGCCTTGGCCGCGTCCGCCTCGGCCTTGGCCGTCTTCGCCTTCGCCTCGGCCTCGTCGGCCGCTTCGACCGACAACGCGGCCTCGGCCGAGGCGTGCTCGGAGGCGTCGATGGCGTCGGCGGCGGCGCTGGTCGCGGTGCGCACCGCGGCGTCCGCCCGCAGCTTCGCCGCCTGCGCCTCGTCCGCGGCAGCCCGGGAGCGCTTGGCGGCGGCCTCCGCGCGGGTCGCTGCCGCGTCCGCGTCCGCTGCCGCCTGAGTGGCCGCGTCGGCCGCGGTACGGGCCCGGCCGGCCGCCGCCTCGGCGTCGTCCGCGTGCCCGTCGGCCGCGTTGGCCGCCGCCCGCGCGGCGTCCGCCGCGTCCCCGGCTTCCAGGGATTCGGCGTAGGCGAGCTTGGCGTCGGCCTTGGCGCGTGCCGCGTCCGCCTTCTGCTGGGCGTCCCACGCGTCGTCGCGCAGTTCCTTGGCACGATCCCGGGCGGTCTCGGCGTCCTTCTGCCGGGCCACCGCCGTGGTCTCCGCCGCCTCGGCGTTGACCTTGGCGGTCTCGGCGTTGGCCGCTTCGGTTTCCGCGGTCCGCCGGTGCTGGGCCGCCTCCGACTTCTTGAGGTCGGCGGTCTCCTTCTCCTTCTTCGCCGTGGCCGCTTCGGCCTCGGCCTTCAGCCGCTTCGCGTGCGCGTCGGCCGCCGCCGCCTTGGCGTCCGCCTCCGCGATCAGGGACTCGGCGAGCTTGGCCTCGGCCAGCTCCTTGTCCTTCTTGGCGTTGTCACGGTGCAGCTTGGCCGCGTCCGCGGCCGCCTTGGCCTGCAGTTCGGCCCGGTAGGCCGCCTGCTTGCGGAACTCCGCCTTGGACTGCGCGGCCTGCGCCAGCGCCCGCTGGGCGATCGTGGCGCTGTCCGCGGCAGCCGCCCGGGTGGCCGCCTCGGCGGTCTCGCCGGCCTTCACCAGCGCCGCGACCGCGGCCGCCGCTCCCTGCGTGACCTGCGCCTTCTGCTGGCCTACCAGCAGACCCCGGCCCCGCGGCGCCCCGTTGGCGTCCGCGATCGCGTACGCCGCCTGCTCGGCGGTGACACTGGCGCTCTGGGCGGCCGTCGCCTCCGTCGCCCGGCTCTTGAGCTCGGCCAGGTCGACCGCCGCCCCTGTGCGCGCGGCACTCAGCCGCTGCGACGCCTTGGTGAACTCCGCCGACGGCGGAACGCTGCCGTTGTGCTCGGTGACCTTGAACAGCACCTTCTGCGTGGAGCTGGTGCTGCAGGCGGCCGCGAGCGCGTCCTGTCCGGAGAGGTACGTGGGGAAGCCCAGGCACTTGTTCGCGCCCAGGTTCTGGAGGGTGGCGGCGGCCCGGACGCTGAACTTCCACGCCTGCATGGGCGTGCCGTTGCACGTCCAGATCTGGATCTTCGTCTGGTTGGTGGCGACGTCGAGGCACTTCTGCGCGTTGACGTTCAGCAGGCTGTAGCCCGCGCCGTAGTGCCCGTTGATCTTCCACTGCTGGGCGGCCGCCGTGGAGCAGGAGACGACCTCGACAGCCGTGCCGTTCGCGGTGCCGGAACCCTGCACGCCCAGGCACTTGCCTGTCGCGCCCGGGATCTGGATGGCCATCGGGGAGGAGCCGATCCAACCGATGCCGCCCGCGGACCAGTAGTCCTGCCAGCGGGTGATGTGGTCGGCGACCCACGAGTGGCCGAGCAGCCTGCCCATCGACTCGGAGGCCCGGGTCAGCGCCTGGACGGCGTTCTTGTTCGCGGTGAGGATGCCGTTGCGCTGGGCGGCCTGCGAGCCGAGCTCCTGCTGCCACTCCGCCCCGGCGGTCGCGGAGACCTCGCCCAGGACCTTCTCCGGGTCGATCGGATCACGCCACGCGCAGGCGGCGAAGCGGGACTTGAGGTCCTCGACCGCGACCCGGTGCTCGGCGGTACCCGGCACCGGCGCCTTGTTCGGGAAGCCGCCCGAGCTCAGGAAGAGGCGGGCGTTGTCCGCGCCGGTCGGCTCCAGGCTCCAGTCCGTCAGGTACTCGTAGGCGTCCCGCAGGGCGATCTGCCGGTTCCAGTCCGGCACGGACGGACTGGGGTCGCTGCCGTACAGCGGCTGTCCCAGAGCCTTGACCGCCGCGACGGTCTCCGCGTCGGCCCGCGGAGTGGCGTCCTCGTAGAAGTCGCTCTCGTCCTTCCAGAACCGGTCGGCGATCCACGCCGTGAGGCCGGTCTGGGAGTGGAAGTCCTCACCGTCGTCACCGCTGGTCCCCGGCGGCCACTCGAAGTCGGTGACGGAACCGAAGCCGCCGGGCGTCTCAAGCCCGGTGATCTTCCAGCTGGTGTGGAGCGCGTCGAGCCGGTTCAGCTCGACGAGCGCGGCATCCCGGTCCGACGTGTACGCGGTGGCGAGCGGAGTGCCCTCCCAGTATTCCCGGTCGGCCAGCTCCCGCAGCCGCTCCGGACTCTGGTTGAGCCCGTCCTGCGCGGTGGCGGCCATGGCCGGCCCGCCCAGCCGCAGTACGTCGCTCATCAGGCACTGGTCCTGCCGCAACCGCTCGGCGGCGGTGTCCTCGTACCAGTCGTAGTCGGAGGCGGCGAGCTGGGTCCGCGGTGTCGTGTAGTCGGCGCTCACACCCACCCCGGCCACCACGGCCATGGCGAGCAGCGGCGGGAGCAGACGGCTGGTCAAGCGGGAAAGTCGATACAAGGGTTCGGGAGACCCTGGGGGTCTGGAGCGCAAGGGAGTACCACTTCTGCTCAGGGAGCCGACCGAAGGATCCGGCGAGGCCGGCATGACTCGGCGGCCTCGCGCCCTCGAACCTGACGGCCGCTCAAGTAAGAGGTCCGGCCATAGAACAAAGGCTCGAACCCGGGGGCAGGATGGTACCCACAGAGCGGTCGGCGTGGATAGGCAATTGATCTTTCCCAGAAGGGAAGTTGAGCGGATGAGCGGCGACCACGCGGTGCCGCCGAGAGCGGCGTCATCCGCGCGGGCGACCGGTACTACCCGGGACCGACCGAGGGTCCGAACCGGCGCCTGTACTCGGACGGGGCGAGGCCCGTCTCGCGGCGCATCAGGGCGCGCAGGTGCGCCGCCGTGCCGAGCCCGCTGCTCCGCGCGACCGCGTCGAGGCGCGCCTCGCCCCGCTCGATGAGCCGGCATGCCAGGGCGACGCGCTCCCCCGTGAGCCAGGCCAACGGCGTCGTCCCCAGCTGCGCCCGGAACCGGCGGTGCAGGGTCGCGGGGCTGACGGCGGCGCGGGAGGCCAGGTCGGCGACCGTCAGGGGCTCGTCGAGGCGCTCGAGCGCCCAGGCGAGGACCGGCGCGAGGGACTCGTCGGGGATGTCGGGTACGGGCCGCTCGACGAACTGCCGCTGCCCGCCGTCCCGGTGGGCCGCGAAGACGAGCCGCCGGCTGACGGCGTTGGCGACCTCGGCGCCGTGGTCACGCCGGACGACGTGCAGCCCGAGGTCGAGCGCGGCGGCGCTGCCGGCGGCGGTGAGGATGTCGCCGTCGTCGACGAAGAGGACGTCCTCTTCGAGGGTCACGGCCGGGAAGCGGGCGCGGAAGGAGTCCGCCCACTGCCAGTGCGCGGTGGCCCGCCGCCCGTCGAGCACCCCGGCCTCGGCGAGCGTGAAGGCGCCGCTGCAGAAACCGACGAGCCGCGCCCCGCGTGCGTGCGCCCGCCGGACGGCATCGAGCACCGCCGGGCGGCGCGGCACCGCGACGTCGGGACGGTTGGGGACGATCACGGTGTCCGCCGTCTCGGTCGCCTCCAGACCGGCGACGCCGGAGAGCGTGAAGAAACCGTCCCTCATGAGGGTGTCCGGCTCGGGTGAGCAGAGCCGGAAGTCGTACAGCTCACGGCCGAGTTCGGGCCGGCGCAGACCGAAGATCTCGGTGGCGCACCCGAGCTCGAACGGGTTGGAGTTCGCGTCGACGATCACGACGACCCGGTGGAGGGGGTCCGGCGAGAGCGGCTGAGAGGATCCTTGCGGCATGTGCGATTCCTAGCACTCACACGGCCCGGGCTCCGGCCGCGAGGATCCCCTCATGAGCGACGACGACCACGCACCCATCGCCCTCGACCGGGCCCTTGCCTCCTTCGACGCCCTGTGGAGCCCCCGCATCGTGACCCAGGTCAACGACTACGACGTCCGCGTCGCCAAGGTCGCGGGCGAGCACGTCTGGCACGCCCACGACCACACCGACGAGTTCTTCCTCGTCCTCGACGGCGAACTGCACCTCGCCCTGCGCGAACCGGCCGGGGAACGCACGGTGCGGCTCCCCCGGGGTTCGGTCTTCACCGTCCCGCGCGGCACGGAGCACAAGCCGCACGCCCCCGACGGCGCCTCGATCCTCATGTTCGAGCCCACGGGGACGTCGACGGTCGGCGACCGCCACGACGACCTTCCGGGACACGTCGACGAGACGACTGGGCACGCGCTCGACGCCTGACGGGGACGGACGGACGGGGGGCGGGGCTACTTCTCCCAGGCCGCCGCGCCTCGGAGGAGGTGGTGGTCGGACAGCTTCTTCGTGCAGGGCAGCGCATCCCCCTGCACGGTCTTGAACCACTCGTAGCTCAGGAACAGGTAGTCGATCTTGCTGGTCTCCTCCGTGTGGGCCGAGCAGCCCGGGCTGGCGGTCTCCTCACCGCTGCGGCAGCGGTCCGCCTCCTGGAGGCAGCCGGCGCCGAACTCCGCCTTGTCGTTCTCGTCGACCTCCTGGAACCGGCCGGCCGAACCCGTCCCGTGGTTGTAGAGGACGTTCATGTCCTGGTGCTCGGGAAGCTGGTTGAAGTCCCCCGCGAGGACCACGGCCTCGCCGTCCGTCCGACCGGCCTCGACGAGCTCCGCCACCTTGGCGACCTGAAGCGTCGTGGTCGCGTCGTGGAAGTCGATGTGGGTATTGCAGGCCCGGACCACTCGGCCGTCCAGACCGGCCCGGGCGCACAGGAGGATGCGGTCCTCGGTCGGGGCCGTGGCCACCTCGGGCAGGAACGTCACGCTGCGCGAGCCGGCGACGATCGAGCCCGTCCCCTTGGAGAAGATCGCCAGGCCGAAGCGGCGGTCGTCCTGGTCCCACTGGTCGCAGTCGGAGGCGGTGCCCAGCGACGCACCCCACACGGTGTCGTAGCTGTCCGTCCCGACGCGCCACTGGGGCGACAGCGCGTCGCGGATCAGCTTCCACTGGCCGTAGCAGAGCTCCTGGAGCATGACCAGGTCGCTGTCCCAGGTGTCGATCTCCTCCACGAGCCCGGACACCCACGCGGACCTGGCCGCGTTCGTCTCCGCCGGGAGCGGGCACTTCGCCCCGCACACGTTGTACGAGATGAAGCGCAGCGGCTTCGCGGTCTCCGGGGTGACCTCGTCGGCCTGGGCGGGCCCCGTTCCGGCGGTGAGGAGCAGGCCTATCGAGAAGAGCGCGGCAAGCAGCGCTCTGAACGACGCGCGCATGGGCACGTCCTTTCATGATCGGTAACGGACGGCGCATCCTCGCACGGCCGTCCGCGCCCCGGGGCGTTGTCAGTGGGTCCTGTCACGATGCACGGAACACGGACAGAACGCGGACAGTGGGAGTGAACACACCATGGGCACCTGGGACATCGGCCCCTTCGACAACGACACCGCCGCCGACTTCTCGTACCGCGTGGACGAGGCCCCGGCGGAGAAGCGGGCGGAGGTGCTGCGCGAGGCGTTCCGCGAGGTGACGGCGACAGGTGACGACTACCTGGACTCGGACGTGGCTGTGGAGGCCATCGCGTCGGCGGCGCTGGTCGCCGCGCAGTGCCCGGGCGGCGACCCGGTCACGACCGCGTACGGCCCGAAGGAGCCCCTGCCCGACCTGCCGGTGGAATTGCGTCCGCTGGCCGTCGCGGCCCTGGACCGGGTGCTCGTCGCGCCGTCCGAACTCCTCGAACTCTGGGAGGAGTCGGACGGCGACGAGTGGAAGGCCGGCATACGGACGCTGCGGGCCGTCCTCGCGGGAAGCTGACCCGTCAGATCGACCCGTCAGGTCGATCCGTCAGGTCAGCCAGTCGGGTCGACCGTCGGATCAGCCGTCAGGCCGCCGGTGTCTTGAAGTGGCAGTTGGCGGAGACGGGCGTGCTGTTGGTGGTCTGGTCCGCCGTGCGGACCCGCCAGCCGTAGCTGTGGCCGGGGGCGAGCGTCGGCACGGTGAGCGAGACGGTGCCCTGGCCCTTGACCGTCGTGGCGCTGCGCGACCCCGGCGTCCCCAGCGTCAGGATCTGCGTCGACGTGGTGTTGTCCCAGAGGGAGAACTCCGCCCAGACGTCCTTCGACGGGTCGGGGTGCCGGACCGTGGCCGTGAGCGTGGGCGTGAGGCTCGCGGCGGTGCCGATGCCCTGCGCCTGGTGGCAGCCCTGAGTGCGCGTCCCGACCTCGCCCGTGAGCTGGATGTTCTCGCCCGTGGGCACGGTCATGCTTCCGGAGTGGTTCGCGATCTGGTCGTCCCGCAGGGCGTAGCCGAAGGCCTCGACGCGCTGGATACGGCCCTTGAAGAACGCGTTCTGGGCGCCGTTCACGAGGTCCCGGCCGACGACGAACGGCCCCTTCGCCTGCCACTGGTCGGCGCTGAGGTGCGCGGCCTCGGCCTTCTTCACACCGTTGACGTACAGCCTGGTCTTCCCGGCCGCCGCGTCGAAGACGCCCGTGACCCTCGTCCACTCCCCCTTGACCGCGCCGGGAGAGATGGCCTGGTCGATGCTCCAGCCGTCGGCGTCCGCCTTGGGCATGCCGAAGCGCCAGGAGTTGTCGGGCGCGTTGTACCAGAGGATCATTCCGCTGATCCTCGATCCGTCCTGAGCCACCACGGCCGACGTACCGGCCGCGGGGTCCACCTTGGCCCAGGCGGAGACGGTGAAGCTCTGGGCGGTGTTGACCACGGGACCGGCCGCGGTCACGGTGTCGTCGCCGTCCAGCGGCAGGGCACCCCCGTGGTCCGCGAGGTCCCAGTCGGTCCCTCCGGTACGTACGCCGCTGTGGGCGCCGGAGCCTCCGACGGCCGCGTCGGCGCTGCCGTCGAGCTTCCAGGAGAGGACCGGTCCGCCCTGGGTGTAGCCGTAGAGCGGGGTGTGGTCGGAGTAGGCCTCGGGGCCGGGGACGCACTTCTTCGCGATGTTCTGGCAGTCCGGCTGAGTGCCGACGAGGTAGTCCGTCCGGTCGCCGTACTCGACCGCCGAGTCGCAGCCGGTGAAGTCACCGGTCGCGAAGAGGTAGTCGATCTTGCTCGACGTGTTCTCGTACGACAGGTACCCCGCGTTCGCGTCGAGCTGCGCGCTCGTCCGGTTGAGCTTCGTCACCTCGTTCGCCGTGTCGCCGGGGAGATAGGAGCGCTGGTCGCACTCCGCCATGAGGCTGTAGAGCGGCTGGATCCTGTCCGCACGGGTGGTGTTGAAGTCACCGCCCACGACCACGGACGGGAACTTCTTCACCACGTCCACGACCTTGTCCATCTGGCCCTTGTAGTAGGCGTCGGCCTGGTCCTGGGTGATGTCGGCGGGCTGCCCCGGCTTCGACTTGGCGTCCTCGTCGAAGTTGGAGATGTGTGTGGTGCACAGGTGGTTCTCCCAGCCGGCCACCTCGACGCAGAGCACGGTCCCGCTGCTCATCGACAGACCGGCGTTGACGGGGGTGTGGAAGTCCGTCTCCGACTTCCAGGTGATCTCCCCCTTGACGGCGATGGCGACGCCCAGCGTCCCCGTCAGGGCATCACCCCGGCAGTTCGAGCCCTCCTGGTCGATGAGCTCGACCGTCGGGCGCTCCGGCTCCTCCGCAAGCTCGTCGGGCCGCGTGACGCCCGCCGACGCGATGCTCCATCCCTCGGGGAGCAGCGCGTCGAGCTCGTCGAGGTGGCTCGTTCCGTAGAGGTCGCCCGGCGTCCTGCCGCCGCAGACCTCCTGGAGCATCACCGCGTTGAGGTTGCGCTTGTTGATGAGATTCACGACGCCCTGCATCTTCGTACGGGGCCCGTCGTAACTGAGGATGGGCTTCCCGTCCGGCTTGTCCAGCCCGGTGTCGGTCGCCTTGCCGTTCCGCCAGGGGCAGTAGCCGGGCGCGGAAGCCCACTCGCCACCGGCCTCACCGCACATGTTCCAGGTCGCCGCGCGCACCGAATCCCGGGTGTACGCGTTCCCCGCCGCGTCACCGGCCGTCGTCGTGACGGCCGCGGCGGGCGTCGCCTGGGCCCCTATGAGGAGCGCGGCGCCCAGGACGGGCGCCGCGGCACGCAGCCACGTGGCTACTCTTCTTCGCATACCAACTCGCCAATGGACATACGGGTGTCCCTCCCCTCCCCCGATCCCACCTTGGGACACGCCAAGACTGCCAAAGCGCGTTCAACGCACGCCAGCGGGCCTGTTCTTGAGGGCGAGGGTGACGCTCGTGACGGTCGCGGCGACGGCCATCACGCCGAAGGCGAGGAGCCCGGGATTGACCCACCACGGGACGATCTCCCTGCCGCCGCACACGAGGCTGACGGGGAGCGCGCTGGTGGAGTCCGGGTAGACCAGCATCCCTGCCTTAAACCAGCACGTGTCCTCAGGGAAGAGGAACGGCATGTACGACAGGCCGTACAAGTGCAGCGCCCCGCCCCCGAGGCAGGCGAGCCCGGCGATCCGGGCGGCCTTGCCGGCTGATGAGCGACGGGGGCGGGAGCGGGGCGGCGGGGGCAGGCGTGCGCCCCGCCGCGCCCGGACCAGCAGAAGGACGGTGAGGACCACCATCCCTATGAGGATCACCACGGTCAGCGGCCGATACGCCCCTCGGCGGCGGCGCTCACGAAGGCCGTGAAGGCGGCGGGGGTGGTGCGGAAGGCGGGGCCTTCGGGGTTCTTGGAGTCGCGGACGGCGATGTGGGCGACGAGGTCGGCGACTTCGACGCAGTCGCCGCCGCTGCTGCCGCTGAACGAGGACTTGCGCCAGGCGGCGGTGCCGAGCGGGGCGCACTCGATGCAGTCGCCGCCATTGGGGCCGCTGTAGGACGACTTACGCCACCGCAGGTCCTGGCTGGTGCCCATACCGCTCCTTCGTCACGCGTCTGATCAGCGCAGCCGAGTCCTCCTGCGAGAGGGCCGTGGCCTGCAACCGAGCGTATCCGACGGACCGCTCCCTGATCGCCTGAGAATTGGCGGTCATATGGCCCGAGTCGTAGCTCTCGGTGTAGAGGATGTCCGGGTCGTCCTCGAAGCGCAGAAGGTTGAAGGAACCCAGCAGTCCCGTGTGCTGCCCTGCCTCGAAGGGAAGCACCTGGACCTGCACCCACGGACGGTCCAGGAAGCTCAACAGGTGGGCGAGTTGGTTTCGCATCACCTCGACGCCGCCGATCGGCCGGTGGAGCGTGCCTTCGTCCAGCACGACACACAACACCGGCGGATGCTCCCGCTCCAGGATGCGCTGGCGTTCCATCCGAGCAGCCACCATCTCGTCGAGCCGCTCCGGGTTGTCGACACTCAGCACGGCCCGCGCGTACGCCTCCGTCTGAAGCAACCCGTAGACCAGTTGGGCCTGGTACGTCGAGATGAACGTCGCCCGCGCCTCCATCTCCGCGTACGGCTGGAACCACGTCGGCAGCTGGCTCTTCAGCACCAGCCCCACAAGGCGCGAGAACACCCCGCCCGTCATCAGCGCCGCGTCGACCCGTTCCGAGAACTGGCGCGTCGGGACCTTCTTCGCCGTCTCTATCTGACCGATGAGCGACGCCGTGCAGTAGAGAATCGCACCCAACTGCGCCTGGCCGAGCTTCGCCTCCTCCCTCAGGCGGCGGAGTTCCGAGCCGTAATAGTCCAGCGGCGAGGCACTCGGATCCAGGTTGCGGATGTTGACCACGGCGAGGTCACCCCCAAGCTCACGCGGTGAGGCGTTGCGTTCAGTCCGTAGCCGAGCGTAACGACACCGCTCCACCCTGGTGGCATGAATCACGCAACTGACCTCTATCCTCCGGCACTTACCTCCAGCTACCGGATGGGGTTCACCGTGGGTGAGCACTCGGCCGGCCACATGCGCAACATCCTGCGCATCTTCCTCACCCGTTGGGAACTCGACCGGCTGTCCGATTCCGGCACGCTCGCGCTCACCGAGCTCGTCGCCAACGTCGTGCGGCACGTGCCCGGCCGGCGGTGCTCCGTTCTCATCCTGCGCGAGCCGCACGGGCTGCGGGTGGAGGTCGCGGACTCCGTCCCCGGGGCCGTGTTCGCGAAGCTCGCCGGGCCGCTGGAGGAGAGCGGGCGGGGGCTCGCGCTCGTCGAGGCGGTGACGGACCGGTGGGGGGTCGACGAGGCGGCCGACGGGAAGACGGTGTGGTTCGAGTGCGACGCGTAGGGCACGGGTAGGGCACGATGGGCGCCCGTACCCGCGTACTCGCCAGTAGGAGACACCATGTCCGTGCCCGCGCCCGAGATCCTTGCCGCCTTCGAGGCCGCGAAGGGCTTCATGCCCGTCGGGGAGGGGCTCGCGCTGTACGAGGCGGCCACGGAGGCAGCGAAGCTCGGGCTGCCGCTGCTTGAGGTCGGGACGTACTGCGGGCGGTCCACGATCCTGCTCGCGGACGTGGCCCGGCAGGCGGGGACGGTCGCGGTGACCGTGGACCATCACCGGGGCAGCGAGGAGCAGCAGCCGGGCTGGGAGTATCACGACCCGACCGTCGTCGACCCGGAGGTGGGGCTCATGGACACGCTCCCCACCTTCCGCCGGACGCTGCACAAGGCAGGGCTTGAGGAGCACGTCGTCGCGGTCGTCGGCCGGTCGCCGCTGGTCGCGAAGGCGTGGGGCGGGCAGCTCGGCCTGGTCTTCATCGACGGCGGGCACACCGACGAGCACGCGACGAACGACTACGAGGGCTGGGCCCCCAAGGTCGCCCCCGGGGGCCTGCTCGTCATCCACGACGTGTTCCCGAACCCGGAGGACGGCGGCCAGGCCCCGTACCGGATCTACCTCCGCGCGCTGGAGTCGGGCGACTTCGACGAGGTCTCGGTCACCGACTCGCTGCGGGTCCTGCGCCGCCGGGGCTGAGCCAGGAGCGGGGGGCGGCACCGGAGCCGTACCGCCGCTGACCGTTCAGGTACTCAAGGCTGCCCTTGCGTACCTGGACCGGCGAGCCGCCCCACGCGTATCCAGGGAGGTCCCGACCCCGTCTCCCAGGAGGCTCTGATGCGCGCCCACGAAACCGCTCGACCCGCGGACCGGACCACGTCCGGCCGCGTACCCGCCCGCACCCGCGCGCCCGCCGGCGCGGGCACGGCCGCCGGGGCCACGTCCCCTCAGGCGCTCCTGGCCTTGCAGGGCACGGCGGGCAACGCCGCCGTGGTCCAGCTGCTCCGGCAGGCGGGCCGGCCCCAGGCGCAGGAACAGCACCAGCACGGCGCCGGATGCGGCCACCAGCACACGGAACAGCCTCAGGTGCAGCGGGTCCCGGCGGACGAGAGCCGCTCCCGTAGGCAGGCGGCGATCAACTCCCCGTTCTCCCACACACCGCGCTCCGAGCGGCTCCAGCAGCAGGGCGGCTACACGCGCGGGCAGGACCGTGAGCCGCCCGTTCCGGTGCAGGACGACCAGGGCCGCGCCCTCTGGAACGGGACGAGAAGGAACCTGAACTTCAGAGAGGAGGACATCACCGCGACGCTGAGGAGGACCCCGAGTCAGACCAACGCCTCCGGTGCGCAGACCTACGCGTGCACGAATTGCGGAACGTACCTGCCGCAGCAGCGGGACGCGGGCCCGAGGCAGCCGCACATCCAGGTGGACCACATCAATCCGATCCTCCGGTACGTCTACGACCACACCGACACCCAGCGGTGGACCGTGGGGGACCGGACGGCGGAAGGGATGCTCCTCGCGGACGCGCAGGCGGCGGCCAGGGATCAGCGGAACCTTCGCGCCCTGTGCAACAGCTGCAACGCGGGCCGGAACTCGACCGTCAGCAGCAGGGACATGGACACGAGCAACCCGACCCGCTGGATACGACCGAACATGTACGGCTGAGAGACTCCGGACCCACCGGACACGCCGACGGCCGCCCCCTCGGAAGGTGACGGCCGCCGGGGTGCGACCCGGGCGTGGGCGGGGGCTCGGTGGTCGGCCCCGGAACCCTTCGAGGGTCGGCCGCCGAGTGTCAGGTGGATGCGGCGTTGAGGAGGGTTTCGCCCGCGGTGGTGCGGGCGTAGAGGACGGAGCGGCCGGCGCGGTGGGCGCTGACCAGGCCCGCGTTGCGCAGCGCGGTGAGGTACTGGGAGACCCCGGACGGGGAGAGCCCGGTGCGGTGGGCCAGGTGTGTGGTGGAGGCCGGGGTCTCCAGTTCGGTCAGCAGCAGGGCCCGCGAGCGGCCGACCACGGCGGCGAGGGCGTCGCCCCGGGTGGCGCGCCGCGTCTCCCACAGCGCGCCGACACCGCGCGCCTGATAGGCGAGTTGCGGTGGATCCGGCGGTGTCGTACGGGTGCGCAGCGCCGGTCCGGTGAAGGCCGAGGGGATCAGCAGCAGTCCCGTGCCTGCCGTTTCACGGGTCAGCGGCTGCTTTCGGCGGGCCATCCGCAGTCCGCCCGCGTCCCAGCTCACCGAGGTGTGCAGGTCGTCGAAGAGGCGGCCCGCGCCGTGCTCGGCGACCATGCGGGCCCGGTAGAGGACGTCGGCCTCCAGCACCGCCCGGATCCGCGCCCAGTACGGGGCGAGCGCCACTTCCCAGAACGCTTCGAGTTCGTCCGTGACCTTCGCCAGGCGGGTCTGCGGGTCGGCGCGCAGCATCCGCAGCCGGGGGCCGAGGCCGCCCTGGTGGCGGGCCAGGTGATCGAGGTCCTGGCGCACCCGCTCGGCGGGCGCGGCCCGTATCGCCCGCCACTCCGCCTCCGGTGCGGGAGCGGGTCCGGCGGGTGCCGGGTTGAGGAAGTCGGGGACGTAGCCGGTGGGCGGGATCAGCTCGGCGAGCCAGCCGCGGTCCAGTCCGGCGGCCACCAAGCGCGGCCTGACCTGGTCGGCCCAGGGCCGGTGGACCGGATGTGCGGCGTGGGACCGCAGCAGCCGGAAGCCGGGCGCCACCTCCCACATCGGGGAGACGGCGAACCGTACCTGCGCCAGATCGCTCGCCGAGAACGACAGCTCCGCCAGGGTGACCACTCCTCGATGGATTCAAGCATGTGTGAATCAATGGCCGCCGATCCTATCGGGCGCAGATCATCCCGCCATGACCTCACAGACAATCGACGCGGCGGCAGCGGGCGCCTGGACGCTCGGCGACCGCACGGTCAACCGGATCGGTTTCGGCGCGATGCGCCTGCCCCAGACCGGCGAGGCGTTCGCGGCCGATGCCGTGGCACGCGACCGTGACCACGCGACAGGGGTGCTGCGCCGCGCGGTCGAACTCGGCGTGAACCACATCGACACCGCCGCGTTCTACTTCTCGCCCCTGCGCAGTGCCAACGAGCTGATCAACCGGGCACTGGCCCCCTACCCGGACGACCTCGTCATCGCCACCAAGGTCGGGCCCGGTCGCGACCCTTCGGGTCGGTGGCTGCCGCACGCCACCCCCGAGCAGCTGCGCGGCCAGGTCGAGGAGAACCTGCGCCAGCTCGGCCGCGACCACCTCGACGTGGTGAACCTGCGCATCGTCGGCACCGACTCGATCGCCGAACGCTTCGGCGCACTCGCCGAACTGCGCGGGGCCGGACTCATCCGTCACCTGGGCCTGTCCAACGTCCGCCCCCACCACCTCGCCGAGGCCCAGGCCATCGCGCCCGTGGTCTGTGTGCAGAACATGTACGGAATCGGGGCATCGCCCGAGCAGAGACAGTTCGTGGACCTCTGCGGTGGACAAGGCATCGCGTTCGTGCCGTTCTACTCGATCGCCGGCACCGGACGCACGGCCGGCGCGACCACGGACGACAGCGACGAGATCCTCGCCGTCGCCCGCGCCCACGGGGTCGGCACGGCCCGGATCCGGCTGGCCTGGACCCTGCACCAGGGCCCTCACGTCCTGGCCATCCCCGGTACCGGCGACCCCGGTCACCTCGCCGAGAACGTGGCCGCCGGCTCCCTGCGCCTGTCCGAGGACGAACTCACCGCCCTGAACTCCCTTCGCCACGACACGGCGTGAACGAAACCCCTTGACCAATGGTCAAGAAACGTTGACCATTGGGCGCATGCCTTCCGATGATCTTCCCGAGACGTTTCACGTCACCACTGACGAGCAGCTACGCGCCGTCTCCAATCTCACGCGCCACCGGATCATGGCCGTGCTCCGCTTCGAGCCGGCGACGATCACGCAGATCGCCGCGCGGGTGGGCCTGGCGAAGGGGAGCTCCAGCTATCACGTGCGACTGCTGGAGCGGGCCGGCCTGGTGAAGGTGGTGCGGACGCGGAAGGTGCGGGGCGTCACCGAGCGGTACTACGCGATGGCCGCGCGGTCGATCGAGCTGCCGGATCCGGGGGCGGGGCAGCCGGATGTGCTGATGCGGAACGCGGTGGCGGACCTGGAAGCGGCGCCGGTGGACGCCGAGCGGCACGTGGGGATGGCGCATCTGCGGCTCACCGAAGAGCAGTTCACGGAGTTGGGGACTCGGCTGCAGGCACTGGCGGAGGAGTACCGGGAGCTGTCCGATCCGTCACTGCCGGACGTGTCGCTCGTCTTCGCGCTGTTCCGGCCGGCGCAGCCCACGCAGACCGAGCAGACCGAGGGGGACTCCAAGTGAAGCCGATTACCGAGAAGTTGCCGTCCGGGTTCGGACGACTGTGGACCGCGCAGACGGTGTCCTCGCTCGGTGACGGGGTGACGCATGCCGCGCTGCCGCTGCTCGCGCTGACGTTGACGCGGGATCCGATGGCACTCGCCGTCGTCACGGCCGCCGGGACGCTGCCGTGGCTGCTCTTCGGGGTGCTCGGCGGTGCGCTGGTGGACCGCTGGGACCGCCGGCGCACGATGTGGGTCGCGGACGCGGCACGGGCGGTGCTGCTCGCGATACCGGCAGCGGCGGCCGTGCTCGACGTGCTGAGCATTCCGCTGCTCGCGGCCGTCGCCTTCCTGCTCGGCCTCGGCGGGCTCTTCTTCGACACGGCCGCCACGGCCTATCTGCCGGATCTGCTCGGCCGCGACCCCGCGCTCCTGGAGCGCGCCAACTCCCGCCTGCGCGGCGCCCAGACGGCCGCGTCCGGCTTCGCCGGGCCACCCGCGGGCAGTGCGCTGCTCGCGCTCGGGCGGGCGGTACCGCTGCTCGCCGACGCGGTGTCGTTCGCGGTCTCCGCACTGCTCGTACGGTCGCTGCCCGCCTCGCCCCGGCCGGTACCGGAGGCCCGCGAGTCGCTGCTTCGGCAGGCACGGGCCGGGGCCGCCTACGTCTTCCGGGACCGGTTGCTGCTCGGGCTCGCGCTCCGTCCGGCGGTCGGGAACATCGCCTTCCTCGCCGTGGAGACCGTGCTCGCCCTCTTCGCGCGCGACCATCTCGGCATCGGCACCTTCGGTTTCGGCCTGCTCCTCACGGCGGAGGCCACCGGCGGCCTGCTCGGCGCGGGCATCGCCTCCTTCCTCGGCCGACGACTCGGCACCGGCACCGCGCTGACCTGCACGGCCGCGGTCGAGGGACTCGCCATCCTGGGGCTTGCCGCCGCCCCGAATCCTTATGCGGCCGGGCTCGCGCTCGCCGTCTGCGGGGCGGGCATGGGCGCCACGATGGTGCTCGCGCCCTCCCTCCGGCAGGCGATCGTCCCGGCCCACCTGATGGGCCGGGTCGCCTCCACCTCCCGCATGCTCTCCATGTGCGCCGCCCCCTTCGGCGCCTTCCTCGGCGGCTGGCTGGCCACCACGTACGACGTGCGCACCCCGCTCTACACCGCCGCCGGCCTCCTCCTCGCCATGACCGCCATCACGGCGAACATGACCAGCAACCGCCGGGTCGAGGCGGCACTGCGCGGCACAGCTCCGGCAGGCGGCCGAGGCCGCCCCGGATCCGCGGACCCCGTTCGGGCCGGTGCACCCGAATCCGGTGGAACCGCCTGACCGCCCCGAAGGGGTGCCGGAGCCGACCGCTCAGAACCTCGACGTCACGTACAGGCAGTTGGTGTAGCTGTAGCCCGGTTCGATCTTGATCTTGCTCGTCTTGGTGTCCTCGGTCGCCGTCAGGCTTCCGCCCCGCTTCTGGAGGAAGTGGTAGTCACCGGCGGGCAGCAGCAGGGTCGACTTCGGGTACTTCGAGGCAGGCCCGGTGCAGGCCTTGATCTTCTTGCCCTGGGAGAGGATCGGGCCCGGGTACTTGGTGCAGGTCGTGCAGTTCTTGAGCGTGACCTTGCCGGTCATCGGACCGGTGTAGAGCAGCTCGACCTCGCCCGGTCCGTCGTTGCTCACGACCAGGATCATCCGGGAGCCGCCGGGAACCTCCGACGGCGGCAGCTTGTTGCCGGCCGCCGGCTCCTCCTCGGCGATCTCGGCCGCGATGGCGATGGAGCGGGCGTGCTCGGCCTGCGGGCTGTCCGGGTACGCCTTGGCGTACTCGGTCATCGTCTTGGCCGCGTCGTCGAAGTCCTTGTCCTTGAACTGGTCGGTCCCGCAGGCGAAGTCGCCCCGCTGGACTCCTTCCTTGGCCTCGGTCGTGACGCCGTCGAGGGAGGGATCCGTCATGTCGCTGAGGGACGTCCGGAGGGTGCGCAGCTCGACGGTCGCGGCGCAGGGGTCGTTGCCGCTGTCGAGTGCGGTCGTACGGGTCTTGACCGCCGCCCGGATCGCCGGCTCGACGCGGGTGGCGTGGGACGACTTCGGGAAGGTGCTCAGGAGCTCGTTGAGGCTCTGGGCGGCGGTCGGCGTGGCGGTCGCCACCCCGAGCGCGGCCGTCCCGCACTCGTAGAGCGAGTGGGCCAGCGGCTCGTCGGTCTTGGCGGGCCGGGCGCCCAGGAGGTCCTTGTCGACGGTGCCCGCGAGGCCCCGCAGGTGCTTGAGCGGGGCGATGGCCTCGCAGTACGTCTCCTTCTCGTACGGGGAGGAGACCGTCTCGTAGTACGCGTCGAGGCGCGCGGGGACGAGCTTCCCGGCCCGCGAGCCCGTGTGCTTCGTGCCGAGGTCCTCGTACGCGTCGAGCGCCTTGGCGAGGATCGGCTCGGCCTTGTCGAAGGCCAGACCGTCGGCCGACTTCACCTGGGCGTCCGCCGCGGAGAGCCGGTCGAGCAGGGCCTGCTCGCGCGCCTCGTCACGGGCCGCCCCGTAGGCGAGCGAGCCGCCCGCGGGGACGGCGAGCAGCACGACGGCGAGCGGGAGCGCCAGGCGCCGGAAGGAGGCGCCGAGGCTGAGGGTCGCGCGCAGTCCGCGCCGGGCCCCGTCGGCGGCGACGGCGAGCAGGAAGACGCCGTAGCCGATGAGGAGACCCGAGGGCACGCCGTCGACGTCGGCGGGCAGCGCCATCACGAGCAGGGCCACTGTGGCGGCCCAGCAGAGCGCGGCACCGATCCAGTTGCGCAGGAAGACGTAGCCGAGGCCCAGGCAGGAGAGGTTGAGCAGGCCGATCATGGCGGCCTGCGCCGGGTTCGCCTCGCCGCGCGGCCCGGGGCCGGGGGGCGGGCCGTACCCCGGGGGTGCGGCCGGCGGCGGCGGCAGCGTCCCCGAGCCGGCCCAGCCGGGCGCGGTCGCGGGGCCGGTCCCTGGCGTGGGTCCGTATCCCTGCCCGGCACCGGCGCCGGCGCCGGGCGGCGGGCCGAATCCGGGCGCCGGGGCTCCCGGGGCGGAGGCGCTCGAAGCGCCCGGACCGCCGGGCGCCGGACCACCGGGCGCCGGACCGCCGGGCGGCGGACCGCCGGGCGCCGGACCACCGGGCGGCGGGGCCTCCCAGGGCGCCGGAGCGCCGAAGCCCCCACTCGTACCGCCACCACCGGCACCGGCACCGCTCCGGGCGTCAGGCGTGCCCTGGCCCTGCGGCGGTCTGTTTAACGATCCGTCTCCCGGAATGCGGTCGGACGGCTCGGGACGTGCGTCGTTCGGTTCTTCCCCCACCACGGTTCCCCCTCGTGGGTCCATGCGCGGTGACACCCCACCGTCGCCTCTGGACACCTACCCTTCACTGTCTCCGCACACGCGTCCACGGTTCTGCGAAGCCGGTGACCAAGCTGCGACCTACCCACTACCGTGATTCGCCCCGCGCAGGGCCTAAAGTCGCGGGGTGCCGTACGACCACCGGAAGACCGCCCCCCGTACCCTCGCCCTCGCGCTGGCCCTCACGGGCTGCTGCGCCGCGCTAGCCGGCTGCGGAGCCTCCCAGGCATCCGAGGCCTCCCCGACGGCCGGGAAGGGCGGGACGCAGACCCCGCCGCCCGCCGTCACCGCGACGCCCGACGCCTCCTCCTCCGCGCCCGCGGACGGACAGCCGAGCAGAACCCCGCCCCCGGCCTCCTCCACGCCGCAGGGCAGCCGCTCCCTCGCCGGCCGGACCGTCGTCGTCGACCCCGGCCACAACCCCGGGAACTTCCGGCACTCCCGGGAGATCAACGCGAAGGTGGACATCGGCACGGGCCGCAAGGAGTGCGACACCACCGGCACCTCCACGAACGGCACCGCGACGAAGGCCGCCTACACCGAAGCCGCCTTCACCCTGGACGTCTCCCACCGGCTGCGGGACCTCCTCACCGCGCGCGGCGCGAAGGTGGTGTTCACCCACGACGCGGACCGCCCCTGGGGCCCCTGCATCGACGAGCGGGCCGAGATCGGCAACGAGGCCGCCGCCGACGCCGTCGTCTCCGTCCACGCGGACGGCTCGGCCGTCGGCAACCGCGGCTTCCATGTGATCCTCCCGGCCCGGGTGAGCTCCGGCGCGGCCGACACGGCCCCGATCGTGGGGCCTTCCCGTGAACTCGGCGAGAACATCGCGGACCGGTTCGCGCGCGCGACGGGTACCGCCCCCGCCAACTACCTCGGCTCGGGGACGGGGTTGGACGTCCGCAAGGATCTCGGCGGGCTGAATCTCTCAACCGTCCCCAAGGTCTTCGTCGAATGCGGCAATATGCGTGATCCGAAGGATGCCGAGCTGCTGACGTCCGCGGCATGGCGGCAGAAGGCGGCCCAGGGCATCGCGGACGGCATCGCCACCTACCTCAACGGGTAGAACCGGCGAGCGATAGATTCGCTCCGTAATATGGGGCCGCCCCCGTGCCACGACCTTGAGCGCCACCCCGACGCGACGACGACGACCCGACGAAGGACTCTTACGTGAATATCCGCTCCCTCACCCGAGGCGATGGCGTGCTGATCGGTGCAGCGGTGGTGCTGTTCATCGCTTCTTTCCTGGACATCTCCGGCTGTGACGCCGCCCCGGCCATCTGCGACCAGGTGCCGTCCACGAACTCCTGGGAGGCCTCGCCCCTCGGCTGGGGCGCCTTCTTCCTCGGCTTCGCCGGCGCCGCGCTGGTCGTCACCTCCCGAGCCCTGCCGCAGCAGCGCAAGGTGGCCGGCCTGGAGCTGGGCCAGGTCGGTGCCGGCTTCACCATCGCCTCCGCGTGGACCCTGCTCATGTGGATCTTCGAGGCGAACAACGCCGGTGCCGGCCTCATCCTCGGCCTGATCGCCTCGCTCGTGGTCGCCGGTGCCGCCGTCGCCGGTCCGCTGGTGCCGGCCCTCAAGGCCCCGCTCGTCAGCGCGCCGCGCCCGCAGACCCCGCAGCCGTACGGCATGCAGCCCGGCCAGCCGGGTCAGCCGGGCGTCCCCGGTGGCTACGGCTACCCGGGTGCGCAGCAGCAGTTCAGCGGCCCGCAGGACCCGTCGCACGGTGCGGGCCAGCAGTTCGGCGCGCAGGGCGCCCCGCAGCAGCACGCTCCCCAGCCGCACGCCCCGCAGCAGCCGGAGCCGCAGGCCGCCCAGGCTCCGGCCCCGCAGCCGCAGGCCGCGGCGCAGCCGTCCTCGGACTTCGCGCCGTTCTGGTTCGCGGTCCCGGTCGCCCGCGCGCTGTACGCGGAGGACGGGTCGCAGGCGCCGATCGCCGAGCTGGCCCCCGGTACCTGGTACCTGGCGGTCGAGCAGCGCGGTCCGGCCCTGGTGGCCCAGACGCAGGACGGCCGCCGCGGCGTCCTCCAGGACACCACGGGCATCCAGCGCGGCTGACTGACCGTACGACCCGACGGCCCCTCGTCCGGAATCCCTTCCGGGCGGGGGGCCGTTGGCGTACAGTCCCGGGAACTGAACTGACGGATCGTCAGAAAGGTTGCTCGTCATGCGCCTCGGACTCGCCCTCGGCTACTGGGGTCGCGGCCCCTCACCCGCCCACCTGGACCTCGCCCGCGAGGCCGAGCGGCTCGGGTACGACTCCGTGTGGACGGCGGAGGCCTGGGGCTCCGACGCGTTCACCGCGCTGACCTGGATCGCCGCGCACACCTCGCGCATCCGGCTCGGGACCGCCGTCGCGCAGATGGCCGCCCGCACCCCGACCGCGACCGCGATGCACGCGCTGACGCTCGACCACCTGTCCGGCGGGCGCGTGATGCTGGGGCTGGGCCTGTCCGGGCCGCAGGTCGTCGAGGGCTGGTACGGCCGCCCCTTCCCCCGCTCACCCCTCACGGCGACCCGCGAGTACGTGGACGTGATCCGTCAGGTCCTGCGCCGCGAGGCCCCCGTACGGCTCGACGGACGGCACCACTCCCACCCGTACACCGGCGAGGACGGCACCGGCCTCGGCAAGGCCCTCAAGCCGATCACCCACCCGCTCCGGCCGGACCTCCCGATCCTCCTGGGCGCCGAGGGCCCCAAGAACATCGCGCAGACCCTCACCATCGCGGACGGCTGGCTGCCCCTCTACTGGTCCCCCGAGCGCTGGGCCGACGTCTACGCGCTCCCGGACCGCCTCCCCGAGGCCCGTGAGGGTACGAACCAACGTAACTTCCTCGTCGCCCCGATGGTCCGCGCGCAGGTCTGCGAGGACGTGGCGGCCGGGCTGCTGCCCGTCAAGGCGATGCTCGGCTTCTACATCGGCGGCATGGGGCACGCCGCCCGCAACTTCCACGCCGACCTCATGGGGCGGATGGGGTACGCGAAGGAGGCCGGCCGCATCCAGGAGTTGTTCGCGGCGGGGCGGCGTGAGGAGGCGGTGCTCGCCGTACCTGACGGATTCGCCGACGAGATCTCGCTCGTCGGCCCCCGGGAGCGGATCGCCGAGCGCCTCGACGCATGGCGGCGGGGCCCGGTGACGGACCTGCTGGTCACCTCACCGGACCCCGCCACGCTCCGCGTACTGGCGGAGCTCAACTCGTAGCATCAGCCGCCCAGTTGCGACGTGCTGGGCACCTTCTCGACCACCACCGCGCCGGCACTCTGGCCCGCGTCCTTGACGCTGTTGATGACGGACTCGAAGGCGCCGACGTCCGCGGCGCCGACCTCGCCCTTGCGGAGCTTCGTCCCGAGTTCCTTGAGCGACTCGATCCCGGCCGTGAGCGGCGCGACCGCCTTCGAGAGCAGCGGGTCGCCCTTGGCGTTGTTCACCGCCGCCTTGAGCCGGTTGTACGTGAACGCGCCCGCGAGACCCGCCTTCACGAGGGCGAAGGTCCGCCCGTCCGCGCCCTTCGCGAACTTGCCCGCGCGGTACGGCTTCACGATCCACTGGTACGTGGCCCCGGCGGCGAGGCCCGCGTTGGCCACGAACCGGGTCTTCGCCAGCTTCTGCTGCTCGAAGGTGCTGGTACTCGTGGGCGTCGCCGCGCTGCTCGCGCTCTGCGTGTCGTCGCCGCCGCACGCGGCGGTGGTCAGCAGCAGGACGCAGGACAGCAGCAGCGCGACGACACCGCGCGAAGGGCTTCTGGGCACGACGGGACCTCCCTGGGACCGATGGCGCCAGCCTCACCCCGGCCCCCGGCGTCCGCCACCCGGGCGACTCCGTACGGGTCCCGCGACCCCTCCTAGCCGGACCGGCCCGGTCAGGCCGCCCCGCAGCAGTCCGGTTCGAGGCCGGCGGGGAGGCGCTCGCCGCCGAAGACGGCGACCGTGGCCTCCTCGCCGCCGAGGGCCGCCACCGCGAGCAGCAGCGAGCCGGCGGTCCAGGCCGTCTGCTCCTCCGGCCACATGGCCTTGTCGCTTTCCGTGTCGCCCTCGAAGACGTACCCGGTCCAGTACATGCCGTTCCCCGCGCGCAGGTGCCGGATGTCCTGGAGGATCGTGAGGGCCCGGTCGGATTCGCCCATCGCCCAGAGGGTGAGGGCGAGTTCGCAGGACTCGCCGCCCGTGACCCACGGGTTCGGGATCACGCAGCGGACGCCGAGGCCGGGCACGACGAACGCGTCCCAGTCGGCGTCGATCCGGGCCAGCGCGTCCGGTCCGGTGATCGCGCCGCCGAGGACCGGGTAGTACCAGTCCATCGAGTAGCGGGACTTGTCGAGGAAGCGCTCGGGGTGCCGGCGGATCGCGTGGCCGAGCGCGCCCGTCGCCAGCTCCCAGTCGGGCTGCGGCTCTTCGCGGACCTCGGCGATGGCGAGGGCGCAGCGCAGCGCCTGGTGGATGGAGGACGAGCCGGTGAGGAGCGCGTCGCCCACGGGCTCGCCGGAGGGCTCGCGCTTCCAGCCGATCTGGCCGCCGGGCTGCTGGAGTCCGAGGACGAACTCGACGGCCGCGTAGACGACGGGCCACATCCGGTCGAGGAAGGCGTCGTCGCCGGTGGACAGGTAGTGGTGCCAGACGCCGACCGCGATGTACGCGACGAAGTTGGACTCCCGGCTCGGGTCGGTGACGTCGTCCGGGTCGCCGTCCTGGTAGGCCGCGTACCAGGAGCCGTCCGTGTTCTGGTGGCGGGCGAGCCACTCGTAGGCGCGGGCCGCGGCGGCGTGTTCGCCGGCCGCGTCGAGGGCCATGGCCGCCTCGGTGTGGTCCCACGGGTCGAGGTGGTGGCCCCGGAACCACGGTATGGCCCCGTCCTCGCGCTGGACGGCGAGTATCCCGGTGACGGTCTCGGCGGCCTGCTCGGCCGTGAGCACTCCGGGCAGCACGAGGTGCTCGGCGATCCGCTCGGGAGAGGTCACTTGGTGTCGGCCTTCGGGTGGTGCGGCTTGGTCGCGTAGGCCACGAAGCTCTTGCCCACGACCGGGTTGAGCAGCTGCTCGGTGACCCGGGTCAGGGCGGGCTTCTTCATGATGTCCCAGACCAGGAGCTTGTGGTACGCGCGGACCGGCAGGGCCTTGTCGTTGTCGACGCCGAAGGCGCACTTCAGCCACCAGTACGGCGCGTGCAGGGCGTGCGCGTGGTGGGTGCCGTACGGCTTGAGGCCGGCCTGCCGGATCCTGTCGAGGAGCTCGTCGGCCTTGTAGATGCGGATGTGGCCGCCCTCGACCTCGTGGTACGCGTCGGAGAGCGCCCAGCAGATCTTCTCGGGGCCGTAGCGGGGCACGGTGATCGCGATCCGGCCGCCCGGCTTGAGGACGCGGACCATCTCGGCGAGCACGCCCTTGTCGTCCGGGATGTGCTCCATGACCTCGGAGATGATGACGACGTCGAAGGACTCGTCGGGGAAGGGCAGGTTGAGGGCGTCGCCCTCCATCGCGGTGGCGGTCGCCCCTGCGGGGGCCTCCCCGGCCTCCTTCATCGCCGCGAACCACTTGGCGACCTCGCGGATCTCCTCGCCGTTCTGGTCGAGGGCCACGACCTGGGCGCCGCGCCGGTAGCACTCGAAGGCGTGCCGGCCCGCACCGCAGCCCAGGTCGAGCACGCGGTCGCCGGGGGCGAGCGGGAAGCGGGTGAAGTCGACGGTCAGCACGAGGGCCTGCCTTCGCGGTCGGGACGGGGGTGGTGCGTGTGCGTGTGGTGCGGATGGTGCGCGAGCGGGGTGGTCACCTGCGGACGCCCTGACGGGCGCCCTGCCTGGCGACGGCCTCGCGGTACAGCTCGGCCGTGCCCTGGGCCGCGCGGGCCCAGGTGAAGCGCTCCAGGACCCGTTCCCGGCCCGCGGCGCCGAGGCGGGCCCGCAGCTCCGGGTCACCCAGCACCCGGCCCAGCGCGGCGGCCAGCGCCCCCGCGTCGCCCGGCGGCACCGCGAGGCAGGTCTCGCCGTCGGCTCCGGCGACCTCGGGGATCGCGCCGCCGGTGGTGGCGACGAGCGCCGTCCCGGTGGCCATGGCCTCGGCGGCGGGCAGCGAGAAGCCCTCGTACAGCGAGGGCACGCAGGAGACCTGGGCGGAGCGCACGAGGTCGACGAGCTCGGCGTCGCTGATGCCCTTGACGAACTCGACGGCACCGGCCAGCCCGTACCGCTCGATGGCCTGGGCGACGGGGCCGTCCTCGGCGCGCTTGCCGACGACGACGAGGTGGGCGTCCGGGTTCTCGGTGCGGAGCTTGGCGAGCGCCTCGATGAGGTGGACGAGGCCCTTGAGGGGGACGTCGGCGCTGGAGGTGGTGACGATCCGTCCGGGGACCTCGGCGACGGCCGCGTCCGGGGACCAGAGCGTGGTGTCGGCGCCGATGTGGACGACCCGGATGCGGTCCTCGCGTACGCCGAGGTGCTCGACGATCTCGTCGCGGGAGGTGCCGGAGACGGTGAGGACGGACGGCATCCGGCGGGCGACCCGCTTCTGCATGCGCGTGAAGGCGTACCACCGGCGGACGGAGGCGCGGCGCTTCCAGTCGGCGGCGGCGTCGAGTTCGAGCTGCCGGTCGACGGTGATGGGGTGGTGGATCGTGGTGACGAGCGGCGCGCCGAGGGCCCGGGGGCCGCCGAGGAGGCCGTAGCCGAGGGTCTGGTTGTCGTGGACGACGTCGAAGTCGCCGCGGCGGGCGGCGAGCATGCGCCGGGCCCGCAGGGAGAAGGTGAGCGGCTCGGGGAAGCCGCCGGTCCACATGGTGGCGACTTCGAGGCCGTCGATCCAGTCCCGGTACTCGTCGCGCTTCGGCGTACGGAAGGGGTCCGGCGAGCGGTAGAGGTCGAGGCTGGCGATCTCGGTGAGCGGCACGCCGTCGTCCAGCGTGGGGTACGGCTGGGAGCCGACGACCTCGACGGTGTGGCCGAGGCGGGCGAGCTCACGGGAGAGGTGGCGGACGTAGACGCCCTGGCCGCCGCAGAAGGGGTTCCCCTTGTACGTGAGGAGAGCGATCCGCAACGGACCGTCACCGTCCGCGGTGGCGCCCTGCCGGGGGCTTGCCGGGCTTGCCTCTATGGCTTCCGCGGTCATGCGCGACCCCCTTCGAGCGTGTTTCGCCGGAGCGTAACCGCTCGCGCTAATCTAGAACAAGTTACAGACTTGATCGTTCTCGATCTTCTTGCATGATCTTCCTGATCGCTCAAGGAGGACAGAATCTACCGGCAGGTAGCTCCCTGGTGAGAGCCGGAACAGGTGATTCGCGCCACGACGGCCGGACCGCGATACTGTCGCTCCCCACCTCCGCTCCCACCGCACGGAACGGGAACCCATGACCGCAGACAACAGGGCGGACCTCGGCCCTTCGGCGCCGGCCCTCACGGAGCGCCAGGAGGCGCGGCGGCGCCGCATCCTGGACGCCAGCGCGCAGCTCGCGGCGCGGGGCGGCTTCGACGCCGTACAGATGCGGGAGGTCGCCGAGGCGGCCGGGGTGGCCCTCGGCACGCTGTACCGCTACTTCCCGTCCAAGATCCATCTGCTGGTCGCGACGATGCAGGACCAGCTCCAGCACATGCACACCACGCTGCGGAAGCGTCCGCCCGCGGGCGCCGACCCGGCGGAGCGGGTCGCGGAGACCCTCATGCGGGCCTTCCGGGCGCTCCAGCGGGAACCCCAGCTCGCCGACGCGATGGTGCGGGCGCTGACCTTCGCGGACCGCGGGGTGAGCCCCGAGGTCGACACGGTCTCGCGGCTGACGACCGCGATCATCCTGGACGCGATGGGGGCGGAGCACCCGAGCCCGCAGCAGCTGTCGGCGGTGCGGGTGATCGAGCACACCTGGCACTCGGCGCTGATCACGTGGCTGTCCGGGCGCGCCTCGATCGCGCAGGTGAAGATCGACATCGAGACGGTCTGCCGGCTGATCGACCTGACGGCGCCGGGCGCGCCGGAGCGGTGACGGCCCCGGACGCGGGCAGGGGCACGGCCGAACCGAGCGCGACACCCGTCCGTGCCCCGATCCGTCGGGGGTACGGACGGATCGAGGGACGGGCGGACGGGCGGACGGACGCCAGGAGCACTGACGGACGTCAGGAGGACTGACGGGCCTTCTCGTTGTCGGCCGCGATCTTCGCGGCGCACTCCGGACCGCTGTCGGCGGCGACGAACATCACGAGCTTCACCGGGCCCTGGGCGTGGTTGCTGGCCTGGAGCGTCCAGCCGCTCTTCTCCAGGGACTTGATGACGGAGCCGTTCATCTCGTTGCTCCGCAGCTCCTTCCAGCCGCCGCCGGTCAGGGCCGTGATCGTGCCCGCGTAGGACTTCACCGGGTCCGCGGCCTTCTCGGCGTCGGCCGTCCAGGTGACCATGCAGTCCTTGAGTTCCGGCGCGACGTCCTCGCCCGAGGCGTCCTGCGCGAAGCCGGCCCCGGTCGCCGCGGCCTCGATCTCCTTGGTGACCGCGGCACCGTCCAGCTTGCCGCCGCCCGAACCGCCGGAGCCCGAACCACCCGCGCTCGTACCGCCCGTGACGGACGCGCCGCCCTTGTCGGAACCGCCCTCGCCACCGCAACCAGCGACCAGCAGCACCACACCGGCGGCCGCGGCCACCCACTTCCCCTTGCGCACAACACTCCCGAAATACGTGCGCACGAAGGCCCCTTGCCCCCGTGACCAAGGGCCTAGTTTTGCACAAGGGAACGACAGCGCGCCGTACTCCGGGCCCCGCTCGGCCGCTACTCCTCCGGTGGGAACACCGGTTCCCCTCCGTCCGCGAGGGCGATCAGGATGGCCTCCACCGGGCAGCCCTCGGCCGCCGCGAGCAACGTCTCCCCCGCGTCCACCTCCGGTTCCACCGGATGGGACTGGCGGGCCGTGTCGAGCCGGAAGGCCGTCGGGGCGTGGTTGACGCACATGCCGGAGCCGATGCAGACGCTCCGGTCGACCTCGACGTGCCAGCGGTCCCCCATCACGCCCCGCTCGCGGGAGCCTCGTAACCACCGGGCAGGTGGATCATCTTGTGCTCCAGGTACTCGCCGAAGCCCTCGGGGCCGAACTCCCGTCCCAGACCGGAGTTCTTGTAGCCGCCGAAGGGGCCGAGCATGTCGAGGCTGAAGGTGTTGACGTTGAACGTGCCGGTGCGCACGGACCGGGCGAAGTCGATGCCGTGCTCCACGTCGCCGGTCCAGACGCTGCCGCTGAGCCCGAAGTCGGAGTCGTTGGCGATCCGGAGGGCTTCGGCCTCGTCCCCGTACGGCAGGAGGCAGATGACCGGGCCGAAGATCTCCTCGCGGGCGATCCGCATGGAGTTGTCGACGCCGCCGAACAGGGTCGGCTCGACGTACCAGCCGCGGTCGAGCCCGACCGGGCGGCCACCACCCGCGAGGACCTTGGCGCCCTCCGCCTGGCCGATGCCGATGTAGTCGAGGGAGCGCTGCTGCTGGCGCCGGGCGACGAGCGGGCCGACCTGGGTGGCGGGGTCGAGCGGGTCGCCGACGACGAGCGCGCCGGCCGCCGCCGCGAAGGCCTCGGCGATCTCCTCGTAGCGGGAGCGCGGGGCGAGGATACGGGTCTGGGCCACGCAGGCCTGGCCGTTGTTCATCCAGGCGGCGGGGACGATCCCGGCGACGGCGGTGTCCAGGTCCGCGTCAGGCAGGATCACGGCGGCCGACTTGCCGCCGAGTTCGAGGGTGACGCGGGTGAGGTTGCGGGAGGCGACCTCCATGACCCGCTTGCCGGCCGCGACGGATCCGGTGAAGGACACCTTGTCGACGCCGGGGTGGCCGACGAGGTACTCGCTGACCTCGCGGTCGGCGGGCAGGATGCTGAGCACGCCCTCGGGCAGCCCGGCCTCGGTGGCGATCTCGGCGAGGATGTACGAGTCGAGGGGCGACTCTGGCGAGGGCTTGAGGACCACCGTGCAGCCGGCGAGCAGCGCGGGCCCCAGCTTGGCGGCGGCGGTGAACTGCGGCACGTTCCACGGGATGACGGCCGCGACCACACCCACCGGCTCGCGCCGGACGAGCAGCGGACCGAGGACGCCGCCGCGCCGCTCCTCGAAGGCGAAGTCCCGGGCGACGGTGATCGCCGCGTCCCAGACCATCATCGCGCCGAGCGCCTGGGCGAGGACGGACCAGGAGTACGGGGAGCCGTTCTGCGAGCTGATGGAGCGGGCGATCTCCTCGTACCGGACGGCGATGGCGTCCTTGATCCGGGTGACGACCGCGATCCGCTCCTCGACGGTCATCCGCGGCCAGGGCCCCTCGTCGAAGGCCCACCGGGCGGCGGCGACGGCCCGGTCGACATCGGCGACGGAGGCGTGCGGGACGCGCCCGATGACCTCTTCGGTGTGCGGCGAGATCACCTCGATGACCGCATCGCCCAGGGGATCGGTCAACTCCCCGCCGATGAACAGCTTTCCGTGCTCCACAAGCTCGCTCATGACCGCAGCCTCCCGGGGGGACGAGTATTCTGACGATGCCTCAGAACTGATACCAGTTCTAGTTATAGGGAGCAATGCCGCGGACGAGATAGGCCCCCACCAGGCGCTTTGCGGCCAGTGTGCGCCACCGGCATGCCGCCTGGGCCGCCTCCGGGCCGTCAGCCACCCCGCCGCCCTTCCGACTACATGCCGTCCACGGCCGTTCTGGGGCGACTCTCACTGGAGAACCGGCGGACCCTCACCAGGGTCCGGATGAACGGCCGGCACACCACCACGCCGCTGCGGGCTCTCCTCGTACGTCGAGAAGCCGGGATTCACAAGGAGCGAGAACTGCGGCGCCTGCTCGACAACTGACTTGCTGCGACCTAGCGTTGCTCAGTTCCAACGGAATCGGGGGAAGTGCATGACCGACGGGATCCAACCTTCCAGGCGCTCGCCCGGCACACCGGGGCCTCCGGTGCCCGACACCACGTCGACTCGCCCGCCTGTACCGGACAGCACCACACCGAACCAGCCCGCACGACCGGCACCGACCTCGCCGCCGGAACCCTCACCTACACCGGCCGCCCCCGAACCTTCGGCTGCGCCGACCCCGGACGCGCCGTCTCCCCCGGCCCGGCCGAGCCGTCTCCGCACTCAGACGGCCCGCGTCCGAGCCCTGGACCCGGCCAACAAGATCGCTCTGGGAGGGCTGGTTCTGGCCGGCCTGGCCCTTGCGGCGCCTTCGCTCGGCTCCGTTTACGACCGCGTCTTCGCTCAGGAGTCAGTGCTGGTCGACGCCGAACAGCTGAACACGTACTGCACGAGTACCTGGTCCGCTCTCCCGGGCAACGACGATCTGTTGCCCCGGCTGCCCGAGGCCGACACCCGGGAGGTTGCGCGCTGGGAGCGCGAGCAGCGGATCGTGCAGCGGCAGACATTGCGGGTACTCATCAGTCTGCGCGGCAACACCGATCAGGCAGCACAGTTACGTGACGTCACGATCACCGTCGTTCGCCGTGATCCATTGCCAGAGGGGGTGCGCCCCGACGGCAGGACTGCGGGATGCGGGAACGGTGAGGAACCTCCCGAAGCGGCGGGCGTCAACCTCGATCTGCTCGCGGTCGGCCGGCCCGTGTCGCTCAGCACGCTACGCGGGAAACCCGGGCAGCGTGTCGTGGCCAAGGAAGCACTGGACTGGGGCAAGCCTGTGTCCCTGCCGCACTCCCTGAACAGCGGGGAGATCTATTCCCTCTTCCTCCTGGGCCGGACCGAGAGCTACGACGTCAGGTGGAAGGCGACATTGACCTGGTGGGACGGCAAGAAGACGAAGTCGGTCGACTTGGACAACGCCGGCCGGCCCTTCCACGTGATGGCCGACCCCGATGAGGCGCCGTGAGCGGCCGGCTCAGGATGACGGCTGTGGCCGCGGTCGTCGCAGTCGTTCACCTTGCCGGTGTGCTTCCCGCGCAGATCCACTGGGCGGAGACGGCGGAGTCCTTCTCGCCCTGGGAAGCCCTGAGGACGCCGACGGTGTCACCGGTATGGCAGTTCAACGAGCGCACTGGCATCGCGGGTTGGCTCCTTGAAGGAGTCTGGCTGGCTCTCTTTCTGACGCTCCTGTTGTCCCTCACACACGCACTCATCGCCCGGATGGGGCCGCCCTTGCAGTCCGGGGCACGAAGGGCCGTGGTTCTGCCGTTGGTCGCTCCGGTCGCCGCGATGCTGGCTCTTCTGATCAGCGGGCTGCCGGACTTCCTGCGCGCCCAAGAGCCAAAGGGGCACTGGCAGCGCATAGTGGGTAACCGGGGACCGGAGCTTTCACGCCTCCTGGAAGACGCTTACGCCACCGCCCCGCATGCCCTCCTCCTAGGTACCGCTGCCGCCGCAACCGGCCTGTTGTGTGCTCTGCCCGCCCGGATGCGGTCCGCAGGATTCCCCCGGTCCGCCAAACGGCGGGTGTTGCTCCTGCTGTCGGTGCTGCGCGGCCCCCTGCGCACCCTCTGGCCACGGATCGGCGAAACAGTCCTGGCAACCGCAACAGCCACCGCCTGCGAACGTCTTCTCACATTGCCGGCTTTCCACGAATCCTCGGCCCGTGCCCTCGACTCTCTCTGCCAGGTGCGCTGCGGGGGGTCCGTGGCATCCACCGTGCTGCCGCGGTCGGATACCAGTTCACCGCCGATCACGGTCCAGCAGCTCGTGCAGGCCGTTCACATCGAGCCGATGGGGCACTTGTGGTTCACCTGTACCTTCGCCGTCACGTTCTTCATACTGCGTGCGCACCCCGCGTTCCGCGCCAGACCGCTACGCCCGGCCACCCTGTTCGTATTGTTCTGGGCCGCCTACGTGGTCGGCCGACTTGACAGTCACCTCTACAGCACCGAGTACCTGCTCAGCATGTCGGTGCCGCAGGGTGCCCTCCAGGGAGAACTCTTCCATTCCCTGCTCCTGGAACCGGAGCCGCTGCGCGACGCACTGTTCGGCGCTCCAGGAAGCGCTGCGCTGGTGGCGGCGGCCCTCACGCTGATCAGAGTCGTACGCCACCGCGCGGCGCGAGGCTAGGGATCCACTCTGTACTCGACGCTGTTCGTCACCCCGCGACTGCGTCGATAGGGGTCGATACTCTCCACCTGCGTGGCGGTGCTTCCTCTGCCCCACCAGGAAGTCGGCACGAATTCCGCCTCCAGGAGAGGCAGGGGGATACCACGCTTCGGGTCGTGGTGGCGAAACTTCACACGAGCTACCGGTCGGTCGCCGAGCAGGTCCCGAATGAGGCTCTCCCGGGGCAATTTCACTTCGAGGCATTGATCGAGCACCCCGGGACCGGCTTTACATTCGGCGAACTCCCCCAAAGAGTCCGAACCGTGCATGATGAAATAGAGGAAAACAGTCAGTCGCACACTCTCCAGAGAGTCGTTCTTGACATCGAACACGAATGATGTCTCGCTTTTCTGCCCCGGGGTGAAGTGTCCTCCATGGCGGGTCAGGCGACCGACCTTGAGCAACCCTCTATATCGACTGTTCTCCCTCCACGCCACATTCCCCGGCCTTCCCAGGACGGAATTTGCCTCTTCCTTCGTGATGTAGCGAGGCGCAGCCACGTCATGTCCCGTGACGGTGTACACAGCGGCAAGAACATCCAGTTCACCGGCGCCCACGTTCTCCATCGTCACGGTTCCGCGCATATGAGTGACGCCCTTGCCATGCCGCAACTCATGCAGCTGCGGCACGACGTTCACACGCGGACCTTCGTGTACAGGTCTGTAGAACGTCAAGTACCAGAATTGAAGCAAGCCCACCAGCGGCAGAATCGCCGCGACCAGTCCCCAGGTCACGTTCAGCACGTGCGGCTGCCCGACAATGGAGATCACAGCAGCGATGGCCAAAGCGATCAGCAGCAATGCGGCAATCAACACGAGAATGTCGAGGGCGTCTTGAAGGCCACTGCTGAGCTCGATCCAGATCGGGATCAACAGGATCGGGATGGCGGACGCTTGGCCAGCGATAGCACTGGGAAAATCCCAGGGCCTATGACCTGCCGGCGAAATTCCGATGGCCATCAAGCGCCCAAGCTTTTTCCTGACCTGAATGAAGGCGGCAGCATTGACGAATGCGGAGGCGAATCTCAGGATACTGGTGGCCGCTTGCGCACTTCCCACGAGCGCGAGGTCGACCAGTCCAGTGACCGAAAAGACAATACAATCCAACAGTAGGACCCATTGGAAACGCTGCACGTCGAGAATCCAACTTGGGCGACTTGCTACCCAGCGAAGAATTCGCTTGATGGATGCCATACGGGAAGGCTAGGAGATCACCGCCTCGCAAGCCCTCAAGGAGGGGCGCCTGGCGCGCCCTGGAGACACGCCACTTCCCTGCCCCCTCGGCGGCGGCGATCCCGCCGGCCGGCGGCTCCGCCACCGGCCGTGGGCCACGCGCGGGCGAGGCAGCCCCAACTCGGTTACCCCACGCGACTCTGACGAGCCGTCAGTTCTCGTTATAGTGGGTCATGGAACGGGCACGGTCGAGCAGGCTCCGTACGGCCTTGAGAGATGAGGGCACATGACCCAGGTGACCGAGCACGGTGGAGGCGTCTGGTCCCTGCGGGTGCCCATTCCGGACAATCCGCTTGGCCATACTCTGGTCCACGTCCTCGACACCGACCGTGGTCCGGTCCTCGTCGACACCGGCTGGGACGACCCCGCCTCCTGGGAGGAACTCACCGGCGGACTCGGTGCGTTGGGGTTGTCCGTCCAGGAGATCCACGGGGTCGTCATCACCCACCACCACCCCGACCACCACGGCCTCTCCGGCCGGGTCCGCGAGGAGTCCGGGGCCTGGATCGCCATGCACGCCGCCGACACGGCCGTCGTCCGCCGCACCCGCGAGGCCGAACCCGGCACCTGGCTCGACTACATGACGCAGAAGCTGACCGCCGTCGGCGCCCCCGAGGAGCACGTCGCCCCGCTGCGGGCCGCCCGCGCCTCCGGCCGGATGCTGACCCTGCCGGGGCTGCGCTCCGCCGTCCCCGACCGGGAGATCGTCCCCGGCGAGCTCCTCGACCTGGCCGGCCGGCGGCTGCGCGCGATCTGGACCCCCGGCCACACCCCCGGCCACGTCTGCCTCCATCTGGAGGAGGAGCACCCCGCCGGGCTGCCGGGCCACGGCCGGCTGTTCTCCGGCGACCACCTGCTGCCCGGGATCTCCCCGCACATCGGGCTGTACGAGCACCCGGGCGACCTCCACGAGACCGACCCCCTCGGCGACTACCTCGACTCGCTCGAACGCATCGGCCGCCTCGGCGTCGCCGAGGTCCTCCCCGCCCACCAGTACGCGTTCGCCGACGCCGCCGGCCGGGTCGACGAGCTCCTCGCCCACCACGAGGAGCGGCTCACCGGGCTCCTCGCCCTGCTCGCCACCCCGCTCACCCCCTGGCAGCTCGCCGAGCGCATGGAGTGGAACCGTCCCTGGGACGAGATCCCCCACGGCTCCCGGAACATCGCCGTCAGCGAGGCCGAGGCCCACGTCCGCCGCCTGGTGAAGCTGGGCCGCGCGGAGGCCGTGACCGGCACGGACCCGGTGACGTACGTCGCGGCGTGAGGTTCCCGTACCCGTGTGAGGCAGCTCGCACCCCCGGGGCCGCGGGCGTACGGGCCGGTAGAGTGAGCAGGTCGTCATCATGCCCGTACGGGGGGAAGCCGGTGCGAATCCGGCACTGACCCGCAACCGTGAGCCGCCCCGAACCGAGGGCGGCGAGTCGGAATGCCCCGTCCGGGACGTGACCGCCGGCACCGTCGAGGAATACGGAGCCGGAGCCTGGTGCCCCTGAGGCGTGCCGGTGCCCGGCCGCAGGAGAGGGCCCCATGAACACCGTCCGCCGCGGCGCCGCCGCGCTCGCCGCCGCCGCAGTCGTACTCGGCACCGGAGCGGCCCTTCCGGCCGCCGCCGCGCCCTCCCCGACCCCGTCGACCGGCGCCCTGGCGCCCGGTCTGTACGGCACGAAGGACCCGACGTACGACGGTGTGTGGCGCCAGTCGCTCGCCTTCCTCGCCCAGCGCGGCACCGGCTTCCAGCCCGCCGACCAGGCCGTGGACTGGCTCCTCGGCCAGCAGTGCGCCGACGGTTCCTTCAGCTCCTACCGCGCGGACGCGACCAAGCCCTGCGACGCGAAGACCATGCGGGACACCAACGCCACCGCCCTCGCCGTCCAGGCGCTCGGCGCCGTCCGCCGCCAGGCCGCCGCCCCGGAGAAGGCCGACAAGGCCGTCAAGGCCGGCCACGACTGGCTGCGGTCCGTGCAGAACAAGGACGGCGGCTGGGGCTACATCCCCGGCGGCGGGCCCAGCGACGCCAACTCCACCTCGGTCATCGCCGGCGCCCTCGCCGCGACCGGCGTGCGGCCCGGCTCCTTCACCTCCGCCGAGGGCCGCACCCCCTACGACGCGCTCCTCACCTTCGCGGTGCCCTGCTCCGACAAGGCCGGCGCCGGCGCCTTCGCGTACCAGCCCGACAAGACCGGCAAGCTCCTCGCCAACGCGGACGCCACCGCCGCGGCCACCCTCGCCGGGCTCGGCAAGAGCGTCGTCTCCACCAAGGCCTCCCCCGAGCAGGCCCCGACCTGCCAGGACCTGACGAAGCCGACCGTCGAGCGGGCCGCCCTCAACGGCGCCTCCTACCTGGCGAAGGCCCTCGCGAAGACCGGCCACCTCACCGCCCCGCCGATGCCCGGCGCCACCGACACGACGGAGAAGCCGGACATCGGCAACACCGCCGACGCGGTCGTGGCACTCGCCGCGGCCGGTGCCACCAAGGAGGCCCAGCCCTCGGTCGAGTGGCTGGAGAAGAACTCCGCCGCCTGGGCCAAGGAGAGCGGCCCCGCCGCCTACGCGCAGCTGATCCTGGCCGCCCGCGCGACGGAGAACGACCCGCGCGAGTTCGGCTCGGCCGACCTGGTCGAGCAACTCAACGCCCTCGGCCCGGCGCCCAAGAGCCCGGACACGTCCGCCGCGACCACGAGCGACGACGAGGAGTCCGGCTTCGACATCTGGTGGATCATCGGCATCGGCATGGTCGTCGGCGTCGGCATCGGCTTCCTCGTGAGCGGCCGCAAGAAGTGACGCGAGAAGTGACGACAGTCCGAAGGGGCGGCGTCTCTCGAATCGCGGGCGCCGCTGCCGGGGCGCTCCTCACGCTCACCGCCGTCGCCGCCGCCCCCGCGCAGGCCGCCGGGTACCGCTACTGGTCGTTCTGGGAGAGCGACGGCGGGACGTCCTGGACGTACGCCACGCAGGGACCGGCGACCGCCCGCCCCGCCGACGGCGACGCCATCGGCTTCCGCTTCGCGCTCAGCCAGGGCACGAGCGACACCTCCAAGCCCTCCGCCGCCCCCGACTTCCCGGGGATCTGCGCGGGCGTGGAGAAGAAGGACGGCAGCAAGCGGATCGCGGTCGTCGTCGACTTCGGCGGTCCGCAGGACGCCCCGCCCGGCGAGAAGCCGCCGGGGAAGCCGGTCACGACCGGCTGCGTGCAGGTCCGTGAGGACGCGACGGGCGCGGAGGCCCTGGCCGAGGTGGCGAAGCCGCTGCGGTACGACGGCGCGGCGATGCTGTGCGGGATCGCCGGGTATCCGGCGCGGGGCTGTGGCGAGCAGGTCGCGGAGGGCGAGGAGCAGCCGGCCCCGTCGTCGGCTTCCCCCGCCCCCACCACCGCTGCCTCCGGCTCGGAGAGCGGTGGGGGCCCGTCCTTCGGCGTGCTCGCCGGCGGGGCGGCCGTGCTCGCGCTCGGCGGCGCCGCGATCTGGAAGGCCCGCCGTCGCGGATGAGCCCCGCATGAGCCCCGCCCGTAGCCGCAGGACGTTCGCGGCCCCCGTGGCGAACCGGTCGAACGCCCTCCACGCCGGTGCCTGGTGGGTGTGGGCGCTCGGCCTGGCCGTCGCCGCCTCGCGCACCACCAACCCGCTGCTGCTCGGTCTGCTCGTCGGGGTCGCCGGGTATGTCGTGGCGGCCCGGCGTACGGACGCGCCCTGGGCGCGTTCGTACGGGGCGTTCGTGAAGCTCGGTCTGTTCGTCGTCTTCCTGCGGGTCGTCTTCTCGCTGCTGCTCGGCTCCCCCATCCCGGGGACGCACGTCCTGTTCACGCTGCCCGAGGTGCCGCTGCCCGACTGGGCGCAAGGGGTACGGATCGGCGGCCGGGTCACCGCCGAGCAGCTGGTCTTCGCCCTCTACGACGGCGCGAAACTGGCCACCCTGCTGATCTGCGTGGGCGCGGCGAACGCGCTGGCCAACCCGGCGCGACTCCTCAAGTCGCTGCCGGGGGCCCTGTACGAGGCCGGGGTCGCCGTCGTCGTGGCGATGACCTTCGCGCCGAACATGGTCGCCGACGTGGTCCGGCTGCGTACCGCCCGCCGCCTCCGGGGCCGCCCCACGGGTGGGGTCAGGGCGGTGCTCCAGATCGGTCTGCCGGTGCTCGAAGGAGCGCTTGAGCGGTCGATCGCGGTGGCGGCCTCGATGGACGCGCGGGGTTACGGCCGGACGGCCCAGGTCCCCGCGTCCGTGCGCCGTACGACGAACGCGCTGACCCTGGGCGGGCTGCTCGGCGTCTGCGCCGGTTCGTACGGGCTGCTCGCGGCGGAGGGCGCGCGGTACGGGCTGCCGCTGCTCGCCGCCGGGCTCCTCGCGGCGATGGCGGGGCTCCGGCTCGGCGGGCTGCGGACCGTACGGACCCGGTACCGGCCCGACCGCTGGGGCGTGCGGGCCTGGCTGGTCGCGGGCTCGGGGGTGGCGGTCGCGGTGCTGATGATCTGGGCGAACGCGTACGCACCGGAGGCGCTGCACCCGGGGGTCGTCCCCCTGGAGGCGCCGGAGCTGCCGCTCCTGCCGGCCCTCTCGATCCTGGTGGGCCTGGTCCCGGCGTTCGTGGCCCCCGTACCGCAGGAGTCCGTTCCCCGCCGGGACGCCGTCGCCAAGGAGAGCACGTGATCCGCTTCGAGAACGTCTCGGTGAGGTACGAGGACGGAGACGGCGCCGAGCCCACGCTGCGGAACGTGAACCTCACCGTCCCCGAGGGTGAGCTCGTCCTGCTCGTCGGCCCGTCCGGCGTCGGCAAGTCGACGCTGCTCGGGGCGGTCTCCGGCCTCGTCCCGCACTTCACGGGCGGCACCCTGACCGGCCGGGTGACGGTCGACGGCCGGGACACCCGCACGCATCCGCCGCGCGAGCTGGCGGACGTGGTGGGCACGGTCGGGCAGGACCCGTCGGCACACTTCGTGACGGACACGGTCGAGGACGAGCTCGCGTACGGGATGGAGTCCCTGGGTCTGGCACCGGCCGTCATGCGGCGCCGGGTGGAGGAGACGCTCGACCTCCTCGGCCTGGCGGAGCTCCGCGACCGCCCGATCGCCACGCTCTCCGGCGGGCAGCGGCAGCGCGTCGCGATCGGCTCGGTCCTCACCCCGCACCCCAAGGTCCTCGTCCTCGACGAGCCGACGTCCGCGCTGGACCCGTCGGCGGCGGAGGACGTCCTGGCGGTGCTCCAGCGCCTGGTCCACGACCTGGGCACGACGGTCCTCCTGGCGGAGCACCGCCTGGAGCGGGTCGTCCAGTACGCGGACCAGGTCATCCTCCTGCCGGACGGCGTCATGGGCCCGCCGGCCGAGATCATGGCGGTCTCCCCGGTCCACCCGCCGGTGGTGGCCCTGGGCCGTCTCGCGGGCTGGTCCCCCCTGCCACTGACGGTGCGGGACGCACGGCGGCGGGCGGGCGCGCTGAAGGAGCGGCTGGCGGCCCGGGCGGAGGCCGGGGACCCTGCGGGGCTCCACCCCCACCCCACCCCTTCCCGAAACCGGGGCTCCGCCCCGGACCCCGGTCCTCAAACGCCGGACGGGCTGGATTCGCCCCGCTCCATGGCGGGCGAAGCCCTGCCCGGCGGGAGCGCGGCCCCGCCGCGGGGGGACTCCTTCGCCCAGGGAGCCATTTCAGCCCCGCCGGCGTTTGAGGCGCGGGGGTCCGGGGGCAGTGCCCCCGGTTTCGGGAAGGGGCGGGGTGGGGGAATCTCCCTCTTCCGACGGCGCCGCACCCACCCGACCGACCCCACTCCCACCTCCCCCCTCGCCCTCGCCGAAGGCCTCGGCGTGCGGCGCGGCCGCGTCGAAGCCCTCCGCCGCATCGACCTCCGGGTCGACGCCGGCGAGACCGTCGCGCTCATGGGGCGGAACGGCGCGGGCAAGTCCACCTTCCTCTCCACCCTCGTCGGCATGATCCCGCCGACCTCCGGCACCGTCCGCGTCGCCGGCCGCACCCCCCACACCACCGCCCCTCGCGACCTGATCCGCCGGGTCGGCCTCGTCCCGCAGGAGCCGAGGGATCTGCTGTACGCGGACACCGTCGCCGCCGAGTGCGCGGCGGCCGACGCGGACGCGGGCGCGGCGCCCGGGACCTGCCGGGCCCTGGTGTCCGAGCTGCTGCCGGGGGTGGGCGACGACACGCACCCCCGGGACCTGTCCGAGGGGCAGCGGCTCGCGCTCGCGCTGGCCGTGGCCCTGACCGGCCGCCCGCCGCTCCTCCTCCTCGACGAGCCGACCCGCGGTCTGGACTACGCGGCGAAGGCCCGGCTGGTCGCGCACCTGCGCACCCTCGCGGCGGACGGTCACGCGATCGTCCTCGCCACGCACGACGTGGAGCTGGCGGCGGAGCTGGCCCACCGGGTGGTGATCATCGCGGACGGCGAGGTGGTCGCGGACGGCCCGACCGCCGAGGTCGTCGTCTCCTCCCCCGCCTTCTCCCCGCAGGTCGCCAAGATCCTCGCGCCGCAGCACTGGCTCACGGTCGAACAGGTGGAGGCAGCGCTGTGAGGCAAGCGAAGAGCGGCCGCCCCGTCCGCCTCGGCCCGCGCTCGATCGCCGCGCTGGTCCTGGTGTCCCTCATCGGGGTCGCCGCCTTCACCTGGCCGCTCTTCGCGGACGCCGGTTCGGCCGTGACCTCGCACGCCGGGGACGCGCCCTGGCTCTTCGCCGCCCTGCTGCCCCTCCTCGTCGCGGTCGTGATCGCGACGATCGCGGACTGCGGGATGGACGCGAAGGCCGTCGCGATGCTGGGGGTGCTCGCCGCCGTGGGGGCCGCGCTCCGCCCGCTCGGGGCGGGGACGGCGGGCCTCGAACCGATGTTCTTCCTGATGGTGCTGAGCGGCCGGGTCCTCGGCCCGGGCTTCGGCTTCGTCCTCGGCTCGGTGACGATGTTCGCGTCGGCCCTGCTCACGGGCGGGGTGGGCCCCTGGATGCCGTTCCAGATGCTCTCGATGGGCTGGTTCACGATGGGCGCCGGGCTGCTGCCCGCCCCGCAGCGGCTCCGGGGCAGGGGCGAGCTGCTGATGCTCTCCGCGTACGGCTTCGTGGCGGCGTTCGCGTACGGAACGGTCATGAACCTCCAGGGCTGGGTCCTGCTCCAGGGCCTGAGCAGCGGGATCTCCTTCGAGCCGGGCGCCCCGCTGCACGAGAACCTGGTCCGCTTCCTCGCGTATGTCGTCGCCACCTCCCTCGGCTGGGACCTCGGCCGCGCCGCCCTCACCGTCGTCCTGACCCTCACCATCGGATCCACGCTCCTGAAGGCGCTCCGCCGTGCCACTCGCCGGGCGAACTTCGAGGCCCAGGTCACATTCGAAGGCCCGGAAAAGGCCTCTCCGGGTGAGCCACCCCACAGGACCTACGTCACGTACGAGTCGACGTAGTAGCCAGACACACTAGGCCAAACCACCCCACATACGGGCATGACCTGCGGAAATCTCCCAAGCCCACCCCTGGGCCGTTCCGCCCGGGTCCGAACCTTCCTCGTACAGGGGGTCGTTGCGTCGGCGCTCCGGCCCTGGTTCTGTAGAGGACGTCGCCAGGCAGCCGGTGCTCACCGCAGCGCCTCGGACGGCCGGTTCCCCCAGTTCCCGGGTCTCCCGGGCTCTGGTTCCGGCTTGCCGAAATCGCCCGGCGCGACCCTTGTTCCCGACGTTAGGTAGAAACGTTGATCAGCTCGCTCACCACCCGCATCGCCGCCCGCAAGAAGACCTTCGCCGCCACCGCAGCCGTGCTGCTGGGTGCGTCGGGCGCGGTGCTCGGTACGACGGGCTCGGTTTCGGCCGCCAGCCCGCAGGAGCTCGCTCGTGACATCGTCCCCGCCTCGCAGTACGCGTCCTTCAGCAAGATCGTGACCCACGAGTCCGGCTGGAACCCCAGCGCGACCAACTCGTCCAGCGGCGCCTACGGCCTGGTCCAGGCCCTGCCGGCCTCGAAGATGTCCTCGGCCGGTTCCGACTGGAAGACCAACCCGGCCACGCAGATCAAGTGGGGCCTGAACTACATGAACGAGCGCTACGGCTCCCCGAACGCCGCCTGGGCGTTCTGGCAGGCCAACGGCTGGTACTAAGAAGTCCCTGCCGCCGCACAGCGCACCCGCAAGGCCCCGCCCTCCTCTCGGAGGGGCGGGGCCTGCGGCGTTTTCCGGCCGCACGGCCCGGGGCGTCCCGAACGACTTCGTCCGGGACATGGCGGCCCACGAGGAACACGTGCCGCCGCACCCCGTGCAGAACGCGCCGATGGGGCCGATCCGCCGAGCGGGGCCGGCCGGAGTACGTGAACCTGCGGGAGGGTGAGCCCGCGGCTACAGCCGCTGGATGATGGTGCCGGTCGCCAGCGCGCCGCCCGCGCACATGGTGATGAGCGCGAACTCCTTGTCGGTGCGCTCCAGTTCGTGCAGGGCGGTGGTGATCAGCCGCGCGCCCGTCGCTCCCACCGGGTGGCCGAGGGCGATGGCGCCGCCGTTGACGTTGACCTTCTCCAGGTCCTGGTCGAAGACCTGCGCCCAGCTCAACACCACCGAAGCGAAGGCCTCGTTGATCTCGACGAGGTCGATGTCCTTGAGCGACATGCCGGCCTTGCCGAGGACGGCGCGGGTCGCGTCGACCGGTCCGTCGAGGTGGTAGTGCGGGTCGGCGCCGACGAGGGCCTGGGCGACGATCCGGGCGCGCGGGCGGAGCTTGAGGGCGCGGGCCATGCGCTTGGAGGCCCACATGATCGCGGAGGCGCCGTCGGAGATCTGGGAGGAGTTCCCCGCGGTGTGGACGGCGGTCGGCATGACGGGCTTGAGCCGGGCCAGGCCTTCCATGGTGGTGTCGCGCAGGCCCTCGTCCCGGTCGACGAGCCGCCACATGCCCTGCCCCGCGGCCTGTTCGGCCTCGGTGGTGGGGACCTGGACGGCGAAGGTCTCGCGCTTGTACCGCTCCTCGGCCCAGGCGGTCGCGGCCCGTTCCTGCGAGAGGAGGCCGAGGGAGTCGACGCGCTCGCGGGTGAGGCCGCGGCGGCGGGCGATGCGCTCGGCGGCCTCGAACTGGTTGGGCAGGTCGACGTTCCACTCGTCGGGGAACGGCTTGCCCGGGCCGTGCTTGGAACCGGAGCCGAGCGGGACGCGGGACATGGCCTCGACCCCGCAGCTGATCCCGATGTCGATGACGCCGGCCGCGACCATGTTGGCGACCATGTGGCTGGCCTGCTGCGAGGAGCCGCACTGACAGTCGACGGTGGTGGCGGCCGTCTCGTACGGCAGGCCCATGGCGAGCCAGGCGGTGCGCGCCGGGTTCATGGACTGCTCGCCGGCGTGGGTGACCGTACCGCCGACGATCTGTTCGACGCAGTCGGCGTGGATGCCGGTGCGGCCGAGGAGTTCACGGTAGGTCTCGCCCAGGAGGTAGGCGGGATGGAGGTTGGCGAGCGCGCCTCCGCGCTTGCCGATGGGGGTGCGTACGGCTTCGACGATGACGGGTTCCGCGGCCATGAGCTCGTCCTCTCCTCGACCGGTCGAGGTGTCCCGGCACCTCGTCCGGTCGGCGTCCCTGGGGAACTAGTACGCGTTCTAGTTCTGAGTGCAAGTCTTATGACTGCTACCTCGGGTACGCAAGGGTCCGGGACGCAACAGTTCTCGCTCCGCCTCTTGCTACTTGGCGAACTCGTTACTAACTTTCCCGGCAGTTTCTGATGGGCCATCAGATAATCATCGGATAATGGAGCGTGTTGCCGATGCCCTGCCCTCATCTCCCCGAAGGGTTCGACGCCACCGACCCCGACCTCCTCCGTACGCGCATACCCTTCCCGGAGTTCGCCGAACTGCGGAAGACCGCCCCCGTGTGGTGGTGCCCGCAGCCGGCCGGCATCACGGGCTTCAGGGACGAGGGGTACTGGGCCGTCACGCGTCACGCGGACGTCAAGTACGTCTCCACGCACCCGGAGTTGTTCTCCTCGAACCTCAACACCGCCGTGATCCGCTTCAACGAGAGCATTGCCCAGGAGCAGATCGACGTCCAGAAGCTGATCATGCTCAACATGGACCCGCCTGAGCACACCCGGGTCCGCCAGATCGTCCAGCGCGGCTTCACCCCCCGGGCGATCCGGAGCCTGGAGACGGTCCTGCGCGACCGCGCCCGCGCCATCGCCGAGGAGGCCCGGCAGGGCGCAGGACCCGACGGCAGCTTCGACTTCGTCACCCAGATCGCCGTGGAACTGCCCCTCCAGGCGATCGCCGAGCTCATCGGCGTCCCCCAGGAGGACCGCTCCCGGATCTTCGACTGGTCGAACAAGATGATCGCGTACGACGATCCCGAGTACGCCATCACCGAAGAGGTCGGCGCCGAGGCCGCCATGGAACTCATCGGGTACGCGATGACCATGGCCGCCGCCCGCAAGGAGTGCCCGGCCGCCGACATCGTCAGCCAGCTGGTCGCCGCCGAGGGCCAGGGCAACCTCTCCTCCGACGAGTTCGGCCTCTTCGTCCTCCTCCTCGCCGTCGCCGGGAACGAGACCACGCGCAACGCCATCAGCCACGGCATGCACGCCTTCCTCACCCACCCCGACCAGTGGGAGCTCTTCAAGCGGGAGCGACCGGCGACCGCCGCCGAGGAGATCGTGCGCTGGGGGACCCCGGTGGTCTCCTTCCAGCGGACGGCGACCCAGGACACCGAGATCGGCGGGCAGAAGATCAGCGCGGGCGACCGCGTCGGCCTCTTCTACTCCTCCGCCAACAACGACCCCGAGGTCTTCACCGACCCCGAGCGCTTCGACATCACCCGCGACCCGAACCCGCACCTCGGCTTCGGCGGCGGCGGACCGCACTTCTGCCTCGGCAAGTCCCTCGCCATCAAGGAGATCGAGCTGATCTTCAACGCGATCGCGGACGTCCTGCCCGACCTCACGCTCGTGGGCGAACCCCGCCGGCTGCGGGCCGCCTGGCTGAACGGGGTGAAGGAACTCAGGGTCCGCACGTCGGTGTGAGGCGGGGGAGCCGGGGGCGGCCGGAATTGGGGCTCCCTGGAGCCGGGGCGGCCTCACGAACCGGGGCAGGCGTCTGGGAGCCGGGACGCCCGGGAGCCTGACCTCCACCGGCCGCGCCCGACCCGGTGCCACGCCACCCCAGGTGTACGTTCGACCGCATGACGAACTCTCAGTGGAACGACGTCGACCGTTACGTCACCGAGCTGCTCGCCCCCGCGGACGAGGCGCTGACCGGCGCGCTCGCCGCGTCCACGGCGGCCGGCCTGCCCGAGATCGCGGTCGCCCCGAACCAGGGCAAGCTCCTGCACCTGCTCGCCGCGATGCAGGGCGCCCGGAACATCCTGGAGATCGGCACCCTCGGCGGCTACAGCACGATCTGGCTGGCGCGCGCCCTGCCCGCCGACGGCCGGCTGATCACCCTGGAGTACGACCCCGCCCACGCGGACGTCGCCCGCGCCAACATCGCCCGCGCCGGCCTCGACAAGATCGTCGAGGTCCGGACGGGCGCGGCCCTGGACAGCCTGCCGCAGCTGGAGGAGGAGGGCGCGGGCCCCTTCGACCTCGTCTTCATCGACGCGGACAAGGTCAACAACCCGCGGTACGTGGAGTGGGCGCTGAAGCTGTCCCGCCCGGGCACGGTGATCATCGTCGACAACGTGGTGCGCGGCGGGAAGATCACCACCGCGAACCCGGACGACCCGGCGATCACCGGCACCCGCGAGATGTTCGAGCTGGTGGCGCGCGAACCCCGGCTGGACGCGACCGCGTTCCAGACGGTCGGCACGAAGGGCCACGACGGCCTGCTGCTCGCCCGCGTGGTGGGTTAGCCCCCCGGCGCGCTGCGCCGCCAGCCCACGAACAGCGGCACCTGGCCCGCCGCGTCGAGGACGACGACGCCGAAGGGCCGGTCGAAGGCGATCCGCTCCACCACGGTGGGGCGGGGCGCGGCCGCGCTCCGGGTCATGGTCACCTGGGTGACGGCCGCCGCCTCGACCCCCTCCTCGGCGACCTCGACCAGCGCCGTCTGGAGGACCTTGTCGATGTACAGGTCGGCGGCGGAGATCCCGGAGAAGTCGGCCTCGGGCCGCAGGGCGAGACGGACTCCGAGGGCGTCGAGATGCGGGCGGACGTCGGTCTTCGTACGGAGCGTGAAGCGCGGCAGGGCGAGATCGACCGAGTCGGCCGCGAGCGGCGTCCGTTCGGCGGCCCCGGCCCAGGCGGCGGGCAGCACGTCACCGGGCCCGGCCCCTTCCCGCCCCAGCACGAACCGCACCCGGCTGCCTCCGGCCCCGGCCCCGCCCCCGTCGCACGGCAGCTCGACGACGGTGACCCCGCCCGCGTACCAGACCCACCCGGCGGGAATCCGCTGCCGCATGGTCGGTACGGGCCTGGTGTCGCCGTTCCCGTCGGTGAAGGGCTCGTCGCGGGTGAGGTGCGCGGGGAAGGCGGTCAACCAGGAGGCCTTCAGGGCCAGGGCGTTGAGCAGGACGAGGTCCTCGGACCCGTCGAGTTCGAGCGGCAGCACCGGAATCCGGCCGCCCGTGGCGACCCGCACCCACGCGTCGAGCTCCTCCTGGGCGTCGGGGACCTCCCCCCACGACATGTCGTCCGTCGCGCCGAAGACCGCGTCGGGCAGGGCGAAGTGGGCCGCTCCGGGCAGCGCCCCGAACCCGACCCCGGGCAGCCGGTGCCGGAAGCCGTCGAGCACCGGCATCGTGCTCCACACCCCGGTCGCCACCGCGACCCCGTCCGTCCCGCCGAGCCACCGCCCGGCCTCGGTCACGGCCCGGGCCGCGGCCTCCCCCTCGACCCCGAGCAGCCCCGCCATCTCCTCCCCGGTCCGGCCCCTCGCGCCGGAGGCGACGGCCCCGAGGGCCATCCACAACCCGACCGGTGACACGACGAAGTCCCCGTCCCCGAGCCGGGGCAGCCAGCGCGCCGCCAGCGCCCGTACCGCCCCCGCGCCGTCCTTCGCGCCGTCCCCCGCGCGATCCACCGACTCGAACCCGACCATGACCGCCCCCTGTTCGCCCGTACCACGTCTGTCAGCATCATGACGGCTTCCCCACCGGCGGCGCCGCACCCGGGCCGGTCCTCACACCGTCCCGACGGGTCCGTGTAGGAGACTGCGGGCACGTACTGAACTGAGAGGTGTCGTGTGCCCAGTGTGGTGAAGATCAACGTCCTGACCGTTCCGGCCGAGCAGCGTGAGGTCCTGGAGCAGCGCTTCGCCTCCCGCGCCGGGGCGGTGGAGGGGTCCGACGGCTTCGAGTGGTTCGAGCTGCTGCGCCCGCTGGAGGGCACCGACCAGTACCTCGTCTACACCCGCTGGCGCAGCGAGGAGGACTTCCAGAACTGGATGAACGGCTCCATGAAGGCCGCGCACGGCGGTGGTGGTGCCGGTGCCGGTGAGGGTGGCGAGCGGCCGAAGCCGGCGGCTTCCGGTTCCACTCTCTGGTCGTTCGAGGTCGTGCAGCAGGCGTCCCCGAAGAACTGAGCTGCGTCCCGGGTCGTGCGCGCCGCACAATGGCGCGCATGACCTGGAACTTCTCCCCCGAGCGCGTCGACACCCCGGACGCCACCGCCCTGCGCCGCGACTACTACGACGATGTCGCCAGCCGGTACTGGAAGCGGCCCGCGACCACCGCGGAGATCGACGAGGGGCTCACGAACGACGGGGTCGAGCTGCTGACCCCGCCGACCGGGCAGTTCCTCGTCGCGCGGTACGAGGGCAAGGCGGCCGGCTGCGGCGGGGTCCTGATGCTCGACGGCGAGCGCGCCGAGCTGACCCGGGTCTTCCTGCGCCACGCCTTCCGCGGCCTGGGCGGGGCCGCGGCCCTGCTCGGCGAGCTGGAGGACGCGGCGCGCGGCCTCGGCGCCCGCCGGATGGTCCTCAACACCCGCCTGGACCTGGTCGAGGCACGCGCCCTGTACGCACGGCACGGGTACGGGGAGATCCCTGCGTACTGCACGGGCCCGTACATGGACGTCTGGTACGGCAAGGAGCTCTGACCGCAGCCCTGAGTCGGGGACGGACGGTCAGCGGGTCCAGACGACGACGTCGAAGACGCCGGTCGTGTCGGAGCCCTGCCCGGTCAGTTCCTTGACGGTCAGCCGGGCGAGCCGCCCGTCGTTCGTGCTCGCGCAGAGGGCCAGGCCCGTCTTCAACTTCACCTCCGCCGAGGTTCCCAGGGTGTCGACGACACCGGCGCAGTCCTCGTACGTGGGCGCCTTCGCCGTGTCCTTCCACACCAGGGCCTTGACCCTGTTCTTGGGCTGGAGCATGTAGCTGGTGCCGAACGGATAGAGGGAGAGGTCGTTCTCCTCGTTGATCTCGGACTCGACGGGGGGTGCGGAGTCCAGATCCTTGTCGTCCGCCCACATGATCGCCAGGGCGCCCTGCCACGCGACGGTGCCGGCCGGCTTCCCGGGCGGGGTGGTGGGAGGGGCGGTCGTCGGAGCCGACGACTCAGTGGAGTCCGTCGACCCCGTCGATCCCGCCGACTCCGCGGACTCCGGGCTCTGCGACGCGTCCGAGGGGGCGGCGTCGTCACCACCCTGGTTGTCCTCGCCGGGTGTGGTGGCCGAGGTCGCCGGGCCCTGCGCGGCGGGCGGGGTGGGGTTCGCGTTGCTGTTGTTGTTGCTGCTGATCAGGTACGCGCCGACGACACCGATGACCGCCGCCACGAGCGTGGCTCCCGCGCCGATCCACGCCCCTCGGTGCGAAGTGGCGCGCGCCGGCGCGACCGGCATCTGCGTGCCGTACGCGCCGTTCGCCACGTAACCGCCGTTTCCGCCGTACGCGCCGTTTCCGCCGTACGCGCCGTGCTCTCCGTACGGCTGACGTGGCTCTTCGCTGTTCATCCTGCCCATCCCCCTGCGATGCGATCTTGGAGGGGACAGCCTACTGACGGGCCCTGAGCGGCCGTCATACAGGGCGCGCTGTGCCCGAGTTCACACCTAGGCGTGATGGTCGCGGGGCGGTTCGGGCGAGCGCGGCTGCTCCCCGTCCGAGCCGTTCAGCTCGGCCGTCAGCTCCTCCACCAGCTTCACGAGGTCGGTGGGCCGGTCCGGCCCCCACCAGTCGCCGAGGAGTTCGGCGAGCGACTCCTCCCGCGCCTTGTCGAGCTTCACCGCCGCCTGGACGCCCTCCTCGGTGAGGAACAGCTGGACGCCCTCCCGCGTGGCGAGCCGTCGCTCCTCCACCTGCCGGGACGCCTCCGTGATCGCCCGCAGCGGTACGGGGGTGGTCTCGGCGAGCCGGGCGGGTTCGACGGTGCCGTGGCGGCGGATCCGCAGCAGCAGCCAGCTCGCGGCGGGCAGCAGGTCGAGCCCGGCGCGGGCGGTGATCTTCTCGTAGATGGCCTTGCGGCCCTCCCGGGAGCCGAGGACGGAGAGCGCGCGGGCGCACTCGTCGTACGAGGAGCGCTCGACGGGGTTCGAGGCGAGGGTCTGGCTCGGGTCGGGCGCCGTGACCGAGCCGCGCAGCTTGTCCTCCTTGAGGAACCAGGCGACGACGAAGGCGACGAGGACGACCGGCGCCGCGTACAGGAAGACGTCGGTGATGGACGTGGCGTACGCGTGGAGGACGGAGGGGCGGAGATCCGGCGGGAGTTCGGCGATGGCGCGCGGGTCGGCGGCGACCTGTTCGGGTCCGATGCCGGGCGGGAGCTCCTCCCCGGCGCTCGCCGCGCTCGCGAAGACGTCGTCGAGTTTGTGGGTGAGCCGGCTGGTGAAGATGGTGCCGAAGACGGCGACGCCGAAGGACGCGCCGATGGAGCGGAAGAAGGTGGCTCCGGAGGTGGCGACGCCGAGGTCCTCATAGGAGACGGCGTTCTGCACGACCAGGACGAGGACCTGCATGACGAGGCCGAGCCCGGCGCCGAAGACGAAGAAGTAGACGCTCATCTCCCACGTGGAGGTGGTCTCCGTCAGCTCGTTGAGGAGGAGCAGCCCGAGCGCGGTGAGGGCCGTGCCGGCGATCGGGAAGACCTTCCAGCGGCCGGTGCGGGACACGATCTGGCCGGAGGCGGTCGTGGTGATCAGCATGCCGAGGACCATGGGCAGCATGTGGACGCCGGACATGGTCGGGGTGACGCCCTGCACCACCTGGAGGAAGGTCGGGAGGTAGGTCATCGCGCCGAACATCGCGAAGCCGACGACGAAGCTGATGACCGAGACCAGGGTGAAGGTCCGGATCCGGAACAGCTTCAGGGGCAGGACGGGTTCGGCGGCGCGCTGCTCGACGTACACGAACCAGACGAGGAGTACGGCTCCGAGGACGGCGAGGCCGATGATCTGCGCCGAGCCCCAGGCCCAGGTCGTACCGCCGAGGGAGGCCACCAGGACGAGGCAGGTGGCGACCGAGGCGATGAGGAAGGTGCCGAGGTAGTCGATGGCGTGCCGGGTGGAGCGCACCGGGATGTGGAGCACGGCGGCGATGACGAAGAGGGCGACGATGCCGATCGGCAGATTGATGTAGAAGACCCAGCGCCAGGAGAGGTGCTCGGTGAAGAGGCCGCCGAGCAGCGGGCCGAGGACGCTGGTGGCGCCGAAGACGGCGCCGAAGAGGCCCTGGTACTTGCCACGCTCGCGGGGGGACACGAGGTCGCCGACGATCGCCATCGACAGGACCATGAGGCCGCCGCCGCCGAGGCCCTGGACGGCGCGGAAGGCGATGAGCTGCGGCATGTTCTGGGCGATGCCGCAGAGGGCGGAGCCGATGAGGAAGAGGACGATGGCGGCCTGGAAGAGCTTCTTGCGGCCGTACTGGTCGCCGAGCTTGCCCCAGAGCGGGGTGGCCGCCGTGGACGCCAGCATGTAGGCCGTGACCACCCAGGAGAGGTGCTCCATGCCGCCGAGCTCGCTGACGATGGTCGGCAGGGCGGTGGAGACGATGGTCTGGTCGAGGGCGGCGAGCAGCATGCCGAGCAGCAGTGCGCCGATCGCGACGAGGACCGTACGGTGGCTCTGCCCCTCTCCCGGCAGGGGATCGCCGCCGAGCTGGGACGGGCTCGTTTCCTGGGCCATGGGCGGGTCTCCTCGGGCCTCTCCTCGGACAACTCCTCCATCCTGATCCGAATGTCCCGATATGGCCTGCTGGAGAGCACTGCTGTCCCCCTGTCGGACAGGGGGGGGCTGCATAATCGCTCGCAGTTGTCTCGGGGAGGGGACCCATCATGACCGGACATGTCTGTCCTGAATGCGGTGTACAAAGACCTGGCTGCGCCTGCGCCCAGGCGGAGATAGCGGCGGCGGAGGACTTCGACCCGCTGAGGATCAGGCCGTACGTGACGCTGGACGCGACGGAGCCGACGGAACCGGCGGGGCATGGGGGGCCTGCGGGACCTGGGATGCCCGGGGGGTCCGCGGGACCTGAGGGGCATGGGGGATCCGCGGGGCCTGGAGGGCCCGGCGGGAGCTACGCGGCGGAGGATCCGCCGACGGCCCAGCTGGCGGCGATCCGCCCGGACGGCCCCACGACGCCGCACCCCGGCGCGTACGCCGGCACCCACTCGGGCGGGCACTCCGGCACCGGCACCGACGCGGGCCTCGCCCCGTACGGCGCCCCGGATCTCGCCCCGCACGGCGCCCCGGATCCCCACCCGTACGGCTACCCGAACCTCGACCCGGACCTCGGAGGCGACCCCTCCGAGACGATGCCCCTGCTGCTGCACGGCATCGGCCGCATCACCGACCCGGACCCGACGGACGTCCGCGAGTCGGGACGCGGGCGCCGGCGCGGCATGATCGTCGCCGCGGTGGCCGCCGTCGCCGTGGTCGGCACCGCCGCCCTCGCGGCGGCCGTCCTCGGCGGCGGGGACGAGACCGACGACCGGGCGGGCGGGCTCGAGATCACCACCAGCGCGTCCCTGAACATCGCCGTCTCGGAGGCCCCGTCACCGTCCGCCTCCTCCGAGACCCCGGAGCCGAGCTCGTCACCCCCGTCCGTACGCCCGACCACCACCTCCGCCTCCCCGTCCGTCACACCCACCCCCTCCGCCTCCGGAGCCACCGCTTCCGCCGGCGCCACGACCGGCTCGGCCGCACCTCCGGCCGCCACCACCACGGCGGCCCCGACGGCCACCTCGGCATCGGCGCCGCCGCCCGAACCGACGGCGACGACCCCGACGGCGACCCCCTCCTCACAGGAGCCGGAGACCGAGGAGGCGGCGGTCACGCTGAGCCTCGGCTCGACAGGGCCCGAGGTGCGCGAGCTCCAGCGGCGGCTGGCCGTCCTGTGGATCTACGACGGCAACTTCCACGGCAAGTACGACGACGAGGTACGGGAGGCGGTGGCCACCTACCAGCAGTGGCTCTACCCCCGGGAGGACCCGGAGGGCGTGTACGGCCCGTCCACCCGCAGCCACCTGGAACAGGCCACTCCCGACTTCTGAGACCGGATCTCCGGGCCGGAACACGAACGGGTTGGCCAAGACGCCCCCCGGTTTTGTATCGTGGAAAAACAAAGTGGCCCCGCCCGTATTCCCTGACCGGCGGGCGGGACCGCTTCGTTCTCCGCACCCCTCTCTGGAGACCCGATGCCTGCCACCACCCCGGCACAGCTCACCGCCCGCGCCCTCCTCCTCGACATGGACGGCACCCTCGTCAACTCGGACGCCGTCGTCGAGCGCTGCTGGCGCCGCTGGGCCGAGCGGCAGGCGCTCGACGCGGACGCCGTCCTCAAGGTGGTCCACGGCCGCCAGGGGTACGCGACGATGGCCGTCCTCCTCCCGGACCGCCCGATGGAGGAGAACCACGCCGACAACCGGCTGATGCTCGCCGAGGAGACCGCCGACCTCGACGGCGTCGTGCCCGTCCCCGGCGCCCCCGCCTTCATGACCGCGATCGCCGCGCTGCCGTACGCCCTGGTGACCTCGGCCGACGAGGCCCTCGCCCAGGCGCGGATGGGCGCGGCCGGCCTGGCGATACCGGAGACCCGGGTCACCGCCGAGCGCGTCGGCGCGAGCAAGCCGGACCCCGAGGGCTTCCTCAAGGGTGCGGCGGAGCTGGGATTCACCCCGGCGGACTGTGTCGTCTTCGAGGACTCCGAGGCCGGCATCCAGGCGGGCCGCGCGGCCGGCATGCGGATCGTGGGCGTGGGCCCGCGCGCGGCGGCCTTCGCCCCCGACATCCACGTCGAGGACCTCACCCGCCTGCGGGTCGAGACGGCGACGGACGGCACGATCACCCTCACGGCCCTGGCGTAGGGGAAGGGGCACCCCCACCGCCCAGGCGCAGGAACTCATCGCCCAGGCGCAGGAACACCCCCACCGCCCAGGCGCAGGAACTCACCACCCAGGCGCAGAGACACCCTCACGCCCCGACGCAGGAACTCATCACCCAGGCGCAGAGACACCCTCACGCCCTGGCGTGGGGACTCACCGCCGAGGCGTGGGAATCCCCTCCGCACCCGCCTCCCGAGGCCGGGTGATCCGGCCGCGCGCGACCAGTTCCAGGGTGGTCGCGGCGGCCACCGCCTGCACGGCGAGCAGCGCGATGAGCACGAAGAGCTGGACGGCGCCCGCGTGCAGCGGTGACGCGCCGCCGAGCAGCATGCCCACGAAGGCCCCCGGCAGCGTGACGAGACCCACCGTGCGCGTCTGGTCCATGCCGGGGAGCAGGGCGTCCGCCGCCGCCTTCCGCGCCACTTCGAGCCGCGCCTCGCGCTCGACGAGCCCGATCGCCAGGCCCGCCTCCACCTCGCCCCGCCGCGTCTCCAGCTCGTCGAGCGCGCGCCGCCCCGCGAGGACGGTGGCCGTGAGCGCGCCGCCGACGAGGATGCCGGTCACGGGTACGAGCGTGATCCCCTTCACCGGTACGAGTCCGGTGACGACGAGCGCGAGGACCACCGGCACCACGGCGGCGGCGATCGGCACGCCCGCCCACCACCAGCCGCGCCCCGGCGCGGGCACGACCCGCCGCCCTGCCGTCCGTACCGCCACCGCGTACATGAGGAGCAGGAAGCAGAGCAGCAGCGGTACGGAGCGGACCACCCACCCGATCACGAGCGAGACGGCGATCAGCTGGACGGCGGCGCGCGCGCCGGCGAACAGGGTGTCGCGGGCGCGGCCGAGGTGCGCGAGGGCGACGACGCCGGCGGCGAGGGCGAGCAGGACGGCGAGTACCGCCCCAAAGGTGACGTTCACGTCCAGAAGCACACGGCCACAGTAGAGCTCTCGCGCAAGGGAGGGGCACCGGGCGGAATCTGGCGCTCCATCAGCCATGTCACACCCCTTGATGTGACGTGCCCATGTCGCCACCCTGTTACCTGGCGCACCCCCCACGGAAACCTCGCGCCGCCACGATGACCGGGCCAGCGCCCGGCACCTCCGCGGGGACCGCACCCAGCCAAGGTCCCCCCACTTCAAGGGAGTTCACATGCCCGTCGGCATGATCTACGCGCGTCGACTCGCTGTACTCGCCACCTCCGCCGCCCTCACCGTCACCGGCCTCCTCGCCACGGCACCGGCCGCCCAGGCCGCGATGCCGACCCCTGTCAGCGCGTCCACCGCCCGCACGTACCTGGCCGCCCTCACGGTCAAGGCGGAAGGTTCCTCCTCGGGCTACAGCCGGGATCTCTTCCCGCACTGGATCACCCAGTCCGGGGCGTGCAACACCCGCGAGACGGTCCTCAAGCGCGACGGCGTGAACGTCGTCACCGACTCCAGCTGCGCCTCGGTCAGCGGCAGCTGGTTCTCCGAGTACGACGGCGCCAGCTGGACCGTCGCCTCCGACCTCGACATCGACCACGTCGTCGCCCTGTCCGAGGCATGGCGCTCGGGCGCGAACGCGTGGACCACCTCGCAGCGCCAGGCCTTCGCGAACGACCTGACCCGGCCCCAGCTCATAGCCGTCACCGACAACGTCAACCAGTCCAAGGGCGACCTGGACCCGGCGGAGTGGCTGCCCTCGCGCACCTCCTACCGCTGCACGTACGCCCGGGCGTGGGTGCACGTGAAGTACCACTGGAACCTCAGCATCGACTCCGCCGAGAAGAGCGCCCTGCAGTCCGTCCTCAACGGCTGCTGACCACGGACCCCCTGAACCACCGTCACCACAGCGGCCCCGGGGAGTGAGCCTCGCCACACACTCCCCGGTGGCCGAATGTTGAACTTGCAAGTACTGGTGAGGGGTGCCTAACCTTGCGGCCTCGTCGGTTTCCGTCCCCCACACCCCGTCCTCCCCACGGACGGGGTCAGGCCGAAGGAGTTCCCCCCATGAACACCACCTCGAACAACCTCACAAGCCGCCTGAACCAGGCCCAGCCCTACGCGCTCGGCCTCTTCCGGATCGTCGTCGGCCTGCTCTTCGCCTGCCACGGCGCCGCCTCGCTCTTCGGCGTCCTCGGCGGCGCGATGGGCGGCGGCACCGTCCCGGCCGGAACCTGGCCGGGCTGGTACGCGGCCGTGATCCAGCTCGTCGGCGGCGTGCTGGTGCTGGCGGGTGTCGGCACCCGGAGCGCCGCGTTCCTCGCGTCGGGCTCGATGGCGTACGCGTACTTCAAGGTCCACCAGCCGGAGGCCCTCTTCCCGCTCCAGAACAGCGGCGAGACCGCGGCCCTGTTCTGCTGGGCCTTCGCCCTGCTCGTCTTCACGGGCCCGGGCGCACTCGCCCTCGACGGCCTCTTCGGCGCCAGGACCGGCGCGGGCGCGAAGACCGGCCAGGAGAACGAGAAGCAGGGCGCGCCGATCGCGGCCTGAGTCCCCGCTAAACGCAAGGGCCGGAAACCGCAGGACGGTTTCCGGCCTTTCCCGTACGCGACTCCTGCCCCACACACCCACGCACGCACGCCCGGCACCCGCGACGCCCGCCCACCTCACCCCCACCACACCCCCGCCCGGCACCCGCCCGGCAGGGGGTCCCCCACCCCCGCGTAGGCTCTGGCCCTGTGAATCTGCTCGACAGCCTCGGCTCGCTGCGGTCGTTGACCGCCGGCCCGTGGATCTACCCGGTGGTGGCGGCGTCGATCCTGCTCGACGTCTTCCTGCCCGTGCTGCCGAGCGGCTTCCTCGTGATCACCGCCGCCACGGCCGCGGCGACGGCCACCGCGGCCTCCCCCGACGTGCCGTCGCTCCTCCCGCTGCTCCTCTGCGCGGCCACCGCGTCCGTACTCGGCGACTTCCTGGCATACCGCCTGGCCCGGCGGGGCGGCGCCAGGCTGGACAGGGCGATCGCCCGCTCGCGGCGCCTCTCCCTGGCGCAGGAACGTCTCGGCACCGCGCTGGCCCGGGGCGGCGGGCTGCTCGTGGTGCTCGCGCGCTTCGCCCCGGCGGGCCGCTCCGTGGTCTCCCTGGGCGCGGGCGCGGCCAAGCGGAGGATCAAGGACTTCCTGCCGTGGTCGGCGCTCGCGGGCGTGACCTGGGCCTCCTACAGCGTGGGGCTCGGCTGGCTGGGCGGGCAGTGGCTGGGCGCGACCTGGTTCAGCGCGGGGGTGTCGACCCTCGCGCTCTTCCTGGCGGGCGGCCTCGCCGCGTACCTCATACAGCGTCCGGCTGCGGCTCCCGCGCCGGTCTCGTGACGGCGGGGTGCGCCCCGCGCACCTCCAGGCCGGCGAGGAGTCTCGCGGTCGCCTCCGTGATCTCGTCCACGGCGCGGTCGAAGACCTCGCGGTTGTGGGCGGCGGGAGCGCGGAAGCCGGAGACCTTGCGGACGTACTGCAAGGCGGCGGCGTGGAAGTCCTCCTCGGTCGCCTCCTCGGGCAGCGCGGGCGGTCGGAGCGTCTTGATGCTGCGGCACATGCCTCCAGTGTGGCGCGCCCCACTGACAACCGCCGCCGACTCCGCCAAGCGACCGAGGAACACGGCCACGACGGCCACGGAGGGTCACCGCACCCCGCTCAGGCCAGGCCGCGCCGACTGCGCGCGTTGATCTCGGCGGCGCGGGCGCGCAGCTCGCGCAGGGGGGTGGCGAGCTGTACGTCGGCGGGCTCGGCCTCCCACTCGGCGCCACCGTGGACCGGCCGGATCAGGAAGCGCCCGGAGGCGCTCTCCACATAGAAACCGACCCGCCCAGTGGCGGTGTCGCGGACGAGGTCACCGACCTCGGGCAGTGGCTGCACGCATCCCCTCCGTCCCGTCCGTACCGAATCCTGAATCCTGGGGACCACCAGAGAAGCGGGGACACCCCGCCCTGTCAACGTATCTCTAGAGATGTCCCCCGATGGATGGATCGACCCGGCGGGACGGCGCACACGTGTGCACCCTGGCCCGGGGGTGCGCCTAGGGTGTCCCGCAGATGAAGGGAGTGGTCCACCCGTGACTGACCAGGACAGCGCTCGTCGACCCAAGTACCAGCGCATCGCCGACGAGTTGAGAACGGCGATCCAGTCAGGCGCCTTCGCGCCGGGCGACCGCCTCCCCGGCGAGAACGACCTCATGTCCACCTACGAGGTGGCCCGGATGACGGCGCGCCAGGCCCTCTCCGTCCTGCGCAACGAAGGACTGGCCGAGGCCCGCAAGGGCGCCGGGGTCTTCGTCCGGGTCTTCCGCCCGCTGCGCCGCCGGGGCATCCCGCGCCTCGCCGGGGACCACTGGGGCAGCGGCCGCTCGGTCTGGTCGGCGGACGTGGAGGACCGGACCCTGGTGGTCGACGGCATCGAGGTTGCGGAGACGGCGGCCGGAGGCAGGGTCGCGGAGGCGCTGAACCTCGCACCGGGCGCACCGGTCTGCGTCCGCAGCCGCCGCTTCGTCCTGGACGCCAAGCCGGTCCTGCTGTCGGTCTCGTACCTCTCGGCGGAGCTGGTGCGCGGGACGGCGATCACGGAGCCGGACACGGGTCCGGGCGGCACCTACGCCCGGCTGGCCGAGCTGGGGCACCGGCCGGTGCGCTTCCGCGAGGAGATCCGCTGCCGGATGCCGACGGCGGACGAGTCGGACCGGCTGGCCCTGGAGTTCGGCACTCCGGTGGTCCTGATCGGGCGCACGGCGTTCACGGGGCAGGGGGTCGCGGTGGAGCTCAACGAGATGACGCTCGACTCGTCGTCGTACGTCCTGGAGTACGACTTCGACGCGTGACGTCGAACCGTGCGCCGGGGTCGGCGTGGGCGACGTCGCCGGGGAACTCGGCGGCGGCGAGTGCGACGGCCTCGGCGGGCTCGACGCCGGACCCCACATGGGTCACGACGAGCCGCCCGGCACCGGCTGCGGCGGCGCTGCGCCCGGCCTGTGCCGCGGAGTGGTGCCCGGGCCCTTCCCCATCGGCCTCGCAGACGAACAGATCGCAGTCCCGGGCGAGTTCGACGAGCGAGGGACAGGGCTCGCAGTCGCCGGAGTAGACGAGAGAGCCCCCGCCCTCGTCCTCGACGCGCAGGGCGAAGGCGTCGGGCCCGGCGTGCTCGACGCCCCGCGACCGCAAGGTCAGCCCGCCAAGGCGGACGACATGCCCGTCGTACAACTCCTCGACGGCGAAGGCCTTCTCGACGGGACTGCGCTCGGGCCCGTTCGTCAGGAACCCGGCGAGCCGGTCGGCGATCCCGACGGGCCCGAACAGAGCCACCGGCACGGAAACGCCGAGCCCGGCATACAACAACCCGTAGGAGGCAGTCAGCAGATCGGCACTGTGATCGGCATGGAGATGCGAGATCCAGACGGCGTCGACGTCGCCGAGCGTGACGTACCGCTGGAGCTCCGCGAGGGTGCCGGTCCCGGCGTCCACCCACACGCGGACGCCGCCGCCCTCGACGAGAAGGCCGGAACAGGGGTTGTCCGGCCGGGGGAAGGGGGTGGCGGACCCGAGGACGGTGACTCGCAGCGGCGCATCAGGCTCCATGACCCCACCGTAGGGGGTGTCCCCCACCCAGACGGAACATGTGTGGAAGAGGTGAAGGACGTGCGTATCCTATGTGCTCGCCGGGCCCCATCGGCGGGTGCCCGGCAGAAACTGAGGGACATTCATGCTTCGTGCACGCACGCTCGCGGCCGTGACCGCGGCCGCCGCCTCCGGCGTTCTGCTGCTGCCTTCGCCGGCCCAGGCCGCCGGTTCGGTCCACCTGTACAAGATCTACTACGACAGCCCGGGCTCGGACCTGCGCTCCAACACGAGCCTCAACGGCGAGTACGTGCAGATACGCAACACGACGGGCGCCGCGGTGAACCTGCGGGGCTGGACGGTCACGGACGCCGCCAACCACAAGTACACGTTCGGCTCGTACACGCTCGGCAAGGGCAAGATCGTGACGGTCCGCACGGGCCGCGGGACGAACACGTCGACGAACGTCTACCAGAACCGCGGCGCGTACGTCTGGAACAACGACAAGGACACGGCGACGCTGCGCAAGAGCAACGGCACGTGGGTCGACAACTGCTCGTACAACTCGACGCGGGTCGACTACAAGTGGTGCTGACCCCGCACCGCACCTGACGAACCGTGGGCCCCGGCAACCCCGGGGCCCACGGCCGCCTCAGGAAGTCTCGGACTCCTGCCGAGCGGCGGGCACCCCGTGCTGCGCGACATCGGCATTCACCTGCCCACCGAGGGTCATCACATTCAACGTCGCCGAATTCTCGCCGGCGATGGCCCGCTCGACCCGGGCGACGAGCGCGGAGAACGCCTCCCGCCTCGAAAGACCGTGGTAGGGCCCCACCTTGGTCTCGAAGTAGACCCGCTCGTGCCCGAGCAGCTGCTCGGTCGACCGGTAGTTCTTCCACTGCTCCCGGTACCGGTACACGCTCTCCAGCGACACGGCGGCGACGACCACGACGCTCAGCACCGTGGCGGTGACCCGCGCGAACGCGAGGTCCACGTTCACGAACACCGGCACGAGCGCCCCACCGACGACGGACACGGTCCGCATCCGCAGATGCATCGCCTTCATCCGGGTCGCCTTCAGGTCGTACCACTCCTGGTACTGCGCGAGCCGGGTCTCGATGTACCGCTGCGCCGTCATCTCACCGCTCTGCACCACGGATTCGGGCGCGTCCCCCACCTCAGCCATGCCCGGAGTACACCCGCCCGGTCAGGCCCACGTCAACTTTCCACCCTTCCCGGCCTGACCCCGAACCTTGAGGCCTTCCAGAACGGCACCGTTGCCTGCGGGTTCCAAGGGGCATCCTCATGCCGCTCGCCGAAATCGTGATCGATGTAGTCGGCCAGGTCATGGCTGTAGCAGATGATGTCGAGTCCCCACACGGACATGACCGGATGCCCAAAGGCGTCGCGCCCGGCCAGCAGGAAGCGGTGCGCGTAGAGAGGTACGAGCCGTGGCGCCCCCACACCAGGAATCTCGATCAGTCCGGCAACGTACACACACCGCAAAAGGCCCCGGACCATGATCGGTCCGGGGCCTTTTCCCTGGTGGGCGCGGACGGTTTCGAACCGCCGACATCTGCTTTGTAAGAGCAGCGCTCTACCCCTGAGCTACGCACCCGTGGAAGAGGCAACAGCCTACATGGCCGACGGGGCGTGGCCGAATCCGTTGTCGGCGGGCGGGGGGTAGCCCCACCCTTCGGACGGTGGGTCGCCGGATCGTGACGGGGGGTGGCGGGCTCGTACCGTCGGCGTACCGACGTTTTCTACTGGGGGATCGACATCGCCATGGACACACGCCACCCGTTCCTCGCCGCCGGCGGGGTCCTCGTCGCTCTGTTCGCGCTCAGTGCCTGTGGGACCGCCGATGCCGGTGAGGCGCCGGTCGAGAAGAGGACGTTCGCGTTCGACGGGGGCGCGCTCACCATCGACTCCGACGACTCCGAGCTCGTCATCACGCCCGCCGACGTCGACGACGTCCTCGTCGAGCGGCAGGTCGACGGGTGGGTGGTCATGGGGTCGGGGCCCGACGCGAGCTGGAAACTGGAGGGCGGGCGGCTCACGCTGCGCGTGGACTGCGACGCCGTCGCCTCCCACTGCGAGGCCGTGCACCGCGTCCAGGTGCCGCGCGATGTCGCCGTCACCGTCGAGAACAAGGACGGGGACGTCACGGCGGAGGGCTTCGCCACGCCGTTGAAGGTGCGGTCCGACGACGGGGACGTACGGGTGTCCGCGAGCACCGGGGCCCTCGACCTCGGCACCAAGGACGGCGACCTCGCCGTCGAGGGCGGCACCAGCGCCCCCCAGGTCCTCGCCCGGTCCGACGACGGCGACATCCGGATCGCCCTCGGGGCCGTACCCCGCCGCGTCGACGTCGTCACCAAGGACGGCGACATCGACGTCATCCTGCCCACGGCCGAGTACGAGGCCACCGGCGCCAGCCAGGACGGCGACGTTCGCGTCGACGTGCCCCGCCGCGACGGAAGCGAGCACTCCGTGAGCGTGCGCAGTGACGACGGTGACATCGTCGTACGAACGGCGAACTGACCGGCCCGTGTGTTCGTCCTTACCGGGTGGGAGAATGAACCGGACCGGAGACGGCGAACACAGCACGGGGAGAGGTACGTGGCGGCGAGCGACGGCAGGACGCCCCCTGGGGGCAGTGCGACGCCCAGGATTCCGTCCACCTTCCGGCTGGCCCTCGCGCTGCCGCTGCTGGTCGGGGCGCTGCTGCCGCAGGCCTTCGCCGGGGGCGGTACGCGTCGCTGGTTCGGCGGGCGCGGGGAGGGCCAGCGGGCCGAGGCCCAGGCCGCCAAGGACGCCGCCGCAGCCGCCTTCTACGAGCTCGACACCGCCCAGCGCGGGTTGCGAATTTCCATCGAGACCATTACCGCCGCCGACAGTTCCCCCGACGCGCGCCACGCGGTGGAGGGCTTTGTGGCCCTCGGGCACCGGATCGACGAGGTCAGCCACCTCTACATCAGCGCCGTCGACGCCCATGACCTCGATCGTGACGAGCTCGACGCCGCCACCGCCGGGCGCGCCCGTACCGAACTGAGCGCCGCCAAGGACGAGCTGGACCGGGTGAAGGGCGAGCTCGACCGGTTCGAGCAGGGCCTCGCGCCGCTCCTCGACCGCGCCGAGACCCAGCTCGCCCGGCTCGTCCCCGCCGTCGAGCGGGCCCGTCAGGCGCTGCGCGGCGCGAGCGGCGCACTCGACGCCGTACGCGACGGGGGCCTGCGCGCCGACGACCTCGCCCTGCGGCTCGCCCAGCTCGGGCCCGAACTGACCCGGCTCAACGAAGGCGCCGGACGCCACGGCGTCGCCGACACCCTCCAGCGCGCCGACCGCGTCCTGCGGGACGCCGAGGCCGTGCGCGCCGAGGCCGAGCGGCTGCCGCAGCGCGCCGCCGAGATCGACCGGCGGCTCGTCTCCCTCCGTACCCGTACCGAAGCGCTGACCACCCGTACCGAGGGCGTCGAGCCGGTCCTCTCGGAGCTGCGGCGGCGGTTCTCCGCCGCCTGCTGGCAGGACCTCCAGCACGTGCCCGAGCAGGCCGCCGACACGCTCCGGCAGGCCGAGGAGCGGCTCGCCGAGGCCGCGAAGGCCCGTGCGGAGCAGCGCTGGCCCGACGCGACCTCCCTGCTCTCCACCGTCCGCGCGCTCCTCGACTCGACCGACGAGGCCGTGTCGGCGGCCAGGGAGCGGCTGCACCGCCTGGACGCCGTCGCGAAGGACCCGAAGGCGGAGACCGACCGCGCCCGGTTCGCCGTACGGGACGCCCAGCGGCTGGCGATGGCCGGGCGCAACACCCCCGACCCGCGACACGCCCGCCCGCTCGACCAGGCCGTCGCCCGGCTCGACCGGGCCGTCGGCACGCTGGAGGGCCGCCACCCGGACTACTGGCACTTCCTGACCGAGTTGGAGGCCGTCCGCGCCGACGCCGCCCGCGTCGTCGAGCAGATCCGGGAGGACCGCGGCACCGCCGCCGCCGGCCATTGAGTCTCCCGCGCGGTCTCGGTCGCCGAGCCCCGCCGCCGGACGCCGAGCCCCGCCGCCGGTCGCTGCGCCGGGCCCGGCGGGCGCGCGCCGAGCCCGTGGGGCTTCGGGGCACTGCCGTCCTCGACCTGCCGCCGCTAGCCTGTCCCCATGCCTCGTTACGAATTCCGCTGCCGCACCTGCGGCGACACCTTCGAGCTCAGCCGTCCCATGGCCGAGTCCTCCGCCCCCGCCGCCTGCCCCGCCGGGCACGACGACACCGTCAAGCTGCTCTCGGCCGTCGCCGTCGGCGGCAGCAGCAGCACCGCCGCCCCCACGCAGGGCGCGGGCGGCGGCGGTGGCGGTGGCTGCTGCGGTGGGGGCTGCTGCGGCTAGCCGGCCGCCGCCGCCCTGAAGCGGCGCAGGATCTCCTCCCCCGCCGCGACCCCGCGCTCCGCGAGGACGTCGAGGTGGGGGGCGGTCCACTCGCTCTCGGCGAGTTCGCCGTGGCCGGGGCGCCATGCCCGGTCCGCGGCCATCAACAGGTCGGCGTCGAGGAGCGAGTCCCCCGCCGCCAGGGTCAGCGTGGCGCCGATGCGGCGGGCGACCTCGCGGACGGCCGCGCTCTTGGTGAGCGGCTTCGGCACCGCGTACACCTTGCGGCCCTGGAGCGAGACGGTCCAGCCGCGCTCCCCCGCCCACGCGCCGAAGCGCCCCAGCCACTCCTCGGGGAGCCGCTCGCGCTCGACGACGAGGTAGGCGAAGAGGTCCTCGGCCACCCGGTGCTTGCGGACCCACGACAGGTCCGTGGTGGCGGTGAGGTAGGCGCGGATCTCGGAGAGCGGTGCGCATTCCTCGGCCAGCCGGTTCACCACCGTCGTGTGCCAGTCGCGGTCGGACACGCCGTCGACGAGGATGTGCCCGCCGTTCGCGCAGATCGCGTACTTCGGTGTGGCTCCCGGGAGTTGGATGCGCTGGTACTGCTTGCGCGTCCGGGTCGTGGTCGGGACGAAGACGGTCTCGCCGGTCAGCCGCGTGAGGAGGTCCGCCGCGTCCTCGGTCATGTAGGAGAGCGGCTTCGACTCGTGGACCTCGACGCAGAGCAGCCGGGGCGCCTGGGCGTCGGGCATGCCGAGGGCGAGCGCCGCGCTCGAGTAGATGAGGGTGCGGTCGAGGTCGCTCGCGACCAGCGTCGTGCTCGGAGTCGCACTCAGCGTCGTGCTCGGAGTCGCGCTCAGCGTCGTGCTCGGAGTCGTGATCGGAGTCATCCTCGGAGTCGAGTTCAGTGGCGTACTCACTGGGACACCACCGTCTTGCCGTCGGCGCCCGTCGCGCCCCTCGTGTACTGAGGGTGGATCAGACCCACGCAGGTGTACGGAAGTTCGTCGACCTCCTCGACCGGCACACCGCGCTGCTCGGCGAGCAGCCGGACGTGCGCCAGGTCCGCCCCGGCGCCCCGCTTGGCGAGGATCTTCCAGGGGACGCGGCGCAGCAGGACGCGGGTGGTCTCGCCGACGCCGGGCTTGACCAGGTTGACGTCGTGGATGCCGTACTCCTCGCTGATCCGTTCGACGGCGGCCCAGCCCTCCCAGGTGGGGGTGCGGTCGGCGGCGAGCAGTTCCTTGACGTCCACGTCGACGGTCTCGGCGACCTCGTCGAAGCGGGCGGCGACGGCGTCGAGGAAGGTGCCGGAGACATCGGCGCCGGCCAGTTCGCGGTAGAACTTGGCGCCGTGGAAGTCGTTCGGGCCGACGAGGTCGGAGCGGAGCACGGTGCGGGATATCAGGCCGGAGACCGTGGAGTTGAGGCAGGCGGAGGGGATGAGGAAGTCCTCGCGGGTGCCGTACGTGCGGACGCAGGAGCCGGGATCGGCGAGCACCGCGATCTCCGGATCGAAGCCGGGGACGCCGTCCGCGCTCGCCTCGAACTCCTTGACCGCCTGGGCGAGTTCGCGGGTGATGGCGCCCTTGCCGGTCCAGCCGTCGACGAACACGACGTCTGCGGGGTCGTGGTGGGCGGCGAGCCAGCGCAGCGCGTTGGCGTCGATGCCGCGGCCGCGCACGATGGAGACGGCGTAGTGCGGGAGGTCGAGGCCGTGGCGGGCCTGCGCCCAGCGGCGCATGAGGACGCCGACGGGGGTGCCGGCCCGCGCGAGCGAGACGAGTACGGGGGTGCGGCCGGGGTGCTCGGCGAGGACGGTCTCGGTGACGGTGCCGACCGCGCGGGCTATTCGGGCGGCGGAACCCTCCAGGGCGGAGTGGAAGAGGTCCTGGTAGCGGGCGCTGGGCTGGTACTCGACGGGGAGCGATTCGGCGTAGTGCGCGCCGCCGCTCTGGATGGCTTCCTCGCGTTCCTCGGTGGGCGCCTCCAGCTCGACGTCCGAGAGGTCCTGGAGCAGCCAGCCGACCTCCTCGGGCGCGTACGAGGAGAAGGCGGGGCCGCGGAGGGGCTCGGGCAGCATGGAGCTCCTTTCGGGAGCTTCGGAGACCGTGGGCGTGTACGAGGGGACGACCGCGAGCACGACGTGCGGGACGTGTGCGGCGAGCTGGGCCAGCAGGCCGTCCGGGGCGCGCAGCTCCGGGGTGTCGGCGGCGGAGTCGACGACGAGGACGACGGCGTCGAAGCCCGCGCCCGCCACGTTGTAGGCGTAGCGCTCGCCGGGGCCGTCGGCCGGGTCGTCGTGGGCCGGGAAGACGAGCCGGGTGCGTATCGCGTAGCCGGGGTCGTCGACGGCCAGGACCGGTGAGCGGGTGGTCGTGGAGTAGCGGACGTCGTGCCCGGCGTCCTCCAGGGCGCCGGCGAGGCGCAGCGGCGCGTACATCAGCTCCTCGAAGCCGAGTACGAGAACGCGGGGGCCGTCGACGGCAGCGGCGGCGGGGGCCAGGCAGGGGACCGTGTCGGTGACGGCGTGCTTCCCGGCGGCGGGCGCCTCCCGTGCCTCCAGGGCCCGCCCGAGGCACGCGGCCAGGCCCGGCAGGGCCGTTTCCAGGCGGTCGCGCTGCTCGGGCGTGAATCCGTGGCGCCCGCCGTCGGGCAGTCCCTTGGGCCAGCCGAGTGTCACCCGTACGGGGTCGGGCGTCGTCCGGGCGACGGCCGGCGGCGCCGCCCGCCCGGTCTCCGCGGGCGCGGACTCGTGCTCCGCCACCAGTGCCCGGCCCTTCTCCAGGACCCCTTCCGGGAGGCGTACGGTCCCGGCGGCCGCGGCGATCAGGTCGACGCGGGCGCCGATCTCCTCCGCGAAGGCGTCCAGGCGGCCGAGGTCGGCGCTGGAGCGCATGTCGACGAGGGCCACGACGACGTACCGCTCGCGCGGGTAGCGGGCGTGCAGGTCCCGGATCGTGTTGAGGACGGTGTTCCCGGTGGAGAACTCGTCGTCGACGAGGACCAGCGGCCCGCCGCCGGCGAGGAGCTTGGGGTCCTCGGGCAGCAGGAGGTGCGAGGTCGCGTGCGAGTGGGACTCCTCGAAGCCGCCCGCGGGCGCGACCCCGGCCACCGGCCGCCGGGTGGAGTGGAGGTACGGGGCGAGGCCGAGGCCGTCGGCGACGGCGTGCCCCAGCGCGGTGGCGGTCTCCGCGTAGCCGAGGACGACCGAGCGCGCCGCCTCCTCGTCGCCCAGGAGCTCGCGGACCCGTACGCCGAGGCCGAGGCCGGAGCCGTACACGACGGAGGGCCGCTGCGGCACGTGCTTGCCGAGCACGCTGGAGACGAGCAGGTGCGCCCGCTTGGGGTTACGACGCAGTGCGAGGCCCAACAGGGCCGGTAGCTCCTCGCCGCCGATCAGTTCGACGCCCAGTCGCTCCGCGACCCACGTTCCGGTCCACACCACGTCGTCGACGTCCTTTCGTCAGCCGGCAAGTCCGGCGGTGAGCAGATCCACGAAGCCGACGTCTTCCTTCGCGACGCCGAAGACCTCGGCGCGCAGGAGGATGCGTTCGGCCCACGCGCGATGCGGCTTCACTTCGTTCATCTTGTTCGTATACGCGGAGCGCAGCACCCCGCCGCCGCCCTGTTCGGGGCGCAGGATGTCCTGTGCGTCGCTCCACTCCTCGTGGCTGACCACGGAGAGGGCGTGCACCGGCACCACATGGGTGGGGTGGATGCAGGTCTTGCCGAGCAGGCCGTTCGCGCGGTCGAGCTCGATCTCGCGCAGCAGTCCGTCGAGGTCGTGCTCGATGAGGGCGGTGCGCAGGTCCTCGGCCCGGCCCTCCAGGAAGGGGCTGCGGCGCAGCTGCGGCTTGAACATGCGCTCGCCGGGCCGGAAGTACTCCCAGACGGGTCCGGTGACGGTGAAGCCGGTGCCGTCGGAGCGGCCGAGGACGTTGACGACGTCGGCGATGACGTGGGCGACGATCTTGACGTCGTAGGCGGTCATGTCGGGCGAGCGGCGCAGGCCGTAGGCCGAGCAGAAGTCGGTGACGCCGAGGCGCAGGGCGAGGACGCGGTCGCGGTACTTGTCGGTGATCGAGGCGATGCCCGCGAGGGTCTCGGCCCGCGTCTCCAGGTGGAGGAGCTCGGGCGACTCCAGGACGGGCATGGCGAAGAGGCGCCTGCCGCTCGTCCGCTCGGCCTGGGTGAGCGCTTCGAGGAAGGCGTGGCCGCGGGTCTCGGTGAATTTGGGCAGTACGAATCCGGACAGCAGCCGGACCGTCTCGCCGAGCCGGGCGACGAGGTCGGTGATCTGGCGCGGATCGCGGACCCGGATGAAGAGCAGGGGCACGTCCGTGGCGGTGTCGGCGTCCGTCACGGTCCCGGCGGCGAGGTCGGCGAACTGCCGGACGAGGTTGGTCTCGCCCTCCGCGACGTCGGCGTCGCTGATGGAGTCCTCCAGGCAGAGCACCATGGAGACCACTCCGCGCGCCGCCTGTTTGCGGATGTCGTCGGCCAGCCGCGGCCGGGTGGCCGGGCTGTAGAGCGTGGCACCCAGGGCCACGGCGAGCGTGCGCGCGGGCGAGTCGGCCGTGAACTCGGCCGGCTCGCTGTGGAACAACCCGGTCCGCGTTGCGGACGGGATGTGCCCGAAATGACGCATGTAAGTCCCCCGTCTGCCTCTCTGGGCCCTGACGACATGTGGCCGGTAATAGTACGTAGGTGCGGGTGTCCGTAGTTCCCTTCGTGCATGAAATTCAGGTAACTCGTCAGCATCCGTCATACCGTCCCGGTATCGGTGGCGCCCCCGCGTTGTCCGCGGGTCGGGCGGGAGGGCAGGATTGCGGTCATGACGCACGCGATGCTGAAGGGCTCCAACGTCCCTCTCGACACCGCGGCCGTACGGGCCGTGCTCTGCTGGACCCCGGGCCCCGGGGTCCCCGACGTGGATGCCTCTGCCCTGCTCCTGGGCGCCGACGGGCGCGTGCGGTCCGACGAGGACTTCGTGTTCTACAACCAGCCGCGCCACCCCTCGGGGTGCGTGCGGCGGCTGCCGAAGAAGCGGGTGGCCCAGGGGCTGACGGACACCGTGGAGGCCGATCTGGGCAGCCTGGCGGCCTCGGTCGACCGGGTGGTCGTCGCGGCCTCCTCCGACGGCGGCACCTTCCGGTCCGTCTCCGACCTGCGGATCCTGCTGTACGACGCGACGGCCGGACCGGACCGCGAGCCGCTGGCGCTGTTCGACGTGACGGCGGAGACCGGCGAGGAGACGGCGGTCATCTGCGGCGAGCTGTACCGGCGCGGGGACGCCTGGAAGTTCCGCGCGGTGGGGCAGGGCTATCCGACGGGCCTCGTCGGTCTCGCCACGGACTTCGGCATCTCGGTCGACGAGGACGCTCAGGAGGCGGCCCAGGAAGCCGCCCAGGAGGCCGCTCAAGGCGTCCAGGACCTCCCCGAGGCCCAGGAGGGCACGACCGCCGCCCCTGCCCCGGTTTTCCCCGTCGCCGGGGCGCCAGACCTCGACGCGACCGTGATCCACGCCCCCGTACCGCCGCAGCCGACGGTGCCGCCCGTACCGGACCGGGCGCCCGCCTACGGCTACCCGCAGCAGCCGGTGAACGCCCCGGCCCCGAACCCGGCTCCCGCCTACGGCTACCCGCAGCCCGTCCACCGGACGGACCCGCACGCGGCTCCGGAGTTCCGGATGCCGCCCATGGGCCCCCAGTTCGTCAGGCCCTGAGACCCGGGGGATCCCTGAGGCCCCGGGGATGCCTAAGGCCCCGGGGATCCCTGAAGCCCCGGGGTTCCCTGAGGCCGTGGGGAGCACCGGTCACGCCTTGGTCTTGTAGCCGCGCCCCCACTGGAGTCCCCAGCCGTACAGCCGGTCCAGTTCGGCCTGGAAGCCGTAGACGAACCGCACCTCGCGGCGGACCGTCAGGTCGCCCTTGACGTTGTCCACGGAGAAGACCGCGCAGGAGCGGGCCTGCGGGGCGCGCTCGTCGAGGTCGATCTCGATCCGGGGGCCGTTGCTCGGATAGAGCGTGATCTTGGCGTGCGTACGGTCGAAGGCCGGCGTCTGGTCGTAGATGTACACGAAGAACAGCAGGCGCTTGATCTCGTCCCGCTGGTCCAGGTTGACGAAGATCGTCTCCCCGGAGGAGCCGCCGAAGCGGTCGTCGCCGCTGAGCTTCACGTACGGAGCGCCGTTCAGGTCGCCGAAGAAGCCGCCGAGCGGCTGCACCACGCCCTTGCTGCCGTCGGTGAGCTCGTAGAGGCAGCCCAGGTCCAGGTCGACGTTGACCATTCCCTGGGTGTGCGCCTGGACGACCTCGGGCTTGAAGAGCTGGGAGGGGTTGCGGAGCAGCCGCCCGCTCTGGCGCGAGCGCCCTTCGAGGTCCGAGGTCCGCATCCGCCAGGAGAGGTTGACCCGGAGGTTGCCGGTCGCCGCGCCCTGCTTGGTCAGCGAGACCGACGGGCGCCTCTTCGTCAGGTCGATCGTGTTCGACGCGGCGCCGCCCATGTCGAACTGCGCCGCTCGCCCCGGAAACAGGTTGTCCCAGAAGGCCATGACGCCCCCACCCCCCACTGATCGCACACTCGTCACCGCGCACATGCCTGCGGGGCGGCCGGGTGCACCGACCGCCCCGCAGTGAAGCGTTCCTCGTTGACGAGGGTGTCACACCCCGGAGGAGACCTCTGTCTTGTCTCCCGCGCCGCCCGAGCCGCCCTCGGCCGCCGCGAGGGCATTGTTGCGCCGGACGGAGGACCAGAAGGACCAGGCGATGAGGGCGACACCGATGCCGCCGGTGACGATCTCGGGGATCTCGTAGCGGATGGAGACCATGAGGATCACGGCCAGGGCGCCGATCGCGTAGTGGGCGCCGTGCTCCAGGTAGACGTAGTCGTCGAGGGTGCCCTGACGGACCAGGTAGACCGTCAGCGAACGGACGTACATGGCACCGACGCCGAGGCCGAGCGCCATCAGGACGATGTCGTTGGTGATGGCGAAGGCGCCGATGACACCGTCGAACGAGAAGGAGGCGTCGAGGACCTCCAGGTAGAGGAACATGAAGAAGGCGGCCTTGCCGGCCAGCTGGACCGCGGAGACCTTCTTGCCGGTGCGCTTGGCCTCTTCCTCGGCCTCGTGCTCGCGCTCCTCTTCCTCCTCCAGCTTGTTCTCGAAGTAGCTGGAGAGACCGCCGACGACGAGGTACGTGATGAGACCGAAGACGCCCGAGAGCAGGACGGTCGACGCCGCGTCGATGTGCGTACCGCCGTGCTGGTGGGCCTGGGTCGCGAAGGTCATGGCGCTGATCGCCAGGACGATGAGGGCGATGCAGACCGACAGCATGTCGATCTTGCCGAGCTTGGCCAGCGGGCGCTCCAGCCAGCCGAGCCACTTGATGTCACGGTCCTCGAAAATGAAGTCGAGGAAGATCATCAGCAGGAACATGCCGCCGAAGGCCGCGATCGACGGGTGGGCGTCGGTCACGAGCTGCTCGTAGCGCTCGGCGTCGTTGAGAGCGAGATCGACGGCCTCGATGGGGCCGATCTTGGCGCTGATCGCGACGATCACGACGGGGAAGACCAGTCGCATGCCGAACACGGCGATGAGCACACCGATGGTGAGGAAGATCTTCTGCCAGAAGGCATTCATCTTCTTCAGGATTCCGGCGTTGACCACCGCGTTGTCGAAGGACAGCGAGATCTCGAGGACGCAGAGGATCGCGACGATCCCGAATGCCTCCCACCCCCCGTAGAGCACCGCTGCGACCAGACCGAGCGCAGTGATCGCGAACGACCAGCCGAAGGTTTTCAGAACCACTGTCTACCCCATCGTGAAATTACATGGCTTTACGAAACGTTGACCCCGAAGTCTAGAGCGATGCCCCGGAGCCCGGACGCGTACCCCTGACCGACGGCTCTGAACTTCCATTCGCCGTTGTAGCGGTAGAGCTCGCCGAAGATCATCGCGGTCTCGCTCGAGGCGTCCTCGGAGAGGTCGTAGCGGGCGAGTTCCTGACCGTCGAGCTGGTTCACGACGCGAATGAAGGCGTTGTTGACCTGGCCGAAGCTCTGCCCGCGGTTGTCGGCGTCATGGATCGAGACCGGGAAGACGATCTTGTCGCAGTGGGCCGGGACCTGGGTGAGGTCCACGATGAGGGACTCGTCGTCCCCGTCACCCTCGCCCGTGAGGTTGTCGCCGGTGTGTTCGACGGAGCCCTCGGGGCTGCGGAGCTGGTTGTAGAAGACGAAGTACTCGTCCCCCAGCACGCGGCCGGCCTGGCACAGCAGGGCGCTGGCGTCGAGATCGAAGGGGGCTCCGGTGGTGGAACGCGCGTCCCAGCCGAGCCCGACGAGGACCTTGGTGAGGTTGGGAGCGGCCTTGGTGAGGGAGACGTTGCCCCCCTTGGCGAGTGTGACACCCATGGTTGTGATTCCTCCCCGGTGGTGATGAGGCACGTCCGGCGCCGCACGGAAGGTGCGGCGCCGGACGGTTGGAACGGTTCGGCTCAGACGTTGACGCCGAAGTCCGCCGCGATACCGCGCAGACCCGAGGCATACCCCTGGCCGACGGCGCGGAACTTCCACTCCGCACCGTGGCGGTACAGCTCGCCGAAGACCATGGCGGTCTCGGTCGAGGCGTCCTCGGAGAGGTCGTAGCGGGCGATCTCGGCGCCACCGGCCTGGTTCACGACGCGGATGAACGCGTTGCGCACCTGGCCGAAGGACTGCTGGCGGTTCTCGGCGTCGTAGATCGAGACCGGGAAGACGATCTTGGTCACGTCGGCCGGCACGGTCGCCAGGCTGACCTTGACCTGCTCGTCGTCGCCCTCGCCCTCGCCGGTGAGGTTGTCACCGGTGTGCTCGACCGAGCCGTCGGCGCTCTTCAGGTTGTTGAAGAAGACGAAGTCCTGGTCGTTGCGGACCTTGCCCTCTTCGCTCACCAGGATGGCGCTGGCGTCGAGGTCGAAGTCCGTACCGGTGGTGGTACGGACGTCCCAGCCCAGACCGACGGTCACGGCGGTGAGGCCAGGGGCCTCCTTGGTCAGCGAGACGTTGCCGCCCTTGCTGAGGCTGACTCCCACGAGTCCCTCCATACGTTTTCAGGGGCAGCGCCCCAGTCGTGCGTTGGCATCGGATCAACGAGTGGATCCTAGTGACGGGTTCCCGGTCGAAACAGTCGATTCGCCCGGTGAATCCGAGGTGTCGGCCCGGGGCCGGCTCAGATGGCGTCGAGCGCCGTGACGTACTCGCCGAGGTCGCGGGCGTCCGGAAGGGCGTTCACGACGGTCCAGCGGACGACGCCCGCCTTGTCGATGATGAAGGTGCCGCGCACCGCGCAGCCCTTCTCCTCGTCGAAGACGCCGTACGCCCGGGAGGCCTCGCCGTGCTTCCAGAAGTCGGAGAGCAGCGGGAAGTCCAGATCCTCCTGGTCGGCGAAGACGCGCAGGGTGTGGATCGAGTCGTTGGAGACGGCGAGGAGCTGGGTGTCGTCGTTGACGAACTTCGGGAGGTTGTCCCGCAGCTCGCGCAGCTCGCCGGTGCAGACGCCGGTGAAGGCGAAGGGGTAGAAGAGCAGCACCACGGTCTTCTCACCGCGGAACTCGGAAAGCCTCACGGTGCGTCCGTGGTTGTCCTTCAGCTCGAATTCCGGGGCCTCGGTGCCGACCTCGATCGCCATCGCCCATGCATCCCTTCGCCGGAGCCCGGCCCAGATCTTGGGCCGAATCGGTGAGGCCCAGCGTACGGCCTGTGCGCGAAAGCCCCCGCCGGCGAACCGGCGGGGGCTTCTCGCTACACGGTGATCAGCGCTTGGGGGCCACCAGACGGGCGCCCGCCCAGTCCTTGGCGACGCTGATGCTCTTGGTCTGGGAGAGACCAGCAGTCTGCGCGGCATCGTTGATATCGCTCGGCTCGATGTAGCCGTCACGGCCGGTCTTCGGCGTCAGCAGCCAGATCACGCCGCCGTCCTCCAGAAGACCGATGGCGTCCACCAGTGCGTCGGTGAGATCGCCGTCCTCGTCGCGGAACCAGATGACGACGGCGTCGGCGACGTCGTCGTACTCCTCGTCCACGAGCTCGGCGCCGATGATGGACTCGATGCCTTCACGGAGATCCTGGTCGACGTCGTCGTCGTAGCCGATCTCCTGGACCACCTGGCCAGGCTCGAACCCCAGCCTCGCTGCCGGGTTGGTCCGCTCCTCCGCGTGGTCCGCGGTCGCGCTCACGGCTTGCCTCCTGCTCATTCGGAAAATGCTGTGGGCCACGCGTATGCGCGCGGCGCTGGCCGTAGTCCACACGTGCCGGGGCTCATCGCGCAAGTACTGGGCCCCGGAGACCGCCGAAACGGTGACGTTTGGGGCCGTCTCGCCCCAACTTCCGGCATGCTCCGACCGCCCTTCGTGATCAGTCCCACATGATTCATCCCGGTTTACGGACTTCTGAGGTTTCAGTCTGCCGAACGCCCGGACGAAACGCATGCGCGAGTTGAGCGTAAGGTTGCGATTTGAACACATCCGAACACGTGGAGGACACCGCGGACACCGCTGGGCACCTCGCAAGGGTTACCCCTCGGTAAATGTGACGTCTGGCGTCGACGGGGTACACGATGGACATCCCGACCACTTCGTGGCCCCGTGGGCACCACCGAACAGCGAAGGAAGAGCGTGGCTCCCGGATCCGATCGCAACCCGATCATCATTGGCGGCCTTCCCAGCCAGGTCCCGGATTTCGACCCGGAAGAGACCCAGGAATGGCTCGACTCCCTCGACGCTGCCGTCGACGAGCGGGGCCGGGAGCGGGCCCGCTACCTCATGCTCCGGCTGATCGAGCGGGCGCGCGAGAGGCGCGTGGCCGTTCCCGAGATGCGCAGCTCGGACTACGTCAACACCATCGCCACCAAGGACGAGCCGTTCTTCCCCGGCAATGAGGAGATCGAGCGCAAGGTCCTCAACGCCACGCGGTGGAACGCGGCCGTGATGGTCTCGCGCGCCCAGCGGCCGGGCATCGGCGTCGGCGGTCATATCGCCACGTTCGCCTCCTCGGCCTCCCTCTACGACGTCGGCTTCAACCACTTCTTCCGCGGCAAGGACGAGGGCGACGGCGGCGACCAGATCTTCTTCCAGGGGCACGCCTCCCCCGGCATCTACGCCCGCGCCTACCTCCTGGACCGGCTGAACGACACCCAGCTCGACGGCTTCCGCCAGGAGAAGTCGAAGTGCCCCGACGGCCTTTCGTCGTACCCGCACCCCCGGCTGATGCCGGACTTCTGGGAGTTCCCGACGGTGTCGATGGGCCTCGGCCCGCTCGGCGCGATCTACCAGGCGCGGATGAACCGTTACATGGAGGCGCGCGGCATCGCCGACACCTCCGCGTCGCACGTCTGGGCGTTCCTCGGCGACGGCGAGATGGACGAGGTCGAGTCGGTCGGCCAGCTGTCCATCGCCGCCCGTGAGGGTCTGGACAACCTCACCTTCGTCGTCAACTGCAACCTCCAGCGGCTCGACGGCCCGGTGCGTGGCAACGGCAAGATCATCCAGGAGCTGGAGTCGATCTTCCGGGGCAACGGCTGGAACGTCATCAAGCTGATCTGGGACCGCTCCTGGGACCCACTGCTCGCGCAGGACCGCGACGGCATCCTGGTCAACAAGTTCAACACCACCCCGGACGGCCAGTTCCAGACGTACGCCACGGAGACCGGCGGCTACATCCGCGACCACTTCTTCGGCGACGACCACCGGCTGCGGGCGATGGTCGACGGCATGTCGGACAAGCAGATCCTGCACCTGGGACGCGGCGGCCACGACCACAAGAAGATCTACGCGGCCTACGCGGCGGCGAAGGCGCACGCGGGCCAGCCGACGGTGATCCTCGCCCAGACCGTCAAGGGCTGGACGCTGGGCCCGAACTTCGAGGGCCGCAACGCGACCCACCAGATGAAGAAGCTGACGGTCGACGACCTCAAGCGCTTCCGCGACCGGCTGCACATCCCGGTGACGGACCGGCAGTTGGAGGACGGCCTGCCGCCGTACTACCACCCGGGCCGGAACTCCGAGGAGATCCAGTACATGCACGACCGGCGCAACGCGCTGGGCGGGTACGTGCCGACCCGTGTCGTGCGGGCGAAGCCGCTGGTCCTCCCCGACGACAAGACCTACGCGGCAGCGAAGAAGGGCTCGGGGCAGCAGTCGATCGCCACCACGATGGCCTTCGTCCGCATCCTGAAGGACCTCATGCGGGACAAGGAGATCGGCAAGCGCTTCGTGCTGATCGCCCCCGACGAGTACCGCACCTTCGGCATGGACGCCTTCTTCCCGAGCGCCAAGATCTACAACCCGCTGGGCCAGCAGTACGAGGCGGTGGACCGTGAACTCCTCCTCGCCTACAAGGAGTCGCCGACCGGTCAGATGCTGCACGACGGCATCTCCGAGGCCGGCTGCACGGCCTCGCTGATCGCCGCGGGCTCGGCGTACGCCACGCACGGCGAACCGCTGATCCCGGTGTACGTCTTCTACTCGATGTTCGGTTTCCAGCGGACCGGCGACCAGTTCTGGCAGATGGCGGACCAGCTGGCGCGCGGCTTCGTGCTCGGCGCCACCGCCGGCCGCACGACGCTGACCGGCGAGGGCCTCCAGCACGCGGACGGCCACTCGCACCTGCTCGCCTCGACCAACCCGGCCTGCGTCGCCTACGACCCGGCCTACGGTTTCGAGATCGCGCACATCGTCAAGGACGGCCTGCGCCGGATGTACGGCCCGGCGGCCGAGGACGTCTTCTACTACCTGACCGTCTACAACGAGCCGATCCAGCACCCGGCCGAGCCGGCTGACGTGGACGTCGAGGGCATCCTCGCCGGCATCCACCGCTTCAAGCCGGCCGAGGCCGGTGTGATCCCGGCGCAGATCATGGCCTCCGGTGTCGCCGTGCCGTGGGCGATCGAGGCGCAGCGGATCCTCGCCGAGGAGTGGAACGTACGGGCCGACGTCTGGTCCGCGACCTCGTGGACCGAGCTGCGCCGCGAGGCCGTGGCCGTCGAGGAGCACAATCTGCTCCACCCCGAAGAGGAGCAGCTCGTCCCGTACGTGACGCGCAAGCTCCAGGGCGCCGAGGGCCCGTTCGTGGCGGTCTCGGACTGGATGCGCGCGGTCCCGGACCAGATCTCCCGCTGGGTCCCGGGCCGGTACACCTCGCTGGGCGCGGACGGCTTCGGCTTCGCGGACACGCGGGGCGCGGCCCGTCGCTACTTCCACATCGACGCCCAGTCGGTCGTGCTCTCGGTGCTGACCGAGCTCGCCCGCGACGGCAAGGTCGACCGGTCGGCCCTGAAGCAGGCCGTGGACCGCTACCAGCTGCTCGACGTCGCGGCCGCCGACCCGGGCGCCGCGGGCGGCGACGCGTGACCCCGTAGCAAGCGGTACGTAGCACGGAGCGCCTGGTGAGGGGCGGTGGGACCGATGGTCTCGCCGCCCTTCGGCGTTCTCTACGATGCCCCGCATGAAGGTTCGCTGGAAGAGCTGGGAAAAGCGCACGCAGACACCCCTGCTGGTGCTGGCCGTGGCTTTCGGCATCGCCTATGCCGTGCCGATCGTGGCTCCCGATGCCGCCCCCTGGGTGCACCGGCTGTGCACCCATGTCGAGTGGGCGGTGTGGGCGGCCTTCGCGCTGGACTACGTGGTGCGGCTCGCCCTCGCCCCGGCCCGCTGGGCCTTCGTCCGCTCCCACCCCCTGGATCTGCTCGCGGTCCTGCTGCCGATGGTGCAGCCGCTGCGGCTGCTGCGGGTCGTCTCCACGCTCCTCCTCGTGGGCCGGCGTGCCCGGATGGCCCCGCAGATAACGCTCACCACCTATGTGGCGGGCGCGGTCGTCGGGCTGATGATGTTCGGCTCGCTGGCCGTGCTGCACGTCGAGCGGGACGCCCCGGACGGCAACATCAAGACGCTCGGGGACGCGGTCTGGTGGTCCTTCACCACGATGACGACGGTCGGTTACGGCGACCACGCCCCGACCACGGGTCTCGGCCGGGTCCTCGCGGTCGGTCTGATGCTGTCGGGCATCGCCCTGCTGGGTGTGGTCACCGCGAACATCGCGGCCTGGTTCATCGCCCGCTTCGACCGGGACGACGCGGTGGAGCGCCGGCAGACCGAGCTGCTTGAGGCGCTGACCCTGGAGGTGCGGGAGCTGCGCGCGGAGGTGGCCCGCCTCTCCCCGCCGGACGGCCCCCGGGCCATCCCCGCGCCCGCGGGCCCCGCCGAGCCCATGGCCCCCGCCGGACCCGTGGCTCCCGCCAGGGCTCCCGCCCCTACCGCTCCCAGAGCTTGAACGCTCTGACCTCGTAGGGCGTCTGCGGCACCCAGGTCCCCCGCCCCGGGTAGGTCTCGAACTCCCCCGCCTCCGCGCACTCCGCCGACTGGTACGTGGTGACCGGCCGGCCCGTGCGGTTCGCGAGGGACTGCGCCGAGGTGCCGGGCGGCAGGGCGACACAGCTGTCGATGTCGGTCGTGGCCAGCTCGTGGCTCTGGACCCGGCCCTTGAAGTCGGGCTTGGGCCAGAGGCAGAGCCGGCCGGGACCGCAGGCTCCGAGGGCGGTCCCGGACGGCGCGGCCGCCGCCGGGGCCGGGGCGACCAGGAGCCCGGTCAGAAGCGCGGTCAGGACGGCCGCGGCCGCCGTGGCGAGCGCGGTCTTCGTATACGAGTACATGCTGATGACCCCCCGTTTCGTCACTCTCTGTAATCACGAGCATGGCGGAGGTCACCCCACGACGGAAGAGGGGCCGCCCCCGTTCACGCGAACGGGTGACGGCCCCCTACGGGAACCCTGACTACGGCAATCCGACGGGCGTCAGATGTGACCGCCCATGCCGCCCGCCTCCGCGTTCTCGCCGCGCTTGGTGAGCATGGCGACGAGGGCCGCGACGACCGCGACGACACCGGCGACGGTGAAGGCCAGGCCCATGCCCTCCAGGAAGGTGTCGTGGATGACCCCGGCGACCTTGTCGAAGAGGTCGGGGGTCATCCCCGGCGCCTGGGCCAGCTCCGGCGGTGCCATGCCGAACCCGGCGGCCTCCTCCAGCTTCGGATCGGCCGGGACGGGGATGCCGGCCTCCTTCCAGTTGCCCGCGAAGGAGTCCGCGACCTTGGAGGACATGACGGCGCCGAGCACCGCCGTACCGAGCGCGCCGCCGACCTGCATGGCGGCCTGCTGCAGACCGCCGGCGACACCGGAGAGCTCCAGCGGGGCGTTGCCGACGATGACCTCGGTGGCGCCGACCATGACCGGGGCGAGGCCCAGGCCGAGCAGCGCGAACCAGAGGGACATCACGAGCGTGCTCGTACCGGCCGAGAGCGTGATCATGCCGAACATCGAGACGGCCGTGCAGACCATGCCGCCGACCAGCGGGACCCGCGGGCCGAACTTGGTGATCAGGGCGCCCGCCAGCGGCGAGGAGACGATCATCATCGCGGTCAGCGGAAGCAGGCGCAGTCCGGCGTCGATCGGGCCGAGCCCCTTCACGCCCTGGAGGTAGAACGTCACGAAGAACAGGCCGCCCATGAAGGCGAAGGCCATCAGGACCATCAGCACCACGCCCGCCGTCAGCGGGACGGAGCGGAACATGGCCAGCGGGATGAGGGGCTCCTTGGCCTTCGTCTGCCAGAAGGCGAAGAAGACGAAGAGCAGGACCGCGGCGACCAGGCAGCCCACGGTGTTGGCGCTCGCCCAGCCCCACTTGGCACCGGCGTTGATGAGGCCCCAGACCAGGGAGCCCATCGCGCCGGAGAGCAGCAGGATGCCGAGGACGTCGAAGGAGCGCGGCGCGTTCTCGGCGCGGTGGTCCTTGAGGATCACCAGGCCGAGCACGAGCGCGAGCACGCCCACCGGGACGTTGATGAAGAAGACGGACTGCCAGCTGACGTGCTCGACGAGGAAGCCGCCGAGGATCGGGCCGCCGGCCGTCGAGGCGCCGATGACCATGCCCCAGATGCCGATGGCCATGTTCAGCTTCTCGGCGGGGAAGGTGGCGCGCAGCAGACCGAGGGCCGCCGGCATGAGGAGGGCGCCGAAGACGCCCTGGAGGACACGGAAGGTGATCACGGCCCCGATCGAGTCGGAGAGGCCGATCGCGCCGGACGCGAGGGCGAAGCCCGCGATGCCGATGAGGAAGGTCTGCCGGTGCCCGAAGCGGTCACCGAGCTTGCCGGCGGTGATCAGGGCGACGGCGAGCGCGAGCAGGTAGCCGTTGGTGATCCACTGGAGCTGGTCCAGCGAGGCGCCGAGGTCGGCCTGGATGGCGGGGTTGGCGATGGCGACGATCGTGCCGTCGAGCGCGACCATCATCACGCCCGCGGCGACGCCGAACAGGGTCAGCCAGGGGTGGCCGCGCAGTCCCTTCGCCGGGCCCGGAACGGGTTCCCGGACGCCCCCTTGACCCTGCGGGGCCTTTTCCACGGTGGTCTGACTAGTCATGCGAACGAGGCTAATGTCAGCGACTGACAATTGACAAAGCGATTCACACGCCGGTAACTGTCACGTAGCTCACAGGTACCCTGACTCGGACGAAACGCCTGAAACGACGTCTGAGACGACACCAGTGACACGAGACCAGTGACACGACGCCAGAAAAGAGGATCCTCGTTGACCGTCCCCGCCCCCGGCCTCCGCGAGCGGAAGAAGCAGCGCACGCGCGACGCGCTGATCCGGGTCGCCCTGGAGCTCTTCACCACCCAGGGGTACGAGCGGACGACCGTCGACGAGATCGTCGATGCCGTCGAGGTCTCCCAGCGGACCTTCTTCCGCTACTTCGCCTCCAAGGAGGAGGTCGCCTTCGCCGTCCAGCACATGGTGGAGACGCTGTTCGTGAGCGCCCTCGGGCAGCGGCCGCCCGGTGAGGGTCCCTTCGACGCGCTGCGGCACGCCGTCCTCAGCGCCTGGGACCAGACGGGCGAGGCGATCGTCGAGGTCGTCCCCGTCGAGCTGTACCTGCGGACCTTCCAGCTGATCGAGTCGACGCCCGCGCTGCTCGCCGTCCACCTGCGCCGCTCGGCGGAGACCGAGGAGACGATCGCCCGGATCATCGCCGAGCGGGAGGGCCTCGACGTGGACGAGGATCCGCGCCCCCGGATCGCGGTGGCGGCGTTCAGTGGGGTGATGCGGGTGACGGGCCAGATGTGGGTCCGGGGGACGGACCAGAGCCTGGAGGCCATCCGGGCCCTCACCGAGCGTTACCTCGACCACCTCGGCCCGGCGCTCGCCCCGCACTGGCGGCCCGGAGCGGCCGGCGACGGAGCCCCGCAGGCCCCGGCGGCCGGCGACGCCCCGTAGGCGTCCCGTACCGCTCCGAAGTACCCGGCGCCAACCTTTGGGCCACCCGTGTGGACCCCCGTAGGGTGGCGGCCCGTGACCCCCGCCGACGCCTCGCCCACCCTCGCCGTGACGCGCACGCTCCTCGCGCTCGCCGTCGTGTTCGTGCTGCTCGCGACCACCGGATGGACCACGCTCACGCACCGGCGCGAGCCCGGGCCGTTCCGCGAGACCGCGCTCGCCGCGTGGGCGCGCGACCGCGTCGGCCATCACCCGCTGCCCGACCCGGCCGCCACCCCGGCCCGCACGGTCGCCGCGTTCTTCGCCCGGCTCGGGCCGGCCGGCGGCCTCCGGCTCGCCGAGCGGCACCCGCTCGTCGTCGGCAACCTCAACGGCGCCCCCGTCGCGCTCCGCTACCGCGCCAACCGGCTCACCCTCGCGCTGGCGCTCGCTGCCGAGCGGGGCAGGCTCGCCGACTCCCGGCTGTCCGCCGAAGGCCGGCACGAGGCGCGGCGCCGGGCCGACCGCTTCGCCTCCCTGATGCGGCCCGGCCGCCAGGTCCTCGCCTTCGACCCGACGGGCAAGGGACGCGCGGCCGAGGTCCTCGGCGACCTGGCGCGGGCCCGGCGGGTCTCGGTGATCGTGCCCGGCGTCGACACGACCCTCCTCACCTTCCAGAAGACCCACGGCCGGTACGCGGCTCCCGCCGGCATGGCCGAGGCGCTGTTCGCCGCCGAGCGGCGGGCCTCCCCCGGCGCGCGGGTCGCCGTCATCGCCTGGGCCGACTACACCGCGCCCGCCGGGGTCGGCGTCGACGCGATGACCGGCCGGCTCGCCGCGAACGGAGCCGTACGCCTCGTGGAGATGACCTCGGCGCTGCCCGGGAACGCCCGGGTGGCGCTCTTCTGCCACAGCTACGGCTCCGTCCTCTGCGGGCTCGCCGCGCCCCGGCTGCCCGCCCGGGTGACGGATCTCGCCGTGGCCGGCAGCCCCGGCATGCGGGTGGAGCGCGCGGCGGACCTCGCCACTCCGGCCCGGGTGTGGGCCATGCGGGACGCGGACGACTGGATCGAGGACGTGCCGCACGTGGAGGTGGGCGGGGTCGGGCACGGCGCGGACCCGGTGGAACCGGAATTCGGCGCGCGGCTGCTCTCGGCTGACGGAGCGGTCGGCCACGGCGGTTATTTCGAGCCGGGGACGGAGAGCCTCGGCAACTTCGCCGCGATAGGCGTCGGTTCGTACCAGGACCTGATCTGCGCACGTGCCGACAGCGCTTGCCACGACGGAATATCCGGCGCGGAAGAGGCCTGACGCGCGTAGATCACGGAATATCCCGACCTTTCACAGGGGCGACGCACGGGCACGCGCCGCTTACGATGAGGCGTATGGGTGATGTGCTGGCCGGAATTCATGCCACCTGGGAGTTCGAGAGCGATGCCCTCGTCATCCGCTTCGAACGGGGGAACCGCAGTACGCCGAAGCTCTTCAGCGCGCTACGCGAACGACGAGTACCGCACGAGGCGTTGGCGTCCGTGACGCTCACGCCGGGCAAGCGGGGCACCGTCGTGCTGCACGCCGTGCCCAGGCCCGGCGCCGATCCGCTGATGGAGGCGGCCGCGGGACAGCTCAAGGAGGTCTGCGACCCGTACCGTCTGGTGCTGCCGGCGGACCGGGAGACGCTCGCCGAGTACTACCGGGACGAGCTGCGGGCGCTGCTCCCCGCGGACGCGACGGACCCGAGGGACCCGACGGACCCGGTGGACCCGGCAGGGGCCGAGGACGCCGCCGCCGTGTGGCCCGCCGACGGCTTCCTGGTGGCCGCGCCCGCGGGACCGCTGTCCTTCAAGACGTACGACGGGAGGGCGAGCTTCGACGGAATGTCGGAGGTCGCTTTCCGCTGGTCCTGGACGGGCGCGTCCTCGGAGAAGTGGAAGGCCGGCGACCAGACCTTCTCGGTACGGGACCTGAGCGGCGTCGAGTGGCGCTCGCCGGAGGTCCTCGACGGGTACCTGCGGCTGGTCCCCCGGGACGGCGGCCCCCGGCCCGCCCAGCCCGACCGGGACCCGGCCTCGGTCGTCTTCGGCCTCGGCTACGGGCCGGTGCACGAGTCCCTCCCCTTCGCCGCGGCCGTCCTCGCGGCGATCCGGGGCAAGGACCGCGTGCCCGCCGCCGTCACGGCCGGCGCTCCGGACTCCGCGCGCCGCGACCCCGGGGCGGTCGCGGACAGGATCCGGCACCTGGGCGATCTGCACCGGGCGGGGCTCGTGACGGACGAGGAGTTCTCGGCGAAGAAGGCGGAGCTCCTCGCGGAGCTGTGAGCCACCCGCGGGCGGTGTCGTACGCGAGTGTCATACCCGGGTATCGGGTCGCGGCCCCCTCCCCGGTATGACGCCCGACGCCCCACCCGCTGCCTACCCTGGGCGGGTCATGGCTACCGAACAGCGGCACGAGCCGCACCTCCGCCGCCCCGGCCGCCTCCGCCGGTTCAGCGCACGGTCACGCGAGTTGTTCCAGGGCCTCGGGGCCGCGCTCACCACCCCGACCACCCCCGGCGCGCCCCTGCTCTCCGAGGCCTCGTCGCGGTGGGTGCGCCTGCTGCCGTACGTCGTCGCGCTCGCCTTCGTCTCCTCGCTGCTGCCCACCACGATCACCGTCCTCGTCGACGACTACGGCATCAACGGCGTCCTCGCCGGGGCCATCGCCATCGCCCAGACCGTGCCGCTGCTGCTCGCCGTCTCCCGCCCCCTCCAGGCCTGGTGGGTGATCTTCACCGCCGACGTGCTCGGCTCGCTCGCCCTCGTCCACTCGGACGGCGTCCACGCCGACCTGTGGCCCTGGACCCCGCCGGTCGTCATCGGCTACTGCGCGCTGATGGTCGCGCTCGGACTGCGCGAGTCGCGCCGGGCCCTGTTCGGGGTCTGGCTGGCGACCGGCGCCGCCGGGTACGTCCTGGAGCTCTTCCGGCCCGACGGGGACACCAGCGTCCACACGCTGCTGCTCGTCCTGAGCGGCGTGCTGCTGCTGCTCACCTCGGCCGTACGCGCCCGGGGCGACGCGCAGCGGCGGCTCGTCGAGCAGGAGATCATCAACGAGGCGGAGCGTTCCCGCCGCACGCTCCTGGAGGAGCGGGCGAGGATCGCGCGCGAGCTGCACGACGTCGTCGCCCACCACATGTCCGTGATCACCGTGCAGGCGGACTCCGCCCCCTACCGCATCCCGGACCTCCCGGACGCCGCCCGGGAGGAGTTCACGTCCATCGCGACGAGCGCGCGCGAGTCGCTGGCCGAGATGCGGCGGCTGCTCTCCGTGCTGCGCAGCGACGGAAGCGAGGGCGAGCGGGCCCCGCAGCCGGGGCTCGACCGGGTCCAGCAGCTGGTCGAGGCGACGGTACGGGCCGGGGTGCCGGCCGAGCTGTCGCTCGCCGCCGACCTGGGGGACGTACCGCAGGCGGTGGACCTGTCCGCGTACCGGATCGTGCAGGAGGCCCTCGCCAACGTCGTCCGGCACGCGCCGGGCGCCGCGACCCGGGTGTCGGTGCGGGCCTCGGACGACGGGTGGCTGACGGTCCTCGTCGTCAACGGGCCCGGTGAGGAGGCGGGTTCCGGGGTGGAGCGCGGGGCGGCCGGCACCGGGCACGGCCTCGTCGGGATGCGGGAGCGCGTACGGTTGACGGGCGGCTCGCTGGACACCGGGCCGCTGCCGGACGGCGGCTTCCGGGTGGCCGCACGGCTCCCGCTGACGGCGGACCCGGCACCCGAACCGGCCCCGGAACCGGCGCCCTGACCGGCGCCTGACCGGCTCCGGCGACGGCCTGGACCCCGACCCCGCCCCCGAGCCCGAGCCCGACCCTGACCTCGCCCCCGACCCCCAAGGACCCCGAGTGACCATCCGCGTGATCATCGTCGACGACCAGGCCATGGTGCGGGCCGGTTTCGCCGCGCTGCTCGCCGCCCAGCCCGACATCGACGTGGTGGGCGAGGCGCCGGACGGGCGGCAGGGCGTGGACGTGGCCCGTTCGACACATCCGGACGTCGTGCTGATGGACGTACGGATGCCGGAGCTGGACGGGCTCGCGGCGGCCCGCGAGATCCTCCACCCGCCGACCGGCGTCACGCACCGGCCGAAGGTGCTGATGCTGACCACCTTCGACGTGGACGACTACGTGTACGAGGCGCTGCGCGCGGGCGCGTCGGGCTTCCTCCTGAAGGACGCGCCGCCCGCCGATCTCATCGCGGCGGTACGGATCGTGGCGGCGGGCGAGGCACTGCTCGCCCCGTCCGTGACCCGCCGCCTCATCGCCGACTTCGCCGCGTCCCGGCCCGCCCCGCGCCGGGACACCACCGCGCTGCGCCTGAACGGCCTCACCCCGCGCGAGACGGAGGTCCTGGAGCTGATCGCCCGGGGCCTGTCGAACCAGGAGATCGCGGACCACCTGGTCCTCGCGGAGCAGACGGTGAAGACACACATCGGGCGGGTGCTCGCCAAGCTGGACCTGCGCGACCGCGCGCAGGCCGTGGTCTTCGCGTACGAGTCCGGCCTGGTGACCCCCGGCACGACCTGAGTCCGTCCGCCCACGGGACCGGGGGATATCCCCACCGGGAAATCCCCACCCCCGCCAGGGGGTCGGCTGCTCCTCCACCCCCTACCCCGGTATCAACCCGTGGTTGGCTCCCCGGTGTGACGTGCCGTCACCCGTCGTCTTCCTACCTTCCTCTCGCCGACGAAAGAGCGAGAACCGGAGAGGGAGGGCGACCCCATGCGCCGCTTTGCGAGGACCCTGACCACCGTGGCCGTCGTGGCCACCGCGATCGCCGGGACGGCCGGCTGGGCGTCCGGGGACGCCCAGGAGGCCGTCACCGGCGCCCCCGCCGGGACGGGGGCCTGGCGGGATGCGGGGCTGCCGGACCCCGAGCGGATGAGCCCTGACGAGACCGCGCGGTACTTCGCGGGACTCGCTCCCGTACGACGGAGTGAACTGGCCCGCACGCACCCCACGGTCGTCGGGAACCTCGACGGCGCACCCCTGGCCCTGCGGTACGAGGCCAACGACCGTGCCACGCACGGCCGGTTCGCCGGAGCGCGGGTCCTGGCGCACGATCCGCGCGGCCGGGGTCAGGTCGCCCTCGTGTACGGGGACCTGGCGCGGGCCGAGCGGGTCGCCGTGATCGTGCCCGGCTCCGACACCGACACCGACCACGTCACGCCGCTCGCGGACATGGCGCGCGCCCTGCACCGGGCGACCGGCGGCCGGACGGCGGTCGTCGCCTGGGCCGGGTACACCACCCCCGTCGGCGTCGGCCTGGACGCGGCCACCGGCCGGCTCGCCGAGGCCGGGGCGGACCGCCTCACCCGGTTCGTGGACGGTCTCGCGGCCGTCCGGCCCGCCAGGGCAGCCGAGCCGTCCGTGTTCTGCCACAGCTACGGCTCCGTCGTCTGCGGTCTCGCCGCCCACGACCTCAAGGCGAAGGACCTCGTGGTCTTCGGCTCGCCCGGGATGCGCGCGGAGAACGTCGCCGAGCTCGGCACCTCCGCCCGCGTCTGGGCGGCGAAGGACCCCACCGACTGGATCGACCGGATCCCGAACGTCGAGGTCGCGGGGCTCGGACACGGCGCCGACCCCACCGACCCGGCCTTCGGGGCCCGTCGGGTCCCGGCCGAGGACGCCACCGGCCACGGCGGCTACTTCGCGGCCGGCACCAGCTCCCTGCGCACGTTCGCCGCGATCGCCGCGGGAGACGTCCGATGAGCACGCTGACGACGACGGTCCGCAAGACGGCCTCGAAGACGGTCTCGACGATCGAATCCGGGACTCCCGCCCACCGCGACCGGGCGATCGACGGGCTCCGCGCCCTCGCCCTGCTCGCCGTGCCCACCGGGCACTGGCTCCTCGGCGGCTTCACCCTCTCCTCCGACGGCGCGATCCACAACGCGAGCCCCCTGGGCACCTTCGCCGGGCTCGCCCCGGTCAGCTGGGTCCTCCAGATGCTGGGAATCTTCTTCCTCGTCGGCGGTTACGCCTCCGTCCTCTCCTACCGGCGGCGGAAGGGCTCCACGGGCGAGTGGCTCAAGGGGCGCCTCGCCCGGCTCGGCCGCCCCGTGCTCGGCGTCACCGCCGTGTGGGCGGCGCTGCTCCCGCTGCTCCACTTCGGCCTCGGAGTGCCCGTCGACAGCCTGCGGACGGCGTCCACACTGGTCGTCCAGCCGCTCTGGTTCGTCGGCGTCTACACGGTGGTCACCGCGCTCACCCCGTACTGCGTCCGGGTCGCCCGTCGCCTCGGGGTCTGGGCGGCGGCTCCGCTGTTCGCCTCGGTCGCCGTCGTCGACTTCCTCCGCTACGGGCCGTACGCCGACGCCGTGCCGTCGTGGCTGAGCCTCCTGAACATCCTGCCCGGCTGGCTCTTCGCCTATCAGCTCGGCGTCTCGTGGGGCGAGGGCCGGGTCACCCGGCGCCACGCCTGGGCGCTGCTGCTCGGCGGTGCCGCGCTCTTCACCGCCCTGCTCGTCTGGTTCGGCTACCCGGCGTCCATGGTCGGCGTCCCCGGCGAGGCCCGCACCAACTCGCACCCGCCGTCGCTGCTCGTCCTCGCCCTCGCCGCCGCCCAGAGCGGCGCCGCGATCCTCCTCCGCGGCCGGCTCGGCCGGCTCCTGAAGCGGCCCGCGCTGTGGGCGCCGGTCGTGGTGGTCAACCTGTCCGCGATGACGATCCTGTGCTGGCACCAGACGGCGATGCTCGCGGCGGCGATCCCCGGCTCGTACCTCGGGGAGATCCCCGGCCTGGTCGGCACGCCGGACTCGGTCGGCTGGATCCTGGCCCGGCTGGCGTGGATGCCGGTCTTCGCCGGACTGCTCGTCCTGATCGGGCGGTTCGCGCGGGGCTTCGAGTCCCCGTGGGCGAAGACCGGGCCGGCCCGCCGCGTCCTCGCGGGGCTGCTTGCGGCCGGCTTCGGGGTCTTCGCCCTGGGGCTCGCGTGAGCGAGGCGTCAGACCTCGCGGGCCAGGGAGGTGGCGCTCATGTCCGGGTACCGGTCGCCCGCCACCAGGGCCGCGATCGGCTCCAGTTCGGCCAGCTCGGCCGGGGTGAGCGTGATCCGGGTGGCGGCCGCGTTCTCCTCCAGGCGGGAGCGCTTGCGGGTGCCGGGGATCGGGACGACCGTCAGGCCGTGCACGGCGGACCGCTGCTGCACCCAGGCGAGGGCGATCTGCGCCGGAGTGGCGCCGTGCGCGGCGGCGACCTTCCGGACCGGGTCGAGCAGGGCGGCGTTCCGCTCCGCGTTCTCGCCGGTGAACCGCGGCTGGTACTGGCGGAAGTCGCCGCCCGACAGGTCCTTGGCGGCGTCCGCGAACGCCCCCGTCAGGAAGCCCCGGCCGAGCGGCGAGTACGGCACGAAGGTGACACCGAGCTCGGCGGCGGCACCGACGGCGCTGCGCTCCACGTCCCGGGAGAAGAGCGACCACTCCGACTGGAGGGCGGCGATCGGGTGCACCGCGTGGGCCTCGCGCAGCTCGGGCCCGGTCACCTCGCTCAGCCCCAGGAAGCGGACCTTGCCCTCCTGGACGAGCTCGGCCATGGCGCCGACGGACTCGGCGAACGGGATCTCCGGGTCGCGCCGGTGCATGTAGTAGAGGTCGATCGTCTCGACGCCGAGGCGGCGCAGGCTGTCCTCCGCGGCCCGCTTGATGTACGCCGGGTCGTTGCGGACGGCGCGGTACGACGGGTCGTCGGCGCGCCGCTCGATGGCGAACTTGGTGGCGAGGGTGATCTCGTCGCGGTGGGCGGCGACGAAGGGCGCGAGGAACTCCTCGTTGGCGCCGTTCCCGTAGATGTCGGCCGTGTCGATCAGGGTGACGCCGGCCTCCAGGGCCGCGTCGAGGGTGTCGCGCGCGGCGGCCTCGTCGGTGTCGCCGTAGAACTCGCTGATGCCCATGGCACCGAAGCCCTGGACGCCGATCTCCGGGCCGCGGCCGCCGACGGCCCGGCCGCCGAGCCGTACGGTGTCGATCCTGGTCATGTGGGTGTACCTCCGCAGACGGTCCCGTAATGGCTGATCTTGATGTCGAGCACGGCGAGCGTGTCCTGGAGCTCGGTGATCCGGGCGAGGACGTCCCGCCGGGTGGTCTCCAGGAGCTCGCGCCGTTCGTCCCTGGTGTGATCGCCCTCGCGGACGAGTTCGGCGTACCGGACCATGTCGGCGACCGGCATGCCGGTCAGCCGCAGCTTGCCGACGAAGCCCAGCCAGCCGAGGTCGCGCTCGCTGAAGCGGCGCTGCCCGGTGTGCGAGCGGTCGACGTGCGGCATGAGGCCGATCCGCTCGTACCAGCGCAGGGTGTGCGCCGAGAGGCCGGTCAGGGCCGCGACCTCGCTGATGGTGTAGCTCGTGGCCGTGCTGGTGGCCGTGCTCGCGATCACGCTCATGCCCCCACGCTAAAACGTTGGAGTGCACTCGAAGCAAGTAGGCTCGGCCCCATGCAGAGCAGCAGCGTGCCGAGTCTGGCGTCGATCGAGAACTGGCCCGTCCCCACCGCGGCCGCCGCCGTCGTCCGGGCGGACGGCACCCTGGCCGGGTCGTACGGCCCCACCGGGCGGCGCTTCCCGCTCGCCTCGGTCACGAAGCCGCTCGCGGCGTACGCCGTCCTCGTCGCGTTCGAGGAGGGGGCGATCGACCTCGACGAGCCGGCCGGGCCCGAGGGCGCGACCGTCCGCCATCTGCTCGCCCACACGTCGGGGCTCGCCTTCGACGAGAACCGGGTCATGGCGGCGCCCGGCACCCGCCGGATCTACTCCAACACCGGTTTCGAGGCGCTCGGCGACCACGTCGCGAAGGCGACCGACATCCCCTTCGCCGAGTATCTGCACCAGGCGGTCCTGGAGCCCCTCGGCATGGTCGCGACGACCCTGGAGGGCTCGCCCGCCAAGGACGGCGTGTCGACCGTCGACGACCTGGTGCGGTTCGCCGCCGAGGTGCAGGCGCCGCGGCTGCTCGACGCCCGGACCGTCGTCGACGCGATGACCGTCACGTACCCCGGTCTGACCGGCATCCTGCCCGGTTACGGGCACCAGCGGCCGAACGACTGGGGGCTCGGCTTCGAGATCCGCGACGGCAAGTCCCCGCACTGGACGGGCGCCACGTCCTCGCCGCGCACCTTCGGGCACTTCGGTCAGTCGGGGACCTTCCTGTGGGTCGACCCGGACGCGCGCGCCGCGTGCGTGGCCCTCACGGACCGGCCGTTCGGGCCGTGGGCGGTCGAGGCCTGGCCGCCGTTCACGGACGCGGTCCTCGCGGACCTGCGCGCTTCCTGACGCGCTTCCTGACGCTCTTCCTGATCGGCACGACACCCCTACAGGGTGTCGCCGCAGGTGGTCGGGGGCAGGGCTCCGTCCGCGCCGGTGACGGCCACCTCCGCCAGGCCGAGCCGGTCCTCCGCGTAGGCGGTCGTGCACACCAGCTGGCGGACGGCCGTCGCCGGCAGGTCGGTGACCTTGAACGGGGCCCGCAGGCGCAGCAGGCGGCGGCCTTGCGTGCCGCCGGACTTCTCCACCTGGACGTGCGGGACGCCGGCGCCGCGCGGCAGGGCGGTGGTCAGGCCCGCGGCGGCCTCGGCCTGGTTCGGTCCGGCGAGGAGCGCGGCGAGCACCTTGTCGCTGACGACGCGCGACGCGCGCAGGACGGCCTCGTCGACCTCGTAGCCGGGTCCGAATCCGTCGTAAGGGACCTGATCGTCTCCCGGGTGGCCGGACGCGAACGTGGTCTCCGGGCCCCCGAACCCGACGTCACGGGCCACCGGCATGGAGCGCCCGTCCGGGCCGACGAAGTACAGCAGCATCCGGGACTCCGGGTTCGGCGCGACCAGGACGGTCGCGGCGCCGCCCGCCTCGACGACGTCGCTCCCCTGGATGCCGCACGCGGTCAGCGACAGGAGCCCGGCGAGGGCCGCGGCGGCGGCCCGGCGGCGGGTCACGGCGGCCGGCCTGCGAGGCCCGGCGGCCGGCCGGCGGCGGGTCACGGCTGCTGTCCTGTGGCGGGTCACAGCGGCATCCGCACGGTGAAGACGGCACCGCCGTCGGGGTGGTTGGCGGCCTCCACGGTGCCTCCGTGCAGGTGGACGTTCTCCAGGGTGATCGCGAGGCCGAGCCCGCTGCCCGCCGAGCGCGTCCGGGCCTGGTCCGCCTTGTAGAAGCGGTCGAAGACGTGCGGCAGGACGTCCGGGTGGATGCCAGGACCCCGGTCGGCGACCTCCGTCACGAAGTGGTCCCCCTCCTCGTACACCCGGACGGTCACCGGCGCCCCGCCGTGCCGCAGGGCGTTGCCGACGAGGTTGGCGACGACGACGTCGAAGCGGCGCGGGTCGAGGCGGGCCCTGATGCCGGGGGCGAGGTACGGGACGACGGACGCGGGGTCGGTCCAGTGCCGGTTCTGGAGCGTCTTGCGGACGCAGTCGGCGGCGTCGACCTCGTCCGTGTGGAGTTCGGCGGCGCGCGCGTCGAAGCGGGAGATCTCCATCAGGTCCTCCACGAGGACGGCGAGCCGGCCGGTCTCGGCGCTGACCAGCCGGACGGCGCGGGCGGTGTCGCTGTCGAGCGTCCCGGCGTCGGCGTCCTCGTCGAGGACCTCGGTGACGGCGAGCATGCCGGCCAGCGGGGTGCGCAGTTCGTGCGAGACGTCGGAGGCGAAGCGGCGGGCGCGGGCCTCGGCGCTGCGGAGTTCGGCGACGGACCGTTCGAGCTCGGCGGCGGACTCGTTGAACGTGCGGGCGAGGTCGGAGAGTTCGTCGCTGCCCTTGGCGTGGATCCGGGTGTCGAGCCGGCCGCGGCCCATGTTGTGGGCGGCGATCCGCAGCTCCCGTACGGGGCGGAGGACGCCGCGCGACGCGATGAGCGCGGGGATCAGGGCGATGGCGAGGGCGGGCAGCGCGCCGTCGCGGGCGGCGGTGACCATGGCCTCGACGTTCGCCTCCTCCTCGTCGAGTTCCAGGACGGCGTAGTAGACGAGGCCGGTGGGCTGAGGTCTGTCCTCGGCCGAGAAGGCGTAGAAGGCGGCGGGGACCGCCATGGTCAGGTACGGGGTGCCGTTCTTGACGACGCGCTGGAAGGTGCCGTGCGGGGCGGCTTCGGACGCCTTGGCACGCGCCCGCAGCTCGGGGGTGATGACGGAGGAGGTGGGGCGGTCGGTGGAGGAGACGCGGAGGGTGCCGTACTCGGTGTAGACGCGCCAGGGGCGGGGCTTGCCCTGGCCGGCGATCTGGAGGGCGTGACTCCGCAGGGTCTCGGCTTCGAGGGGCAGGGTGATGTTGAGTGCCTCGACCTGCTCGCGGAAGGCGGAGACGGCGGTGTTCTGGGTCTGCTCCAGGATGGCGTTGCGGGCGGCCCGGTAGGTGAGGGCGGCGGTGGTGCCGCAGCCGACGGCGGCGACGAGCAGGAACGCGAGGACGAGCCGGGTGCGCAGGCCGAAGGGGCGCGGTCGGGGGCCGCGGGCCCGCCGCCGCCGGCGGGGGGCCGGCTCGGGTCCGAGGGCCGCGGACTGCTGGTGCCCGGCCTCCGGTGCCGGGCCCACACGCGTCTTCACAGGGGTCCGAAGCGGTAGCCGAAGCCGCGCAGGGTCTGGATGTAGCGGGGTTCGCCGGGGGTGTCCTCGATCTTGTTGCGGAGGCGCCGGACGCAGGCGTCGACCAGTCGGGCGTCGCCGTGGTAGCTGTGCTCCCAGACGTGTTCGAGGAGCTGCTGTCGGCTGAAGACCTGCTCGGGGGCGGCCGTGAGGTGGAGCAGCAGTTTCAGTTCGGAGGGGGCGAGGGCGATGCGTTCCCCCGCCTTGGCGACGGTGAGCCCGGCCCGGTCGACGGCGAGCTGCCCGTGGAACTCGACGCCCGGGCGGCCCGCGCCGGGCTCCTCGATCCGCCGCAGCACGGCCCGTATCCGCGCCTCGATGACCTCGGTACGGGCGGGCTTGACGATGTAGTCGTCGGCGCCGGCCTCCAGGCCGATGACGACGTCGAAGTCGTCGCCGCGGGCGGTGAGCATGATGATCGGCAGCTGGCTGCTCTCCCGGACGCGGTGGCAGACCTGGACGCCGTTCATGCCGGGGAGCATCAGGTCGAGGAGGAGCAGGTCCGGCCGGAACTCCCCGAGGGCGGCGAGTCCCGCCTCCCCGGTGGCCGCGGTCCGCACCTCGTGCCCGCGGCGGCGCAGCCCGAGCTCGACGCCCTCGCGGACGGAGGGGTCGTCTTCTATGAGGAGCACGCGGGGCATCTGTGGAGTATCCCAGGGTCGTTCGGAGCCTCCCCGGGGCGGGGGGCGGTGAGGTCAGGCCCGGTTGGTGAGGGCCCGGAGGCGGGTGGTGCCGGTGGCGAGGAGGGCCTGTACCTCGACGAGGCGGAGGGGGCGGGCGAGCAGGGCGAAGACGGCGAGGACGGCGAGGCCGCCGGCGAGCCCGGCGACGACGGCACCGGCCGCGCCGGTCAAGCCGGTCAGGTCGGTCAGATCGGCGACGAACAGGCCGTACCCGGCAGCGGGCACGGCGGCGACGAGGAGCCGCGCGAGCGCGGAGCCCGCGCCGCCGCTCTCCCCGGGGGTCGCCCCGCCCGCGGTGCCCCGCAGCCGGCGCCCGAGGACGTACGCGGTGAGGGCCCAGCCTGCCCACAGGGCGAGCGAGTAGCCCGCGGCCATGCCCGCGACGGCCCAGTGCGTCGGGAGGTAGTGGTACGCGGCCAGGGAGAGCCCGGCGTTGAGGCCGGCGATCACCAGATTGAGGAGGAACGGCGTCCGGGTGTCCCGCAGGGCGTAGAAGGCACGGGTGCACACGTACTGGCCGGAGAGGGCGACGAGGCCGGGCGCGAAGGCCATCAGGATCCAGGACATCGCGCGGATGTCGTCGCCGTCGGTCGCCCCGTACCGGAAGACCACCGTCATCAGCGGGACGGCGAGGGCGAGGAGCGCGCAGGCCGCCGGGACGACCGCCGCCGCGCTGGTCCGCTGCGCGTAGGCGACGTCCCGGCGGACGCCCGCGAGGTCGCCGTCGGCGGCGGCGCCGCTCATCCGGGGCACCAGCGCGGTGACGAGGGAGACGGTGATGATGCCGTGCGGGACGGTCCAGAGCAGATAGGCGTTGTTGTACGCGGCGAGGCCGCCGCCGCCCGAGGTGTCGGAGCCGGCGGAGGTGGCGACCCAGGTGGTCACCCAGTACGCGCCCTGGTTCGTGAGGACCAGCAGCACGAGCCAGCCGGCGGCGCGCAGCGGCGCGGCGAGGCCGCTGCCGCGGAAGTCGAGGCGGGGGCGCCAGCGGAAGCCGGCGGCGCGCAGCGAGGGCACGAGGGCGAGGGCCTGGACGGCGATGCCGGCGGTGGTGCCCCAGCCGAGGAGGGCGGTCTCGCCGGAGGTGAGCTCCCCGCCGTCGCCGACGACGAGGAAGAGGCCGAAGACGGCGACGAGGACCACGTTGTTGAGGACCGGGGTCCACATCATGGCGCCGAACCGGCCGCGGGCGTTGAGGACCTGGCCGAGGAGGGTGAAGAGGCCGAGGAAGAAGATCTGCGGGAGGCAGGCCCGGGTGAAGGCGACCGTCATCTCCCGCTGCGCGCCGGTGTAGTCGGTGTACGTGTCGACGATCAGAGGCGCCGCGAACACGGCGGCCGCCGTGAGGACGGTGAGGGCGAGCGCGCAGAGGGTGAGGAGCCGGTCGGTGTAGGCGACGCCGCCGTCCTCGTGTTCCTTGGCGGCCTTGACCAGTTCGGGGACGAAGACGGCGTTGAGGGCGCCGCCGAGGAGCAGCATGTAGATGATGGTGGGGACGGAGTTGCCCACCGCGTAGCCGTCGGCGACGAAGCCCGCGCCGAGCGCGGCGGCGACGAAGGAGGCCCGGACGAAGCCGGTGACGCGGGAGACGAGCGAGCCGGCCGCCATGAGCGCGCCGCTGCGGAGCGCGGAGGGGGCCTTCGTCTTCGGGCGCTCTGCGGTGAGCGTGGCGGCCGGGCTCGTCACCGGCGGGCCAGATATGCCTGGAAGGCGCGGAACAGCGCCTGGTTGGTCGTGCCGTGCATCGGAATCTCCCACTCCCCCAGCGTCTCGACGACCTGTCCGCCCGTGCCGAGCTTCCAGCGCAGGAGCCCGTGGGCGCGGTCGCCCGGATCGAGGGTGGAGGGTACCCCGCGGAGGTCGTAGACGGCGGCGCCGAGGGCGTGGGCGTCGAGCATCATGCGCCACTGGAGGGCGTTGGAGGGGCGGACCTCGCGGCGGTGGTCGGCGGAGGCTCCGGTCTGGTACCAGACGCGGGCGCCGACGGTGACCATGGTGTGGGCCGCGAGTATCTCGCCTTCGTGGCGGGCGAGGTAGAGCCGCATGCGGCCGGGCTGTTCGGCGTTGAGGACGGCGTACTGGCGCTCGTAGTAGGCGAGGGAGCGGCCGAGGCGGAAGCCGTCGCGCTCCTCGGTGATGCGGAGCAGCCGGTAGAACTCGGGCAGGTCGGCGGCGGAGCCGATGGTGATCTCCACGCCGGACTTGCCGGCCTTGCGGACGTTGCGCCGCCACTCCTGGTTGAGGCCCGACCAGAGGTCGTCGGTGGAGCGGCCGGCGAGCGGGACCTGGAAGACGTGCCGGGGCTGGGCGTCGGCGCCGTTCTCGGAGTCGCCGCCGCACTTGCGCCAGCCGCGGGCGCGGAGGCGTTCGGCGACGACGGTGCCGAGCGGGTCGACCTCGTCGGCGAGGACGTCGGCGAGGCGGCGGCCGGGGCCGGTGGCGGCCTTGGCGGTGGCGGCGCTCCAGCGGCGGTACGCGGGCCCGGGGCCCATGCGTACGGCGAAGACGCCGGAGGCGCGGAGGTGCGCGAGGAGCGGGGCGAGCCAGCCGTCCATGTCAGGGTCGGACCAGTCGGCGACGGGTCCCTCGGGGAGATAGGCGAAGTACTTGCGGGTGCCGGGGAACTGGCGGAGCAGGACGAGGGCGACGCCCGTGAGTTCGCCGGACTCCGGCCCCCAGCCGACGAGTTGGTGGCTCCACCCGTCCTTCACCTGTGCCCAGGAGGGGAGTTGGAGAAAGCTGGGTCCGTCCGCGCCGGTGGCGCGGGAGGCGAGGAACGCGCGGTACGTCTCGGGGGTCACGGGGCCGAGCCTGACCGGGCCCGCGGGGGCGCGGCGGTCGGTGGGTGCGGCCGTCACGAGCAGCGCTGACACAACGGGAGCCTCCTGGTTCCGCCCCTCGGTGGTGGGGCGCACAGCAGGCTCACAGCCGAATTCGACGGAAGCGCACGGTCATTGTGACCGGACGGTGACCGTTCCGCCGCAGGCCTTGTCATACGGGTCTCCGGCGGCCCGCGGGACGGCCGGGCGGCTTACAGTCCGGAACATCCCACCTTCTTCCCTCACCGCGGAGGTCTTCCGTGCTGCCGATACGCACGTCGTCATCGACCCGCTCGACCCGTCCGTCCCGTTCCGTGCTCGCGGCCGTCGCGCTGGGCGTCTCGCTCACCGCCTGCTCCGCCCAGGCGGCGAGCGGCCCCGGCGGCTCGTCGACGTCGCAGGCCCCGACATCGGCGGCGTCCCCGGCGCAGGTGACGGTCGTGGACCCGGTGGCCGGTCGGCCGGTCTCGGTGACCGCCTCGGGCGGCACGCTCGCGACGGTGAAGGTCGCCGACGCGGAGGGCGTGGTCCTCACCGGGCGTACGAGTTCGGGCGGGACGAGCTGGACGTCGGACCGCAAGGCGGTGCCGGGCACCTCGTACACGGTGGAGGTGACCTCCCGTACCGCCGACGGCAAGGAGGCCACCACCCGGTCCTCCTTCGCGACGCCGGAGCCGGAGGAGGTCAACAAGCTGACCCTGGCGCCCGGCAAGAACACGACGGTGGGCGTCGGGCATCCCCTGTCGATCGTCTTCGACCTGCCGGTGACGCGGAAGGCGGACGTGGAGCGGCAGCTGAAGGTCACCACGTCGAACGCCACCGAGGGCTCCTGGGGCTGGGTGAAGGACTACTCGGGCCGTGACCGGGCGGACTGGCGACCCCGGGAGTACTGGAAGCCGGGCACGAAGGTCACCCTGGAAGCGGACCTCGACGGCACCGACTCGGGCGGCGGCTGGTTCGTACGGGACTACAGGACCGGCTTCACCGTCGGCGCCGCGCAGGTCGTCAAGGTCGACCTGGACCGGCAGAAGCTGACCCTGGAGCGGGACGGTCGCGCGGTGCGCACGATCCCCGTCTCCGGCGGCACCCCGGGCGGCGACAAGCGGTCCTGGCGGGGCACGGCCGTCCTGATGGCGAAGGAGGGCACCATCAACATGAACTCGGAGACGGTGGGCCTCGGCGACGCCTACGACAAGATGGTCGACTACTCGATGCGGCTGACCTGGTCGGGCATGTACGCGCACGCGGCCCCGTGGAACGCGGCGTACTTCGGCAAGGCCAACAAGAGCTCCGGCTGCATCGGCATGAGCGACGGGAACGCCTCGTCGTTCTACGCCCAGGTGAACGTCGGCGACCCCTTCGAGATCACCGGCCGCGACACCAAGGGCACGGTCGCGGAGGGCAACGGCTACGGGGCGTGGAACCTGAGCTGGGCGCAGTGGAAGGCGAAGAGCGCGCTCGCCTGAAGGCTCAGCCCAGGCCCTTGCGCCAGTCCTTCATCTCCCAGATCAGGGCCTCCGCATCGGTCGTCGCGACGAGGGTGCGGCCTTCGGCATCGGTGATCCGGGCGGCGTCGCCGGGACCGAGCTCGCCGCCGTCACCGTCGCCGTCGCCGTCGCCGTCGCCGTCGAGCCGGACCGTCCCCCTGACCAGGTGGACGTACGCGAAGTCGGCGGCCGGTACGTCGGTGCGCTCGCCGGCCGCCGTACGCAGGACGTGCAGCCGCGCGTCCGCCTCCGGCAGGTCGTACGCGCCGTCGAGCGCGCGCACCACCTCGTACGTGGGCTCCCCGCCCGGCACCAGCGGCGCGAGCCACATCTGCACGAAGACCAGGGGCACGTCGGCGTCGTTGCGCTCGACGTGCCGGACGCCCCCGGCGGAGCCGAGCCGCTGCAGGTCGCCGGGGCGGACGACCGTGGTGTGACCGGCCGTGTCGTGGTGGGTGAGCTCGCCCTCGACGACCCAGGTGACGATCTCGGTGTGGCTGTGCGGATGCTCGTCGAAGCCCGCGCCGGGCGCGAGCCGCTCCTCGTTGCAGGCGAGGAGCGCGCCGAAGCGGAGGTTGTCGGGGTCGTAGTGCGACCCGAAGGAGAAGGCGTGCCGGGTCTCGATGCCGGCCGTGGAATCCCCTCCGGGGTACCGCGTGGCTGCCCGCTGGATACGCGTCACGCCCTTACGGTATCCGGCACGGGCCCCGGGCCCCGTCGGGACCGCCGGGCCCCGGGCCCCGTCGGGACCGCCGGAGCGTGACCGGCCCCGCATCCGGCCCGGTCGCCGGGGTCGGAGCCCACTCCGACCGGCCGGGTCGCCGCAGGCGAATCCGCCCCGCCCCCGCATGTCGGCGCCCTGATAAGGCAGTCTTGTCCCCGTGCCAGAACCCACGAACGCCGCTCATCCGCACGCCGCGACCCTGAAGCGCCTCGAACAGTCCTCCGGGAGGCTCGCCGCCGGCGCCATCGCCCGCATGGACGAGACGCTGCCGTGGTACCGGGCGATGCCGCCGGAGAACCGTTCGTGGATCGGTCTGGTCGCCCAGGCCGGTATCGCCGCGTTCACCGAGTGGTTCCGGCACCCCGAGACGCCGCAGGCGATCTCGACGGACGTCTTCGGTACCGCGCCCCGCGAGCTGACCCGGGCCATCACCCTGCGCCAGACCGTGGAGATGGTCCGCACCACGATCGAGGTCATGGAGTCGGCGATCGACGAGGTCGCCGCCCCCGGCGACGAGTCCGTGCTCCGGGAGGCGCTGCTCGTCTACGCCCGGGAGATCGCCTTCGCCACCGCCCAGGTGTACGCGCAGGCCGCCGAGGCCCGGGGCGCGTGGGACGCGCGCCTGGAGTCGCTCGTGGTGAACGCGGTGCTCTCCGGCGAGGCCGACGAGGGTGCCGTCTCCCGGGCCGCCGCCCTCGGCTGGAACTCTCCGGATCACGTCTGCGTGATCCTCGGCACCGCCCCCGACGGGGACAGCGAGCTGACCGTGGAGGCGATCCGGCGGGCCGCGCGGCACGCCAAGCTCCAGGTCCTCACCGGTGTCCTCGGCGACCGGCTCGTCGTCATCGCCGGCGGGAACGACAATCCGCTCGCCGTGGCGAAGTCGCTGATCGGCCCGTACGCGCAGGGGCCGGTCGTGGCCGGTCCCGTCGTCCCCGACCTGCTGGCGGCGACCCGCTCCGCGCAGGCCGCGGCGGCCGGTCTCAAGGCCTGCACCGCCTGGCAGGACGCGCCCCGTCCGGTCCTGGCGGACGATCTCCTCCCGGAGCGCGCCATCGCCTCCGACCCTTCGGCCCGCGACCAGCTGGTGGAGGAGATCTACAGACCGCTGGAGGAGGCGGGCTCGGCGCTCCTGGAGACGCTGAGTGTCTACCTGGAGCAGGCGAGCAGCCTCGAAGGCGCGGCGCGGATGTTGTTCGTGCACCCCAACACCGTGCGCTACCGGCTTCGACGTGTGACCGACGTCACCGGGTGGTCACCCTCCGATGTCCGCTCGGCGTTCACGCTGCGGATCGCACTCATTCTGGGGCGCTTGGCCGACGGGGATACCCAGTCCTAGACTTTTGTCGAAGACCAACAATTCCCCCGACGGTTCTTCGTCCTTGTCCTCACGGGCGCCGGGAGCCGTCCGCAAGAGAGAGTGTGAGGGTGCTCGTACTCGTCGCTCCCGGCCAAGGCGCCCAGACGCCCGGCTTCCTGACTCCCTGGCTCGAACTCCCCGGTGCCTCCGACCGCATCGCGGCGTGGTCCGAGGCCATCGGGCTCGACCTCGTTCACTACGGCACGAAGGCCGACGCGGACGAGATCCGTGACACCGCCGTGGCGCAGCCGCTGCTCGTCGCCGCCGGCCTGCTCTCGGCGGCGGCCCTCGGTGACGTGACGCCCGGCGTCGTCGCCGGTCACAGCGTCGGCGAGTTCACCGCCGCCGCGTTCGCGGGCGTCCTCGACGACACCGCAGCGCTGCGTCTCGTACGCACCCGTGGTCTCGCGATGGCCGAGGCCGCCGCGGTCACCGCGACCGGCATGTCGGCGCTGCTCGGCGGCGACCCCGAGGTGACCGTCCCGCACCTGGAGAAGCTCGGCCTGACCGCGGCCAACGTGAACGGCGCGGGCCAGATCGTGGCCGCCGGCACGCTGGAGCAGCTGGCCGCCCTGGACGCGGACAAGCCGGAGGGCGTGCGCCGGGTCGTGGCGCTCAAGGTCGCCGGCGCGTTCCACACGCACCACATGGCGCCCGCGGTGGCGAAGCTGGAGGAGGCGGCCGCCGAGCTGTCCCCGGCGGACCCGGCCGTGACGTACGTCTCCAACAAGGACGGGCGGACCGTCGCCACCGGCGCCGAGGTCCTCGCGCGCCTGGTCGGCCAGGTCGCGAACCCGGTCCGCTGGGACCTGTGCATGGAGACCTTCCAGGAGCTCGGCGCGACCGCCCTGATCGAGGTATGCCCCGGCGGCACCCTCACCGGCATCGCCAAGCGCGCCCTGCCGGGCGTGGCCACGGTCGCCCTCAAGACCCCCGACGACCTCGACGCGGCCCGTACGCTCATCGCCCAGCACGCGGCCGTCTGAGAAGGAGTGTCGAGAAGCATGTCGAAGATCAAGCCCAGCAAGGGCGCCCCGTACGCGCGGATCCTGGGTGTCGGCGGCTACCGTCCGACCCGGGTCGTGCCGAACGAGGTGATCCTCGAGACGATCGACTCGTCCGACGAGTGGATCCGCTCGCGCTCCGGCATCTCCACCCGCCACTGGGCCTCCCCGGAGGAGACCGTCACCGCCATGTCGGTGGAGGCCTCCGGCAAGGCCATCGCCGACGCCGGTATCACCCCGGAGCAGATCGGTGCCGTCATCGTCTCCACGGTGTCGCACTTCAAGCAGACCCCGGCCGTGGCCACCGAGATCGCCGACAAGGTCGGCGCCGGGAACCCGGCCGCGTTCGACATCTCCGCCGGCTGCGCGGGCTTCGGCTACGGCCTGACCCTCGCCAAGGGCATGATCGTCGAGGGTTCCGCGGAGTACGTCCTCGTCATCGGCGTGGAGCGGCTCAGCGACCTGACGGATCTGGAGGACCGCGCGACGGCCTTCCTGTTCGGCGACGGCGCCGGTGCCGTGATCGTCGGCCCCTCGGACGAGCCGCACATCGGCCCGACCGTCTGGGGCTCCGAGGGCGACAAGTCCGAGACGATCAAGCAGACCGTGCCGTGGAACGAGTTCCACGTCGGCGACGTCTCGAAGCTGCCCCTCAACGAGGCCGGCGAGATCAAGTTCCCCGCCATCACGCAGGAGGGTCAGGCGGTCTTCCGCTGGGCCGTCTTCGAGATGGCGAAGGTCGCCCAGCAGGCCCTGGACGCCGCCGGCATCACGGCGGACGACCTGGACGTCTTCATCCCGCACCAGGCGAACATGCGGATCATCGACTCGATGGTGAAGACTCTGAAGCTGCCGGAGCACGTCACGGTCGCCCGTGACGTGGAGACCACCGGCAACACCTCGGCCGCCTCGATCCCGCTCGCAATGGAGCGGCTCCTGGCGACCGGAAAGGCGAAGAGCGGCGACACCGCGCTCGTCATCGGCTTCGGGGCGGGTCTCGTCTACGCCGCGACGGTCGTTACCCTCCCCTAGGCACCCGGATCCTTCCGGAAGCCCTTTTACCGAAGCAATCACAGAAGGAGCGCCACCATGGCCTTCACCCAGGAGCAGGTCGTCGAGGGTCTCGCTGAGATCGTCAACGAGATCGCCGGCATCCCGACCGAGGACGTCCAGTGGGACAAGTCCTTCACCGACGACCTGGACGTCGACTCCCTGTCCATGGTCGAGGTCGTCGTCGCCGCCGAAGAGCGCTTCGAGGTCAAGATCCCGGACGAGGACGTCAAGAACCTCAAGACGGTCGGCGACGCTGCCGACTACATCCTGAAGCACCAGGCCTGATTCGGCCCCTGCTGACTCGGTCCGCCACCCGGCGGTGGCGCCGTATTCCGACCATCACACACATGGAGAACGAATTCCTGTGAGCTCGACCAATCGCACCGTGGTCGTTACCGGTATCGGCGCAACCACACCGCTGGGTGGCGACTCCGCGTCGACCTGGGAAGGCCTTCTCGCGGGGCGCTCCGGCGTGAGGCCCCTGGAGGGCGAGCGCTTCGCGGAGCTGCCCGTCAAGATCGCCGCGTCGATCGCCGTCGAACCCGGTGACGTCCTGCCCCGCCCGCTCGCCCGCAAGCTGGACCGCTCGGCGCAGTTCGCGCTGATCGCGGCCCGCGAGGCCTGGGCCGACGCGGGCTACACCGCCCCCGCCGGCGCTGAGACATCAGACGCTGACGCGTCGGGCGCCAAGATCGCGCCCGAGCGGCTCGGTTCCGTCATCGCCTCCGGCATCGGCGGTGTCACCACGCTGCTCGACCAGTACGACGTGCTGAAGGAGAAGGGCGTTCGCCGCGTCTCCCCGCACACCGTGCCCATGCTCATGCCGAACAGCCCCTCCGCCAACGTGGGTCTGGAGGTGAACGCCCGGGCGGGCGTCCACACCCCGGTCTCCGCGTGCGCGTCGGGTGCCGAGGCCATCGGCTACGCGGTCGAGATGATCCGTACCGGCCGGGCCGACGTGGTCGTGGCCGGCGGTACCGAGGCCGCGATCCACCCGCTGCCGATCGCCGCCTTCGCCAACATGATGGCGATGTCCAAGAACAACGACGAGCCGACGAAGGCCTCGCGTCCGTACGACACCGGCCGGGACGGCTTCGTCCTCGGCGAGGGCGCGGGCGTCGTGATCCTGGAGTCCGAGGAGCACGCGAAGGCGCGCGGCGCGCGCATCTACTGCGAGGTCCTCGGCCAGGGCCTGTCGGCCGACAGCCACCACATCGCGCAGCCCGAGCCGACCGGCCGGGGCATCGCCGCCGCGATGCAGAACCTGCTCGACTCGACGGACCTCAAGCCGTCCGAGGTCGTCCACCTCAACGCGCACGCCACGTCGACGCCGCAGGGTGACGTCGCCGAGATCAAGGCGCTGCGGAAGGTCCTGGGCGACGACCTCGACCACGTCGCGATCTCCGCGACCAAGTCGATGACCGGTCACCTCCTGGGCGGCGCGGGCGGCATCGAGACCGTCGCGACGGTCCTGGCGCTCCACAACCGCCTGGCCCCGCCGACGATCAACCTCGACGACATGGACCCCGAGGTCGACGCGGACATCGTCCGCGGCGAGCCCCGCGAGCTCCCCCAGGGCACGATCGCCGCGATCAACAACAGCTTCGGCTTCGGCGGCCACAACGTGGTCCTGGCGTTCCGCACGATCTGACGTCACGTCTGATCCACGCCTGACGACGAAGGCCCGCCCCCGGCACCGGGGGCGGGCCTTCGTCGTGGTCCGGGTCAGCGCAGGGCGAGCGCGGCCGGTTCGCCCGCGACCAGGACCTGGTTGAGGACGACGCGGCCGCCGGGCGCGGCGGCGAAGGCCATCAACTGGCCGTCGTCCTTGTGCACCCCTGCCGGCCGGCCGTCCTTCAGGGCGTGCGCGACGAGCCGGTTCGGCGTCGTCGCGGCGCTCTCGGCGAAGGTGACGAGGAGGCCGTCGCGTACGACAGGCCGGACGGTGCGGCCGTCGCCCACGTCCCCTTCTACGACGCGCGGGTGAAGCCCATCAGACGACCTGGTGAAGCCAGCGGACCGGGGCGCCCTCGCCCGCGTACCGGAAGGGCTCCAGTTCGTCGTCCCAGGGCTTGCCGAGGAGTTTGGCGACCTCGGCCTCCAGCTGTGTCTCGCCCTGGAGGGAACGCGCCAGGGCGGCGCGCAGCCGGTCCTCGGGGATCAGGATGTCCCCGTGCATGCCGGTGACGGCGTGAAAGATCCCCAGGTCGGGGGTGGCGCTGTAGCGCTCGCCCTCGGCGGTGGGGCAGGGTTCCGCGGTCACCTCGAAGCGGAGCATCTGCCAGCCGCGCAGCGCGGAGGCGAGTCTGGAGGCGGTGCCGGTCTGCCCCTTCCAGGAGAACTCGGCTCTCCAGGTGCCGGGGGACGCCGGCTGGCGGATCCAGTCGAGCTGGACCCGCACACCGAGGACACCCGCGACCGCCCATTCGACGTGCGGGCACAGCGCGCGCGGTGCGGAGTGTACGTACAGGACTCCACGTGTCGTCACCGGGACCTCCAGTGTGGGACGAGGTTCGCCTTCCCAGCGGCCTCAGTTAACAGCATCCGGGAGTAAAACGTCGCAAACCATCAAAAAGGGGACAGTATGTGACGTGAGGTAATTTACCGGAGCCCGTCGGCGAAGGCGCCTCTGGTTCGACGGGGGAAAAGCTACCGTGCCGCACCGTCATCGGTGTGACGTACGGTCGGTCCGGAAGCCGGTGGACACGAACCTTTCACCCGGCAGGACGCCGAAGGAGGGCCCGGGGATGCGCGGTCGAGGCACTTTCCGTACCGCACGCCGTGTCACTTTCCGTGCCACGGCGGCGCTGTTGTGCGCGGGGGTTCTCTTCGGCTGTACGGCCGAAGGGCCTGACGCGGTGGCTCCGGTTCCGACGCCGACTCCGAAGTCCACGCCGACTCCGAAGCCCGCGCCCAGTCCGACGTCCCTGTGGGACGTCTCCCCCGGCTCCGTCGCCGCGGTCGGCGATTCCGTCACCCGCGCCTTCGACGCCTGCGCGGTCCTGGCGGACTGCCCCGAGGTGTCCTGGGCGACCGGGACGGACAGGGCCGTCAACAGCCTGGCGCTGCGGCTGCTCGGACCGGAGAAGGTGGCCGCCCGCAGCTGGAACCTGGCGCGGACGGGGGCGCGGATGGCGGAGCTGCCGGAGCAGATGGCGGGGGCGGCGGCCGAGAAGCCGGAGCTCGTGACGGTGATGATGGGCGCCAACGACGCCTGCCGGCCCACGCCGGAACTCATGACCCCGGTCGCGGACTTCCGCTTGTCCTTCGAGACGGCGCTCGCCCGGCTGCGGGCGGGCGCGCCGAAGGCGCAGGTGTACGTGTCGAGCGTGCCGGACCTGAAGCACCTGTGGTCGACCGGGCGGCTCAGCCCGGCGGGTCTGAGGGCGTGGAAGCTGGGGATCTGCGGCTCGATGCTGGCGGACGCGGAGGACCTGGGTCCGGCGGCGGAGCGGCGGCGGACGACGGTGCGGGCGCGGGTGGTGGCGTACAACAGGGTCCTGGAGGAGGTCTGCGCCGAGGACGAGCGCTGCCGGTACGACGACGGGGCGGTCTTCGGTTTCCGTTTCGACGGCGGGCAGTTGAGCCCGTGGGACTGGTTCCATCCGAGCAGGGACGGCCAGGCGCGGCTCGCGGAGCTCGCGTACCGGCGGATCACGAAGGAGTGAGGAGCCCCGGGACGGTTGTCAGGTGCCGTCCCGGGGCCCGGTCGGGGGGATCGCGCGGTCAGATCTCCAGGGTGGCGGTCAGGCGCGCGTCCGTCAGGGAGTGCGCGGCCACGACCTCGTAGAGGCCGGGGACGAAGGCCCAGTCGTTCTTCTCCTCGTCCCAGATCTCGAAGGCGCGGCGGGGCAGCGCGATCTCGGTCTCGACGGTCTCGCCGGGCGCGGCCTCGACGCTCGCGAAGGCGACCAGCCAGCGCACCGGGCGCTCGTGGGTCGCGCTCTGCGCGCCCATCGGCACAGTGGCGGCGGGCGCCAGGTAGATCTGGACGACCTCGCGGCCGGTGCGGTCGCCGGTGTTGGTGAGCCGGACGGTGACCGTCTCCTGGCCGGCGGTCAGGGAGTCGTACGCCCAGGTGGTGTAGCCGAGGCCGTGGCCGAAGGCGTACGCGGGGACGGCGCCGGCCTTGTCCCAGGCGCGGTAGCCGATGAAGACGCCCTCCGTGTAGTCGAGGGCGCCCTCGGTGGGGGTGACCTCGGTGACGGGGACGTCGGCGAGGACGGCGGGCCAGGTGGTGGGGAGGCGGCCGCCCGGCTCCTCGGCGCCGGTGAGGACGTCGGCGAGGGCGTCGCCGCCCTCCTGGCCGGGGAACCAGCTGAGCAGGATCGCGGCCACGTCCTCGCGCCACGGCATCTCGACCGGGGAGCCGGCGTTGACGACGACGACGGTGTTCGGGTTGGCGGCGGCGACGGCCCGGACGAGCTCGTCCTGGCGGCCGGGCAGGGCGAGGTCCTTGCGGTCGAAGCCCTCGGACTCGACGCGCTCGGTCGTGGCGACGACCACGACGGCGGTGTCGGCGGCGCGGGCGGCCTCGACGGCTTCGGCGATCAGTTCGTCGGGGTCACGGCGCGGACCGAGGTGGACGAAGGAGAACATGACGGCCGCCAGCGGGGCCGCGAACTCCTTGCTCAGGGTGTGGCGCAGGGAGACCTCGACGGTCTCGCCCGCGGTGAGCGCGACCTTGGCGCGCTCGACCGGGGAGCCGAAGAAGGCCTCGAAGGGGTCGCTCTCGGGGCCCATCACCTGGACGCCGTCGAAGACGGTGACGCCGCCGACGGAGAGGGTGAAGGCGCCGAGGCCGCGGGTGCCGAAGGCGTGCTCGCCGGATTCGCGCGGGGTGAAGGTGCCGAGGACCTCGATGGAGGCGAGGGTGTCGTGGGTGACGCCGGCGGGCAGGTCGTCGCCGATCCACTGGACCTGGCCGTTGGGCAGGGAGCCCTCGCCGAGGAGTCGGCCCTCGGCGTCGCGGCAGCGGGCGCGGAGGGTGAAGCCCTGATCGGCGGGGGCGAGTTCGTCGCTGGGGTCGGCGCCGATGGTGAAGGTGAGGGCGCCGTCGGGCAGGGCGGCGGTGAGGCCGGCGAGCGGGGAGACGATGTGCTCGGGGAAGACCTGGGCGGAGCCGCCCCCGAGGACGCGGGCGTCGCGGGCGCCGGCGCCGGAGAGGGCGACGGTGCCGCTCTTCAGGGGCAGGGCCGCGTTCTCGTTGCGGACGAGGACGAAGCCGCGGCGGGCGATCTCGCGGGCGAGGGCGTCGCCGTCGATGGCGGCCGGGTGCTCGGTGACGACCGCCGGGGCGCCTTCAAGGGCGCCGACGCGGGCGGCGAGCCGCAGGACGTTGCGTACGGCCGCGTCGACGGTGGACTCCTCGACCTCGCCGGCGCGGACGGCGGCGGCGAGGGCCTCGCCGTAGACGGTGACGGGGCCGGGCATGGCGACGTCGAGGCCGCCCTCGATGTCGCCGGTGGTGGAGCGGGCGGCCATCCAGTCGGAGACGTTGTAGCCGTCGAAGCCCCACTCGCCGCGCAGGACCTCGTTGACGAGGTGGCGGTGTTCGGTCATCGTCACGCCGTTGACCTGGTTGTAGGCGGTCATGATGCCCCAGGGGTGGGCGTTCTTGACGATGGCCTCGAAGGGGGCGAGGTAGAGCTCGCGGAGGGGGCGCGCGGCGATCTTGTTGTCGACGGTGAAGCGGTCGGTCTCGGCGTCGTTGGCGACGAAGTGCTTGACCGTGGTGCCGACGCCGCCGTCCTGGACGCCCTGGACGTAGCCGGTGCCGATCTCGCCGGTGAGGTACGGGTCCTCGCTGTACGCCTCGAAGTGGCGGCCGCCGAGCGGCGTGCGGTGCAGGTTGACGGTGGGCGCGAGGAGGACGTGGACGCCCTTGCGGCGGGCCTCCTGCGCGAGGAGGCGGCCGGCGCGGCGGGCGAGCGCGGGGTCCCAGGCGGCGGCGAGCGCGGTCGGCGACGGCAGGGCGACGGACGGGTCGTCGGCGGTCCAGCGGACGCCGCGGACGCCGATGGGACCGTCGGACATGACCAGGGAGCTCAGCCCGATCTCCGGCAGCGCGGGCAGGGACCACATGTCCTGGCCGCCGAGCAGCCGGGCTTTGGTGTCCAGGTCGAGCTCGGCGAGCGCCGCCTCGACGGCCGCTTCCCTGATGGATTCGGCGCTGATGTTCTCCGCGCCGATGCCCGTGGTCGTCTCCGCCATGGCCGTACCTCCTCATTGACGTACCCCGATGGCCCCATCGTGCACCCACTTACCTGTAGATCGGTAGGTGACGTTATGATTCCGTTATTTTCGGCGGAGCGGTACGGTCTCGGGAAGACGTCAGGAGAGGGGCCGAGGCGATGGTGCGGGCCAGGAGCGAGGAGCGACGCGTGGAGATCCTGCGCGCCGCTCTCGAAGTGATCGCCGAGCGCGGCTACCGGGGCGCCACCCTCGGCTCCGTCGCCGAGCGCGTCGGGCTGACCCAGCAGGGGCTGCTGCACTACTTCCCGACGAAGGAGGCGCTGCTCATCGCGGTCCTGGAGGAGCGCGACCGCTGGGACACGAGCGGCGGCCGGGACCGCGAGAACTGGCGGCTCGACCTGATGGAGTCCCTCGTCGAGTACAACGCGATGCGACCGGGGATCGTGCAGACCTTCTCCGCCCTGCTCGGCGAGAGCGTCACGGACGGGCACCCGGCGCGGGAGTTCTTCACCGAGCGGTACGGGCAGGTGCGGGCGAGCATGGCGGACGTGCTGCGCCTGGAGTTCGGCGAACGGCTACCGAGCGGGCTCACCCCCGAGGAGGCGGCGCCGATCCTGACGGCGGTGGTGGACGGGCTCCAGTACCAGTGGCTGCTCGACCCGGCGGCGGTGGACATGCCGGCCGCCTTCCGGGACTTCCTGCGACTGCTGCGCGGGGAAACCCCTCAGGCCTGAGCCGGGGTTCGGGTGCGGGGCCGACGGGATTCGAACCCGCGAGACTCGACCGCCAGGTCCGGCGACCGGCCGCTCTCCCCGGGCGTGAGGACCTCCACCACCCGGCTCCGCAATCGACCGTGCTCTGCCACGGCCCCGCACCCTCGCGGGACCGCGCGATCCCGCATGCACCGGAGTGTAGGGGCCCAACACCGGTCGCCCGCTAGCGGATTACGGCCGCCAGGTCCCGGTCGCGCAGGGCCGGGTCCGCGGTCAGGGCCGTGTGGACGGCCTCCAGGACGGGCAGTTTCGCGGCCGCCGTGGCCAGGGCGACGTCCTTCGCGGCGAGCGCGACGGGGAAGTGCACGCCCGTGGCGGTGGCGCGGCCGACGGCGCCGGCGAGCGGGCCCGCGGCGAGGGTGCGCAGCGCGAGTTCGCGGGGCAGACCGAGGGAGCCTGCGAGGGCCAGCGCCTCGCCGATGAGGGCGCCGCCCGCGCCCTCGGCTACACCCAGTCCGCGGTCTCCCGCCAGGTCCAGTCCCTGGAGGACGAGACGGGTGCGGCGCTGTTCGAGCGGCTGCCGCGCGGGGTGCGGCTGACGGAGGCGGGCCGGGTGCTGCTGCCGCACGCCGAGGCGGTGCGCGACCGGCTGGTCGCGGCCCGGGCCGAACTGGAGGCGCTGCGGACCCTGGAGGGCGGGCTGCTCCGGCTCGGTTCGTTCTCCAGCGCCAACGCGGCGCTCGTCCCCCGCGCCCAGGCCGCCTTCCGCACCCGGCATCCGGGCGTGGCCGTCACCCGCACCGAGGGCCCGTCGGTGAAGCACCTGGCGCAACTCGCCGCCGGGGAGCAGGACCTGACGGTGGTCAGCCCGGCCCTCGGCACTCCCCCGCCGGAGGGCGTGACGCTCCAACACCTCCTCGACGAGCCGATGCTGGTGGCCCTGGAGCGCGGCCATCCGCACGCGGGGCGGCGGGCGGTGCGGCTTGCCGAGCTCGCCGACGAGGAGTGGATCGTCGGTGCCGAGCGCCTGGAGGACACCCTCTTCCGGCCGGCCGTCGCCGCCGGGTTCCGGCCGCGCACCGGACTGATGGCGCACGACTGGATCGCCAAGCTCGGGGCGGTCGCCGCGGGGCTGGGCATCACCCTCGTACCGGCGCTCGCGGCGGCGGCCGTACGGCGGGACGTCACGCTGGTCACGATCCACCCGGACGACGTCCCGTACCGCCGGATCTGCGCCGCGACCCCACCGGTCCCGACCGTGGCGGCGACCGCCTTCCTGGAGCAGCTCCGGGAGACGGCGGAGGCACTGCGGGGCTCCCGGGGGTTCCCGCGCGGCGGGCGGGCGGGATGATGGGGGCATGATCGTCGCAGCCACCCAGTTCGCCCCGGTCGCCGGGGACATCGACGCCAACGTCCGTACGATCGCCGGGCTCGTCCGGGCCGCCGGGGCCGAGGGGGCCCGGGTGGTCGTCTTCGCCGAGCTCTGTCTGAGCGGGTACGAGCCGTCCCTGATCCGGGACACGCCCGGCCTCGTCCTCGCCGAGGACGACCCCCGGCTCGAACCCGTACGGGAGGCCTGCCGGGAGGTCTCGGCGGCGGCCGTGGTCAACGGTCCTGTGCGGACGGCCGACGGGCGGACCGGGGTCACCTCGCTGGTCATCGGGCCGGACGGCGGCCTCCTCGCCCGTTACGACAAGCAGCACTTGTACGGGATCGAGGCGGAGGTCTTCGCGCCGGGCGCCGTCGACGGGCGTTTCGCGCTCGACGGGGTCCGGTTCGCCCTGGCCACCTGCTACGACAACCGCTTCCCCGGGCTTGCCGAGCGGGCCGTCGCCGACAAGTGCACGGTGTATCTGGCGAGTTCGGTGCTCTCCGCCGACAACGACTCGTTCGAGACGGTGTATCCGGTGCGGGCCCGGGACTTCGGCCTGTCCGTGGTCCTCGGCAACGCCCTCGGGGCCAACGAGGACGGGGTGGCCGTCGGCCGGGCCGGGACCTGGGGCCCGGACGGCGAGCGGCTCGCGGACGCGGGCGGGTCGGAGCCGGGGTACGTACTCGCCGAGGTCGGCTGAGCACGAGGAAACCGGGCGGCCGTTGATCCGTGGTACGGGGCGCTCAGGCCCAGCGCGTACGCACCGGAGCCGCTGCAGTATGGACCACGTACCGGTATTGACTTCCGCTCCCCCCTAAAGGGCGGGGATTCCTGCCACGGTCGGCTGACCGTCTCGGTGGGTTCCTGCTTCGCCGCGCTGTGCCGGTACGCGTACCGGTCTTACCTGCGCTCGACAGGCTGACACCGCCAGTCCGGCGGCCTTGGCGATGTTGATCGCCGCGTTGATGTCCCGGTCGAGGACGGTTCCGCAGCCCTGGCACTCCCACACACGGATGTGCAGGGGTTTGGGACCGTCCTTGGTCCCGCATACGCAGCAGACCTGGATGGTGGGCTCGAAGCGTCCGATACGGATGAAGGTCCGGCCGTACAGGGCGGCCTTGTACTCCAGCATCGTCACGAACGCGGCCCATCCGGCGTCGTGCACGGACTTGGCCAGACGCGTACGGGCGAGCCCATTCACCGCCAGGTCCTCCACGGCCACCGCTTGGTTCTCGCGGATGGCCTTCGTGGAGAGCTGGTGGTGGAACTCACGCCGCGCGTCGGCCACCCGCGCATGCGCGCGGGCGACCTTGACTCTGGCCTTGTCCCGGTTGTTCGAGCCCTTCGCCTTACGGTTCAGGTTCCGCTGGGCCTTCTTGAGCTTCTTCTCCGCCCGCCGAAGAAACCGCGGAGCGTCGACCTTCGTACCGTCCGAGAGGACCGCGAAGTGCCCGAGCCCCAGGTCGATACCGACGACCGGTTCCACCTCCGGCAGCGAGGCCGGATCGGTCACCACCACGAACGACGCGAAGTATCGCCCGGCCGCGTCCTTGATCACCGTCACCGTGGACGGCGCCGACGGCAGTGCACGGGACCACTTGACCCGCACGTCCCCGACCTTCGGGAGCGACAGATCCCCGCCAGGAGTGATCTTCCACTTCGCGTTCGCGGTGAACCGGACAGCCTGCCGATCGTCCTTCCGGCTCTTGAACCGGGGTGCGCCCATTCGCGGGCGCTTGCCCTTGAGGCCGTCGAAAAAGTTCCGGTACGCGGTATCCAGGTCCCGCAACGACTGCCGCAGGACGACGGCCGAGACCTCGCCGAGCCAGGACCGTTCGGCGGTCCTCTTCGCTTCGGTGATCAGCAGGGTAGAGGCGCAAGGAGTACCGGAGCTGCATGACGATCACCGTACGATCACCGCCCCACGATCCGGCACCGGAACATTCGTTCCAGTTGTCACCGTGCGTTCGGCTTCCACATACTGTCCAGCCTGCGACTCACAGCACTCCTCAGGATCGCTTCATCACTCGCTGCGGCACCGGGTGGCCGACCGGAAGATGCACTACGACCTGATCGCGGCGGGCTCGCCTCCTGCCGCGACTGGTGGGCCGCGCGGCCCGAACTGCACCCGGTCCTCGAAGGCTGAGGAGCCCGAGGACCGGGGGCTGTCGCCGGATCAGTCGTAGGAGAGGTCTCCGGCCGCGTAGCGGCAGGTGGTGCCGTCCGGTCCCGTGCCGATCTCCTTCGGCTCCTTGCCGGTGTCGTTGCCGGTGAAGCGGGTGCACGGTTTGATCTTCTTCTTGGCGTCGCCGTGGATCCGGACGTTCCGCAGGCTCGCGGTGTCGCCGTAGTTGGCGTTGACGCCGACGATCGACTTGCCGGGCGTGGTGATGTCGACGTCGTTGATCAGGATCGTGCGGGGGTACTGCTTCTTGCAGTTGCCGCAGGAGCGGACCAGCTTGCCGAAGTCGGAGACCTGGAACTTGGTCACGACCAGCTTGCCCGCGCCGTTGAACTGGAAGACCTTGTCGGACGCGCCCTTCGCGCCGCCGCCGTGGACCGCGTACACCGCCGTCTTCGCGGTGCCCTTGAAGGTGGCGGCGTCCTCGCCGACGTTCTCCCACCAGACGTTCTGCAGGGTGCAGCTGCCGAGGCAGTGGACCCCGTCGGCGGCGGGGGTGCCGATGATCACGTTCTTGAGGGTCGCGCCGTCCTTGAGGACGAAGAGCGGCTGCTGGCTCTCGCTCTGCCCGTCGGAGCCGAGCTCACCGGTGCCGGAGAAGCGCTTGAGCTTGCCGTCGTAGGTGCCCGAGACCTCGATGGTCGTGGCGACCGGCGTACTGCCCTTGGCCTGCGGCCAGGCGGCCGCCGTCGCCGCGCCCGCGGGGGCGAGCAGGGTGGTGGTGACGATGGCCGCGCCGGTGATGCCGAGGGCGCTCAGGCCGCCGACGACCGCGCGGCGGCGGCCCGTCTTCCGCTTGTGTGACGTCATGGTGCTCTTTCCTCAGTGGGGGAGGTGCTGCACCCCCTGGTCGCCACCGGAGGACGGAAGGTTGCCGCGCTCTTGATCATTTCCCTGGGAGTCGCCTCGGGAGTCGCCGTCCCGATCCCCGCCGGCCGTCTCGCCGCGCAGGTCGCGGGCCATGAGGGTGGCTCCGGCGACGGCTCCCGGCATCAGGAAGACCGCGACGAACGGCACCAGGAAGGAGAGGGTCAGCGGCACGCCGAAGCCCAGGGTGACCATGCGGCGGCCGCGCAGCAGCGCGAGACGTTCCTTGAGCTCGACGCCCCGGCGCTGGAGGGCGACGGACGCGAGCTCCTGGGTGAGGAAGAAGCCGGAGACGCAGAAACCGAGGACGGGGACGACGGTCTGGCCGATCACCGGGATGAAACCGCAGGCGAAGAGCAGGATGCCGTAGAACGCGACCCGCAGCAGGACCCGCAGGCTGTCGCGGGCCGAGATCCACAGCTCACGCCAGAGCGGCAGCCCGGACTCGGGCACGTCGCCGCCCTCGCTGCGGTCGACCTCCTCCGAGAGGGACTCGTAGAAGGGCTGGCCGACGAGAAGGGTCACGGCGGTGAAGGTGATGACCGCGAGGAACAGCCCGAAGGCGAAGACGAGGCCGGTGACCGTGCCCCGGAAGATCCCGCGCCAGGGCGAGGTCCAGTCGTCGGCGAACGGCGTCACCCAGGCCGCCAGGTCGTCGGCGCCGTAGCCGAGGCCGACGAGCGCCCCCACGTAGAGCACGAGGGTCACGAGCCCGGGCAACAGCCCGAATCCGAACCACCGTCCGTGCCGGCCGACCCACTTCTGGCCCTGTACCAGGTATCTGAAACCCACCCCGAGATCACGCATGGGAGTCACCCTACTGAGGAACGCGGTGAGGGCCGCACCCCGGTCGGTCGGGGTGCGGCCCTCACTCAGTGTGCGGGTCCGAAGCTCAGACGGCGAGCTCTACGGTGATGTTGCCGCGGGTCGCCTTCGAGTACGGGCAGACCTGGTGGGCCTTCTCGATCAGGCTCTTGGCCGTCTCGGCGTCCACGTTCGGGATGGTCGCCGAGATCTTGACGATGATGCCGAAGCCGTCGTCGTTCTTGCCGATGCCCACCTCGGCGGTGACCGTCGAGCCCGAGATGTCGGCGCTCTCGTTGCGCGCGACGACGCCCAGCGCGCCCTGGAAGCAGGCGCTGTAGCCGGCCGCGAAGAGCTGCTCGGGGTTCGTGCCGGCGCCGGAGCCGCCCATGGCCTTGGGCGGGTTGACGACGACGTCGATCTGACCGTCGTCGGTGGCGACCCGGCCGTCCCGGCCGTTCTCGGCGGTGGCGACGGCGGTGTAGAGAACGTCGGAGTGCTGAATGGACATGCTGGTCATTCCTTCGTCAGTTCGCCGCGACTCGCGCCCACGATCGCGACGGCTGAGGGAAGCCTAGCGGTTCACCGAAACGATCATCTTTCCGGTGTTGTCCCCGCGCAGCAGTCCGAGGAAGGCGTCCACGCCGTTCTCGATGCCGTCGACGAAGGTCTCGCGGTGCTTCAGCTCGCCGGAGCCGAGCCAGCCGCCGACCTCCTGGACGAACTGGTTCTGCAGGCCGTAGTGGTCGCCGACGAGGACGCCCTGGAGGCGCAGCCGCTTGCCGATGATCATCGCCATGTTGCGCGGGCCCGCGACCGGCTCCGTGTCGTTGTACTGGGCGATCATGCCGCAGATGGTGGCGCGGCCGTGCACGTTGAGCGAGGAGATGGCGGCTTCGAGGTGGTCCCCGCCGACATTGTCGAAGTAGACGTCGATGCCGTCCGGGGCGGCCTCGCGGAGCTGGTCCTTGACCGGGCCGTTCTTGTAGTTGAAGGCCGCGTCGAAGCCGAGCTCCTCGACGAGGAACTTCACCTTCTCGTCGGAGCCCGCGGAGCCGATGACCCGGGAGGCGCCCTTGAGGCGCGCCATCTGGCCGACCTGGCTGCCGACGGCCCCGGCCGCGCCGGAGACGAAGACGGTGTCGCCCTCCTTGAAGGAGGCGACCTCGAAGAGACCCGCGTAGGCCGTGAGGCCGGTCATGCCGAGCACGCCCAGGTAGGCGGAGAGGGGGGCGAGCGCCGGGTCGACCTTGGTCGCGTGCTGCGCCGGGACGTCCGCGTACTCGCGCCAGCCCAGACCGTGCAGGACGTGGTCGCCGACGGCGAAGCCCTCCGCGTTGGACGCGACGACCTCGCCGACCGCGCCGCCGTCCATGGGCTGGTCGAGCTTGAACGGCGGGATGTACGACTTCACGTCGTTCATCCGGCCGCGCATGTACGGGTCGACGGAGAAGTGCAGGTTGCGCACGAGGATGCGGCCCTCTGCGGGCTCGGCGACCGGGGTCTCGCGCAGGGCGAAGTCCGCGGCGGTCGGCCAGCCGTGCGGACGGGCGACGAGGTGCCACTCACGGCTGGACGCGGGAAGAACGGACATGAGCACGGCCTCCAGATAAAGCTTCAGAACACAAATGATTCACTGACTGAAACAACCATGCGCCTTGATATTTCATGTTGTCAAGTATCCGGGTAGGATGAAGCCCATGGCCACCTCACGCACGGACCCCCTGACCCTCGAAGTCGTCGAGCTGATCGGCACGGTCGTGGCGCGCTACTACGAGGAGTACGAGCAGGCGGCCGCTCAGCACTCGCTGACCGGCGCGCAGGCCAGGGTCCTCGGGCTGCTCTCGCTCGACCCGCTGCCGATGCGACGGATCGCCCAGAAGCTGAAGTGCGAGCCGTCCAACATCACGGGGATAGTCGATCGCCTGGAGGCCCGCGGCCTGGTCGAGCGCCGGCCCGACCCGGACGACCGGCGGGTCAAGCTGGCCGTCCCCACGGACGAGGGCCGGGACACCGCCCGGCGGCTGCGCGAGTCACTGGACTTCGCCCGCGAGCCCCTCGGCGAACTGACCGAGGTCGAGCGGACCCTCCTGCGGGACCTGCTGAAGCGGATGCTCGGCGAGGACGCGGTGCAGGTCTAGGAGAGTCCAGGGGCTCCGCGCGTCCTCAGACGCACCACCAGAGGAAGCGGGTGCATTCCGGCGTCGGGGTCGGGGTCGGCGTGGGGCTCGCGGGCGGCGCCGCCGTCACCGTGCCGGACGGCGAGCCGCTCGGGGTGGGCCCGGTGCCCGTGGGCGTCGCCGTCGGCGTGCCCGAGGCGGTCGGCGTGCCGGGCTGCGTGACGTCGGGCGTGGCGGACGGGGACGCCGTGCGCGTGGGCGTCGGCGATTCCGCCGGGTCGCCCCCGGGCCCCTCCCCCGTACCGGAGCCGGAGCCCGAGCCGGATCCCGATCCCGTGCCGGATCCCTTACCGGAGCCTGAGCCCGAACCCGTACCGGAGCCCGAACCGGAGGCGGATCCCGAGCCGGATCCCGAGCCGGATCCCGAGCCCGTGCCCGATCCCGTGCCCGATCCCGCGTCCACCTGATGCTCGCGGGTGGGCGCGTTCGTGCTCGGGGCGTCCGTGACCGCGGACGGGCCGGAGCCGTCCGGCGGTGCGGCGCTCTCGGTGGTCTCGGCCGGGGTGGGCGGCGACGAGGTCTCGACGACCTCCTGCTCCTGCACGGCCGTGGCCGCGCCGCTCGCCTCCGGCTCCTCCATGGCCAGCTGCACCACGCCCAGCGTCCCTGCCGCGAGGACCAGGCCCACCGTCCCGAGGAGCGCCGTACGCCCCCGGCGCGCCCGCGCCCGTCTGCTCCCGCGCGACGCGGACCGGCCCCGCGCGGCGGTACGGGCGGCGCGGCGGCCACCCGTGGCGGGCCTCGGCGGCTCGACGACGTCCAGTTCGTAGACGTACTCGGGCTCGGCGGGCGGAACGGGTACGTGGGGGGTCTCGTACCGCAGTTCCTCGACGGGGGTCCCGCACCCGGCACAGGCGAGGGCCCCGTTGAGATGCCGCCGGCACGCGTGGCAGTAGTCCATGGGGCCCGCAGGCTATGCGGCGCGATGCGGCGGCAGGTAGGCGCGGAAGTGAGGATCCTGTGAGGAAACCGCAGGTCGTCGGCGGTGCGTCGCGATTCTCCCGCTTCGGTAAGGATCGTCTCGGACCACACCGGGGCCTCTTCCGCCGCTCGCCCGGCGCCCGTCCGGCTGCCTCCCGAGGCCCGTTCGGATGCCTTCCGACGGCCATCCGGGTGTCTTCCGGAGCCCGTCCGGGTGCCTTCCGCGCCGCGCCGCCGCCACCGCCGCCGTCCCCCGGGTGACCCCGGGCGGCGCAGCCCAGCGCGCGCCTGGCCCAGGGCGGTCGCACGATGCGAACAGGACCGCGCAACGCGAAACACCTCGCCCGTGCCAGCACCGCATTCCGGAGGATCCGCCGTGACCGTCAGCCTTGAGCAACTGCGCCGTTGCCATGTCGCCGTCGACCTGGGGGCCGCACGCACCCGGGTCTTCGTCAAGGGCGCCGGACTCGTCGTCGACGAGCCCAGCGTCGCCGCCGTCAACACCCGTACAGGAGCGCTGATCGCCGTCGGCGCGCTGGCCGAGAAGATGACGGGCCGCACCCCCGACTACATCCGGGTCGTCCGCCCCGTCTCCGGCGGCACGGTCGTCGACATCGAGATGGCGCAGCGGATGCTCCGCCACCTCCTGGGCGAGAAGCTGCGCCGCCAGCTCCGCCGCAAGCCGCGGCTGCGCGCGGCGGCCTGCACGCCCCACGACAGCGACCCCCTCGCGCAGCGCGCCGCCGTGGAGACCCTCGTCGGTCTCGGTGCGCGCCGGGTCGAGCTGGTCGACACCCTGATCGCCGCGGCCGTGGGCTGCGGCCTCCCCGTCGAGCAGCCGACCGCGACCATGATCCTGGTGTGCGGCGCGGCGACCACGCAGGTCGCGGTGCTCTCCCTCGGCTCGATCGTGACGGCCGAGCGGATGCCCATCGGCGGCGACGCCATCGACCACGCCGTCATCCAGCACCTGCGCCACCACCACGAGCTGATGCTGCCGAGCCAGTCGGTGCGCCCGCTCCAGCTCGCCCTCAGCGGCAACGGCCTGACGCCGCACGGTCCGGCCTCTACGGAGATCCACGGCCGGGACGTCGCCACGGGCCTGGCCCGCTCGGTGATCGTCGACACCGCCGCCGTACGGGAGGCGATCCACACCCCGCTGACGGCGGTCCTCGACGGGATCGGGAAGGTGCTGCGCGACTGCCCGCCGGATCTGGTGGCCGACCTCGCGGACCGCGGGATCATGATGGTCGGCGGCAGCGCCCTGCTGCCGGGCCTCGACCAGATGCTGCGCGAGGCGACCGGCATGCCGGTGCACATCGCCGAACGGCCCGACGTGTGCGCGGTCCTGGGTCTCGGCGCGATGCTGGAGGGCAAGGTCCAGCCGATGGTCCTCGACCCGCTGTCGGTACGCGACCCGCTCGCCGACGACGTCTGAGCCCTCGAACCAGCGCTCGAATGAGCCCTCGAAATCGCCCGATTCGTATGACGATGAGACCATGACGATCATGGACGAAGCCGAGCACGAGGACGTGGACGGTGCGGTCGAGGGCGGTGTGGACGAGGACGGTGCGGACGAGGACGGTGCGGACGAGGACGGCGCCCGACTGCCCCTGCTGCTCGAAGCGGTCCTCAGTGTCGGTACGGATCTCGAACTCCACGCCACCCTCCAGCACCTCGTGGACTCGGCGACCGAGCTGACCGGGGCCCGCTACGGGGCGCTCGGCGTCGTCGACCCCGAGCGCAACCGGCTCACCGAGCTCTTCACCTCCGGCATGACCGAGGAGGAGCGGCAGCGCGTCGGCCGTCTCCCCGACGGTCACACCGGGCTGCTCGGAGTCCTGACCCGGGACCCTCGGCCCCTGCGGATCGACGACCTGACGGCCGATCCGCGCTCGTCCGGAGTCCCCGAGGGCCACCCGGAGATGCGTTCCTTCCTCGGCGTCCCGATCCGGGTGCACACCCAGGTCTTCGGCGATCTGTACCTCACCGAGAAACGGAAGGGAACGTTCACCGAGCAGGACCTCGCCCTCCTCCGGGTCCTCGCCTCCCAGGCCGGGATCGCCATCGGCAACGCCCGTCTGTACGAGACGACCCGGCAGCGCGAGCGCTGGATCGAGGGCGCGGCGGCCGTGACCACCGCCCTCCTCACCGGCGAGTCCGCCGCGAACGCCCTGATGACCGTCGCCGAACAGGCCCGGATCCTCGCCGACGCCTCGGCCGGTGTGGTCCTCCAGCCCACGCCGGAGGGCGGGATGGAGATCGTCGCCGCCTCGACCAACGACGACCCCGGCGATCTGGTCGGCACGACGATCGCGCCCGGCTCCCCCGTCCTCGTCCAGCTCCTCGGCGGGGAGCCCGTCTTCGTGGAGGACTCGGCGACGGATCCCCGGATGACCACCCATGTCCGGTCCCGTTTCGGCCCGTCGATGATGCTGCCGCTCCAGAGCGGCGGGAAGCTCATCGGCACCCTTGCTCTCCCCCGGCGGCGCGGCGGCTCGCCGTACACGGCGGTGGACCGCCTGCTGGCCTCGCAGTTCGCCTCGCAGGCGGCGCTCGCGCTGGTCCTCGCGGGCGCCCGGCACGACCGGGAGCGGCTGGCGGTGTACGAGGACCGGGACCGGATCGCGCGGGACCTGCACGACCTGGTCGTCCAGCGGCTGTTCGCCACGGAGATGATGTTGGAGTCGACCCGCCGGCGGGCCCTCGGCGCGTCCGGATCCGGCGGCTCCGGCCCGGGCTCCACCGGCTCCACCCCCGGCTCGACTCCCGGCTCGCCCCCTGACCCCACCCCGGACTCCACCCCCGATTCCAGACCCGACTCCGAAGAGAGCCTGCTCCTCGGCCGGGCCGTGGACGAGCTGGACTCGACGATCCAGGAGGTCCGGACGACCATCTTCGCGCTCCAGCAGCCGCCGGCGGACGCACCGACCTCCTTCCGCGGCCGGGTGCTGCGCGAGACCGGCGGGGCGGCGGCCCTGCTCGGCTTCCAGCCGTCCGTGCACTTCTCGGGCGCGGTCGACACGCTCGTGGAGGACGCGGAGGCCGGGAAGCTCCTCGCCACCCTGCGCGGGGCGCTCGCGGCGGCCCACCGGCGGTCCGGGATCAGCGCGATCACGGTCGAGGTGACGGCCGGCGGTGACGGCGTACGGCTCCGCGTCGAGGACGACGGGACCCCGCCGACCACGGTCGTCTGGCCGTAGCGGCGTCAGGGCTGCCCCGTACGGAGCAGCCCGGCGCGCCGCCACCCCCCGTCCGGATCTTGACTGGAGGCGTGGACACCGAGACCAAGACCCCGACCGCGGCGGCCTACCGCAATCTGGTGATGGCCACCATCGGCTTCACGCTCACCTTCTGGGCGTGGGACCTGATCGCGCCGATCGCCAGCTGGTACGGCGAACGGCTCGAACTCAGCTCGTTCCAGCAGTCGCTGCTCGTGGCGGTGCCCGTCCTGGTCGGCTCGGTCGGCCGCATCCCGGCGGGCGCCCTGACCGACAAGTACGGCGCGAAGCTGATGTTCCCGGTCGTCTCGGCGCTGACGATCATCCCCGTCCTGCTCCTCATCGTCGCCAAGGACAGTTACGCCCTGATGCTGGCCGTCGGCTTCCTCCTCGGCCTGGGCGGCACGACCTTCGCCATCGGCATCCCGCTGGTCAACTCCTGGTTCCCGCCCGCCAAGCGCGGTCTCGCGCTCGGCGTGTTCGGCATGGGCATGGGCGGTGTGGCGCTCTCCGGCTACTTCACGCCGCGGATCGCCGAGCACGGGGAGAACCTGCCCTTCATCGTGGTGGCGATCGCGCTCGCCGTGTACGCGGTGCTGGCCGCGGTCCTCATCACCGACCGCCCCGACCGGCCCGTGCCGACCGCCTCCCTCGCGCAGCGGCTCGGCTCGGCGGGGCGGCTGCGGGTGACGTGGGAGCTGTCCGCGCTGTACGCGATCGGCTTCGGCGGCATCGTCGCGTTCGGCGTCTACCTGCCGACGTACCTGAAGACCTGGTACGAGCTCGACCCGACGGACGCGGGCACGAAGGCCGCCGGCTTCGCCCTGGTCACCGTCGTTTTCCGGCCGATCGGCGGCTGGCTCTCGGACCGCGTGCACCCGGCGATCGTGACGTCCGCCGCGCTCGGCGTGGTCGCCCTCTTCGCGATCGTCCAGGCCTTCGACCCGAAGCTGAACCCGGGCGGCACGATCGCCCTGCTCGTCATGGCCGCCGGTCTCGGCACGGCGAGCGGGTCCGTCTTCGCCCTGGTCTCCCAGGTCACACCGCAGGCCCAGGTCGGCAGTGTCACCGGCATCGTCGGCGCGATGGGTGGCCTCGGCGGCTTCGTGCCGCCGCTGGTGATGGGCGCGATCTACAGCGCCAAGGACTCGTACTCGATCGGCTTCATGCTCCTCTCGGACCTGGCGCTCGCGGGCTGTGTGTACGCGTACGGGCGGATGCGCGGGATCCGGCCGGGCGGGGACGAGCCGGAGCCCGAGCCGGCGAAGATCACAGCCCGGCGGCCCTGACGGGCGGGCAGAATTCTCCCGGCAACCCTCGACCTCGACATCGACCCGAGGAGTACGACCGGTGAGTGCGCTCTTCCCCGCCCTGGCGGTTCCGTCCGACCGGCCCGCGCTGCGCTGCGGCGCGGACACGCTGACCTACGCCGGGCTGGCCCGCGCCGCCGGTTCCCTCGCGGTACGGATCGGGGGCGCGGACCGGGTCGCCGTCTGGGCCACGCCGAGCGCGCACACGGCGGTCGCGGTGGTGGCCGCCCTGCTCGCGGGCGTGCCCGCCGTACCGCTCAATCCGCGCACGGGCGAGCGGGAGCTGGCGCACATCCTCGGCGACAGCGCGCCGGGCGCGGTGCTCGCGGGTCCGGGGGACGTCCTGCCGGCCGGGCTCGCCGCGCTCCCCCGGATCGACGTGGAGCTCACCGCGACCACGGGGCCCGCGGTGTCCGAACCGGACGACGCCGAGTCCCCCGCGCTCATCGTCTACACCTCCGGCACCACGGGCCCTCCGAAGGGTGTCGTGCTCTCCCGGCGGGCGATATCCGCGTCCCTCGACGCGCTGGCCGAGGCCTGGTCCTGGACGGCGGACGACGTCCTCGTGCACGCGCTGCCGCTGTTCCACGTCCACGGTCTGATCCTCGGGATCCTGGGCCCGCTGCGGCGGGGCGGCGAGGTCCGGCACCTGGGCGCGTTCTCGGTGGAGGGCGTGGCGCGGGAGCTGGGGGACGGCGGCACGATGCTGTTCGGCGTACCGACGATGTACCACCGGATCGCGGACGCCCTCGGCGAGGACGCCCGGCTCGTGGAGGCGCTGGCGGGGGCGCGGCTCCTCGTCTCGGGGTCGGCGGCGCTGCCGGTCCACGACCACGAGCGGATCACGGCGGCGACGGGCGGGACGGTCGTCGAGCGGTACGGGATGACCGAGACGCTCATGAACACGAGCGTGCGGCCGGGCGGCGAGCCCCGGCCGGGAACCGTCGGGACGCCGCTCGCGGGCGTCGACCTGCGGCTGGTGGACGAGGACGGTTCCGTGCTCGGCGGCTACGACGCGGAGACGGTCGGCGAGGTGCAGGTCCGCGGCCCGAACCTCTTCTCGGGCTATCTGAACCGGCCGGACGCGACGTCGGCGGCCTTCGACGGCGACTGGTTCCGCACGGGTGACATGGCGGTCCGCGAGGCGGACGGCGCGGTGCGTCTCGTGGGCCGCAAGGCGACCGATCTGATCAAGAGCGGCGGCTACAAGATCGGGGCGGGCGAGATAGAGAACGCGCTCCTCGACCACCCCGGCGTGCGGGAGGCGGCCGTCACGGGCGAGCCGGACCCGGACCTGGGCGAGCGGATCGTGGCCTGGGTGGTGCCGGCGGACCCGTCGACGCCCCCGGCGGAGGCGGAGCTGGCCGACCACGTGGCGGCGCTGCTCGCCCCGCACAAGCGGCCCCGGGTGGTGCGCTACCTCGACGCGCTCCCCCGCAACGACATGGGCAAGGTCCTGAAGAAGGCGCTCCCGGAGGCGCGTTGACCAGGCGTGCCGACCGCATGCGTCGAGCACGTGTGAGGCCGGGCCCCGGCTCACAGGGGTCCGGCCTCACACGGTCTACGGGGTGGTGACTACTTCACGCCGAGCGCGCGGATCAGCTCCTGCGTGACCGTGCCGCCCTGGTCGTCACTCGCGCCCGCCCGCAGCGAGACGGAGGCCGCCCCGGACGGGACCCGCAGCTCACCGCTCCAGGAGGCGCCGCGCCACGAGGGCTTGAGGGCGACCTTCGTCCAGGTCTTGCCCTCGTCGTAGGAGACGTCCAGGGTGCCGCCGGTGATCGTGCCGGTGCCGGCCGCGCCCTCCACGTACTCCGCGAAGGTCCGGACGGACAGCCGGCTGCCGGCCCGGACGTCGCCGTTCAGGTCGGTGTCCAGGTCGAAGCCGAGGTTGAGCATCGGCAGGTAGGTGATCCGGTCGGCCGGGGTCTCGGCCGAGCGGAAGGTCCACTCGGTGTGGCCCTTGGTCGCGAGCCGCCAGCGGGCCGGGTCGAGGGTGGTGTCGGTGACGACCTTGTAGGTCGCCTCCTCGGCCGGGGCGTCCCAGGCGTAGGCGCCGGAGCTCATCTTGCGGTCGACGCGGGTGCCGTTCACGTACACCTCGGTGTACTGGGTCATCGAGTCGTCGTTCCACACGTTGCCGAAGCCGGTGTGGTCGGTGCCCGAGTCGCCCCAGCCGGGGGTGTTGAAGCGCAGGTCGTTGCCGGAGCGCTGCTGACCCCAGCCGAGGCCGGTGCCGAGCCACGGGTGCCAGACGGGGCCGAACCAGTCGAGGTCGACGCGGCTCCCGCCCCGGTAGGACGGGGTGCCGCCGCGCTCCTCCAGGGAGTCCCCGAGGTCGACGGACTCGTGCCAGCGCTGGCCGGTACCGGTGGAGACGTACTCGGTGCGCTCGACGGGGAAGGCGATCCACTCCTTGAAGCCGAAGCCGATCGGGAAGGTCTCGGTGATCGAGTAGCGGAACTCGCCGCCCAGCTCCGCGCGCTTGGTCGGCGCGTGGAAGGTGGAACCGATCGTGGCCAGTTCGTCCTCGTCGGGCCGGAAGACCAGGTCCGTGCCGATGGCGCGGGGGTGGCCCTCGGAGAGGTCGTACGTGTACGGGGTGAAGCGGGTGCCGGTCAGCTCGACGCGCTTGCCCCGGGCCGCGCCGGCGGCCAGCCGCTGGGCGTCGGCGGTGTCGACGGTGGCGACGGCGAGCGGCCGGTCCTCGTAGTCGGCGGTGCCGAAGTACTTCATCAGCCGGCCGGGCTGGTCGTCGGTGACGAACAGGGCCTTGGCGCCCGCGTCCTGGGCGGTCTGGGCGAGCTGCTTCGGGTCGGCGCCGGCGGTGAGCCGGACGAGGACGGCCTTGCCGGTGACGTCCTTGCCCGTGTACTCGGCGGGGGTGCCGGTGCCCGCGTCGACGAGGCCGAGGCGGTGACGGCCTTCGAGGAGGGCCCCGCCGCCCTGCGCGGTGGCGCCGGAGAGCCGGACGCCGTCGACGCTCGCCTCCAGCATCGGCTTGCCGAGGCGCCAGACGGTCCGGTACTCGAAGGTGCCGTTCGTGACGGGCGCGGTGGGCGCGGCGAAGAGCGAGTCGTACGTCATCGGGACCTGGACGACGTCCGTGTAGGAGGTCCCGTTCGCCTTGCGGTCGTACTCCATGAGGAGCTGCCGGGTCTCGGTCCGCTTCTCGACCTCGGCGCGGATCTCGCGGAGCTGCCGTCCGTCGAGGGTGATCTCGCGGTCGCGGTCGAGGACGACCTCCGGCGAGGCGAGGAAGCCGAGGCCGAGGGAGTCCTTCCCGTGCGAGCCGCGCACGTCGAGGAAGGAGTCGACGGTGTACGTGCCGGGCTTGAGGCGCAGTTCGACGGTGCCGGACTCGCCGACGGTCGCCGGGAAGGGCTGCTCGCCCTGGGCCAGCTTCTTCATGCCGAGGTACGCGGAGGTGGGGGCGCCGTCGCGGTCCTTGACGTGGACGGTGAGGGTGTAGCGCTCCTCCTCCTTGACCAGGCCGAGCGCGGTGTGCGCGACGGACGTGCCGCCGGCGGTGGCGGTGATCCGGCCGGAGGACTGCCCGACGGGGGCCTTGGTGCCGTCGCCCGTGACGGTGGTGCTCGCGGAGCCGTGGGCGGGGACGGTGAGGGTGGTGTCGGCGAGGGCGGCGACGCCGGCCGGCATGCCCTCGACGGCGAGGTTCAACTCGACGGGGCTGTCGGAGTGGTTGGTGTACGTGACGGTCTTCGTGACCGGCTCGCTCTCCTCGTAGGGCCAGGAGACGAAGCCGAGGTCGGCGGAGCCGGTGGCGGTGACGTTCGCGGAGATCGCGGCGGCGACGTCGACCCGGCCGGCGCCGAGGGCGTACGAGGAGGCGTCGAGCGTCTTCGACGAGGACATGAGCGCGTTCTTGAGCTGGGCGCCGGTCCAGTCTGGGTGCTTCTCGGCGAGCAGCGCGGCGACGCCGGCGATGTGCGGGGTCGCCATCGACGTACCGCTCATGGCGGTGTAGAGGCCGCTGCCGGTGACGAGCTGGGAGCGGGCGGCGAGGATGCCGACGCCGGGGGCCGAGAGGTCGGGCTTGAGGGCCTGGTCGCCGTGGCGGGGGCCCTGGCTCGTGAAGTAGGCGGCCTCGTCGGCGGAGTCGACGGCGCCGACGGTGAGCGCGGAGTCGGCGGCGCCGGGCGAGCCGATGGAGCCGGGGGCGCCGGAGTTGCCGGCGGCGATGACGAAGAGGGCGCCGGTCTCGGCGGTGAGGGTGTTCACGGCCTGGGCCATCGGGTCGGTGCCGTCGCTGGGCTCGCGGGAGCCGAGGCTCATCGAGACGATCTTCGCGTCGATGTCCTTGGCGGCCCACTCCATGCCGGCGATGATCTGCGACTCGGTGCCGGAGCCCTCGTCGCTGAGGACCTTGCCGACGGCGAGGGTGGCGTCGGGGGCGACGCCCTTCTCCTTGCCGTCGGAGCCCGCGCCGCTGCCGCCGACGGTGGAGGCGACGTGCGTGCCGTGGCCGTTGCGGTCGGCGACCTCCTGGCCCTCGATGAAGGACTTGCTCTCGGCGACCCGGCCGCCGAGGTCGGGGTGGGCGAGGTCGGCGCCGGTGTCGAGGACGGCGACCTTGACGCCCTTGCCGGTGAGCCCGGCCTCCCAGGCCTTCGGGGTGCCGATCTGGGCATTGGAGTCGGCCATGGCGGCCTCGACCTTGCCGTCGAGCCAGACCTTGGCGGGGGCGGTCACGGCCCGCTGGGTCTTCTGCGCGGTGAAGCCGCGCCAGAAGGCGGCGGGGTCGGTGGCGGTGACGGCGGCGCCGCCGACGCTGGGGAGGGCACGGACGGTCTCGGTGCCGCGCGGGGCCGGGGCGGCGGCCCGGGCGGTCTTGGCTCCGTACGTGACGATCAGCGGCAGTTCGCCGGTGATGCCCTGCTCGACGAGGCCGGTGACGTCGAAGAGGCGGGGGTCGAGCGCACCGGAGGCCACGTAGGGGGCGGCCTCGTCGGGAACGACCGTGACGCGTCCGTCGACGATCCGGCTGCGTATCGCGCCGGTGGCGCCCTCGGCCCGGTCGACGGTGACGGTCTGCTTGCCGCCACCGAGGTCGGTGAGGGTGACGCGGTCTCCGGTGACGAGGGAGACGGTGGCACTCGTGCCCGCACCCTTGGCCCCGGTGAAGGTCGCGGGTACGGGGGTGGTGGTGCCCGGCGCGGCGGCGGTCTGCCCGGCCGAGAGCATCACGAGGGAGATGCCGGCGGCGAACAGCCCGGCCCTCCCTCTGCCGAAGGGGGTGATCCTCGACGTCATCGACGAACTCCTCGCGGACCCGGGGTCGGGGGTGTTTCCGGGTGCCGGGAGGAGTCTTGGCCTCCGGGGCGGGAGTTGACTCCGTTCCTTCCTGGCGGTTATGTGCCGTGGCGGTCAACCGCCAGGTCAGGAGGGTGAGTTCGGGGTGAAACCCGCCCGGAGCCTCACGGAGTGGGGTCCAGTGCGTCGTACCGGCGGAAACGGCGTCCGTAGAGGGCCAGGACGCCGACGGCGAGGACGCAGGCGATCCCGCCGCCCGTGATGGCGACGGCCGGGGAGGTCAGATCGGCGACGGATCCCGCGAGGAAGTCCCCGAGCCGGGGCCCGCCCGCGACGACCACGATGAAGACGCCCTGGAGCCGGCCGCGCATCTCGTCGGGCACGGCGACCTGCATGATCGTGTTCCGGAAGATCATCGAGACGGTGTCGGAGTACCCGGCGAGGACGAGCAGCAGCAGCCCGAGCCAGAGGTTCCGGGTCAGCCCGAAGACGGCGATGGCGGTGCCCCAGCAGGCCACGGCGATCAGGATCGCCTGCCCGTGGTGGCGGATCCGGCCCTGCCAGCCGGAGAGGACGCCGCCGAGGAGCGCCCCGAACGCGGGCGCCGCGACGAGGAGTCCGGTGGTCTTCGCGTCGCCGCCGTACCAGAGGACGGCGACGGCCGGGAACAGGGCGCGGGGGTGGGCGAGGATCATCGCGCAGAAGTCGGAGAAGAACGTCATGCGCAGGTTGGGGCGGGTGGCGAGGAAGCGCAGACCGTCGAGGACGGAGGCACGCTTGCTCCCCTTCCGGTCCGGGAGCATCGACGGCAGCCGCCACATCGCGTAGAGGCTCGCGGAGAAGGCGAGGGCGTCGACGAGGTACGCCGTCTGGTAGCCGGCGACGCCGACGATCAGGCCGCCGAGGCTGGGCCCGACGAGCATGCCGAAGGTCATCACCATCGAGTTGAGCGCGTTGGCGGCGCGCAGCTGCTCGGGAGGCAGGAGCCGGGGGATCATCGAGGTGCGGGCGGGCGCGTTGAGCGCGGCGCACACGGCCTGGAGGGCGACGATCCCATACAGGAACCAGACGCGGTGGAAGCCGGCGAACGCGGCGCCCGCGAGGGCTATCGACAGGACGGCGGAGCCGAGGGCGCTGGCGAGGCCCAGCTTGCGGCGGTCGACGGTGTCGGCGACGGCGCCGCCGTACAGGCCGAAGACGACGAGCGGCACGAGGGAGAAAAGACCGACGAGCCCGACGGAGAAGGGCGAGCGGGTGATGTCGTACACCTGGAGGGAGACGGCGAGGGCGGTCATGCCCTGGCCGACCCAGGAGACGGTGCTCCCGAACCAGAGGCGGCGGTAGTCGGCGGAGCTCCGCAGCGGGGTGAGGTCGGCGAAGATCCGGCGGCGGGTGGTTTCGTCCTGTGGCTTCTCGGTGGTGGTCACGCGACGTCGTACCGCAGCTCGGGGCGGGCCCAGTGGATCCGTCCGGCGGGCGGGAGGATTCCGGTGCGGACGGCGCCGGTGCGCAGGTAGAACTCCTCGGCGGGCGGATGGGCGACGACCCGCACGGCCTGGAGTCCGGCGGCCCTCGCCTCCCCGGTCATGTGCTCCATGAGCAGCCGGCCGATGCCGAGGCCCTGGGCGCTGTCGGCGACGAAGGCGAGGTCGAGTTCGGCCTCGTCGACGAGGAGGGCGTAGAAGCCGAGCACCCGGCCGGTCCCGTCGACGGCGACGAAGACGGGGTGGTGCTCGATGTACGCCCCGCCGACCTGGTACCCCTCCACCATGGCCGCGTAGTCGCCCCGGTAGGCGGCGGAGGTCCGGACGAGCCGGGTGAGCCGCTTGGAGTCGTCGGCGTCGGCGCGCCGGATGGTGATGTCGGGCATGGGGTGAGTATAGGAACGGAAAGCGCGGTGACTCCTTACAGTTTCGTGGCTTCGGACACGGCGCTGTCGTGCGTGAGGCTCCCGCCGTGGGCGAAGGCCGTGGCGAAGGCGGCTTCGCCGAGGGCGGCGCGGGCCGCCGCCTCCGTACGGTCGACGTCGGCGCGCTCCGCCGGGGGCAGCGGCGCGCCCGTCGAGGAACGCAGCGCGGCCGCCGCGCCCAGCAGGAGCGCGGCGCCCCGGGCACGGCCGGCCGGGGCGTGCGCGGAGGCCAGGCCTTCCAGGGCGAGCGCGACCGCCCTCGGATCGCCCGAGGTCAGCGCGGTCCCGTACCCCTCCTCCTGGAGCTTCAGGGCTCCCGCCAGGTCGCCGCGCCCGAGCGCCGAGAAGCCGAGCTCGGCCAGGATCAGGGCGTTCGCGGAGTCGAGACCGACCGCCCGGTGCCAGTCGAGGACCTCCCGCATGTGACGTTCGGCCTCCGCGAAGAGGCCCTCGCGGCGGGCGCCCAGGCCGAGCCCGAGGACCGCGTTGATCTCGCCCGCGCGGAAGCCGACCTCGGCGGCCCGGTCCCTGGCGGCCTCGTGATAGGTCCGGCATGCGGCGAGATCGCCCCGGAGGAGGGCCGTGCGGCCGAGCCCGGCGAGCAGGTCGGGCACCTCGGTCGTCAGACCGAAACTCTCCGCCGCCGCGAGACCGGCCCGCTTGAGCCGGTCGGCGCGCTCGTACTCGCCGTGGATCTCCGCGACGGTCGCGAGCGGGTACACGGTCCACAGCCGGGAGCACGCGTCGCCGAGCTCGGCGAAGAGCGCGTCCGCACGGGCCGCGTCGGCTTCCGCGCCCGCCACGTCACCCCTGAGCAGGAGCTGTACGGAGCGGTCCGCGAGCGCCGCCGCCTCGCCCCACCGGTCGCCGTGGGCCCGGAAGCCGTCGAGGGCGCTGCCGGTCAGCTCACCGCCCTCGACCTGACTGCCGGTGCCGCAGAGTGCGTGCGCGAGGAACCAGCGGGCCCAGGGGCGGCCGGTCGCGTCCGCCGCGTCGTACGCCGCCAGGGCCTCCGCGATCCGGCGGCGCCGGTCCGTCCCGTCGCCGCCCATGACGGCGAGCCCGGTGCGCCAGACCCCCACGCGGGCGCGCGGCACGGCGAGCCCCGGCGCGTCGTCGGCGCCGCCGTCCGGGTGTGCCCGCAGCGCCGCCGTCGCCGAGCGGAGTGCCTCGCCGAGCCGCCCGCGCATGATCCAGTACCAGGCGAGCGCGTCGACGAGCCGGAGCGCGGCCCCCGCGCTCGCCCCCGCGCTGCCGGTCGTCGTGAGCGCCCGGTCCAGGGCCGCCCGCAGGTTCGGGGTCTCGGCGTCGAGGTGGGCGAGGCGGCGTCGCTGGTCGGGGCCGCGCAGGGCGGGCCCGGCCTCCTCGGCGACGCGGAGGTAGTACGCGAGGTGGCGTTCCCGTACGGCCTCGGTCTCGCCCTCGTCCCGCAGCCGTTCGAGGCAGTACGCGGCCACGGATTCCAGCAGCCGGTAGCGCGGGCCGTCCGGTCCGTCGACGGCCACGACGAGCGAGCGGTCCACGAGCCGCGCGAGCAGCCCGAGCACGTCCCCGGCGACCACGTCCCCGGCGACGACGTCTCCGTCCGCCGCGCTCTCCCCCGCGCAGACGGACTCCGCCGCCGCCAGGGTGCAGCCCTCCGCGTGGACGGCGAGGCGGCGCAGTACGGTCCGCTCCGGCGCGCTCAGCAGGTCCCAGCTCCAGTCGATGACCGCCCGGAGCGTCGCCTGCCGGGCGGGCGCGCCGCGCAGCCCCGAGTCGAGCAGCCGGAACCGGTCGTCGAGCCGTTCCAGGAGCCCGTGCACCCCGAGGGCGCGGACGCGGGTCGCGGCCAGCTCCAGGGCGAGCGGGATGCCGTCGAGGCGGCGGCAGATTCCCCGTACCGCCTCCTGGGCAGCCGCGTCGAGGGTGATGCCGGGCGAGGAGGCGGTCGCGCGGGCCGTGAACAGGGCGACCGCGCCGTCCGCGTCGAGCGGTTCCACCGCCCACAGCGTCTCGCCCGCGAGCGCCAGCGGCTCCTGGCTCGTCGTCAGGACGACGAGGCCGGGGGCGGCGCGCAGCAGGAGTTCGGCGAGGGACGCGGCCTCGTCGACGACGTGCTCGCAGTTGTCCAGGACGAGCAGGGTGCGTCGCCCGCGCAGGACCTCGGCGAGCCGCTCCGCCGTGGTGGGCGGCCGTTCCCCGTCGGGCCGCAGCCCCCACACCCCGTCGTCGCGGAGTTCGAGGGCGGCGGCGACGACCTCGGCGAGCTCGCCGCCCGCACCGGCGAACTCGACGAGCCACGCGCCGTCCGGGAACGCCTCCTCCACCTGCCGGGCCGCCTCGACGGCCAGCCGGGTCTTCCCGACGCCGCCGGGTCCGGTCAGGGTGACGAGCCGCCGCTCGCGCAGCAGTCCGGTCACCTCCGCCACCGCCTCGTCGCGGCCGACGATCCCGCTGAGCGGCACGGGGAGGTTGCCCCGCGCGGACCCGCCGACGACCGCCGGGCCGGGCGCAGACGCGGATCCCGACACCGGCACGGCCGCCGACACGGGCAGCGACACGGGCAGCGACAGATCGGCGTCCTGCCGCAGCATCGCCGTGTGGAGCGCGGCGAGTTCGGGGCTCGGGTCGAGCCCGAGCTCGTCGGCGAGGAGGGCGCGCAGCTCCTCGTACCCCGCGAGCGCTTCGCTCTGCCGGCCCGCGCGGTACAAGGCCCGCAGCTGTACGGCGCGCAGGCGTTCGCGCAGCGGGTGGCGGGCCACGAGCTCCGCCAACTCGCTTGCCACCATGTCGTGTTCGCCCAGTTCGAGGCGGGTCTCGGCCAGCGTCTCGCGCGCGGAGATCCGTTCCTCCTCCAGGCGGTCGGCCGCCGCCCGGGCGAAGGGCTCGGCGGCGAAGTCCGCGAACGCGGGCCCCCGCCACAGGCCGAGGGCCTCGCCGAGGAGCTCCGCCCGGGCGCGCGGCGCGGCCGTGTCCCGGGCGCGGGCGGTGAGCGCCGCGAACCGGTGGGCGTCCAGGGCCCCTTCGGGTACGGCGAGGAGGTAGCCGGGGGCGCGCGTGACGACGAGCTCGCGCCCTCCGGGCTCGGCCTCGTCGAGGGCGCGGCGCAGTTGGGAGACCTTGGCCTGGAGGGCCCGCAGCGGGCTGCCGGGCGGTTCGTCGCCCCACAGGTCGTCGACGAGCCGGTACGCGGCGACCGGCCGTCCCGCGTCGACGAGCAGGGCCGCGAGCAGGGCCCGCACCTTGAGCTCCGGCACCCGGACCGGCCGCCCGTCCTCGGTCCGTACGGACGTCTCCCCCAGCACCGCGAATCGCATGCGGCCACCGTAACCCGGCCCGAACGAGGCCCGAACAGAACCCGAGCCGGACCCGAACGCCCGCCCGGCAGAGTCATCCCTGTCAGCAAGAAACCGCAGAACAGACGCCTACCGGGAGCCGGACATGAGCAGCGACGCCACCCACACCACCGCCCGCACCCTCGCCGGCAAGACCGCCCTCGTCACCGGCTCCAGCCGGGGCATCGGCCGGGCGATCGCCCTCCGCCTCGCCGCCGACGGCGCCCGCGTCGCCGTCCACTACGCCGGCAACGAGACGGCGGCGAAGGAGACGGTCGCCGCGATCGAGGCGGCCGGCGGCGCCGCCTTCGCGATCCGCGCCGAGCTGGGCGTCCCCGGCGACGCCGAGGCCCTGTGGAAGGCCTTCGACGAGCACGCCGACGGCCTCGACATCCTCGTCAACAACGCCGGGATCTCCGGCCCCGGCCTGATCCACGAGGTCGAGGAGGCCGACTACGACCGGGTCTTCGCGGTCAACGCCAAGGCGCCGTTCTTCATCATCAAGCAGGGGCTCGGCCGGCTGCGCGACGGCGGCCGGATCGTCAACATCTCCTCCGGGGTCACCAAGGTCGCCTTCCCGGGCATGACCTCGTACGCCGCGTCCAAGGGCGCCGTCGAGGTGCTGACCCTGACGCTCGCCCAGACCCTCGGCTCCCGGGGCATCACGGTCAACGCGGTCTCCCCGGGCACGATCGAGACCGACATCCACCCCTGGATGGCCGACCCGGCCGCGAAGGCGCACGCCGCCGGGTTCTCGGTCTTCGACCGGGTGGGCCAGCCGGAGGACGTCGCCGATGTCGTCGGCTTCCTCGCCTCCGACGCCGCCCGCTGGGTGACCGGCCAGAACATCGACGCGAGCGGCGGCTCCGGCCTCGGCATCTGACCCGGCCCCGCCCACCCGCCCCCATTCATGTGAAGGATCCCCGCCGTGACCCGCCATACCCTCCTCGTGCACGCCCACCCCCGCTCCGACTCGCTCACCGCCCAGGTCGCCGACCTCGCCCACGCCCGGCTGAAGGACGGGGGAGGGACCGTCGACGTACTCGATCTGTACGCCGAGGACTTCGACCCCGTCCTCCGCCCGGCCGACGAACCGGACTGGGAGGACCGGGAGAAGCGGTACTCGCCCGAGGTCCACGCCCACATGGACCGCATCCTGGCCGCCGGCGACATCGTGATCGTCTTCCCGGTGTGGTGGATGGCACCGCCCGCCGTCCTCAAGGGCTGGATCGACCGGGTGTGGAACTACGGCTTCGCCTACGGCCGCAGCAAGCCCCGCCTGGCCGCCAAGCGGATGCTGTGGCTGGCCCTGATGGGCAACCCCGCCGAGGAGATCGAGCACCTGGGCCTGTCCACCGTCCTGGACACCCAACTGCGCGTCGGCGTCTCGGAGTACTGCGGGATCAAGGACTCCTCGGTACGGATCGTCTACGGCACCGAGCTGTCCGGTGTGGCGAAGGACCTGCGCCCGGAGCGGGTCCGGGCACTGCTCACCGAGGCCGGCACCGCGCTGGACGGAGGACTTCCGCGATGACCACGACCCAGACGACGTCCCAGCCCGAGGCGGCGCCCGCGAAGGCCGGGGCCCGCCAGTGGCTCGGCCTCGCCGTCCTCCTGCTCCCCGTCACCCTGATGACGGCCGACCTCGGGGTGCTGTGGCTGGCCACCCCGTACCTCTCCGCCGATCTCCGGCCCAGCGGCGCCCAGTTGCTGTGGATCACCGACATCTACGGCTTCCTCACCGCCGCGACGCTCGTCATCATGGGCACGCTCGGGGACCGGCTCGGCCGCCGCAGGCTCCTGATGGCGGGTTCGGCGGGCTTCCTGCTCGCCTCGCTGCTCGCCGCGTACGCCCCGGACGCCGGGACGTTGATCGCGGCCCGCGCCCTCCTCGGGGTGGCCGGCGCGGCGGTCCTGCCGTCGACGCTCGCCCTGATCAGCCATATGTTCACGGACGCCCGGCAGCGGGCCACGGCGATCGCGATGTGGGTGACCGCCCTGTCGGTCGGTCTCGCGATCGGGCCGGTCATCGGCGGGGTGCTGCTCGCGGCCTGGTGGTGGGGGTCGGTCTTCCTGATGGGCCTGCCGGTCATGCTGATCGCGCTGGTCACGGCCCCGCTGCTGCTCCCCGAGTACCGCGACCCGAAGCCGGGGCGGCTCGACGCGGTGAGCGTGGTCCTGTTCCTGCTCGCGGTGCTGCCGCTGGTGTACGGCGTGAAGTCGCTGGCCGCGCACGGCCCGACGGGGGAGGCGGCTGTCGCCTTCGCTCTCGGCGGCGCCTTCACCGTCCTCTTCGTCCGCCGGCAGAACCGGCTCGCGACTCCGCTCCTGGACCTGCGGCTCTTCAGGAACAAGGCGTTCACGGGTGCGCTGCTCGCCCTGCTCCTGGGGATGACCGCGCTGAACGGCGTGGAGTACCTGATCCCGCAGTACCTCCAGTCGGTCGCGGGCCTCTCCCCGCTCGACGCGGGGCTGTGGCTGCTGCCGGGGGCGGCCGCCCTGATCGCCGGTTCGCAGCTGACGCCGTTCGTGGCCGCCCGGGTCCGCCCGGCGTACGTCCTGGCCAGCGGGCTCCTCGTCTCCCTCGTCGGGTACGCGGTGGTCGCCCTGGCCTCGGGGGTGACGGTGGCCGCCCTGGGCCTCGCCGTGATCATGTTCGGCGCGGCGCCGATCAGCGTCCTCGGCACGGCGCTCGCGGTGGGCGCCGCCCCGCCGGAGAAGGCGGGCGCGGCGGCCGCGACCGGGCAGACGGCCTACGACCTGGGCCTGGCCCTGGGGATCGCGGTGACCGGCAGCGTGGCGGTGGCCGTCTACCGTACGGAGATTCCGGCGGACGCCCCGGCGGCGGCCCACGAGAGCCTGGGCGCGGCGCTCACCCTGGCCGACGAGGGCCTGATCGCCCAGGCCCGGGAGGCGTTCACCACGGCCCTGCACACGGCCTCGGCGCTCAGCGCGGGCTTCGCCCTGGTGACGGCGGTCGTGGTCCTCGCCCTCCTGCGGGGCGTCCCCCGCACATGAGCCCCCGCAGTACCCGACGGGGTCGGCCGGACGGCATCAGCCGCCCGGCCGGCCCCGTTCACCACATCCCCGCGGCCGGAAGGAGAGGGGCCGGGGGCGTGGGGCCTCGTCGGGGCCGAGGAGCCGCTCCAGGGTCGCGACGGCGGCGGCGCCGTCCTGGAAGGCGTGGTGGGCGCGGTAGCAGAGCCCGTATCCGCCGCCGACCCGGCGGACGAGCCAGACGCCCCACAACGGCCGGTCGCGCGGGAGGGGTTGCCGCAGGAGTTCGGCGAGGACGGCGGCCGGGTCGGCGGAGCCGGGCAGCTCGTACAGGTGACGGTCGGGGTCGAAGCGGGGGTCGGGCTCCCAGTGGGGCCGCCCGGGGCGTCCGGCCAACCGGTGGGCGAGCTCGGGAAGTCGGGCCACGCGTCGGCGCAGTTGCTCCGACACCTCTTCCCTGGAGGGTGGTTCACCCTCCAGGGTGACGAGCGCGCCGAGGTGGAGCGCGGAGTCCGTGGCGTGGAGCGCCGCCATGTCGAGGGAGAGCCGGTCGAGCACCGAGAGGGGAACTCCCCGGGAGGGCCGGGGAGATGATCTGACGGGCGAACGGGCGGAAGATCGCGCAGGATCTGAAGATCGCACGGACCGCTACGATACGTCATCATGCAATCGCAATGCGTGACGGATGGCATGCTTCCCGACGTCCTCGACGACGCCGTCGTGGCGGCCTGGTCCGCCTCCGGAGCCCCGCTCGTCGACCTCCTGCGCCAGGCCCGGACGCCGGGCCGGCTGACCGGCTTCCGCCGGGGCGGCAGGGCGGCGGTCCTGGTCACGGAGCCCCGGCACGTGCACCAGGTCCTCGGTGTCGGCGGCGACCGGTACGTGAAACGGTCGCACCGGGCGAGACCCCTCATCGGCGACGGGATGCTGACCGCCACGGGCGAGGCATGGCGGTCCCAACGCCGCCTTCTCCAGGCGATGTTCACCGGCCGGGGCATCCAGCGCTGGGAGCACCACATCGTCGCGGCGGCCGACCGCGTCGTCGTCCGCTGGGCGGAGCGGGCCCGCCGGGACGAGCCGACGGACATCGCCGAGGACACGCAGTTCTTCACCGTCGACACCATCTGGCGCTCGCTGACCGACCACCCCCTGGACCAGGAGACGTACGTCGACCTGGCGGCCGTGCAGGACATCGTCGCGGCCCTCCCCGCCGACGTGGGCGGCTCCGCCGCGCTCCCGCCCGACGTGGAGACCGCGCTCGCCGCCCTGGACGAGCGGATGCACCGGGCCATCGCCCAGGCCCGGGCCCGCCACTCGGCCGCCAGGCGCAGCAGCGACGGCAGCGGCAGTGGACCGAGCGTCCTCGACCGGCTCCTCGACGCGGCCGAGACGGATCCGGCGTACACGGACCGGCTGATCCGCGACGAACTCGTCACGCTGCTCGTCGCCGGATACGAGAGCAGCGCCCGCACCCTGACCTGGGCCTTCGTCCTCCTCGACCGGCACCCCGACGTCATGGAGCGGGCCGCGCACGACCCGCGGGCCGTCGAGGCGGTGCTCCACGAGACGCTGCGGCTCTACCCCACGGGCTGGCTGCTCCCGCGCCACGCCCCGGTCGACGAGACGCTGGACGGCTGGCGGATCCCCGCCGGTACGGACCTCCTGGTCTGCCCCTACCTCACCCACCGCGACCCGGAGGTGTGGCCCGACCCCGAGACCTTCGCCCCGGAGCGCTTCCCCGCCCGGACGCCGCTGCCGCCGGGCGCGTACCTCCCCTTCGGCATCGGCCCGCGCGCCTGCCTCGGCACCCGCTTCGCGATGCGGGAGATGGAGACGCTCCTGGGCGCGCTCCTCTCCCGGTTCACCGTCGAGACGACCGAACCGGCGGGCGAACCGGTCTTCGGCATCAACCTGCGCCCGGCCGGCCCGCTGTTCGCGCGCGTCCGCGAGCGGTCGTGAGCGCGCGGCCCTCCGAGCGCGTCGACTACGTCGACCCAGGGGACCGGGTGGTCGCCCAGGGCGGGCGGGCGACCGGGAACCCGTCCGGCCTGCTGCGGCGGTACGCGGCGACCGTCTGCACCGACCACGCCGACCGCGTCCTGCTGTACCGGCGGACCGCCTCCGCGCCCGCCTATCCGGACCACTACGACGTGCTGGTGGGCGGTGCGGTGCGGGCGGGCGAGGCGTACCGCTCGGCGGCGCTGCGGGAGCTCCGGGAGGAGCTGGGCTGGGCGACCGCGCCCGGGCTCGCCGAGGCGTACCGGATCCGCGTCGACGATCCGCACGGCGACTGCTTCCTGACGGTCCACCGCTGGACCGTGAACCGCGCGCCCCGGCCCGACCCGGCGGAGATCGCCTGGTGCGGCTTCGTCACGCCGCTGTCGATCCTGACCGGCGGGTACACCCCGCTGGTCCCGGCCGGCGCGGAGGCCGTCCGCCGCCTCTTCCCGTTCTGACCGATATCCCTCTCGTACGACACCGACGAAGGACCCCCACGATGCCGACGTCCTGCGCGCTGCCCTTACACGGCGCTTCCCTCGCCGTCCCGGGCGCGCTTCCCCCGCTCCGCCACCCGCTCCGGGCCGGCCCCGAGCGCCCCGAGCTCGACCGGGCCCGGGCCCGGCTGGCCACCCGGCTGCTGGCGGCGGCCGGTTCCGACGGCCTGCTCCGCGCCTCGTGCGACAGCCGGACCCTGGAGTCCGCGCTGGCCCTGCGGCTGCTCACGGTGACGAACGTCGACCCTGACGCCCAGGAGCGGCTGACCCGCTATCTGAAGACCTCGGTGGACGAGGGCGCCCCCGACCCCGTGCAGGAGGCCGCGGCGCGTGCGGCGCTCGGCGAGTACGTGGACGGGCGGGCCGCGCTGAACCGGCTGCTCGGCGGCTTCGACCACCACCACACCGCCGGGCGCAAGCGCCTGATGTTCCGGACGGTCCTGGCGGAGCTCGGCGCCCACCCGTTCCCCGAACTCGCGTCTCCCGAGCCGGACTTCGATGCGCGCGGCCAACAACGGTGGCTGGTCACGGAGATGGCCGCGCTGAAGACGCTGTACGCCTTCGGCACCGGTGTCCCGCACCTCGTCACCGAGGACGACTGGCGGGCGCTGGCGCCCTGCTCGCTCCCCGGCCCACCCCCGTACGGCAACCATCTCGCCCGGATCCTCGCCCTGTTGGCGCTCCGACACCGGCCCCGGTACGCGGCGCCCGTCCGCGCGCGGGCGCGGGAGGTGCGGACCTGGCTGCGCGGGGACGGCGGACTGCCCTTCATCACGGGGATGGACGTCTTCGCGACGGCGACCGGCGGTCTCGCGCTCGCCGGGGCGGGCGCTCCCGCGCACACGCTGCGGGCCCTGGCCGCCGCCCTGGCCGAGCGGCAGAACCCGGACGGCGGCTGGGGGTTCGACCGGGGCGTGGGGCAGAGCGACGTCGACGACACCGCGTACTGCGTGGAGTTCCTGCGGGCCTCGGCCCCGGAGCGGAGCGGCCCCGCGGTGGCGGCGGGCGAGCGGTACCTCCTCGACCGGCAGGGCGGGGACGGCGGCTTCCCGACCTTCGAGCACGGCACCGCCTCCGAGGTGGCGATAACGGCGGCGGCCGTGAACGCGCTGGCCCCCGAGGCCGCTCACCGGCCGGCGGTGGAGGCCGCGGTCCGGTTCGTCGCGGCGCGGTACGAGGGAGCCGGGGCGTTCGAGCGGAGCTGGAGCCTCAACGAGAGCAACGCCCTCTTCCGTACCGTCCTGGCCTGCGACTCCTTCCGCGCCGTCGCCCCGCCCGGGCACGCCCTGGGGGCGGGGGTCACGCGGGCACGGGCGCGGGCCGTCGCCCGGCTGGTCGTGACGCAGAACGCCGACGGCGGCTGGGGGCACGTGCCGGGCGACCCGAGCGACCCGATCAGCACCGCGTACGCGCTGATCGCCGTCTCCCGGGGGCGCGACGGAACGGCCACGCCGTGCGCGCCGACCGCCCTGGGGGCGACGGAGCGCGCGGTACGCCACCTCCTGGAGCGGCAGCGACCGGACGGCGGCTTCGTCTCCCGGCCCGACCAGGCGGGGCCGCGGCCCCTCGCGTACCACGTACCGCTCCTGACGGACGTCTGCGTCCTGCTCGGCCTCAACCACGCGCGCGCCACCGCCCCGGACACCGCCCGCTGAACCACCTCCGGCGCCGCGAAGGCGCCATGACCTTCGACGAAGTCGACGTGACCCGTCGACGAAGGGCGTGACCGGGTACCTGCTGGGCGCGGCGGAGGCGGCGCTGACGGTGCTGTCGGTCGCGGAGAGCACGGTGCCGCCGACCGCCGACTTCACGGAGCCGGGCGAGGGCGTCGACCTCGACGTGCCGACCACCGTCCGGTCGTCCCGGATCGGGCTCGCCGTCTCCACGTCGGTGGGCTTCGGCGGGCACAACGCGGCCCTGGTGATCACACCCCCTCAGGGCGGGCGGATCAGGTGCAGGAGGAGAGGGCGTCCGGGTCGACCGCGTCGAGCCGGACGGCCAGGGCGTCGAGCCGTTCCCGCAGGTCGCGGATGTCCTCCAGCGGGAGCCCGGTCGCGGCGGCGATGCGGCGCGGGACGCCGAGCGCCTTCTCCTTGAGCGCGGTCCCGTCGCCGGTCGGCCGTACGGTGACGGACCGCTCGTCCTCGGGGCTGCGCCGGCGCTCGACGTATCCGGCGGCTTCGAGCCGCTTGAGCAGCGGGGACAAGGTCCCGGAGTCGAGCCGCAGCCGCTCGCCGATCCCCTTCACGGGCAGTTCGCCGTGCTCCCAGAGCACGAGCATGACGAGGTACTGGGGATAGGTGAGCCCCAGCTCCTTGAGGGCCTCGCGGTAGACGCCGTTGAAGGCGCGGGTCGCCGCGTGCAGCGAGAAGCAGATCTGGTGGTCGAGCCGGAGGAAGTCCTCGTCCGGGACCGTGTCGAGCGTCTCCATGGATCCAGGCATGGCTCCAGGATACGCGAGGACACCTCACACGCGATTCAGTTGTGCACAACTGAATAGTGCGCTACTAATGGAGTCACGCCCCAGGGACACCGCCCGAGGGCCCCCGAGGACAGGAACGGAAGAACCATGGACGCGATCTACACCGCAGTCGCCACCGCCAACGGCCGCGAGGGCCGTGCCGTCAGCTCCGACGGCCACATCGACCTCCCGCTCGCCCACCCCCAGGCCCTCGGCGGCAACGGCCTGGGCACCAACCCCGAGCAGCTCTTCGCCGCCGGGTACGCGGCCTGCTTCGCCAGCGCGATGGGCGTCGTCGCCCGCCAGGAGAAGATCGACGTCTCCGAGGCCTCGATCACCGCCGAGGTCTCCATCGGCAAGGACCCGGCCGACGGCGGCTTCGGCCTCGCGGTGATCATGCGCGCCGAGTTCCCGGACCACCTCCAGGGCGAGGCGGGCGCGACCCTCCTGGAGAAGACCCACGCCTTCTGCCCGTACTCGAAGGCCACCCGCGGGAACATCACGGTCGAGCTGGTCGTCGAGTAGTCCGGACGGTTCCGGGGGAGGGAACCCGAGGGAACCCGCGTACAGGGTGGCGACGCGTCAGGCCCGCGCCATACCCTGGACCGGGGGACGGCAGTGCCCGAACCACCCATGTCCGATGGGAAGTCGGGAACTTCGGATCCGTTACGGGGGGCCATTGTTCAGCGAGAGCCATGTCGCTCATCCACCGGCACTCGAGCACGCGCTGGTGGATCAGATGTGCGCGGTGACGGGACTCGACACCCCGGACGGACGCGATCTCCTGATCAGCATGCTGGCCGGCCCGTTACCCGAACTGGGCAACGTGCGCCGGCACGGCCGGACCCGGCTGGACACGCTGGAGATCGTCCGGGCCTGCCTGCGGGAGCCGCGCGGACTGCCCGAACTGCTCGCCACCCTGGACGTCTACGCCCCCGGCTCCGCCCCCGTACTGAGGATCAAGGAACTCGTCACCGCCCCTCCGGTCCTGGCGGCCCTGCCCGACGCGGAGTTACGGGAGGTCCGCGCACTCCTCGCCCGCGTCGACCACCTCGACGCACACGGTGAGCTGTACGCGGCCGCCGGCGACCTCCCCCTCCCCCACCGCCCCGTCGACACCCTCGGCGAGGCGTTCGACTTCCTCAGCAGGGCCAACGCCCGCCCCGACGGCCTGCTCCCCACCATGGTGCTGGTCGAGCACGTGGCCACGGCCCTCGACCGGTCGCCCGCCCACCGGCAGACCGCGTCCGGTCTGCGCGAGTGGAACGACGTCCAGGCCGCCAAACTGGGCCTCGCGGTACCCCTGGACGCCGTACGCGCGGAGAGCACCCGGGGCCCGGCCGCACAACCAGCTCCCGCCTGTCTCGTTGTGCAGGTGTGCACACACGGAATGAACCCCGACCGGTATCTGCTGTCCCACTGGCGCCAGATCCGTCCGGGGCCGTGGCGGCCGGAGCGCGGCGAGGACCGGGTCGTCTCCCTGGCCGAGGTCGGGCCCGCGGTGGAACAGCTCGTCTACCGGGCGGAGAACGACTGGGCGGGGCGCCCCGGGAAACCGGTGCTGGAATTCGTCCTCCCCTTCCACCTCCTGAACCATCCGATGGAATGGCTGCCGCTCGGCTCCCAGTCCTCCTTCGCGAGCGCCCTGTGCCTGAGCTATCCGGTCGTGCTGCGCAGCCTGGAGCGCATGCGGGCACCGCAGTTCCACCGGCGGTGGCACAACCGCTGGCAGCAGATGCAGGACAGCCACGACACCGTCTGCCACTGGGACACGGCGGGCAAGCGCGGTCACGACCAGGTCCAGTGGAACAGCAGGCTCACCGCCGACGAGCGGCTCGTCGCCGTCGCCCTCGGCGCTCCCCCGGTCCAGGGCCCCGGCGGCAGCCGGGACTCACTGGAGACCGCCCTGCGCGCCGGGGTGCCGATGGTCGTGTGGGACCGCCGCCCCGGGGCACCCGCCGACTTCCGCAAACGGGCCAAGAAGCTCGTGAAGGGTAGGCCGGTCGAGCTGCCGCAGCGCGTCCAGCAGCTGCGGAACGAGGCGGCCACCGCCGCCGCCGCACAACGGGACGTCCACGTGGGACGGCATGTCGCCGTGCTCTTCGACGACCCGAACCGCATCGTCGACTGGTCCGGGTCGCCGGGGGCCGACACCGGGAACGTACGGGGCGGACACGACGACGAGGGGGAAACATGAGCGGGGTCCAACATCCGGTCGAGAGCGGTCGCGACGGCGGGCACGTCAGCAGCCGCAGCTGGTGGATCTACCGGGGCACCGGGCAGCCACTGACCGACATCCGCCTCGGCGACATCCTGCCGCCGCCACCCGGCTGGCGGGACTTCGACGGCGGCCCGGTGCTGCCCCCCGTACCGGCCGAGAACGCCGAGAGCGACCGGCGCCTCGGCGCGGTGAGCCGCGCCACGCCCCGGCAGGACGCGCACGACATCGACATGATCAACACCGCGCTGCTGCTCCGCAGGCCCCTGCTGGTGACGGGGCGGCCCGGCATCGGCAAGTCCACCCTGGCCTACCTCGTCGCACGCGAACTGGGCCTGGGCCGCGTCCTGCACTGGGGCATCACCTCCCGCAGCACCCTGCGCTCCGGTCTCTACGAGTACGACGCCATCGGGCGGGCCCAGGCGTCCCTGGGGCGCGGCCGGCTCGGCCTGCCGGTGCCGCTCCAGGCGACCGGGAGCGGCCCGGAGGACGGCGCGGGCGGGGCGAGGATCGGGGACTTCGTCCGGCTGGGCCCGCTGGGCACCGCCCTGCTGCCGTACGAACTGCCCCGCGTCCTGCTCATCGACGAGCTCGACAAGAGCGACATCGACCTGCCCAGCGACCTCCTGCACGTCCTGGAGAACGGCTCGTACGACATCCCGGAGCTGGTCCGCGCCCGCCATCAGGAGGGCGAGGCACGGGTGTTCACCGACGACCCCGACCAGACGGTCACCGTGACCGACGGGCGGGTGAAGTGCCGGGCCTTCCCCTTCATCGTGATCACCAGCAACGGCGAGCGCCAGTTCCCGCCGGCCTTCCTCCGCCGCTGTGTCCGGCTGGACGTCTCCCCGCCGCGCGAGGACCAGCTCGCCGCCATGATCGCCGCACACTTCCGGGACCAGGGCGGCCGGCCCGACGCCATGATCCGGCAGTTCATGGAGCGCAGCCGGGAGAACGGCGGACTGGCCACGGACCAGCTGCTGAACGCGATCTTCCTGCGGACGGCGGGCGTCCGGGAGGACGACGAGGCATGGGGCGAGCTGCTGGACGCGCTCTGGCGTGAACTGTCGGGAGCCCCCTGATGGACGACGAAGCCCGTCCGAATCCGGAGGCCTTCGAGGTGGCCGAGGCGCTGTGGCTGCACGCGTACCAGACGCTCGCGGCCCGGCTGCCCCCGTCCACCGACCCGCCACGCCCCCGGCCGACGGTGCCACCCGGGCTCTCCGGGCTCTCCGCGCTCTCCGGGCCACTCGACAGCTACGGGCAGCTGCCCGAAGACCCCGGCCTGCCCGAACCCCACGGCCACGGGCCGGCAGAAGGCGACGGGCCGCCCGAAGACCGTGCGACGCCGCCGGGCGAAGCGCCCGGCGGCACGGCGGCCGCCACCGGCGGGGACCTCGCGCCCGGGGTGTCCGGCGTGTCCGGCGCCGTCCGCCCGTCGTCGTTCCCGGGCGGCCCCGGGCGGCTCCCGACCGGGGGTGCGCCGGTCTCCGCGTACCCCCTCGCGGGGGACTTCCAGGACGTGTACGTCCGGGCCGGGCCGGCCCCCGACCTCCGCGACGCACCCGGCATAGGGCGCTGGCTGCGGCCGCTGAGACAGGTCGTGCCCTCGGCGTCCGAGATCGAGCTGGACGAGGAGGCCACGGCCGAGCGCGCCGCCGAGTACGGACTGTGGATGCCCCACGTCCGGTCGGCGGACGAGCGCCGCTTCGACCTGGTGCTGGTGGTCGACGACCACGTGACCATGTCGATCTGGGAGCAGACGGTCGCCGAGTTCACCGCCGTGGTGGAGCAGTCGGGGGCCTTCCGGGACGTCCGGGTCCGCCGCCTGGGCGTGCGCGAGACCGCCACGGGCGAGGAGGCGGTGCTGCGCGGCCCGTACGCGGACGGTCCCGTCGGTGACCCCGCCGAGCTGCTGGACAGGACCGGCCGCCGGATCGTCCTCGTCCTGACCGACGCCCTGGCCCCCCTGTGGCGGGGCGGGGCGGGGCTCAAGGCCCTGGAGCTGTGGGCGACGGCCGGGCCGACGGCGATCGTGCACCTGCTGTCCCAGCGGGACTGGCACCGCACCGCCCTCACGCCCCGCCGGGCCCGGATCCGCGGCCCGCGCTCGGGCGCCCGCAACACCGAACTGTCCGTGCGCTTCCCGGAGGAGGTGTACGACCCGTTCGATCCGCCGCCGGGGACCTGGCGGGTGGCGGTTCCCGTCCTTGAGCTGGACGCCGACTGGCTGGGCCGCTGGGCCGCGCTGGTGGCCGGTACGGAGCCCGGGTGGACCGACGCGTCCGTACTGCTCCTCGGCGCACCCGCCCCGGCCGCGTGGGAGGACGAGGACGAGGACGAGCCCTCGGCACCGTCGGTGCAGGAGCGCGTCCGCCGCTTCCGCAGCCACGCCACGCCCACCGCCTTCCGGCTGGCCACCCATCTGGCCGCCACGGTCCTCGAACCCCGCCTGGTGCGGGACGTCCGGCGCACGCTCGTCCCGGAGGCCCAACCGGCCCATGTGGCCGAGCTGTTCCTCAGCGGCCTGGTCGAGGAGCTGCCGTCCGAGGAGCCGCGCGGTGCCGCCTTCCCGACGCCGTTGGACTTCGTCGACGGGGCGCGTGAGGCCCTGCTGTCCAGCGCGATGCGCGGGGACACCGCGCGCGTGGTGCGCTCGATGTCCGACTTCTACGGCGACCGCTTCGAGGCCGCCCGGGGACTCCGGGGCGCCCTGCTCGCCCCGGAGGACGCACCCGACCCGCCACTGACGGAGGAAAGCCTTCCGTTCGTCCGCGTCGAGCTGGCCGTGCTCCGCGCCCTCTCCGGGCCCTATCTGCTCCGGGCGCACCGGATCAGCGCGGCCCTGGAGGGCGGTTCACCGGGAGCGTCGCTCGTACCGAACGCTCCGTCATTGGTCCACGATATCCGTCATACACACGAAAATTCCGACACGGGCGGCCTTGCCATGACCGACACCACTGCCAGTCAGCACCAGCGCGAAGACGGAGGGGCCTTGAACGGGACCCCAGTCCAGTCGATTCCTGGCCCGAGTCCCGACGGGCAGTCGGACACCGGGACGACTCCTGCCCACGGCACGCCGATCCCCGGCCCGGCCGCACCGCAGCCCCAGCCGCAGCCGCAGCCCCAGTCGCACCCGCGCCTCTCCGTACCCGCCGTCTGGGGCAACGTCCCCCCGAACAACCCCAACTTCGTCGGCCGGGAGGACCTCCTCACCCAGGTCCGCGAGCAGCTGCTGACGGGTGACACCTCGGCGGTGCTGCCCCACACGCTGCACGGCATGGGCGGTGTCGGAAAGTCGCAGATCGCCATCGAGTACGTCTACCGGTACGCGTCCGACTACGACATCGTCTGGTGGATCCCCTCCGAGCAGCCCACGATGATCCTGACCGCGCTCACCGAACTCGCCCAGCGGATGGGCCTGAACGCGGGCAGCGAGGCCAACCGTGCCGTGCCCGCCGTCCGTGAGGCGCTGCGCCGCGGCGATCCCTACAGCAGGTGGCTGCTGGTCTTCGACAACGCCGAGAACGTCGAGGCCGTGCGCCCCTACTTCCCGACGGGCGGCACCGGCAAGATCCTCATCACCTCCCGGAACCAGGAGTGGGACCGGGTGGCCCGGACGCTCTCCGTCGACGTCTTCTCCCGCGAGGAGAGCAAGTCACTGCTCCGCCGCCGAGCCCGCGACCTGACCGACGAGGACGCCGACAAGCTCGCCGAGGCCCTGGGCGACCTGCCGCTCGCCATCGAGCAGGCGGCGGCCTGGCAGGCCGTGACCGGCATGGCCGTACCCGAGTATCTGCGCCTGATCAAGGAGAAGATCGCGGAGCTGATGCTCGAGCTCGTCCCGTCGCCGGACTACCCCATGTCGGTGGCCGCGGCCTGGGACGTCTCGCTGCGCCAGCTCGAACAGCGCAACCCGGCCGCGCTCCAACTCCTCCAGGTCTGCTCCTTCTTCGCCCCCGAGCCGATCTCCCGCTCCCTGTTCAACAACTCGCGGAGCACCACGATCGCCCCCGAGCTGGACGACGCCCTGCGCCATCCGATCAAACTCGGCCGGGCCATCCGGGAGATCAACGTCTACGCCCTGGCCCGCATCGAGCACCGCCACGACACCATCCAGCTGCACCGACTGGTGCAGGCCGTGCTGGTCAACCGCATGTCGCCGCAGCAGCAGGCGGACATGCGGCACGGCGCCCATCTGCTCCTGGCCGACGCCAACCCCAACAGCCCCGGCTCGCGCGAACTCTGGCCGCGCTACCAGGCGCTGCTCCCGCACGTGGTGGTGTCCCGGGCCGTGGAGTGCGAGTCGCCCTGGGTACGCGGCCTGGTCCGCGGCATGGTCGAGTTCCTCTACGTCTGGGGCGACCACAAGGGCTCGGCGGCGATGGCCCGCGAGGCGCTGGAGATGTGGACCGAGAAGTTCGGCGCCGAGGACCAGCAGACGCTGGAGATGGCGAAGTGGCTGGCCTTCATCCTGCGCGTGCTCGGTGAGTACCAGGAAGCCGCCGCCATGATGCAGCGCACGGCGGACACGTACATCCGGACCGCGGGCGAGGACGACGAGGGCACCCTCGACGCCCTGATCCAGCTGTGCACCGGTCTGCGACTGCGGGCCGAGATGGCACGCGGCCTGGAGATCAACCGGTCGGTGTACGAGCGCTCCCTGCGGGCGTTCGGCGAGGACGACCCGGCCACCCTCCGCGCGGCCCACAGCCTGGGCGTCGGCCTGCGGCTGATGGGGCTCTACCGGGAGGCGCGCGTGTACGACACGGAGACGGCCCGGCTGCGCGCCCTCAACCTGGGCGAGAACCACTTCGACACCCTGAACACCCTGAGCGGTCTGTCCATCGACATCCGCGAGACCGGCGACTACCTGGAGGCCGCGGCCCACCAGGAGGACGTCTACGCCCGCTACCTCGCCGCCTTCGGCGAGGACACCCCCACCAGCCTGGGCTGCGGCCGCGTCCTCGCGGTGTGCCGCCGCCGCGCGGGGGACCACGACGGGGCGCTGGCGCTCAGCGAGACGGTCTGGTCGAAGTTCGTGAACCGCTACGGCCCCGACCACCCGGACGCCGTCGCCTGTGCGGCCAACCTCGTCGTGGACCTGCGGCAGGACGGACAGCTGCGGCGGTCGCGGGAGCTCGGCGAGGCGAACGTCGAGCGCTACGCGGCGAAGCTCGGGCCGAACCACGCCTACACCCTGTCGTCCCGCACCAATCTCGCCATCACCCTGCGGCACCTCGGGGACCTCGACGCCGCCGGGGAGCACCTCGACGCGGCCCTGCCGGGAATGCGCGAGTCGCTGGGCGACACGCACATCCTCACCCTGACCACGGCCATCGGCGCGGCCAGCCGGTACGCCGCCGAGGGACGTCTCGCGGAGGCCCTGGAGCTGGACGAGGAGACCCTGGAGATCCTGACCCGGGATCACGGCGAGGACCACCCGACGACGCTTGCCTGCGCCACCAACGTGGTCCTGGACCTGCGGGCGCTGAACCGCGACACCGAGGCCACGGCCCTGCACACCGAGACCCTGACCCACTACCGCCGCCGGCTCGGCGAGGACCACCCGGCGGTCGCCGCCTCGGCGGCCGGACGGCGGGCGGACGTCGACATCGCCCCGGTGCCCTTCTAGGGCCTGTGCCTTGCTGGGTCGGCCGGGTCCTGGACCCGGCCGGCCCACTCGGGCTCGGGACGTCTTCTACGACCGCGGCGCCGCTTCGGCGCCCGCCGCGGACACCGGTCCGGAGTCCGAGCCTGCGTCCGGCCCTTTCAGGATCTCCGGCGACTTCCCCCTGCCCGAAGGGCGACCGGCGTCCGGACGGCGGCGCAGCAGTCCGATGAGCGGACCGGCGGCGGCCGTGGTGAGGAGCGCCATCACGACCAGCAGCGCGTAGAGCCGGGGACCGATCACCCCGGTCGCCAGACCGACGTTGAGCACGATGAGTTCGGTGAGGCCGCGGGTGTTGAGCAGGACGCCGATCAGCAGCGAGTCCCGCCAGGGGATGCGGACGCCGCGGGCCGCGAGGGTGCCGGCGGCCACCTTGCTGACCACCGCCGCGGCGCATATCACCGCCAGGAGCAGCAGGTCGGAGCCGTGCAGCCCATCGAGCGCGACCGCCATCCCGGAGACCGCGAAGAACACCGGGAGCAGCAGGCCACCGGCGTCCTGGAGCGGGCGGAGCAGGCTGCCGTCCGGGGAGCCGTCGGGCCGGCGGGGCATCACGACCCCGGCGAGCAGCGCGCCGAAGATGACGTGCAGCCCGAGTGCGTTGGTGGCCCAGGCCGATGCCAGCGCCACGGAGACGGCGACCGGGACCTGCTGGGCCACCCGGGTGCCGGGCCGGTCCTTCCACCAGGCCAGCAGGGGTCGTACGGCGAAGAGCATCACGAGGACGTACACGGCAAGGAGGGCGGCCTTGACCGCCCAGGACCGCAGCGAGCCGTGCGCGCCGCCGACCAGGACCACGGCCAGGACGGGCCAGCTCAGCGCGTCGATGACACCGGCGGCGGCCATCGCGACCGTGCCGGGCACGCTCCCGGCCAGCCCTTGGTCCTTGATGATGCTCGCGAGGACGGGCACCGCCGTGATGGACAGGGCGACCGCCATGTAGAGGACGAAGGTGGTGTCGACGGGACGCCCGCCGTTGACCGAGGCGAAGGCCTCGGGGAGGAGCAGGACGAGTCCGGCGCCCATCGCCATGGGGACGACGAAGCCGCCCAGGGAGACGGCGGCCACGGCCCGCTGACCGCGCAGCAGGCCCAGGTCCAGTTCGTAGCCGACGGCGAAGAGGAAGAGGACCAGGGCGACTTGGGCCAGGGCCGTCAGGATGGGCTGGATCTCCGCCGGGAAGAGGGTCTCGTACACCTGGCCGGGTAACAGGCCCAGGAGGCTGGGGCCGAGCGCGATGCCCGCGAAGAGCTGGCCCACGACCGGTGGTTGACCGAGCCTGCGCGCTGCCGCACCCAGGGCGGAGGAGGTCGCGATCACCACGGCGAGGGCTGCGACGACATGCGTGACGACGGAGTCCGAGCTCACCGGCATTCCCCTTCTGGCATATGCCGCCCACTGTGGCACAGCCCCTACGGAGTGTAGCCGCCATCCATGCAAGTGGCCTATCGTGGAAGCCGTTTGGCGTATGCCGCCACGAACGGGGGGTCAGCATGACGACAGTGCTGTTCGTACACGGCACGGGAGTGCGCGAGCCGGGATTCACCGGAACCCTGGAGCTGGTACGGGCGGGATTGCTGCCCTTACGGCCCGAAGTCGCCGTTACTCCCTGTTATTGGGGTGAAAGCGCGGGATCGGCACTGCGTTCGAACGGAGCCTCCGTGCCGGGGTACGGCACCGGGCGCGGGCTGACGGCGGCGGGCGCCCCGGGAGCGGAGGCGGAAGGTCCCGACGAGGACGTCGAGTTCTGGGGGCTCCTCTACCTCGATCCGCTGCTCGAACTGCGCCTGCTCGCCTCGGAGTCGGCCGCCCGCACGGAGCTCGCCCCGGGCTCCCTCCCGCCGGGCGAGGCCCTCTCCTCGGCGGCCCAGTCCCTCACCGGGGACGCCCGTCTGCGCGAGCTGCTCGACGCCGCGGGGATCGGCGAGGAGTTCCCCGCCTCGGTCGCCGCCGTCCTCACCTCGCCGGACTGCCGGCAGTTCCTGCGCTCCCCCGCCGCGAGCGACGAAGTCGGCGCGCTGGCACGGGCGTTCACGGCCGAGGCGGTACGCCGCCGGGCCGAGCGGCAGGGTGCGGCGCAGGCCTTCGACGGCACCGCCCGCGACGAGGCCGTCGCCCGGATCGTCGCCCTGCTCCCCGGCGACCCGTCCGACGGGGCTGACGGTTCCGACGGGCCAGGGACGCATCGCGGCCCGGTCACCCGGCGGGTCAAGAAACTGGCCGGACGCCTGGCGCTCGGCCTGGCCTCCGCCCAGGCGGTCAAGCGGCGGTCCGCGCTCACCGACGCGGCGCATCCGGCGGCCGGGGACGTCCTGCTCTACCTGTCCCGGGGCGACGCGATCCGCGAGGTCGTCGCGGAGGCGGTCCGGGCCGCCGAGCCGCCGGTCGTCCTGCTCGCCCACAGCCTCGGCGGCATCGCCTCGCTGGACCTGCTGGTGCTGCGGGCGCTCCCGGAGGTCGAACTGCTCGTCACCGTCGGCTCGCAGGCGCCGTTCCTGTACGAGCTGGGGGCGCTGCCGAGCCTGGAGCACGGCAGCCCGCTGCCCGAACACGTACCGCGCTGGGTGAACGTGTACGACCGCCGGGATCTGCTCGGCTACGTCGGCGCGGGCGTCTTCCCCGACCGGGTCCAGGACGTGGCCCTCGACAGCCGCCAGCCCTTCCCCCTCTCCCACAGCGCCTACTGGAGCAACCCCGAGCTGTACCGCCTCCTCGCGGAGGAGCTGCCGTGACCGGGGCGCGTCCGGAGCGGACGTACGCCGTCGTCGTCGGCGCGGAGCGCTACGCGGCGGGACCGTCCTGGGACCTGCCGGGGCCCGCCGCCGACGCCCGGCGCTTCACCGACTGGCTGCGCGGACGCGGCGTGCCCGCGGCCAACGTCTTCCTGCTGCTCGATCCGCTGCCCGGCGCGGGCGGACCCGAGGTCGACGTCGCCGCCGGCACCGCCGGGCGGGAGGCCGTGCAGGAGGTGCTGACGCGCCGGCTGCCGGCCCTGGAGGGCGACCTCCTCTGGGTGTTCTGGGGCGGCCACGGCGTCACCGACCCGCAGGGGCACCGCAGGCTCTTCTACGGCGACGCCGGCCCGGACGACCGCCGGAACCTGGACCTGGACGCCTGGCTGACCGCCTTCACGACCGATCTCCTGCCGGGCTTCCGGCGCCAGATCTGGCTGGTGGACTCCTGCCAGACCTTCGTCGAGGACCTCGGCTTCGCCCGCGCCCTGCCCACCGAACTGCCTTCGGGCGGCGAGCGGTTGCCGGGCCGGGAGCAGTTCGTCCTGCTGGCCTCCGGCCCGGGGCAGCGGGCGGTCAACGATCCCGTACGGCAGACGGGAGCGTTCTCCCGTGCCGTACTGGCCGCCCTGACCTCGTCGGACGGCGGCGCGTGGCCGCCCGACATGAACGGGGTCGCGGACACCGTCCTCGGGGAGTTCACCGGGCCGGGACAGCGGCCCACCTCGCTCTGGCACCGGTCCTGGGCGGGCGACGAGCGCCGGCTGGAGTTCCCCGCGACTCGGCGCCTGGAGGAACCGGTGACGGACGCCGGGCTCGCCGAACTCATCGGCCTGCTCGCCGGTTGGCCCAGCATGGCGGACCGGGACCACCGGCAGCTCGTCCTCGGGATGCTGCCCCCCGACCTCGCCGGCGCGATCCCCCGCATGGGGGCGCCGCGCCCCGACATCATCAGCATCGTACGGACCTGCCGGCGCCACCCGGGGGGTCTGGCCGCCCTCGTCGACGCGCTCTCGCTGCTCGAACCGGGCTCCCTGGAGCAGCGCGAGCTGAAGGACTGGGCCGACCGCCGGCTGACACCGGGATCCGGCGGCTGACCGGGCTGATCACGCTCTTCCCGAACCCCTGTGGCTGCGCCATCATGAAGTCAACGGGGTTCACGGCTGCTAGGGGGATGTCGCATGCACACGTCCGACGAGTACATGGGATCCGAGCTGTTCGATCTCAGCGACGTCCCGCTCTCCGCCCTCCGGTCGCAGAGCCCGAGCCTGCACGCCCGCTCGCTGGAGCGGCTGCTCCGTCAGGTCGAGCGCCCGCGGGTCAACTTCGCCACCGACGGTGCGCCCGGGCGGGCCGACTGACGGTCCCCGGGGAGGAGATCCGTGCAGACCGACGGACGACACGAACCCGCCCGTAGCGCGCACCATCTCGTTCCCTCGGCTCACTTCGACGCCCTGGCCGCGGGCCGGGGCGACGCCGGCACGATCCGCTTCCTGCGGACCACCGAGTACAGCAGGCGTCTTCTGCTGCTGCGGGCCCTGCTCGACGCCGTCGCGGAGACGCCCGGCGCGCTCGGCCCGCTGCCGGACGTGGACAGCGTGTGGGACACGCTGACGGCCGCGCAGGAGCGCGCCCCGGAGGACTTCGGGGAGCTGCTGCTGCATCCGCAGGTCGGGGTCTGGCTGGGGCACGGGCTGCGGCGGCTGCGGCGGACGGCCTGGGGCGACGGACCGCTCTGGACCGACCTCGGGCACGTCTTCACGGTGTGCGCCGTCGCCGCGCAGCGCACGGGGCTGCCGCTGCGCACCACCGTGCCCCTGCGGGACGGCAGCGTCATGTTCCCCACCCTCGGACTCGCCCGGCTGCCGGACCGCCCGCGCTGGGGAACGGCGGAGGTCGTGGTGGAGGCGGGTCGGCTGAGGGTCGACCCGTACGGGGCGGGCGTCGGTCCGCCCGACCCGCCCGGCGGCGACGCCCCGGGGTGGCAGGAGCCGCACCGGTTGCACGCACGCGTGGCGGGGCGGCCGGTGGGGGTGTGGCTCGACGACATCGACCCCTACCGGGACCTCAGCGAGCCGCTCCCCGCGCACCGCCTCGACCCGGACGAGACCGCCCGCTGGCGGGAGCGGTTCGGCCTGGCGCTGAGCCTTCTGGAGGACTGCGACCCGGAGACGGCCGCGGCTGTCGCGGAGGGCTTACGCAGCATGACGCCCGTGCGGTCGTTATCGACCGGGGCGGTGCTCAGTGCCTCCTCCGGTGACGCGTTCGGCGGCCTGCTGACCTCGCTGCCGCCCGATCCGGTCACCTTCGCCGTCACGCTGGTCCACGAGTTCCAGCACACCAAGCTGGGTGCGCTGCTCCATCTGCTGACGCTGGAGCGGGACGACGACGTCGAGCGGCACCACGCCCCCTGGCGGGACGACCCCCGTCCCCTGAGCGGCCTGCTCCAGGGCGCGTACGCGTTCCTGGGGATCACCGACTTCTGGTCCCGCCGCCTGGACCGGACGCCCGCGGCCGAACGGGCGTCGGCCGAGTTCGAGTTCGCCCTCAGCCTGCGCCAGACGCGGGAGGCCGTCGAGACCCTCGGCGCCGATCCCGCGCTGACCGCCCACGGACACCGGTTCCTGCGGGGCATGGCCGCCCGGCTGCCCGCCTGGACGGCCGACAGCCGGGTCCGGCCGGGCATCGCCGCCATGGCCGCGTTCGCCGCCACCGACCACCGCACCGAGTGGCGGATCCGGCACCTGGTCCCCGCCCCGGACGCCGTACGCGCCCTGGCGAGGGCCTTCGTCACCGGCGCGGCGGCCGACTGCCGAGGCGTCGAGTCCTCGGTCGTCCCCGACCTCACGACCCGCTGGTCCCACACCCGCACCCGCCTGATCCGCCACCTCCTCGACACACCGGACTCCGGCGACCCGCCCGGCCACTCGGACCGCCCGGCTGACCTGCTCGGCCGCCCGGCTGACCTGCTCGACCCCTCGGCTGACCTGCTCGGACGCTCGGTTGACCTGCTCGGACGCTCAGGCGACCTGGCCGGCCCCTCCGGCGGCCCGCGCGGGCCCTCCGGCGGCCTGGCCGGGCCCTTCGGCGACCTGGCCGGGGCCTTCGGCGACCTGGCCGGGGCCTCCGGCGCCGAGCGTGCTCTCGTCGCCGGGGACCCCGCCGCGGTGGACGCCTACGCGCGTCTCCTGGCCGAGGATCCCGAGGACCCCGAGGCGTGGACCGGACTCGTGATCGCCCTCGCCCTCGCCGACCCCGCCGCCCGCCCGCTGCTCCGGCGCCCCGAGCTCCCCCGGGCCGTCCACCGTGAGCTCCGCGTCATCGGCACGACGGCCGACCCGCGGCGACTGGCCCGCTGGCTGGCCGCGGGGGTGGTCGACGTGGCGGCCGGCGGCGGGTCGGCGGACAGGGGCCGCTGAACGTGTTCGCCTGCCGTACGGCGGGCAGCCATGAGGCGGCCTCCCTGACGTGGGCCGCGGGCGCTCTCCTTGGGGCGCCCGCACGCCGGTTCCGGCCGACCGCGCGCGTACCCGTACCCGTACCCCCACCGACCGCTCGCACCCCCGAGGAGAACTCCCCCCATGACCGACATCGATCGTCGACGGTTCCTCCAACTCACCGGCGGTGCCGCCGCGTTCACCCTGCTCTCGGAGAGCATCGCCCGCGCCGCCGCCATCCCGGCGCAGGGCTCGACCGGCACGATCCAGGACGTCGAGCACATCGTCGTCCTGATGCAGGAGAACCGTTCCTTCGACCACTACTTCGGGGCGATGAAGGGCGTGCGCGGCTTCGGCGACCCGCGTCCCGTGACGTTGCCGAGCGGGAAGCCGGTCTGGAACCAGTCGGACGGTTCGAAGGTCACCCTGCCGTTCCGGCCAGAGAGCGCCAAGCTCGGCATGGAGTTCCTCCAGGGCCTCAACCACGACTGGGCGGGCGGGCAGAAGGCCTTCAACAAGGGCAAGTACGACCAGTGGATACCGGCCAAGACCAAGGCCACGATGGCGTACCTCACCCGTGAGGACATCCCCTTCCACTACGCGCTCGCCGACGCGTTCACGATCTGCGACGCCTACCACTGTTCGTTCATCGGCTCCACCGACCCGAACCGCTACTACCTGTGGAGCGGTCACACCGGCAACGACGGCACCGGCGGCGGCCCGGTCCTCAACAACGCCGAGGCGGGCTACGGCTGGAAGACGTACCCCGAGCGCCTGGAGGCGGCCGGGGTCTCCTGGAAGGTCTACCAGGACACCGGCGACGGGCTGAACGCCGCCGGCTCCTGGGGCTGGATCAACGACGCGTACCGCGGCAACTACGGCGACAACTCGCTCCTCTACTTCAACACCTACCGGAACGCCCAGCCCGGCAACCCGCTCTACGACAAGGCCCGCACGGGCACGAACGTGAAGAACGGCGACACCTACCTCGCCGACCTGCGCGCCGACGTGCAGGCGGGCCGCCTGCCCAAGGTCTCCTGGATCGCGGCGCCCGAGGCGTTCTCGGAGCACTCCAACTGGCCCTCCAACTACGGCGCCTGGTACATCGCCCAGGTCCTGGACGCGCTGACCTCGAACCCGGACGTGTGGGCCCGTACCGCCCTGTTCATCACGTACGACGAGAACGACGGCTTCTTCGACCACGTCGTCCCGCCGTACGTCCCGGCCTCCTCCGCGCAGGGCCTGTCGACCACACCGACCGCGCTCGACCACTTCCCCGGGAAGACGGGGTACGTCGCCGGTCCCTACGGCCTCGGCCCGCGCGTCCCGATGATCGTCGTCTCCCCCTGGTCCACCGGCGGCTACAGCTGCTCCGAGACCTTCGACCACACCTCGGTCATCCGCTTCATGGAGCAGCGCTTCGGGGTGCAGGAGCCCCAGATCTCCCCGTGGCGGCGGGCCGTCTGCGGCGACCTGACCTCCGCCTTCGACTTCACGCGGACGAACACCCAGGCCGCCCCGCTGCCGTCGACCGCCGGCTACTACCCGCCGGACCGCGACCGCCACCCCGACTTCCTCGCCACCGCCCCGGCCGTCGGCGCGATGCCCCGCCAGGAGCCGGGCGCCAAGCCCACCCGGCCCCTGAAGTACGCCCCGTACGTGGACGGCAGCGCGGACACCACGGCCGGCACCTACCGCCTCACCTTCAGCGGAGGCCCCTCGGCGGGCGCCCAGTTCTACGTGACCTCGGCGAACCGCACGGACGCCCCCTGGACGTACACGACCGAGGCGAACAAGTCCCTCTCGGACACCTGGAACACCAAGTACTCCAAGACCCTCACCGACCTCACGGTCCACGGCCCCAACGGCTTCCTCCGCCGCTTCCGCTCCCCCGGCAAGACCGCCGTCCCCGAGGTCACCGCCCGCCACAACGCCACCACGGGCAATCTGGACCTCACGTTCACCAACGCGGGGACGGCCGACGCCCGCCTCACCGTCACCCACGCCTACGCCGGCGGCCCGCGGACCGTCACGGTCCCCCGCGGTGCCACCGTCACCCACACCGTCGACCTGAGCACGAGCCGCGCCTGGTACGACGTGACGGTCACCTCGGACACGTCCGCCGACTACCTCCGGCGCCTCGCGGGCCACGTGGAGACGGGCGCGCAGGGCGTCACGGACCCGGGCATCCTGACGTACTGACCCGTACGCCACTCCGCCCGCCCGCCTATCGAGCGGGCGGGCGGGGTGGCGGTCGGAGCGTGATCAGGACGGCCGAGACGGTGCTCATCACGATCCGTCCGGCGCGGGATCCCTTCCGGCCCGACGGCGACGGAGTGTGAGGAGCGGCGTCGGGCGGCTGGGGAGGCCGGGGCGGCTCGGGCGGCGTACTCATGACACCCCCGGGGCGGCTGCAGAGAAGATACCGACACCCCGGTAGGCACTCACCGTGGCGACCGCCGCACTCCGAGCTACTCCACTGAGGTGCGAGCCGGCCCCGGACAGGGCGGTCACGCCGCCGTCGAGCACGCTGCCCCGGCGACCGTGATACTCGAAGTGAGGCACCTAGGCCCGACATTCCCGAGGAGGCGCCAGCAGGTCCACGGCCGAAGGGATGCCCGGCAACGCACCGCGAGCTGCGAGGTGACTTCTATGAGTCAGCAAACACCGGCCGGAGGACAGTGGCAGAACACCGGCCCCGCGCCAGGGAACGCGCACCGGTCCGGAGGCGGCGGCATGGCCGGCGGGGGCACCGTGTTCGCCGCGGTGCTGATGTCCCTTTCGGGCCTCCTGGCCGTATTCCAGGGCATCGGGGCCATCGCCAAGGACGACGTGTACGCACGCGTCGGCGATTACGTCTTCGAGTTCGACCTGACGGCCTGGGGCTGGATCCACCTCATCCTCGGGATCATTGTCATCCTGTGCGCGGTGGGCCTCTTCATGAGCGCGAACTGGGCGAGGGCGACGGGCATCACCCTGGCCTCCCTCAGCGCGATCGCCAACTTCCTCTGGCTGCCGTACCAGCCGTGGTGGGCGCTCGCCATCCTGGCGATCGACGTGTTCATCATCTGGGCGCTGTGCGCGAGTTGGACGCACACCACCGATTGACGGTCTCGACGCCCCACCCCACCACACCACTCAGGAGGACATACGACATGTCCACCGCATCGGAAACCCCGGTCCTGGACACCCTCGCCGCCATGACGATCGACTCGATGGAACGCTGCGGCCTGGCTCCGGACATGCTCATGGTCGCGCGGATGGCGGCCCTCGCCGCCTCGGACGCGCCTCCGATCTCGTACGCGGCGCACATCGAACTCGCCATCGAGACCGGCATGACCGCCGAGCAGCTGCAGGACGTCCTGGTCGCCATCGCACCGATCGTGGGCACCGCCCGCGTCATGACGGCGGCAGGCAACATCTCCGCGGCACTCGGCATCGCCATCGCCGTCGCGGATGCCGAGATGGAGGACGAGGGCTGAGAGCCCGCCCCACCACCCGGCAAGCCCACCCCCACCCGACAGCGATGCCCGGCGCGGCCCCCACCGGAGAAGGCGAGAAGGCGATGGAGCCGCCTCCGGTCGCCTGACCCTCGCGCCGGGCATTCCCACGGCCGACGGCCTGCACAAGGGCCAGGCAGGAGGGCCCCATGGCCCAGAAGACGACCACGGCGGCGGCGATGCGCGCGGCACGCCACGCCACGCCGGAGGAGCGTGCGGCGCTCGGCAAGGAAGCCCGGCGCCGCTCGCCCCGGTCGGGCCACGCCGAGTACCGGCCCTCCGCCGACAGGCCCGACCCGCTGACGATCCTGGAGGCGCAGTCGGCGGCACGGGTCCCCGAGCTCGTCCCGATCCGCTACGCCCGCATGACGGAGTCCCCGTTCCGCTTCTACCGCGGCGCCGCCGCGATCATGGCCTCCGACCTGGCCGCCACACCCCGCTCAGGGCTCACGGCCCAGCTGTGCGGGGACGCGCACATGCTCAACTTCCGTCTCCTCGCCTCACCGGAACGGCAGTTGATGTTCGACATCAACGACTTCGACGAGACGCTGCCGGGCCCCTGGGAGTGGGACGTCAAACGGCTGTCGGCGAGTTTCGTCATCGCCGCCCGGGCCAACGGCTTCGACGACGCCGAGCGCGCCCGCATCGTCCGGCACACGGTCCGTTCCTACCGCGAGACGATGATCCGCCTCGCGGACATGCGCACCATCGACGTCTGGTACGCGAAGATCGACGCGGACCGCCTTGAGGCCCTGGCCACGGACCGGCTCCACAAGCGCGGACGAAAGAACCTGGCCCGCGCCATGGCCAAGGCCCGCACCCGCGACAGCCTCCAGGCGTTCGACAAGCTCACCGAGACCGTCGACGGCCGGCCCGTGATCGCGGCGGATCCCCCGCTGCTCGTTCCGGCGAGCGACCTGATGCCCGACGTCGAGCGCACCGCCCTCGAACGTCAGTTCCGCGGCCTGATCGAGCGGTACGGCAGCACCCTGCAGTCCGATCGGCGCACACTCCTCGCGGACTACCGCCTGGCGGACGTCGCCCGCAAGGTGGTCGGCGTCGGCAGCGTCGGAACCCGCTGCTGGATCTTCCTGCTCCTCGGCCGGGACGACCAGGACCCGCTCTTCCTCCAGGCCAAGGAGGCGGACACCTCCGTACTCGCCGAGCACGTCGGCGCGAGCGCGTACCGCAACCAGGGTGAGCGCGTCGTCTCCGGCCAGCGGCTGATGCAGGCCACCAGCGACATCTTCCTCGGCTGGGAGCGCGTGGACGGGATCGACGGCAAGCGGCGCGACTTCTACGTACGCCAGTTGCGCGACTGGAAGGGCATCGCCATGCCGGAGCGGATGAACCCCCGGCGCATGGAGGCCTTCGGGGATCTGTGCGGGGTCACGCTGGCGCGGGCGCACGCGCGGTCGGGCGACCGGATCGCGATCGCCTCGTACCTGGGCAGCGGCACGTCGTTCGACCGGGCCATCGCGACATTCGCGGAGGCCTACGCCGACCAGAACGAGCGCGACCACCAGGCCCTGGTCGACGCCGTGGTCGCGGGCCGGCTGCCCGCGGAGGAGCTGCCGGGGGCCTGAACCGGAGACAGGCGGACCCGGTCACCGCTCGGGGGGCGGGCCGCCGTCCTCATCGCCCGTCGCCTCGATTTCCCGCAGGCGTCGGCCCTCCTGGACCGCCCCCAGGAGGAAGCGGGCCGCCACGCCGATCAGCAGGAAATTGGCCGTCATCTGTGCCGTGGTCAGCAGCCGGGCGAGTTCCGTGCGCGGGGTGATGTCACCGAAGCCGACCGTGCTGAACACGGTCATCGCGAAGTAGAGGGCGTCCGTCCGGGACATCGTCTCGCTGAAACTCCCCGGTGTGCTGCGCTCCAGCAGGTAGTAGGTCGCGGCGAACAGGAGCACGAAGAACGGCAGCGCCGCCGCCACCGCCGCGATGGCCCGGAGCCCCGGGCGCGCGGAACGCATGATCGTGTGCACCTGCCAGCCCAGGAGCAGCCCCACCAGCAGGACGCCGACGACGAGCACCGCCACGGTGCGCACGGTGAAGGCCGAGTCCAACGGCAGCAGGTAGTAGGCGGCCAGGAGGGCCGCCACCGTCAGGACCGCACGCACCCCGGTGAGCAGGGCCGACCGACGGACCCCCGGATTCCCGTCCACTTTCCCCGTACCCCTCTCGTGCTACGCCCCTGCCAGAGGGCGGTCACTGTCCCAGGCGATCGCGGCGCCGTGCGGCAGGCGCACCGGGAGGTCACCGGACCGGCGGTACGTGCTCCGTCGCGCGTCCGGAGCGCCCGGAGCGTCCGGAGTGCGGCGCGCTCGGCCGCGGCGCACTCTGGAATCAGTTCGTCACGCCGGATCGCGGCACCCGGAAGGGCAGCCGCGACCGTCACGACCGGCAGGAGATCGGCCATGAAGGACTCGATGGTGACCCTGGCAGTGGACTACCCGCTGCTGAACATGTTCTGGACCATGCTGATGATCTTCCTCTGGGTCCTCTGGTTCATGCTGCTGTTCCGCATCATCGGCGACATCTTCAGCGACGACGAGCTGGGCGGCTGGGGCAAGGCGGGGTGGACCGCCTTCGTGATCCTGCTGCCCTTCCTGGGCGTGTTCGTCTACCTCATCGCCCGCGGGCGCAGCATGGGCGAACGCGAGCTGAAGCGGGTCCGCAAGAACGAGGAGCAGTTCCGCTCGTACGTACGCGAGACCGCCTCGACCGGCGGCGGCCAGGCGGACGAACTGGCCAGGCTCGCCGAGCTCAAGGACCGCGGCGCGATCACGGAAGCCGAGTTCGCCCAGGCCAAGGCCAAGGTCCTCGCGACCTGACCGGGTCCGCGGTGCGCGCCCGTGATCCTCGACCTGTTCCTCATCGGCGCGGCCATCGCGCTCTACCCCCTGCCGGTGATGGCCTTCGTCCTGGTCGTGTCCGCACCCCGCGGGGTGTACAAGGGGCTGGCCTTCATCATCGCCTGGCTCGCCTGCCTGGTGGCCGTGATCGGCATGGTCCTGCTCTTCACCGACGGGCAACCGCCCGCACCCCGCTCCCCGCCCTCGGTCGCGGCGCTCGCGGCCACCCTGGTCATCGGCGTGGGCCTGATCGTCTACAGCGAGCACAGGCGCCGCCGAAGCCGCCGCGCCGCGTCCGCCTCGGACGAGGACCGACCCAGAAGTGCCGGCGGCAGGTCACTGACCTCCCGGATGGACCAGGCCACGGGATGGTCCGCGGCCGGACTCGCCGTACTCCTCCAGCCCTGGGGAATGGTCAGCGCCGCGGCCGCCACCGTCGTGAAGGCCGACCTCTCCCACGTGGAGTCCTTCCTGGCGCTCCTCGGCTTCTGCGTACTGGCCACGGCCGGCCTGCTGGCCATGGAGCTGTACATGGTGTTCGCGCCGGAGAAGGCCCAGCTCAGCCTGACGAGGCTGCGCGCGTGGCTGGAACGCCACAAGGACCCGGCGATCGTCCTGATCTGCCTGGTGCTCGGACTGTGGCTGGTAGGCAGGAGCCTGTACCAACTGACGGGCTGACTCGACGACACCTCGCCCCAGCCGCCGGAGGAGCTCGCGCGCTCCTCGCACAACCCCGTTCCGGCTGCGCCTCACCCCCACCTACTCGTCCTGGATCAAGGTCTGGAGCGACGACGCCCGGCCCTTCGAATGGACCGGAACCGCCGACCAGACCTCGACCGCGTCTGCCGCTACTGCGACAGGATCTCCGAACCAGGTCACTAGCCAGGGAAGGCCAGCACGAACCAGGCCGCTGACGTCGCCGACGCCACCGCGTCCGTGATCGGGTCCGGGGCCGGGGCCGGCCCCGGTGGGCCGTGCGCCGGGCCGCGCGGCTGGATCGCCCGCAGCAGCGCGGCCACCACCTCGTCGCGTGGCACCGCATCAGGCGCGCCGGTGCCCAGGAACTCCCGTACGGGGAACAGCCCGAGCACTCGTCGCCGCACCTGCACGAGCAGCCCCTGGCTGATCAGCTCCGCCCGGGTCAGGTCGAGCAGCTCCGGGCCCAGCCGTTCGATCCACTCCCGTGGGCCGAGTGCGCGCTCGGCGAGAAGCAGGTGCTCGAGGAGCAGGTCCGCCACGGGGTCGGGGCAGCGTTCCGCGCCGCGGGCGAACACCGCGTCGGGCGACACGGCGATCCGTCCCGCGCGGGCGAGCTCGTGGAGCGCCGCTCCCACCGTGGCGAAGCCGAGTTCGGTCTGCCGCCACGACGAGCGCAGCGGGCCGCCGCTCGCCGCCAGCACCAGCTCGGCTGCCAGGGACCTGTGTCGGGTCGGTCCGGCCACCGCCGGTCAGACTCCGAGCCGCTGCTTGACCTCGGCGAAGAACGGGATGTGCCGGTAGTCCCCCGCCTCCTCGTCGTGATCGGTGAACTGGTTGGTGAACTCCAGGAGAGCGGTCCGCACTTCGGCCAGCGGCTGGGTGCGGATGCGCTGCTCGATCGCCTGGATCTCGCCGAGGAACCGCGCCAGCACCGCGGGCAGGTCGGGCAGCAGGTGGATCCGGTCGTCCCGCAGCGCGATGCCGCCGTGCTCCGACAGGTAGTTGAAGAGCAACTGGGAGGCGACGGCATCGTAGTTGGGGCGCGGAATCCCCTCGACGGCGTACCGCAGCAGTCGTTCGGCGAGGATGTACTCGTACGCCGCGCGCGCCGAGTCGGCGGGGAGTTCGGGGTCGTTCAGGCACACCAGCATGGAGGAGACGTCGACGCGGAGCTCTTCGAGGCCGGCGAGCGGCTTGAGCTTCTTCGCGTGCAGGTAGTCCGGGATGGGCATGTCGCCCTGCCGGTGGTGGTATTCGTGCAGCCGCACCCACCAGGAGGAGGCCGCCTCGACGACGTCGTCGTCGGCACCCTGGATGCGCGGGAAGCTGCCGGGCGCCATGACCTCGTCGATCATCTTGCGGGTGATGCGGTTGTGCCGTTCGACGAACTTGTTGATGAAGTAGAAGATCAGGTCGTCGGGGTCCTGCCGGCCGTCGATGTGGTTCTCCGGGAACAGGGCGACGACCACCCGGGAGTTGAACCCGTCCGAGCAGGCGGTGATGTTGACCGGCATGGTGTTGCTGCCGTAGCGCCGGGCGAGGTGCGGATCGGTCGGCAGCGTGTCGTACGTCAGGTAGTCCAGCGAGAGCCGCGGGAAGTACGAGGCGTTGAAGAGCGAGAACAGGTGATGGTCGCGCTCGGCGTTGATGTGCTCTTTGGTGCGTAGCAGGCGCGGCGGGCCGTCCGCGGAGGAGGCGTCGCCGGGCGCGTCCGTACCCGTGTCCCTCCGCGCGTCGGCCCGGAGGTCGGCCATGAACGCGCGGACGACCGGCTGATGGCGCAGGCGCTCGGACGCCTCCAACTGCTTCAGCAGGTCCGCGAGGAACTCCGGGTCGGTGACATCGGTCCCCTTGGCGATCCGGCCGCGTATCTCGTTGACCTCGTCGATGACCAGTTTGATCTCGTTCGACACCGCTACCGCCTCGTCGTCGTGGGATGGTTCTGCCGTTTCCAGTACTCCAGGCCGCCGATCATCTCCTTGACCCGGAATCCGGCCGCCGCGAGTCTCGCGGCGGCCCTGGAGCCCGCGTTGCAGGCCGGGCCCCAGCCGTAGGTGACGTAGACCGGATCGGGGTCGAGCCCGCTCAGCACGGTGTCGATCAGTTCGGCGTGGGGCAGGGAGAGCGCGCCGGGCAGGCACTCCTCCTCGTACGCCGCCGTCGTGCGGGCGTCGACGAGGACGAAGCCGCCGACGCCCGCGGCGAGGTCGTGGTGGACGTCGTAGGGGTCGGTCTCGCAGGCGAGCCGGGCCCGGAGGAAATAGCCGAGGGCTGTTTCGGGGTCGGCCGCGGGAATTCCGAGGACGCGGGAGCCGGTCTCCGGTCCCGGTGTGACGTCAGCGTCCGGCCGGGCTCCGTTCTGGGCTCCGTGCGCGCCCTCGGGCGGTGCTTCCTGCGTCGTTCTCGTCGGTGTTCTCATCCGTGTTCTCCGCAATCCAGCTCTCGATGAGGAGCTTTCCGATGGAGTCCGGCCGGTAGCCGTGGCCGGCCTCGATGTGTGTCCGCAGTTCGGCGGCGGTGAACCAGCGGGCCTCGACCAGTTCCTGGCCGTCGACCGCCGTGGTGTCCGCGACGGCCTGGGCCCGGAAGCCGACCATGAGCCCGGCCGGGAACGGCCAGGCCTGGGAGCCCTGGTAGGCCACGTCCTTCACGACGGCGCCGGCCTCCTCGAAGACCTCGCGCCGTACGGCGTCCTCCAGGCTCTCGCCGATCTCGACGAATCCCGCGAGGGTGCTGAAGGCCTCCGGTCCGGCCCCGGCGTGCCGGCCGAGCAGACAGCGCCGGGGCGCGCCGGCGTGCTCGACCAGGACGATCACGGCCGGTTCGATCCGGGGAAAGAGCAGCTTGCCGCAGGCCCGGCAGACGCGCAGGTGGCCGCCGTCGCGGCTCTCGGCGGCTCCGCCGCAGGCGCCGCAGAACCGCTGGTTGCGGTTCCAGTGGGTCAGGCCCCTGGCGTACGCCAGCAGCCCCGCCTCGTCGACGCCGATCGTGGCCACCAGGGCGCGGACGTCCCGCACCGCGTCCGCGCCGGCCAGGGCGAGAGCCTCGTCCTCCGGCAGAGCCGACAGGTCGGCCGCGAGGACGGCGGCGTCGCCGTCCAGACCCAGGAACACCGGCTCGGTGGCCGCGTCGAGCAGCGCCCTCGCCCCGGCCGCCCCGGTGATCACCGGCGCGCCGTCGCGCACCAGGCACTGGTCGCGCCAGAGCGGCACGACACGGGTGCCGGGCCGCTCGGCGAGCGACGCGATCCAGGCGGTGTCGGCGCGCCGCTCGCCGGCGCGGTCGAGTTCGAGTCGGGCGTAGTGCATGGTGGAGCTCCCGTCGTCGCTGCCCGGCAGGGGCCGGGGCCCAGGGCGTGGCCGGCTCACACCTGGCCGCCACGCCCCGCGACGGAACGGTCCCCGAGGGCGGCGCCGAGCAGCGCGAACTCGCCGGCCAGGTCGTCCGGGCAGTCGCCCAGAAGGTCGGCGACAGCGTCCCACACCACCCGCGCGGCTCTGACCAGCAGAACATCCTGGCGTGGCGTCAGGTGGTAGTGGAATCCGAGCATCTCCAACGGCGCGGCCACCGCGACCAGTACGTGGTCCGGGAGCTCCAGCAACCAACGGTCGAACTGGTCCGCGTCGACGATCCGCGCCACCGCGGCGCTGACGGGTTCGATGTCGACGTCCTCACGTTGTCTGCGGGGCATGACGGTCCTCCCTCTCCGCGTGCGCTAGTTCTCGTAGCGGATGGGCTCGTACGAGGCGAGTCGTTCGAAGTCCCGGTAGAGGGCGGCGTAGTCGTGGTTGCGCACCAGGAAGGTGCCGCCGTTGTCGATGAGCGAGGCGCCCTGCTTGATCTCCTCCCCCACCCGTACCTTCCACTTCATCTCGACCTCGCTCTCCACGTCGGGGAGCACCAGTTCGGAGACGATGCCGGGGCGCTTGGGCAGGACGGCGTCGAAGCAGTACATCTGCTCCTGGTCCCAGGGCCGGCTCGGCAGGCCGGCCTCGATCTCGAAGGCCAGGTTGAGCAGCGCGACGGCGTAGTTCTGCTGCATGGCGGCGAGCCCGGCAAGGCCCTTGAAGCGCGCCCCGACCTCCAGGAAGACCAGCTCGTCGTCCTTGGTGTGGAAGAGCTCCAGGTGGCTGGCGCCGTCCAGCTTGCCGAGCGCGTCGAGGACCTTCTCGGCGAAGGTGATCATGCGGGGCACCCGCGGGTCGGAGTCGATGAGGTTGATGTCGGCGTTCACCTTGCCGCGCTGCACCTCGGTGGAGTTGACCAGGTACTCCGTCACCCCGCCGAAGACGGTCTCGCCGTCCTTGACGACCAGGTTGACGCTGAACATGGTGCCGTCGATGTGCTCCTCGTACTCGTAGCTGCGGCCGAGGTCGCGCGGCAGGGCGAAGAACTCCTCCGGCTGGAAGATCTTGTAGACGCCGTCGGCGGAGGCGGCGTCGACCGGCTTGAGGACGAAGGGCAGGCCGACGTCGGCGACGATCCGGTCCAGACAGGCGGCCGGGTCGGCGGCGAAGGCCCCCTGGTCGAACAGGCCGAACCGGGGCACGCGCAGTCCGGTGCCGGCCAGCTTCTCCTTCATCAGGCACTTGTCGCGGTAAGGCAGGAGCTGCTCGTAGGTGGGTCCGGTGAGGCCGAACTCCTCCCGCAGCTCGGCGGTGAGCAGCAGGTTCCGCTCGTCGAAGCAGTGCAGGGTGAGGTCGCCGGGGCCGGTCTCGGCCGCCAGCTCGCGGACGAGCGCCCGGGTGGCGGCCGGGTCGACGATCGACGACTCGGTGTACGAGGGCTCCGCGAGGCCGCAGGGCACCACGTGGATCCGGTGGAAGTAGGCCCGCTCGGTCTCCGAGACGTTGGCGCTGTCCTGTTCCGAGAAGATGCCCACGAACCGGACCTGGTCCGGCGCCACGAGCAGATCATGGCGGAACACCCCGAAACCGCGGGTCGAAATCACGGCGACTGTCCTCATGCGGGCTCTCCGATCGTCGATGGGGTGGGGGCTCGCCGTTCCAGTGCCAGCAGCAGCGGGATCGCCAGCAGGCTCAGCCCAAGCAGGAAGAGCATCGGCAGGATCTCGCCGCGGGCCAGCAGGAAGGTGAGCAGACCTGGCGCGGCGATCTCGCCGACGGTCCAGGACAGTTGGTACGTGGCCAGGTAGCGGCCGCGGATGTGGCGGGGGGCCATCGAGACGCTGAGGGTCTCGATGGCGGGGAAGGCGATGACCTCGGCGAGGGTGAAGACCACCATGGCGAGGAACAGTCCGAGGTAGGTCACCGCGTCGGGGGCCGCGTACAGCAGCGCGAACAGGCCGAAGGCGGCGGCGTTGAGGACCGAGGCCAGCATGATGGCCCGGGTCATCCGGACCCGCTCGGTCCGCTTGGATACCAGGGTCTGGGTGAGCGAGACCTGGACCGCGTTGACCACGATGAGGGCGCCGGCGGTCCAGGCCGGCAGCTCCAGGGCGTCGACGATGTAGATCGCCAGCAGCACCTTGATGAGCATCTGGCCGAAGACCAGGGTGGCGTTGACGCCGATCAGCAGGGTGTACGAGAAGTCCCGCAGGACCGTGGCGTATCCGGCCCGGGGCGGCGCCGCCTTTCCGGGGGCCGGCGCCTTTCCGGGGGCAGGTGACGCGGCCGGTTCGACCGGTGGGGCGGATGTCTCCGGTGCGTCCGGTTCGTGCGGCGCCGGCCGCCACAGGAACAGCAGGGTCGCCGCCAGGACGTAACTGGCCGCGTTGCCGATCACGATGGCGTGCAGGGCGGGGCCCTCGCCCAGCGTGAAGGCGAAGGCGGCCAGCGCGCCACCGATGGCCATCGCCGTGTTGCGCAGGGCCGTCATGAACCCGAACCAGCTGGTGCGCCGGTCCTCGGGCGAGGCCAGCACCACCAGACCGCTGCTGGAGGTCCAGTACGTCGTGTGGCCCACCTGCACCAGGAAGACGACCACGACGATCTGCCAGACCGAGTGGGCGAGCAGGAAGCCGAGGTATCCGGTGACCGACACGAGGTTTCCCCACGCGGCCGTCTTGCGGGCGGTGAACCGGTCGATCAGCGGGCCCACGACGATCGACGCGGGCAGCGCGAGCAACCGCGCGACGGTCATCGCGGCGCCGATCGCGGTGACCGAGATCGAGGTCGTCCGGGCGAAGTACACGAGCGTGAACGCCATGATCAGCCCGGTGCCGAGGCTGTCGATCAGACTCGCGGAGACAAACCGGCCGTTTCCCGTCAGCCGCGGGATGCCGAGTCGTTGCCAGACCGACTCGGGTGCAAGGGTGGTGGTCACTGTCCCGCCCGCTCAGCCCGCGGCGGGCCGGGTGACGATCCGCACCCGGCCGATCAGCTCGTCGATGCGGGCGATGGCGGCCGCGGTGGTGTCGGCGGTCACCAGCACCTGGACGTGCCGGCCGAAGTTGTCCGCCATCGGCTCGATCTCGTCGCCGGGAGCGATGTGCACATCGACGCCGAACACGCCCTCCTCGGCCCGGAGTTCCTCGACGCCTTCGATGGACTCGACGATGCCGGGGAGGCCGTTCACCCACTTGGTCACCGAGCCGAGGACCGGTTCCGGCCGGCCGGTCAGAGCGGGCAGCCGGCGCAGCGGCCAGCCGGAGGCGTACCGCTCCATGTCGAAGCCGTGGGTGACCGCCATGAAGTCGAGCAGCCGGTCACCGGCCACCCGGTCGTGGCCCTCGATGACCCGCGGGCCCTTCGAGGAGAGCTTGATCTCGGTGTGGCCGACGCCGTCCTTGAGGCCCATGGCGGTCAGGAAGCCGACCACGTGGTCGACGATGGTGGTCTCGGCCTCGTCGGTGAGGATCGCGGGAAGGGCATGGCCCATCTCGACGCAGCCGTCGTGGAACTTGTCGGTGATCGAGACGACGACGTGCTCGCCGTCGAAGGAGAAGGACTCGGCGCTGTACTCGACGCCGTCGATGTACTCCTCGGCGATGAACCGGTCCACCGGGTAGAAGGTCGCCATCGGCAGGTCGGCGCGGCCACGCAGGCCGGTCAGCTCCGCCCAGGCCTCGTCGACCTCCGCCGGGTCGTGGATCACGGCGATGCCCCGGCTGGCCGTGCCGTCCAGCGGCTTGACGATCACCGGGAAGCCGTACCGCTCGGCGAAGTCGCGGACGTCCTGCGCCGAGGAGACCTCGGCGCAGCCCACCGACTCGAAGCCGGCCTGGTGCAGCCATTCGCGCATCCGCAGCTTGTCGTGGAAGCGCCGGGCGACCTCGAAGGAGGTGCCGCCGAGTCCGAGCATGTCGTTGACGCGTCCGACCAGTTCGGTGGCCTGCTCGACGAGGGTCATGACGGCGGTGAAGCCGTACGCCTCGTGGGCGGCGAGGACCATCGGGCGGGTCACCTCCCAGTCGAGGTAGTCCACCAGGAGGAGGGCGTCCGCGGTCTCGGCCTGGCCGGGCAGCAGCCGCTCCTTGTGCTGGAGGAACACGACCCGCAGGCCGAGTTCCTTGGCCTTCTGGAGGGCTTCCAGCCGGCCCCCGATGATCAGGATGGTGCCGGGCCCGTCCGGGGCGGTGCTGTCCACGTCGCTACTTCCTTCGGTCGTCATGAGGTCACGCGCCATGCGGTCACGCGCCATGCGGTCACGCGTCATGCGGTCGCCGCCACGGGTGCGGGCGCGGCGCCGGCGGGGCCTCGGCGCATGCCTTCCGCCTCGTCGTAGAGGGCCTCGACGACGATCTCCAGGCCCTGGATCAGGCTGCTGTCCGCGGCGGTCAGCGGCGGCAGGATCTTGACCACCTCGCTGTCCCGGCCGCAGGTCTCCACGATCAGCCCGCGCTCGAAGCAACGCCGGGAGATCTTCGTGCCCGCGATGCCCGACGCGCTCAGGTCGATGCCGAGGATCAGACCGCGGCCGCGCACGGTCGCGGCGAACCGCGAGACCACCTCGCGCTGGAGGAAGTCGACGACCAGCTCGCCCTTGCGGTGCACCTCGGCGCCGAACGCGGGGTCCGCGCCGTCCGACCAGTACGTGCGGACGGCCTCCGCGGCCGCGACGAACGCGAGCTGGTTGCCGCGGAAGGTGCCGCTGTGCTGGCCCGGCTTCCACACGTCGTACTCGGGCTTGATCAGCAGCAGGGCCATGGGCAGGCCGAAACCGCTGATCGACTTGGAGAGGGTGATCAGGTCCGGGGTGACGCCGGCCCGTTCGAAGGAGAAGAACGCGCCGGTGCGGCCGCAGCCGACCTGGATGTCGTCGACGATCAAAAGCACCCGGTGGGCGTCGCACCAGGCCCGCAGGCCGGTGAGGAACGCGTCCGGGGCGACGTACACCCCGCCTTCGCACTGGACGGTCTCCAGGAGCACCGCGGCCGGCTTCTCCATGCCGGAGCTGGAGTCGCCCACCAGCCGGTCGAGGAGGTCGAGGCTGTCGAACGGCCCCATCGGGGATTCCGGGTAGGGGACGTGGGTCACGCCGGTGAGGGTGGGGCGCAGGCCCTGCTTGTAGAAGTCGGCGCCGACCGCCGCGAGCGCGCCGGTGCTCATACCGTGGAAGCCGCCGCCGAAGGCGATGACGTTCGTGCGGCCGGTGACCAGCCGGGCGACCTTCAGCGCGGCCTCGACCGCGTTGGTGCCCGACGGGCTGCAGAACTGCACCTTGTGGTCGAGGCCGCGCGGCCGGAGCACCCGCTCGCCGAAGACCTCCAGGAAGTCCTGCTTGGCGGTGGTGGCCAGGTCGAGGGCGTGGGCGAGCCCGTCGCGCTCCAGGTAGTCGATGAGGGCGCGCTTGGCGAAGCCGGGGTTGTGGCCGTAGTTGAGGGCGCCCGCGCCGGCGAGGAAGTCGAGGTAGCGGGTCCCGTCGGTGCTCACCAGGAACTCCTGGTGAGCGCTCTCGAAGGTGGCGGGGAAGGACCGCACGTACGAACGGACCGCCGATTCACGGTCTTCGAACAGCGCGGCCGGGCCGGGACCTTGGGTGGTCATGGTTGCCTTTCCTGCCTCTCTCGCGGTCGGCTCGGTGTCGGTCACGGCTGCCGTCCGGCGGCGGGTGTGACGGGTGCGACGGGTGCGGCAGGGGCGTCCGACGCGTCCGGCACGGGCAGGTCCTGGCCGATGTACGGGGAGTGGGCGACGGTGTTGTGGGGGCTGTCGCCGAGCCGGATCCCGTTGACGACGACCTCGCGCCGCGCGGCGAGGCCGAGGCGGTGTGCCTCCGGGGCCGTGTCCGCGGTGACGATGAACATGCCGACGGCGTCGAGCTGGTCGGCGCGCCCGCTGAGCCGTTCCCCGGGGGTCTTGGTCGCCCGGGCGGCGATGCTGCCCTCGGGGAACTCGATGGTGCGGAACTCGGTGGTACCCGGCGGGGGCATCACCACCATCTCGACGGCGTACCGGGGCGGCCGCCGGGTGAAGCCCAGATCCGGTGCCGTGCCGCAGCCGATGTCGACGAGGACCTCGGCGTAGTCGAGCCCGTACGCCTCTCCGATGGACACCGGGGAGGCGAAGCCGGCGGGGCGCGGGTTGAAGTCGATGAGTTCGGCCGTGCCGTCCTCGGCGACCATGAACTCCAGGTGTGTGCCGCCGTGGTGGAAGCCGAGGCAGGCGTGGACCGCCCGGGACAGGGCGGCGAGCCGCACCTGGTCGGGGTGGTGGTAGGGGGTCTGCATGCCCTGCTCGACCACCGGGTCCGAGGCCAGCACGTACCGGCCGGTCAGGGTCACGAAGCCGACCTCGCCGCGGTGCACCACGGACTCGACGGACAGGAGTTCGCCCGCGGCCTTCTCCTCCAGGACGAAGCCGCCGTGTGCCCGGATGTAGTCGCGCATCAGCGGGTTGACGACGTCGGCGGTCCGGACTCTTTCGGCGAGCGCGTGCAGTTCGGTGGTCGACGCGACCTCGAAGCAGAGTGCGCTGCCGGTGCCGTTGGCCGGCTTGAGCACGGCCGGTCCGTCGAAGCGCCAGCTGTCCCAGGTCAGGGCCTCGTCGAGCGGGACGCCGCGCAGGGCGGAGAGCCCGGCGTCGTAGAGCGCCGTGCGGACCCGGGTCTTGTCGAGGATGCCGAGGAGCGTGTCCGGGTCCGTGGTCGGCAGTCCGGCGAGCTGCCGCAGGGCCGCCTGGTGGGGCAGGGCCGGTTCGAGCATGCTGTGCGTGCCGACGACCTCGTACCGGCTCGCCACGTCCTTCAGTACGCCGTCGAGGGCGGCGGCGTCGGACCAGGAGGCGACGGTGACGACCTCGTCGACGAGTCCCGGTTCCACGGTGAACGGGCCGGTCGCGCAGAGCGGGTTGTGGTTGAGGGCGACGATGTCGAAGCCCCGGGCCTTCGCCGCCCGCGCGGTGTAGAGCATGGCGTTCATCAGCTCGAAGAGGACGAACGCTTTTCTGCGTGGCATGGGTGTTCTCATTTCCTGGCGTCGGCGTGCGGGGCGCGGACGGCATCGGCGCGCGGGGCCGCGAGGGCGGGGGCGGGGGCGGGGGCCTGGGCCGGGATCGGTTCGGCCCCGATGTCGGTGCGGTAGCGCATGCCGGGGAATCCGACGTGCGCGATCCGGCTGTAGGCCCGCTCGCGTGCCCCGTCGAGGGTGTGGCCGGCGCCGACGACATGGAGCACCCGGCCGCCGGTGCTCCGTGGCGTGCCGGCGGCGTCGCGGCGGACGTTGGCGCAGAACACCAGGGTGTCGTCGGCGACGTGGCCGCCCGGGCCGTCCGTGGAGTCGTACGGCGCCAGGCCGTGGACGGGCTGTCCGGTGGCGAAGGGCCCGAACGGCCAGCCGACCAGGGCGTCCGGGTCCCCCGGGTCCAGGCAGCCCTGCACCAGCGCGACCGAGCACCGGGCGAGACCGTCCGCGTCCAGCCGCTGCCGGCCGAGGTCGCGGGCGAGCACGGCCCGGCACAGGGCCAGGAAGTCGGTGCGGACGCCGGGCAGGACGACCTGGGCCTCGGAGTCCCCGAACCGCGCGTTGATCTCGATGACGACCGGGCCCCGCGCGGTCAGCATGGCCCCGATGTAGACGAAACCGGTGAAGTCGAGGCCGTCCGCGGCGAGTCCGCGCAGCAGCGGGTCGACGAGCGTGCGGCGCAGTTCCTCGCGCAGAGCCGGGGTGTCGTCCGGGTGGGGCGCGATGGAGCCCATGCCGTCGCAGTTCTTGCCCGCGTCGGCCTCCAGGGTTCGCTTGTAGTCCATCGCGGTCGGGAAGAGCAGTGCGCTGTCGCCGTCGAGGAGGGCGAACACCGAGATCTCCCGGCCGACGAGGCGCTCCTCGACGACCAGCCGCAGCTCGCCACCCGGTGCGGCGGCGGCCTCGGCGGCGAACCGGTCGACGGCCGCCACTGCCTCGGCGGCCGAGTCGCAGACCACCGAGCCGTCGCCGTCCGGCGTGAGCCCGTCCGTCTTGACGACGACCCGGTACGGGACGGCCGCCAGGAACTCCTTCGCCTTCGCGGCGTCGCTGAACACCTCGAACTCGGCGACCGGGATGCCGTGGTCGCGGCAGAACTCCTTGCCGCGGGCCTTGCTGGACTCCAGGGCCGCTGCGGCGACCGTGGGTCCGATCACCCGGTGGCCGGCCCGCCGCAGCTCCTCCACGTACCCCTGCGAGAGGGCGTCGATGTTCGAGACGAAGACCAACTCGACGGGGTGCTCGGCCAGGAAGTCGAGGGCGGTGGCCGGATCGGTCAGGCTGACGGAGCCCGCCGGGACGATGCGCGGGTGGTCGATCGCGTCGCAGCCGGGGCCGTAGTAGACGGTCACGTCCGCGTTGGTGCGGGTGAACAGCTCGCAGATCGCGTGGCCGCGTCCGGTGCCGTCCACCACGAGGACCTTGTCGGTTGCTGAGGTCACGGGGTCACCCCGCCCTGGTCGCGGCGATCGGCGCGGAGGGCGCGGCGGTCGTCCAGTCGCGGACGCTGTTCCCGACGTACACGTGGGTGAGCAGGCCGCCCCACGCCTCGAAGTAGCGGTCGGCGTTCCCGGTCGCCAGGTCCTCGTTCCGGATCCAGGAGGAGTTCGCCCAGTCGACCTTCGGACGTACGTGGTGCAGGTCGTGCTGCACGGTGTCGCCGACCAGGACCCACATCCGGTAGGGCGCGTACAGCAGCACCATCCGCAGCCACCAGCCGGTCCAGGCGCCCCAGCGTCCGAGGGCGCCGGCGCCGGTGGTGTCCGGGACGGGTGTGCCGCAGAACCGGCCGAAGGTGAGCTGGTCGCGCTGGGCCTTGGTGAGCCGCTCGGCGTTGTCGTGGAACCACCAGCGGTGCTCGCTGAGCGTGTAGAGCAGCGTCTGGTTCTGGAAGAAGAAGGTGACGGGCAGGAACCAGAACAGCAGCCACTGCAGCCACCAGCCGGTCAGCGCCAGGAACGAGACGGTGCCGGCGAGGTACGCGTACGCCATGGCCATCCGGTAGAGCGGGGACCGGCTGAGGAAGTTGCCGCGGATCCTGCTGGACAGGAAGCCCCAGTGGTGGCTCGGGGAGAACACGGCCTTCAGCAGGTAGCGGCGGAAGTCCCGCCGGGTCATGCCCGGCCGCGCCCCGGTGCTCTGCAGGTACAGCGTGTCGCCGTCCTTGAGGGAGCAGGGGAAGGCGTGGTGGGTGAGGTGTTCCTGGCGGTTGCCGTCGTACGGCGGGCGCCAGAGCAGGGTGGTGACGATCTCGCTGACGACCCGGTTGCCGCCGGTGGAGGCGGTGAACATGCGGTGCAGCGTCTGGTGGACCACGACGACGTCGAGGCGGCGCATGCCGCCGGCGATGGTCGGCCAGGACAGCAGGACCAGCGGGACCAGCAGGTACCAGGGCCGGGTGAGTCCGTACGCGCCGAGGGCGATGCCCGCGGTGGTCTGGACGACGCCGGCGATCAGGGCGAGCGTGGGGCGCCAGCGCACCCGCAGTTCGTCGCCGGCAAGCGGGACGCCGGTCAGCCAGGTCAGGAAGGGCTGCAGGAAGCGCGGCAGGCCGCGCATCGTCTCTCGTGGTCGCATCGACGGCTCCTCGGCGGGTGGCCGGGGCGGTTCAGCCGACACTTCGGGGGTCCCGGACGCCACCGAAGAGGGTGTCGTTGGTCTCGTGCGTCATGGGCCTGGTCAGGTCGTCGGTGCTGGCCAGGGTCATGTTGACGATGGTGCGCCGGCCCTCGCCGCGGATCGGGTGGACGCGGTGCATCGTGGTGTTCGTCTTCACGACGTACGCGTCGCCCGGCTCCAGGGCGTAGGAGCGCACCTGGCTGCTGATGAGGGCGCCGTAGACGTCCGGGCTCTCCTTGTCCCAGGAGGTGTGGGGGACGGCCTGGACGAATCCGCCCTCGGTGTAGTGCGGCGCCTCCAGGACGAGGATGATCCCGTAGGTGAAGTCGTCCCAGTGCCAGCCGTGGGTGTCGCCCGACTTGCCGAGCCGGCTGATGACGTAGTGCTCGCCCGCGTAGGGGCAGGAATGCACCTGCTCGCCCACGACGTCGCCGACGAATTCGATGAGTTCGGGAGAGAAGTAGAACGCGTCGATCAACGGTCCTTCGTCCTTGATCACCGGTTGCCCGACCGTGGTCATGCTGCGGGGCGTGTTGTCGGTGATTTCGAAGACGAGATCATGGCTGACGCCGTAGCGCTCCATTATGGCGCAGGCCTCGTCCTTGATCGGCCCGAAGAGTTCCGGCGGGCAGAGCTGTCGGAGCGGGACGATGTGCTCCGTGTCGAACTGCTCGCGCAGTGCGGCCATCCGGTCGGTGTCGAAGGCTTCCGCGAAATGGCGGGCGAGCAGCCCGTTCACTTCGGGCGCCGTGACGCGCGACGTGCTTCCCTCGGCGTTCATCTCAGTCCCCTGTTGGTGTAATGAGAGTGGGTGCGGGTGTACGTGCGGTGCGTGCGTACGAATACGCGCGGTGCGGGTGGCGCGTACGAAGGTCAGACCGTTTCGGCGGCGGAGGACCGGCGGAATTCCAGTGCGTGCACCGTGAACCGCTCGCCCTCGAAGTCGGCACTGCCGAGAGCGCGCTGGGCTTCGAGGATTCCGAGCATCGTCTCTTTGTGCTCGGCATAGGCCAGCAACGGAATGTCCATCTCGCACACTTCGAGGGCGCGCCACTCGTACCCGCGCCGCTCCAGTTCCGTGATCGTGCGCGGCACGTCGGCCAGCGAGGAATGCGCCATGATCATGCGGCCGCCGGGCGCCAGGAGATCGTCGACGCGGGCCACGACCGCGTCGTACAGCGCGCGGCCGTTCCGACCGGCGACCAGGGCCGTTTCGAGGCCGTTGTCGGTGGCGTAGCTGGGGTCGTACGGCAGGTGCGGCGGGTTCGTGACCACGAGGTCGAACTTCCGGTCCGGCGTGTACGTGGCGAGGTCGGCGGTGACACAGGACAGCCGGCCGACATCGAGGCCGTTGCGCTCGACGTTGGCCGTGGTCTCGGCCTCCGAGGCCCCGTTGATGTCCAGCGCGGTCACGTGCGCGGCGCCGGCGGCGAGCAGCGCGACCGTGTACAGGCCGGATCCGCAGCCGATGTCGAGTGCGCGGACGCCCTGGAGATCCAGGCTGTGCTCGCCGTCGAGGGCCGCCACCAGACTCAGCCCGCAGTCGGTGGGGAACAGGACCTCCGTCGGGTCCGTGACCTCGATCCGCAGCTGCCTGCCGCGGAACTCGAAGATTCCGTACGTCGGCCGGGCGGCCCACAGTGAACCGTTTCCGCCGCTGGGCAGGACACGCTTCCGGGTGAGCACGTTCGTGGGGGCATGGGTCATCTCAGCCGTAGACCTTTCACATCTGTACGGGCAGCCGGACGGAAGGCGCCGTCGTCCACGGCGCTTCCGGGCAGGAAAGGGAGAATTACCGGATCAGGGCACGTGAATACGGCACCAGGGCAGGCAAATAGTCCGGCTCGGCGCATGGGGATTTCACGGGCCGGGATACGCGGAAACATCCCGGGGTACCGGACAACGGTCCGGAAAAGGAGAAGTCGCCTACGGGGGCGACTGTCAGAAGACCGCCGGCTGGTTCACATCACAGGCCGCTGCGGAGCGGCGGGGACCAGCGGGGTGCAGGTGGGGGGAGAATGAGCGAAGAGGGTAGCGGATCGAGACGACCACATACCCACCCTCTTTCGGGTGTCGACACAACGTACTGCCTCCGGCTGGCGGGTGAACCGTATTCGCAACCTGCGAGGAGGGGTGTTCCTCCGCAGGGAGTGGAGCAGTATTTCGAGGAGCGGCCGAGCATGGTGTGCACGACCTCGCACAAGCTAATGATCGAAAACGGGGTGCGTCAACCTCCGTGACCTCGCAATTTTCTTACCCTAGAGTCGAGTTGGTAGGGGAATCAACAATTCCGGCCGCTTGTCCGTCCACCACCCCCGCCAAGCCGGGCATTTCGGACCACCTCTTGATCGACAAACGGACGGCCCGCCCACGAACACCGTCGCCGCATGCGCCTAAACCTCAGAACCCGATCGGAATTCGGCCATTTACGCGTGCCGATCACGCCCTCCCGGGCAGAACTGGACCGGGGGTGGCATCATGCCGACACAGCCGTGGTGGTTCGCCGGAGCCGCGTGCGCGCACCTGGCCGCGGCGGGTGGCTGTGACGAACGCGCGCGCCGGAGCGGTCCGATCGGGCCGGCTCGCGGTGACGTCACGGTCGACCAGGTCCGGCAGCCGGGGCGCCGACGGCTCCGGGACCGCGGCGCGGCGCCGCCGCGCCGACGGATTATGAGTCCTTTGGGGATCTTGGCGGCCCTTGGTTTTTGATGCCGAGGATTGACGTATCGCCCGGTCAAGCAGGGTGGAGGGGTCCCCCTCTTCCCTACCCTTGTCCGTCCTTTCCTGTCCTTGTGTCCGAACGCCGTCCAAACCCTGCCCCATCCGGGGCTACTCGGCGGGCCGCCCGAGCGTCGCGCCAGCTCAGCGAGCGGCTTTGGACTCGCGCGCGACGGATTCACATGCCAACGCTCAGAGGCTCCGCCCCCGTGCTGGGGGCGGAGCCTCATGGCCGTTTCGTCGGCCCTACATCTGCCCTCAGGTTATCGGGCTCGACCTCCTACACCGAGAGGAGCTGCACGTGCCACCCGCCGCGAACGCGGGGACCTAATACCAGCGCGGCCGCGGAGGCAGCCATGCTGCCGGTCCCGCATGGCGGGGAAGCGCGTGGCCCAGAGCATCGTCAAGGCTGCCCGGCAGGAAGTCGGCCCCCCACGGGGGCTTGCCCTCGTCGTGGTCGTCGTGACCGTGACCCTGCTCGCCCTCGTGGGGGCCGTGACCCTGCTCGCCCTCGTGGGGGCCGTGGTCGCCCTCGTGGTGGCCGTGGTCGTGATCAGGCCTTGCGGGTCCGGCGGGTCCAGTAGGCCCCGTGGGTCCTGCGGGTCCTGCGGGTCCGGCAGGGCCGGCAGAACCGGTGGGTCCGGGTGCACCGGTCGGGCCGGGTGCTCCGGTGCTGCCGTCGGGTCCGGGTGCACCGGTCGGGCCAGGGCTACC
>NZ_JBITGA010000003.1:530478-619765 GCF_044456565.1 Streptomyces sp. NPDC050842 | reverse complement strand
TCCAGTGGGTCCGGGCGCGCCCGTCGGGCCGGGTGCTCCGGTGCTGCCGTCGGGTCCGGGTGCACCGGTCGGGCCGGGGCTACCAGTGGGTCCGGGCGCGCCCGTCGGGCCGGGTGCTCCGGTGCTGCCGTCGGGTCCGGGTGCACCGGTCGGGCCGGGGCTACCAGTGGGTCCGGGTGCGCCCGTCGGGCCAGGCGATCCCGTCGGGCCGGGAGGTCCAGGCGGTCCGGGAGGTCCAGGCGGTCCGACGGCGCAGGTCGGCCGCGTAATGGTGTTGTTGTCCATCGTGACCGCGGCCTCACGCGCCAGGGCGCGGCCTTCGATCACGGCGCTGTTGTTCAGCGTGATGGACTGCATGGCCAGGATGGTGCCCTTGAACTGGGTGGTCGTGCCGAGGGTGGCGGAGCTGCCCACCTGCCAGAACACGTTGCAGGCATTTGCTCCGTTGATGAATTCCACGGAACTCGACGAAGCCGTGATCAGGGTCGAGGGGGTCCGGAAGATGAAGACGGAGTTGGGGTCGTTCTGGCCGTCGAGGGTGACCGTCCCGGTGAGTTTCAGGGACGCCGGGTCCGCCGGGGCCGTGTAGACGCCGGGCGCCAGCGTCCGTCCGCCGAGCTCGTCCGAATCGAGAATGGTCCCGGGTCCCCGGCCTGCCGCGTCGTCGTAGGCGACGATGAGGTCGGACTTCGCCTGACCGGCGGCGGCGTTGGGGAATACGCGTCGCACTCCGTTGATGATGCCGGGCGGGAAGCCGGTCACGTCTGTGCCCGGATAGAGCCCCAGGTCGCCGTTGATGACGGTGGGGTTCGTGTTGGTGACCGTCGAACCGGCCAGGACCCCGTAACTGGCGGTGGTCCCCAGCAACACGGGGGATTCTGCGGCATAGGCGTGGGTCGGGACCAGGGCGGCCGCCAGGAGCGATGCGGGGAGCAGGGCGAAGGCTCCCCGTTTGAGCAGATTGCGTTGCAGGCTAGAGACGGGTGGAGCCCACCGGATGACATCCAATGCCATGGCAGAACCTTTCTTGTCGCTGGTCTGGGCCGTCGGCCTGCTGCCTGTGCCGACTCGCAGGCTCACCCCGGGCAGGGGGCGCAGATCTGCCCCTGCCAGAGGTGGTGATGGGGCGTCACGTGGGAGCATTCCCGCATGTTTCACAGCAATAGACTGAAAATCAGATAAATCGTCTGCATGGGTGACGTGGCGTGAGGAAGTGAATCCGTCGTACGTCTGCGCGTATTTGTTGCGCCGTCCAAACGGTGTCACGAGCCCATCTCTGGCCTGTGGCGGGCGGCAGGCGGGGACGGGGTTCCGAAGAGCCCGGTGAACCCGGGGTCTCCGTAGCTGATGCACCAGGCCCGTCGGGTGGTCTCTCGCTCGGCGTGGCGCGGGGAGAACATGTGGCGTTGGCGGGCGATGGCTCCGGTGGTGTCGGTCATGGGTCTCCGCAGGGGCGCGGCACAGGTCGCGGCCGCGCCCCTTGGTCGGGTTCTGGTCAGGGGGTGGCCGTCGGGCGCGGCTTCTTGCCGGAGGAGCGGTGGCGCGAGCGGCGCTTCACGGCCGGCCGGGGGGCGGGTCCGGCGCGCCGTCGGCCATGGAGGGTGCGGCGCTACCGACGGGGACCTCTTCGCCCCCCGGTTCCTGGGCGTCAATGGTCGGGGATGCGTCGGCGGTCTCCTGCGACTCGTCGGACTCCGTGGTGTCGGCGCCTTCGTCTCCCTGGGGGGCCGTGGCGTTGGAGGTGTCCACCGGGTCGTCGCCGGTTTCCGGGTGGGAGGCGGGAGTCGGCTCGCTGTCGAGTTCGACCTCCCGGTCGGGGATCTGGGTGTGCGCCTCGGAGCCGCAGTCCCGGAGGTACGTGCCGATGGGGATGGCGGTCTCGCCTTGGGCTTCGTTGAGGACGTCGGCGACGAGTTCGTGAGCGGATCGTGGTTCCGTATCTCCGCACGGACCGTCGAGGTTGCCTACCGGACCTACGACGAGGCACCGAAGCAGGACAGCGTGCGCACCGTCACGCTCGACGCCCAGACCAAGGCGCTGTGGATCGCCTGGAGCGAGACCCAGCAGCAGGAACACGAGCAGTGGTCCGGAGAGAAGGCGTGGGTCGACAGCGGACGGGTCTGGACCCACGAGAACGGCGAGGCGCTTCACCCCGACTGGATCAGCCGGCGCTCCTCGGGAAGGCGGACATCAAGGTCGTTCAGGAGCGGCTGGGGCACAGCTCCCGCCAGATCACCTCGGACACCTGCACCAGCGTCCTGCCGCAGCTTCTGACGGCCGAGGCGGAGTCCACGAGCGCGGTCGTCCCCAGGTCTAAGCAGCCCAGCCCGAACCCGGTGGAGAGGAAAGGGGCCGTCAGCCGGGCCAAGCCGGGTTGCGACCAGTCGCCAGAGGCCGAGGACACGGCCGGAAGATCGAATGTGACGCGGGACACGGCCGCTGGTGGGCCGAACGAGGGAAACGAACGCGCCGCGTGACCCGCGTCCAAACTTTGTCCAAGCAGGTGTGATTTCCTGCTATGGACGGGCCGCCAAGGCCTTCCGCACCTACGTCCGACCGCCAAACGTGCTGGTCAGAACGTTTTTCTTTGGTGGGGCGGGTGGGACTCGAACCCACGGCCGACGGATTATGAGTCCGCTGCTCTAACCGGCTGAGCTACCGCCCCGAACGGTGAGGCGCGTACATGTGTGCGCGCCGTCTGCCGCAGCATAGCCGCTCATACGATCTCCTGCTCCGGAAGATCGGCTCTGCTGACCATGAAGACCGCGCCCCGCCGCGCATGGTTCCCCGACACGCGAAAAAGGACCCCGAAGGGTCCTCTTTCGCTCTGCTCCCCCGACTGGACTCGAACCAGTAACCTGCCGGTTAACAGCCGGCTGCTCTGCCAATTGAGCTACAGGGGATCGCGCTCCCCCGACTGGACTCGAACCAGTAACCTGCCGGTTAACAGCCGGCTGCTCTGCCAATTGAGCTACAGGGGATTGCTGCGTTGCACCGAACGTACCCAGTCCGGCCGAACCGGGAGGGCGCTTGCTCGCTGCGAGACATACATTAGCGCAAGCAGGGGGGTGCTCCGCCAATCGGTATCCCCAGGGCCTCCAGGGAAGGATCGCAGCCGTGCGGTACAAGCTGACGTTCGTCGTGGGACTCGCCCTCGGTTACGTGGTCGGCACGCGAGCCGGACGCGAGCGCTACGAGCAGATGAAGAAGTCCGCGAGGGACTTCACGCAGAACCCGGCCGTGCGCAACGCCGCCGAGTCGGCGGCCCAGACCGGGCGCCAGGTCGCGGGCAAGGCCATGCACGCCGTCAGCGACACGGTGGGCGACAGGCTGCCGTCGTCGGTGACGGACCGGGTCCACGCGCTGCGCGACCGCCGCCGGAGTAACGGGCGCGTCGAGGACGACGACTGGGGCACCAGCAACACCTGATCCCCGTCCGGCCTCCGCGTGCGGCAGAATCATCTGTCATGGGGATAGTCGCCGGACTGGACAGCTCTGCTGGGTTCACACGCATCGTCGTCTGTGACGCGGACACGGGCGCCGTGCTGCGCCAGGGATACGCCCCCCACCAGGGCGACCCGAAGGCGGCCGAGGTCGATCCGCAGACCTGGCTGCTCTCGCTCGGGGAGGCCGCCACCGGTGGGCTCCTGGAGGGCGTGCAGGCCATCGGCGTCTCCGCCCAGCAGCGCGGGCTCGTGCCGCTCGACGCGCAGGGCGCTCTCGTGCGGCCCGCGCTCGTCGGCAACGACAAGCGGGCGCAGGTCGCCGCCGCCGAACTCGTCGAGTCGCTCGGCGGTCGCCAGGCGTGGGCCGAGGCCGTCGGCTGCGTGCCGAGCGCCGGGCAGCCGGTCGCCAAGCTGCGCTGGCTCGCCCGTACGGAACCCGAGAACGCCCAGCGGATCGCGATGGTCCTCCAGCCGCACGACTGGCTCGTCTGGCAGCTCCTCGGCCGGCCCGCGCGCCGCACCACCGACCGCGGCGCCGCCTCCGGCACCGGCTACTGGTCGGCCGGCACCGGCGCGTACCGCCCCGACCTCGTGGAACTCGCCCTCGGCCACCAGGCCGTGCTGCCCGAGGTCCTCGGCCCGGCCGACACCGCCGGCACCACCCCCGAGGGGCTGCTCATCTCCGCCGGTACGGGCGAGACCATGGCCGCCGCCCTCGGGCTCGGGCTCGGCCCCGGCGACGCGGTCGTCTCGCTCGGCGCCTCCGGCTCCGTGATGGCCGTGCACCACGAGGCCCTCGCCGACCCGAGCGGCATGATCACCTCCTTCGCCGACGCCACCGGCATGCACCTGCCCGTCGTCGCCACCTCCAACGCCGTACGGGCGCTCCGCGGCACCGCCGAGATGCTGGGGGTCGAGTCGCTGGACGAGCTCTCCGCGCTCGCCCTGAAGTCGACGCCGGGCGCCTCCGGGCTCGTCCTGCTGCCCTACCTGGAGGGCGAGCGGACCCCGAACCTGCCGCACGCCGCGGGCACGCTCAGCGGGCTGCGGCGCGAGTCGATGAAGCCCGAGCACCTGGCGCGGGCCGCGTTCGAGGGCATGCTCTGCGCCCTCGCCGACGCCCTGGACGTCCTGCGCGGGCGCGGGGTCGAGGTGCGGCGGATCTTCCTCCTCGGCGCCGCGGCGGGCCTCCCGGCCGTGCAGGCCCTCGCACCGGCCCTCTTCGGCGCGCAGGTCGTCGTCCCCCAGCCGGCCGACTACGCGGCACTCGGCGCCGCCCGGCAGGCCGCCTGGGCCCTCGGGGTCGCGCGCGGCACGCTGTCGCCGTCCGCTCCCCCGGCCTGGCAAGGAGCCGCCGCCCAGGTCCTGGAGGCAGGCGAGGAGCTGGCCGCCGGGCAGGCCGTGCGACAGCAGTACGTGGCCACTCGGGAGCAGATCCACCCCGGTGCGTTCGGCGCCTAGAACCAGGCCCCAACCCCCGGTTCGTAAAGTCTTTGCCAGGGCTCGCCCGCGCCCCGAAAACCGAGTCGTCTCCCACAGGAGCGCGGGCGATAGTAGGTCCCGTGCTCATAAGACTTCTCCGAACCCACCTGCGGCCCTACCGAAAACCCATCGCGCTGCTCGTCCTGCTCCAGTTCCTGCAGACCTGCGCGAGCCTCTACCTGCCGACCCTGAACGCCGACATCATCGACAACGGTGTCGTCAACGGGGACACCGGCTACATCCTGCGTTTCGGCGCGCTGATGGTCGGCGTCTCCGTCGTGCAGGTCGTCTGCAACATCGGGGCCGTGTACTACGGCGCTCGGACGGCGTCCGCGCTCGGACGGGACGTGCGCGGCGCGATCTTCGACCGCGTGCAGTCCTTCTCCGCGCGGGAGCTCGGGCACTTCGGCGCGCCGTCGCTGATCACCCGTACGACCAATGACGTGCAGCAGGTCCAGATGCTGGTCCTGATGGCGTTCACCCTGATGGTGTCCGCACCGATCATGTGTGTCGGCGGCATCGTGATGGCGCTCGGCCAGGACGTGCCGCTGTCGGCCGTGCTGCTCGCCGTCGTGCCGGTCCTCGGTGTGTCCGTGACCCTCATCGTGCGGAGGATGCGGCCGCTCTTCCGGACGATGCAGGAGCGCCTCGACACCGTGAACCGGGTGCTGCGCGAGCAGATCACCGGCAACCGCGTCATCCGGGCCTTCGTGAAGGACGGGTACGAGGAGGAGCGGTTCCGCCGGGCCAACGCCGATCTGACCGACGTGTCGATGTCGACCGGCCGGCTGATGGCGCTGATGTTCCCGGTCGTGATGACCGTCGTGAACGTCTCCAGCGTGGCCGTCGTCTGGTTCGGCGCGCACCGCATCGACAGCGGCGGGATGGAGATCGGCGCGCTGACCGCCTTCCTCGCCTATCTGATGCAGATCGTGATGGCCGTCATGATGGCCACCTTCATGTTCATGATGGTGCCGCGTGCCGAGGTGTGCGCCGAGCGCATCGAGGAGGTCCTGGCGACCGAGTCCAGCGTCGTACCGCCGGCCGAGCCGGTGACGACCCTCGACCGGCGCGGGCACCTGGAGGTCAGGAGCGCGGACTTCCGGTACCCGGGCGCCGAGGAATCGGTCCTGAAGGACGTCGGGCTCGTCGCACGCCCCGGGGAGACCACGGCGATCATCGGGTCCACCGGCAGCGGCAAGTCGACGCTCCTCGGGCTCGTCCCGCGGCTCTTCGACGCGACCGGCGGCGAGGTCCTCGTCGACGGCGTCGACGTGCGGAAGCTCGACCCCGCGCTGATGGCGAGGACCGTGAGCCTGGTGCCGCAGAAGCCGTACCTGTTCTCCGGGACGGTGGCGACGAACCTGCGGTACGGGAAGCCCGACGCGACCGACGAGGAGCTCTGGCACGCCCTGGAGGTCGCGCAGGCCGCCGACTTCGTCCGCAAGCTCGAGAACGGGCTGAACGCCCCGATCGCGCAGGGCGGCACGAACGTCTCCGGCGGTCAGCGGCAGCGGCTCGCGATCGCGCGGACGCTGGTGCGGAAGCCGGAGATCTACCTCTTCGACGACTCCTTCTCCGCCCTGGACTACGAGACCGACGCGCTGCTGCGCGAGGCGCTCCGGCGGGAGACGGCGGACTCGACGGTGGTGATCGTCGCCCAGCGGGTGTCGACCATCCGGGACGCCGACCGGATCGTCGTCCTCGACGAGGGCCGGGTCGTCGGCACGGGCCGGCACCAGGAGCTGATGGCGGAGAACGAGACGTACCGGGAGATCGTGCTCTCCCAGCTGACCGAGGCGGAGGCAGCCTGATGGCCGGTCCTGGCGGACGCATGATGGCCGGTGGCGGCCCCGACCAGCGGTCGATGGACTTCAAGGGCTCGGGCAAGCGGCTGCTCAGGCAGCTGGCGCCCGAGCGCGCCACGCTCTGGGTGATGCTGCTCGCGGGTGTGCTGTCGGTGGCGGCCTCCGTGGTCGGGCCGAAGATCCTCGGCAAGGCGACGGACCTCGTCTTCGCGGGTGTCGTCGGGCGGCAGACGGCCGAGGCCTCCTCGAAGGCGGACGCGATCGCGGGGCTCCGCGCGGCGGGCGACTCCGGCATGGCGGACATGCTGTCCGGAGTCGACTTCACCCCCGGGCAGGGCATCGACTTCGGCGCGATCGGCGAGGTCCTGCTCTGGGTCCTCGCCATCTACGTGGCGGCGGGCCTGCTCATGCTGGTCTCCACCCGCCTGTCGATCAAGGTGATCAACCGGACGGTCTTCCGCATGCGCGAGGACGTCCAGACGAAGCTGGCGCGACTGCCGCTGTCGTACTTCGACAAGGCGAAGCGCGGCGAGGTGCTGTCCCGGGCGACGAACGACATAGACAACATCTCGCAGACGCTCCAGCAGTCGATGGGCCAGCTGATCAACTCGCTGCTCACCATCGTCGGCGTGCTCGCGATGATGTTCTGGATCTCGCCGCTGCTCGCGCTGGTGGCGCTGGTGACGGTGCCGGTCTCGGTCTTCGTCGCGGCGAAGATCGGCAAGCGCTCGCAGCCGCACTTCGTGCAGCAGTGGAAGTCCACGGGCACGCTCAACGCGCACGTGGAGGAGATGTACACCGGGCACAACCTGGTGAAGGTCTTCGGCCGGCAGGAGGAGTCCGCGAAGGACTTCCGCGAGCAGAACGAGGCGCTGTACGAGGCCGGGTTCAAGGCGCAGTTCAACAGCGGTGTGATGCAGCCGGTGATGTTCTTCGTCTCGAACATCAACTACGTCCTGGTGGCCGTGGTCGGCGGTCTGCGGGTGGCGAGCGGCACGCTCTCCATCGGTGACGTGCAGGCCTTCATCCAGTACTCGCGCCAGTTCTCGATGCCGCTGACGCAGGTCGCGTCGATGGCGAACCTGGTGCAGTCGGGCGTGGCCTCGGCGGAGCGGATCTTCGAGCTCCTCGACGCCGAGGAGCAGGAGCCGGACGCCCCGCGGAGCGAACACCCGACGGACCTCATGGGCAAGGTCGCCCTGGAGGGGGTGTCCTTCCGGTACGAGGAGGACAAGCCGCTCATCGAGGACCTGTCGCTCACCGTGGAGCCGGGCCAGACGGTCGCGATCGTCGGCCCGACGGGCGCCGGCAAGACGACCCTCGTCAACCTCCTCATGCGGTTCTACGAGGTCACGGGCGGCCGGATCACCCTGGACGGGACGGACATCGCGAAGATGTCCCGCGAGGACCTGCGGAAGGGCATCGGCATGGTCCTCCAGGACACGTGGCTCTTCGGCGGCACCATCGCGGACAACATCGCGTACGGCACGACGCGCGACGTGACCCGGGCGGAGATCGAGGAGGCGGCGCGGGCCGCGCACGCCGACCGGTTCGTCCGCACCCTCCCCGAGGGGTACGACACGGTCATCGACGACGACGGGGCCGGGGTCAGCGCGGGCGAGAAGCAGCTGATCACCATCGCCCGGGCGTTCCTTTCCGACCCGGTGATACTCGTCCTCGACGAGGCCACCAGCTCGGTCGACACCCGCACCGAGGTGCTGATCCAGAAGGCGATGGCCCGACTGGCCCACGGGCGTACGTCGTTCGTCATCGCGCACCGGCTCTCCACGATCCGGGACGCGGACGTCATCCTGGTCATGGAGAACGGCTCGATCGTCGAACAGGGCACGCACAAGGAGCTGTTGGCGTCCGGCGGGGCCTACGCCCGTTTGTACGCGGCGCAGTTCGCCCAGGCGGTCGTCGAGGTCGACTGAACCGTCATGTGACCCATGCCGCATGATGTGCGGCATGGGTCACATAGCCAAGCATTCCTGGGTGCCGTCGGTCCCGCTGCGCGTGAGCGCCGAGGGCGTGGAGTTGGCAGCGCTGCTGCTCGGCGCGGACGGCCGGGTCCGCGGGGACGCGGACATGGTCTTCGAGGGGCAGCCCACCCATCCCTCCGGTGCGGTACGGCACGAACCGGCGTCGCTCGTCCTCGCGCTGGGGGAGGTGGAGGCCGAGATCGAGCGGATCGTGATCGCCGGCTCGGCGGACGGCGGCGCCCTGACGGCGGTCGCCCCGGACGGGACGGCCGTCGCCTCGCACACGGTGCCGGGTGCGCCGGACGTCACCGCTGTCGCCTTCGGGGAGTTCTTCCGGGAGTCGGGCGGCTGGAAGTTCGGCGGGGTCGGGCAGGGGTACGGCTCCGGGCTCGCGGGCCTCGTCACGGAGTACGGGATCGAGGTGGCGGAGGAGGAGCCGGAGCCGGTCGTGCCCGGTCCCGTACCGCTGACCGGCGTGGTGAAGATGCCGGGGCAGGCGGTGCCCGCCGACGGGAGCCACCAGGAGGTGCGGGTTCCCGCAGGGCCGTTCCCGCCGGCCGACCGGCCGTACGAACTCGTCGAGGGCTGGGAGTTCGGCCCGCTCTTCGAGCCCTTCACGATCACGGGCGACGGCGACCAGGTGGTCACCGTGGACGACCGCGTCCCGCCCGGTCCCGTGCTCGTCGAGGCCGCGCACGAGGGCAGGGACGGCTACTTCGCCGTCTTCCCCCTCAACAGCAAGAACAAGGACGAGGAGTACCTCTTCAGCACCACACTCCCGGACTTCACCGGAAGCACGGTCACTCCGGCCCCCGAGAGCCGTGCCCTGCGGCTGCGCGTGCGGGCGTACCACCGCTGGGCGATGCGGGTGAAGCCCGTCGTCGCGGCCCGCCGGCTCGAAGGGACGCTGCGGGGGTACGGCCCCGAGGCCCTGCTGTACTCGGGCGGGGCGGCCGACCTCCAGGTGCACTTCGAGGGTGACGAGAAGGGCGGGGGCTACGTCGGCATCTGGTGCCACGAGGTCGCCGGGCACACCAACCTCACGCCCCGGCCCACGCTGCTCCTCAACCACACCGAGCCGCTGCTGCACACCGTTCCGCTCCCGCCGGGTCCTCTGCTGCTGCTCCACAGGGCCGACGGTCCGTGGAGGCTCACGGTGAAGGAACTGGGCCTCTAGTCCAGATAGCCCCGCAGCTGGTCCGCGTAGGCGTGGTCCCGGAGTTTGTTGAGGGTCTTGGACTCGATCTGGCGGATGCGTTCGCGCGTCACGCCGAAGATGCGGCCTATCTCCTCCAGCGTGCGGGGCCTGCCGTCGTCGAGGCCGTAGCGGAGCTGGACGACCTTCCGTTCGCGTTCGCCGAGGGTCGAGAGCACGTCCTCCAGGTGGCGGCGGAGCAGCAGGAAGGCCGCGGACTCGACGGGTGAGGCGGCGTCACCGTCCTCGATGAGGTCGCCGAGGGCGACGTCGTCCTCCTCGCCGACGGGGGCGTGCAGGGAGACCGGTTCCTGGGCGAGGCGGAGGACCTCGCCGACCCGCTCGGGGGCCAGATCGAGCTGGGCGGCGACCTCCTCGGCGGTGGGTTCGTAGCCCCGCTCCTGGAGCATGCGGCGCTGGACGCGGATGACCCGGTTGATGAGCTCGACGACGTGGACGGGGACGCGGATGGTCCGGGCCTGGTCGGCGAGGGCCCGGGACATCGCCTGGCGGATCCACCAGGTCGCGTACGTGGAGAACTTGTAGCCGCGCGCGTAGTCGAACTTCTCGACCGCTCTGATGAGGCCCAGGTTCCCCTCCTGGACGAGGTCCAGCATGGTCAGGCCGCGGCCGACGTACCGCTTGGCGACGGAGACGACGAGGCGGAGGTTGGCCTCGATGAGTTTGCGTTTGGCGATCCGGCCGAGGACGACGAGCCGGTCCAGGTCGCCCGCCAACCGGCTGTCCAGATCGGGGGTGTTGGCGAGTTTCTCCTCGGCGAAGAGTCCGGCCTCGACGCGCCGGGCCAGGTCGACCTCCTCCTCGGCGCTGAGGAGCGGGATGCGGCCGATCTCGCGGAGGTACTGGCGGAAGAGGTCGGAGGAGGGCCCGTTGCCACCGAGGTCGGTGCGGCGCCGCTGGACCGGGATCTCGGGCTCCTCGTCGAGGGCGGCTTCTGGTTCCGCGGGGGGCTGCGACGGTTCCTGGGACACGGACACGGACACGGACTCGGACACGGTCTGGGTCTGCACGGGGGGGCGACCTCCAGGACGGGTGATCGCTGCCGGTTCGGAGAGGTCATACGGCAGCAGGACGGCACCATCGACCAGTGTGGGGCACGACACATCGCCGCCACGAGGGGCGTGCGGTGACTTTTTGAATCCGCCCCATCACCGACCGTCAGAGGTCAGAGCGCCCCGGCACCGTTGTTCCGCAGGGACTGGCCGTACTGCGTGAGCACCCACAGTTCGTTCTGCACGGCCGAGAGCTGTTCCGGGTCGCCGTTCGCGCCGAGCCGGGCCAGGGTGCCCTGGACGTCGCGGATGCGGCGGTCGACGGCGCGCAGCCGGACGGTGACGAGCTGGTCGCCCGCGTAGGCCTCGTCGACGGACTTGGCGAAGATCGTCTCGACGGCGAGTTCGGTGACGAGGGAGCGGACGCTGTCGTTGGGGGCGGCCTCGCGGACGGCGTCGAGGTAGTCGGAGGGGGCGCCGGTGGCGCCGCCCGCGTCCTGGACGCACTGTCGGACGGCCGCGTAGGGCGGGGCGGTGAACTCGTCGATGCCGTACGCGTCGAAGGCCGGGGAGACCAGATCGGGGCGCTGGAGGGCGAGCTTGAGGAGTTCGCGCTCGGTGCGGTGGGCGGGGCTGCGCAGGTTGAGCGCGGGGCCGGAGGCGGCGGCCGACGGCGCCGGGGTGTCGTAGCCGCGCTGCGGAGTCGGCTGCGCGGGACCCTTGCCGCCGCGGTCGCGGGCCCAGCGGGCGAGCTGGGCGACCCGCTTGACGACGAACTGGGTGTCGAGGATGCCGAGCATGCCGGCGAGCTGGACGGCGACCTCGTGCTGCGCGCCGATGTTCTTGATGCGGGCGACGACGGGGGCGGCCTCGTCGAGGGCGGCGGCGCGGCCGGCCGGGGTCTCCAGGTCGTAGCGCTTCACGATCTGGCGGAGCGCGAACTCGAAGAGCGGGGTGCGCGGCTGGACGAGTTCGGCGACGGCCGCGTCGCCCTTGGCGAGCCGGAGTTCGCAGGGGTCCATGCCGTCGGGGGCGATGGCGATGTACGTCTCGGCGGCGAACTTCTGGTCGTCCTCGAAGGCGCGCAGGGCGGCCTTCTGGCCGGCGGCGTCGCCGTCGAAGGTGAAGATGACGCGGGCCGAGCCGTTGTCCATGAGGAGGCGGCGGAGGATCTTGATGTGGTCGCCGCCGAAGGCGGTGCCGCAGGTGGCGATGGCGGTGGTGACGCCGGCGAGGTGGCAGGCCATGACGTCGGTGTAGCCCTCGACGACGACGGCCCGGCTGACCTTGGCGATGTCCTTCTTGGCCAGGTCGACGCCGTAGAGCACCTGGGACTTCTTGTAGATCGGCGTCTCGGGCGTGTTGAGGTACTTGGGGCCGTTGTCGTCGTCGCGGAGCTTGCGCGCGCCGAAGCCGACGACGTCGCCGCCGACGTCCCTGATGGGCCACATGAGGCGGCCGCGGAAGCGGTCGATGGGGCCGCGGCGGCCGTCCTGGGAGAGGCCGGAGAGGATCAGTTCCTTGTCGGAGAAGCCCTTGCCGCGCAGGAAGCGGGTGAGGTGGTCCCAGCCGGCCGGGGAGTAGCCGACGCCGAAGTGGGCGGCGGCGGCCTGGTCGAAGCCGCGCTCGGCGAGGAACTTCCGGCCGATCTCGGCCTCGGGCGAGTCGAGTTGGTCGATGTAGAACTGGGTGGCGACCTTGTGCGCCTCGACCAGGCGGATGCGCTCCCCGCGCTGGTGGCCGGGGTTGTAGCCGCCTTCCTCGTACCGCAGGGTGATGCCCGCCTTCGCGGCGAGGCGCTCGACCGTCTCCGAGAAGGAGAGGTGGTCGATCTTCATCACGAAGGCGAAGGTGTCGCCGCCCTCCTGGCAGCCGAAGCAGTGGAAGAGTCCCTTGCTGGGGCTGACCTGGAAGGAGGGCGACTTCTCGTCGTGGAAGGGGCAGAGACCCTTGAGGTTTCCGCCGCCCGCGTTGCGCAGCTGGAGGTACTCGGACACGACGGCGTCGATCGGGACCGCGTCCCGGACCGCCTTCACGTCGTCATCGTTGATCCTGCCTGCCACGCATGAAGTGTACGGGGGTCCGGGGGCCGCCCCCCGGGGAAATGTCGGGGCCGGGGACGGACGGGTTACGAGACCAGGCTCTCCAGAGGCACGGAGGGGTCGGCGAGGGCGTCCGGGTCCACGGCCGCACGGGAACGGATGAGCTGCTGGATGGGCTCTGTGACGTCCCACACATTCACGTTCATGCCGGCGAGGACGCGGCCCTCCTTCAGCCAGAAGGCGATGAACTCGCGCTTGCCGGTGTCGCCGCGGACGACGACCTGGTCGTACGCGCCCGGGGGCGCCCAGCCGGAGTACTCCATGCCCAGGTCGTACTGGTCGGAGAAGAAGTAGGGCACGCGGTCGTAGGAGACGGTCCGGCCGAGCATGGCGCGGGCGGCGACCGGGCCGCCGTTGAGGGCGTTGGCCCAGTGCTCGACGCGGAGCCGGGTGTGGAGCAGCGGGTGGTGGGCGGCGGCCACGTCCCCGGCGGCGTAGATGTCGGGGTCGGAGGTGCGCAGCGACTCGTCGACGGCGATGCCGCCGCCGTCGGCCCGGTCGACGAGGGCGAGCCCGGAGTTCTCGGCGAGGGCGGTACGGGGTGCGGCGCCGATCGCGGCGAGCACGGCGTGCGCGGGGTGCTCCTCGCCGTCGTCGGTGCGGACGGCGAGGACCATGCCGTCCTGGCCGACGATCTCGGTGAGCTTCACGCCGAAGTGGAATCGGACGCCGTGGTCGCTGTGGAGGTCGGCGAAGAGCTGGCCGAGCTCGGGGCCGAGGACGCGGTGGAGCGGGGTGGGCTCGTACTCGACGACGGTGACCTCGGCGCCGTAGCCGCGGGCGGCGGCGGCGACCTCCAGGCCGATCCAGCCGGCGCCGGCGATCACCAGGTGGCCGTTGTCCCTGCCGAGGGCCGCGAGGACCTGGCGGAGCCGGTCGGCGTGGGCGAGCCGGCGCAGGTGGTGGACGCCGGCGAGCTCGGTGCCGGGGACGGAGAGGCGGCGCGGCTCGGCGCCGGTGGCGAGGAGCAGCTTGTCATAGCGGATGACCGTGCCGTCGCCGAGGCGTACGGTGCGGGCCTCGCGGTCGACGGCGGTGACGGCCTGGCCGAGGTGGAGCTCGATGTCGTGCGCCGCGTACCAGGCGGCCTCGTGGACGAAGACCGTGTCCCGCTCCTTGGCGCCGGTGAGGTAGCCCTTGGAGAGGGGTGGGCGCTCGTAGGGGTGGTCGCGCTCGTCGCCGATGAGGATCACCCGGCCGTTGAACCCCTCGGAGCGGAGTGTCTCCGCCGCTTTGGCCCCTGCCAGTCCTCCGCCGACGATGACAAAGGTCTGATCTGCGTCGACCACGTCGTTTCCTCCTCGTTGCGACCGGTTCCAACCTACGCCCCCGGGCGTTCGTCCGGCCGTACCGCCTCGGGGCGTGCATGCGAGCGTCCCGCACGGAGCCGGGGGACGGAAGAGGCCCTGCGGCGCCCCCTACGCCGCGAGCCCGGCCTGATCGGCAAGACACCCCCTACGCGTGGTGGGGGCGGAGGCGGGCGTGGAGGGCGCGGGCGGAGGCGTCGGTGAGGGAGGCGATCTGGTCGACGATGACGCGCTTGCGGGCCCGGTCGTCGCGGGCCGTGTCGAACGCGGCCCGGAACTGCGGTTCGAGGCCGTCGGGGGCGCGGACGACGAGGGCCTCGGCGAGTTCGGCGACGACGACGCGCTGGTCGGCGCGGAGCACTTCCTGCTCGGCGCGCTGCATCACGTACCGGTCGGCGACGGCCTTGAGGACGGCGCATTCGTTGCGCGCCTCGCGGGGGATGACGAGTTCGGCGCCGTAGCGGGTGAGCCGGCCCGTGCCGTACTCCTGGCGGGTGGCGCCCTCGGCGGCGAGGCAGAGGCGGCCGATGAGCTGGCTGGTGGCGTCCTTGAGGCGGGCCTGGGCGACGGCCGAGCCGTCGTAGCCGTGCGGCCACCACTCCTGGTCGACGAGCCGGTCGAGGGCGTCGGCGAGCTCCTGCGGGTCGGTGTCCTCGGGGACGTAGCGGCCGATGGCGACGGACCAGATGTCGTCGCGCTCGGGGTCGGCGAGGAGCATGTTGGGGTCGATGTGGCCGGCGTGCAGGCCGTCCTCGAAGTCGTGGACGGAGTAGGCGACGTCGTCGGCCCAGTCCATGACCTGGGCCTCGAAGCACTTGCGGTGGGCGGGGGCGCCCTCCCGGATCCAGGCGAAGACGGGCAGGTCGTCCTCGTACACGCCGAACTTGGGCGAGCCGGGGTCGTCGGGGTGGCCGCCGCGCGGCCAGGGGTACTTGGTGGCGGCGTCGAGGGCGGCGCGGGTGAGGTTGAGGCCGACGCTGACGAGTTCGCCGTCCTCGTCCTTGACGAAGCGCTTGGGCTCGATGCGGGTGAGGAGGCGGAGCGACTGGGCGTTGCCCTCGAAGCCGCCGCAGTCCTTGGCGACGTCGTTGAGCGCCTGCTCGCCGTTGTGCCCGAAGGGCGGGTGGCCCATGTCGTGGGAGAGGCAGGCGGCCTCGACGAGGTCGGGGTCGCAGCCGAGGGCGGCGCCGAGCTCGCGGCCGACCTGGGCGCACTCCAGGGAGTGCGTGAGCCGGGTGCGGGGGCTGGCGTCCCAGGCGTGGCTGCGGGTGCCGGGGGTGACGACCTGGGTCTTGCCGGCGAGCCTGCGCAGCGCGGCGGAGTGCAGCACGCGGGCGCGGTCGCGCTGGAAGGCGGTGCGGCCGGGGCGCTTGTCGGGTTCGGCGGCCCAGCGCTCGGTCGCGGCGGAGTCGTAGCCGGGGGTGTCGGTGCCGGGGACGCCGCCGGTGATGTCGCTGATGCCGCCGTTGCCTTCGACGCCTTCGATGCCTGCCGTGCCTGCCGTGCCTTCGTTGCCGTCCATGCCCCGACGGTAACCGGAGGGACCGACAGAAGAGCTCAGATGACGGCGAGTTCCCGCGCGCGGGTGGTGCCGGCGACGCCCGCGAGGGCGCGGTCGTAGCGGTGGAGGACGAGGCGGGCGAGGGCCGGGTGGGCACCGAGCGGGGCGGCGGCGATCCAGGGGGCGTGGGCGGCGGCGCGGGTCGCGAAGAGGCCGGGGGCGGTGAAGCAGGAGGCGACGGCGACCCGGTGGCGGCCCCGGGCGGCGAGGGCGCGGACGGCCTCGGGCACGGTGGGCGCGGCGGCGGAGGCGTACGCGGGGAGGACGGGCACACCGCCGAGGCGCTCGCCGAGCAGGGCGGCGATCCGGCGGATCTCGGCGCCGGACCGGGGGTCGCGGGAGCCGGCGGAGGCGAGGACGACGCCGGTGGCGCGGGAGGTCCCGTCGGCGGGGCCCCAGCCGGCCTCGGCGAGCCGGTCGGCGAGGGCCTCGACGAGGAGGGGGTGCGCGCCGAGCGGCTCGGCGACCCGGGCGCGGAGGCCGGGTGCGGCGGCGAGGGCGGCGGGGAGGTCGTGGGTGACGTGGTGGCCGGGGGCGAAGAGGAGGGGTACGAGGACGGCGTCCCGGCCCTCGGCGGCGAGTCCGGCGAGGGTGTCGTCGAGGAGGGGTGCGTTCAGCTCGATGTGGGCGAGGCGCACGTCGAACCCGGGGCGCAGCTCGCGGACCCGGTCCAGGAGGCGGCTCAGGGCGGCCCGGGCGCGGGGGTCGCGGCTGCCGTGCCCGACGGCGACGAGGGTGGGCGTGGGCTGGGTGGTGCCGTTCACGTTCATGGGCGGACGCGTCCTCGGGAAGGGGAGGTGGCTGAGCCGCGCCCCGAGTTGCTCGGCGATGCCGCCGAGCCACTCGGGTGCGCTGTCGAACGTGCTGTCCGGCTCCGTCATGCACCGATCCTGAGGCCGGCACGTTGCCTGCCCGTTACGCGCGGGGGTCACGACTGTTTTCCTTGACTCCTCGCCTTCCCTGAGGGGAGGGGATTCCTGGCTCACGTCGGCTGCGGACCGGCGGTCTGACTCTCGGGCCACTACCTCGGTGTGGGCGTTGCTCGCCCACACCGAGGTTGTCCGGATTCCGGTCGCCCTGGGAGTCCGGGGACGGTGTCAGGCGCCCAGCCAGACTCGCAGGGGGCCGATCTCCTCGAAGCCGACCGCGAGGGCGGGGGGCAGGTCGCCGCCGGACTCGTAGCCGACGACGGGGCGGTCGGCCGGGGCGGCGGCGAGGGCGCCCGCCCAGGTGGTGGACGGGTCGGTGTCCCCCGTGGCGAAGAGGTTGGAGACGCCGGTGACCCGGGCGCTCGCGCTGAGCACCGCGCCGCCGAGGATCCGGCCGTCGGCGGCGTATCCGGCGACGATCGTCGTCGCCGGGTCGGCGAGGAGTTCGGGCCGGAAGAGCGCCGCGTCGTCGGCGTCGTCGCCACTCCACGCGAGGGCCCAGGCGGCGAGTTCCTCCGGGGTGCGGACCGGGCACCAGTCGCCTGTGGCGGCGGGAGCGGGGAGGCCCGCGGGCCGGTGGATCCAGCTCGCCTCGAAGAGGAGCCGGAAGCCCTCGGCGGCCAGGTCGAGGCGGGCGAAGCTGTCCTTGACGGAGGCTCCGGAGGCGGTGCGGTCGATGCCGGCCAGGACGTCCTTCACGTCCGCGTCCTCGGTCAGCGTCACGGCGTCGGGGTAGTAGAGCGGGGTGCGGCGCTCGTTGGTCCAGGCGCGGGACCCGAAGGCGCCGGGGTGTCCATGGGCGCGGCACATGGCCTGGCACCACTCGGCGTTGTTGCGGACCGCGTCCCCGAGGACGGCATCGATGATCACGGGCGGACCGCAGAGTCCGGGTGCCACACGTACCGGATGTCCGGCTCCTGTTCCTCGTTGCGCCGGCCGTCGGTGCGCTCGGCCTCGACGAAGCCGTGCCGTTCGTAGAAGCGGCCCGCCGGGGCGTTGACCTGGAACGTCCACAGGCTCAGCCCGGTCGGACGGCTCTGCTTGGCGACCTCCACGAGCCGGTCGCCGATGCCCTGGCCACGCCACGGCGTATCGATGTAGAGCTGATCCAGCTCTTCGTCGTCCAGGACCATCATGGCGACGACCGAGCCTTCGACCGTCGCCACCCAGGTCTCCTGGTTCGGCACGACGATCTCCCGGAGCCAGTACCGGACCTCGTCGTCCGTGTGCGCGCGGCGCACGCTCGGGAGCGCCGCCGTGTACGAGCGGAGCCACACATCGGCCACCGCGGCGGCGTCGGAATCGGCCGCACGGCGAATGTCAAAGTTTTCGATCTTCACGGCTCGGATGGTACGGGCCCTCGCACCTATCCCTCCCCTCTTTTTTCCTTCCGAATCACGGAATATCTTTTCCACTATGAGAATGTCCCCGCCCTCTCTCCCCCGGCGCACCGCCGCCGAATTCATCGGTACCGCCGCCCTCGTCGCCGTCATCGTCGGTTCCGGCATCCGCGCCGACTCCCTCAGCCAGGACATCGGTGTCCGGCTGCTCGCCAACGCCGCCGCCTCCGCCGTCGGCCTCGGTCTGCTCATCGCCCTCATCGGCCCGCTCTCCGGGGCCCACTTCAACCCCGTCGTGACCCTCTCCGAGTGGTGGTCGCGGCGGCACGAGCGCGGCGGGCGTGAGGCCCTCGCCTACATCGGCGCCCAGGTCGCCGGAGCCGTCGCCGGAGCCCTGCTCGCCGAGGCCATGTTCGGGCGCGCGCCCGGCGCCTGGGCCACCGAGCCCCGGTCGGCGCTCCACCTCCTCCTCGGCGAGGCCGTCGCCACCGCCGGGCTCGTCCTCGTCGTGCAGGGCCTGCGCCGCATCGGGCGCCCCGGGCTCGCCCCGGTCGCGGTCGCGGGGTACATCGGCGCGGCGATCTGGTTCACCTCCTCCGGCTCCTTCGCCAATCCGGCGGCCACCTTCGGCCGCGCGTTCTCCGACTCCTTCACCGGGATCGCCCCCGGCTCCGTGCCCTCGTACGCCGCCGCGCAGATCCTCGGCATGGTCATCGGTCTCGGGCTCGCCGGTGTGCTGTACGGAACAGTTCGGGAGGCCGGCGAACCGAAGTCCGCCGATCCGCGTCGGACGGAGTGACAGCACCACACCCAGCCATGGAGGTTCCCGCATGCCGGCACGGCCGATCCGGTGGCCCCGCACGACGCGGGGCCGTCGCCGCACCGTCCAGGCCGTCATGCTCGGCGCGGTCCTCGCGCTCGCCCCGGCCACCTGGATGCACACGGTCGCCGAGCCCCGGCTCCGCACCACCGCCGACGTGCCCGCCCGGGACGTCGCCGTCGTCTTCGGCGCCGGGCTGTGGAAGGGGCGCCCCACCCCGTACCTCGCGCACCGGCTCGACACGGCCGCCGAGCTGTACCGCACGGGCAAGGTCCGGGTCCTGCTCGTCACCGGCGACAACAGCAGGACCGCGTACGACGAGCCCAGCGCCATGCGCACCTACCTCACCGAGCGCGGGGTGCCCGAGGGCCGGATCGTCAACGACTACGCGGGCTTCGACACCTGGGACTCCTGCGTCAGGGCCAAGAAGGTCTTCGGCGTCGACCGGGCCGTCCTCGTGACCCAGGACTTCCACATCAAGCGGGCCGTCGCGCTGTGCGGGGCCGCCGGCGTCGACGCGTACGGGGTCGGCGTCGCCGAACCCCACGACCGCACCTGGTACTACGGCACCACCCGCGAGCTGTTCGCGGCGGCCAAGGCCGCCCTCGACGCGGGCCTGCGCCCCGACCCCCACTTCCTCGGCCCGAAGGAGCCCGGTGTCGTCGAGGCCCTCGCCTCACCTCCCGGCGAGCGGTGAGCTGAGCGGAGAGCCCCGCGTCCGTAATACGCGGCGCCGCCCCGCGTAACACGGCTGACCCACGCTGGCCGTATGTCCGAGGTCACCGCCGTTCCCACCCACTGCCCCTACTGCGCCCTGCAGTGCGGCATGTCGCTCCGCCCCACCGGCGTCCCGGAGCTGCCCGCCGAGGTGGTCGACCGGACCGATTTCCCCGTCAACCGGGGCGCCTTGTGCGGCAAGGGCCGCACCGCCCCCTCCGTGCTCTCCTCCCGGGTCCGGCTCACCGAACCCCTGGTCCGATGCCCTGACACGGGGGATCTGCGGCCCGCGACCTGGGAGGAGGCGCTCGCCGCCGTCGCCGACGGACTGAGCAGGACCCGCGCCGACCACGGCGCCGATGCCGTGGGGGTCTTCGGCGGCGGCGGGCTCACCAACGAGAAGGCGTACACGCTGGGCAAGTTCGCCCGGCTCGTGCTCGGCACCTCGCAGATCGACTACAACGGGCGCTTCTGCATGTCGTCCGCCGCCGCCGCGCACGGCAGGGCCTTCGGCCTCGACCGGGGGCTCCCCTTCCCCCTGGAGGACATTCCCAGGACCGGCTGCGTGATCCTCGTCGGCTCCAACCTCGCCGAGACCATGCCGCCCGCCCTGCGCTACCTCACCGAGCTCAAGGAGAACGGCGGCAAGCTGATCGTCATCGATCCGCGCCGCACCCGCACCGCCGAGCAGGCCGACCTCCACCTCGCACCGCGCCCCGGCACCGACCTCGCGCTCGCCCTCGGCATGCTCCACCTCGTCGTCGCCGAAGGGCGCGTGGACGAGGAGTTCGTGGCAACGCGCACCTCCGGCTGGGAGGCCGCCCGCGCCGGCGCCATGTCCCACTGGCCCGAGCAGGTCGAGCGGATCACCGGCGTCTCCGTGCCGCAGCTCCGCGAGGCGGTCGCGATGTTCTCCGACGCCGGCACCGGCATGGTGCTGACCGCGCGCGGCCCCGAGCAGCAGTCCAAGGGGACGGACACCGTCGGCGCCTGGATCAATCTGTGCCTCGCCACCGGAAAGGCGGGGCGGCCGCTGAGCGGCTACGGCTGCCTCACCGGCCAGGGCAACGGTCAGGGCGGCCGCGAGCACGGCCAGAAGGCCGACCAGCTGCCCGGCTACCGCAAGCTCGACGACCCGGCGGCCCGCGCGCACGTCGCCGGCGTGTGGGGCGTGGACCCGGAGTCGCTGCCGGGGCCCGGGCGGAGCGCGTACGAGCTCCTCGACGCGCTCGGCGGCGACGTGAAGGCCCTGCTCCTCATGGGCTCCAACCCGGTCGTCTCCGCGCCGCGCGCCGCGCACGTCGAGGAGCGGCTGCGCTCGCTCGACTTCCTCGCCGTCGCCGACGTCGTGCTCTCCGAGACCGCCGCGCTCGCCGACGTCGTCCTGCCCGTCACCCAGTGGGCCGAGGAGACCGGGACGATGACGAACCTGGAGGGGCGGGTGCTGCTGCGGCGCCGCGCCCTCACCCCGCCCGCCGGGGTACGCAGCGACCTGGAGGTGCTGCACGCGCTCGCCGGACTCCTCGGCTGGGAGAAGGGCTTCTCCGCGGAGCCGGAGGAGGTCTTCGAGGAGCTGCGCCGCGCCTCGGAAGGCGGCCCCGCGGACTACTCCGGCATCAGCTACCGGCGGATCGAGGACGAGCAGGGCGTCTTCTGGCCCTGCCCCGGGACCGGCGCGGGCGAACCCGAGCATCCCGGCACGCCCCGGCTCTTCCTGGAGCGCTTCGCGACCCCCGACGGGCGGGCCCGGTTCGTGCCGGTGGTGCACCGGCCCGCCGCGGAGGAGACGGACGCCGAGTACCCGGTCGTCCTGACCACGGGCCGGGTCGTGTCCCAGTACCAGTCGGGCGCGCAGACCCGGCGGGTCGCCGAGCTGAACGCGGCGGCGCCCGGGCCGTTCGTGGAGCTCCACCCGCGGCTCGCCGAGCGGCTCGGGGTGGCCGAGGGCGAGCGGCTGGCGGTGGTCTCGCGGCGCGGGCGGGCCGTCGCACCGGCCCGGATCACGACGGCCATCCGGCCGGACACGGTCTTCATGCCGTTCCACTGGGCGGGCGAGGGACGGGCGAACACGCTCGTCAATCCGGCGCTCGACCCGGTCTCCCGGATGCCCGAGTTCAAGGTGTGCGCGGTCCGTCTGGAGCGGGACGCCTGAACCAGTCGCCCGTGGGGATGAGCGGGCCGACTTCCGTCTCCGGGCTCGCGACGTACGTCCACGCCCGGACCGTTGCGCCGTCGCGGAGCCGGACCGTCTCGACGGCTGTCCGCTCGTACCCGGCGTCGCCCTCCATCCGGTCCAGTACGCCGAGCAGTTCGCCGTACGCGTCGGGCGCCGCCGTCACGAGGGTGCCCGCGACCGTGCCCTCGCCCGGCACCGCGTACGGGTAGCCGGGGCCGTCGTGCAGGAGGGCACCCGGGAGCCGGGCCTCCTCCTCGGCGGCCGTGCGGCCGAGGAGGAGCCGGTCGTGGTTGTACGCGCCCGGGCGCAGCGTCCCGTAGACGAAGAACGGGAGGGGCGTCCTCATGGGTGCGCCACCTCCCGGCCGAGCCAGGCCAGGTAGGCGGAGGAGGCCCGGACGACGGGGGTGGCGATGATCTCCGGCGTGTCGTAGTCGTGGGCGGCGAGGAGGTGGGCCTCCAGGGCCTCGTAGCGGGCCTCGGTGGTCTTGAGGACGACCTGCCACTCCTCGGCGGTCTCGATCGCCCGCTGCCAGTGGTAGACGGAGGTGACGGGCCCGGAGACCTGGGCGCAGGCGGCGAGGCGGGCCTCGACGGCGTCGCGCGCGAGTGCCTCGGCCTTCTCTTGGCTGTCGGTGGTCGTGAGGACGGTGAGGGCGAGAGTGGTCACGCCCTCACCGTACTGAGGGTTCACGCCGCCGCGAACTGGGCTTCGTACAGCCGGGCGTACGCGCCGCCGGCCGCGAGGAGCTCCTCGTGGGTGCCCTGCTCGGCGATCGAGCCGCTCTCCATCACCAGGATGGTGTCGGCGTCCCGGATCGTGGAGAGCCGGTGGGCGACGACGAAGCTGGTGCGGCCCGCGCGGAGGGACGACATGGCCTGCTGGACGAGGAGCTCGGTGCGGGTGTCGACGGAGCTGGTGGCCTCGTCGAGGACGAGGATCACCGGCTCGGAGAGGAACGCCCGGGCGAGCGTGACCAGCTGCTTCTCGCCGGCGCTGAGGCCTCCCCCGTCCTCGTCGAGAACCGTGTCGTACCCGTCGGGGAGGGTCCGGATGAAGCGGTCGGCGTGCGCGGCCCGCGCGGCCTCGACGATCCGCTCCCGGGAGACCTCGCCGGGCAGCCCGTACGCGATGTTGTCGGCGATGGTGCCGCCGAAGAGCCACGTGTCCTGGAGGACCATGCCGATCCCGGCCCGCAGCTCCTCGCGGGTCATCGTCGCGATGTCCGTCCCGTCCAGGGTGATCCGGCCGCCCGTGACCTCGTAGAACCGCATGAGGAGGTTGACGAGGGTCGTCTTGCCGGCGCCCGTCGGGCCGACGATCGCGACCGTCCGGCCCGGCTCCACCGTGAGCGACAGGTCCTCGACGAGCGGCTTGTCGGGCTCGTAGCGGAAGGCGACCTTCTCGAAGGAGACCCGGCCCCTGACCCGCGCGGGGCGCTGCGGCTCCGCCGGGTCGGCGGACTCCTCGTCGGCGTCGAGGAGGTCGAAGACCCGCTCGGCGGAGGCCACCCCGGACTGGAGGAGGTTGGCCATGGCGGCGACCTGGTTGATCGGGCCGTTGAACTCGTACGAGTACTGGATGAAGGCCTGGACGTCGCCGACGGTCAGGGTGCCGCTCGCCACCCGCAGGCCGCCGACCACCGCGAGGACGACGTAGTTGAGGTTGCCGACGAAGGTCAGCGCGGGCTGGATGAAGCCGGAGACGAACTGGGCGCGGAAGCTCGCCCGGTACAGCTCCTCGCCGATCTCGTCGAAGCGCCGCACGGCCTCGGCGCGGCGGCCGAAGGCGACGACCTCGGTGTGGCCGGTGATCATCTCCTCGGCGTGGCTGCCGAGCCGGCCGGTGACCGCCCACTGCTTCACGAACTGCGGCTGGGCGCGCCGCCCGACGAAGGCGGCGACGGCGACCGAGACGGGCACGGTGGCGAGGGCGACGAGCGCGAGGAGCGGGGAGATCCAGAACATCATCGCGAGGACGCCGACGAGGGTCAGCAGGGCGCGGGTCATCTGGCTGAAGGTCTGCTGGAGGGTCTGGGTGATGTTGTCGATGTCGTTCGTGGTGCGGGAGAGGACCTCGCCGCGCGGCTGGCGGTCGAAGTACGTGAGTGGGAGCCGCGCCAGCTTGTGCTGGGCCTGCTCCCGGAGGCGCCGGCCGGCCCGCTGGACGACGGTGGTGGCGATCCGCAGCTGGATCCAGGTGAAGAGGGACGAGCCGGCGACGACCGCGACGGAGACGGCGAGGAGCAGGCCGACGCCCGCGAAGTCGACTCCGGCCGGGCCGGTGGCGCCGGTGACGACGAGGTCGGTGGCGCGGCCGAGGAGGAGGGGGCTGAGGACGCCGAGGGCGACGGCGGTGGCGCCCATGGCGAGGACGGCGAGCAGTAAGGCCCTGTCGGGGGCGAGGGTGCGCAGGAGGCGCAGGCCGGAGGCGCGGAACGCCAGGGAGCGTTCGAGGCCGGTGGTGGGGAGGCCGGGGCCGCGTTCCTTGGGCGGGGGGCCGCTGCGGGCGGGGGCGGTGCGGGTGCCGGGCGCGGGGCGGGTGGGCGTCGCCGTACTCATGCGGCTTCCTCCTCGGTGAGCTGGGAGAGGACGATCTCCCGGTAGGTGGCGCTGTCCCGCATGAGGGACTCGTGGGTGCCGGTGCCGACGGTCCGGCCCCGGTCGAGGACGACGATCCGGTCGGCGTGCCGGATGGTGGAGACCCGCTGGGCGACGATCACCACGGTCGCGTCGGCGGTCTCCCGTCGGAGCGCTTCGCGGAGCCGGGCGTCGGTGGCGGCGTCGAGGGCGGAGAAGGAGTCGTCGAAGAGGTAGAGGCGGGGGCGGGCGACGAGGACCCGGGCGATGGCGAGCCGCTGGCGCTGGCCGCCGGAGAGGTTGGTGCCGCCCTGGGCGATCGGGGCGGCCAGGCCGCCGTCGAGCCCGCCGACGAGGCTGTCGTCGAGGCCGTCGTCGAGGCCGCTGTCCAGGCGGCCGTCCAGGGCCCGGACGAAGTCGGCTGCCTGGGCGGTCTCCAGGGCGTGCCAGAGTTCCTCGTCGGTCGCGTCGGGATTCCCGTACCGCAGGTTCGTCGCGACCGTCCCGGAGAAGAGATAGGGCTTCTGGGAGACGAGGCCGACGGTCCTGGCCATCAGGGCGGGGTCGAGTGCGCGGACGTCGACGCCGTCGACGAGGACCTCGCCGCCGGTGGCGTCGAAGAGCCGGGGCACGAGCCCGAGGAGCGTCGACTTGCCGCTGCCGGTGGAGCCGATGATCGCGGTGGTCTCGCCGGGCCGGGCGACGAGGTCGACGTCCTGGAGGACGGACTCCTCGGCGCCCGGGTACCGGAATCCGACGCCCGTGAGGTCGAGGTGTCCGGTGCCCTTGAGGGCGCGGACGGGGTGGGCCGGCGGGGTGACGGAGAGCGGGGTGTCGAGGACCTCGCGGATGCGCTCGGCGCCGACCTCGGCGCGCGGCATGTGCATGAGGAGGAAGAGGACCATCATCACGGACATGGAGGTCTGGAGCAGGTAGCCGAGGAAGGCGACGAGCCCGCCGGGCTGGAGGTCGCCGCCGTCGATGCGGTGGGCGCCGACGTAGATGAGGGCGACGGTCGTCAGCTCCCAGACGACGAGGACCGTCGGGAACATGAGCGCCTGGAGCCGGCCGGCCCGGAGGCCGACGGTGAGGAGTTCGTCGTTGGCCGCGGCGAACCGGTCCCGCTCGTGCCGGTCGCGAACGAAGGCGCGGACCACGCGGATGCCGGTGATCTGCTCGCGCAGGATCCGGTTGACCCGGTCGACGCGCTCCTGCATGCCGCGGAAGAGAGGTCGCATCCGCAGGACGATGGCGCCGACGGCGCCGGTCATCACGGGCAGGAAGAGGAACAGGACCAGGGCCATCGGCACGTCCTGGCGCAGGGCCATGGCGAGACCGCCGAAGCAGAGCAGGGGCGCGGCGACCAGCATCGTCAGGACGAGGACGGTGAACGTCTGGACCTGCTGGACGTCGTTGGTGGTCCGGGTGATGAGGGAGGCGGCGCCGAACCGGCCCCGCTCCTGGGCGGAGAAGTCCTGGACGCGGCGGAAGACCTCGGAGCGCAGGTCGCGGGCGACGCCCATGGCGATCCTGGCGCCGGTGTAGGTGGCGGCGGCCGCCGCCGCGGCCTGGAGGAGGGTGATGCCGAGCATCTCGGCGCCGCCGCGGAGGACCCGGTCGGTGTCCCCGCGGAGGACGCCCTCGTCGATGACTCCGGCGTTGAGGGCGGGCAGGGCGAGCGAGGCGAGGGACTGGACGAGCTGGAGGAGGACGAGGACGGCGAGGAGAGCCCGGTAGGGCCTGAGGCGGGGAGCGAGGAGTCTCAGCAGCACGGTGTCGGTCCCTCACGCGGCGTACGGACGGGTGGACTTGGCTTCCTTGAGCGCGAGCGCCCACCAGGCGAGCTGGTCGAGGAGGACCTTGGCCGCGCCCTCGGCGCCGGCGGGGTCCTTGTGGCGTCCGTCCTCGTCGAAGAGCGACCAGGCGGAGTGGAAGGAGACGGAGTCGCGGACGGTGACGGCGTGGACCTCGGCGAAGATCTGGCGGAGCTGCTCGACGGCCCGCAGGCCGCCGGAGATGCCGCCGTAGGAGACGAAGCCGACGGGCTTGGCCTGCCACTCGGTGAAGTGCCAGTCGATGAGGTTCTTGAGGGCGGCGGGGAAGGAGTGGTTGTACTCGGGGGTGAGGACGACGAAGGCGTCGGCGGCGGCAAGGGCCGGGGAGACCTTGGCGAGTTCGGCGCGGACGGCCGGGGAGGGGTGGTGGGAGAGGGCGGTGGGGAGGTCGACCTCGGCGAGGTCGACGACCGTCACGGCGAAGTCCTCGCGCTCGTCGAGCCGGGAGCGCATCCAGTCCGCGATGACGGGGGCGAAGCGGCCTTCGCGGTCGCTCGCGACGATCAGGGCGAGGGTGAGAGGGGCGGCGGCGTTCGTGAGGGCCGCGGAGTTCGTGATGTCGGTGTCCATGTCGATGATCGTGGTACCTCAAGTTTGGTTGAGGTCAAGCGGTGATCCCGACGACTTTTCCAAGGGCCTTTCCTCGCACGTACGGTGAGGGCATGACGACTCCGCACGCCGCACCCCCCACCCCACCCGCGTACGTCGAGATCGACGGCGCCCCGGCGGCCGACCCGGAGCTCCTCACCACCCTGATGAGCGGCTTCGGCCACTTCACGGCGATGCAGGTGCGGGACGGGCGCGTGAAGGGCCTCGGCCTCCACCTCGAACGGCTCGACCGCTCCACCCGCGAGCTCTTCGAGGAGGAACTGCCCGGCGACCGGGTCCGCGAGCTGCTCACCGGGGCCGTGGCGGCCTCCGGACGGCGGGACTGCTCGGCGCGCGTGTACGTGTACGACGGCGTCCGCCTCCTGGTCGTCGTCCGCGAGCCCGCCCCGGACGGGCTCGGGGCGCCGCAGCGCCTGCGGAGCGTCGACTACCTGCGCCCCGCGGCGCACATCAAGCACCTCGGCGGCTTCGGCCAGAACTACCACCGCGAGGCGGCCGAGCGCGCGGGCTACGACGAGGCCCTGCTGACCTCCCCGAACGGCGACATCGCCGAGGGAGCGGTCACCAACATCGCCTTCTGGGACGGCACTTCGGTGGTCTGGCCGTCGGCGCCCCACCTGACGGGGATCACGATGAGCCTCCTCGAACCGCTGCTCGGCTCGGTGCGGCGGCCGGTGTCGCTCGGGGACCTGGGCGGGTACCGTGCGGCCTTCGTGACGAACTCCCGCGGGATCGCACCGGTTTCGGGCATCGACGCGATCGACTTCGCGGTGGACGAGGACCTGATGAAGAGGGTCTACTCGGCGTACGAGTCGGTGGAGTGGGACGCACTGTAGGAGGCGGGGAGAACGATGGTCGCGCGATACGTGGTCTCGCCGCGGGGCGGACGCCGCGCCTACCGCGACATCTCGTCCGCGCTCCGCGCCGCGGAGGTACGGGGCCGGGCGGCGCTGATCGAGATCGCGCCCGGCCACTACGAGGAGGCCCTCACCGTCCGGGGCGAGGTCCGGCTGGCCGCGGCGGAGGGCCCGGGCTCCGTCCTGGTGAGCAGGCCGCGCGGCGCCGTCCTCGACGCCTTCGGCACGGTCTCCGTCCACGGCCTGACGCTGGCCGGCCGGGACGCCGGCGTGGACATCGTCGGCTGCCACACGGGGAGCCTGACACTCGACCGCACGGAGGTGCGGGCGCACGACGGCGCCGCCGTGCACGCCCGGCCGTACACCTCGGTCACCCTGCGGGACAGCGTGGTCCTGTACGGCCGCACCGTGTTCACCGGGTCGGTCGGACTGATCGAGCGGTGCCGGTTCACCGACGCCGCCCACAACGCCGTCGCCGCGATCGAGGGCGCCCGCGTCACGGTCCGGGGCAGCCGGATCGAGGGCAGTCGGCTCCACGGCCTGCGCGTCTGCGACGCACACGCCGAGATCGCCGGCTGCGAGGTGACCGGCACCGGGCAGGCGGCGGTCGTGGCGGACACCCGGGGAGAGCTCGCCGTGGTGGACTGCGCGATCAGCGCCACCCACGCGGAGGGGATCGTGTTCATCGAGCAGTCCCGGGGCTCCGTGGACCGCACGCGCGTCACCGACGCGCTGCACGGGATCGTCACGAAGAGCGGCGCCGGGCCGGTGGTGCGCGGCTCCGTGTTCGCCGACTGCCGCGACTCCGGCATCAACGTCCAGGACGCGGGCCTGGGGACGTTCGAGCACTGCCAGGTGCTCGGCGCGCGCAACGTCGCGGTGTTCTCGACCAAGGGCGGCGCGCCCGAGGTGCGGGACTGCCGCGTCTCCGGCGGGAACGTCGGCATCGCCGTCACGGACGGCGGCAGGGGCCGCTTCACCCGGGTCGTGGTCGAAGACCTGTCGGGCACCGCGCTGCGGGTGTGGGACGGGTCCGAGGGCGTGTTCCGGGACGTCCTGGTGGAGCGCTGCACGCTGGGCATGGACACCAAGGGTGACGGCGGCACGACGGCCGACCTCGCCGACGTGGTGTTCCGCGACTTCGAGACCGCGGTGACCGCGCTCGGCCAGTCCAGGGTGACGCTCAGGAACGCGACGGCGGAGCGCGGAGCCGTGGGCTTCGGCGTCGGCGAGGAGGCGCGGCTCGCCGTGTACGACAGCACGGTCACGGCGGTGAGCGTCGGCGGGGCCGTGGCACTCGGCAAGGGGAGGTTCTCCGCGAGGAACCTCACCGTGAACGGGTCCGCGGGAACCGGATTGACCGGGAGCGAGTCCGGCTACCTGGACGTCGCCGACAGCGAGTTCACCGACTGCGCGTCCGCCGGCGCCGTCTTCGCCGACCAGAGCTCCGGCCGCCTGGTGGACTGCGCCGTGAACGGCCCGGAAGGGACACCCGCCGTGCTGGACAACGGCCGAGCCGATCTCGTCTCCCTGCGCACGTCACTGCCGGTCGTCCGCAAGACCGTCCGCACCGTCGAGCAGACGCCGACGGTCGTCAACAACTACACCGGTCCGGTCATCACCGGCCCCGTCGCTCACAGCCAGTTCTCGTGGAACAACGACAACGTGGTCCAGCAGCAGACCGAAGAGGACGGTTCCCCATCATGAACGACCCGCAGAACCCACAGAGCCCTCAGACCGTGCACCACCACGACGGGCCGGTCATCCACGGCTCCTCCTCCCACAACCAGTTCGCCTGGAACAACGAGACGGTCACCCAGAACCAGCAGAGCAACGGCGCCACGGTCGCCCCCGGCTACGAGGCGCTCGCCGAGCTCGTGGCCGGTCTGCTCGGGCAGCTGCCGCAGGCCGGCCTCGCCGACCGGGACCGCGAGGACGCGGAGGCGGCGGCGCAGGAGGTCCTCGCGGAGATCACCCGGACGGACGCCGCCCCGGAGGAGGGCCGGCTGCGCCGCGCGCTCGCCGGGCTCAGGGGGGCGCTGGCCCCGGTGGCGACGGGTGTCGTGGCCGGGACGACGGTGGGGGCACAGGAGTGGGCCCTGGGGGCGATCACCAGCCTGACCGGCGCACTGTGACCGGGCGGGGGGCGGCGACGGCGAGCCGCGAGGGGCACGGAGGGCGACACGCCGTGTCACCCGTTCGGCACGGGCCGTCAGCTGACGCGACGTAACCAGCCCTGACCTGCGTAAACGTCGGAAATCCAGCCGACACACCGCACCGGACGGCGCAATCCTGATGCCCCATCAGCAGGCGGGGGGCGCGGGGCGGCTCTTATCTCGGTCACAGAAGGTCCGTTCCGGGAAGTCCCTCCCGGGAGGACCCCCGGCATGACCGGCATGACCGCTCGCGCGCCCCGGAGGACCCCATGCGCACCACTGCCCGCCTGTTCACCGGTACCGCGCTGGCGGTCGCCGCGATCGGGGCGTTCGCCGCCCCCGCGGCGTACGCCGGCAACGAGAACAACAACGACTGGGGGACGCTGGAGGTCTACCCGTCCTCCGCCTCCCCGGGCACGACCGTCACCGTCAACACCCTGGCCTGCGGCAAGCACGGCCGGGGCGTCGGCGACGCGAACTCGCTGGGTGCCGGCGACTTCAAGCTGGAGCCGAGCACGCACAAGGAGGTCGTGGTCGGCCAGTTCCGCGTGCCGGAGCACGCCAAGGCCGGTACGTACGGCATCAGTGTCGCCTGCGACAACGGGAAGACGGCCCGGGGAGACCTGACCGTCAAGCACCGGAATCCGAGCGGCCACGTCCAGACCGGCGTCGGCGGCAGTGTCGGCCCCGACTCCACCCAGGTCACGGCGGGCGCGGCGGTGCTGGCCGCGGCTGCCGTCGGCGGTGTCTGGCTCCTGCGCCGCCGGGCGAGCGGCGCGCAGGGGCACTGAGGACCACCGCCCGTCCTGCCCCCGCCGCGCGCCCGCATACGGCCCGGCGGGGGCAGGGCTACATCACCACCGGAAGCACGCGAGGGAACCCAGGGGAATCCAGGTGAGCAACAGGAGCAAGAGCTGGGGCATAGCCGTGGCCGCCTGCGTCGGGCTCTGGCTCGTCCAGAACGGCTCGCAGGACGTCACCCCGCCCGTACCGTCCGCCGCCCAGGCCTTCGCGGCCGGGCCGAGCGTGCACACCGACGCCGCCGCCGACCCGCTGCCGCCCTCGGCGCCCGTACGGCTCCGCATCCCCGAGACCGACGTGGACACGCCGATGACGCGGCTCGGCCTGGCGGCGAACGGCTCGCTCGAAGTGCCGCCGGCCGAGGACCGGAACCTGGCCGGCTGGTACGGGGACGGCACCCCGCCCGGGGCCAAGGGCACGGCGATCGTCGCGGGCCACGTCGACAACGCCGCCGGTCCGGCCGTCTTCTACACGCTGGGCGCGCTGAAGAAGGGCCACCGCATCGAGGTGGACCGGCAGGACGGCCGTACCGCCGTCTTCACGGTCGACGCGGTCGAGGTGTACGCGAACAAGGACTTCCCGGACAAGAAGGTGTACGGGGAGACGGACCGCGCCGAGATCCGGGTCATCACCTGCGGCGGCGGCTTCTCGAAGAAGAACGGCTACCAGGGGAACGTGGTCGCCTTCGGCCACCTCATCGGCGTGCGGTAGCCGCCGGAGGGCTTCACGCCCACTGGTCGAAGGCGAGCTTCGCGACCAGCGAGAAGACCACGACCAGCAGCACCCCGCGGACGAACTCGGCGCCCTTGCTCAGCGCCATCCGGGCCCCGATCATGGCGCCCGTGAGGTTGAAGACCGCCATGATCGCCGCCAGCTGCCAGTACACGCTGCCCTGGTAGGCGAACATGGCGAGCGCGCCCGCGTTGGTGCAGACGTTGACGATCTTCGCGGTGGCGGAGGCGGTCACCAGGTCCAGGTGGAGCACGGCGGTCAGGGCGAGGACCAGGAAGGTGCCGGTGCCCGGCCCGAACAGGCCGTCGTAGAAGCCGATCCCGCCGCCGACGACCACGATCGCGGTCACGATCCGGGCCCGGGTCAGCGGCGCCCGGTCCACCCCCTCGGGCTTCGCGCCGAACGACGGCCGCAGCATCACGAAGGCTCCCACGGCGACCAGCACCACCATGATCACCGGGCGCAGGACGTCGCTGCTGATCCCCGCGGCGAAGAACGCGCCGGCCATGGAGCCCGCGAGGGCCGCGAGCCCGATCCGTACGGCCGTCCAGACCTGGACGGGCGCCTTGCGGACGTACGTGACGGCGGCCCCGGTGGTGCCCACGATCGCCACGGCCTTGTTGGTGCCGAGGATGTGCGCGGCCGGGACATGGGGCAGCCCGAGCAGGAGAGCGGGAAGCAGGAGGAGCCCTCCGCCGCCCACCACGGCATCGATCCAGCCGGCCACGAGCGCGGCGAGGCAGAGCAGGACGAGGGTGGTCAGGGTGATCTCGGGCATGGGCGAGAGCCTAGGGAGACGATCGTTGCCCCGTCCATCGATCCCGTGATCGTTGAGCTACGTCTGAGGTTGCGGCGGACGTGCCGGCGGATGTCGCGGCGGACGTGCCGGCGGATGTCGCGGCGGACGTGCCGGCAGATGTCGCGGCGGACGTTTCCGCGGACGTCGCGGCTGAGGTCGCGGCGCCCGGTTCGCGGTCGGGCGCGGGCGGGGCGGCCGGGGCGACGGCGGCCGTGAGCAGGGTCGCGGCGAGTGCCCCGGCGCCGAGGAGCGCGGCGGCGAGCCGCCGACGGGCCCGCTCCTCACCGTGGGGCGCCGGACGGGCGCGGTGTCTAGCCATGGCCGAAGTCCTCGCTGTGGATACGGAAGGCGGGCACCCCGGCCCGGATCAGGGAGTCGGTCGCGGCGCGGGCCATCGCGGGCGGGCCGCACAGGTACACGTCGTGGGCGGCGACGTCGGGCACGAGATCGCGCAGCGCGCGGGGGGCCAGGGGGTCGAAGGCGCCGTCCGACGGGCCGAGCAGGAAGTGCAGGGCGGCCCGCCGCTCGCGGGCGATGGCCTCCAGCTCCTCGCGCAGGACGAGACCGGCCGCGTCGGAGGCCCGGTAGAGGAGGGTGACGTCGCCCGGGCCGCCGGGCAGGGTCTCGAAGAGGGCGCGCAGCGGGGTGATGCCGACGCCGCCCGCGAGCAGGAGGACCTTGCGGCGGGTACGGCGGTGGGCGGTGAGCGCGCCGAACGGGCCGGAGGCCAGGACCCGCGTCCCGGGGCGGAGGCGCCGGATCCGGCGGGTGTGGTCGCCGAGCGCCTTGACGGTGATCCGCAGGGTGTCGTCGCGGACGGGTGCGGAGAGGGAGAAGGGCAGGGCGGTCGCCCAGAGCCCGCGCCGGAGGAAGCGCCAGCGGAAGAACTGGCCGGGCTCGGCGCGCAGCCGGGCCACTCCCCTGCCCTGGACGAGGACGGAGACGACGCCGGGTCCCTCGTCGCGGACCTCGGCGACCCGCAGCTCGTGCCGGACGGCGGCGCGGACGGGGACGACGATCCGGTACCAGACGAGGAGGACGCCGACGGTGGCGTGGGCCATCGACCAGAGCCAGACGGTGAGGAGGCTCCCGGCGACGTCGGGGCCGGCGAGCTGGTGGACGAAGCCGAGCGCGGCGGCGAGGAGGCCGCTCAGGTGGACGGCCCGCCAGGTCTCGTGCCGGACGCGGCGGCGGACGGCCCGGGCGGAGGTGACACCGACGGCGACGAGGAGGGCGCTGCCGGCGGTGGCGGCGGCGATCGCCGCGTAGGAGAGGAGGTCTCCGGTGGCGGTGACGAGGTCGGTGTGGGTGTGTACCGCGTACCCGCACAGGGCGAGGAGGGCGTGGGCGCCGATGAGGCCGAGGACGTACCGGCCGCCGAGGGCGTGCCACCGGGCCAGCCGGTCGGCGCCGACGCCGTGCTCGACGGCCGGGACGCGGGCCATGAGCAGGAGGAGGACGAGGACGCCGTACCCGGCGAGGAGCCCGGTGAGGTGGGCGCCGGTCGCGAAGAAGGCGTCGAGGCGGGCGGAGGGACGGGCCTGGAGGCCCCAGAGGAGGGCGACCGCTCCGGCGCCGGCGACGATCGCGGTCCGCAGCCGCTCGGGGGCGAGGCGGAGGGCGGGAGCGGAGGCGCGAACGGGAGCGGAGGCGGGAGCGGGGGCGGGAGCGGGGGCGGGAGCGGAGGCGCGAACGGGGGCGGGAGTGGGGGCGGGGACCGCGACGGGGAGCGACTCGGCTCGGAGAGGTACGTAGAGAGGGTGGTGGCTGGCCTCGGTGGTCACATCCGGCACCCTAGGTCCGCTCCTGTACGGGAATCCGCGGCTCGGGCCCGTCGCCGGGATCCTTAAGGCGGGCTTGAGCCGAGCCTCACGGCTGGTTAACCTCGACCTTCGGTGACGGTCCGTCAGCCGATCGGGCGGGGCCGTTTCTCGCGGGGCGCCGGCGGCCGCGGCGGGTCCTGCCCCATGGCTTGTGGACGGACAGTGCCGTCGCCGCGACCAGCAGCACCAGAGCGATGCTCATGCTGATCACCAGCTGCAGGCCGACGGATTCGGAGGCCGTGTCCAGGTCCGCCTGTCGGCGCAGCCAGTGCTGGAGGAGGAAGTGGCCGTCCAGCATCAGGGTGACGGTGACGACGAGTTTGGTCGCGATCCAGTAGTGCTTCAGCAGGCCCCACTGCGTCGCCATCGCGAGGAGCAGGCCGGTCAGCAGGGTCATCCAGGCGATACCGACGGTCAGTTCGAGCCCGAGGATCTCCATGACGACGCGGGTCGCGCGGACGACTTCCGGGTCGTCGGTGGTGAGGCCGACCAGCCCGAGGAGGAGCTGGGCGATCTCGACTCCCACCCAGCCGACCGCCACCGTCACATGGAGGGTGAGGATCGCCTTGCGCCATCGCGGGGAGAGGCGCCGGCCCCTTCCGGCGGCGGGCGTTGTCCGGGGTCGGTTCATGCGTCCTGCCTCCGGTCGTCGTACCGGACGCCCGGCGAGACGCCGAACAGGAGGAACGCCCCTGCGGGGATCATCGTGACGCCCGCGCTCACCGCAGCCGTGGTGGCCGGGGAGGCGAAGGTGAGGCCGGCCGCGGCCGCGGCGGTGACCAGCGCGACGACGGCGCCGTACGCGGCGACGGTGATACGGATCAGGCGCAGCCGTTCCGCCTCCGGTCGTCGGGTCCGGCTCAGCAGCCAGGCCAGGGAGGGCAGCAGCAGGACGGCGTGCATGGTGACGGCATGGGCGGGGCGCAGGAAGCCCGCCGACCGGTAGGCCTCGGCCGCGCGGCCGGCACCCTCAAGGGTCAGCCCGTAGGCGATCATCACCGCTCCGGCCGCCATGGAGCCGGTGAGCGCCACCAGTCCGGCGCGGAGCGCGAGCCGCATGCTGGGGGCGACGGTCGGGCTGGGGGCGGCAGCCGGAATGGCGCGCAGTGCGGCGACGGTGAGGGCGACGACGGCGGCGACGAGGGTGACGCCGCCGGCCGCGAGGGCGCGGGTGACGACGGTGTCGAAGGTGGTCTCGGTGTTGAAGTGCGAGGGGACACCGCGCCATGCCTGGAGGGTGATCAGACCGGTCTCCAGCAGGGACGCCGCGGTGAACGCGCCCAGGAGGAGCGTGCGGGTGCGCGCGGCGAGCGGGAGGAGCCGGCAGATCCAGGTGACGGTCAGCACGCTGATCCCGAAGGACAGCCCGAAGGTGATCGGCTTCCGCCAGGAGACGGGGCCGTCCCACGGGCCGCCGTCCAGCACGAGGACGGCGGTGTGGAAGGCGGCGGAGGCGAGCAGCAGCAGGCCCGCGGCGACGGGGATCCGCCGGGCCGGGCGCCCGGGCCCGGCTCCTCGTACGGGCGAGGCGGCGGTCATGGCGGCGGTCATGCGTTCACGGCCGGTGCGGTCGGTGCGGCCGGTGCCGTCGGGCGCGAGCGGACCAGCGCGACCGCGGCCCAGACCAGCCAGGCCGTTCCGCCGAAGCGGACGACGGGCAGCAGGTAGCCGAAGTCGAGGGCGAGGAGCGTGAGGGTGGCGGCCAGTCCGGCGGCGGCGATGACCAGCCCGGTGGTGGCGCAGGCGCGCGGCAGGAGCCCGCTCCTCCGGGCCGCCAGGCAGGTGCCTGCCGCCAGGAACGCGAAGGACACGGCGTATCCGAGACCGCCGGCGAGGAAGGACAGGTCGGCCAGGGCGCGGGCCAGGGCCGCGGGCGCCTCCTCCGGAAGCCGGCCGAGGGTCCAGGTGAGCGCGGCGCTGGAGGCCAGCGCGCCACCGGCAAGGACTCCGCCGGCGAGGACGGTCGCCGCCGCGGCGCCGTGGTCCTGTCCCTGCCCCTGCCCCCGTCGCACCAGCGCGGCCAGGGTGGCGGCGGCGGGCACCAGGAGCACGGCGGCGACGAGCAGCAGGAAGGCGCCCAGGTTGATCGCCGTGCCGTTGTCGCGTACGTAGTCGCGCAGGATGTCGCCGCCGGGGGTGTCGGGCTGCGGGGTGGAGCGGTTGGTGACGACGTACGCGGCGGTGAGTGCGGCGTAGGAGAGCGAGAGGGTGAGCAGCGGGACGGCGGCGCGCGGTCGCGGGGCGGCTTGGGCGGCTTGGGACTCACGTACTGATGTGGGCATGACAGCTCCCGGATCATGGGTGAAGGGAATCGCTGAAGTGAATCGGCGGGCGGTGCGGGCGTGGAACCCCGGTGCGTGACAGCCAGAATGCCGCCGCGGGGGTGCCAGGGTCGTCCCGCGGCGGGAGGCGGTACGACTACTCCGCGGGGAGTAGTCCACTCCGGGGCGGCGAGCCCGCCAGGGGCGTGGAGTCGAGGTAGCGGACCTCGTAGACGCGCTCGGCGAACTTCCAGCCGTCCGGGGTGCGTTGGTAGCGGTCGTGGTAGACGGCGTGGTCATCGTCCAGCCGGATGGTGCCGGGGTGGACGTTCTGCACGAAGAACTCCCAGAGGCCCTGACCCCGGTCGGCCGGCGCCTCCGCGAGGATCTCCAGCAGGCTCACGACCTCCTCCGAGCGGGACTCGCCCGCGCCGAGGCGGCCGGTCTGGGCGCGGGCCGTATACGGCTCGGGGTCATCGGCACACTCGGATACGAACTCCGCCCGCGCCTCGACGCGTTCCGCAGCCGCTACCCCGGCAGTGACGTGCAGTTCACCGAAGTCGTGGGCAGCGACCCGTTCACCTCCCTGCGCACCGGGGAGACGGACGTGAACGTGCTGTGGCCGCCCGTCGCCGAGCCGGACCTCACCGTCGGCCCCACCATGGCCACCGGAGGCCGCGTCCTGGCCGTGCCGGCGGAGCATCCGCCGGCCGTGCGCGACACGGTGTCCCCGGAGGACCTCGCCGACGACCAGGTCGCCGCCCCCCTGTGGCCACCGACCTCCCCTGTGACCACTGGCCCTCACAGCGCCCGGGACCGGGGACGGAGATCAGCGTTCCGTACGGGAAACAGTCGGGATGCCGCCGGGTAACACCGGCCGCGCACGCTTCCCGGTATGAGTACACGGATCGTGGTGGTCGGGGGCGGAACGGCGGGCGCCCGGCTCGCCCAGCGCCTGCCCGTCACCCTCCTCGGCGAGGAACCGCACGCCCCGTACAACAGGGTGCTGCTCGCGGACGTCCTCGCCGGGCGGTACGCCCCCGAGGTGATCGCCCTGCCCGGGACCCGGGAGCCGGTACGGCTCGGGGTACGGGCGGTACGGATCGACCGGGCGGCGCGGACGGTGGAGTGCGCGGACGGCTCCCTCGTCGGCTACGACCGGCTGGTCCTGGCCACGGGCTCCAACCCGGTGCTGCCGCCGCTGCGCGGCCTGCGCGGGGCGGCGCTGCCGGAGGGCGTCCACCCCTTCCGTACGCTCGACGACTGCCTGACGCTGCGCGCGCTCGTCCGGCCCGGGGTGCGGGCGGTGGTCATCGGCGGCGGGCTCCTCGGGGTCTCGGCGGCGCGGGCGCTCGCGGCGCTGGGCGCGGAGGTCGTCCTGACCCAGCAGGGCGAGCGCCTGATGGAACGCCAACTCGACGTCCAGGCCTCGGCCCTGCTGCGCGACCACGTGGAGTCCCTCGGCGTCGAGGTGCACACGGAGTGCCGGGTCAGCGGCCTGCGACAGCGGGACGGGGCGGTGACGGCGGTCGAACTCGCCGACGGCTTCGTCCTCGACGCCCAGGTCGTGGTCCTGGCCTGCGGGGTCAGGCCCCGGACGGCACTGGCGCGGGAGGCGGGCCTCGACGTCGGCAGGGGCGTCCTGATCGACGACGAACTCCGCACGTCCGACCCGTACATCCACGCGATCGGCGACTGCGCGGAACACGCGGGCCGCGTCTACGGCCTGGCCGGCCCGGCCCTGGAACAGGCGGACGTCCTGGCGAACGTCCTCCTGACCGAGGCGCCCGCGACGGACCACGCGGCAACGGACTCCGGCCCCCGATACACCGGCACCCGCGCCCTCACCCGCCTCACCCTCGGCGGCCCCCACCCCCTGGACCTCGCCGCCTTCGGCGACGCGACCGCCCGGCCGGGCGACGACGTCGTCCAGCTCACCGACGCCACCCAAGGCGCCTACCGCAAGGTCGTCGTCCGCGGTGACCGGCTCGTCGGGGGCGTCCTCCTCGGCGACCTGGCCGCGGTCGGCGCGCTCGCCCGGGCCTGGGAGGGCGACGAAGCCCTCCCGGAGGCCCCCCTGCTGCACCTGCTCACCCACGACGGAGGCTCCTCATGACCACCCCCACCATCGTCCTGGTCGGCCACGGAATGGTCGGCCAGCGATTCCTGGAGGCGCTCGCCGACCGTGGCGTCACCGAGCGGGCCCGGATCGTGGTCCTCTGCGAGGAGCCGCGCCCGGCCTACGACCGCGTGCAGCTGACCTCGTACTTCTCGGGGAAGAGCGCCGAGGACCTGTCGATGGTCGAGGCCGGGTTCCTGGAGAAGCACGGCATCGAGCTGCACCTCGGCGACCCGGCGGAGTCGGTGGACCGGGAGGCCCGTACGGTCACCGCCCGCTCCGGGCAGGTCTTCGCGTACGACACGCTCGTCCTCGCCACCGGCTCGTACCCCTTCGTCCCGCCGGTCCCCGGCAAGGACGCCCGCGGCTGCTTCGTCTACCGCACGATCGAGGACCTGCTCGCCATCGAGGAGTACGCGAAGACGGCGACGACCGGCGCGGTCGTCGGCGGCGGGCTGCTCGGCCTGGAGGCGGCGGGCGCGCTCAAGGGGCTCGGGCTCGACACGCACGTCGTGGAGTTCGCACCGCGCCTGATGCCGGTGCAGGTCGACGAGGGCGGCGGCGCGGCGCTCCTTCGCACGATCGAGCGGATGGGCCTGAGCGTCCACACGGGGACGGGCACGCAGGAGGTCCTGACGGCGGACGGCGCCGTGACCGGCATGAAGCTCTCGGACGGCTCCGAACTGGCCGCGGACATGGTCGTGTTCTCGGCGGGCGTGCGCCCCCGTGACCAGCTGGCCCGCGACTGCGGCCTGGACGTCGGCGAGCGCGGCGGCATCGCGGTCGACGAGCGGTGCCGTACGTCGGACCCCGCGGTGTTCGCGATCGGCGAGTGCGCGCTCGCCGTGGACGGCCGGGTGTACGGCCTGGTGGCGCCAGGCTACGAGATGGCGCAGACGGTGGCGGCGGCGATCGCCGACGAAACGGTCGACGGCTTCACGGGCGCCGACATGTCGACCAAGCTCAAGCTCCTCGGCGTGGACGTGGCCTCGTTCGGCGACGCGCACGGCGCGGCCGAGGGCTGCCTCGACGTCGTCTACTCCGACTCCCGCTCGGGCGTCTACAAGAAGCTGGTGATCTCCGGCGACGGGGTGCTGCTCGGCGGCGTCCTGGTCGGCGACGCCGAGCAGTACGGGCTCCTTCGCCCGCTCACCGGTTCCGTACCGCCCGTCTCCCCCGAGCAGTTGGTGCTCCCGGCGGGCGCGGGCGCGCCGGTGGCGCTCGGCCCGTCGGCGCTGCCGGACGACGCGGTGATCTGCTCCTGCCACAACGTCACGAAGCACGCGATCGGCCAGTGCGAGTCGCTGGCCGAGGTGAAGAAGTGCACCAAGGCCGGTACGGGCTGCGGCAGTTGCGTGAAGGTGATCGAGAAGCTGCTGCCGGCCGCCACCGACAAGGGGCTCTGCGGCTGCTTCTCGTACAACCGCAGCGAGCTGTACGAGATCGCCCGCACGCTCCGGATCACCTCCTTCGCCGCGCTGCTGGACTCGCACGGGCGGGACGGGGCGAAGGGCGGCGAGGGCTGCGAGGTCTGCAAGCCGACGGTCGGCTCGATCCTGGCCTCCCTCAACAACGGTTACATCCTCGACGGCGAGCAGGCCTCCCTCCAGGACACCAACGACCACTTCCTCGCCAACATGCAGCGGAACGGCTCGTACTCGGTCGTGCCGCGCATCCCCGGCGGCGAGATCACCCCGGACAAGCTGATCGTGATCGGCGAGGTGGCACGGGACTTCGGCCTCTACACGAAGATCACGGGCGGCCAGCGGATCGACCTCTTCGGCGCCCGGGTGGACCAACTCCCCTCGATCTGGACCCGCTTGGTCGACGCGGGCTTCGAGTCGGGACACGCCTACGGCAAGGCGCTGCGCACGGTGAAGTCCTGCGTCGGGCAGACCTGGTGCCGGTACGGCGTCCAGGACTCGGTGAAGATGGCGATCCAGCTGGAGCTGCGCTACCGGGGCCTGCGCGCCCCGCACAAGCTCAAGTCGGCGGTCTCGGGCTGCGCCCGCGAGTGCGCGGAGGCCCAGTCGAAGGACTTCGGGATCATCGCGACGGCGAACGGCTGGAACCTGTACGTCGGCGGGAACGGCGGCGCGACCCCGCGCCACGCGGACCTGCTCGCCCAGGACCTCTCGGACGCCGAACTCGTCCGCCTGATCGACCGGTTCCTGATGTTCTATATCCGGACGGGGGACCGGCTGGAGCGGACGTCGACCTGGCTGGAGCGCCTGGAGGGCGGGCTCGACCACCTCAAGGACGTGGTGGTGCACGACTCGCTCGGGCTGTGCGACGAGCTGGAGGCGCTGATGTCGGCGCACGTCGCGGACTACCAGGACGAGTGGGCGCAGACGCTGGACGACCCGGACCGGCTGCGGCGCTTCGTCTCCTTCGTGAACGCGCCGGAGGCGCCGGACCCGTCGGTCCGGTTCATGCCGGAGCGCGACCAGATCAAGCCGGATCTCACGATCCTGACGCTCGGCCCGACGAACAGCACCCTGGAAGGGGCTTCCCGATGACGGCACTCACCTCGACGACGCTCACCTCGACGATGCTCGAACTCTCCCCCTCCCCCGACTCCTGGATGACGGTCTGCGAGGAGTCCCGGCTGACCCCGGGCCGGGGCGTGGCGGCCCTGCTCCCGGACGGCCGGCAGGCGGCGGTCTTCCGGGACCGGTCGGGCCGGACGTACGCGATCGACAACCGCGACCCGTTCACCGGGGCGCAGGTGCTGTCCCGGGGGCTGATCGGCTCGGCGGACGGGCGGCCGTTCGTGGCGTCGCCGCTCCTGAAGCAGCGCTTCGACCTGGAGACGGGCCGCTGCCTGGACGACGACGAGGTCACGGTCGCGGTCTATCCCCTCCGAACCCTTTAGCTTGACCGGTCGTTCCAAAAAGACGTACGGTCTCTCTGTGGCCAGGACCAAGGAATTCGATCCCGACGCCGCGCTCCAGGCCGCTCTCGACCTGTTCTGGGCGCGCGGCTACGAGGCGACGACGATGTCGGACCTCGTGGAGCACCTCGGCGTGGGCCGCGCCAGCATCTACGCGACCTTCGGGAACAAGCACGACCTGTACATGAAGGCGATGGACCGCTACCTGGAGACCCGCGACCCGGAGCTCGTCGAGGAGCTGTCCACGCCGGGCCCGGCCCTGCCGGCCGTGCGCGGGCTCGTCCGCCGCTTCGCCGCCCAGGCGGCGACGGAGGGCGAGCGCCTGAACGGCTGCTTCGTCACCAACTCGGCGGCGGAGCTGGCCCCGCACGACGTGGCCGTCGCACGCCGGGTCGAGCTCAGCTGGGAGCAGGTCGAGACGCTCCTGTACGGGGCGCTCACCCGGGCCCGGGCCGGGGGCGAGCTCCCGGCGGACCGGGATCCGCGCGCCCTGGCCCGGATGCTGCTCGTCCTGCTCCAGGGGATCAGGGTGGTCGGCAAGGCGTCGACGGACCCTGGCAGGGTCCTGGACGCGGCGGAGCAGGCGCTGGAACTGCTGGACTAGAGGAGCCGAGGAGCGGGCGCCCGCAGAGGGGCGCCCTTTCTTCGGGGCCCATATTGGAATGTACGGTCAAGTACAAGGCCACACTCAGGGGGATGGGTCATGCAAGCGACGACGCGGACACGGGGACACGACAGAGCAGCGGCCGGACCCGACCGGCCCCGCACCCGCGGCGGGTTCGCCCTGCTCGGCGGCGTGCAGATGACGCTCATCTTCACGCTCGCCGGCCTCGCCGTCCCCCTCCCCCGCATCCGCGCCGAGTTCGGGCTCGACCGCGCCGACCTGATCCTGCTGACCGCCGCCTACGGCCTGACCTTCGCCGGGCTGCTCCTGCTCGGCGGGCGGCTCGCCGACCGGTTCGGCGGCCGCAGGACCCTCACCGCCGGGCTCCTGGTCTTCGGCACCGCCTCCGCGCTCGCACCGCTCGCCCCGGGGTACGAGGCGCTGCTCGCCGCCCGCTTCGGGCAGGGCGTCGGCGCGGCGCTCGTCGCCCCGGCCGCGATGGCCGTGCTCCGGGCGCTGTTCCCGGCACCGGCCGCGTACGGCAGGGCGATGGCCACCTGGGGCGGGCTCTCCGTGCTCGGCGCGACCTCAGGGAACCTCCTCTCCGGGGTGATCGCGGCCGCCGTCTCCTGGCGCGGCACCTTCGCCGTACCGGTCGCCGTGACCCTCGCGGCGCTGCTCCTCGCGCCCCGGCTGCTGCCCGCGACCCCGCCCGGTACGGGCCGGGCCCTGGACCTGCCCGGCGCGCTGCTCGCCACCGCCGGGATCACGCTCGCCAGCTTCGGGCTCGTCCTCACCGACGCCCACCCCTGGGGCTCCGCCCCGGTCCTCGTCCCGCTGCTCACCGGACTGGCCCTCCTCGCCGCCTTCGCGGCCGTCGAGCGGCGGACCGCCGACCCGCTGCTGCCGCCCGACTTCCTCCGCGACGGCCGCCGGGGCCTGGGCCTCGCGGCGATCGGGCTCACGGCGGCGGGAACGGCCACGGTGTTCCTCCTGCTGTCCCTCGCCCTCCAGGAGGGGCGCGGCTGGTCCGCGCTGCTCACCTCCGCCGCCTTCGTGCCCTTCGCGGTCGCCCTGCTCGGCGCGGGACGGCTCGCGGGCCCGCTGATCGGGCGGTACGGCCCCGGCGGGGTGACCGGAGCCGGGCTCGGCACGGCCGCCGCCGGGCTCGGGCTGCTCGCCGCGACCGGCTTCGACACCACCGTCCCGTACGCGTACGGGCTGCTGCCCGGCCTCGTGCTGCTCGCGGCCGGTAGCGCCGGGTCCTTCGCGGGCGCCGCCGTCCTCGCCACCGACGGCGTCCCGGCGCACCGCGCGGGGCTCGCGGGCGGCGTCCTGAACACGGCGATGGAGCTCGGGCCGACCGTGGTCTTCGCCGCACTGCTCACCCTCGGCTCCGACGCGGTGTCGCTGGCGGCCGCGGCCGTCGCGTTCACCGCTCTAGCGGCCACCACGATCCGTACCAAGTAGAAGCAAGCAAACACGCACGCACACAAGCACGCACGCACAGGGGAGTCGACTCACATGTCCGCATCAGCCGCCCGCTTCACCGACCGCACCGTCCTCGTCACCGGCGCCGGCTCCGGCCTCGGCCGGGCCATCGCGCTCGCCTTCGCCGCCGAGGGCGCGAAGGTCGTCGTCGCCGGCCGTACCGCCGAGCCCCTCGACGCGACGGTCGCCCTGATCGAGGCCGCCGGGGGTACCGCGGCCGCGGTCACGGCCGACGTGTCCGGCGCCGAGTCCACGCGGGAGCTGGTCCGGCGCACGGTCGAGCTCTTCGGGGGTCTCGACGTCGCCGTGAACAACGCCGGGGTCTTCCGGGGCGGCCACAGCGCGGCCGACTTCCCCCTGGAGGACTGGCAGACGCTGCTCGACATCAACGTGACGGGGGTGCTGCACGCCCTCCAGGCCGAGGTGGCGCACATGCGGGCGCACGGCGGCGGGGCGATCGTGAACATCTCGTCCAACCTGGGTCCGCACGTCCGGATCCCCGGGGTCTTCGGCTACCAGGTCTCGAAGGCGGCCGTCTCGGCCCTCACCAGGGCCGCGGCCCTGGACCACATCGCCGACGGGGTGCGGATCAACGCGGTCAGCCCGGGCGCCGCGGAGTCCTCGATGTCGCTGCAGCCCGGCGAGACCGAGGCCGAGCGGGCGGTCCGGATGAAGGAGCAGTCGCCGCTGGGCCGGATCTCGTCCGCCGCGGAGGTGGCGGCGGCGGTCCTGTACCTCGCCTCGGACGCGGCGGGCTCCGCCGTCGGCACCGACCTGGTGATCGACGGCGGGGTCTCCGCCTGACATACGCCGGGAGTCCGGGGGTCCGAGGCCCCTGGGTCCGGTGGGAGGGGCTCAGCCCTGGGCGGCGGCCGGGTCCATCCAGAAGACCTCCCAGTGGTGGCCGTCCAGGTCGGTGAAGGAGCGGCCGTACATGAAGCCCATGTCCATCGGCTCCTTCGCCGGGCTGCCACCGGCGGCGAGGGCCGCGTCGGCCAGCTCGTCGGCCTTCGCGCGGCTCTCGGCGCTCAGCGTGACGAGCACCTCGGTGGTCTTCGTGGCGTCGGAGATCTCCTTGCCCGGGGCGGTGAAGGTCTTGAACTTCTCCTCCGTGAGCAGCATCGCGAAGATCGTGTCGCTGATGACGACGCACGAGGCGGTCTCGTCGGTGAACTGCTCGTTGATCGAGAAGCCGAGCTTCACGAAGAAGGCCTTGCTGGCGTCGAGGTCCTTCACGGGCAGGTTCACGAAGATCATCTGCGGGGCCATGACGTGCTCTCTTCCGTCGGGCGGCCGGACGCTCGGTGCGTTCCGGCGCTTTCAAGAGGTAGGACGGGCGTCCCGCCCGTAACTCATCGCTCTCCCGAGGATCCTTTTCGCTCAGGCCGCGGAGCGCAGCTCCAGCGCCGCCAACGGTACGAATCCGCCGCCTCCGCCCCCGGTCCCGGCGTCCGGTCCGGCGAGCCTGCGCAGCATCGCGACGGCGATCCGCTCGCCCTGCGCCTTGGCCCGCTCGGCCCGCGGCCCCCGGTGGAGGCCGTCGACGGTGGCGTGCCAGAGCTGGACCCAGCGGCCGAAGTGGGCGGCGGTGAGCGGCCGCGCGGAGTGGAGGGCGGCGTGCGGCGCGAAGGCGTCCCGCCCGTACTCGGCGGTACGGAAGAGGGCGCGCTCCCAGAAGTCGGTGATCCGCGGCAGGTGGACCTCCAGGTCCGTGCCGGCGATCTCGGTGAAGAAGGGCCCGATGAGCGGATCGGCGAAGGCGGCGCCGTAGAAGCGCCGCAGCAGCACGTCGAGGTCGTCACGGTCGCTGATGTCCCGGGTGGCGCGCATGCCCCCCAGTGTGCCCGCCCGGACCCCGCTCCCCCAGTGCCGAACGTCCCGGGTGCGGTCGGTGGGCGCCCCGGCATCCCGGGGCGCCGAGGCGTCCGCGGACGAGGCCCCGCGCCTCCCCCACCTGCGACGCCGCGCTTCGCCCCGCACCCGCCTCTTCCCCTTCATCGCTTGTTGATGCACCGTCAACTCCGTACTCCTAGGTTCCGGAAGCGCGCGACCCCGCCGCCGACCGGCTTGGCGGGGCGGTTCATCACCCTCTTCAGGAGTGAGACGTGGAGCGACGCAGTTTCCTGCGTGGAGCGGTCATCGGCACCTCCGCCGCCGCCTTCGGCGGCAGCCTCTGGCACGGGGCGGCCTTCGCCGCGCCCGCCCAGCCCGGCGCGGGCCCGTACGGGGCGCTCGGCGCGGCGAACTCGCACGGCATCCAGCTGCCGGCCGGTTTCACCAGCCGGATCATCGCCCGGTCCGGCCAGACCGTGACGGGCACCTCGTACACCTGGCACAACGCCCCCGACGGCGGCGCCTGCTTCGTCGACGGCACGGGCTGGATCTACGTGTCGAACTCGGAGATCAACCCGAGCGGCGGCGCGAGCGCCGTGCGGTTCGACTCCGCGGGCACGATCACCGGCGCGTACCGGATCCTCTCCGGCACCCGTCAGAACTGCGCGGGCGGCGCCACCCCGTGGAACACCTGGCTCTCCTGCGAGGAGGTGTCCCTCGGCTACGTCTACGAGTCGAACCCGTGGGGCGGCACGGCCTACCGCCGTGACGCGATGGGCAAGTTCAAGCACGAGGCCGCCGCCGCCGACCCGGTCCGCAAGGCGATCTACCTGACCGAGGACGAGTCGGACGGCTGCTTCTACCGCTTCGTCCCCACCACCTGGGGCAACCTCTCCTCCGGCACCCTCCAGGTCTTCAAGGCCGGCACGGCCACCTCCGGCACGTTCACCTGGCAGAACGTGCCGGACCCGGACGGCGCGCCGACCACCACCCGCAACCAGGTCTCCGGCGCCAAGCGCTTCAACGGCGGCGAGGGCTGCTACTACGCGGACGACACCGTCTGGTTCACCACCAAGGGCGACAACCGCGTCTGGCAGGTCAACCTCGCCGCCGGCACGTACGAGCTGGCCTACGACGACTCGCTCGTCTCCGGCACGGCCCCGCTGACCGGCGTCGACAACGTCACCGGCACGACCTCCGGCGACCTGTTCGTCTCCGAGGACGGCGGCAACATGGAGATCTGCGTCATCACCCCGGACGACATCGTCGCCCCGTTCCTCCGCATCACGGGCCAGTCCAGCTCCGAGATCACCGGACCGGCGTTCTCGCCCGACGGCAAGCGGCTGTACTTCTCCAGCCAGCGCGGTACGACGGGCAGCTCCTCGGGCGGCATCACCTACGAGGTGACCGGCCCGTTCCGCGCGTAATGGCGCAGGTCGGCCGTCCGCAGGTCGGCCTTCCGTAGATCCACCGTCCGTTGGGCGCCGCCGAGCAGGGCGGCGCCCAACGGCGTCAGCGTGTGCAGGACCGCGTTGCCGTGGCGCAGGGTCGCGATGAGCCCGGCCTCCCGGAGCACGCCCGCGTGCTGGCTCGCGGAGGCGAGCGACACCCCGGCCCGGCGCGCGAGCTCGCTCGTCGTACCGCCGTCCCCGATGGCGTGCAGGACCGCCGAGCGGGTCTGGCCGACCAGCTTGGCGAGCGAGGAGCCGCCCGGCGAGCGGACGGTCGGCGCCTCGCCGTGCGTGACGGGGTACACGAGCACCGGCGGCAGCGCGGGGTCGCGCAGCACCACCGGGGTCCCCCGGCAGAAGTACGAGGGCTGGAGCAGCAGCCCCCGCCCGTCGAGGTGGACGTCCCGGTCGACCGGGTAGTCGGCCTCCAGGACGGGCGCGCGCCAGCGGAGCATCGGCGGCAGCGAGGCGAGCAGTTCGTCCGCGCCGCCGTCGAGCAGGGCCCGGCCCCGACGGGCCCGGTCGGCCTCCACACGGGCCCGGATGTGCGGCCAGTACGGCTCGATCGCGGCCCGGTGATAGCTGCGCAGGGCCCCCACGAGCCGGTCGAAGGGCTCCGCGCCGCCGTCGGCGAGGGCGCGCAGCGAGTGGGGCACGGTCCGGCCCCCGGAGCGGTCGGCGGCGAGCAGGGAGAGCTCGTCGCGGAGCCGTCCCGAGTCGGTCGCGCGGATCGCCCGGAGGCCCTCGTCGAGGCCGTTGACGCCTTCGGCGGGCGTCAGGAAGTCGGGAAAATAGCCGCGGCTGGGAACGAGGGCGGCGAGCAGACGGGTCTCACCGCCGAGCCGCATCCGGGCGTCCGAGCGCCATTCCCGGTAGACGACGGATCCGCGCCGGTCCCTTAAGCGGTGAAAGCTGAGAATGGTTTCCCACAGAACATCCGGCCGGGCGGCCGTCCGCACCCCCGCCAAGTCGTTTCCGGTGAAATGAATCCGCAGCATGACGTCCCCACCTGTGCACTCGCAACCACCCCCGACGACGAGTATGCACAGCATCACAGCACGTTACCAGGGTGTTTCAGCCACAGTTGAAAAGCATCGCGGCGATCGGGGGAGAAACGAAAAGCTGTGCGGGTCGGGCAGGAAACCTTCAGGACCGAGGTGACGTGGCGAAGACCGTGGGGGGCTTTGCACGTCCGGCGGCGGTCGGCGAGGTTGCGGCTCACCTGCCCGACATCGGTAAAGGGCGCGGCCTCCGGGTGGGGATCCGGGGGTCGCGCCCGCTCCGTTCTTTGCGGAGAGTTGCGGCGAGGAAACAGAAAAGTTCAATGGCCAATAATTGAATCGGCCGAAATTGAACAGGAACTCACATCTGATCGACGATCAAGCAAAATGAGCGGCCGCGTTCGGGATGAAATACGACGGGGCGGACACCTCCGCACAAAGGTGTCCGCCCCGTCTCTCTTTGGTACCCGGGGCCGCCGCCCGTCGGTGAGGGTCGAAAGTGACCGACGGCGGCCCCGGTGGTTCTGGTGGTTTCGGTGATTTCCGCTGCTGAACGGGGGTTCAGCAGGGCTCGGCACCGCTGCTGAACGGGGGTTCAGCAGCGGAGCGGGACTGCTGCTGAACCGGGGTTCAGGAGGGCCCGACCGCCGCTCCTGACCCCCGGTTCAGCAGGACTCAGCGGCTGTCGCTGCCCTTGGACTCGGCCGCCGCGCGGCCGGCCTCCAGGCGCGCCACCGGGATCCGGAAGGGCGAGCAGGAGACGTAGTCGAGACCGACCTCGTGGAAGAAGTGCACCGACTCCGGGTCGCCGCCGTGCTCGCCGCAGACACCGAGCTTGATGTCGGGGCGGGTGGCGCGGCCGGCCTGGACGGCGCTGCGCACGAGCGCGCCGACACCGTCCTTGTCGATGGTCTCGAAGGGGCTGACGCCGAAGATGCCCTTCTCCAGGTACGCGGTGAAGAACGAGGCCTCCACGTCGTCGCGGGAGAAGCCCCAGACCGTCTGCGTCAGGTCGTTCGTGCCGAAGGAGAAGAACTCCGCGGCCTCGGCGATCTGACCGGCGGTCACGGCGGCGCGCGGCAGCTCGATCATGGTGCCGAGCGCGAGCTTCAGGTCCACGCCCGTCTGCGCCCTGACCTCCGCGATGACCTGCTCGGCCTCCTCGCGGACGATCTCCAGCTCCTGGACGGTGCCGACGAGCGGGATCATGATCTCGGCGCGCGGGTCGCCCTTGGCGTCGATGCGCTGGGCCGCGGCCTCGGCGATCGCCCGGACCTGCATGGTGAACAGGCCGGGGATGACCAGGCCGAGGCGGACGCCGCGCAGACCCAGCATCGGGTTCTGCTCGTGCAGCCGGTGCACGGCCTGGAGGAGGCGCAGGTCGTTCTCGTGCGGCTCCTTGCGGGACTCGGCGAGGGCGACGCGCACCGACAGCTCGGTGATGTCGGGCAGGAACTCGTGCAGCGGCGGGTCGAGCAGCCGGACCGTGACGGGCAGCCCGTCCATGGCCTCGAACAGCTCGATGAAGTCCTGCTTCTGCAGCGGCAGCAGGGCCTCCAGGGCCTGCTCGCGCTCGACGTCCGTGTCGGCCAGGATCAGCCGCTCGACGAACTGACGGCGCTCGCCGAGGAACATGTGCTCGGTGCGGCAGAGGCCGATGCCCTGGGCGCCGAAGCGGCGGGCGCGCAGCGCGTCCTCGGCGTTGTCGGCGTTGGCGCGGACGCGCAGCCGGCGGACGCGGTCCGCGTAGGCCATGATCCGGTGGACGGCGGCGACGAGCTCGTCGGCGTCGTCGGCACCGGCGTGCATGCGGCCCTCGAAGTACTCGACGACCGGGGACGGTACGACGGGTACCTCACCGAGGTACACCTTGCCGGTGGAGCCGTCGATGGAGACGACGTCGCCCTCCTCGACGACCTGGCCGTCGGAGGTGGTCATCCGGCGGCGCTTGGTGTCGACCTCGAGCTCCTCGGCGCCGCAGACACAGGTCTTGCCCATGCCGCGGGCGACGACGGCGGCGTGCGAGGTCTTGCCGCCGCGCGAGGTGAGGATGCCCTCGGCGGCGATCATGCCGTCCAGGTCGTCCGGGTTGGTCTCGCGGCGGATCAGGATGACCTTCTCGCCGGAGCGGGACCACTTGACCGCGGTGTACGAGTCGAAGACGGCCTTGCCGACGGCGGCACCCGGGGAGGCGGCGATGCCGCGCCCGATCTGCTCGACCTTCGCGTCCTCGTCGAACTTCGGGAACATGAGCTGCGCGAGCTGGGCGCCGGTGACGCGCTGGAGCGCCTCGGCCTCGTCGATCAGGCCCTGGTCCACGAGCTGCGTGGCGATGCGGAAGGCGGCACCGGCGGTGCGCTTGCCGACGCGGGTCTGGAGCATCCAGAGCTGGCCGCGCTCGATGGTGAACTCGATGTCGCAGAGATCCTTGTAGTGGGTCTCCAGCGTGTTCATGATGTGCATGAGCTGGTCGTACGACTTCTTGTCGATCGACTCGAGGTCGGCCAGCGGCACGGTGTTGCGGATACCGGCGACGACGTCCTCGCCCTGCGCGTTCTGCAGGTAGTCGCCGTAGACGCCGGCGTGGCCGGAGGCGGGGTCGCGGGTGAAGGCGACGCCGGTGCCGGAGTCCGGGCCGAGGTTGCCGAAGACCATCGAGCAGACGTTGACGGCGGTGCCGAGGTCGCCCGGGATGCGCTCCTGGCGGCGGTACAGCTTCGCGCGGTCGGTGTTCCAGGAGTTGAAGACGGCCTCGATGGCGAGGTCCATCTGCTCACGCGGGTCCTGGGGGAAGTCGCGGCCGGTCTCGGCCTTCACGATCTTCTTGAAGTGCTTGACGACCTTCTTGAGGTCGGCGGCGTCCAGGTCGGTGTCGCTGGCGACCTTCTTCGAGGCCTTGGCCTCGTCGAGGGCGTCCTCGAAGAGCTCGCCCTCGACGCCGAGGACGGTCTTGCCGAACATCTGAATGAGCCGGCGGTACGAGTCCCACGCGAAGCGCTCGTTGTCGGCCTGGCGGGCGAGTCCGACGACGGACTCGTCGGAGAGGCCGATGTTGAGGACCGTGTCCATCATGCCCGGCATGGAGAACTTGGCTCCGGAGCGGACGGAGACGAGCAGCGGGTCGTCGGCCTGGCCGAGCTTCTTGCCCATCTGCTGCTCGAGAGCGTCGAGGTGCGCGCTGACCTCGTCGCGGAGCTCGACAGGCTCCGAACCGCTCTCGAGGTAGACCTTGCACGCCTCGGTGGTGATCGTGAAGCCGGGGGGAACCGGCAGGCCGAGGTTGGTCATCTCGGCGAGGTTCGCGCCCTTGCCACCGAGCAGGTCCTTCAGGTCCCTGTTGCCCTCGGTGAAGTCGTAGACGAACTTCTGATCATTGTTTTCCGACACGGGTCCCGACTCCTCGATGACTCGGTTGGCTGCCCTGACGGCGAGGAACATACCCAGATCGAAGGCGTCTGTGGAGGTACGCCTGCCGGTCACATGGTCTTAACCACCCGTCCGCCAGCACATCGAAAGTAACTGAGAGGTAGCTTCCGCTTTCAGGCCCCGAAGCTCAGATGACCAAAAGAAGAGCCTTAGCGCTCAGGTGAGCGCCCATCCGAGCACTTGCGTTCACTTCTTGAACGCAAAAAGGGTGGCACCCGGTGCCACCCTTCAGGCGGTGCAGTCGTCCGTAACATGCTCATGTGAGCACTACCCCCCTCAGGGGTGGCGAGGATCACTCCCCAGGAAAGGCCGATTCCTGCACGGATCTCACCCGCCGGACGTGTCCAGCTCGGCGTCCTCGCTCACCCCTGCGCAGTCGTACGGGTCCTTCAACCAGCCGTCCGGCAGGACAACTCGGTTGTTTCCGGACGTACGACCCCGAGGACCGTCCGCACCCACCGGCCACGGCTGGTCCAGGTCCAGCTCGCTCAACTGAGCGCTCAGTTCGTCGAGGGACGAGGTGATGGCGAGCTTCTTGCGCATCTCGGAGCCCACCGAGAAGCCCTTCAGGTACCAGGCCACATGCTTGCGGAAGTCGATGACACCGCGTGCCTCGTCCCCGAGCCACTCACCGAGCAGCCGCGCGTGCCGCACCATCGCGTCCGCGACGACCCGCAGACCCGGCGCCGCGTAGGCTCCGGTGCCTTCGAAGCCCGCCACCAGGTCCGCGAACAGCCAGGGCCGGCCGAGGCAGCCGCGCCCGACGACCACGCCGTCGCAGCCCGTCTCCCGCATCATCCGCAGGGCGTCGTCGGCCGACCAGATGTCGCCGTTGCCGAGCACCGGGATCTCCGGCACGTGCTCCTTGAGGCGCGCGATCGCGTCCCAGTCCGCCGTACCGCCGTAGTGCTGCGCCGCCGTCCGCCCGTGCAGGGCGATCGCCGTGACGCCCTCCTCGACCGCGATCCGGCCCGCGTCGAGGAAGGTGATGTGGTCGTCGTCGATGCCCTTGCGCATCTTCATCGTGACCGGCAGGTCGCCCGCGTTGCCCACGGCCTCGTTCAGGATCGCGCGCAGCAGCGGCCGCTTGTAGGGCAGGGCCGAGCCGCCGCCCTTCCGGGTCACCTTGGGGACCGGGCAGCCGAAGTTCAGGTCGATGTGGTCGGCGAGGTCCTCGTCGACGATCATCCGGACGGCCTTGCCGACCGTCACCGGGTCCACCCCGTACAGCTGGATCGAGCGCGGCTTCTCGGTCTCGTCGAACCGGATGAGCTGCATCGTCTTCTCGTTGCGCTCGACCAGGGCGCGCGTCGTGATCATCTCGCTCACGAACAGCCCCTTGCCGCCGCTGAACTCGCGGCAGAGGGTACGGAAGGGGGCGTTGGTGATGCCGGCCATCGGGGCGAGCACCACCGGCGGCTGCACGATGTGCGGCCCGATGGCGAGGGGAGAGAACGCGGTCATTGAGCCATTGTCGCGCACTCCGGCAGTCATGAGTCAGCCGTACTATCCGCACGCCCGAGCCGGCTCGTCCTGAGCTGCCCCGCTCGGAGCGACGGCCCGAGCCTCCTCCTCGATCACGAGGGCGAGGAGGCGCTCGACGCCCGCCCGGGACTTCTCGTCCACGGGGACGTACGTCACGAGGCACGGTCCGGACGTCGGGCCGAGCCACAGGTTGGTGTGCTCGAACCGGAGCACACCGACGCGGGCATTGTGGATGACCTTGGTGCGGCCGCCCGGGGCGACCACGTCGTGCCGGGCCCAGATCTCCCGGAATTCGCGCGAGGCCCCTTCGAGCCGCTGGACGAGCGCCTTCCAGGCGGGCTCCGCCAGGTGCTCGGCCATGGCGGCGCGGAGCTTCCCGGCGAGGATGGGGAGGAGGTCCGGCAGGTCGGTGGCGGCGGCCCGGAAGTCCTCGTTGGTGAAGGCGAGCCAGAGGGAGTTACGGTCCTCGCGGGGCAGGGCGTCCAGGTCGCAGAAGAGCCGCCCGAAGGTCCGGTTGTGGGCGAGGAAGTCGAACCTGCTGTTCTGCACGGCGGCGGGCAGCGGTTCCAGCTGGTCGAGCATCCGGCGCAGTGCGGGCGTGACGGCCGGGGAGGGCGCCCCGGGGTGCGGGTCGGACTGCCCGGCGAGGGCGAAGAGGTGGCTCCGCTCGGTCGGGTCGAGGAGCAGCGCGTCGGCGAGGGCGTCGAGGACCTGCGGGGAGACCTGGATGTCGCGGGCCTGTTCCAGCCAGGTGTACCAGGTGACGCCGACGGCGGAGAGGTGCGCGACCTCCTCGCGGCGCAGGCCGGGCGTGCGGCGGCGCCGGCCTCGCGGGAGGCCGACCTGTTCGGGGGTGATGCGCTCGCGCCGGCTGCGCAGGAAGGCGGCGAGCTCGTGCCGCCGGGTCCCGGGCGACGCCGCCACCGCCGTCGTCGTCATGGTCGTCACTGCTCCAGGGTGCCGGGGCGGCAGGCCGGTTGCCAGGTACTGGTTCTACCAGGATAAGAAGACTCTGGTACCAGGCTCAGCGTGGGCGGATCGTCGACCGCGTGACTTCGACCTCCACTTCCACGTCCCCCCGGGCAGGCGCACCGGCCCTCGGCCACGGCCCCGCGGCGCTCGGCTCCTTGGGCCTGTTCACCGTCCTCCTCGGCGCCTCGCTGCCGCTGATCGACTTCTTCATCGTCAACGTCGCCCTGCCGTCGATCGGCCGGGAGCTGGCGGCCGGCGAGTCCCTCCTCGAACTGATCGTGGCCGGGTACGGCCTGTCGTACGCCGTCCTCCTCGTCCTCGGTGGGCGCCTCGGCGACCTCTTCGGGCGCCGTCGCCTCTTCCTCGTCGGCATGACCGCCTTCGGCCTGACCTCGCTGGCCTGCGGGCTCGCGCCGGACGCCTGGACCCTCGTGGCGGCCCGGGTGGCCCAGGGCGCCGCGGCGGCGCTGATGCTGCCGCAGGTGCTCGCGACCATCCACGCGTCGACGGCGGGAGCGCGTCGGGCGAAGGCCCTGAGCCTGTACGGGGCGACCGCCGGCCTGTCGATGGTGACCGGTCAGATCCTGGGCGGCGTCCTCGTCGCCGCCGACCTCGCGGGCTCGGGCTGGCGGGCGGTCTTCCTGGTGAACGTGCCGGTGGCGGTGGCCGGCCTGCTGCTCGCCCTGCGGACCGTGCCCGAGACGCGCTCGGACCGGCCGGCCCGGGTGGACGTGCCGGGCACCCTGCTCCTCGCGGTCGCGATGCTCACGCTGCTCGCCCCTCTGACGGAGGGCCGGACGGCCGGCTGGCCGCTGTGGACCTGGGTCTCGCTCGCGGTGTTCCCGTTCGCGGCGGGCGCCTTCTGGCGGGTCGAGCGGCGGGCGGAGCGCCGGGGCGACACCCCGCTGGTCCCGCCGAGCCTCCTCGACCTGGTCTCGCTGCGGCGCGGTCTGATCCTCGTCCTGCCGCTGTCGGGCGGCTTCGGCGGCTTCATGTTCGTGATCGCGGTGGCGCTCCAGCAGGGCCTGGGCCTGGGCGCGGTGGCCTCGGGCCTGGCGCTCGTCCCGATGGCCGTGGCCTTCTTCGGGGCGTCGCTCGCGGGTCCCCGGCTCGTACGGCGCTGGGGCACCCGGGTGGTTCCGGTGGGGGCCCTGCTCCAGGCCCTCGGTCTCGGGCTGCTCGCCCTGACGGCCTGGCGTTCCTGGCCGGACCTGTCGGTGGGGAGCCTGCTTCCCGGCATGGCGCTCGCGGGGCTGGGGCAGGGCCTCCAGCTTCCGGTGCTCTTCCGGGTGGTGCTCTCCGAGGTGCCGCCGGAGCGGGCGGGCGTGGGCAGCGGGGTCATGGTGACGACCCAGCAGACGGCGCTGACCCTGGGCGTGGCCACCCTCGGCACGCTGTTCCTGAGCCTGTCCGCCTCGGACTCGACGGGCACGGCCCTGACGGTGACGCTCCTGCTCCAGCTCGCGATGGCGCTCCTGACAGCGGTGCTCGCGCTGCGGCTGCCGAAGCAGGTGGGGTGAAACGGGCGGGCCCGAGGTGTTCACGACCTCGGGCCCGTTTCACACGGCGCCGGCTACTCCTGACCGGCCGCGGTGTCAGCGGCTTCGGTGTCAGCGGCTTCGGCTCCCTGCGCGCGCTCGCGCATCTTCTTCAGGAGCTCCTGCTTCTGCTCGTCGGCCGTGCGGTGGACGGCACCGCGGCTCCGGCCGGTGCCGTGCTGGTCGGCGCGGGACAGCTTCTTGCGCTGTCCGCCGACTCCGAGGAGGTCGTTACGGCTCTTGCCCATGGGGGTTCTCCCGAATCAGTTCAGTGAGGTGGTCGGTGGTCGGCCTGCGCGGCGCGCTCACTCGTAGATCTGGAAGAACAAAGACATGCCGAAGACGCTACCCCGGCACCCAAGCGGCGGCACCCGTTTTTCGCCACCCCACCCAAACGAATGACAGATATTGAAATCTGTCATCGGTCATGTCATGGTTGTTCTGTCGCACCTCCCGTCGACTCCCCAGGAGACCGCCATGACCACCACCCGGCACCCCGTCCCCACCCGCCCGCTCGGCGCCACCGGGCCCGCCGTCTCCGTCCTCGGTCTCGGCTGCATGGGCATGTCCGCGCTGTACGGGGAAAGCGACCGCGCCGAGTCGATCGCGACCATCCACGCCGCCCTGGACGCCGGGGTGACCCTGCTCGACACGGGCGACTTCTACGGGATGGGGCACAACGAACTGCTGATCGCCGAAGCCCTGCGGAGCGCCCCCGCGGCCGCCCGCGAGCAGGCGCTGACCAGCGTGAAGTTCGGTGCGCTGCGCACGGTCGAGGGCGGCTTCACCGGATACGACGGCCGTCCGGCGGCGGTGAGGAACTTCGCGGCGTACTCGCTCCAGCGCCTCGGCACCGACCACATCGACATCTACCGGATCGCCCGTGTCGACCCGGACGTGCCGATCGAGGAGACCGTCGGCGCCATCGCCGAGCTGGTCGAGGCGGGGCACGTCCGGCACATCGGCCTCTCCGAGGTCGGCGCGGACACCCTGCGCAGAGCGGCGGCGGTGGCCCCGATCGCGGACCTCCAGATCGAGTACTCGCTGATCTCCCGCTCCATCGAGGAGAAGATCCTCCCGGCCGCGCGCGAGCTCGGCATCGGGATCACGGCGTACGGAGTGCTGTCGCGCGGCCTGATCAGCGGCTACTTCACCCGGGACCGGGAGCTCGGCGCGGGCGACTTCCGCGGAATGTCCCCCCGCTTCCAGGGCGACAACCTCCACCGGAACCTCGACCTGGTGGACCGGCTGCGGACGATCGCCGAGGCGAAGGGCGTGACGGTCGCGCAGACCGCGATCGCCTGGGTCCTCGCACAGGGCGAGCGACAGGGCGCGGACATCGTCCCGCTGGTCGGCGCCCGACGCCGGGACCGGCTCGTGGAGGCGCTCGGCGCCCTGGACGTCACGCTCGACGCCGCCGACCTGGCGGCCATCGAGGAGGCCGTCCCGGCGGGCGCCGCGGCCGGCGAGCGGTACCCGGCGGCGCAGATGGCCCACCTGGACAGCGAGCACTGACAGGTAGTGTCATTCCATGGCCGCCACCGAGACCCTGACCGCCGAGCGCATCCTCGAAGCCACGGAGGAGGTGCTCCGGCGCTACGGCCCCGCGAAGGCGACCGTCGTGGACGTCGCCCGGGTGCTCGGCGTCAGCCACGGCAGCGTCTACCGCCACTTCCGCACGAAGGCCGCCCTGCGCGAGGCCGTCACCGAGCGGTGGCTGAGCCGCGCCGAGGTGATGCTCGCCGGGCTGATCGCGGGCGCGGACCGGCCGGCCGGCGAGAAGCTCAGGTCCTGGTTCGCCGCGCTCTTCGAGGCCAAGCGCCACAAGGCGGGCGACGACCCCGAGCTGTTCGCGACGTACGGCGTGCTGATCGACGAGGCCAGCGGCGTGGTCGAGGAGCACATCGAGGTACTGATCGGTCAGGTCCGGGAGATCGTCGAGGAGGGCGTGCGGAGCGGGGAGTTCACCGCCCCCGACCCCGCGGCGACGGCCCGTGCGGTGTTCCACGCGACCGGCCGCTTCCACGACCCGGTGTACGCCCCGGAGTGGCGGCGCCCGACGATCGAGGCGGAGTTCGACGCGGTGCTCGCCCTGCTGCTGCGCGGCCTGAAGGCCGAGGGCTGAGAGGCCCACACCCCACGACGCACCCAGACGCAGGGAAGCCCCCGACTCCTTCCGGAGTCGGGGGCTTCCCTGCGAAGACGATCAGACCGCGACCAGACTCAGCAGCCGAGCAGGCGGCTGCCCAGGTAGCCCTGGATCTGGTCGAGGGAGACGCGCTCCTGCTTCATGGTGTCGCGCTCGCGCACGGTCACCGCGTTGTCGTCGAGGGTGTCGAAGTCGACGGTCACGCAGAACGGGGTGCCGATCTCGTCCTGGCGACGGTAGCGGCGGCCGATGGCGCCGGCGTCGTCGAACTCGATGTTCCAGTTCTGACGCAGGTCGGCCGCGAGGCCCTTGGCCTTCGGCGAGAGCTGCGGGTTGCGCGACAGCGGCAGGACCGCGACCTTGATCGGGGCCAGGCGCGGGTCGAGGCGCAGGACGGTGCGCTTCTCCATGACGCCCTTGGCGTTGGGGGCCTCGTCCTCGGTGTACGCGTCGAGCAGGAAGGCCAGCATCGCCCGGCCGACACCGGCCGCCGGCTCGATGACGTAGGGGGTCCAGCGCTCGCCGGCCTCCTGGTCGAAGAACTGCAGGTCGTTGCCGGACGCCTTGGAGTGCGCGTTCAGGTCGTAGTCCGTGCGGTTGGCGACGCCCTCCAGCTCACCCCACTCGCTGCCACCGAACGAGAAGCGGTACTCGATGTCCGCGGTGCGCTTCGAGTAGTGGGAGAGCTTCTCCGCCGGGTGCTCGAACCAGCGCATGTTCTCCTCGCGGAGACCCAGGCCGGTGTACCAGTTCCAGCGCTGCTCCATCCAGTATTCCTGCCACTGCTCGTCCTCGCCCGGCTTGACGAAGAACTCCATCTCCATCTGCTCGAACTCGCGCGTGCGGAAGATGAAGTTGCCCGGAGTGATCTCGTTCCGGAAGGACTTGCCCATCTGCGCGATGCCGAACGGCGGCTTCTTGCGCGAGGTCTGCAGCACCTGGCCGAAGTTGGTGAAGATGCCCTGCGCGGTCTCGGGGCGCAGGTAGGCGACGGAGCCGGAGTCCTGGGTCGGGCCGAGGTGCGTGGAGAGCAGGCCGGAGAACTGCTTGGGCTCCGTGAAGGTGCCCTTGTTGCCACAGTTGGGGCAGTTGAGCTCGGTGAGGCCCTCGGGGAGACGGCCGTGCTTCGCCTCGAACGCCTCCTCCAGGTGGTCGGCGCGGAAGCGCTTGTGGCAGGAGGTGCACTCGGTCAGCGGGTCCGTGAAGGTGGCGACGTGACCGGACGCCTCCCAGACCTCGGTGGCCAGGATCACCGACGAGTCGATACCGACGACGTCCTCGCGCGCGGTGACCATGTACCGCCACCACTGACGCTTCAGGTTCTCCTTGAGTTCGACACCCAGCGGTCCGTAGTCCCAGGCGGCGCGCTGGCCACCGTAGATCTCGCTGCACGGGTAGACGAAGCCACGGCGCTTGCTCAGGCTGACGATGGTGTCGATCTTGTCGGCGGCCACGGTGCTCTCTTCATTACGACGACGAAGTGCGAATGCCACAGGTTACCGGCGCCCGCACCCCCTGTATCAAATCGGTTCGGTGCCGTGGGAGCGCGAGGCCCGGCGTGGGCGGAGCCACACATACGACAATTGACAATCGTTTCCAGTTTTGTTGAAAATGAGTGTCATGAACGTACGACGCCTGATACCCACCACCGCCCTCGCCGGAGCCGTCGCGCTCGGTCTCGTCTCCCTCTCCGCCTGCGGCACCTCGGACGCCGCCGACAAGGGGAGCAGCGGCAAGCTGGACGTCGTCGCGTCGTTCTACCCCATGCAGTACCTGGCCGAGCAGATAGGCGGCGAGCACGTCGCCGTCGACACGCTCACCAAGCCCGGCGTCGAACCCCACGACCTGGAGCTCAAGCCGAAGCAGATCGGCGAGCTCGGCGAGGCCGACGTCATCCTCTACCTCAAGGGCATCCAGCCCGCCGTCGACGACGCCATCGCCCAGGCCGGTGTCGAGAACACCGTCGACGCCGCCACCCTCACGAAGCTCGAAGCGCACGGCGCCGAGGTCGGCCACGAGCACGAAGGCGAGTCCGCCGAGGAGCACGCCGGGCACGCCGGCGAGGAGCACGCGGCCGAGGAAGAGGGCCACGACCACGGCTCCGAGGCCGGCACCGACCCGCACATCTGGCTCGACCCCGTGAAGTACGCCGAGGTCGCCAAGGGTGTCGGCACCGCCCTGGAGAAGGCCGACCCGGCCAACGCCGCGGACTACGAGAAGAACACCGACGCCCTGGTGAAGAAGCTCGGCGCGCTGAACACCGAGTTCGAGACGGGCCTCGAGAACACCGCCACGAAGACCTTCATCACCACCCACTCCGCCTTCGGCTACCTCGCCGAGCGGTACGGCCTGGACCAGGAGGGCATCACCGGCATCGACCCCGAGTCCGAGCCGAGCCCCGCCCGGATCAAGGAACTCCAGGACAAGGCGAAGAAGGAGAAGGTCACCACGGTCTTCTTCGAGACCCTCACGAGCGACAAGACCGCCAAGACCCTCGCGGGCGACACCGGTCTCACGACCGACGTGCTCGACCCGCTGGAGGGAATCACGGACAAGTCCAAGGGCGATGACTACATCGAGGTCATGCAGTCCAACCTCGCCGCGCTGAAGAAGGCCCTCGGCGCCAAGTGACCGCAGCAGCACAGCAGGAGGCAGGAGCCATGGCAGCGCTGGAACCGGATCCCGTCATCTCCGTCCGCGGAGCGACGGCGGCCCTCGGCGGCCGGCCCGTCCTCCGGGGCGTCGACCTCACCGTCCACCGCGGCGAGGTCGTCGCCCTGCTCGGCGCCAACGGCTCGGGCAAGTCGACCGCCGTCCGCTCCGTCATCGGCCAGGTGCCGCTGACCGGCGGCCGGATCGAGCTGTTCGGCACGGAGCAGAAGCGGTTCCGCGACTGGGCGCGCGTCGGCTACGTACCGCAGCGCACCACAGCGGCGAGCGGCGTCCCCGCCACCATCCGCGAGGTCGTCGCCTCCGGCCGGCTCTCCCGTCGCCGCTTCGGCTGGCTGACGAAGGCCGACAAGGCCGCCGTCGAGGCGGCCATCGAGCTCGTCGGTCTCGCCGACCGCGCGAAGGACTCCGTCTCCGCGCTCTCCGGCGGCCAGCACCAGCGCGTGCTGATCGCCCGCGCGCTCGCCTCCGAGCCCGAGCTGCTGATCATGGACGAGCCGATGGCCGGCGTGGACCTCGCGAGCCAGGAGATCCTCGCCGCGACCCTGCGCGAGCAGGTCGCGGGCGGTACGTCCGTCCTCCTCGTCCTGCACGAGCTGGGCCCGCTGGAGCCGCTGATCGACCGGGCCGTCGTCCTCCGCGACGGCTGCGTCGTCCACGACGGCCCGCCGCCGGAGGCGGTCGGCCAGCACGCGCTGCCCGGCCACGACCACGTCCACCCGCACGCGGCCGGTGAGCCGCTCCGTACGGGTCTGCTGACCTGAAGCCGACCCTAGGAAGCTGACCTGATCATGGAAATGCTCGATCTCGCCTTCATGCAGCGCGCGCTCCTCGCGGCCGTGCTCGTCGGTATCACCGCGCCCGCCGTCGGCATCTACCTCGTCCAGCGCCGCCAGGCGCTGATGGGCGACGGCATCGGCCACGTCGCCATGACCGGTGTCGGTCTCGGCTTCCTGCTGAACTCCAGCCCCGTCTGGATGGCGACCCTCGTCGCCGTCGTGGGCTCGGTCGCCATGGAGCTGATCCGGGCGTACGGGAAGACCCGCGGCGACCTCGCGCTCGCCCTGCTCTTCTACGGCGGCATGGCCGGCGGCGTCCTGCTGATCAACCTCTCGCCGACCGGCTCGAACGCCAACCTCAGCTCGTACCTCTTCGGCTCGCTCTCCACGGTCTCGTCCGAGGACATCACCGCGATCGCGATCCTCGCCGCCTTCGTGGTCCTCGTCACGGTCGGCCTGCGCCGCCAGCTCTTCGCCGTCAGCCAGGACGAGGAGTTCGCGCGGGTCACCGGCCTGCCGGTGCGCGCCCTGAACCTGCTGATCGCGGTCACGGCCGCGGTGACGGTCACGGTCGCCATGCGGGTCGTGGGCCTGCTCCTCGTCAGCGCGCTCATGGTGGTGCCGGTGGCGGCGGCCCAGCAGCTGACGAAGTCGTTCCGTGCGACCTTCGTCCTCGCGGTGGCGACCGGCATCACGGTCACCCTGGCGGGCACGGCCACCTCGTACTACCAGGACGTCCCGCCCGGCGCGACGATCGTCCTGTACGCGATCGGCGTCTTCGTCCTCCTGACCCTTCTCGCCACCCCGCTCGCCAAGCGGCGGGCCCGGGCGGCCGAGGCGGGCGCGGCGAACTGCGACGCCCCGCTCCCGGCCACCAGGCAGCCCACGGACGACGTGAAGGTGGTCTGACCTCAAGCACACGGGGGACTGGCAGAATGGCGGGGGCAGACAAGCACTCAAGGAGGCCCTCGTGGTGACGGCAGGACCCCCCGTACGAGGCCGCTCGACCAAGCAGCGGGCCGCCGTGTCGGCGGCGCTGAACGAGGTGGACGAGTTCCGCAGCGCCCAGGAGCTGCACGACATGCTCAAGCACCGCGGCGACTCGGTCGGCCTCACCACCGTCTACCGCACGCTCCAGTCCCTCGCGGACGCGGGCGAGGTCGACGCGCTGCGCACGAGCGAGGGCGAGACCGTCTATCGCCGCTGCTCGACCGGCGACCACCACCACCATCTGGTGTGCCGCGTCTGCGGCAAGGCCGTGGAGGTGGAGGGCCCGATGGTCGAGCAGTGGGCCGAGACGGTCGCCTCGGAGCACGGCTTCGTGAACGTGGCGCACACGGTCGAGATCTTCGGCACGTGCGCGGAGTGCGCGATGAAGTAGCCCCTGTACGGATACGAGAGCGGGCCTGTACCGAATCCCTTCGGTACAGGCCCGCTCCTCGCCGTGTCAGACCTTGCTGATGTTCCGGTCCAGGGCCGCCCGCAGCCGGTCCGCCTCGCCGGGCCCCGCGAGGCCCCGCTTCGGCAGGTACGCGAAGCCGCTGCCGGACTTCTTCGCCGTGAGCAGCACGAAGAGCCGGGGCGTTTCCACGTACCGGGGCATGAGCGCCCACCGGATCGTCGTGTCGGCGTCCCGGGAGGTCCAGCGCACCCCGTCCTCCTCGACGACGGCCGTGGCCTCGCCCTGGGACCTGACCGCCAGGAAGAAGCTGCGGGCGACGAGCCAGGGCGCCAGCTCGGCGGCGCCCACGGCCACCAGGCCGAGCCCCACCAGCTTGACCACCACGCCCGGATCCGGCGTGGGCGGCAGCAGGGCCACGCCGGAGGCGAGGAGGGTGAGGACGAACGCGCCCCACGCCGCCCATCGCAGCAGCCGCCACCACAGGAGGGCCCGCATCCGTATCCGTACGGCCTCGCGCACGTCCGCGAACACCGGGGGGTAGACGAGTTCGAGCCCGTCCCGAGTGCTGTTCTCCGTCGCTTCGTTCACGGCGGCGATCGTAGCGGTACGGGCAACCGGGCACCGTACCGGTTTTCGATCATCCCGCTTACCCTGGCCCCGTCGTCGGCCGCCGGAGGGGAAGCGCATGGAGAGCACGCCGAAAGACCTGTCTCCGGCCCCCGACTCCTCGCTGCTCTCGCTCCTCGGTCTCGACGCCGAGCAGGACGCCGTCTACCGGCTGCTCGTCGACCGTCCCGACAGCGTCCCGGCGTCGGTCACGGAGCCCGGCGCGGACCCCGGGGCCGTCGCCCGCGCGCTGCGGGACCTCGTCGACCGGGGGCTCGCGAGCGCCGAGCGGGACGAGGACGGCGTACGGTACCGGGCCGCGTCGCCCGTCCTCGCGCTGGGCCCGCTCCTGGAGTCGCGCCGGTCCGCACTGCACCGGGTCGAGCACTTCGTCTCCGAGCTGGCCGAGCGGCACCGGGCGGCGCAGTCACGGACGGGCGGGGCACCGGTGGAGGTGCTGTCGGGGGCGGCGGCGATCCGGCGGCGCCTTGTGGAGATGCAGCGGAAGGCGCGGCACGAGGTGCGGTCGCTGGTGCCGGCGATGGACCGGGCGGTCGCGATCACCTTCGAGGACAACGTCGACGAGGTCGAACGCGAGTCGATGCGCCGGGGTGTGGTCGTGCGGTCGGTGGTGGCACGGGCGTGGCTGGAGGAGCCCCGGGCGGCCCGGTGGCTCACCGACCTGGCGTCGGAGGGTCAGCGGATCTCGGTGACGGAGTCGCTGCCGATCAAGCTGGTGGTGGTCGACGAGGACGTGGCGCTGCTGCCGCTGGATCCCGAGCGGGAGGAGACGGAGCCGGTGGCCCTCGTGGTGCACCGCAGTGGTCTGCTCACGGCCCTGATCTCGCTGTTCGAGCAGTACTTCGCGCTCGGCAGGGAGTTGCACCCGGCCGTCCGGGGGTCGGAGTGCGACGGGTCGGGCCCGCTCGATCCGGTGGACCGGCAGATCGTGGCGCTGCTGCACGTGGGGCTCACGGACGCGGCGATCGCCCGCCAGTTGGGGATCGGGCACCGGACGGTGCAGCGGCGGCTGCACGAGCTGATGGAGTCGGTGGGGGCGGCGACCCGGTTCCAACTCGGCTGGCACGCTTCGGAGTCGGGCTGGCTGCCCGCGCCGTAGGACGGAACGAGGCGGCTTTACGCCTGGGCGGCTTTGCGCCGCACCTCACCCCTTGTAAGCGGAACCCCGCCTACCGAACCATCGACCCCATCAGTCGCGAGGGTCCCTCAGACCCTCGCGAACGTGTGTGATGGGGAGGGCTTCGTGAGGACTCAGAGAACCCGACGGATACGCCGGATGCTCGCGACCGGTGTGGTCATGGCGGCCACCGGTTCGGTGCTGCTGACCGCTCCGGCGCAGGCCGAGGAGGTGAACGAGCCCACCCCGGCCGCCACGCGGGAGGCGACGGTCGCGCCGCGCATGACCCAGGGCCTCGACGGCGCCGCCGCCCGTCCGGGCACCCCGGCGGAGGCGGCCCGCGCCCATCTGAAGGACCACCAGGACACGTACCGCGTACCGGAGTCCGACCTCGCGACGGTCAGGACGAGCGCCGACGCCGGCCAGTCCGCTGTCCGTTTCCAGCAGAAGCGGAACGGCGTGCCGGTCTTCGGCGCCGAGTACGCGGTGCAGACGGAGGCGGCCGACGGCGGTCAGCACGTGACCTCCGCGACGGGCACGCTCTACCCGGAGCTGACCGTCTCCACCACCCCGAAGGTCTCCGAGGCCACCGCCGAGCGGCGGATGCACACCCTGGACACGCGCCTCGCGGCCGCCGAGGGCACGGCGACCGAGCGCCACGGCCTGACGGTCCTGCCGGGTGCGGACGGCGGCCGGCTCGCCTGGCACTTCACGGTGACGGGTGCGACGGCGGCCGGCGAGCCGCTGCGCCAGGAGGTCTTCGTCGACGCACACGTCGGCGGAATCGCCCTCTCGTACAACAACATCGACGCCGCGACGGCGGCCGAAGGCGCCGCCGCCGCTCCCGCCGCTCCCGGGAAGGGCACGGGCGTCCGCGTCGACGGTACGGAGACCCCGCTCGACGTGAACAAGGAGGCGGACGGCTCGTACACCCTGGTCGACTCGGCGCGGGCGATGTTCCCGGTGACCGGCGGCCAGGTCGTCACGTACGACGCGAACCGGCAGAGCTACCTGGACGTCGCCTACGGCCCGGTCCGCGAGGGCACGACGATCGTCTCCTCCCCCACGAACCGTTTCGCGGGTACGGCGACCGCCTCCGGCGCGGTCGACGCGCACGTCAACGCGAGCAAGGTCTACGACTACCTCAAGAACCGGCTCGGCCGTGACGGCGTCGACGGCAAGGGCGGCACGATCCACTCCGTCGTCAACGTCGCCGCCAACGGCAAGGACTACGCCAACGCCTTCTGGGACGGCACCAAGATGGTCTACGGCCACATGGGCGGCGTCCCGCTCTCCGTCGGCCTCGACGTCGTCGGCCACGAGATGACCCACGGCGTCACCGAGCACAGCGCGGGTCTCGTCTACCTCAACCAGTCCGGCGCCCTCAACGAGGCGATCTCCGACTACTTCGGCAACGCCATGGAGACCGCCGACAAGGGCGTCGCCATGAGCGACCCGACGTCGGGCCTGATCGGCGAGCACCTCTGCAACGGCACCAAGCCGCTCGCCGAGTGCGCCCTGCGCGACATGAACGACGGCCGGGTCGCGGGCGAGGACCACCTCCCGGTCTCGCTCGACATCGACAACGGTGGGGTGCACCTCAACTCGACCGTGGTGTCCGGCGCGATGTGGGACATGCGCAAGGCCCTGGACCCGGCGCTCGCGGACAGGATCGTCTACCGGGCGGCACAGAACTACCTGACCCCGCTCTCCGGCTTCTCGGACATGCGGAACGCGGTCACCCTCGCCGCGAAGTCGCTCAAGGTCTCCCGGGCCGACAGTGAGGCCATCGCCAGGGCCTTCGACGACCACGGCATCCAGGAGGGCTGGGAGCGCGCGTCCGGCACCCATGACGGGACCACGCTCGCCGGCGACGTCCTGCCCGCGTACGAGGTGTACGCCGGCGCCGTCGACGAGCAGGCCGCGCAGATCAACGGCGACGTGTACGCGATCGGCCACGGCGACGCCGTCGCGTGGGGCGCGGGCAGCGCGGGCTTCGGCATCACGGTCGGCCGCTTCGGCAAGCACCCGCAGCGTGAGCTGGCCCAGCAGGACGCCTACCTCCTCGACCCGTCCCTCGACGACGACCGCATCGTCTTCACCCGCGTCACCGCCGACTCCGTCGGCGTGTACTCCACGCAGGAGAAGGGCCAGGGCCCGATCCGCAAGCTGGTGGACGGCCCGGGCGACGAGCTGCAGCCCGTGACCGAGGACGGCCGGCTCGTCTACATCGACAGGCGGGACGGCGAGTCCGACGTCATGCTCCTGGACCGCGACGGCACCACGGTCAATCTGACCCCGGCCACGGGCACCAACGCCGACCGCCTGACCATGAAGCACGGCAAGGTGGCCTGGCGGGACAACGACGGCGACCACCTCAACGTGTACGACATCGCCGCCGGCACCGCGCAGCGCGTGCGGATCCAGTCGTACATCTTCGGCGAGATCACGGACATCCAGCTCACCGGGGACCGGGTCTTCTGGCGCGAGACGACGTCGTTCCTCTTCAGCAGCGACGCGTTCTGGTCGGCGCCACTGACCGATCTCACCCAGAAGAAGAAGATCGGCAAGCCGTCCCAGGCGTACTCCGGCCAGTTCTCCGTCAGCGACGAGTACTTCGCCTACTCGACGTACGACGCCTCGGCCGCCCTCGGCGGCTGGAACGGCACGATCGGCAAGGTGTACACGGCCCCCGTCGCGGACGTGCTGGCCGGCACTCCGGTGTACAGCAGGGTCTCCTGCTCCTCCGGCTTCCAGTTGGCCCCGTCGCTGGGCGACGGGCAGCGGACGGCCTGGCTGGACACGACGGCCGCCTCGACGGACGTGGTGACCCGGGCGACCTTCGCCGGCACCTGCGCGTAGGCGGCAGAAGGCCCGAGCCGTACGGACGGTCGGTCCGTACGGCTCGGGCCTCGTTCGGCTCAGCCCTTGTCGAGGACGGCCATGTCGGCCGGGTCGACGCCGCCGAAGCGACGGTCGCGCTGGGCGTACTCGACGCATGCCCGCCACAGGTCGCGGCGGTCGAAGTCGGGCCACAGCACGTCCTGGAAGACCATCTCGGCGTACGCGCTCTGCCAGATCAGGTAGTTGGAGGTGCGCTGCTCGCCGCTGGGCCGCAGGAACAGGTCCACGTCCGGCATGTCCGGGTAGTAGAGGTACTTCTGGATGGTCTTCTCGGTGATCTTCGACGGGTCCAGCCGACCCGCCTTCACGTCCTCGCCCATCGCCTGCATCGCGTCCGTGAGCTCCGCGCGACCGCCGTAGTTCATGCAGAAGTACAGCGTGAGCTTGGTGTTGTCCTTGGTCTGCTCCTGCGCGACCTGGAGCTCCTTGGCCACCGACTTCCACAGCTTGGGCATCCGGCCGACCCAGCGCACCCGCACGCCGAGCGAGTCGAGCTGGTCGCGGGACTTGCGGATGAAGTCGCGGTTGAAGTTCATCAGGAAGCGCACCTCCTCGGGCGAGCGCTTCCAGTTCTCGGTGGAGAAGGCGTAGAGCGAGATCGACCCCACGCCCATCTCGATCGCGCCCTGGAGCACGTCGAGCACCTGCTCGGCGCCGACCTTGTGGCCCTCGGTGCGGGGCAGGCCGCGCTCCTTGGCCCAGCGGCCGTTGCCGTCCATGACGATCGCGACGTGCTCCGGGACGAGCTCGGACTGGAGCTTCGGCGGGCGGGCGCCGGAGGGGTGCGGCTCGGGGGTGCTGTACTCCCGGCGCTGGCGACCGAGCAGTCGTGCGATGGCCATGACGTGGTCTCTCCTACCTAGCTTTTCTCTACGTACCGCAGGGAGCGCAGGCCGCGCTCCAGGTGCCAGTGCAGATAGGCGGACACGAGTCCGCTGCCCTCCCTGACGTGACGCGGCTCGCACGCGTCCGCCGTCGCCCAGTCGCCGGTGAGCAGCGCGCTGAGCAGGCCGATGGCCTCCGCAGAGGGTACGACGCTTCCGGGCACCCGGCAGTCGCCGCATATGACCCCACCCGCTCCGACCGAAAAGAACCGGTTCGGACCGTGGAGTCCGCATTTCGCGCAGTCGTCGAAGCTGGGCGCGTAGCCGTTCACGGCGAGCGAGCGGAGGAGGAAGGCGTCGAGGATGAGGTGGGGCGCGTGCTCGCCGCGCGCGAGGGTCCGCAGACCGCCCACCAGCAGCAGGTACTGCTGCACGGCGGGTTCGCCCTCGTGGTCGGTGAACCGTTCCGCCGTCTCCAGCATGGCCGTGCCGGCGGTGTACCGGGCGTAGTCGGTGACGATCCCGCCGCCGTACGCGGCGATCGTCTCGCTCTGCGTGCAGAGCGGCAGCCCGCGTCCGACCAGCTCACTCCCCCGGGCGAAGAACTGCACGTCCACGTGCGAGAACGGTTCGAGCCGCGCCCCGAACTTCGACTTCGTCCGCCGCACCCCGCGCGCGACGGCGCGTACGCGCCCGTGACCGCGCGTGAGGATCGTGATGATGCGGTCCGCTTCACCCAGCTTCTGGGTGCGCAGCACGATGCCGTCGTCGCGGAACAGACTCATGGGCCCATTCTCCCGTACGGCGGGGGCGGGCCGACCACGGGCCGGACATCCGGTCGGACTTCCGGTCGGACTTCCGGGAACGCTTTCCGCATACGGGCGAGGAGGGCGGCCGCCGCCGGGGCGGCGGGCCCGTCCGCCGGCCAGGCGAGGGCGACCCTGCCACGGAGTGCCGGTTCGGCGAGGGGAAGGGTACGGAGCCCCAGCGCGTCCGCCGCCCCGAGCGGGGGATCCGGGAGGACCGCGACACCGAGGCCGCGGGCGGCGAGCCGCGCCAGGACGTGGGGAACGGCGGCCTCGAAGGCGACATGGGGCCGGAAGCCCGCCTGCGTACAGGCGCGCTCGAGGACGCCGCGCAGTCCGGTGCCGCGCGGAAGGCTGATGAGGGGACGGCCGGCGAGCGCGGCGAGCGGGAGCGTCGCGCGGCCTTCGAGGGCGGTGAGCAGCGGGTCGTCCGCGGCCATGGCGGCGACCAGGGGCACGTCGACGAGGACCTGGAGGCCGACGCCCTGCGGGGGCTCCTCCTCGGCGAGGCCGATCACCGCGAGGTCGAGTTCGCCGCGGCGCAGGGCTGCGAGCATCCGCTCCGACGTGTCGTCGGTGAGGGAGATCTCCACGTGCGGGTGGTCGTCGTGGAAGTCGGCCAGGGCGGCGGCGACGTCGAACTCGTCGGCGGCGGCGGCACCTGACACGAGTCCGACGGTGACCTGTCCCCGGACGAGCCCGGCGAACTCGTCCACGGTCAGCCGCATCCCCTCGACGGCCGCGAGCGCCGCCCGCGCGAAGGGGAGGACCGCCTCACCGACGGCGGTCGTGGTCACCGTCCGGCCGGAGCGGTCGAGGAGCGGCTGCCCCAGCTCCCGCTCCAGCTGCCGGATCTGGGCGCTCACCCCCGGCTGCGCGAGGTGGAGCCGGGCGGCGGCCCGGGTGAAGTTGGCCTCCTCGACGACGGCGAGGAAGTACCGCAGCTGGCGAAGCTCCATAACCAGCAATTCTAGTGAGGAGAAGAACCCGCTCTTGGACTTCTGAAAGGCGCCTCGGCACGCTGGGGATCATGGAGACCACGGCGACGGAGATGCGGGCGGAGATCGCGGCCGAGCGGCGCGAACTGGCGGACGTCCTGGACGGACTGACCGACGAGCAGTGGGAGGCGCCGTCGCTGTGCGGCGGGTGGCGCGTACGGGAGGTCGCCGGGCACCTGAGCATGGGGTTCCGGTACTCGTTCGGCAGGACGGCGCTGGAAATCGCCCGAGCGCGCGGCAACCTGCACCGGATGACCGACCGCCTCGCCCGCCGGGACGCCGCCGCCCTCACCCCGCGCGAACTCGCGGCGGCGCTGCGGGACAACGCCCACCACCCGTGGAAGCCGCCGGTCGGCGGCCTGGAGACGGCCCTCGGCCACGACGTGGTCCACGGCCTGGACATCACCGTCCCGCTCGGCCTCGGGCGCCGGGTCCCGGAGAAACGCCTGCGGATCCTGCTGGAGACCGTCACCCCGAAGACGATCCGCTTCTTCAAGGCGGACCTCGAAGGCGTCACCCTGCGGGCCACGGACCTGGACTGGTCGTACGGAACAGGAGCTCTGGTAGTGAGCCGCCCGGCCCAGGAGCTCCTCCTGCTCGCTTACGGACGCACGCTCGACCGACCCGCAGAGAAGGAAGCCTCATGACGTACTCGCACGAGGACGAGGAGCTGGTGAACCAGCCGATCGGCTACTGGACGTGGGCCGCGAACAAGACCCTGTCGGCCTACGTCAGGGGGCGGCTCGCGGCGATCGGGATCACCCAGCCCCAGTGGTGGGTGCTGCACCAGGTACTGCACGGCGAGGACGGCGCCACCCGGGACGAGGTGATCGCCGCCCATCAGGCCAATCTGGACATCGGTGCCGCGGGCCTGGCGCCCGACATCGACCTCCTGCTGGAACGGACCCTGCTCGTCCTGGACGCGGACGGCCGCCTCCGGATCACCGACGACGGCAGGACGCTGCACGCGCACGCCGCCCGGACGCAACGGGCCGGCCGGGGACACGTACACGCCGGCGTCACGGACGAGGAGTACCTGATCACCCTCAAGGTCCTCCAGCGCATGATCCGCAACGCGGGCGGAGACGTGTCACCGGCCTGACAGCCGTACCGAGGGAGGGTTCAGGGCACCTCGCCCCGGCTCCGGGCGTTGACGTGAGCCGTGGCTGCGCTCAGTCGCTCGGACGAGGTCGCCTCGCGTACGCCCTCGGGCTCCACGTCCCACTCGCGCCCGCCACCGAGCGGCCGGATCTGGACGTAGGGCCCCTCGTGGCCCATCACTCTCCCGACCCGTCCGGTACGGATCTCCACGACGTACGACCCGATCGACAGTGTCATGTCCCGCTCTCCTCCCCCGGCAGTAGGGCGGCCGCGATGAGCCGTGCCGTTTCCGCCGTGCAGCATCCCAATTCGACGAGCGGCCTCGGAGGGTCGGCGGCGAGGGTGACGACGTCGAGCCCTAGCGAGGGGAGCGTGATTCCCGCCCTCGCGAGCGCCTCGCGCAATTCCGTCACTGCCTCTTGTGCGGCTTCGATGGCCCCCGCGGTCGTCTTCATGATGTCTTCCTTCACCAACGTATGCCTTTCTGAATCCATTTCCTGCTTCGCCTCTCCAGGGTGGGGCGGGATCCGTAGAATCGGCAGACGCGCAGGCCGTACAACTGCGGCGTAGGGTTGGGGAGTTAATCCATGGCCAAGGGCAAGCAGGACGAAGCGTGGGAGTTCTTCGGGGAGCTCCTCAAGGAGCGCCGCGAGGCGGCGGGGCTCTCACAGGGCGAACTGGGCGGACGAGTGTTCGTGTCCGGTGGATACATCGGGCTGTTCGAGCAGGGAATTCGAAAGCCGCAGCTGGATGTGGCGCAGAGAATCGACGAGGTACTACAAACCGGCGGTATTTTCGAACGGACGGTACGCAAACTCATCAACAAGTCGCCGTACGCCTCCTATTTCCACGAGGTGGCGGAGCTGGAGGCGGTGGCGACGAGGATCTGCGAGTTCGCGCCGCTGGTGGTGCCCGGCCTGCTCCAGACGGCGGAGTACGCACGGGCGGTGACGCTGGCGGCGAACCCCTTCGCGACGGAGGAGTACGTCGAGGAGAAGGTGACCTCGCGGATAGACCGGGCGAGGATCCTCATGGACGCTACAAGGCCCGAGTTTTGGGTCGTGCTCCACGAGAACACATTGGTCAACCCTGTAGGCGGCCCTGCGGTCATGGCTGCGCAGCTCGACCACATCGCAAGCCTGATCAGGGCCCGATGGGTCCTGGTGACGGTGATCCCCCGATCGGTCGGAGCGCATGCCTCCATGAACGGCATGCTGCGACTCATGGAGTTCGAGGACCAACCGCCAACGGCCTATACGGAGACCTCGTTTTCGGGGACGCTCCTGGACGATCCGGCTGTGGTGAAGCGCGCGCAGCGCGCCTACGATCTGCTCAGGGTCGCCACGCTGTCGCCGGAGGCGTCCCTTGCCCTGATCGAGTCGGCGGCGGAGGACTTCAGACGATGCGCGAGTACGACCTGAGCAACGCCCAGTGGTTCAAGAGCAGCTACAGCAACGGCGAGGGCGGTGAATGCGTCGAGGTCTCAACGGGCTTCACCGGCGTCGTCCCCGTCCGGGACAGCAAGGTCACCGACGGCCCCGTCCTGATCGTGCCCGCCGCCGCCTGGTCCGCGTTCGTCACCGGTATCGCCAGATGACGACCGCCCCCTCCCTCGTCCTGCGCGGCAGCGGCCGGCTGGTCGCCACGACGCTCAAGGGCTGATCGCCCCGGCGACCACGGCCTCCAGCTGCCGCGCCACCCGGTCCAGCGGCTCCGTGGAGCGCTTGGCGCGGCACATCGCCACCGTTCCCTCCACGGACGCGACGACGAGCGTGGCGACCTCGGCGGCGGCCGCGAGGACGGGCGGACCTCGGCGACCGGGGGTTCCTCGATGGCGACGGCGAGGACCGTGCAGCCCGCGTGGAAGTCCGTGCCGACGAGCCGTCTTGCGCCAGAGGTCGAGCAGGGCGCGCAGCCCGGCGACCGGGCCCGCCTCCAGCTCCTTGCGCAGGCTGCGGGCGATGACGCCCCCCGCGTACCGGACGGCCTCGGCGGAGAGCTGTTGCTTGCCGCCGGGAAAGTAGTGGTCCGTGGAGCCGAGCGGCGCCTTCGCGCGCTTGGCCGTCTCGCGGATGCTCGTCGCGTTCAGGCCGCGCCGCCGGATCATGTCGGGCCGCGCCGGCCACGATCCGCTCGCGCGCCTGTGGGCTGGACTCGGTCACGACTGAGACCGGCTCCCCGACCGAGGAGGGCCGCGCGGGCGTCCGGCGCGAGCTCGCAGGGTCCTGAACGCCGCCGGGCGGGTCTGGGTCCTGGTGCACGAGCAGCCCGAGGGCTCCTGGGGCACAGCGGGCTCCGGCCACCGAGCCGTACGCACGGCGGACACGGGCTTCACCGGCGGTCAGCCCGCCCTTACGATCATGCCCATGTCGACCACTCCGTCCATACCCGTCGTCCAGGGCAGCGGGAAGTCCACCCTCCAACACGAGGGCGACGCGCTTCTCCTGTCCCGCCGTCACGACGAGGTACGCATCCCCCTCGCCGCCATCGCGCAGGTCCGCACCGAGGGGCGGTCCCTCACGGTCGAGCTGACGGCACCGGCCGGAGCGACGTCGTACACGCATCGGATCGACGGGGTGAGCGAGGCGTCGGCCGTCATGTTCGCCGCGACCGTGAACGCCGCTCTGCCCGAGACCGTCGGGCGGGACACGGCGGCCGACGGGACCGCGCTCGTCGAGACGCACACCCGGCCCGTCAGCGCACGGGAGCGGAAGATCCGGCTCGTCACGTGGTGGTCCGCCGCCACCGTCGCCCCGGTCGTCCTCCTCTGCGTCCTCATCGGCGTCGCCGGGCAGCCGGCCGGCATCGTCCTCTTCGTGCCCCTGGGCTTCGTCGCGGCGGCCTCCGCCGTCACGAGCCTCCTCTCGCTGCACAGCTGGTACCGCGAGTTCCGTCTCACGCGGCACGGCATCACCACCCTCGCCGTGGAGGCACCGGGCCGGCGGGGGATGTACCTGTACACGGACCCCGCGGGCCTGGTCCGTCACGTGACCACCTGGCCGGGCAGAATGTCCACCACGATCAGCTACGACCCCGCGAACCCGGCGGACGTGATCCTCCCCCGGACCACGCTCTTCCGGCGCGGAGAGCTCTGCTTCGGCCTGTTCTGCGCCCTCTGCGCGGTCGGCTTCTACGCCACCATGATCGCGATGGTCGTCCAGACCTTCACCGGTAGCCTCGACCTCTCGGAACCCGCCTAGCCACACTTATGGAAGTCATAAGTTCACCTTATGAGTCCATAGACCGGGCCCGGGTACCGCTTCGCGTGTGTTGTTATTTAGGGTGACCTAAGTGTCGGCGGCTTCGCCGCCACCTCGCTTGCGAAGGGAATCCCGTCATGCCCCGCCCCCTCCGGGTCGCGATCGTCGGCGCCGGCCCCGCCGGAATCTACGCCGCCGATGCGCTGCTGAAGTCCGAGGCCGCCGCCGAACCGGGCGTGTCCATCGATCTCTTCGAGCGGATGCCGGCCCCCTTCGGCCTCATCCGCTACGGCGTCGCCCCCGACCACCCCCGGATCAAGGGCATCGTCAAAGCCCTTCACCAGGTCCTCGACAAGCCGCAGGTCCGCCTCTTCGGCAACGTCGACTACGGCACGGACGTCCACCTCGACGACCTGCGCTCGTTCTACGACGCCGTGATCTTCTCGACCGGCGCCATGGCCGACCGCGAGCTCCGCATCCCCGGCGTCGAGCTCGACGGTTCGTACGGCGCCGCCGACTTCGCCTCCTGGTACGACGGCCACCCGGACGTCCCGCGCACCTGGCCCCTGGAGGCCGAGAAGGTCGCCGTCCTCGGCGTCGGCAACGTGGCCCTCGACATCGCCCGCATCCTCGCCAAGACCGGCGACGAGCTGCTGCCGACCGAGATCCCGGCGAACGTCTACGACGGCCTCAAGGTGAACAAGGCCGTCGAGATCCACGTCTTCGGCCGTCGCGGCCCGGCCCAGGCCAAGTTCAGCCCCATGGAGCTGCGCGAGCTGGACCACTCCCCCACCATCGAGGTCATCGTCAACCCCGAGGACATCGACTACGACGACGGCTCGATCGCCGAGCGGCGCAAGAACAAGCAGACCGACATGGTCGCCAAGACCCTGGAGAACTGGGCGATCCGCGACATCGGCGACCGCCCGCACAAGCTCTTCCTGCACTTCTTCGAGTCGCCCGTCGAGATCCTCGGCGAGGACGGCAAGGTCGTCGGTCTCCGCACCGAGCGCACCGAGCTCGACGGCACCGGCAACGTCAAGGGCACCGGCGCCACCACCGACTGGGACGTCTCGGCCGTCTACCGCGCCGTCGGCTACCTCTCGGACGAGCTGCCGAAGATCCCCTGGGACGTCGCCAGCGGCACCGTGCCGGACGAGGGCGGCCGGGTCATCGAGGAGACCGGCGAGCACATGGCCTCCACGTACTGCACCGGCTGGATCCGCCGCGGCCCCGTCGGCCTCATCGGTCACACCAAGGGCGACGCCAACGAGACCGTGGCGAACCTCCTGGACGACTTCGCGAACGGCCGTCTGCTGACGCCCGAGACCCCGGAGACGGACGCGGTCGTGTCCTTCCTGGAGGGCAAGGGCATCACGTACACGACGTGGGAGGGCTGGTACGCCCTGGACGCCGCCGAGAAGGCGCTCGGCGAGCCGCAGGGCCGCGAGCGCGTGAAGATCGTCGAGCGCGAGGACATGCTGCGCGCGAGCGGCGCCATCCAGTAGTCACCCGCGCCTCCGCCTCTTCCCGGTCCTACTCTGAGAGGACCGGGAAGAGGCGAAGCCATGTCCGCACCCACGCTCCACACGCCGCAGACGTCCGACACCGCCGACGCCGTCGAGCGCGCCCGGGACGCGGCCGGGCGGGAATCCTGGGCCGAGGCGTACGCGCTGCTCCACGCCCACGACCTGCACCCCTCCCGCGGTCTCACCGCCGACGACCTGTCCGTGCTCGCCGACGCCGCCTGGTGGTCGGGGCACATCGACGAGTCCGTCACCGCCCGCCTCCGCGCCCACGCCGCCTTCCTCGCGGCCGGTGACCACCGGGGCGCCGGGCTCGCCGCCTGGTGGCTGCACTACGAGTACCAGAGCCTCGGCCGGCCGGCCGCGGCGGCCGGCTGGCTGCACCGGGCCCGGCACCACCTGGAGGACCTGCCGCCCTGCCCCGAGCAGTGCTTCCTCGCCTGGACGGACGCCGAGGAGGCCGCGCAGCACGGCGACCGGGCCGCCGCCCTCGCCGCGGCCCGCCGCATGACCCGCCTCGCCCTCCGCTCCGCCAGCCCCGACCTCGTCGCCCTCAGCCGCCAGGCCGAGTCCGCGGTCCTCCTCGCGAACGGCCGCAGGACCGAGGCCCTCGCCCTCCTCGACGACGCGATGTGCTCGGTCACCGCCGGCGAGCTGAGCAGCATGTTCACGGGCTGGCTGTACTGCCTGGCCCTCACCCAGTGCATGGAGGCGGCGGACTTCGGGCGGGCCGTGGAGTGGACGCACGCGGCGATGGAGTGGTGCGCGCCCCCGTGGACGGGCCGCCCGGCGGAGCCGAGGCCGGAAGCGGGTACGGAGACGACGACCGCGGCCGCCCCGGCCATGACCCCTGTCCCGGCCCTGGCTCCGGCCTCCGGCGAGAACCCCTTCCGGGGCGTCTGCCGGGCCCACCGCGTCGAGGTCCTCGACCTCCTCGGCAGCTGGGCGCTCGCCGAGGAGGAGGCCCGGCAGGCCTGCCGTGAGGTGCCCGTGGACTGTCTGGAATCGGCCGCCGCCTCGTTCTACGCCGCCGGGGACGTCCAGCGGCGGCAGGGCCGCCTCGACGAGGCCGCCGCGTCGTACGCGCACGCCCATGAACTGGGCCGGATCCCGCAGCCCGGGCTCGCGCTGCTGCGCCTCGCCCAGGGCAGGGCCGACGCGGCCGTCGCGGGCGTCGACCTCGCCCTCGCCTGCCAGAGCGACCCGCACCACGACCTCCTGGGCCGGGCCCGGCTGCTCGCCGCCCGTACGGAGGTGGCCCTGGCCGTCCGGGACGTGCCGGGCGCTGCCCGGGCCGCGGCGGAGCTGGACGCGCTGGCCGGGGACGTACCGCTGCTGCGGGCGACGGCCGACACGGCCCAGGGCGCGGTCGCCCTGGCCGAGGCCCGCACGGGCCCCGCGCTGCGGCTGCTGCGGGCGGCGCTCGCCGGCTGGCTGGAGCTCCGCGTCCCGTACGAGGCCGCGCAGGTGCGGATGCTGCTCGCGGCGGCCGACCGGGCGGTGGGCGACGAGGAGGCGGCCCGGCTTGAGCTGGGGGCGGCGCGGACGGTGTTCGAGCGGCTCGGAGCCGTACCGGACACCCGGCGCGCGGCGGCGCTGCTCACCGGCGGGAAGCGGCACCGGCAGCCGGGCGGCCTCACGGCCCGCGAGGCGGAGGTGCTGCGGCTGGTGGCCGGGGGCGGGACGAACAAGGACATCGCCCAGGCCCTCGTGATCAGCGAGCACACGGTCTCCCGCCACCTGAACAACATCTTCGCCAAGCTGGACGTGAGCTCCCGCTCGGCGGCGACGGCCTACGCGTACGCCCACGACCTGCTCTGACACGCCCGGCGCCCGACGGCCTGCGCCCCCTGCGCCCTGCGCCCTGCGCCCTGCGCCCTGCGCCCTGCGCCCTGCGCCCTGGTGCGAACGGCCCATCCCCCGTCGGGTGGTCGGATGGGCGGTACGGGCGATGCCCCGCCCGGCTCCCCCGGGCTACACCGGAACCATGACCACCACGACCAACCCCCTGGACACGCTCCGCGGTGCCGTGCGCGGCACCGTCGTGACCCGCGGCGACCCGTCGTACGACGTCGACCGCCGGGTCTACAACGCCCTGCACGACCGCCGGCCGGAAGTCGTCGTCCACGCCGTGGACGCGGGCGACGTCATGGCATCGGTGCTGTACGCCCGGGAGCACTCCCTCCCGCTCGCCGTGCGCGGCGGTTCCCACTCGGTCGCCGGGTTCGGCACCGTGGACGACGGCCTCGTCGTCGACCTGTCCCGGATGCGGGGCGTGCGGGTCGACCCGGAGGCCCGTACGGCCCGGGCCGAGGGCGGCGCCACCTGGGGCGACTTCAACCACGCCACCCACGCCTTCGGGCTCGCCACCACCGGCGGGGTGATCTCCACGACCGGCATCGGCGGCCTGACGCTCGGCGGCGGCATGGGCCACCTGGCCCGCCGCTGCGGGCTGAGCTGCGACAACCTGATCGCGGCGGACGTCGTGACCGCCGAGGGCACGCTCGTCTCCTGCGACGCCGAACGGCATCCGGACCTGTTCTGGGCGCTGCGCGGCGGCGGCGGGAACTTCGGGATCGCCGTCTCGCTCGCGTACCGGCTGCACCCGGTGTCGGACGTCTTCGGCGGCCTGACCTGCTACCCGCTCAGCCCGGACGTCGCCCGCGCCTGGCAGCGGATGAACGAGGACGCGCCGGTCGAGCTCAACTCGATCCTCGTGATCGCGCTCGGCCCCGAGGAACCGTTCCTGCCGGAGCGCTGGCACGGCCGCCCGATCTGCGCCGCGTTCACCTGCTTCAGCGGCCCGGCGGCGGACGACGACAAGGTCCTGACCCGCCTGGACGGGCTCGGCCCGGTCGTCGGCCGGTTCATGGAGCGGATGCCGTACCCGGTGATCAACACCGTCTTCGACGAGCAGCTGCCGCCGGGGCTCTTCCACTACTGGAAGGGCAACTTCAGCCGCGGGCTCACGGACGGCGCGATCGACGCCCACATGACGTTCGGCGAGACGATGCCGTCGATGGAGTCGGACACCGCGATCTTCCCGATCGACGGGGCCTGCCACGAGGTGGGTCCGGAGGAGACCGCGTTCGCCTACCGGGACGCCGACCTCTCGCACTCCATCGGCGCGACCTGGTCGACCGGTGCGGCGGACGCGGAGGCGAACATCGCCTGGACCCGCGCCTACGACAAGGCGCTGCGCCCGCACACCGAGGAGGGCGGGTACGTGAACTTCATGGACACCGACGACCAGGACCGGGTGCGGGTCAACTACCGGCAGAACTTCGACCGGCTGCGTACGGTCAAGCGCCGGTACGACCCCGAGAACGTGTTCCGGCTGAACCAGAACATCGCACCGTAGGGCAGACAGCGGGACTACGACACCGTCCGCGCCGAGGCGAGGAGGCGGACGGTGTCGTCGGGGGCCAGCGCGAGCGCGTTCCCGACGGTCCCGAGGACCTCCATCTCGGTCGGGCTGTAGACGCCGTCGGCGAGGGCGATGCGGGCGGCCTGGAGCAGGATCGACTCCCGCCCGGCGGGCGCCAGGTGCGGGGTGAGCGGCTCCAGGGCCTCGTGGAGCTCGATCGCGAGGAGGCTGCCCTCGGGGTTCACCTCGGGCATGAAGCGCCCGGTGTCGGCCTCCAGGGCCTCGACGAGGTCGACGAGCTGGACGGCCGTGCACTCGGCGAAGCCGGCGGACCGGACCGCGCTCACGGCTCGGTCGAGGACCGCGCGGGAGTCGGTGCCGCCGGCCGCGAGCACGGCAAGCGCGACGGTGTGCACGCCGTCCCGCAGCATCGCGGAGAAGCGGCTCGTCGTCGGACGGTCGAGGACCTCCGTACCGAAGTGCGTGTGACAGGCCGCGCACTCGACGACGGGGCCCGTACAGCCCCGGGGAAGGACGGGGACGCCCAGGACGGCGAACCTGCGGCGGCCGGTGCGCCGCCGGTAGTTCCGGTCGCCGCCGCACTCCTCGCAGAAGAACTCGCCGTCTCCGACCGTGTTCCAGGAGGTGCGGATTCCGCAGACGCCCACTTTCCCGCCACGTGGATTCCGGGCAGACCGCATACGCACCTCCTCAACGGCCCGGCTGCACTGCCGGCGTTGGCGTGATGTTAGCCACATCCTTGATGTGGCGTCAGCACCCCGTCAGCAGATCGCCGTGGAGATGGCCGAGACACGACACCGTCCGCGAAACCTCAGGAGGCGCGGCGGCGGCGCTTTGCGAAGGCCAGGAAGCCTCCGCCGACGAGGACGGCGGCCGCCGCGGCACCGATCGTGCCGGGTCCGATGGCCGAACCGGTCGTCGCGAGATCACCCTCCGGGGTGGCGGGCGGCGCCGTCGAGGGCGCGGCCGGGGCGGTGGTGGCCTCGTCGGGGGTTCCCGGGCCGGCCGGGGTCTCCGAGGCCTCGGGGGTGCCGGCGGGCGTCGACGGGGACGCGGAGGTCCCGGGCGTCTCGGAGGCGCCCGGGGTCTCCGGGGTCGCGGGGGCCGTGGGCGTCCCGCCGCCCTCGCTCGGGGTGGGCTCGGGGGTCGCGGGCGGGGTGGGGACGGCCGTCTCGGTCGGCGTCGGCGGCTGCGGGGTGACGACCTCGCCGGGGGTGGTCTCCTTCGGGAGGCAGCCGGCGAAGTTCATCTGGTGGGTCTCGGCGCCGGGGACGGTCTTCAGGGACTCGGCGATGACGGAGCCGTTGACGTGGCCGGGGCCGACGTTCCCGCTACCCATCTCGACCGTGGCGTTCGGCGCGAGGATCGTGCCCGGCCAGGAGGTGTAGTTCTTCTTCACGCTCTCGGCCTGCGGGAAGTTCCACAGCAGCTTGGAGCGGATCTGGCGGAACTCGTCGCTCGCCAGGGTGTAGTCGTCGATGACCGGGGCCGTGCCGTCCGCGCCCTGGTAGTAGACGCCGTAGGTGGCGGACTTGCTCATGTCGTACGAGGCGCCGAGGACGTTCACGAGGGTGGAGGAGCCGGCCGGGACCTTGAGCGTGATCGCCCGGGCCTTCTCCAGGTCGGCGGCGTCCACCGCGAAGACGTTGAGCTCGGTGCTCGTACCGGTGAGGAACAGGCCCTGGGCGTCCTTGTCGCCGGCCACCGTGCCGTTGGGCGCGGTGCCCGCCCAGCCGGTGGAGAGCGCGCGCAGGCCGGCGAACTCCTTCGCGAAGTCGACCGGGGAGGCCGGGGAGGCGCCCTCCGTGACCTTGTCGCCGTCGACGCCGAAGCCCTGCCCCGGGGTGGAGCGGTCGACGACCTTGCCGGCGATGCCCGTGCCGTTGTCCAGGACGACCTGGTTCGCGTACAGCGTGCCGCCGACGACGAGGCTGTGGCCGCCGGGCAGCTTCGCGAGGTCGGCGCCGGTGAGCTTGTGGCCGATCGAGAAGCCCGACGGCTGCTTCGGGTCGCCGAAGGTGGCGTCGCCGCCGACCGCGACCGCGCCCTCGGAGTCGGAGTGGCGGACGGAGTCCTTCTCGACGAACTCGGCGTAGAGGCCGGCCGTGCCGAGCGGATGCGTCGCGCACGACGTGGCGGGGGCGGCGGAGACGGCGGGGGCCCAGGCGAGGGCGGTGCCGGTCACCGCGAGGACAGCGGCCACAGCAGCGGTCGTGCGCATACGAAACTCCAGGTCAGGGAGGTGCGAAGGGGGCGCGTGGGGGGCGTGTCCGAGGGGACGAGCCGACCTTCCGCCATTCCCCGATGTGCCGTCAACTCACCTGATATGACGCCGAATCCGACATGGCGACATGATCTTCCTTAAGCGAACCTGAAACCGTGACGCAGGTCACACATGGGCTGGAAAGCAAAGCTGCCCCGCACCCTCCGGGAGGAAGGGTGCGGGGCAGCGGCCGTGAAGCGCGTCAGGGGGTCAGCGGGCGGAGCGGTTGACCGCCGAGATGACCGCCTTCAGCGAGGCGCGGGTCGTGTTGGCGTCGATGCCGATGCCCCACAGGACCTGACCGTCGATGGCGCACTCGATGTACGAGGCGGCCTGCGCGGACGCGCCCTCGCTCATCGTGTGCTCCTGGTAGTCCAGCAGACGGGCGTCCACGCCGATCGACTGCAGCGCGGCGAAGAAGGCCGAGATCGGGCCGTTGCCGGAGCCGGACAGCACGGTCTCGGCGCCGTCGACGACCGCCTCGACGGTCAGCGTGTCCGTGCCGTCGGTGTCGGAGGTGGTCTGGCCGGAGCGCAGCTGGATGCGGCCCCAGGCGTTCTGCGGGTTGGGCAGGTACTCGTCCTGGAAGACGGACCAGATCGCGGCCGGCGTGACCTCGCCGCCCTCGGTGTCGGTCTTCTGCTGGATGATCTTCGAGAACTCGATCTGCATCCGGCGGGGCAGGTCCAGCTTGTGGTCGTTCTTCAGGACGTACGCGATGCCGCCCTTGCCGGACTGCGAGTTGACCCGGATGACGGCCTCGTAGGAGCGGCCGACGTCCTTCGGGTCGATCGGCAGGTACGGGACGGCCCACTCGATGTCGTCGACGGTGACGCCCTTGGCGGCCGCGTCGGCCTCCATCGCGTCGAAGCCCTTCTTGATGGCGTCCTGGTGGGAGCCGGAGAAGGCGGTGTAGACCAGGTCGCCCGCGTAGGGGTGGCGCGGGTGGACCTCCATCTGGTTGCAGTACTCGCTGGTGCGGCGGATCTCGTCGATCTGCGAGAAGTCGATCTGCGGGTCGACGCCCTGGCTGAACAGGTTCATGCCCAGGGTGACCAGGTCGACGTTGCCGGTGCGCTCGCCCTGGCCGAACAGGCAGCCCTCGATGCGGTCGGCGCCGGCCATGATGGCCAGCTCGGCGGCGGCCACCGCCGTACCGCGGTCGTTGTGCGGGTGGACGGACACGCAGATGTACTCGCGGCGGGTCAGGTTCCGGGACATCCACTCGAACCGGTCCGCGTGCGTGGACGGCGTCGAACGCTCCACGGTGGCGGGCAGGTTCAGGATGATCTCGCGGCCCGGGCCCGGCTGCCAGACGTCACAGACCGCCTCGCAGACCTCCAGGGCGAAGTCCAGCTCGGTGTCGGTGAAGATCTCGGGGCTGTACTGGTAGCCGAAGGTGGTGCGCTCGTCGAGCAGCTTCTCCGCGTACTCCATCACCAGGCGGGTGCCGTCCACGGCGATCTGCTTGATCTGCTCCTTCGAGCCGCGGAAGACGACCCGGCGGAAGGTGGGCGCGGTGGCGTTGTACAGGTGGACGGTGGCGCGCTTGGCGCCGACCAGGGACTCCACGGTCCGCTCGATCAGGTCCTCGCGGGCCTGGGTCAGTACGGAGATGGTGACGTCGTCCGGGATCGCGCCCTCTTCGATGATGGAGCGCACGAACGCGAAGTCGGTCTCGCCGGAGGACGGGAAGCCGACCTCGATCTCCTTGTAGCCCATGCGCACCAGCAGGTCGAACATCTCGCGCTTGCGGGCCGGGGACATCGGGTCGATCAGGGCCTGGTTGCCGTCGCGCAGGTCGGTCGACAGCCAGCGGGGCGCCTTGGTGATGCGCTGCTCGGGCCAGGTGCGGTCGGGGATCCGCACGGCCTCGTACTGCCCGTACTTGTGGATCGGCATCCCGGACGGCTTCTGCAGCTGCGTCGCGTTGGTGACGGGCGTGGGGCGGCTGACGAAGGGGGACTGGCTCATTGCGTTGGGCTCCTCGGGTCCAGCATCAAGAAGGACGGCCGACTGTCGAACGCAACACCAGGTCCCGCGGGGAGGGGGTCGGCCTACGACTACAGGCCCTCGCCGCGGCAGCTAAGGAGAAGCAGCCCGAAACGCATGATGTGCCGCAGCCTAGCTCAGGGACGCCGGAGACGGACGTCCTGTTCCAGTATGCGGGACGGCCCGCGCGTCAAGGCCGATCAGTGACACATCACTCCATTTCGCCAATCCTCGTCGCATCTCGTGACAGTGGAGTCACGCGGTGCCACATTGCGAGGATGACTCCCCACTCGCATCACTCCGCCCCGGTCTTCTGCTCGATCGTCCCCCCGCACCTCCTGGAGCACCTGGCGCGCTCCTCGAACCCGGCCGTCGCCGCCGCCGCCCGCCGCACCCTCATCGCGGACGCCTCGGCCCGTACGAGCCGGGTGCTGCCGCTGCCCGGCAGCGCGCCCACGCTCGCCCCCGCCGACGTCGGCCGGCCGCACCGCACCGTGTACGACTGCGAGCGCGGGACCGAGCTGCCGGGCGTCCGGGTCCGCGCCGAGGGCGAGGAGGCGACCGGCGACGCCACCGTCAACCGCGCGTACGCGGGCCTCGGCGCCACCTTCGACCTCTTCCTGAACGCCTTCGGGCGGGACTCGATGGACGGCGCCGGGCTGCCGCTGCTGGCCTCCGTCCACTACGACGAGAACTACGGCAACGCCTTCTGGAACGGCGAGCAGATGGTGTTCGGCGACGGCGACGACGAGATCTTCCTCGACTTCACGCTGCCCGTGGACGTCATCGGCCACGAGCTGGCCCACGGCTTCACCCAGTACACGGCGAACCTGGAGTACTTCAGCCAGTCCGGCGCGCTCAACGAGTCCGTCTCGGACGTCTTCGGCTCCCTCGTGAAGCAGTACGCCCTCGGGCAGACCGCCGGGCAGGCCGACTGGCTGATCGGCGAGGGGCTCTTCCACCCGAACGTGGAGGGCACGGCCCTGCGCTCGATGAAGGCCCCGGGCACCGCGTACGACGACGACGTCCTCGGCAAGGACCCGCAGCCCGGCCACATGGACGACTACGTCCGCACGAGCCGGGACAACGGCGGGGTGCACATCAACTCGGGCATCCCCAACCACGCCTTCTACCTGGCGGCGACCGAGCTCGGCGGGAACGCCTGGGAGCGGCCCGGGCAGATCTGGTACGACGTGATGACCGGCGGGACGCTCACCCCCGAGACCCGTTTCTCCGAGTTCGCGGCGGCCACGGTCGCGGCGGCGAAGGCGCGGTACGGCGACGGCGAGGAGATCCAGGCCGTCCTGAAGGCCTGGGCGGCGGTGGGGGTGCCCACCGACTGACCCGCTGGTACACAGGTCCCATGCGGATTCGAGTGCGGCGCACGGGCGGTTTCGCGGGCATCGAGCGGTCGGCGGAGGTGGACACCTCGGGCAGGGCCGACGCCGGCGAGTGGCACACGCTGGCCGTCGCCGTCCTCGCGGACGGGAGCGACGACGGCCGGGCCGTGCCGGACGGCTTCTCGTACGAGATCACCGTCGACGACCGCACGGTCCGCTGCCACGACCCGCGCCTCACGGACGCGCAGCGGACCCTCATCAAGAAGCTCCTCAAGGAAGGCGCCTGAGCCGTGTCCCCCCGGGACACACGGCTCAGGCGCCCGTCCTGCCTCCGGGTCAGGCGCCCGTCCGGCGCAGGGCGCGCTCGCGGAGGTCCCTGACCTGGGTGGCTTTGGCCCACGAGGCCTTCGGCAGCCGGGACTGGACGTCCTCCTGAGCGGTGCGCACGACCTCCGCCAGGTCGGCGCGGCCCTGGCACAGCGCGTCGCGCCGGGCCAGTTCCTGCTCGCGGCGGCCCGCCCGCAGCAGCGCCTGGCGGTCGTCGCCCGCCGCGATCACCGCGTCCTGGACGAGGCCGCGGGCCTCCTGGACCGTGGTGACCGTTTCCCCCTGCTCCGCCATGCAGGCGGCCCACGTCCGCTGCGCCGCCAGGAACGCGGGCGCGGCGGCGACCCGGGCGACGACCTCCGTGCTCGCTCCGGTGGCGTCGACCTCCGCCTGCTCCCACGCCGCGCCGTACACCTCGCGGCGGGCCAGGTAGACGCAGCCGTCGGTGTTGACGCGCAGCGACGGGGCCCCGTTCGCCGTCAGGGTGACCTGGCGCTTCCCCGTACCGATCAGCGCCACCTGCCAGGCCGTGCGCCGGGCCTCGGGCAGCTTCGCCAGGGCGGGGCCGTTGGGGTCGACCGGGCGGCCGTCGAGCGCGGCGGACGCGAGGCCGTAGCCGTCGGCCTGCGCGGCGTCCTCCGTCAGCAGCCCGTACGGGTTGGCGGAGACGGGCCGGCGGCCGGCCGGTACGGGATCGTAGGCGAAGCCGCGCCCGGTCATGCACGCGTCGACGGCCCGTTCCTCGGCCTCGTACAGCGTCCCGGCCTGCCGCTCCGGGACGACGGTGGCCCCGTCGAGGGGGACGGGGAGGGTGCTCGCGTCCCGGTGGGCGGGTGCCGAGGAGCACCCGCCCACTGCCAGCAGGCACAGGACGAACAGAGCCGCTGGTCGCAGGTTCACGGCATCAGCACCAGTGGTTCGAGGCGATGTTCTTGTAGAAGGCGGTACCGGAGAGGTTGCCGATGCCGTAGCCCCTGGGGATGTTCACGGAGGAGCCGGTGCGGCCCGTACCGCTGTAGATGCGGACGCTGCAGTCGTTGCCCGAGTTCGACACCGACACCGCGTTGTTGAACTTGTTGTACTGGAGCAGGTTGCTGTTGTTGCCGTAGACCGTGCCCGGGTCGCCCGAGTAGTTCGTGTACAGGTAGGCGCAGAGCGCGCCGGACGGACACGCGGCCGCGGCGGCCGGCGCGGCGGTGACGCCGGCGCCGAGCCCGGCCGCGGCGATGACGGCGACGCTCGCGATCAGCTTCTTCAGCATGGGTGATTCCTCCCGTTGCGGTCGGTGGGGGTTCCACCGCCGGGCAGGACGCTAGCCAGCCCCACCCCACCGGGGCATTCGCACTCCGTGCCCACTCGTTACCTTCGCGTGCCCGCGCCGAGCAGGGCCCGGTGCCGGTACTCGCCCGGCGGCAGCCCGTACGCACTGCGGAAGACCCGGCTGAAGACGGCGGGCCGCGGGAATCCCCAGCGCGTGCCGATGGCGTGCACCGTGAGGTGGCTGAGGTGGAGGGCGGTCAGGTCGCGCCGGCAGTGTTCGAGGCGCTGACGCCGGATGAACGCGGCAACCGTCGTGTGGTGATGGCCGAAGAGCCGGTGCAGGGCGCGGACGGACATCTGGTGCGCCGAGGCGACGACGGCCGGTGTCAGGTCCTCGGAGCCCAGGTGCGCGCGGATGAACGACTCGATCCGCAGGAACAGGACGTGCTGCTGCGAGTGGGACGGCAGCGACCGCTCCCGGTCGAGGTGGTGCGCGAGGACCGCGCCCGCCAGGTCGAGGACGGCGCTCTGCAGCCTGCCGGTGTCCTGGGGCGTGCAGTGCGGCAACTCCTCGCCGAGGCCGGTGAGGAAGCGGGCGAGGAGCCCGCCGACGCCCTGCCGGGCGGAGAGCGGCACGGCGAGGAGCCGGGAGACGTGGGCGTCGCGGAAGGGCAGGAGGTGCTTCGGGACGTTCAGGATGAGCGAGTCGGCCAGGCCCCCGTCGGCGGTGACCGAGGCCTCGTACGGCCGTGAGCTGTCGTACAGCACGAGCTCGCCCCGGCCGAGCGACACCCGCCGGCCGCACTGCTCCAGGTTCTGCCGGCCGCCGGTGATCAGGGCGAGCTGGTACAGCTCGGGATCCGACCTCCTGATGAGCGCCGGGGTCCGCCGGCAGGCCAGGGAGCCGTAGGTCAGCGCCGCGAGCTGGACGCCCTCCCGCAGGGCCACGGCCTTGAGCCGGACCTTCAGACTGCCCTCGTCCGGGTAGCGGACCTGGGTGACGCAGAGGGCGTTGTCGGCGAGCTCCTGCCAGCCCGAGGCCCGTGCGGCGGCCGGTAACACGTCACTGTCGAAGACGACGTCCATGTGTTCCCCCATGTTCGACCGGTCGGTACGCGTGGACACGTACCGACCGGATGATGGCGCCGAGCGCACGGGGGAGCAACGCGGCGCGAGGGCCTTCAGAAGGCCTACGCGAGGACTACAGAACTAGAAGCCGAGCTTCCGCAGCTGCTTGGGAACACCTCTTGCCATGCCGCACTCGCACCGCTCGGCCCCGGGGGGCCTCACGGGCTTCGCACGGCTGCGCCGGCCTCCGACCGGACGGTGGAGGGTTGCCCTAGAAGCCGAGCTTCCGCAGCTGCTTGGGATCCCGCTGCCAGTCCTTCGCGACCTTCACGTGGAGGTCGAGGAAGACCGGGGTGCCGAGGAGCGCCTCGATGTGCTTGCGCGACTTCATGCCGACCTCCTTGAGGCGGCTGCCCTTCGGGCCGATGATGATGCCCTTCTGGCTGGGGCGCTCGATGTACACGTTCGCGTGGATGTCGAGCAGCGGCCGGTCCGCCGGGCGGTTCTCGCGCGGGATCATCTCCTCGACGACCACCGCGATGGAGTGCGGCAGCTCGTCCCGTACGCCTTCGAGCGCGGCCTCGCGGATCAGCTCCGCGACCATGACCTGCTCCGGCTCGTCCGTGAGGTCGCCCTCCGGGTAGAGCGGCGGGGACTCCGGAAGCATCGGGACGAGCAGGTCGGCGACGAGCTGGACCTGCTTGTCGCCGACGGCCGAGACCGGGACGATCTGCTGCCACTCGAAGCCCAGCTCCTTGCCGAGCTGGTCGATCGCGATGAGCTGCTCGGCGAGCGTCTTGGAGTCGACCAGGTCGGTCTTGGTGATGATCGCGACCTTGGGGGTCTTCTTGATCGCGGCGAGTTCCTTGACGATGAACTTGTCGCCGGGGCCGAGCTTCTGGTCGGCGGGCAGGCAGAAGCCGATCACGTCGACCTCGGCCCAGGTGGTGCGCACGACGTCGTTGAGCCGCTCGCCGAGGAGGGTGCGCGGCTTGTGGAGGCCGGGGGTGTCGACCAGGATCAGCTGCGCGTCCGGGCGGTGCACGATGCCGCGGACGGTGTGCCGTGTGGTCTGCGGCCGGTTCGAGGTGATGGCCACCTTCTGGCCGACCAGAGCGTTCGTGAGGGTGGACTTGCCCGCGTTGGGGCGGCCGACGAAGCAGGCGAAGCCGGCCCGGTGGACGGCTTCGGTTTCTTGGTTGCGAGCGCTCATGGAGGCCATTGTCCCCGATGAGCGCCCGCCTCACGTACTCAGTACGTCCCGGGACCGGCCTCAGGCCTCGTCCAGGGCCCGGCGGCGGTGCATCCGGAGGCCGAGGAATCCGGTCACGGCCGCGACGAGGAGGGTCCCGGCGGCAAGCCAGGGCAGGGCCATGAAGGACACCGTGCCGGTCTCCTCCACGTCCTTCGCGCTGGCCGTGAGGGTCACGTCACCCCAGTCGAACTGCGGGGATCCGCTCCACCGCTCGGTGAGCCGGATCTTCTGGCGGGGCAGCAGCTCGGACGGGACCTTCGCCAGGTCGCGGTCGAGGAGGGTGCGGCCGAAGAGTCCCTCGGCCTTGAGGACGACCTTGGGATTGAGGGTGATGTTGCCCCGGTTGTGGAGCGTGTACGTGACGAGGGCGCTGCTCCCGCCGACGCCGGGGACGAGCGGCCGGTCCTGTTCGAGGGTGACGTCCTCCACGGCGAGGGCGGGGACGGTCGGCCCGTTGACCCGGAGGTAGACGCGGGCGCCGACCGCGCGCTGGACGCCGACGGCGACGGAGCCCTGTCCGCTCGGGCTGATCCGCTCGTCGAGGGCGACGAGGGCGCCGGGGTGGTCGCCGGGGTCGGCGTCGGCGGGGACGGTCAGCGTGTACGGGACGGTGACGGCGGAGCGCGGCGGGACGGTGACCCGGGTCCGCTCGGGCTTGATCCAGGCACCGGCCCCGGTCTGCTTCTCCGCCTGCGTCCGGATGGCGAAGCCGCCGTCCCGGTCGGTGTTGTAGGCGTCGGCGCCGTACAGCCGGAAGGTGAGCGGGGCGGCGGTCTTGTTGGTGACGGTGACGCGCTCGGTGAGCGAGGTGCCGGGGTCGACGGAGAGGTAGTAGTACGGGCGGCTGCCGGGCTTGGCGGCGGCCGGGTAGACGGCCCACTCGCCGTTCTCGGCGGCGGTGGCCTGTGGCGCGGCGCCGAAGAATACGAGGAGCGCGGCGACCGCGCTCAGGAGGAGGACGTACGGCTTGCTGCGCACAGTGCGGAGAACCCCCGGGTGCGGAGCGGGGGGGGGGGGGGGGGGGGCCCGGCCGCCCCCCGCGGGGGGGGGGGGCGGGGGGGGGGGGGGGGGTGGCCGGTGTGGGGGGGGCGGGGGGGGTGGGCGTGGGGGGGGGGGGCCGCGCCGTCGACGGACACGGGTTCGCCGAG